>NZ_JBIVUG010000005.1:0-713954 GCF_044757065.1 Actinosynnema sp. NPDC091369 | reverse complement strand
TTCGGGGAATGCGGCGCGTTGGTGCGCGGCGGTCCGGCGTGGGGCGGGATCGGGCCGCCCTGCGGACGGGTGTGCGACGGATTCGACCCCGCGTGGGACGGACCCGTGTGGGGCGGTCCGGCATGCGAAGGACCCGCGTGCGGCGGGTTCGTGTGTGTCGGGCCGGTGTTCGGCGAACCTGCGTGCCGTGGTCCACCCTGGGGCGGACCGGCATGCGGCGGACCGGCGTGGGGCGAGCCGGGATGCGGCGGGCCTGCGTGCGACGGACCACTGTGCGAAGGGCCTGCGTGCGGCGGGCCTGCGTGCGAAGGGCCGGTGTTCGAGGGGCCGGTGTTGGATGGGCTTGTGCCCGAGGGTCGGTGTGAGGGTGTGACGTTCTCGGGACCGCGTGCGGCCGGGATGCCGGAGCCGAGGTCGCCCCGGCTGCCGGGAGTCCCGGTCCAGCCCGCGCCGCCGCCCGGACGACCACCGCCAGTACCGCCGCCGGGTGCGCCGCCACCCGGCGCGCCACCCCCGCCGGGCATGCCGCCGCCGGCCGGCGGAGGAGTGCCGCCCGCGCCCGGACCGGCAGAAGGACTGCTGCCGGTGGGGTTGTTGCCGGTGTGGGGCTGGTCGGGGCGGGACGGGGCCTGGGGAGCCGCAGCCGTGGCCGCGGAGGTCTGGTCGACCCGATGAGAAGGAGCAGCCGGACTCGGCGCGCCACCACTGGGGCTGCCGCCACCGTGCGAACCGACGCCACCCGTGCCGCCACCGCCAGTGCCGCCACCGCCAGTGCCACCGCCACCAGTCCCGCTGCTGCCAGTGCCAGGGCTGCCGGCGTTGCCGTGACCGCCCGGCGCGGGCTGACCGCCAGGACCACCCCGGTGCTCGCCGAGAGGTGCGTTGCCGCCCGGTGCGGGCTGGCCCCCGGGTCCGCCCCGGTGTTCACCGAGAGGCGTGTTGCCGCCCGGTGCGGGCTGGCCGCCGGGGCCGCCCCGGTGTTCCCCGAGGGGTGAGTTGCCGGTGGGCCTGGAGCTTGGAGTGTTGCCGCCGGGTGCGGTGGTGCCCCGGGGTGGCTCGCTGTCCGGGCTGTTCGGGTCGCGGCCCGGGCGGGGTGCGGACGGTGGCAGGTCGGTCGGGTCGCCGCGGCCCGGGCGGGAGGTCGGGGGTGCGTCGGTGGCGGCGCTGCCAGAGGTGGAGGTGGTGTCGGTGGGGCGGTTGGACGGGGTGTCGCCGTCCGGGTTCGTGTCCGGAGTGCTCGAAGTGTCCGAAGTGGACGAGTTGCCGGTTCCGGGGGTTTTGCCGCCGGACGGGGTGTCGATGTCGGCCTTCCCGGTCTGCAGGAAGCCGCCCTTCTTGACGTTGCTCGGGTCCAGCACGTCCAGACCGGTCACCTTGCCGGCCAGCTTGCCGACCACCTTCATGATCTTCTCGAAGACCTCCACCAGACGCTTCAGCATCGGCGAGACCTTCTTGATCGTGCTCAACAGGTCCTGGATGATCTTCGCGATCTTCGCGGCCCACTTCGAGATCGCCGTCACGGCCTGAGCCACGATCACCGGCGTCCCGAACCCCAGCGAGAACACCGCCTCCAACACCCACGCGATCAGCTTGCCCACCAGATCGGCGATCAGGTCGCGCACCATCTCGCGCACGAACCCCACCACCATGCCCATCAAGCCGACCACGGTCCCGACGGTCCCCGCGGCCGACGCCGCACCCGTCAGAGCGTCACCGTGGACCTTCGAGTTGGTCAGGTAGGACTCCGCAGCCGAACCCGTCCACCCCGCCGTGCCCCGCTGGACCCCTGCGTTGTACTCCTCCGCGATCTTGCCCAGCTCGGTCGCGACGTTGTTCCACGTCGTGGAGTACGACTCGATCACGGGAGGGTTGCCGGCCAGCCAGTCCAGCATGTCCTTCAGCGGCTGCATGTGTTCCATGAGGAACGACGCCGCCGACGACATCAACGTCCCGAACGGGTCGATCGCCATCGCCGCCGCGTCCGCGGCCAACCCGACCATCCCCAGGCCCGCCTCGACCCAGTTCCCGTCCTTGATCCCGTTGAACGTGTCCATCGCCGACTCCGCGATGGAGATCCCCGTCGCCCAACCGTTGTCACCCGTACCGGCGTTGAAGAACGAACCCGACTCCGCCGGCGGCGCAGCCACCAGCGGGTTTTCCCCCGCCATCCGTCATCCTCCCCGCGACATCTGTCCGACAGATGATGACGCATTGGAGCCCCGCTCGGTTCCGTAACGCTGGATCAGCGTGTCGGAGCTCGGTGTCCTTCGTCCGATTCGGACCGCTGACCTGCGCTGATCCGCGACGCGTCAGCGGCGGGCCGGGTCGGGGACCTGGGCCACCACGTCCTCGGGCGCGGACAGGCGCCAGGCTTCGAAGACCAATTCGGACAATTCGTCGGCCTCGATGCCCGCCAGGTAGACGACCACCCAGCCGAAGCCGCCGGACGTGAACTGCTCCTCGAACACGTCGGGCCGCTCGGCGACCAGCGCCTGCTGCTCGGACAGCAACTGCTTCAGGCCGACGGTCTGCGTGCGCGGCCAGTAATAGCCGAACTTCCGGCCCCGCACGCTGAACGAGCTGTAGTCCCTGCCCTCCGCGCGCTCGACGTCGACGAGCGCGTTCACCATGCGAAAGAAGTCGTCACTGCCCACTGCCACCGCGTGCCCCCACAGAAGTCTCACCCGGAGTGTAGTGCGGCACGGACTTGAGCGAGACCACCGCCGCGACCACGCCCAACGCGGCCAGCACGGCGAACACGGCCGGGTACCCGCCCAACTGCCCCGCGAGCGCGGCGGCGGCCCAGGGGGCGACGGCCGAGGTGACGGACAGCGGGGCGTGGAGGATGCCGCTGAGCCGGCCGTAGTGCGCGGTGCCCCAGCGGTCGGACACGGCGGTGGCCTGGATCAGCGTGAAGATGCCCCGCACCACGCCCGCCAAAACGGCGGCGCCGACGAGGGCGAACGCCGGGCCGGGCACCAGTCCCAACAGGAGGGTGGTGACCGCCGCCGCCAGCAGGACGCCCGCGGTCCTGTTCCGCACGCCGGCCCTCGTGATCAGCGGGCCGTAGCCGAGGCGGCCGAGGACCTGGCCGACACCGCCCAGGCCGAGCGCCCACGCGGCCGTCGTCGTGGACAGGCCGCGTTCGGCGAACAACGGCACCAGGGCGACCACGATCGCGTACACGGCCAGCGCGCCGAGGCTCATCGCCGTCACGAGCAGCACGAACGGCCGGCTGCGGGCGATCGCGGTCGGACCGCGCGTGTCCGCGTCGGCGGGTTGCCCGGGCCACGGCAGCCGCAGGCCGAACAGGTGCGCGGGCACCGTGATCACGGCCAGCAGCCCGGCGAGCACCAGGTACGTCTGCCGCCAGTCCAGGTGCGCGGCCAGCCCCGCGGTGAGCGGGGCGAACACGGTGCTCGCCAGCCCGCCCGCCAGCGTGACGACGGTCAGCGCGGCCACCCGCCGCTCGGGGGCGTGCCAGCGGGTCAGGGCGGCGAACGCCGGCTGGTACAGCACCCCGGCCATCGCCACGCCGACCAGCACCCACCCCGCGTAGAACCACGGCAGCGACCGCGCCGACGCGACCACCGCCAGCGCACCGACGGACAGCAGCGAACCGGTCGTCATCACCACCCGGGGCCCGTGCCGGTCGAGCAGCCGGCCGACGGGCACGCCGACCACCGCGTTGACCAGTTGCGCGACCGAGAACGCGCCGATGACCGCCGTGCCGGACCAGCCGGTGCCCGCACCGATGGCGGGCGCCAGCACCGGGAAGCCGTAGAACAGCACGCCCCAGCCGGTGATCTGGGTCAGGCACAGCACCACCAGCACGCGGCGGGGGGCCGGGGGGGCCCCCCCCCCCCCCCCGCCCGCCCCGGGCCGGCCCCGCCCCCCCGCCCGGGGGGGGGGGGGGGGGCCCCCCCCCCCCCCCCCCCCCGGGGGCGCGCCCGGGGGCCCCCCCCCCCCCCCCCGCCCCGCGCCAGGTCAGGCCCGGGCACCCGGGCCGGTGAGCGTCAGGTCGGCCACCTGCGGGGTGGCGCAGCAGCCGCCGGAGGACGCGGGCTCCACGTCGAACACGCCGGACCCGCCGCAGACGCCGGTCTCGGGCAGCGTGAGCTCGACCTCGGTCGCGGACTCGTGGTCGCCGGCGATCTCGGCGACGACGCTGCGCACCTGCTCGTAGCCGGTCAGCGCGAGGAACGTGGGCGCGCGCCCGTAGCTCTTCATACCCACCAGGTACACGCCGGGCTCGGGCTGCCGCAATTCATTTGCGCCGTGCGGGTAGACGGTTCCGCAGGAGTGGACGTTCGGGTCGACCAGCGGCGCGAGCCGGGTCGGCGCCTGGAGCACCGGGTCCAGGTCCAGCCGCACCTCCGACAGCCACGAGTGGTCCGGCCGGAAGCCGGTCAGCGCCACGACCTCGTCCACCGGGTCGAGCCGGTGCCCGTCCTCCGACACCAGCACCAGGCGCTCGCCGGCGCGCTCGACCGCCGCGGTGCGGAAGCCGGTGACCACCTCGACGTGCCCGGCCTTGACCGCGGCCCGCGCGCGCAGCCCGAGCGCGCCCCGCGCCGGCAGCTGGTCCGCCTCGCCGCCGCCGAACACCGCGCCCACCGCGCCGCGGCGCAGCAGCCACGTGACCTTCGTGCCGGGGTGCCGCTCGGCCAGGTCCGTCAACGCGACCAGGGCGGTCAGCGCGGAGTGGCCGCTGCCCGCGACGGCGATCCGCTTGCCCGCGTACCGCTCCGGCTCGGCCACGACGTCCGGCACGCGGTAGCCGATCCGGTCCGCGGCCTCCCGCTCACCGGCGGCGGGCAGGCCGTCGCCGCCCAGCGGGTTCGGCACGCCCCACGTGCCCGACGCGTCGATCACGGCCCGCGCGGTGATCCGCTCGCCGCCCTCGACGTGCACGGTCAGCGGCTCGCTGTCGCGGCCCGCGTCCACGACCCGGTCCCGTCCCCGGCGCGCCACGCCGACCACGCGGGCGTTCACCCGCACGTGGTCGCCCAGCGCCTCGGCCAGCGGCACCAGGTACTCGGCCGCCCACTGCTCGCCGGTCGGGTAGCCGTCGGGGTCCGGTGCGCTCCACCCGGTGGGCTCCAGCAGGCGGCGGGCGGCCGGGTCGACCAGCTCCGACCACTGCGAGAACAGCCGCACGTGCCGCCACTGGGCCACCGCCGCCCCCGCCTGCGGGCCCGCTTCCAGCACCAACGGCCGCAACCCGCGTTCCAGCAGGCGGGCAGCCGCCGCCAACCCGACCGGCCCGGCGCCGACCACGACCACGGAGAGCTCGTCCACCACAGACCTCTTTCATCGGTGTTCCTCGATCGAACGTCGAGCAATGTATCGAGGAACATAGATTGATGCAACCATCGGTGTTTGTCGATAGTCTGGGTGTCATGACGACGACGCTGCCTGCGGTGGGCCTCGCGCCCGAGGACGCCTCGACCTACGCCGAGTGGTTCGCCTGCCTGGCCGACCCGACCCGCGTGCGCCTGCTGCACACCGTCGCCACCCACCCCGGCGAGCTCACCGTCGGCGCGCTGACCGAGGCCGTCGGCATCAGCCAGTCGACCTGCTCCCACCACCTGCGCAAACTCGCCGACGTGGGGTTCGTCCGGCTGCGCAAGGAGGGCACCGCGACCCTGGTCTCGGTCAACCAGGCGTGCTGCACCGGCCTGCCGCACGCCGCCGACGCGGTCATGGGCACCATCGTGACGCGGCCGTGCTGCCCGGCCGACCTGCCCGCCGACGTCACCGTCCGCGCCCTCGGCGAGGACGACTGGGCCGACGTCCGCCGCATCTACGCCGAGGGCATCGCGACCGGCAACGCCACCTTCGAGACCGAGACGCCCAGCCGCCGCACGCTGGAGTCCAAGTGGCTGCCCGGGCACCGCTGGGTCGCCGTGGTCGACGGCCGGGTCGCGGGCTGGGCCGCCGCCACGCCCGTGTCGACCCGCGAGTGCTACTCCGGCGTGGCCGAGACCTCGGTCTACGTCGGCGAGGGCTTCCGCGGCCGAGGCGTGGGCAAGTCCCTGCTCCACCGGCAGGTCACCGCGGCCGACGAGGGCGGCCTGTGGACGTTGCAGACCGCGATCTTCCCGGAGAACCGCGCCAGCATCGCCCTGCACCACTCGGCCGGCTACCGGACCGTGGGCGTTCGCGAGCGCATCGCCCAGCACCACGGCGTGTGGCGCGACACGGTCATGCTGGAGCGCCGCGCGTCCGCCGGCTCCGCCTGCTGAGCGCGCACGAGCTGAGTGCGCACGATCGGGGCCGCCGATGTGCGGCCCCCGGTGGCGCGGGTGACACTGGGCGTGCCGTGGTCCGTCTACAAGGGACGGTCGCATGCCGTTGCGCGCCGAGTCCGGGTTCCCCGAGCTGATCCGACCCATGCTGGCCTCGCCCGGGCAGCTCCCGACGGGCCCCGGGTGGGCGTTCGAGTTCAAGTGGGACGGTGTCCGCGCGGTCACCTACGTGCGTGGCGGGCGGGTGCGGACGATGACCCGCAACGACCTGGAGGTGTCCGCGACCTACCCGGAAGTGCGGGCGCTGTCCACACTTCCGGGTGACCACGAGGTCGTGCTGGACGGGGAGATCGTCGCCCTCGGCGCGCAGCGGCAGCCGGACTTCGGCCGGTTGCATTCCCGCATGCACGTCGCCCGACCCGGTGACGAGCTGCCGGCCCGCGTGCCGGTCGCGTACTACGTGTTCGACCTGCTGCACGTGGACGGCCGGTCGCTGCTCGGCGCGCCGTACTCGCGGCGGCGGGAGGAGCTGGCCGCGCTCGGGCTGGGCGACGTGCCGGGGGTGCGCGTGCCGCCGTCGTTCACCGAGGTGGACGGTGAGGACGTGCTCGCGGTGGCCTCGGACTACGGGCTCGAAGGCGTCGTCGCCAAACGGGTCGGCTCGCGCTACGAGCCGGGTCGGCGCTCGACGGCGTGGGTGAAGGTGCCGCTGGTGCGCACGCAGGAGGTGCTGATCGGCGGGTGGCGGCCCGGTGACGGTCGCCGCGCGGGCACGATCGGGTCGCTGCTGCTGGGCGTGCGGTCCGACGACGGCCTGCGTTACGTGGGCAAGGTCGGCACCGGGTTCACCCACTCGGCGTTGCTGGACCTCCAGCGACGGCTGGAGCCGTTGGCCCGCACCGGGTCGCCGTTCGTCGACCCGGTCCCGGCCGACCACGCCCGCCGCGCGCACTGGGTGCGGCCGGAGCTGGTCGGCGAGGTCGAGTACCGCGCGTGGACCACCGAAGGGCGGCTGCGGCACTCGTCGTGGCGCGGGCTGCGGACGGACAAGGACCCGGACGAGGTCCGCCTGCCGTGAGTTGTCGGTGCCCGCTGTTAACGTCCCCGCCAGTCGATCGACAAGGGGGGACGGACCGGTGGACGAGGAGAAGGCGGCGCTGTCGTTGTTCCTGGAGGCGCAGCGCGAAGCCGTGCTGGCGATCCTCGAAGGACTGGACGGGGAGGCGTTGACGACGGCGGTCCTGCCGTCGGGGTGGACGCCGCTGGGCATGGTCGAGCACCTCGGCCACGCCGAGCGGCACTGGTTCCAGGAGATCGTCCAGGGCCACGCCGAGCCGCTGCCGTGGCCGGACGACGCCCCACCCCTCACCACGCCGCGGTCGCGCGAGGAGGTCTTCGCCTTCTACCGGGCCCAGTGCGAGCGGTCGAACGCCGTCCTCGCCGCCACACCGCTCACGGCCCGGCCGGTCGGCAGGCACCCGGACCCGCTCGGCGCCGAGACCACCGACCTGCGCCGGATCGTGCTGCACGTGATCGAGGAGACCGCCCGGCACGCGGGCCACCTCGACGCCGCGCGTGAGCTGCTGGACGGCAAGACCGGGCTCGGGCCGCGCTGACGCCGGGGCGCGCACGGCGGTGGGCAGGTCCGGCAACCGGTCGACGGGGGTGACTCGACCGGCTACCGGACCGCCGCGGTCTGCCCACGGGTGGTTCGGTCGCACGGCCAGGGGGCGCGCTGCCGATCGTCACGGCGGTCGCGGCACGGGCTGCGAGCGGCCCGGTCGTCGGCGGTCTCCCGCGCGGCCACGACTGCGCCGGTTCCGCGAGGGCTCAGCACCGCCGGGCGCGGCGGATCGTCAGCGTGGGCGCGAACAGGCTCGGCAGCACTGGGTTCGGCGCCGGGGCCCGTTCGGTTCGACCACTCGATCAGGTGGCTGACGGGCGGGTGGGGGAGGAGCGGCCTAGCGTGGCCGGGTGTCGGTGCGGATGAGCGAATCGATCATCACGCTGGTGCTGTTCGCGCTGGTGGTGCCGGTGGCCGTGCTGCCGTGGGTGCACTGGCAGTACCGGCGGCGCGGCCGGCTCACCGGGTGGGCGGCGGTCGTCGCGGCGGGCAGCGCGCTGTACGGGTGCGGGCTGGTGGCGTTCACGCTGTTCCCGCTGCCGGACGTGACGGGCGCGTTCTGCGAGAGCCGGGCGCTGCGCGACTACTGGCAGACCCGGCCGTTCGCGTCGCTGGACGACATCGCCGCCGCCGGGTACTCGCCGACGAGCCCGGAGTTCCTCCAGGTGGCGCTGAACGTGGTGCTGTTCGTGCCGCTGGGCTTCCTGCTGCGCTACCGGTTCGGCCGGGGCGTGGTGGCCGCGACCGCGATCGGGCTGCTGGTGTCGCTCGTCGTGGAGACGACCCAGGGCACGGCGGTGTTCGGCCTCTACCCGTGCCCCTACCGGGTCGCGGACGTCGACGACCTGATGACGAACACGGCGGGCGCGCTGCTCGGCTGGCTGCTGGCCCGATGGGCGGGCCGGTTGCTGCCCGCGGCCGTGCCGGAGCCCGTGCCCGACACCGGGCGGCCCGGACTGCTGCGCCGGGGGTTCGCGTTCGCGGGCGACCTGCTGACCCTGTCCCTGATCCAGTTCGCGTGCCGGGTGGTGCTCGTGCTCGTCGGCGAGGGGACCGGCACGCCGAGGCTGACCGAGCTGGCCGTGTCGGACTGGTTCGGCGCCGCGCTGGGCGTGCTGGTGCCGGTGGTCGCCACGGTCGTCGTGCCGCTCCTGCGCGACGACCGGGCCACGCCGGGCCAGATCGCGTTCCACCTCGCCCTGGCCGACGCGCGCACGGGCGGCAAGGCCCCGGCCCGCGCGGTGGTGCTGCGGTTCGTCCTCTGGTGGCTGCCGGTCCTGCTGCTGATCTCGACCGGGCACGGCGGCGTGGTGTTCTTCGCGGCCGTCGTGATCGGCCTCGCCGCCCGCTCCCGCACCGACCGCCGCAGCCTGCCGGGCCTGATCTCGACCACCGACACCACCACCACACGCGTCCTACGTTCGGAACACCCGTCCCCCACGCCCGGAACGCCCGAGTTGAACGCCCAGCACGAGCCGGAGCCCTAGAGCGGGGCGTTGCCGTGCTTGCGGCGGGGCGGCTCGGCCCGCTTGTCCCGCAGCACGGCCAACCCGCGCGCGATCGCCGCACGCGTCTCCACCGGGTCGATCACGTCGTCCACCAACCCGTGCTCGGCCGCGTGGTACGGGTGCATCAGCTCCGCCCGGTAGTCCGCGACCAGCGCCGCACGCAGCCGCGCCGGGTCCGCCGCCGCCGCCAGCTCCCGCCGGTGCAGCAGGTTCACCGCGCCTTCCGCGCCCATCACCGCGATCTCGTTCGTCGGCCACGCCAACGACAGGTCCGTGCCCACCGACCGCGAGTCCATCACGATGTACGCCCCGCCGTAGGCTTTGCGCAGGATCACCTGCACCCGCGGCACGGTCGCCTCGCAGTACGCGTACAGCAGCTTCGCCCCGTGCCGGATCGCGCCACCCAGCTCCTGCTCCGTCCCCGGCAGGAACCCCGGCACGTCCACCAGCGACACCAGGGGGATGCCGAACGCGTCGCAGAACCGCACGAACCGCGCGGCCTTCTGCGACGCGGCGATGTCCAGCACACCGGCCAGCACGATCGGCTGGTTGCCCACCACGCCGACCACCCGCCCGTCCACCCGCGCCAACGCGCACACCACGTTGCGCGCCCAGTGCTCGTGCACCTCCAGGAAGTCGCCGTCGTCCACGACCTCCGCCAGCACCGACCGGATGTCGTAGGGCTTGTTCGGCTCCACCGGCACGATCTCCGCCAGCCGCGGCCGGTGGTCCGTGCTCGCGCCGCACGCGGGCAGCGCCGGCGGCGGCTCCAGGTTGTTCGACGGCAGCAACGACAGCAGCTCCCGCACACCCGCCAGGCAACTCGCCTCGTCGTCGTGCACGAACGACGCCACGCCCGAACGCGACCCGTGCACGTCCGCGCCGCCGAGGTCGGCGTGGCTGACCCGCTCACCGGTCACCTGCGCGACGATGTCCGGTCCGGTCAGGTACATCTGCGCGGTGTCGCGGACCATGAACGTGAAGTCGGCCAGGGCGGGGGAGTACGCCGCACCGCCCGCGGACGGCCCCAGCACCACCGCGATCTGCGGCACCACGCCCGACGCGGCCACCTGGCGGCGGAAGATGCCGCCGTAGCCGTGCAGCGCCAGCACGCCCTCCTGGATGCGCGCGCCACCGCTGTCGTTCAACGCGACGATCGGCGACCCGGTCGACACCGCGAGGTCCATCACCTTCTGGATCTTCGCCGCGTGCGCCGCACCCAGCGACCCGCCGGAGATGGTGAAGTCCTGCGCGTAGACGAACACCCGGCGGCCGTCCACGGTGCCCGACCCGGCGACCACGCCGTCGGTGTGCGCGCCGGTCGTGCCCCGCCGGTAGAGGTCGACCTCGACGAACGAGCCGACGTCCAGCAGCAGGTCGAGCCGTTCCCGCGCGGTGAGCTTGCCCAGCTTGTGCTGCCGGGCCACGGCTTCCGGCCGCCCGGCGGCGATGCGCGACCGCTGCCGGCCGTGCTCCTCGCGCAACCCGGCCATCGACCGCTCGGCGGTCGCGGCGTCGGGCTCCGCGGTCCGCCGGACCGCCACGACATCGAGTTCCGAAGTGCTCATCCGGACACCCCCTGGCGTCGGTCGGGAAGATTCGAATGTAGTCGGGGGCGTCTATACGCCCTCCATCTTCGAGCAATGCCGAAGTGACGGACAATCATTTTCACCGCCCCGACGGCGAAAGGCCCGTGAGCCGGAATTCGGCTCACGGGCCGGTGCTCCGCCCCAGGTCAGAACGCCTGGTTCGCGAATCCCTTCCGAGCCGCCGCGGACAGGAACGACTGCCACGCCGCGCTGCTGGTGTGCGGGTCGCCGGTGGTGCCGAGCCGGGACTTCGCGGTGGTGAACGCGCTCTGCGTCTTCGGGCCCCAGATGCCGTCCACCACCAATCCGGAGCTCATGAAGTTGTTGCACAGCGCCTGCACGAACTTCGTGTCGCTCTCCGACCCCGTCACGCACCGGACCGGCAGGCCGCCGAAGTCGGAGTGGATGTGGTCCTCGTGGGCGGCGTTGTACCAGCCGTCCAACGCGTACCGGAACCGGCGACGGCACACCGCGTCCACCGCCAGGTAGCGGCGGCGCGTGGCGAGAGTGCCGGACGCGTGGTCGCGGTCCAGCGGCGAGCTGACCTGACCACCGCTCCACCGGACGTGGTCGAGGTCCATCGCGGTGCCGGAGCCGTGCTCGCCGGGCTTGTTGACGTAGAAGCCCGCCGAGACCAGGTACGTGATGCTGCCGTACGCCGACGACAGCGACCGCAGGTCCCTGATCCACAGCACCAGGGAGTCGTAGAACTCCTGCGTGACCTGCCAGTTGCGCAGCGTCGTGTCGCCGCGGCCGGACCGCCAGTAGTAGACGGGGGTGCCGTCGATCCGCTGGAACGTGATCATCGGGTCGCCTCCGCGGTGATCAGCCGGCCGCCGGTCAGCCAGCCGGAACGGGCGCCGGCCAGGCCGAGCGCCTTCGCGTCCTGCGGCACGGCCGGACGGGTCCGGTCCGCGTCGAGCACGCCGGTGAGCGGAGTGGCGTCGACCATCTCGTTGCCGACCCAGCGCACCCGGCCGTCCACCGCGACCAGGCCGCGCACGGCGACGCCGTCCAGGCGCGGGCGGGCGGTCCAGGTGACGCCGTCGCGCGAGGTGTGCAGGACCGTGCCGGAGACGTCGACGGCCGCCACGACCCAGCCGTCGGGGGTGGCCGCGACGGCGGTGGCGGACAGGGCGTCGGTCCACTCCAGACCGCGGGCCGGGACGGTGTTCCAGCCCGACGGGGTGCGGCGGGCGGCGATGCGGACGGCCGAAGCGCGCTCGTGCTTGAGCACGGAGCCGAACGCCAGGCCGCCACCGACCGCGGTGAACTCCGAGCGCACGCCGTGGAGCCGGCGGGCCTCGCGCCACGTGACGCCGTCGGTGGATTCCCAGATCGTGGCGATCGGGTCGCCGCGCAGCGCGCCGACCGCGTGGCACGTGGCGCCGTCGCCGGTGACGTCGACCAGGTCGGCACCGGTGAGGCCGTCGGTGATGCGCACCGAACCGCCCTCGTCGATGACGACCCACTGGCCGTTCTCTTCGGTCAACATGAGGGGGGTGCCGTCGGGCGCGAGGAACACGCCCGCGGCCTTGCGCGGGTTCTTCGCGGCGTCCGACGCGGGCGCTGCGGCGCCCGCGTGGGCCGGTAGTGCGCTGGCGAGCGCCGCGGTCGCGGCGGCACCCAGCACGAACGTTCGCCGATCGAGCACGTCAGTCCTTTCGAAGGCAGGGGGAAGTGCTGACGTGGCACAGGGCCGGTTGGAAGTTTTCCAACCCACAAAGTATGGGCGACCGCCCGTTCCGGCAATGGTCCGTTCCGCCCAAAACCGGGAGCGCGCCCGAAGCGCTGGGGTAGCATTCCCGGTGTTCGCGACTGGCGTGCCGAGGGTGGGAACGACCACCGGGGAGCGTTGAAGCCGAATCGCACCGCGCGCCTGGGTGCTACGGCAGCGCCCCCGCGCGCGTGGAGGTCGTCGTGCACGAACCCGCGATCCCGTCGTTGACCGGAGCCGACCCCGAGGTCGCCCGCCTGGTCCAGGCCGAGGCGCGCCGCCAGTTCGAGAAGGTCCGCCTGATCGCCTCGGAGAACTACGTCTCGACCGCCGTGCTCGAAGCCACCGGCTCCGTGCTGACCAACAAGTACTCCGAGGGCTACGCCGGCCGCCGCTACTACGAGGGCCAGCAGGTCGTCGACCCGGTCGAGGAGCTCGCGGTCGGCCGGGCGAAGGCGCTGTTCGGCGTCGACCACGCCAACGTGCAGCCCTACTCCGGCTCCCCGGCCAACCTCGCCGTCTACCTGGCGTTCCTCGAGCCCGGCGACACCGTCATGGGCATGGCGCTCCCGGCGGGCGGGCACCTGACCCACGGCTGGGGCGTCTCGGCCACCGGTAAGTGGTTCCGCAGCGTCCAGTACGGCGTGGCCAAGGAGACCGGCGTGGTCGACCTGGACCAGGTCCGCGACCTGGCCCGCGCCGAGCGCCCCAAGGTGATCTTCTGCGGCGGCACGGCCATCCCGCGCACCATCGACTTCGCCGCGTTCGCCGAGATCGCGAACGAGGTCGGCGCGGTGCTCGCGGCCGACATCGCGCACATCGCGGGCCTGGTCGCGGGCGGTGCGCACCCGTCACCGGTCGGGCACGCCCAGGTGATCACCACGACCACCCACAAGACGTTGCGCGGCCCGCGCGGCGCGATGATCCTCACCGACGCCGAGCACGCGAAGGCGATCGACAAGGCGGTGTTCCCGGGCTTGCAGGGCGGGCCGCACAACCACACGACGGCCGCCATCGCGGTGGCGCTCGGCGAGGCGTCGGAGCCGTCGTTCGGCCTCTACGCGCACGCCGTCGTGCAGAACGCCCGCGCGCTGGCCACCGCGCTGCTCGACCGCGGCTTCGACCTGGTCTCCGGCGGCACCGACAACCACCTCGTGCTGGTGGACCTGACCAGCAAGGGCATCGGCGGCAAGCCCGCGGCCAAGGCCATGGACCGGGCGGGCCTGGAGGCCAACTACAACACGGTCCCGTTCGACCCGCGCAAGCCGTTCGACCCGTCCGGCGTCCGCCTGGGCACGGCCGCGATCACCACCCGCGGCCTCACCGGGGAGCACATGCCGCAGCTCGCGGAGTGGATCGACCGGGCCGTGCGGTCGGCGGACGACGAGCAGGCGCTGGACCGCATCGCGGCCGAGGTCGCCGACCTGATGGCGGGCTACCCGATGCCCGGCTGGGCGTAGCGGACCACGTCGGCCAACCGCGCCACGTCCGCCCGGAACGTCTCGTGCCGCACGGTGACGTGGTCGGCGACGTGACCGGTCTCCGGCAGCTGGTCGACGGGCAGCACCGCCCCGTCGACCAGCACCGGGACCACCGGCACCGAGCGCCGCGCCGCCCGGGCCACCTCGGCTCGCATCAGCTCCGTCGGCGCCCAGTCCGGGCCCACCACGGCCAGCAGCACGTCGCACTCGCCGACGTCGCCCACCACCGACCGGCCGAAGTCGTCCAGCCGGTCGGCGATGCGCCCGGCGAGGTGCAGGTCCTGCGGACGCCGGTAGCTCAGGAACAGCCGCGCCGCCCGCGGCCCGGACAGGTCGATCCCGGCCAGCGCGGCGAACGCCCGGTCGCGCACGTCGACCGGGTCGACCCCGCACCGGACCAGCACGTCGAGCGCCCCGCCCTCGTCGGCCGCGAGCAGTCCCAGCAACAGGTGCTCGGTGACCACCTGCCGGTGCCCCAGCGCCAACGACTCGCGCACGGCCGCGGCCAGCGCGCGCTTCGCGCCGGCGGTGAACGGCAGGTGTCCCGGCACGGGCGGGTTGCCCGTGCCACCCAGCTCCCGCACCCGCGCCCGGCACCCCGGTAGCGACAGGCCGACCGACGCCAGCACCGACGCCGCCGCGCCACCTTCGCCGAGCAGCCCCAGCAGCAGGTGCCCGGTGCCGATCGAGGCGTGGTCGAGCCCCCGGGCCTCTTGGAGGGCCATCACGGAGACCCGGCGCGCGTCCTCGGTGAACCGTTCCACCACCAGTCCCCCGCCACGTCCACCAGCCCCGGGTTCGGGCTGTCACCAGTGCATCGCACCGAGTTTCCGGGTGTTACCGGAATTTGTCAGTAGCAGCGCGGCGCAACCGGGTCATCTCGTCACTGCCGCCGTGCGCGGTCTCGCCGACGAGGGCCAGGTCGGCGTCCGGCCACGCGTGCGCCAACTCGAACGGGGTGCCGATCAGATTGCCCAGGTCGAGCGTTCCTTGAACGATCACGCCCTGGATGCCCGCGAGCTTCCACGCCTCCTCCAGCACGATTCCTTCGGACAACCACGACCCGTGCGCCCAGTAGTGCGTGACGAGCCGGGCGAACGCCAGGCCGTGCTCCGGGAGGTCGAAGCGCAGCCCGCCGGTGGACAGCGGCTGCAACGCGTCCTCCCACCTGCACCACTCCTGCGCCGCCCGGTGGTGCACGGCCGGGTCGGGGGACAGGAGCAGCTCCAGGTATCCCGCGGCGGGATCGCCGGTGGGCGCCAAAGCGCGGAACCGGGCGTGCGCCTCCGGGAACATCGGCGCCAACCCCGTGGTCAGCAGGTCGGTCTCGGCCCGGCGGCCGGTGGCCACGCCCGCGTGCACCATCTCCGACACCCGGTGCGGGAACCGCTCGGCGTAGACGAGGCCGAGGACCGAGCCCCAGGACGCGGCGAACACCAGCCACCGGTCGATCCCCAGGTGCTCGCGCAGCCGTTCCAGGTCGCCGACCAGGTGGTCGGTGGTGTTGGTGGACAGGTCCACGACCGGGCGGCCCGCGTGCGGCGTGCTCCGACCGCAGCCGCGCTGGTCGAACAGCACCACCCGGTACGCCTCCGGGTCGAAGTACCGCCGGGCGCGGGGGGTGCAGCCCGAGCCCGGCCCTCCGTGCAGCACCACGGCCGGTTTGCCGTCCGGGTTGCCGCAGACCTCCCAGTACAGGCGGTGCCCGTCGCCGACGTCGAGCATGCCGTGGTCGTACGGCTCGATCTCCGGGTACAGCACGGTTCCTCCTCGCTAATACAACAGTACTGTTATATTAGTGCTTACGCAGTTGCGGGGAACATCGCCCTCACGTCCGAGCCCCCGACCCACAGGCCGATGGCGAACGCGGTCGTCGCCTCCAGCAGCTCGGCCCGCTCCAGCGGTCCGGCGTGCACCGGCACGCACCCGATCGACCGCGCCAGGTCCGCCACGACGTCCAGCGCCTCGGCGGAGTCGCCGCACATCGGCACGCCGAGCGGTCGCCCCTCGAACGTCAACGACGGTCGGCGCCACACGTCCACGTGGCACAGGTTGAACGCCTTCACCGCGTGCGCGCCCGACGCCGCCGCGAGCCGTGCCGCGGCACGAGGCTCGTCCAGCACGAACCGGCCCGGCACCACCGAGTTGGTGCAGTCGACCACCACCCGGCCCGGCGCGTGGCCCAGCACCTCCGCCGCGACCGCCGCCGGCACGGCGAGCAGCACTGCGTCCCCGAACGCCACCGCGTCCTCCGGGGTCCCGGCCGCGGCCCCCATCCTGGACGCCAGCTCCTGCGAGCGCTCGCGCGAGCGCCCACCGATCAGGACCTCGTGCCCCGCCTCGACCCACCGACCGCCCAACGCGTCGGCCATCCCGCCCGACCCCAGCACACCGATCCGCACGTCTCTCCTCGATTCCCGGCAGAAGTGATTGGCTGGGACCGACGCTAGAGAGCTCGACGGGCACCGAATGGTGTCCACCGCACAGGGGGACCGCTCGTGACCTTCCTCGCCGACTGCCGCGCCAGGCAGGCGTTCGACCTGCTCGCCAACACGTGGAACCCGGTGGTGCTGCACGCGCTGCGGCACGGCCCGCGCCGCCCGTCCGACCTGCGCCGCGAGATCGGCGGCATCCGGCCGAAGGTGCTCACCGAGACCGTGCGCAGGTTGGAGGCGTCCGGCTTGGTGGCCCGCCACGCGGGGCGCGACCGCGTCGAGTACGAGCTCACCGACCTCGGGCGCAGCCTGCTCGACCCGATCGACGCCCTCGGCCGCTGGGCGCACGAGCGCGGTGACGAGGTCGTCCAGGCTTGACGCCTCAACCAAAACGATGTTTTATAACATTGTTGTGCAACGCCGTCGAGGAGAGGGGTCGTGAGGGGCGTCCGAGCCGGGTTCGAGACCCTCGGCCAAGAGGTCGACGTCGAGCTGGAGGTGCGCGGCGAGCTGCCACCGTGGCTGCCGGGCACGTTGGTGCGCAACGGGCCCGCGAAGTTCGAGACCGACAAGGGCTCGTTCCGCCACTGGTTCGACGGGCTGGCGATGCTGCACCGGTTCGGCTTCGCCGAGGGCGTGGTCACCTACCGCAACCGGTACCTGGAGACGCCGTCCTACCGCGCCGCGCGGCGGGACGGGCACATCGCGTACGGCGAGTTCGCCACCGACCCGTACCGCTCGATCTTCAGCCGCTTCTTCACCCACCCCCGGCTGCGCCGCACGTCCAACGCCAACGTGAACGTGACCTCCGACGGGGACCGGGACTTCGCGCTCACCGAGACGCCGATCGCGGTCGAGTTCGACCGGACCACGCTCGCCACGGTCGGCCTCGTCGACCACGACGACGCGCTCGACGGCCACGTCACCACCGCGCACCCGCACCGCGCGCCGCTGTCCGGCGACCTGGTCAACTACGTGCTGAAGTTCGGCAGGCGCAGCGCCTACCGGCTCTACCGGCAACGCGGCCTGACCCGCGAACCGCTCGCGTCGCTGCCCGTCGACCGGCCCGGCTACCTGCACAGCTTCGCCGTCACCGAGCGGCACGTGGTGCTGGCCGTGTTCCCGCTCGTGGTCAACCCCCTGTCACTGCTGCTGCGCGCCCGGCCGTTCATCGAGAACTACCGGTGGCGACCGGAACTGGGCACCCGGTTCCTGGTCGTCGACCAGCGGGACGGCTCGGTGGTGGCGGACGAGCGGACCGACGCGTTCTTCGCCTTCCACCACATCAACGCCTACGACGTGGACGGCGAGGTGGACCTGTCCGGTGGTGGCGTCCGGTCGCGGCGGCTCGCGGAGGACTCGCTGGAGCTGCCGCGCATCGCCTACGGGTCGCACAACGGCCGTGACTACCGCTACGCCTACGGCGTCGGCGCCCACGACAACGGCACGCGCGACTTCCTGAACCAGCTGATCAAGGTGGACGTCCGGAGTGGACGGACGACCCGCCGGCACGAGCCGGGCCGCTACCCGGGCGAGCCGGTGTTCGTGCCCGCCCCGGACGCCCGGTCGGAGGACGACGGCGTGGTGCTGTCCGTGGTGCTCGACGCCGAGGCCGGGAGGTCCGGGCTGGTGGTGCTCGACGCGGCGACGTTCACCGAACTCGCGCGGGCCGACGTGCCGCACGCGATCCCGTTCGGCTTCCACGGCCAGTTCCGCGCGCGGTGACCCTCAGGTCGCTTCGACGGTGAGCACGCACCCGTCGGGGTCGACCGTGGGCACGTCCGGCTCGTCGAACCAGAGGCCACCGTCGCCGAGGTAGCGGAACCGGTGCGTGCCGGGGGAGAGGATCACGGTCACCGTGCGCGTGCCGTCACGGCGGGGCACCAGCTCGTGCACGCCGGGGGTCCAGTCGTTGAACGTGCCGACCACGCTCACCGGCCCGCGCGGGTCGTCGAGGGGCAGTGAGAAGGTCACGCGGCGCTTCGGGCCGAACAGGCGAGTGCTGCGGAGCATCTTTCTCCCTCGCGAGTCGATCTTTGCCATGCCTTCGGGGGCCTCAGCGTCGCGGTGCGGTGCCCGCGTTTCAAGCCGGCGCGCCTGTTCGAAGTGGACGGTCACCCGTTGGGGTGACGCAGGCGTGGCAGAGGTCGCTCGGGCCGGCAACCATAGACGAACGTCTATTCAGTGCGCCTCATTGCATCGACGAGATTCGATTGACTGGCGCTCGGTGCGAGTCGAACAATCGCGGTCATGCCCCCTGTCTCGACACCCCTGGCGGTCGACCGGGCCGCCGCGTACGCCGAGCGCTTCGGCTGCCTGGCCGACCCGACCCGGATCCGCCTGCTGCACGCCGTCTCGGCCGGCGAGATCGCGGTCGGCGCGCTGGCCGACGTGCTCGGCGTGAGCCAGCCGACCTGCTCGCACCACCTGCGCAAGCTCGCCGCCGCCGGCTTCGTCCAGCTCCGCCGCGCCGGCACCACCACCCTGGCCTCGGTCGACCCGTCCGGCCGGACCGTGCTGCCGCAAGCGGTGGACGCGGTGCCGGGCGCGATCCCCGCGACCGCGCTCGAACCGCCCGCGGACGTCGCCGTGCGGGCCATGGCGGAAGGCGACTGGGCCGACGTGCGCCGCATCTACGGCGAGGGCATCGCCACGGGCGACGCCACGTTCGAGACCGAGACGCCGAGCCGGCGGGCACTGGACGTCAAGTGGCTGCCCGACCACCGGTGGGTCGCGGTGGTCGACGGGCTCGTCGCGGGGTGGGCGGCGGCCACGCCGGTGTCGCCGCGCGAGTGCTACGCCGGTGTCGCGGAGACGTCGTTGTACGTCGACGTGCGGTTCCGGGGTCGCGGCGTGGGGAAGGCGTTGCTGCACCGGCAGGTCGCGGCGGCGGACGCGGCCGGGTTGTGGACGTTGCAGGCGGCGGTGTTCCCGGAGAACCGGGCCGGCATCGCGCTGCACCGGTCGGCCGGGTTCCGCACGGTCGGGGTGCGGGAGCGCATCGCGGTCCACCGCGGGGTGTGGCGGGACACGATCATGCTGGAGCGCCGCGCCTGAGCGCTGGGGGCTGCACTCGTTCCCACTTCAACGTATAGCGCACCGGGGTCTTGCGGCAAGACCCCGGTTGTCCCGCAGAATCTCCCGCCTAGGCGCTCAACCAGGGGAAACGGGGTCGTCACATGCGGGAGAGCGGAATCACAAACCGTGCAGTCTATGCAAACTTGCAGTGAGTGCAGGATTTTCCCTACGCTGATCCCGTGACCACGCAGGCGGCCGAAGGGCTCCGCGACCGCAAGAAGCGGCAGACGCGCAAGGCCCTCGGGCACGCGGCCGTCCGCCTGGTCGCCGAGCACGGGCTCGACCACGTGACCGTCGAGGACATCAGCGCCGCCGCCGACGTCTCACCGCGCACCTTCTTCAACTACTTCCCGAGCAAGGAAGACGCCGTCCTGGGGCCGGACCCGGAAGCGGGGGCCCGGATGCGGGCCCGCGTCCTGGCCCAGCCCGCGCACCTGTCCGCCGCCGCGGCGGTGCGCGAGGCGTTGCTGGCGGAGGTCGCGGCGGAGCTCGCCGACGACCGCGAGCACTGGTTGCTGCGGATGCGCGTGGTGCAGCAGCACCCCGTGCTGCTGGCCAAGGTGTTCTCCGGCGGTGAGGCGCTGGAGCGCGACCTCGTCGCGGGCATCGCCGAACGGGTCGGGCTGCCCGCCGACGACACCTACCCGCTGCTGCTCGGCGCGGCGGTGGGCGCGGCGTTCCGGGTGGCGGTGACCCGCTGGTCCAGCACCGCCGCGCCGCTGCACGACCTGCTCGCCGAAACGCTCGACCTGCTCGCCGCCGGGCTGGCCGACCCGCCCGGCACCTCCCGAGCCCGCCAGGGCTGACCCACGGCTTCGAGCCACCGCGAACACCTACTGGGGGATCCGATGTCCACCGAAACCGGCACGACCTCGCGCCGGGACGTCATGCAAGCCATGTCCGGCCTCATGCTGGGCATGTTCATGGCCATCCTGGCCTCGACCATCGTGTCGAACGCGCTGCCGCGCATCATCGCCGACCTGCACGGCTCGCAGTCGGTCTACACGTGGGTCGTCACCACCGAGCTGCTGGCCATGACGGCGACCGTGCCGCTGTGGGGCAAGCTCGCCGACCTCTACAGCCGCAAGCTGCTGATCCAGCTCTCGCTGGGCCTGTTCGTGGTGGGCTCGCTCATCGCGGGCTTCTCCCCGAACGTCGAGGTGCTCATCGCGAGCCGCATCGTGCAGGGCCTCGGCGCGGGCGGCATGACGGCGCTGGCGACGATCGTGATGGCGGCGATGATCCCGCCGCGCGAGATGGGCCGCTACGCGGGCATCTTCGGCGCGGTCTTCGGCGTCGGCACGGTCGCCGGGCCGCTCATCGGCGGCCTCATGGTGGACACCTCGTGGCTGGGGTGGCGCTGGTGCTTCTTCATCGGCGTGCCGTTCACCCTCGCCTCGATCGTCCTGCTCCAGCGCACGTTGAAGCTGCCGATCGTGCGCAAGGAGGTCAAGATCGACTACTTGGGCGCGGTGCTCATCGTCGGCGGCGTCTCCACGCTGCTGGTGTGGTCGACGCTGGCCGGCCACCAGTTCGAGTGGGCCTCGGCGTGGACCGCGCTGCTCGTCGCGGTCGGCGTGGTGCTGCTGGGCCTGGCGGTGTGGGTGGAGTCGCGGGCGGCCGACCCGATCGTGCCGCTGACGATCTTCGCCAACCGGACGGTGGCGCTGACCACGTTGGCCAGCGCGCTGGTCGGCGTGGCGATGTTCGGCGGCACGGTGTTCCTGTCGCAGTACTTCCAGATCGGCCTGGGCAAGACGCCCACCCAGGCGGGCCTGATGTCGCTGCCGATGATCTTCGGCCTGCTCGTGTCGTCGACCGTCGCCGGTCAGCTGATCACCAAGTGGGGCAAGTGGAAGGCGTTCCTGGTCGCGGGTGGCGTGATCATGGTCGGCGGCATGCTGCTGCTGGCCACGATCGACGCGAACACCAGCGTGTTCGTGGTCAGCGTGCACATGGCCGTGCTCGGTGTCGGCGTCGGCATGCTCATGCAGAACCTGGTGCTGGCCGCGCAGAACGACGTGCCGGCGCGCGACCTCGGTGCCACCACGTCGACGCTGACGTTCTTCCGCAGCCTCGGCGGCGCGATCGGCGTGAGCGCGTTGGGCGCGGTGCTGGCGAACCGGGTGACCGCGTTGAGCGAGGAGAAGTTCGGTCCCGCTCCCGCCGGCGCGGAGAACACGGTGCCCGACCTGTCGCTGCTGCCGGAGCCGGTGCGGGTGATCGTGCGCGAGATCTACGCCACGGCCACCGCCGAGCTGTTCCTCATCGGCGCGCCGATCGCGGCGCTGGCGCTGGTGGCGGTGCTGTTCATCAAGGAGAAGCCGCTCAAGACGCTCAGCGGTGACGAGCGGTTGGCGGCGGAGATGACCGCGGGGCACTAGCGCGGGGAGACACGGTGTCGCACCTGTCCGGCTCACGGCTCGGGCAGGTGCGACACTTTCGCGCGTGTCAGGACTGCGCGAACGCAAGAAGCTCGCCACGCGGACGGCGTTGGCCGACGCCGCCCTGCGGCTGTGCGTGGCCCGCGGCCTCGACGGCGTGACCGTCGAACAGGTGGCCACCGAGGCAGGTGTCTCGCTGCGCACGTTCTTCAACTACTTCTCCTCCAAGGAGGAGGCCGTCGTCGCGGGCGACGTCGCCACCGCCGCCGCGTTCGTCCGGGCTTTCGCCGACCGGCCGCGCGAGGAGCCCGTGCTGCGGGCGCTGCACGCCGCCCTGGTCGACGTGGTGCCCGACCGGATCGACCCGGAACGCGTGGCGCAGCTGCGCGCCCTGCGCCGCACGCCCGCCCTGCTGCCGCACCAGATCGCCGCGTTCGCCGTGCAGGAGCGGGAACTCGCCGCCGCCGTCGCCGCGCGGGTCGGCGTCGACCCGGCCACCGACCTCTACCCGACGATGTTCGCGGCCACGGTGATGGCAACGCTGCGGGTGGTCGTCGGCTGGTGGCTGGAGGCCGCCGAGCGCCCCGAGCTGTCCGAGCTGATCGGCGTGATGATCGCCCGGCTGGACGCGGGTTTCGCCACCGCCGGGCTCGACCGGGGGTAGGTCCGGGGCCGGTGGTCGTGGTGGTGCACGTCCGGGTGGTCCCGGTTGACAGGCAAGTGGCCACTTGCCTATAAAGGTCCGGTGGGCGCAGAACCCGACCTGTTCAAGGCCATCGGCGACGCGACGCGACGCACCATCCTGGACGAGCTGACCGACAAGGACGGTCAGACGCTGTTCGAGCTCTGCGGGCGGCTGACCATGAAGCACGGCCTGGCCTCCTCGCGGCAGGCCATCTCGCAACACCTCGCGGTGCTCGAACAGGCCGGGCTGGTGCACACCCGCCGGCAGGGCCGGTACAAGTTCCACCACCTCGACACGAGCCCGCTGCGCTCGATCGTCGAGCGGTGGCCCATCGACCGAGAGGCACCGAACCGGTGATCCGCATCAACGTCACCAGCGTGTTCGTGGACGACCAGGCCAAGGCGCTGGCGTTCTACACCGAGAAGCTCGGCTTCACCAAGAAGACCGACGTCCCGGCGGGCGAGCACCGCTGGCTCACCGTGGTCTCGCCCGCCGACCCGGACGGCGTGGAGCTGCTGCTGGAGCCGTCGGCCCACCCGGCGGCGGGTCCGTTCAAGGAGGCCCTGGTGGCCGACGGCATCCCGTTCACCTCGTTCGCCGTGGACGACGTCCACGCCGAGGTCGAGCGGCTCAAGGCGCTCGGCGTCGAGTTCACCCAGGACGCGACCGACTTCGGCCCGGTCGTCACCGCGGTCCTGGACGACACCTGCGGCAACCTGATCCAGCTCGCCACCATGAAGTAGCGGGGTCACGCGTCCCGGGTTGCCGGGAGGCAGTCGTCGCGGGCGGTCACGCGTCCCAGGTGATCGGGAGCGCGTGCACGCCGTAGACGAGCATGTCGTCCCGCATCGGCACGTCCCCGGCCGGCACGGCGAGCCGCAGGCCGGGGAGCCTGCCGATCAGCCCGGTGAACCCGACCGTCATCTCCACCCGGGCCAACTGCTGGCCGAGGCACTGGTGCACGCCGTGCCCGAACGCCAGGTGCGGCCCGCGCGGGCGGGTCACGTCCAGCTCGCCCGGCCGGGGGTACTGGTACGGGTCGCGGTTGCCCGCCGGCACGGAGACCAGCACCGTGGAGTCCGCCGGGACCACCTCGCCCGCGATCTCCACCTCCTCCCGCGTGGTGCGGACGACGCCGAGGTGGACGATCGAGAGGTAGCGCAGCAGCTCCTCGACCGCGCCGCCGATCAGCGCCGGGTCCGCGTGCAGGGCGGCGAGCTGGTCGGGGTGCTCCAGCAGCGCGAACGTGCCGAGCGCCAGCATGTTGGCCGTGGTCTCGTGGCCCGCGACCAGCAGCAGGTTCGCCATGCCGATCAGCTCGTCGTCGGTGAGCGTGGGGTCGGCCTCGATCAGACCGGACAGCATGTCGTCGGTCGGTCGCGCCCGCTTGTCGCGCACCAGGCCGTGCATGAACGCCCGCAGCTCCTCGGCCAGTCGCATCACCTCGGCCACCGGCATGTCGAGCTTGAGCAGCTTCCCGGTGCGCTCCTGGAACTCGCCGCGGTCGGCGTACTCGACGCCCAGCAGCTCGCAGATCACCAGTGAGGGCACAGGCAGCGCGAAGGACTGGACCAGGTCGGCGCCCGGCCCGGCGGCGATCATCGCGTCGAGGTGGTCGTCGACGATGCGCTGGACGCGGGGTTCGAGCCGGCGCATCCGGCGCACGGTGAACTGCCCGGTGAGCAGCTTGCGGTACCGGGTGTGCTCGGGCGGGTCCATGGTGATGAAGCTGCCCGCGCGGGCCCGCGCGTCGGTCATCCGGGCGCGGACCGGCGCGGGCAGCTTCTCCAGCACGCGCCGGCTGCGGAACCGGTCGGAGCTCAGCCGCGGGTCGCCGAGCAGGGTGCGGGCCAGCTCGTGGCTGGTCACGATCCACGCCGGGTCGCCGTCGAGCATGGTCACGCGGTGCACGGGACCGTCCTCGACGAGGCGGGTCAGGGCGCTCGGCGGGTTGAACGGACCCACGTCCCGGGTGGTGAACTCGGGCGGCAGCGGGACGGTCGGCCGACCGGCGCCGGGGCGTTTCTGCTGGGAAGCGGTGGTCATCGACGGTCCGTTCCCGACCCGGTGCGTGACCGGGTCGATGCTCAGCGTGGTGGTGACCCACGGTACCAAAACGTGCACAGCGTGCAGCTTTGTTCGCTGTAACTCACTGCACACCGAGCAAACTTGCACGACGTGCAACTTGGAACGATAGTTGTATGTGGCAAGCAATGCGAGGAGATGGGGGGACGGCATGGACGCCGTCGCGCGGGAGCTGGAAGACCGGGTGCGCGACCTGCTGAGGGTCGTGCGGATGGTCAAGCAGCGACCGCAGGCACTGCCTCCCGGCCTGATCGGCACCCTCGGCCTGATCGACCGCGCGGGTTCGAACACCACCGGCTGCCACGCCAAGGAACTGGCCGCCAGCGCCGGGCTCGACCCGTCCACGGTGAGCCGGGCGGTGGCCGCGCTGGTCGCCAACGGGCTGGTCGAACGACGTGCCGATCCCGCCGACGGCCGCGCCAGCATCCTCGTGGTCACCGAGCGCGGTCACGCCGCGCTCGCCGACGCCCGCGACTGGTACGACCGGTTGCTGGGTCGCGCGCTTGCCGACTGGAGCCCTGAAGAGGTCGAGGCGCTGACCCGAGCACTGGGGCGCCTGACCACCGACGTCGAAGGAGCCCTCGGCTCCACCTTGGAGGCCGCGCGATGAGCGCACCCGCCACCACCGACAGCAGCGTGATGAGCCACCGCCAGGTGCTGGAGGCTCTGAGCGGTCTGCTGTTGGTGCTGTTCGTCGCGATGCTGAGCGGCACCGTCGTCTCGACGGCGCTGCCGCAGATCATCGGCGCGCTCAACGGGTCGCAGACCCAGTACACCTGGGTCGTCACGGCGACCCTGCTGACCGCGACCGCCACCACCCCGATCTGGGGCAAGCTCGCGGACCTGTTCGACAAGAAGACCCTGGTCCAGGTCGCCATCGTGATCTTCGTGGTCGGCTCGGTGGTCAGCGGGTTCGCGCAGAGCGCGGGCCAGCTCATCGCGGCCCGCGCGTTCCAGGGCATCGGCGTCGGCGGTTTGCAGGCGCTGGTGCAGGTGGTGATCGCGGCGATGATCCCGCCCCGCGAGCGCGGCCGGTACAACGGCTACCTCGGCGGCGTGATGGCACTGGCCACGGTCGGCGGCCCGCTGCTGGGCGGCCTCATCGTGGACACCTCCTGGCTGGGCTGGCGCTGGTGCTTCTTCATCGGCGTGCCGGTCGCGGTGATCGCGCTGTTCGTGCTCCAGGCCACGCTGAAGGTCAAGACCGTCCGGCGGGACGACGTGAAGATCGACTACCTGGGCGCGAGCCTGATCGCGATCGGCGTGAGCGTGCTGCTGGTGTGGATCTCGTTCGTGGACAGCTCGTTCGCGTGGCTGTCGTGGCAGAGCTTCGCCATGGTCGGCGCCTCGGTGGTGCTGCTGGGCGCGGCGGTCGCGGTGGAGGCCCGCGCGGCGGAGCCGGTGGTGCCGCTGCGGATCGTCAAGCAGCGCACGACCGCGTTGGCGATCCTGGCCAGCGTCGCGGTGGGCATGGCGATGTTCGGCGGCGCGGTGTTCCTCGGCCAGTACTTCCAGATCGGCCGCGGCTACAGCCCGACCGAGGCCGGCCTGCTCACCATCCCGATGATGGTCGGCGTGCTGGGCTCGTCCATCGTGTCCGGGCGGCTGATCACCAAGACCGGTCGGGTCAAGCCCTACATCGTGGTGGGCGCGGCCACGTTGGTGCTCGGGTTCCTGGCGCTGGGTCAGATCGACCACGACACGTCCCTGGTGCTGGTCGGCGGCGCGATGCTGCTCGTCGGCATCGGAGTCGGTTCGAGCATGCAGAACCTGGTGCTCGCGGTGCAGAACACCGTGCCGCTCAGGGACATCGGCGCGGCCAGCTCGACCATCGCGTTCTTCCGGTCGCTCGGCGGCACGATCGGCGTGTCGGTGCTGGGCGCGGTGCTGGCCCGGCGGGTGGAGGACCACATCACCCGCGACCTGGCCGCGGCGGGCATCCCCGTCGGCGGCGCGGGCGGCGGCAACCTCAACCTGAACGTGCTGCCGGACGCGGTGCGGCACATCGTCCGCAACGCCTACGGCGACGCCACCGGGCACATCTTCCTGATCTCGGCGGCCATCGCGGTGGTCGGCGTGGTCGCGGCCCTGCTGCTCAAGCCGATCACCCTGCGCACGAGCCTCGACCTGGCGGAGGAGAAGCCGAAGGCCGACGTGGCCCCCTGACCGGAGGCCGGGCGCGGCGCGTGGCCGGAGTTGGCGAGAACCCGTTGGGGTCTGGCACTCCGGCCACTGCCGCGTCCGCCGCGGTGCTCCTAACGTCCAGGGCGACCTGATCTCCTGCGACGACAAGGACCGCCAACCATGGTCGTGGTCTCGGCACTGCTCATCGGCGTGCTGTACGTGCTCGTGAACTCGTTCATCCCCGACCGGCACCGCCGACCGTTCAACGCGGTCATGGTCGGCGGCGCCGGTGCGGCGTACCTCAGCGGCGGCGGGCTGGGGCCGTGGGAGTTCGCCATCACCGCCGTCATCACCTTCTGCGCCTACCGCGGGCTGTCGTCGTGGACGTGGATCGGCATCGGGTGGCTCGTGCACACGGCCGCCGACGTGGCGCACCACCTGCACGGCAACCCGATCGTGCCGTTCGCCGAGCACTCGTCGCTCGGGTGCGCGATCTGCGACCCGGTGATCGCCCTGTGGGCGTTCGCGGGCGGTCCGGGCTTCAGGTCAATGACCCCCGCAGCACTCGTGCGGGCGCTCCGCCTCCGCCGGTCGCAGCACGCCGCCGACGGCGGGCTCCACCAGTAGCAGCAGCTCGCCGTCCCGGCAGACCGGGCGCAGGAAGCCCAGCGTCCGCACGGGGTCGTCCGGCGCGACCTCGACGCCGATGCCGACCACCCGGTCGATCGCCGACACCGCCACCACCTCGGCCGCGGGGTGCGTGCCGGTGAGCAGCGACTGGCCGGGGAACCGGACGCACCGGCCGTCGGCGCGGTCACGGCCCGCCCTGGCGGCGCGGGCGGCCGGCGTGTCGGAATCGTCGGGCAGCGCCACGGGCCCGCCCAGGGCCTGCGCCAACCGGTCCACGTCCACCTCACCGGTCACGTGGGCCGACAGTGTCGTGAGGGCGACGGGCCCCGACCGGTCGACGTGCGTGCAAACGAAGTCCGCGGCCACCCCGTCGAACGCCGCCAGCAGCAGCGCGTCGCCGTGCGCCGCGCCGTGCTCGCCGACCAGGGCGGGCACGGCGCCGAGCCACGTCATCAGATGACGTCCACGAACACCGGGTTGGCGTAGAACCACAGGTCCGACCACGGGTCGGCGTCACCGACCACGTCCATCACCGGGTGGCCGTCCGAGGTCAGCCGGTTGCCGTCCGAACCGCGCAGCCGCAGGTAGAACGCGCCCTCCACGCGGCGGAACACGTGCGTGAACCGGACCGTGCCGCGCGCGGTGCGGGCGACCTCGAACGACTTCGCCACCGTCGTGGCGGGCGCGGTGAACGCGTCGCGGTCCGCCGCCGGGCCGGTGACCGGACCCGCGATCAGGTCCACCTTCGCCAGGCGCGGCACCACGCCCGCGAAGTTCGCGCCGCGCGCCAGGTCGACCTCGATCACCACCTCGACGTCGTCGCCGCGCCGGACGAACGTGCGGCCGCCGATCGTGACGCCCCGGTTGTCGCCCTCGCCGAGCGAGCGGACCCGCACGGTCAGCCCGTCGACGATCCGCCCGTGCACCGCGACGACCTTGCCGGCCTGCATGCCGCGCATCACGTCCACATAGGACTTGGAGTCCGCCCCGACCAGGGTGGAGCTGTAGAAGCCGGGCCAGTAGTCGCCCTCGACCTGCGGCACGCCGGTGTCGATGGGCGCGCCCTTGCTGCCGGTCTCGTTGTGGTTGCCGGTGCCCTGGACGTGCGTGTCCCGGTGCACCCGGTGCGCGTCGGAGGTGGCGGTGACCCACCACGGCCTGCCCTCGGCCAGCAGCGAGTCCCACAGCCCGCCGACCTTGGCGGTCATCCAGTCGAAGCCACCGTAGGTGCGGTACGGGTTCTCCGTCGCGGTCGGCGCGAAGCCGGGGAAGCTGTCCTGGTTCGGCGAGGCGTCGTAGAGCCCCCGGGCGGCACCGCGGCCACCGTTCGCGGCCGGGATGCCCGCCGCCTGGTGGCCGGGCGCGCCCTCCATGCCGACCGCCACGCCGGGGGCCGCGTCGCGCCAGCCGCGGAACTCGTGCGGGCTGTCCACACCGCGCCGGGACGGGTGGTTGGCGAACATCAGCGCGATCTCCGTGCGGCCGGCCAGCACCTGCGCCTCCAGGTACCGCAGCGCCGCCAACGCGTACGGCTCGCCGTCGGCCGAGGTCGAGCGGGTGATCAGGCCCTTGCCGCCGTTCGCCGCCGGCGTGGAGAGCACGCCGCCGTCGTAGGCCGCCTCGAACGCGCGCAGGATGTCCACCGCGGACCGGCCGGGCGGCAGGAACACCGTGGCGTGCTCCGCGCCCGGGATGTTCCACTCCAGTCCCTGGTAGACCAGCACGTCCCGGTGCGCCTGGCGGGCCTGCTCGATGTCCGGTGCGACCTGGCCCACGGAGAACTTCTCGTGCGCCACCCCGCCGTGGTCGGTGATGACGACCCAGTCCAGCCCGTGCTCGCGGGCCTTGGCGACCTGCTGGGCCACCTCGTACTGGCCGTCGGAGGAGTACTTGGTGTGGATGTGGTGGTCGCCGGCGAACCACCGACCGCGCCCGCCCCACGGGTTGGCCGGCACGACCGGTCGGTCCCCGTGGGCGTGGGCGGGGAGCGCGCCGAGCGTGGTCGCCACCCCGGCCGCCCCCAACCCGGCCAGGAACCGGCGCCGCGCCACCGAGAGCGGCCGGTCGTCCTCCGCGTCGCGCCAACTGCCCTCCACGTCCTCGTGGTGGTGTTCGTGGGTGTGGTGGTGGTCGTGCGACATGCGGTACTCCGATCATGACCCGAACGGCGGCAGGCCGAAGTATCGTTTTGCGCCGCCGCGCCGGGTGGTGCGCGGAGTCGAACTCCGGGTGAACACTTCGGCGCGCTCCCCGGGGCTCGTCAAGACGGCGTAAAGGTCCGGGGGCGGCCCGCGCGGGCCGGTGGGCGCGCGCACACTGTGGGCCGTGGAAGGCAAGCGCAAGCGCGGTGAGCTGAGGATCTACCTCGGTGCGGCGCCCGGTGTCGGCAAGACGTTCGCCATGCTCGGCGAAGCGCACCGGCGACGTGACCGGGGCACGGACGTGGTGGTCGGCCTGGTCGAGACGCACGGCCGCGAGAACACCGCCGCCCTGCTGACCGGCCTGGAGCAACTGCCCCGCAGACAAGCCGACGCGGAGCTGGACGTCGACGGGCTCCTGGCGCGCGAGCCGGAAGTGGCGGTGGTGGACGAGCTCGCGCACACCAACGCCGCGGGCTCCCGCAACGCGAAGCGGTGGCAGGACGTCGAAGAGCTGCTGGAAGCGGGCATCGACGTGCTGTCCACGGTGAACGTGCAGCACCTCGAATCGCTGAACGACGTGGTCGAGCGCATCACCGGCGTGCGGCAGCGCGAGACCGTGCCCGACGAGGTGGTGCGGCGGGCCGAGCAGGTCGAGCTGGTCGACATCACGCCCGAAGCGCTGCGCCGCCGGCTGGCGCACGGCAACGTCTACGCCGCGCACAAGATCGACGCGGCGCTGGGCAACTACTTCCGGGTCGGCAACCTGACCGCCCTGCGCGAGCTGGCCCTGCTCTGGGTGGCCGACCAGGTCGACGTGGCGTTGCAGCGCTACCGCTCGGAGCAGAGCATCACCGACACCTGGGAGACCAGGGAACGGGTGGTCGTCGCGATCAGCGGCGGCCCGGAGAGCGAGACGCTGATCCGCCGCGCCCGGCGGGTCGCGGCCCGCGCGGGCGCGGAGCTGATGGTCGTGCACATCATGCGCGGCGACGGGCTGGCCGGGGTGTCGCCGCAGCTCGTGGCCGGGTTCCGGCGGGTGACCGAGGACGTCGGCGCGACGTTCCACACCGTGGTCGGCGACGACGTGCCGACCGCGCTGCTGGACTTCGCCCGCGGCGTGAACGCCACTCAGCTCGTGCTCGGCACGTCCCGCCGCTCGCGGCTGGCCCGGGTGTTCGACGAGGGCATCGGCGCGGCGACCATCCAGGCGTCCGGGCCGATCGACGTGCACATGGTCACCCACGACGAGGCGCGGCGCGGTCGCCGGTGGCGGTGGGGCGGCGTCCCGCGCGACCGCGCGCGCAAGCCGCTGGGGTGGGCGCTGGCCGTGCTGCTGCCCGCCGCCGTGACCGCGATCGGCCTGTTGGGCCGGGACAACCTGTCGCAGTCCACCGACCTGGTCGGGTTCTTCCTGGCCACGGTGGTGGTGGCGCTGGTCGGCGGCCTCGGTCCGGCGCTGGTGGCGGCGTTCCTCGGCGCGGGGCTGCTGAACTTCTTCTTCACCCCGCCCTACCACAGCCTGACCGTGGCCACCCCGACGAACCTCGTCACGCTGGTCGCGATGCTGGTGGCGGCGGGCCTGGTCGCGCTGGTGGTGGACCGGGCCGCGCGGGTGGCCGAGCAGGGCGCGCGGGCCCGCACCGAGGCCGCGTTGCTCGCCTCCTACGCGCGAACGGTGCTGACCAGCCCGTTCCCGCTGGCCCGGATGCTGGAGAAGGTGCGGGAGAACTTCGGGCTGGAGTCCGTGGCGCTGCTGGAGCGGCGGGACGGCGGGTGGGAGCGGGTGGCGTGCGTCGGGCCGCGGCCCTGCGACGAGCCGGACGAGGCCGACGTGGACGTGCCGGTGACGGCGGACGTGCACCTGGCGCTGCGCGGTCGCGCGCTGCCCGCCGCCGACCAGCGGGCGCTGGAAGCGGCGGCCGGCCAGGCGCTGATGGCGTTGCGGCAGCAGCGGATGGCCGCCGAGACCGCCGAGGCGCAGCGGCGCGCGGAGACCACGGAGCTGCGCACCGCCCTGCTGTCCGCCGTCGGCCACGACCTGCGCACGCCGCTGACCTCGATCAAGGCCGCGATCGGCAGCCTGCGCGACACCGACCTGACTCTGTCCGAAGAGGACGTCGCCGAGCTGCTGGAGACCGTCGAGGTGTCCGCGGACCGGCTCGCCGGCCTGATCGACAACCTGCTCGACTCGTCCCGGCTGGCCACCGGCGCGGTCGTGCCGCAACTGCGCGCGGTGACCTACGACGAGGTGGTGGCGCGCGCCCTGGCCGGCATCGACGAACGCGGCACGGTGTCGGTCGACGTGGCCGAGCACCTGCCGCCCGTGCTCGCCGACCTGGGCCTGCTGGAACGCGTGGTCGCCAACGTGGTCGACAACGCCCTGCGGCACGGCAGGCTCACCCCGCGCCGCAGGGTCGACGTGGACGGCGACGGCCGGATCAACGCCGACGAGCCGGAGGTCGCGGTGCGGGCCAGCGCCTACCGCGACCGGGTCGAGCTGCGCGTGGTCGACCACGGGCAGGGGCTGCCGAAGAACACGGCGAGCGCGGTGTTCGCGCCGTTCCAACGCCTCGGCGACCGGGACGCCACGCCGGGCATCGGGCTCGGGCTGAGCGTGGCCAAGGGGTTCGTGGACGCCATGGGCGGCTCGCTCACGGCCGAGGACACCCCCGGTGGTGGCCTCACCATCGTGATCTCGCTGCCGATCGCGGCGGTGACGACGGCGTGACCGCGGGGGCCGACCCGGGGCCGGCCCCGCGGCCGCGGTCAGCGCCGCGGCGTGGTGGTGATCAGGTTCCACTTCACGGCCTTGAGCGTGCCGTCGGCGGTGGTGCTCTCGCCGACGATCGTGCCCCGGTCGTTCAACGCGGTCGGCAGGCTGTGCGCGCCGCCGAGCGAGCCCAGGTAGGTCACCCGCCCGTCGCGCCACAGGAACGCCCGGGGCGCGTCGGGGTTGTCCGCGGAGGTCCAGCCGATCACGTCACCGCGCTCGTTGACCGCGACCGCCTCGGACGGGCTCGGCACCCCCAGGTCGACCGCCTTGCCGCCGGCGGGCCACAGCGCCGCCTTGCGCACGCCGGTGAACTCGGTGGTCCAGCCGACGACGTCACCGCGCTCGTTGATCGCCTGCGGGCCGTTCGCCACGCCACCGGACGCGCTCAGCACCGTGACGCCGGCGCCCTCCCAGCGCAACGCCTGCGTGCCCTGGTTGCCGACGACCACGCCCGCCTCGTTGATCGCCTCCACGGAGTACAGGGTGCCGCCGGGCACGGTGGCCAGCCGCTCGCACGAGGTGGTGTCCACGCAGCGGAACGCGTACGCGTCGCCGCTGAACATGGGCAGCTTGTTGCCCGCGACGACCCCGGCCTCGTTGACGGCGCTGAGCCACAGGTGCGGCCCGGACAGCGGCAACGCCGTGTGCTTGCCGTCCCGCCACACGACCGCGTTCTCCTGGTGGTAGCCCGAGGACGAGCTGGAGTACGTCATCGGGACCACGCCGCTGTTGTTGATCGCCGACGCGATGACCCAGCCGCCACCCGGCGAGATGTCGGTGACCGTGCCCGACTGCCAGATCCGCGGCCGCTGGACGTAGGGCCCCGCGCCGCTGACGGCCTGCTGGATCAGCACCTGGCCGACCTGGTTGATCCCGGACGGCGTGCCGGGGCCGAGGTCGGTGGCCGCGCCGGCGGGCGACCAGTGCACGGTGTGCGGCGCGCCGTTGCCGGAGGTGGCCCCGACGACCTGGCCGAGGTCGTTGACCGCGACCGCGCGGTGGGTGGGGTAGCCGGGCAGACCGGGCAGTTCGGTGATCAGGGCACTTGCCTGCGCGGCGGGCGCGGTCACCAGCGGCAGGGCCGCGGCCAGCGCGAGGACGACGGCGGGCGTGCGTGACTTGGGCATGGTCGCTCCATTGCGAGATGTCCGCTGAATCGATTCGAACGGTAGCCTCGGCGGCTCGGCGCCGGCGTCGGCCGGACAGTGGAATCGGGGGAACCCGGTGACCGCGCACGAAGTCCTGTCCCGGTTGGGCCACGGTGATCATCGGGTTGCCGGGAACGGCTGGGCCAAGTGGGTGTCGCGCCCCGGATTCGCCCTCCCGAAGCAACGCGGTGGCTCTCCGAGGTGTCTTAGTCACTGAGGGCAGTGGCGGTCACACCGAGCACCGCCACGGTGAGGGGGATCCACATGTCCCGCAGGACCAAGGCATCGGGGCTGGTCGCGGCGGTGGTGATGGTCGCCGCGACCGTCCCGGCCGCGGCCGAGCCGACCGAGGCGACCGGGGCGCGGCCGGGCGGCGCGCGGCCGGAGGGCACGGTCACGCTGGTGACCGGAGACGTCGTCACCGTGCGCGCCGACCGCGCTCGGGTGCGACCCGGTCCCGGACGGGCCGACGTGCGGTTCGTGCAGCAGGTGGACGAGCACGGCGACCTGCACGTGCTGCCGACCGACGTGCTGGCCGACGTGCGGTCCGGCCGGCTGGACGACCGGTTGTTCGACGTCACGGGCTTGATCCGGGCCGGCTACGACGACCGCTCGACCCGCGTCACGCCGCTGATCGTGACCACGACCGGACCGGCCGTGGCGGGGGAGCCGCTGCCCAGCATCGGCGGGTACGCGGTCAAGGCGGCCAAGGACGGCGCGTTCTGGTCGGGCGCGCGGGCCGCCGGCGTGGCGAAGGTGTGGCTGGACGGGCCGGTCCGCGCCACCCTCGACCGCAGCGTCCCGCAGATCGGCGCGCCGCGGGCGTGGCAGGCCGGGCACACCGGGACCGGCGCGAAGGTCGCGGTGCTGGACACCGGTGTCGACGCGACGCACCCCGACCTCGCGGGCGCGGTCGTGGAGTCGCGCAACTTCAGCGACAGCCCCGACACCGACGACCGCGTCGGCCACGGCACGCACGTCGCGGCGACGATCACCGGCTCCGGGAAGTACCAGGGCGTCGCGCCGGACAGCGCGGTGCTCAACGGCAAGGTGCTCGGCGACCAGGGCGGCGGCTACGAGTCCGACATCATCGCGGGCATGGAGTGGGCCGTCGCGGCGGGCGCGGACGTGGTGAACATGAGCCTGGGCAGCTCGATGCGCACCGACGGCACCGACCCGATGTCGCTGGCCGTCAACGAGCTCACCAGCACCGGGGGCGCGTTGTTCGTGGTCTCCGCGGGCAACAGCGGCCCGTCCGAGCAGACGATCGGCAGCCCCGCCGCGGCCGACCTGGCGCTCACCGTGGGCGCGGTGGACCGGGCGGACGGGCTCGCCGAGTTCTCCTCGCGCGGACCGCGCTGGGGCGACGACGCGATCAAGCCGGACATCACCGCGCCGGGCGTGGACATCGCTGCGGCCAAGGCGAAGAACGGCCGCATCGGCGCCCCGGTCGACGACGGGCACGTGGCGCTGTCCGGCACGTCGATGAGCGCCCCGCACGTGGCGGGCGCGGCGGCGATCGTCGCCGCCCAGCACCCGGACTGGACGCCCGCGCGGATCAAGGGCGCGCTGATGGCGAGTGCGAAGCCCCACGCCGACCTGACCGCGGACGAGCAGGGCGCGGGCCGGGTGGACGTGGCCGCGGCCGTCGCGCAGTCGCTGACGTCCGAGCCCGCGTCGTTGAGCCTGGGCGTGGCGCAGTGGCCGCACCAGGACGACCAGCCGATCGAGAACAAGATCGTCTACCGCAACTCCGGCACCGGCCCGGTCACCCTGACGCCGAGCGCCGACCTGCGCGGCCCGGACGGCAACCCCGCCCCCGCGGGCATGGTCGCGTTCTCGCCGTCCTCGCTCACCGTGCCCGCCGGCGGTGAAGCCGCCCTCACCGTCACGGTCCTCACCTCGCTGGACGCGCCGGACGGCCGGTACAGCGGGGCCGTGGTGGCGACCGGAGGGGCCACGCCGCTGCGCACGCCGGTCGGCGTGACCAAGGAGGTCGAGAGCTACGACGTGAAGCTCACGTTCCTCGACCACACCGGCGCGCCCACCCCGGACTACTCCTTCCGGCTGGTGGACATGAACCACCGCAAGGCGTACCTGGCGCACGACCCGTCCGGCACGGTGGTCGCCCGCGTGCCCAAGGGCACGTTCTACGCCGACGCGTTCATCCAGACCCGGGAGACGCAGCAGCTCACCCAGGTGCTGGAGCCCAGCACCGTCATCACCGGCCCGGCCGAGTTCGTGTTCGACGCCCGCGCGGGCAAGCCGATCGCCCTGTCGGTGGACGAGCAGGGCGCGGAGGTCGGCTACACGGAGGTGTTCTTCAGCCGGACCGCGTCGTGGGGCGAGACGGGCACCGGCTTCATCGGCTTCCCGCCGGGCGCGGTGCTGTTCGTGCCGTCGAAGACGTCCGCGCCCGGCGCGGCGAGCTTCGAGGTGGCCGGGCGGCTCGCCAAGCCCGACGGCAGCGGCGGTTACGTCGGCAGCCCTTACCAGTACTCGGTCGCGTGGCGGCACGACGGCGCGGTGCCCGAACGCCTCGACCGCGCGTTCCACCGCCGTGACCTGGCGAAGGTCAAGTCGCTGGTCGCCTCCGCCGGACCGGGCACGACCGGCTTCCGCGACCAGATGGCGGGCGGTCCGCTGCCGCTGGAGATCACCGAGTACTACACGCCGGGCGTCGACTGGTACGGCGACTTCCTCCAGATGCCCGAACCGCAGGCGTTCCCGCCGCAGAGCTTCCAGAGCACCGCGCAGCCGCGTCGCTTCACCGCGGGCCGTGCGGTGGCCGAGAAGTGGAACGCGGCCGTGTTCGGACCGGCGTTCCCGAGCACGGGCCGCGCGTACGAGTGGGGCGGGCGGCTCGGCGACGAGGTCGTGGTCTCGCTGCCGATGTTCACCGACCAGGACTCGAACCACTACGGGTTCTCCGACGTCACGGCGGCCAGGACGACGTTGCACCGGGACGGCGTGCTGCTCGCCGAGTCGCCCTACGACGGGTACGTGTCGGGCGTCGTGCCCGCGGGCCGGGGCGTCTACCAGGTGCGCGCCGAGGCGGAGCGGTCCGGCGTGGCCGAGCTGTCCACGCGCGTGGTGGCGGACTGGTCGTTCACGTCCGAGCACGTCGCGGGCGAGGACCCGGCGGCGCTGCCGCTGCTCGCGGTGCGGTTCGCGCCGTCGTTGGACGCCGGGAACCGCGCGGCGGCCGGGCGGCCGTTCGCGATCCCGGTGTACGTGCAGCGCAACGGGGCGGCCGACGCCAAGGGCGTCGCCAAGCCCGCGGTGCAGGTCTCGTTCGACGACGGCGCGACGTGGCGGCCCGCGCCGCTGGTCAAGGTCGGCGAGCGGTGGCTCGCGGCGGTCGTGCACCCGGCCGGCGCGCAGTTCGTCTCGCTCAAGGCCCAGGCGCGCGACGCCGAGGGCAACGCGGTCGACCAGACGATCATCCGGGCCTACGGCCTGAGGTGACCGACCCCCGGACGCGCCCGGTCACCGGCCGGGCGCGTCCAGCGGGTTGCTCGTCACGCGCTCCGCCCAGCCGTCGCGCACCAGCCCGGCGGCGGCGCAGCGCGGCTTGCGCTCGGCCTGGTCCCGGGCCCGCAGCAGGAACGCGTCGGCGAACCCCAGCCGGGGGTACCGGGTCAGCACCGCGTCCACCACGGGCTCCGGGAACCGGTCGAGCCCGCGCCCGGACACGTCCGCGCTCACCGCGACCTGCAACAGGTGGCTCTCCGGGTCGTCGTCGGCGGGCACGTCGTCGCGCATGTGCAGCACGATGACCTCGGCCAGCCGGTCGCGCCGCACCCGTCCCCACCCGGCGCCGGCCGCGAACACCCACGCCACGTGCCCGCCCGCCTCCTCGAACGGCAGCGTGTGGCTGTCGAACGGCGGGGTGAGCGCGAGGTCGTGCAGCAGCGCGGCCACGTACAGCAGCTCGCCGTCGTGGGGGATGTCCACGTCGGACGCGTGCGCGACGGCCCACGTGTAGGCGCGCAACGAGTGGTTCAGCAGCCAGGGCTCGGCGTACTCGTGGCACACCTCCAGGGCCGCCGCGGCGGCTCTGGAGTCGGGCCGGGTGAAGATGAAGTCCACGTCGGCGAGCCTAGGGGAGGGCGAATGCCGGTGCGACACCGAAGCGGCGTGTTCCGCAGGCGGCTGCCGGTCGACCGGGCTACGACACGACGCCGTCGGCGACCAGGCCCGCCCAGATGGCCTCGCCGACGGTCGTCAGCGCGGACTGCGGCCGGATCATCACGGTGAACGTGCCGATCCGGCCGTCGGCGTCGAGCTGGATCAGGTCGATGCCCTCGACCTGCTTGCCGTCGACGACGGTGCGGAAGTGCAGCACGTGGCCGTCGGGCCCGTCGTACTGGCCGACGTACCGGAAGTCCTGGAACGTCCGCTGGAGCACGCCGAACAGGGCGCGCACGGTGGCGATGCCCTCGAACGGCCGGAACTTCACCGGGCTGTGCAACGTGATGTCGTCGGCGAAGAACTCCGTGGCGCCGACGATGTCGCCCGCCTCGACCGCCGCCTTGAACCGCAGTGCCGCGTTCACCCTTGCCTCCTGGTCAGATCGTGGCCGCGAGTCGCGTGCCCTGGTCGATGGCGCGCTTCGCGTCGAGCTCGGCGGCGACGTCCGCGCCGCCGATGACGTGCGTGACGACTCCGCGGCCGGTGAGCGCGTCCACCAGGTCGCGCACGGACTCCTGACCCGCGCACACCACGACCGCGTCGACGTCCAGCACCCGCGGCCGTTCGCGCCGGGGCCCGAAGGTGATGTGCAGCCCCGCGTCGTCGATCCGCTCGTAGTTCACGCCGGTCAGCTGCTCGACGCCCTTGGCGGCGAGCGCCGCCCGGTGCACCCAGCCCGTGGTCTTGCCCAGGCCCTTGCCGATCCGCGACGCCTTGCGCTGCAACAGGTACACCTGGCGCGCGGGCGCGGCGGGCCGGGGCGCGGTGACGCCGCCGCGGACCCGCTCCGGGTCGGTGACGCCCCACTCGGCACGCCACTCGTCCACGTCGAGGGCGGGGGAGGAGGCGTGGGTCAGGAACTCGGTGACGTCCACCCCGATCCCGCCGGCACCGATCACCGCGACCCGGTCGCCGACCGGCGCGCCGTGGCGGACCACGTCCACATAGGACAGGGCGCGCTCCACGCCCGGGATGGCGGGCACGCGCGGCGCGACACCGGTGGCGATCACGACCTCGTCGAAGTCGGCCACGTCGTCGGCGGTGACCCGGACGCCGAGGTGAAGCTTCACTCCGGTCAGCTCGATCCGCCGCCGGTAGTAGCGGATCGTCTCGGCGAACTCCTCCTTGCCCGGGATGCGGCGGGCGATGGCGAACTGGCCGCCGATGTCGTCGTCGGCCTCGAACAGCTCCACGTCGTGCCCGCGCCCGGCCAGCGCGGTCGCCGCGGCGAGCCCCGCCGGTCCCGCGCCGACCACGGCGACCCGCTTGGCGCGGCGGGTCGGCAGCAGCCGCAGCGTGGTCTCGTTGCCCGCGCGCGGGTTGACCATGCAGGACGCCTTCTTCATGGAGAACGTGTGGTCCAGGCACGCCTGGTTGCACGCGATGCAGGCGTTGATCTCGTCGGCGCGGCCGGTCTCGGCCTTGCGCACCCAATCAGGGTCGGCCAGGAACGGGCGCGCCATCGACACCATGTCGGCGTCACCGCGCGCCAGCACCTCCTCGGCGACCTCCGGCATGTTGATCCGGTTCGAGGTGACCACCGGGATGCCGACGTGCGGGCGCAGCTTGGCGGTGACGTTCGCGAACGCCGCGCGCGGCACGGACGTGACGATCGTCGGCACGCGCGCCTCGTGCCACCCGATGCCGGTGTTGATGATCGTCGCGCCCGCCGCCTCGACCTCCTGGCCGAGCGCGACGACCTCGTCCCACGTCTGGCCGTCCTCGACCAGGTCGATCATGGAGAGCCGGTAGACGAGAATGAAGTCGGGCCCGGCGGCCTCGCGGCAGCGGCGCACGACCTCGACCGCGAGGCGTCGCCGGTTCTCCGCGCTGCCGCCCCAGCGGTCGGTGCGCTTGTTGGTGCGCGGTGCGAGGAACTGGTTGATGAAGTAGCCCTCGGAGCCCATGATCTCGACCCCGTCGTACCCGCCTTCGCGGGCCAGCTCCGCGGCGCGGGCGAACGCGTCGATCTGCGCCCGCACGCCCCGGTCCGACAGCGCGCGAGGGCGGAACTTGCTGATCGGGGCCTTGAGCGGGGACGCGGACACGCTGAACGGGTGGTAGGCGTACCGGCCCGCGTGCAGCAGCTGGAGCGCGATCTTGCCGTCGTGCTCGTGCACGGCCTGCGTGACGACGCGGTGGCGGCGCGCCTCGCGGTGCGTGGTGAGCTTGGACGCGAACGGGTAGAGCGAGCCCGCGCGGTTGGGCGCGAAACCGCCGGTGACCATGAGGGCGACGCCGCCGCGGGCCCGTTCGGCGAAGTAGGCGGCCAGCGCGTCGAAGTCCTTGGCGCGGTCCTCCATGCCGGTGTGCATCGAGCCCATGAGCACCCGGTTGCGCAGGGTCGTGAAGCCCAGGTCCAGGGGTTGGAGCAGGGTGGGGTAGGCGGTCATCGCCGGTCGTCCTCTCGCATCGCGGCCAGCACCTCGTCGCACCACTCGACCAGCGCCCGCTCGGCCCGGATGCCGCCGCGCAGGACGAGGTACTGGTGCAACCGCCGGCCGGACAGGGCCGACGGGTCGGGGAAGTCCTTCTTCTCGATGGCGAGGTAGACGTCGAGGCGTTCGGTGTGCAGGTCGCGGTGCCGGGCGATCTCGCCGAGCAGCGCGGCGGCGTCGCCCAACGACGCGCCGCGCACCTTCACCGACAGGTCGTGCCGGATGGTCTCGGGCTCCCCGGGCGCGGCCAGCCAGCGGGCCAGCTCGTCCCGGCCCGCTTCGGCGACCTCGTAGACCTTCTTGTCCGGGCGGCCGTCCTGGGCGACCTCGTGGCACGACACCCAGCCGAGCTCGACCATGCGCTTGAGCGTGCGGTAGATCTGCTGGTGGGTGGCGGCCCAGAAGAAGCCGATGGACTTCTCGAACCGCTGGGCCAGCTCGTAGCCCGAGCCCGAGCGCTCGTCCAGCGACACCAGGATCGCGTGCTCCAACGCCATGGCGGTGACGGTAGCTGTGCAACGGGGTGCAGTGCAACTAGTTGCATAGGGCGGCACTCCCGGTAGACGACGGAGCCGTCTGCCGGGAGTGCCGGGGGACCGGAGGTCAGGCGTCCTTCACGCAGGCGCTCGCCACGTAGCCGTCCCACGAGATGTCGTCGCGGAAGTCGACCGGGATCCAGCCGGTGGCGTTGGTGGCGCCGCAGGCGGTGTACTTCCCGCCGGACTCCACCGGGTAGCAGGACAGCTTGTCGTTCTTGCTCACGGTCTTGAGGGTGCTGAAGTTGGTGCCCTTGCCGGATCGGATCCGCAGCTTGTCGGCGGTGACGATCACGGAGCCGTAGTCGGAGCAGGTGGCGGCGGGCAGCGGGGCCTGCCGGTCGGGCGAAGGACTCGGTGCGGCGCCGGCGACGCCCCCGAACGTCACGCAGCCCAGCAGCGTCGCGCCGACGGCGATCACGGCTTTTGCTTTGTTCATCACTACCGCCTCGTTCGATGGGTCTCTGGTCCGGCGGGGACCGGCGGCGCGGGCCGACCGCGAGGGCGTTGCCCACCGTGGTGGTCGCCGTGCCGGTGCTCACGATGGCGCACCCATGGTGTGAACCTCTTGCAGAGTTGCTGCACGCCGCAGGTGCAGGCGCTATGCCTGGTGTCGGGGAGAGGTTCCGGCTCACGGGGGGTGGGTGGCGTGGCGGTGGTGTTGCGTCTGCTGGGGGAGGTGTGCGCCGAGGTCGACGGGCGACCGGTGGACCTGGGCGCGCCCAGGCAGCGGTGCGTGCTGGTCGCGCTGGCGGTCGACGTCGGCCGGGCGGTGCCGGTGGACCGGCTGGTGGAGCGGGTCTGGGGCGCGCAGGTCGCCAGACGGGCGCGGGCGACGTTGCACAGCTACATCTCGCGGCTGCGCCGGGCGTTGGCGGGCGCGGGCGGGCCGGTGATCGTGCGCCGGTCGGGCGGCTACGCCCTGGTGGCCGACGTGGTGGTGGACCTGCACCGGTTCCGCGAGCTGTGCGGCGGCGGCGACGACGTCCGGGCGTTGACCGAGGGGTTGGCCCTGTGGCGCGGCGAGGCGTTGACCGGCTTGGCCGGCGAGTGGGTGCAGGCCGTGCGCGACCGGTTGCGGCAGGAGCGGTTGGCCGCCGAGCACGACCTGGTGGACGCCCGGCTGCGTGCCGGGCAGGGGGCGGAGCTGGTGGCCGAGCTGTCCGCGCGGGCCGCCCGGCACCCGTTGGACGAGCGGGTGGCGGGCCAGTACCTGCTGGCCCTGCACCGGGCCGGGCGGACGCCGGACGCGCTGGCGCACTACCGGGGGGTTCGCGCCCGGTTGGTCGAGGAGCTGGGCACCGAGCCGGGCGCCGCGCTGCGCGAGCTGCACCGGCGGGTGCTGGCCGCCGACCCGGCCCTCACCGCGTCACCGGCGCGGGCCGCGGTGGTGCCGCGCCAGCTGCCGGCCGCGCCGGTGCCGTTCGTCGGCCGCCGGGACGAGCTGGACGCCCTGGACGCCACGGGCACGGCCCCGACGGTCGGGATCTCGGCCGTCGTCGGCGCCGGCGGGATCGGCAAGACGTGGCTGGCGCTGCACTGGGCGCACCGGCGGCTGGACCGGTTCCCGGACGGGCAGCTGTTCGTGGACCTGCTGGGCGACGCGCGCGAGCCGATGGACCCGGTGGTGGCCGTGCGCGGGTTCCTCGACGCGCTCGGCGTCGACCGGCAGCCGACCGATCCGCACGCCCGTGCCGCCCTGTTCCGCAGCCTGGTCGCGGGTCGGCGGATGCTGCTGGTCCTGGACAACGCCGCCGACACCGCCCAGGTCACCCCGCTGCTGCCGGGCGGCCGGTCGTGCGCGGTGGTGGTGACCAGTCGGCACAGCCTGCCGGGGTTGGTGGTCGGCCACGGTGCGGCCCACGTGCCGCTGGACGTGCTGTCCGGGGCCGAGGCGCACGCGTTCCTGGTCGCGCGGCTGGGCGCGGCGCGGGTGTGCCAGGAGCCCGCGGCGGTGGAGGAGCTGATCGCGCTGTGCGGCGGGGTGCCGCTGGCGCTGGGCATCACCGCGGGCCACGCCTGCACCCGTCCCCGCCTGCCGCTGAGCGCCCTGGCCGCCGAGCTGCGCCCGTACGGGCCGGCCGCTCCACCCCGCGCGTATCGGACTGCCACCGACCACGGCCGGGTGATGGCGCTGCCCGCCCTGGCCCCGGCGCACACCCGGCCGGACCACCGCTCCGCGCCCTCGGAACCGACCTACGCCACCTGGCACCGTCACCGCTGAGCCGCCGCGCCAGTCGGGTCGCCGGGTGGGGTCAGCGGGACGGGTCCTGGCGACGGGTGGCGATGAGGACTTCCAGGCCGTCCAGGATGCGGTCCAGGCCGAACTGCCAGCCGTTGTCGCGGGGCTCGTCGTCGATCGACCGCGCCGCCTCGTGCAGGGCCGGGAACCGGTCGCGGTGGTCGTGCAGGACCGTCCGCAGCCGCTTCTCCGCCGTCCACGGCTGCGTGCCCGCCGTGGCGGCCGACTGCGTGTTGCGGATGTGGCCGCTGAGCAGGAACACCGCGTCCATCCGCTCGCCGCCGTCCAGGCCCGTGCCGTCGAGGGTGGCCACGGCCGACTCCGTCCAGCCCACCTCGCGCGGACCGGTCGGGCGCTCGCCCGTGGTCGCGGCGGGCAGCCACGGGTGGCGCTGCCAGGTCCGGCGCATCAGCTCGGCCCACCGGACCAGCGCCGGTCGCCACCCGCCCGGCACCGACCGCAGGTCCGGCGGCTCGCCGACGGCCGACTCGATCATCACCGCGACCAGCTCGGCCTTGCTCGCCACGTGCCGGTAGAGCGCCATCTTGGTGACGTCCAACCGGGCCGCGACCTGCTGCATGGACACCGCCGCCATGCCTTCCGCGTCGGCCACCTCGATCGCCGCGGCGGCGATGCGGTCGACGGTGAGCGCGAGCCGGGGTGGCCGGGTGGGCTTGTCGCGCGAACCCCACAGCAAGTCCACGCCCTCGTCCTCGCTCGCCATCCGCTCACCGCATCTCGAAATCGGGTGTTGCTCACTTTGTCGATCTGTGTCTATCGTACACCCAGTGTCCGCCGGACACTCAAGTATCCGCAGGACACAGCGTGTCCGACCATGCCACCTGGGGGCCCACCATGTCCGTGAAGATCTTCGTGAACCTGCCGGTGACCGACCTGGCCAAGTCGATCGGGTTCTTCGCCGCGCTCGGCTTCGCGCATAACCCGAAGTTCACCGACGAGAACGCGTCGTGCGTCGTGTTCAGCGACACCGTCTACGCGATGCTGGTCACCGGGCCGTACTTCAAGACCTTCACCACCAAGGAGATCGCGGACTCCGCCACGACCACGGAGGTCATCGTGTCGCTGGCCCTGGACAGCCGCGAGCAGGTCGACGAGCTGGCGGACAAGGCGCTGGCCGCGGGCGGCGGGTTCGTCAAGGAGGCCGAGGACCACGGCTTCATGTACGGGCGCAGCTTCGAGGACCTCGACGGCCACGTGTGGAACGTGTTCTGGATGGACGAGTCCGCCGCGTGACGATCGTCGAACACCGGGCGGCGGGGGAGCGCAAGGTGCTCCGCCGCCGCCCGGTGCGCGTCAGAACTGCAAGGACCAGCCGTTGATCCGGCCGGTGTCCGCGGACGCGACGTCCTGCACGCGCAGCTTCCACGTGCCGTTGGCGACCTCGGCGGACGCGTTCACCGTGTACGTCGTCACGACGTTGTCCGCGCTGTCGCTGCTGGAGCTCTTCACCCGGTACGCCGAGCCGTCCGGCGCGACCAGGTCGATCACCAGGTCACCCCGGTAGGTGTGGGTGATGTCCACGCCCACCGCCAGCGCCGACGGCGCGTTGCCCGCCACCCCGGACACCGTGATCGGGCTCTCGACCGTGCTCAGGTCGGGGATGGTCACGTCGGTGGCGTTCTCGAACCGCGGCCCCGGCGGGGTGTCGCCCGAACCGGCCAGCGTCCACAGCGCGTAGGCGATGGCGTCGCTGTTGCGGTCCAGCGCGGTGACGTCGATGTTGCTGATCGTGTCGCACGAGCGGTGGTAGCAGCGGTCGAAGGCGACGCCCGCCGTGCCGCCCCACTTCTGCGCCTGCGCCGAGGTCTTGGTGGTCTCCGCGCCGGTGAACGTGCCGCCGACCGGGATGCCCGCGCGCGCGAACGCCGCGTGGTCGGAGCGACCGCCCACCGAGGTGAGCTCGGTCGGCACGCTGAAGCCCGCCTGCAACGTCTGCTGGAGCTCCAACGACCCGGTCGGCTGGCCGGAGGCGCTGTAGACGAAGTAGCCCGGGTTCGGCGAGCCGATCATGTCGAAGTTCAGGTACGCCTTGATCCTGGACCGCTCGGTCGTCGGCAGGTTGTTCACGTAGTAGGTCGAGCCGACCAGGCCCAGCTCCTCCGCGCCCCACCAGCCGAACCGGATGTGCTTGCGCGGCGCGAGGCCCTGCCGCGCCACGGTCAGCGCGATCTCCAGCAGGCCCGCCGAGCCGGTGCCGTTGTCGTTGATGCCGGGACCGGCGCTGACGCTGTCCAGGTGCCCGCCGAGCATCAGCACGTCGTTCGGGTCGCCGCCCGGCCAGTCCGCGATCAGGTTGTACCCGGTCGCGCCGCTGCTGGTGAACTGCTGCACGGACGTCTGGTACCCGGCCGCGTCGAGCTTCGCCTTGACGTGGTTGACCGACGCCAGGTAGCCGGGTCGGCCGTGCGCCCGGTTGCCCCCGTTGTTGGTGGCGATGGTCTGCAGGTCGTTCAGGTGCGCTTGGACGTTGGCCACCGGGATGTCCGGCACGGCCACCGCGCCCACCGGGGTCGCGGTCGCGACGGGTGGGCTCAGCAGGGCCGCGACGAGCAACAGGGCGCTCGCCGCGGGGGTCGTCCTTCGCAAGGACATGGCTGCCTCCGCAGGGTGTTAGGGAAAGCCATGCCCGAGCGTGCGGGCTGCGACACCACGGCGGTAGCGACTTTCGTCGTGGCGCGTTCGGACGCAGACCAGTCGGTTCTACACGCTCGATAACTTCAGTGGTGGCTGAAACTCACTGTCCGGCGCGCTGGGCGCGTGCCCGGCGCTTGCCCTCGTGCATGGCCTGGACGCGGGCCACCGGGATGGTGTGCCCCTCGGCCACCAGGTCCTCGGGCAGCTCCTGCGGGGCGGGCATCCGCGAGTGCCACGGGTCGTCGTCGCCCAGCAGCGCGGGCGCGGTCTTCACGGTGAAGTCGGCGGGCGTCACGGAGTCGAGGTCGTCCCAGCCGACCGGGAACGACACGGTGGCGCCGGGCCGGATGCGGGGGCTGTAGGCGGCGGCCACGGTCGCGCCGTAGGCCCGCGTCGAGTCGAGGAACACCCGGCCGCCCCGGTCGTCCTTGATGAACGCGGTGGTCGCCAGCTCCGGGTCGAGCCGTTCGGCCCGTGCCGCCAACGCCCGGGTCGCGGCGGCCACGTCGTGGTCGACGCCGGTCACCGGCACGAACACGTGCACGCCCTTGGAGCCGCTGGTCTTCACCACGCCCGACAACCCGTCGGCGGCCAACGCCCGCCGCACCAGCTTCGCCGCCGCCACGACCACGTCGAACCCCGCGCCCTCCGGCGGGTCGAGGTCGAGCACCAGGTAGGTGGGCCGGTCGAACGCGTCGGCGGGCGCGAGCGTCACGTGGTACTCCACGGCGCGCTGGTTGGCGAACCACAGCAGCGTGCGCCGGTCCTCGCACAACGCGTACCGGATCTCCCGCTTGGACGTCTCCGCCCACAGCGGCACCGATCGCACCCACGGCGGCGTGTACTTGGGCAGGTTCTTCTGCGTGAACGGCTCCTGGCCCGGCCGGACCCGCACCACCGACAGCGGTCGACCCGCCAGGCCGGGGATGATCCGGTCCGCCACCGCGTCGAGGTAGTCGACGAGGTCGCCCTTGGTCGCGTCGGCGCCGTCGAACAACGGCTGGTCGAGGTTGGTCAGCGCCACGCCGTCCCGCTCTTCACCCATCGCACCACCCTTGCGGTTGGCGGTGCCGCGGGCAAGCCGGGCACGGCCCGCTCGCGCGCGGAGCGGGCCGTGCCGACGTCGATCAGGCGGGGAGCCGCCAGACCTGGTTGGACGCCGCGAAGCAGTCCCAGATCTGCAACCGGGTGCCGTCGGCCGAGCTGGGGCCGGTGGCGTCGAGGCAGCGGCCCGAGGCGGGGTTGCGCAGCGTGCCGTCGGAGGCGGCCTGCCACTTCTGCGCGCCCGTGCCGTTGCAGTCCCACAGCTGGATGGCGGTGCCGTTGGCGGTGCCCGCGCTCGACACGTCCATGCACTTGCCGAGGGCGCGCAGCGAGCCGTCGCCGGCGACGGTCCAGCTCTGCGCGGCGGTGCCGTTGCAGGTCCACAGCTGCACCGCGGTGCCGTTGGCCGTGGAGGCACTGGCCACGTCGACGCACTTGCCCGCGATGCCGGTGATGGGACCGGTGCGGCCGGGCGGGGTGGTGCCGCCCATGACGGTGTCGTAGATGGCGCTGACCAGGGAGGTGCTGCCGGTGGTGTCCTGCGACAGCTCCCAGTTCATCACGCCGCCCGCGTTGGCCACGGCCCACTGGGTCTTGCGCTTGATCGTGGGGACGCCGTTGTAGCACTGCTGCACGCCGCTGACGGTGACGCAGTCGCGGTTGGCGTTGGCCGGGTCCATGGCGACCAGCTGCGCGTAGGTGTAGTAGGTCGGCCGGCTGTAGAACGGCACGCCGAGCACGGCCTTGGCGGCGGGCAGGCCGCGCGACTTCCAGTAGTTGACCGTGCCGATGGACCAGTCGTAGTTGGCGTGGGGGCTGCCGCCGTCGTAGGCCATGATGTTGAGCCAGTCGACGTGGCCGAACACGGCGGTCTGGACGCCTTCCGCGGTGCCGCCGCCGGACACGACCGCGGCGGTGAGGAGCTTGCCGCGGCTGTGCATGGCGGTGCTGAGCTGTCCCATGAGGGCGGTGAAGTTGGTCGCCGACGCGCCGGGGTCGGGGTACTCCCAGTCGATGTCGACGCCGTCGAGGTTGTACTGGTTGACGGCGTTGACGACGCTGTTGACGAACGTGGTGCGGCTGGTGGCGTTGGCGGCCAGGGCTTCGAACGCCGAGTCGTTGCCGTCGTTCCAGCCGCCGATGGCGAGCGAGACGCGCACGCCGTTGTTGTGGGCCAGGGTGACCAGGGACGAGAGCTTGCCCGGGTCGGGGATGGCCTGGAGCGTGCCGTTGGAGTTGGGCAGGGCGAACGCGTAGTTGACGTGGGTGAGCTTGGTGTACTGGACGGCGTTGACGCTGCCTGCCCAGGACGGCAGGTAGCCGACGCTCTTGAAGCCGTTGGGCAGGGTGGTGGCCTGTGCGGCCGGTGCGGCGGCGACGGCCACCACGAGGCCGGCCGCGGCGGTGGCGAGGGCGAGGCCCGCGGCGCCCCACCGTGATCGTGCGGGGGACTGCATGGACGTGGTCCTTTCGCAGGGAACGGATGCCCGTGGCTTTGCGCCCGCGTGAATGGCGGCGGATTGTCACGTGGTCGCTCGGCAGGGGACTGGCAGCCGCGGCCGACCTTACTAGCGCACTTGATTCAAGTCACGATAAAAGTCGACGGACAGGGTGAGCCGACGCAACCGGGCGGGTTCTGCGATGACTTCGTAGGCGGCGATCCGGTCGTCCCGGACGGTGACGGCGAGGGCGAACCGGAGCCGCCCGCCGGGCGCCACGACGATGCCGACGCGTCCGTCCACGAGGGCCGGTGCGGCGTGCCGGGCGTTCGCGGTGAGCAGGACGGTCTCGGCGGCCACCGCGTGCGCGCCGCGGACCTCGACCGCCGCGCCGGGCGGGAGGGCGGCGGGGTCGGCGCGGCGGACCACGTCGGGGTCCAGCACCGCGAGCAGGGCGTCGAAGTCGCCCGCGCGCGCGGCGGCGAGGAACGCGTCCACGACGTGCCGCTGACGGGCCAGTTCGAGCCGGGGCAGCGCGGTGGTGCCGCGGACCTTGTGCCGGGCGCGGCTGGCCAGCTTCTTGGTGGTGGCGCTGCTGCGGCCGAGGATCGGCGCGATCCGGTCGAACGGCACGGCGAACGTGTCGTGCAGGACGAACGCGACCCGTTCGGCGGGGGTGAGGGTGTCGAGGACGACCAGGAGCGCCCGGCCGACCGAGTCGGCCAGCAGCGCCTCGGTCTCGGGGTCGTCGTCGGCGGTGGGCGCGTCGGGCACGTGGTCGACGACGTCCTCGCGGCGCGTGCGACGGCGGCGGAGCGCGTCCAGGCACACCCGCGAGAGGACGGTGCGCAGCCAGCCGGCGAGGTTGTCGACCCCGTCGGCGTCCACCCGGCACAGCCGCAACCAGGTCTCCTGGACGGCGTCCTCGGCCTCGGCCGCCGAGCCCAACATCCGGTGGGCGACCGCGCGCAGGTCCGCCCGGTGCGCCTCGAATCGGTCCGCCAGCTCGTCGTGCATCGGTCCCCTTCCGCTCGTCCCACCCGGTAGACGACGCGGACGGGCGAAAGGTGACGGGAATAAGTCTGCGCGGACCCCGGGAAGTTCCCTATTTCACTCCCGTGAATCGCTGCGGGGAATTCGTTGACCACTCGTCGGGACGGGCCCTATAAAGAGCCCGTCCCCGGGGTGGGCCGCGACACCCCCGGCCTCGGCGAAGGGTTCGGCATGAGGAGACGGGTGTCGGCGCTGTGCCTCGCGGTGGTGTGCGCGGTCGGCGTGGCGGGGTCACCGGCGCGGGCGGCCGCGGCGGAGCTGTCCGCCGCGTTCAGCCAGTCGTCGGTGTGGAGCACGGGGTACGGCGGTCAGGTGGTGCTGACCAACACCGGTGACGCGGAGAGCACCGGTTGGGTGGTGGAGTTCGACCTGCCGCCGGGGTCGTCGGTGACCAACGCGTGGAACTCGGTGCTCACCCGCGACGGGCAGCACTTCCGGTTCGCCAACGCGGGCTTCAACGGCCGCGTGCGACCCGGCGGCACGGCGAGCTTCGGGTTCAACGTCACGGGTCTCGGCCTGCCGACCGGCTGCACGGTGGACGGTGCGCCGTGCGACGGTGGCGGTACCGCGCCGGACACGTCCGCGCCCACCGAGCCGGGAGGGCCGCGGGTGACGGGCGTGACGGCCGGGTCGGTGTCGTTGGCGTGGAGCGCGTCGACCGACGACGTCGGCGTCACGTCGTACGAGGTGCTGCGCGGCACGACGGTGGTCGCGTCGGCTGCCTCCACCGCCGCGACCGTCGGTGGTCTGCTGCCGGGCACGGCGTACGCGTTCACCGTCCGGGCTCGTGACGCGGCGGGCAACGCCTCCGCCCCGAGCGCCGAGGTGACCGCCACGACCGCCGCCGGCGGGTCCGTCGTGGACGTGTCCACCGCGCCGCAACTCCAGGCGGCGCTCGCCTCGGCGGTGCCGGGGCAGACCATCCGGATGGCGGCCGGCGTGTACCGGGGCGCGTTCGCGATCACCCGACCGGGCACCGCCGCGGCTCCCGTCACGCTCACCGGCGCGGCGGACGCGGTGCTGGTCAACGACGGGCCGTCGGGTATCGGGCCGGGCTGCCCGGCGCCGACGCCCGGCTGGGACCCCGGCTACGGGTTGTGGCTGCACGACGCGCCTTACTGGAACCTGACCGGGTTCACCGTGCGGGAGTCCAAGAAGGGCATCGTCGCGGACAACTCGCACCACACCGTCATCGACCGCGTGCACGTGCACCACGTGGACGAGGAGGCCGTGCACTTCCGGCGCTCGTCGGCCGACAGCGTCCTGCGCGACTCGACGATCAGCCACACCGGACTGGTGCAGCCCGGGTACGGCGAGGCTGTCTACATCGGGTCGGCCGGCTCGAACTGGGACTGCCACGGCAACTCCGGCGGCGTGGACCGCAGCGACCGGGTGCAGGTGCTGGGCAACCGGGTCGGGCCGGGTGTCACGGCCGAGCACGTCGACGTCAAGGAGGGCACGTCCGGCGGCGTGATCCGGGGCAACGCGTTCGACGGGACCGGGATCTCGGGGCAGAACTCGGCGGACTCGTGGGTCGACGTGAAGGGGATCGGCTACCTGGTCGAGGGCAACACCGGCACGTTCGCCGCGCCCGGCACGTTCGCCAACGGCTACGAGACGCACAACCCGGCCACGACGCCGTCGTTCGCGAACGGCTGCGGGAACGTGTGGCGGGACAACCGCTCCGACCTCGGCGGGGTGGGGCAGTACGCCATCCGCATCACGTCCACGTCGAAGTGCGCGGGCGTGCCGAACGTCGTGCACGCGTCGAACACCGTGACGCGGGCGGTGATCGGTCTGACCAACGTCGCCGTGACGCCGTGAGGCGAAATCCGGGTGCGGCCGGTCGGCGCGGTGGTGTGTGATCGGGGCATGGCGATCACGGTGGCCGAGCCGGGTGTCGACGGGTGGGGTGCGGCCGTCGCCGCGTTGCGGGCGTGGCAGCACGAGGGCGCGCCGATGCAGCTGCACCCCGGCGACCTGGGCTGGTTCCGGCGGTTCGGCGCGGAGGCGACGGCGGCGGCGGTGCGGACCTGGAGCCGGGACGGCCGGGTGCTCGCGGTGGGGCTGCTCGACGGCCCCGGCCTGGTCCGGCTGACGACCGCGCCGGACGTGCGGCGGGACGAGGAGCTGGCGCGGCGGCTGGCCGAGGACGTGGCCTCGCCGGAGCGCGGCGTGCTGCCCGCGGGTGAGGTGGCGGTCGAGGCGCCGGCGGACGCGCTCGTGCGGGACGTGCTGGCCGGGGACGGCTGGCACGCCGGTGAGCCGTGGACGCCGCTGCGCCGCGACCTCGCCGAGCCGGTGGAGGAGCCGGGCGTGCGGATCGAGGTGGTCGGGCCGGAGCGCGCGGGTGTGCGGGCCGCCGTGCAGCGCGCGTCGTTCGACGGGTCGACGTTCACCGAGGTGGCCTGGCACGCGATGGCCGTCGGATCTCCGTACGCCGACGCGCGCTGCCTGGTCGCGTACGACGGGGACGACGCGGTGGCGGCGGTGACGGTGTGGTCGGCCGGTCCGGGACGGCCCGGGTTGCTCGAACCGATGGGCGTGCACCGGGACCACCGGGGCCGCGGCCACGGTAGGGCGATCTCCCTCGCTGCGGCGGCCGCGCTGCGGGAGCTGGGCTCGTCCAGCGCGGTGGTCTGCACCCCGAGCGCCAACGTCGGCGCGGTCGCCACCTACCTGTCGGCGGGCTTCGAACCGCTGGCCGAGGTCCGGGACCGGTGCCGCGGGTAGGTCCCGGACCGGGCGGCACGTAGGTTTCGGGCGTGACCGAACCGAACGCGCGGGCGCACGTCGACGTCGAGGCCCCCGCCGACGTGGTGCACGCCCTGGTGACCGATCTGCGCGGCCTGGCGGGCGTGGCCGAGGAGTACTCCGGTGGGCGGTGGCTCGCCCCGGCGACGGGTCCGGCCGTGGGCGCCCGGTTCGTCGGGGCGAACCGGCGCGGCTTCCGCGTGTGGCGCACGGTGTCGACCGTGACCGACGCGTCGCCCACCCGGTTCGCCTTCGAGGTCCGCTCGCTCGGGTTGCCGGTGTCGCGCTGGCAGTACGACGTCGAGCCGACCGGCACCGGGTGCCGCGTCACCGAGAGCACCTGGGACCGGCGCCCGGCGTGGTACCGACCGCTCACCGTGCTGGTGACCGGCGTGCGCGACCGGGACGCGCGCAACCAGCGCAACATCGAGCGCACCCTCGCCCGGTTGAAGGCCGCCGCCGAGCGTTGATCGCTGCCTCGGCGACCGCCGCGGGCAAACCTCGAATCGCATTTCCGGCTATTGATACGAAACGTTTTCCGGCTTTTAGGTTAGGCTCGCCTCAATGGTTTCGTGTTGCGGCGCCGGGTGGTCGGTGGCACCGTTCCGGACAGCGGAACTGCTGCCCAGAGGAGCGGTCATGACCACCACGGAAATGCCGGCCGTCAGCGAGTGCACCGTCACGGGTTGTTCGTACAACCACGACGGTTGCCACGCTTTCGCGATCACCGTGAGCGGTGCGAACGGCGCCGCCGACTGCGGAACGTTCATCCCGCTCGCCCGCAAGGGCGGCCTGCCGAAGGTCGTCGCCCAGGTCGGCGCGTGCTCGCGCACCGACTGCGTCCACAACTCCCGGCTGGAGTGCACCGCCTCCGGTGTGCGCGTCGGGCCCGGCCAGGGCGACCACGCCGCCAACTGCCTGACCTACACCCGGGCGACGGACGCGCCGAGCCCCGGCACGGCCTGACCGCCCGGCACGACCGCCGCCGGCCGGTCAGCACCCCTCAGAGCTGACCGACCGGCGGGCGGGACGGCGTCGTCAGCGCCGTCGGCGGTGCTGCCGCGCCACCACGAGCGCGGCGGCCAGCAGCACCAGGTTCTTCAGCACGAACTCACCGGTGACGCTGAGCAGCAGCGGGTTGCCGTGGCGGAACGCCAACCCCGGCTGCACCACCAGCACGAGGAACGTGCCGAGCAGGTGCAGCGCCGTCAGCGCCGCGACCGGCCGCACCGCGACGCCCACGACCAGCGCCATCCCGGCCAGCACCTCGAACGCGCCCACCGCGGGCACGAACCAGGACGCGGGCAGGAACGGCACGGTGTCGGCGACCAGGTCGCGCACCGGTGACGTGCCCGCGACCTTCAGCACGCCGAACCACAGGAACACCACACCGAGAGCGATCCGCAGCAGCGGGGCGCTCCGGTCCAGCACCGCGTCCACCGCGCGTGACGCGGACCGGGAGAACGCCGTGCCGGCCCGCTCCGCGCGCGACGACCCGGCGGGCTCCGCCCGATCGGCCTCCGGCGGCCCGGTCAGTTCCGTGCTCATCGTTCTTCCCCCCTCGTCGGTCACCCGTGTTCAGCCCCGGGATCAGTCGCCGGACCGACGGGCGGTCGTGAGCGTGTCCCCCAACGACCGCAACCGCGCGTCCGTCCGCTGCACCTGCTCGGCGACCACGTCGAGCGCCCGGTCCAGGTGCGGGCGCACCGTGGCCGCCCAGTCGACGGCGCCCGCCCGGTCGCGGGCGTCCCGGGTCGGCTCCGGGAACGCCGAGGCCACCGCGTAGACGACGGCGCCGAGCACCGCGTCGAGCACCAGCTCCGGCAGCAGCGACATCACCAGGTTCGGCAGGTGCCCCGCCTCCTCGTCACCGGCCCGCGACCGCCACGGGTCCAGGTGCGGCCGGACGGTCTCCCACAGGCCCGCGTCGACCGCGCCCACGCCGAACCTGCCCGCCCACTGCAACGTGTCCGCCCTGGTCACGGTGGCCGTCAGCACCTGGCGCACGTCCGTGCCGATGCGCAGCAGTTCGGCCAGGTCCAGCCGCTCCGGCGCGCCCATCAGCGCCGGCCGCAGGTCCATCGCGACCTGGTGGTGCCAGCGCGTCGCCCACACCGCGCGCCACCACATCGCCTCCTGGGTCGCCGGCCGGGCCAGCCACACCGCGATGTTGCGGTAGTAGGTCTTGATCTCCTCGTACGCGGCCCGCCCCGACTCCGACGCGGCGAACCCGACGCTCTTGATCGGGTCCTCCGGCACGGTCGGGTCGCCGACCAGGTTGACGTTGAAGAAGTGGTGCCAGGTGGCGTCCACCGACACCCGGCCCACGCCGACCTGGTGCCCGTCGTACGCGCCGATCGCGCCGAACGTGCTCGCGTCCAGCCGCCCCTTGCGCGGGTCGAGCTCCGCGGCGCGGGCGTTGAGCGTGGACCACGCCACGACTTCGGGGGCCAGGCCCGCCGGGTACTCGGTCATCTCGTACCCGTCGAAGGTGAACGACCTGGTCAGGTCGTCCGGGACGTAGCACTCGCCCTCGTGCGGGTGGTCCGGCAGCACGCGGATCGTGCCGCGCGGACCGCACAGCAGCGGGTGCGGGTAAGCCTGGTGGGCCCACTTCGGCGAGTCCGATGTGGCGTACATCCGGGGCGTGATGACCTGGGGGATGTCGTCGGACTGGTCGTTGAGCTGGAACAGCGGGTCGTGGCCCTCCGACAGCGTGTCGTTGCGGTCCGGCCCGTCGATCGACGGCGCGACCGGCTCGCCGTTCGGGCCGGGCTCCGGCCAGTGCCACCTGCGCATGCTGCGCACCCGCGGCAGGTCGCCGCACATCGACACGCCCAGGTCCTCGTGGTCGCCGGTGGCGAACACGCCACCACCGCCGTCCATGAACTCCGCCAGCGCCCGCAACTCGGTCTGCTCCAGCGGCGGACGCGGCGCGCGGGCCACGCCGAACAGCCAGATCTGGTCGTACCGGGCCAGGTCGTGCTCGTCGAACCGGAACGCGGGGAGGTCGGCGGTCAACGCGGGCAGGTTGGCCTCGCGGTGCGCCTTCGTCACCTCGAACCGGACCCACGGCCCGGGCGGCGCCTCCAGCACGTCCACGAGCGCGGCCAGGCCGAAGTCGGCCCGGTCGAAGCTCGCCGTGCTGTCGGTCACCATCAGGATCTTGACGGCGGCGGGTTCGGCCAGGACCGACGTGTTCGGCATCTGTCGTCCCTCTCGGTTCACGGTGTCATCCCTTCGATCTCCACCAGCAGGTCCGGACGGCAGACGTCGACGGTGAACACCGCGACCTCCGCGCGCCGGGAGAACTCGTCGCGGCACAGCCGCGTCACGATCGGCACGTCCTCGGGGCGCTTGACGTAGACCTTGACCGCCCGCAGGTCATCGAGGCGGTAGCCGCCGCCGACGCCGTGCCGGGCGAGGTTGTCCGCGCCGATGAGGGCGGCGATGTTGGCCAGGGTCACCTGGACCTGGCGGGCCACGTCGCCGGGCGCGACGGTGGCGTGGTCGAGGATGCTCGCGGTGCCCGACACGTACAGCGAGCCCCGGCCCTGTTCCGGCCTCAGGTACGTCGCCCGCGCGAAGCTCGGCGGCCTCGGCCCGTACTGCGGCGGGTACTCGTGCGCGGGCACCTGCAACGGGTTCTCCAGGTGCACGGCCTCGTGCGACCGGTGCGCCAGGAAGTAGAACGCGACACCGCCGCCCAGCGAGCCGATCCCCGTGGACGCCGGCATGGCGTGCCCGCGCCCGTCGAACGCCTTGCCGCGGCCGACGCAGAAGTCCCGGTACACCTCGGTGCCGCGGGCGGTGCGGTCGGTGATGCCTTCGAGCATGTTCCACATGCGGAACACGTTCCGGTAGCCCAGGCCCTCGACCAGCTCGAACGCCGCCAGGTACGCCCGACGCGCCGCCTCGCCGCAGTCCGCCGACGGCCCGATCCACCCGGCGCAGAACAACACCTCGCCGTCGTGCGCGTAGAGCAGCCCCTTGTGCTCGCCGGTCCGCACCACGTCGCCCTCGGTGTGCCAGACCTCCACGACCTCGGGCTCACCCGGCCGCACCATGTGCAGCGGGAGGACCGGCAGGCCGTGCTCCCACCGCGGCGGACCGGCCGCGGTGGAGAAGCGGACGGCGCCCAGCACGGTGTCGCCCGCCAGGTCGGCGAAGCGCTCCGCCGATCGGAACGTGCTCGGCGGCGTCGCGATAACGTTGCCACGCAATGGTTTCCCCCTCTAGTGGTGGACCGGGCGCCACGCCGCGACCACGGCGAGCGCCTGTCCGGGATTGAGCCGGGGGTCGCAGAGGCTCTCGTACGAGCCGGTCGGGAACTCGTCCCACCCGCACTCCTCGACCTCGTCCGGCGTCGTCTCCAGGTGCAGTCCGCCGGCCACCCCACCGGCGTCGTGCACGGCCGCCCGGAAGCCCGCGACCTCGCGGACGACCGTGGTGACCAGTCGTGCCTTGCGCCCCCGCGCGTCGGTGACCGTGTTGCCGTGCATCGGGTCGCACAGCCAGATCACGGGGTGACCCGCCGCGCGCACCGCCCGCACCAGCGGCGGCAGCAGGTCGGCCACCCGGTCCGCGCCGAGGCGGGCGATCAGCGTCAACCGGCCCGGCTCCCGCTCCGGGTCCAGCCGCGCGCACAGTGCCCGCAGCTCCTCCGGCCGCATCCCCGGGCCGACCTTGCAGGCCACCGGGTTCGCCACCGACGCCAGCAGCCGCACGTGCGCGCCGTCGACGTCCCGGGTCCGGTCGCCGACCCACGGCCAGTGCGTCGAGGTCAGCAGCGGGACGCCCCGTTCGTCCCGCCGCACCAGCGGCAGCTCGTAGTCCAGCACCAGCGCCTCGTGGCTGGTCCGCAGCCACGGGTGGTGGTGGCGCAGCAGCTCCGTCGCCGACCGCGCCGCGTGGTAGCCCGCGACGAGCCGGGCCGGGTCCGGCTGCCGCGCCGGCACGTGCGGCTGCGGCGCGTTGACCAGGTCGCCCCGGTACACCGGCAGCTCGACGCCCCGGACGACCTCCGTGGGCTGCGAGCGCGGTTTGGCGAACTGCCCCGCCATCCGGCCCACCCGCACCACCGGCTCCCCGTCGCCCAGGACCGCGGCCAACCGGTCGACCAGCGCCGCCTTCGGCGTCACGTGCCGCGGACCGCACTCGGCGAACGGCTCGGCGCAGTCCCCGGCCTGCACGACCAGTCCCCGCCCGGTCGCGACTCCCGCCAGCTCCGCCCTCAGCGCCGCCACCTCGGCCGGCGGCACCAGGCCGTCCCACCGCGCGAGCCTGGCCCGCATCGCCCGCGCCCGGCGGTCCGGCCAGGACGGCTGCTGCGCGGCCGGCAGCGATTTCCAGTGCGCCGTCTCCCATTCGGACAAGACCCTGGCGTGGCCGCGCGTAACGGGCTCGCTGGACACTCGCGCCTCCGTTGATCCGGTTTCCCCCACTGCTTTCGAGAGCAATACTGCTGAATCGGGCCGTGGCTTTTCGTCGGTCCGCGGGTGGATTCGCCGTCTGCGCTTTCCCGTGCTGCGTCGCCCGATCGAGGTAAACCGGGAGGGGGATCGTCAAGCTCCGACGCAGGGTGGACGATAGATCCGGGAGGGGGTGGTCCCATTGTCCTGGGCGCGCGGAAATGAGCGCGCGGCGAACGCGGGGATCGCGTGACAAGGGGAGGGAATATGGCGTCCAGTTCCACCGTGCGGCTCGTGGTGTCGGTCCAAGGGCACGGATTCGAGGAGAAACCCTGGGAAGGCCACCTGGCCACCGGGTTGCTGACCGAACCCGGGGTGGTGCTCGTGCCCGTCGCGACCGACGGCATCGCCGAGGCCACCGACGGCATCGATCTGCTGGTGCTGCCGCTGCCGCTGGGGGAGGGCGGCCGGGTCGAGCGGCTGGTCGCCGAGCGGGTCACGTTCTGCCTGCTGCCCGGCGGCAAGGGCCACCGGTTCGCGCTGATCCGGATGGCGAACGACTCGCGGCACGAGCCGAACGTCGGCGAGTTCACCGAGTGCCGGCTGGAGGAGGCGCTCGAGGAGCACGACGGCGACCTCTGGGCGGCCCTGGAGTCCCTGGGTGTCATCGAGCCCGGCTCGCGCGACGCGATCACGCCGGAGCTGCTGCGCCGGGTGCCCGAGGTCGAGGCCGCGCAGCGCAGGCCGGAGTTCGAGGAGCCCGAGGACGGCCTCGTGCCGGGCGACCCGTGCGACCTGCTGCCCACGTGCCGGAACGGGCCGGCCTGATGGACCGCGGGGGACGGCCACTGCGGTTGTCCCGTGCCACGGCGGTCGACATCGCCCTGGCGGCGTCGGCCGCCGTGGTGGACGTGTTCCTGTTCTCCGCGGTCAGCAGCCGCAAACCCGAGGGCGCGGGGCTGTGGCTGTTCGTAGCCCTGGTGGCGGTCGGCTTCACGGCGCTGCTGGTGCGGCGCCGGTACCCGGTGCTGGCGTTCGGCGTCATCTGGGTGTGGGCGGTGCTCGTGACGCCGACGAGCGAGCAGGAGTTCCAGCCGACCGCCATCCCGTGCGTCGCGCTGTTCACCGTGGCGCTGCGGTGCGAGCGGAAGGTGTCGGCGGGCGCGCTGCTGGCGTGCGGGGTGCTCGCCGTGCTGGCGGGGCTGCGGGAGGCCGCGTCCCGGCCGCCCGAGGCGCGGCTCGTCGCCACCTACGCCACGCTGGTGTTCTACCTGCTCGTGTACGGGTGCGTGTGGGCCGGCGGGCGGTGGGCGCGGCTGAGCCGCCAGCACGCCGAGGACCTGGAGTTCCGTCGCCGCGTCGAGGCGCACGAGGCCGTGATGGGCGAGCGGACCCGCATCGCGCGCGAACTGCACGACATCGTGGCCCACTCGGTCACCGTGATGGTGCTCCAGGCGGCGGGCGCGCGGCGGGTGCTCGACAGCGACCCGGTGCGCGTCCGGGACGCGCTCGGCCACATCGAGGAGGCGGGCGAGCAGGCGATGGGCGAGCTGCGGCGGATGCTGACCGTGCTGCGGCTCAGCGACGACGACGAGGCGGGCGGCGGGGTCACCGGCCGGCCGCAGCCGGGCCTGGCCGACGTCGAGCACCTCGTCGGCACGGTCACGGCGGCCGGGGTGCGGGTCCACACGCGGGCGGAGGGGGAGCCGCGGCGGCTGGCCGCCAGCGTCGACCTGGCCGCGTACCGGGTGGTGCAGGAGGCGTTGACGAACGTGACCAAGCACGTGGGGCCGGGCGCGGAGGTGGACGTGCGGCTGCGGTGGGAGGACGACGAGCTGACCGTCGAGGTGACCGACGACGGCCGGGGCCGGCGGCCGGAGTGGGCCGTGTCCACGAACCACGGCCTGGCCGGGTTGCGGGAGCGGCTGGCGATCGTGGGCGGGCGGTTGGAGGCCGAACCGCGGGCGCCGGGCGGGTTCCGGGTGACGGCCGTGCTGCCGGTCACCGGTCCGGTGCCGGGCGAGCCGGTGCGGGAACACCGGTGATCCGGGTGATGCTGGTGGACGACCAGCCGCTGGTGCGGGCGGGGCTCGCGATGCTGCTCGACGCCGAACCGGACATCGAGGTGGTGGCCGAGGCGGACGAGGGCGCGGGGGCCGTGGCGCGGGCCGGCGAGCTGCACCCCGACGTGGTGCTGATGGACGTGCGGATGCCCGGAGTGGACGGGGTGGAGGCGACCCGGCGGATCATCGACTCCGACCCCGCCGGCGAGGACCACGCCACCAAGATCATCATCTTGACGACGTACCACGTGGACGAAGCGGTGTACGCGGCGCTGCGGGCGGGCGCGTCCGGGTTCCTGCTGAAGGACGCGGTGCCGCGCGAGCTGGTCGACGCGGTGCGCACGGTGGCGTCCGGCGAGGCGTGGCTCGATCCGACCGTCGCCAAGGGGCTGATCCGGGAGTTCGCCGCCCGGCCGCGCCACCACATGCCCACGTCGGCGGACATGGGCGAGCTGACCGCGCGCGAGCGGGAGGTGCTGGTGCTGGTGGCGCACGGGTTGTCGAACCCGGAGATCGCCGCGCACCTGGTCGTCGGCGAGGCGACGGTGAAGACGCACCTCGGGCGGATTCTGATGAAGCTCGGGCTGCGTGACCGGGCCCAGGCCATCGCCGCCGCCTACCACAGCGGACTGGTCGTGCCGGGCAGCAGCCCGCCCCCGCCCGCCGGTCGGCCGTCTTGATCGTTACGGTCGGCGGGGCGGGCCGGGTGCGCGGTACCGTGCGGTGGTGCGCATCCTCCCGCGCCGGGCACACAGCCGTGCCGAACCGACGAGCGTGGTGCTCGACCCGGCGACGGCGGAACTCGTGCGGCTGACCGCGCTGCTGGAAGTCGTGGTCCAGGCCGTGGCGTTGCAGGACCGGGCGGAGGCCGTCATCTCCCGCTGCGCGCAACCCGGCGAGACGCCGTGGGAGGTCGCGCGCAGCGGCCGTGCCGTGGCGGGCCAGTACGGCAGGCTGTCCGGCTGGGCGGCCGACCTCGCGTGGCAGACCGACCGCCCCCCGCCACCGCAGCGGATCGTCGAGCTCCTCCGCTACCACCTGGGCATGCTGGACTGCGCCCTGAAACTGGCCTTCCCCCGCTACCGCACCGAACGCCTGGAATCCCGGCGCCTCTCCATGACCGGCCTCGGCCCCCCGGCCCGCGAACTGCGCGACGTGGAATCCGCCCTCCGCCACCGGATCACCACCCTGACCACCTGAGCCACTCCCACCCCCCCGTGAGTCGAACGCTCAGGACCCGAGTGTCGAACGCTCAGGACCCCCGAGTTCGCCGTTCGGGTACCGCTGGGCGGTCGCCCGCCGTACCTGAGCGTTGAATTCGGGGGTCCTGGAGGTTCGACTCGCGGGACCTGAGGGTTCGACTCGCGGGTTAGAAGGTGGGGAGGCCGGAGGCGAAGGGGTAGAGGGGGTTGCCGTAGGTGGAGGGGACGGGGGTGCCCGCGTCGATCCTGGCGCGGATGTCGGCGCGCTCGGCGGCGGTCGCGCCCAGGTCGTAGGGCAGGTCCCAGTGCTCGGTGGCGTCGGCCGGGACGTCGGTGCCGCCGGGCCGCAGCACGTCGGACAGCGAGCGCGGCAGTTGCCACGGCAGCTTGCCCGTCGGGGTGTGGTCGCCGAACAGCAGTGACGCCAGCGCCGGACCCATCTCCTCACCGCCGCGGTACGTCACCACGATCGCACTGGCCAGGTCGTGCCACTCCGTGATCACGTAAGGCCGGGGCAGCACCAGGGCGACCACGACCGGAACGCCTTGGCGGTGGAAGTCCTGGATCAGGGCCAGCTGGTCCGGCGGCAGGTACGGCTGCTCCTTCGGCCAGCTCGTCGCGTGGGTGTACGACGTCTCGCCCACCGCGACGATCGCCAGCTTCGGTGACGGCCCGGTGTCCTTATGCACGGTCACCCCCGCCTGCGCGGCCCGCGCGCGGATCGCCTGCAGCATCGTCTGCGACCCGTACTCCTGGTGGAAGTAACTGGTCCAGATGCAGCACGCGGCCGTGTCGTCGGCACGCGGACCGGCCACCACGATGTTGTCACCGCGGTTGAGCCGTACCGGCAGCACGCCACCGGTGTTCTTCAGCAACGTCATCGCCTCGCGCGACGCCTGGTTCGCCAACGCCGCGTACTCCGGCTTGTGGAACCGGTACGGTCCGTTCACCGGGTCGCCGTACGGGTTCTCGAAGATCCCGAGCTTGAACTTCAGCCGCAGCACCCGCCGCACCGCGTCGTCGATCCGCGCCGCCGGCACCGCCGCGGTGAACTGGCCGATGGTGAACCCCGGCGCACCCGGGTCCGCGCCACCCATCACGTCCGAACCGGCGTTCGCCGCGCCCACCCACGAGCCGGACGGCAGCCAGTCGGTCGTGATCAACCCGGTGTAGCCGAGGTTCTGCCGCAGGTACGCGAGGATCTTGGCGCTGTCCCCGGCGCCCGGCCCGCCCGGGTCGAGCAGCGAGCTGCCCGCGTACCCCGGCATGACGTTCACCGCGCCAGCCTCCATCGCGGCCCGGAACGGCGCCACGTGGTACTTGATCGTCACGTTGTCGTACACGATCAGCGCCTCACCGCCCGCACCCTCGCCCGGCCAGTGCTTCACCGTCGCCAGCACGGACGCCGGGTTCAGCTCCGGCCCGCCCTGCAACCCGGCCACCAGCGCCCGCACCTGCGCCTGGGCGACCTCGGTGCTCTCGCCGTTGCCCTCCTGGATGCGCGGGTACAGCACCTTCGTGCCCACCTCGGCCAACGGTCCCAGCACACCGCGCGTGCCGACCTCCAGCTGCTCCCGCCGCTGCATGTCGCCGAGCTTGTAGTCCAACGGGTAGTTCCGCGCCGCCGCCAACGCGCTCTGCAACGGGTACGTCGTCTTGTACCCGGCGATCGTGTCACCGGCCGACACGAACGGGATGCCGAGCCGCGTCCCGCTCGACGCGAGCAGCGCGGTGTGCAGGTCCTGCGCCTCCGCCGGCCCGAAGTGCCACCCCGAGCGCGGGAACGCCTGGGCGTTGTAGAACATCTGGTACGCCTTCTCCTCGATCGTCATCCGACCGAGCAGGTCGTTCACCCGCGTCTCCATGGGCTGCCGCCAGTCCTCGTACGGCTCGACCGCGCCGTTCTTGTTCAGGTCGCGGCTGCCGTTCACCACCCGCACGCCGTCGGCCACCGTCGACACCGTCGGCAGGTACAGGCTGAACGTGCGGATCGCGGACGCGCTGGTGCCGCCCGAACCGTCCACCGCCACCACGAACCACTTGTAGGTCCACCGGTCGGAGATGTCCCAGGACGGCGTGTACGTGGTGCCGGTCGGTTCGGCGACCTTGGTGTAGAGGTCGATCAGGTTGCCCGAAGCGGTGAAGTCGTAGTCCGTGCGGCTGATGTTGAGCCAGACCTGGTAGCGCACCGCGCCCGGCACGGCCGCCCACGAGAACGCCGGCCGCCGGGTGGACGTGATCATCGCGTGGTCGGCGGGAGCGGACAGCGCGAACCGGCCCGTCACCGCCGGCGGCCTGGTCGGCGGCGACAGCAGCGGCGGGGTGGCCGCCGAGGTGTCGACCGTGCCGAAGACCTGGAACTCCCACAGCGACACCCCGTAGCCGGTGGCCCGCGCGGTGGCGAACAGCCGCAGGTAACGGCCCGTGCCGGTGACGTCGAGCCGTTCGGTGCCGCCCGCGCCGGTGGTGGTCGAGTGGATCGGCGTCCAGTTCACCGCGTCGTCGGACACCTCCAGCCGGTACCCGCGCGCGTACGCGCCCTCCCAGTTCAGCACGACCTGGTTGATCGCGGCGACGCCGCCGAAGTCGACCCGCAGCCACTGGTCGTCGGCGAACTGGCTGGACCAGCGGGTGGTGGTGCGGCCGTCGAGCGCCGCTGCGGGCGCGTTGCCACCCTCCCAAGTGGACGCCGCGACCTGCTTGTACGCCGAGATCGGGGTGCCGGAGGCGGAACCGCCGGTCGTGCCGTAGACCTGGAACTCCCACAGGGAGTACCCGTAGCCGGTGGCGCGGGCGGTGCCGAACACCCGCACGTGCCGCCCGCTGCCGGTGACCGGGATGCTCTGCGTGCCGCCGGTGGCGTTGGCGGCGGTGTGGATCGTGGTCCACGTGACGCCGTCGGCCGAGGTCTGGAGCTGGAACGCGGTCGCGTAGGCCGCCTCCCACGTCAGCACGACCCGGTCGAGCGCGGCGGTGGCTCCCAGGTCGACGCCGACCCACTGCGGGTCGGCGAACGCGCTGGACCAGCGAGTGCCCGCGTTGCCGTCGGTGGCGGCCGACGCGGGGGTGCCGGCGTTCTCGGTGGACGACGCGGTGGTCGGTTTGCCCTGGGACAGCAGGACTCCGGCCGCTCCGGCCGGAACCGGGGCGACGAGCTGCCCGGCGATCAGGGCGGCGAGGACGGCGAGCAGGGGCAGGGCCCGGCGGCGGTGCCGGGGTGGCGCTTCGGGCATGGCGACTCCAGGCAGGGGTGACCCGCGGCCGGTGTGCCGCCGGCCGCGGGTCGTCGACAAACTCGGAGAGCGCTCTCCCACAGCGAACTTCACCGCCGTGCCGCCGTCAAGACCGCGGCGGACCGGTTCTCCCGACCGCGGTGGCCCCGTTCCGGTCCCGTCCGGGAGCGGCGCATAGGATCGACGGGTGACGATCACGATTCCCGGTTTCGGCGAGCTGACGCCGGTGGACCACGTCCCCGACGGGGTGGCGTGCTGGAATGCGACCGTCGCCGACACGGCGGTGAGCGTGCTGGTGGAGCAGCCGGCCGGCACCGCCGACCTCGACCTGGCGTTCATCGGCTCGGTCCTGGCGGACCGCGAGCGGCTGCTGGTCGTCGCGCACGAGGCCGCGGCCGACCACCTGCGCGGGCACCCCGGCTACGGCCCGGACGCGGTGGCCGACCCCGAGTTCACCTTCCACCCCGGCCGGGACTGGCTGGTCCGGTTCGCCGAGGTCCGCGTTCCCGGCTTCACCGAGCTGGGCGTGGTGGTCGTGTTCCACGGCGAGGACGTGGTCGGGGTGGACGACCTCGCGGACGTCGACCTCGTGGACGACTGACCGCTCAGCCGGGCCCGTGGCCCGCCGTCACCGCACCCGGTCCGCGTGCACGAAGCGGTCCGGGCGCAGCACGACGGCGTCAGTGCGGTGGCGGGCGAACCAGGCGGTGAGGGCACCGGTGACGTCCACCAGGTCGTCCTCGGTGTGCGGCGCGCCGTCGGCCACCACCCGGAGGAACCGCGCGCGAGGACCCGACCAGTCCCGCTCGGTCCCGGCGCCCACTCCCGGTCCGATGACGGCGAAGTCGGGACCGAGCACGTCGTCGAGCAGCCGCCGCACGCCGCCGACGACGACCTCCGGCTGGGGGAACATCACGCGCCCGTCCGGCAACGCGGGCAGCGGCTTGAACTCGAAGTGCCGCACCAGGCGCCGCACCCGCGGCACGGTCTGCACGGCCCGCAGCACCACGTCCCGCGCGAACGCGGCGACCCTGTTGCGCACCAGGAAAACCCGGCCCAGCCGCACGCTGGTGCGGGCCATCTCCTCGGTGTGCGGGCGGCGTTCGGCCTCGTAGCCGTCCAGCAGGGCGTCGTGGTCGCCCGGACCCAGTGCCAGCGCGAGCTTCCAGGTCAGGTTCGCCGCGTCCCGCAACCCGCTGCACAGGCCCTGCCCCAGGAACGGCGGCATCTGGTGGGCGGCGTCCCCGAGCAGGAACACCCGCCGGTCGCGCCACCGCTCGGCGACGAGGTGGTGGAACGTGTAGACCACGGCACGCGTGACGGTGAAGCGGTCCGGGTCGACGTAGGGCGCGACGAGTCGCGCGACGGTCCCGGGTTCGGTCATGGCGGCCGGGTCCTCGTCCGGGCGCAGCATGAACTCCAGCCGGTAGGTGTCGAACGCGCCGGGGGAGACGAACGCGGGCCGCCGCCAGTCGCACACGAACGTGGTGTCCGGCACGCGCACCGCACCGGGGGCGACGTCGCCGGAGACCGCCAACCACGGTTCGGCGTAGGACGTGCCGGTGAGCGTGATGCCGGCCGCGACCCGGGTCGTGCTGCGGGCGCCGTCGCACCCCAGCACGTACTTCGCGCGCACCGCGGTCTCCTCGTCGGTGCCGACGTCGCGCAGGACGACGGTGGCGGCTTCGTCGTCCTGGGTCAGCCGCATCAGCTCGACGCCGGTGCGCAGGGTGACGTGCGGGAACCGGTCGAGACCGGCGCGCAGGGCGGCTTCGAGGCGTGGCTGGTCGAAGAAGTGCAGGGGACCGCTGCCCAGGCCGAAGTCGACCTCGTCCAGGGCGATGGTGGCGAAGGCGCGGCCCTTGGCGTTGACGTACTCGGCGCGCCGCGGCGCGTGCATGTCCTTGGCGACCTCGTCGAGCAGACCCGCCTGCTGGTAGATCCGCAACGCCTCGTCGTCGCACGAGAACGCGCGCGGCTGCCGGTGCGGCGCGGTGTCGCGCTCGACCACCAGGGTGCGCACGCCCCTGGCGCCGAGCAGGTTGGCGGTGAGCGCGCCGACCGGCCCGCACCCGACCACGACGACGTCGAACTCCATGCGTCCTCCTCCTGGTGTGTCGGGTGACATGCCAGCGGAGCGCTGTTGGAGTTCTGTGGGATCAGCGTGGGAAGCGGGCCCGCACCAGGTCCGCGCCCTGCGCCTCGGCCAGCCGCACGCCGGTGTCCAGGTCGGCCGGGTCGTCGTTGGCCAGGCCGCGCACGCGGTGCAGCTCGGCGGCGAGGACGCGTTCGCCCACCGCGTCGGCGAGGGCGAGACCTTCGTCCGCCAGCGCCGCCGCCGCGGCCCGGTGCCCGGTGACCAGGTGCGCGTCGGCCATCGCGGCGAGGGTGATCGTGCGGGTCGAGCGCAGGCCGAGCCGGTGCACGTCCTCCCTGGCCGCCCGCAGCGCGGTGAGGCGGCTGTCGTCCCCGCCCCGCGCGGCGGCCCACTCGGTGACGAAGTCGGCGGTCGTGACGAAGTGCGGCAGGTGCCGGCGCACGCCGATCTCGCGGCACCGGCGGGCGGCTGCCCGCGCGGCGGTGACGTCGTGCTCCTGCAACGCGGTCCACGCGGCGAACAGCGCGGCGTTGGCCCGCCCGTACGGGTCGCCGGTGCGCTCGGCCAGGGCGTGCGCGGCGGCGAGGTCGGCCCGCGCGGCTTCGGCGTCACCGCGCAGGGACCGCACGAGGGCGCGGAAGTCGTGGGTCGCGAGCGTCGGGGTGCGGCCGACCTGCCCGACCAGGTCGTGCGGGTCCAACCGGTCGACGGCGGCGGTCAGGTGGTCCTCGGCCTCGGCCAGGCGACCGGTGAAGTAGCCGACCACGCCCAGCAGGTAGTGGCCCGCCGCGCCGATCACGCCACCGTCGGCGGCGAGGCGTCCCGCGAGGTCTTCCGCGATGGCGAACTCGGCGCGGTTGCAGGCCAGTTCGCCGAGCGTCCACAGGGCGGGCCGCACGTCCGTGCCGGGGCCGACCCGGGTGAGCAGTTCGCGGGCGCGTGCCGCGGCGGAGTCGACCGCGTCGCTGCCGATGCCGACGGTGATCTGGAGCAACGACGTGCGGCGCAGGTGCACGGCCAGCTCCCGTTCGGGCTCGGTGAGCAGGGCGGCGGCCCGGTCCAGGTGCGCCAGCGCGTCCTCGTAGGCGAGGCGGCGGGTGGCGTCGTCAGCGGCTTCGAGGGTCCAGCGCAGGTGATCGTCGTCCCGACCGCGCGCCCGGCCGTAGTGGTGCGCCAGCTCCGCCGGGGTGAGGGTGCGCCCGCCCGCGTCCGCGAGCCGGGCGTGCAGGTCCGCGCGGCGGGTGGGGGACAGGTCGGCGTAGGCGGCCTCGGCGAACAGCGGGTGCCGGAACCGCACCACGCCCGCGGCGGGCTCGGTGACCAGGTGGCTGACCCGCGGGGTGAGCCGGACCTCGGCGGACGTGACGGCTTCGAGCAGGTCCACGTCCAGGTCGCGGCCCGCGACGCTGAGCACGTCCAGCCAGTCGCGGGTGCGGTCGTCCAGGGCGTGCAGCCGGAGGCGGACGGTGTCGCGCACGCTCGGCGGCGGCGCGCCGGTCCCCTCGGCGGAGGTGAGCAGCTCGGTGAGGAAGAACGGGTTGCCGCCGGTGCGGGTGAGCAGGTCGAGCACGAGGTCGGCCGGTGCGGGCGCGCCGGTGTGCTCGCGGACCAGCGCGGCGACCGCGTCGGCGTCCAGCCCCGCCGGTCGGAGCTGCCGGTGGCCGGGGCTGCGGGCCAGGTCGGCGAGGGTGGCGACCAGGGCCGGGTCGTGCTCGTACGGGCGCAGGGTGGCGATCACCAGGGCGCGGGACGCGTGGACCGTGGTGGCCAGGTAGCGCAGCAGGAGCAGCGAGTCCGCGTCGGCGGCGTGCAGGTCGTCCAGCACGAGGACGAGGCCGTGGGGACGGGCGGCGGCGTGCACGAGCGCCGAGACGGCGTCGTAGGTGCGGAAGCGGGCCGCGGGGTCGATGTCGGCGCTCGCCGTGCGGCCGTCGCGGAACCCCGCCAGCGCCGGGTCGTCCGCCTGCGGCGCCAGGGCGCGCACGACCTGGGTCCACAGCCAGAACGGCGGGGCGTGGCCGAGGTCGGGGCAGCGTCCCCACACGACCGGGATGCCGGCCGCGGTGGCTCGTCGGGCGACGGCGTCGGCCAGCGTGGTCTTGCCGATGCCCGCTTCGCCGACGATGGCCACGAACCGGCCGCCGGTCCGGCCCGCCGCCGCCAGGAGGTCGCCGAGGACGCCGATCTCCGCCTGGCGACCGACCGGGTCGGGTGCCGGCGGCGGCTGCTCGGGCGCGGTGGCGACGATCGTCGGCACGGAGTGCGTCAGCACCCGGCGGTGCAGGTCGCGCAGGAGTTCGCCCGGCTCCACACCGTGCTCGTCGGCCAGCACCCGGCGGCCCTCGTCGTACACCGCCAGCGCCTCGGTCTGCCGTCCCGCGCGGTACAGCGCGAGCATCAGCTGGGCGCGGGCGTTCTCCCGGTCCGGGTGGGCGGCCACGAACTGGCGCAGCTCCGGCAGCACGGCCAGGTGCCGTCCGGCGGCCACCGCGGCGGTGAAGCGGCCTTCGCCGGCCGCGGTCCTGGCCTCCGCGAGCCGCACCGCGTCCGGGCGCACGGCGGCGAGGTCGGCGGCGGCCACCTCACCGCGCCACAGGGCCAGCGCGTCGGCGTAGTGGCGTTCGGCCGCCTCCCACCCACGCTCGGCGAGCGCCCGTGCGCCCGCACCGGCCAGGGACGTGAAGCGGACGGCGTCCACGGCGTCCGGCGGCACGCTCAGCTCGTAGCCACCGGTGTGGCCGCGCACCAGCTCGGCGGGCGCACGGCGTCCCCGCTCCGGCTCCAGGGCGCGGCGCAGCACCGCCACGTACGAGCGCAGGGTGACCTGCGCGCCGGCCGGCGGCCGACCGTCCCACAACGCGTCGACCAACCACTCGGTGCTGACGAACCGGTTCGCGCGCAGCACCAGCAGCGTCACCAGGTCCCGCTGCCGGGGACCGCCCAGTGCCACCGGCTCACCGTCGCGTTCCACCCGCAACGGCCCCAGGACGCCGAACCGCACGGTGCCGAGCACCAGCAGAGGGTAACCGGGTGCGCCCGCCGTCCCGGCGCGAACGACAATGTGGACATGACGACACCTCAGGTCGCCAGGCCCTCGATCCTGACCGTGGACGACGACCCGGGCGTGTCCCGGTCCGTGGCGCGCGACCTGCGCCGGAAGTACGGCGAGCGGTACCGGATCGTGCGCGCCGAGTCCGGGCCGCAGGCCCTCGACGCGGTGCGCGAGATCAAGCTGCGCGGCGAGGAGGTGGCGGTGCTGCTGGCCGACTACCGCATGCCCGGCATGAGCGGCATCGAGTTCCTGGAAGCCGCGATGGACCTGTTCCCCGCCGCACGGCGGGTGCTGCTCACCGCGTACGCGGACACCGACGCGGCGATCCGCGCGATCAACGTCGTCGACCTCGACCACTACCTGCTCAAGCCGTGGGACCCGCCGGAGGAGAAGCTGTACCCGGTGCTGGACGACCTGCTGCTGGCCTGGTCGGCGGCCGACCGCGGGCCCGTCCGGCAGGTCCGGGTCGTCGGGCACCGGTGGTCGTCGCGGTCCTACGAGGTGCGCGACTTCCTGGCCCGCAACTCCGTGCCGTTCCGCTGGCACGCGCTGGACGACGGCGACGCCGAGGCGGGCCGGCTGCTCACCGCGTGCGGCGAGGACGGCGCGCGACTGCCCGTGGTGATCACCGCCGACGGGGACGCGCTGGTCCAGCCGACCGACGCCGAGCTGGCCGCCCGGGTCGGCCTGACCACGCGTCCGTCCACCGACTTCTACGACCTCATCGTGGTCGGCGGCGGCCCGGCCGGGCTGGGCGCGGCGGTCTACGGCGGCTCCGAGGGGCTGCGCACGGTGCTGGTCGAGCGGCGCGCCACCGGCGGCCAGGCGGGCACCAGCAGCCGGATCGAGAACTACCTCGGCTTCCCCGACGGCGTGTCCGGCGAGCAGCTGACCGACCGGGCCCGCCGGCAGGCGCTGAAGTTCGACGTCGAGGTGCTGACCGCGTGCGACGTGGTCGGCCTGGAGGCGCGCGGCGCGGCCCGGGTGGTGCGGCTGGACGACGGCACCGAGCTGGCCGCGCACACCGTCATCCTCGCCACCGGCGTGTCCTACCGGATGCTGGACGCCCCCGGCCTCGCCGAGCTGACCGGCCGGGGCGTGTTCTACGGCGCGGCCACCACCGAGGGGCCGGGCTGCGCGGGCGAGGACGTCTACCTGGTCGGCGGGGCGAACTCGGCGGGCCAGGCGGCGCTGTACTTCGCAGCGCACGCCCGCCGCGTCGTGCTGGTCGTGCGCGGCGACTCGCTGACCACGTCCATGTCGCACTACCTGGTCGAGCAGCTCGCCCGGGTGGACAACATCGAGGTGCGCACGTGCACCGAGGTCGTCGGCGGCACGGGGGAGCAGCACCTGGAGACCGTGACGCTGCGGCACAACAAGACCGGTGAGACCACGACCGTGCGCACGTCGTGGCTGTTCGCGTTCATCGGCGCCGCGCCGCACACCGACTGGCTGGCGGGCACGCTGGCCCGGGACGAACGCGGGTTCGTCCTGGCCGGACCGGACCTGGTCGCCGACGGCGGGATGCCGGCCGGCTGGGACCTCGACCGGCCGCCCTACCACCTGGAAACCAGCCTGCCGGGCGTGTTCGTCGCCGGTGACGTGCGCGCGGACTCGGTGAAGCGGGTCGCCTCGGCGGTCGGCGACGGCGCGATGGCCGTGTCGCTGGTCCACCGCTACCTGGAGAGGTCCTGACGTGGAGAACCTGACGGTCGACGACCTGCGCGGGCTGTTCCTGTTCGAGCACCTGTCGGAGGAGCAGCTGGCGTGGCTGGTCGCGCACGGCCAGGTGGAGACGCACGCGGCGGGCACGCAGGTGCTGCGCGAGGGACAGCCCGCGACCTGCTTCTTCGTGCTGCTGGACGGCACGGTCGCGCTCAGCCGCGTCATCGGCGGGCAGAGGGTGGAGACCAACCGCACCGACCACCGCGGCGCGTACTTCGGCGCCACCCAGGCTTACCTGGGCGCCGACGCGGAGGCCACGACCGCCTACCAGATGACCGCCGACGCGGTGACCGACGTGCGGCTGTACCAACTGCCCGCGCACGACTTCGGCGCGATGTTCCGCTCGTGGTTCCCGATGGCCATCCACCTGCTGGAGGGCCTGTTCTTCGGCATGCGCAACACCGAGCGGATCGTCAGCCAGCGGGAACGGCTGCTCGCGCTGGGCTCGCTGTCGGCCGGGCTGACCCACGAGCTGAACAACCCGGCCGCCGCCGCGGTGCGGGCCACCGGCGCGTTGCGGGAGCGGGTGGCCGGGATGCGGCACAAGCTCGCCCTGCTGGCGAGCGGGTCGATCGACCCGGCCACGCTGCCGGTGCTGGTGAAGCTCCAGGAGAGCGCGGTCGAGCAGGTGGCCAAGGCGCCGAAGCTCGGCCCGATGGAGACCGCCGACCTGGAGGACGAGGTCGCCGACTGGCTCGACGCGCACGGCGTGGCGGGCGGCTGGGACCTCGCGCCGGTGCTGGTCGCGGGCGGGCTGGACGTCGAGTGGCTCGACCGGGCGGCGGCGCTGTGCCCGCAGACCGCCACCGAGGCCGCTGTGCGCTGGCTGGCGTACACGGTCGAGACCGAGACGTTGATGAACGAGATCGAGGACGCCACCACCAGGGTGTCCACGCTGGTCGGGGCGGCCAAGCAGTACTCGCAGGTCGACCGGGCGCCGTTCCAGGTGGTCGACGTGCACGAACTGCTCGACTCCACGCTGGTGATGCTGGGCGGCAAGCTGGGCGACGGCGTGCGCGTGGTCAAGGACTACGACCGGTCGCTGCCGCCGCTGCCCGCCTACCCGGCCGAGCTCAACCAGGTGTGGACGAACCTGGTGGACAACGCGGTGGCCGCCATGGACGGCCGCGGCACGTTGACCGTGCGCACGTCCCGGGTCGGCGAGGACCTGGTGGTGGAGGTCGGCGACACCGGCACGGGCATCCCGCCCGAGGTGAAGCGGCGCATCTTCGAGCCGTTCTTCACCACCAAGGCGGTCGGCGAGGGCACCGGGCTCGGCCTGGACATCTCGTGGCGGATCGTGGTCGACCGCCACCACGGCGACATCCGGGTGGAATCCGAGCCCGGTGACACCCGCTTCCGGGTCCACCTGCCGCTGGCGCCGCCGTCAGCAGTGCTTGCGCAGGACGGCGCCGGAGGTGCCGGCTAGCGAGACCTCGGTGACCGACGTGCCGCGCTCGGTGACGTGCCCGCCGTCCAGCGGCACGGTGACGGACCTGCTGTCGGTGCGGTTGGCGTTGACCACGACCGTGCCGCACGCGAAGTCGCGGACGAACAGGTTCGTGCCCACCGACCGGTACGGTCCGGACGGCGCGCCCAGGTCCCAGTCGTACTCGGTGCGCCACGGCGTCGGGTCGCCGTAGCCGTCGGTCTGCTCGATGCTCGCGATGGCCGCCAGGTCGCCCGCCGCCATCAGGTAGCTGGCCAGCGCGTACCGGTACGCCCGGTCACCGCCCTCGCTGTGGTGCGGCTGCACGAGGGTGATCTTGCCCCGGGCCTCGTTGGCCGCGATCTCGGCGACCTGCTTGCTCCACCCGTCGGCGTACTCCGACAGCAGGTTGTCGTCGCCGAACGCCAGCCACCACTCGTCGAAGCCGCCGTCGAGGTACTCGGTGTAGGTGTTCCAGGCGTCGCCGTGCAGGCGGGCGTTGGACAGGTTCGCGACCGTCTTCAACCCGGACGCGAGGAACTCGTCGCGGGTGTTGGCCAACATCGACCGGTACGCGTCCTGCAAGGCGGCGTCGGTCGGGTACTTCGCCGGGCAGACGCCGGGGTGGTAGGCGTCGCACGGGAACAGCGCGTTGTCCATCCACACGCCGTCGAATCCGGTGGCGACGCTGCTCTTGATCACGTTCGCGGCCCAGGTGTCCTGGTAGGCCGGGTTGCCGACGTCCATCTGCCAGTGGCCGGGATAGCCGTCGTACTCCAGCCGGTTGCCGCCCTGGTCGAGCAGGAACCACTCCGGGTGGTCGCGCTCGGCGGCGCAGTAGCCGACGCCGGCGGGCAGGTCCGCGTCGTCGACGCCGTCGCGGCACGCGTACGAGCGGGTGGACGACAGGTCCTTGTAGACGAAGACCCGCACGGCGGGGTTCGCCGCCTTGAGCTTGCCGAGCAGGTCGCCCTGCCAGGCGTTGAGCACGATGTAGGAGCGTCGGCGGGCTTCGGTGGCCAGCATCTCGTCGCTCACCGGCGTGTCGCTCATGTGCAGCCAGAACGACTTCACCCGCCCACCTCCTCCCGGGTCCTCGCCGGTGCTCGCCGTGCCCGAGGGCGCGAGCAGGGCCGCCGCGGCGGCGACGGCGGCCAAGGTCGACAGCAGTATGCGGCCTCGGCCGCTTCGGGTGGGCCGGTGGCGGCCGCGTTCATTCCGATGGGGGGACATGCCGGACTCCCGGTTTTACGGCAGGCGGCACCCACTGGGGATCACGACGGCACTGTCGCGCACAACGGGGAGAAAGGGGCGCGCCCGCCCTGGATTCGGTCGCGATGATCGCCTACCGGTCAGTAGGCGAATGCGCGACCGCAGTAAAACCGCTGGTCTCCGGGCAGGTCAAGTAACGTGCGCCACATTACGCACGAAATCGTTCGTCTCTATTGGTCGCGTCTATTCCGGTCAACCGGCGAGAAGATCATGGCGACTTCGCGCGCGAGGTCGTGGCGATCGGCGGCGCACCTCGGCGCAGCCGATGATCGCCACGCCCGCCAGCAGCGGAAGAACCATGGCCCCCTCGACCGCCAGCGCGCACGTGAGTGCGATCCACAGCAGCAGTCTCATGGGGGAAGGCTAGGGAGACGCCGGTCACATCCGCACCTGATTTGGGCAAGACTTGAGGTAGAGGCAGGCGTCGGGCGGCGCGCCGCTGGTCACGGCGAGGCGACGAACCCGCCGATGCTGATCGTTTTGTCGGACCCCCTCGCTAACCTCCGCGCCACACCGTCGTGAACGACCCGCAGGAGGAACAGTGAGCTGGCTCGATGTCCGATCTCAATCCGGGCACGCTCCGGGGTACCAGGTGCGGCTCGGGGAGAACGGGCGCGTGCAGTGCCGCAACGGCAAGGGCAAGCTCCTCTCCTCGGTGCCCGCGTCGCTGAAGGACGACCCGGGCGTCGTCCAGTTGCGCCAGCTCGCCGAGTGGCTGACCAGGCACCGGGCCGAGTGCCTGGCCGCCGTGGACGGCTGGATGGTGCGCTCGCTGCCGGTGCCCGCGGCGCTGGTCGCCGAGGTCTGGGCGGACGCCGCGTGGGCCGAGGCGCTGCGCGACCTCGTCGTCACCGCCGACGACGGCACGGGCGCGGAGACGGGGTTCCTGCGCGACGCCGACCCGGAGCGCGGGCTGGGCGTGGTCACCCTCGACGGCGACACCCGGCGGCTCAAGCCCGAGGTGGTGTCCATCCCGCACCCGGTGCTGCTGGAGGACCTGGAGGAGCTGCGCGAGTTCGGCGCGGAGCTCGGCGTCGAGCAGAAGGTGCAGCAGCTGTTCCGGCAGACCCACACCCGGCCCGCCGGGCTCGCGGGCAAGACCTCGGTCGACGACTTCGCGGGCGGCAGGTTCGAGCAGCTCACCCACGCGCTCAGCCGCTGCCGCACGCTCGGCTACCCGGTGCGCGGCGGTGACGCGGTCTACTCCGCGTTCGAGGACGGCCGGGTCGTGGAGGCGCGGTACTGGCTCGGCTCGGACTACCCCGAGAGCGAGACCTGGACCGGGGACCTGAGGTGGGCGCTGGCGGACGGAACCGCCGTGCCGCTCGCCGACGTCGGACCGGTCGCGTGGTCCGAGGGGATGCGCATGGCGGCGGCGATCCACGCCGGTCGCGTCGTCGAGGAAGCGGTGGTGGCCCCGTGAACGCCCTGAGTCCGAAAGCCCTGATCGCCGCGGGCGCGGTGCTGCCCGGCACCGCCGAAGCGGGCGACGACCGGGACACCGTCACCGCCCGCCACTACGCCCACCCCGGGCTGGACGGCCGCGTCGTGGTGCGGCTGGTGCCCGCCGTGCTCGGCCGCGCCGAAGACCTGACCTGCGAGTACCTCGGTTTCGAGGCGCCCTCCCGCGTCGCCGAGGTCGGCACCGGCAAGCGCAGCGCGATGGGCTTCCCCGCGTGGGCGCTGGTCCACGACCCGGCCAACGCCCACCACGCGCTCAACCTCGTCAAGGACGTCGAACGGCTCGCCCGCACCGCCAAGTCCAAGGCGGGGTCGGCCAAGGACGGCTTCACCCGGCTCGGCACCATGCTCGGCCGGTCCGCGCCGCACTTCCTGCCCACGTTCTACGAGCAGGCCGGGCGGATCTTCCTGGAGCACGGCAACACCACCTACGCGGCGAGCATGTTCGGCAAGGCCCGCGAGGCGGAGGAGGTGCACGACCTGGCGGTCGACCCGGAACGCACCCGCGAGGTGTTCCTGGAGTTCGCGTTCGCCGGGGCGCTGACCGCCAAGGCGCTGTCCGCGCACGCCAAGGGCCTGGCCCGCAAGCACGACCCGGACGCGGCCTACGACCTGTTCTTCACCCTGTGCGTGGAGCGCACGCGGGGCGGCCTGCCGCCCTACACCGGGATGCCGGAGGACCTGCGGCGGCTGGCCAAGGCCGCCAAGCGCGACCTCGCGGCCGAGGACCGGCGGCTGCTGCGCGCGATCCTGGACAGCTCCTCGATCAGCCGCGCGAGCGGCGCGTTCTGGAAGTCCTACCGCGCCTCGCTGGTGGCGCTGGCCACCGAGGACGCGCAGGTGCGCGGCCGGCTGCTGTCGTTCGTGCCCGACTCCGAGTCCGTGCTGGACACGTGGCTGGAGATCCTGACCGACTGCGGCGCCACGCGTGCCCTGATCGGGCCGGACGAGGTCGAGGCGAACCCGGCGGAGTGGCTGTCGTCGGTCATGGCGGTGCGCGCGTCGGGGTGGCGCGGCACGGCCCGCTCGGTGCGGCTGCTGGAGCTGGTCGAGGCGATGGCGGGCCGGCTCGTCGCCGACGCCGTGCCGGTGCGCGCGCTGCGCTACTGGCGTCAGGGCGACCTGGACGTGCTGGACCTGATGGTGGCGCGGGACGTCCCCATCGCGGACGCCGACCGGGACCAGCAGCTCGACGTCGGCGGCTGGCTGGCCGACGACGCGCCGGGCCGGCGCGCCCTCGCCGCGCTGGCCGCGTCCGACCGGTTCGGCCGCGCGCTCGGCGAGGGCGTCGTCGCGCACGCCCGCTCCCACACGCGATCGGGCACGGTCGCCCTGGACGTGCTGTCGTCGGTGATGGCGGTGCCGGGGCTGCGCGCCGCGCTGGGCTCGTGGATCGGCTCGCACGTCGGGCGCGTGGCGGTCACCGGCCTGCCGGACCTGTCCGACCACCTCGACAGGCTGGGCGTGCTGCGGGTGCCCGAGGCGTACGCGGACGTGCCCGAGGCGGCCGAGTCGCTGGCCGGCACCGACGTCGCCGCCGCGCTGCACACGACGCTGCGCGCGGGTCTGCTCGACGAGCTCGGGTGGCCCGCCCTCGAGGAAGCCCTCGAACGCCTGGCGGACGCGGGCACGCCCAAGGACAACGGCGTGGCGGTGTGCGGCGAGGGCTGGCCCGCGCTCGTGCTGCGGCGCGGCGAGACGTTCGTGGTGGTCGGCCCGGACGGGGTGCTCGCCGAGCACGTCTCCCGCATCCCGGCCGACGCGCGGCACCGCTGGGGCTTCGCGCCGAGCGCGTCGTGGTTCGACGGCGTCCTGCTGGTGCGCTGGCAGGGACCGGACGGCGAGCTGGCGTACTGGAGCGACGCGCCGGACCGGGTCTTCGCGATCGGCGAGAGCGGGCGCAGCTACTACCGGAACAACACGCCGACGGCCTCGATCGCGCTGGCGGACGGCGGTCGGACCGCCGGCGGGCGGGTCGTGCACCGCGGCGACACGGTCGTGCCGGAATCCGGTGAGGTGCACGGTGACGGCACCACGGTGTGGACCGGCATGTGGCACGACCACGCGTGGCGCTGGTTCGAGGTCGACCCGGCCACCGGTCAGCGCGGCCGGGCGAGCCTGCCCCGGTTCGTGGAGGACTTCGCCGCCGACGGCACGACCCTGGTCCTCGGCAGCTGCGACCTCAGGCCCGTGGCGGCCGGGACGGCGAGCAGCCCGCTCGGCGCGGCGGACGGCCTGCACGGCTGGCGGGTGCGCCGGGAGGCGGACGGCTCGCACGTCGGCGAGGGCGTCGACGGCCGCCGTGCGCGGCTGGCCGGCTGCCCGACCGGTGTGCTGCGGCTGCCCGGTGGCGCGGAGGTCACGCTCACCGGCGGGCGCGAGTCGATGGTGCTGCACGACCCGGACGGCACCAGGTTGGCCTTCGTGTCGTCCGCGGCCCAGCACCCGTTGTACGCGACGGCCACGCCGTTCGTGCCGCCGCTGGACTGGTGGCACCTCCTGCGGCCGCGGGACGAGGCCGGTTCGAAGGCGTTGCGCGGCGTGACGCGGGAAGCGGTGGAGCGGATGCTCGCCGCCGCCCGCGCGGAGGCCCGGGACAAGCGCACCGTGCGGGAGCGGCTCAAGGCGCTGGTGAGCGGTGAGCGCGGCGGCCTCGCGGGCGTCGTCACCGCCGTCCTGCCCGGCCTCACCCATCCCGCCCTGCTTTCCGGCGTGGTGGACGTCGTCCGGCGCGCCGCCGAGCTGGAGCGCTCCTTCCGGGGCTACGCCGACATCGCCGCGGCGGCCCGCGAGGTCGACCCGGTCCTCGCGCCGGTCGGCCCGGAGGTCACCGAGGACGAGGTCAACGCCGCGCTGAACTGGTTCGGCGGCTACCGTTCCTACAACTCGCGCGGCCCGGTGCCCACCGCGCTGCCCGCACTGCTGGCCGCGCTCACCGAGGCGGTCCTGCGGCCCGAGGGCCGGTCCCTGCCCATGTCGAACGCTCCCCGCTGGTTCGACGTGCTGCCGCACCTGCCCGCCCTGGCCCACCGCGCCGCGTCCCCGCTCACCCCGGACGACCAGCGGGCCGCGCTGGCGCTCGTGCTGCGGGCGATCGCGGACAGCGGCCTGGCCGATGCCGCCGGGCACTGGCGCACCGTCGCCGTGACCGTCCCCAAGGGACAGGCGAGCCCGAAGGACTTGGTCACCCCGGTCGGCGACGGGTTCATCGCCCTGTTCGAGACGATGTGGCGGCACGACCCGGGCAGCCGGTTCGACGGCCTGCAGTTCAGCCGCACGCCCGGTGCCTTCCAGCTGCCGAAGGACTGGACGCTCGACTCGGCGCAGGAGGTGCGCACGTCGTTCGGGCCGCAGCGGGTGGCCCGCTTCCTGGAGCTGCTCGCCGAGCGCGGGCCCGCGCCGTGGTTCCCCGAGGCGGTGTCCGCGCTGGTGGAGCTCACCGGCCTGGGCACGGCCGAGGCGACGTTGCTGCTGGCCGGCATGCCCGGCGTGAACCGGCGGGACGCGAACTTCCTGGCCACCGCCGACCGGCAGCTGCTCGGCCTGTCCGCGGCCGGCGCGAAGGCTGCCAGGGAGCGGTTCCGCCGGTTGAACGACTGGTACCGGCTCGCGCTGGTCGCCGCCGCCGTGCCCGACGACCCGGCCGAGCTGTGGACGACCGGCCCGGACGTGGCGGCGGTCGCGCGGGTGTGGGTCGCCGAGCACGGCCACCGGGTCGCCCTGCCCGACGACGTGCTGGTGGACGCGGCGAAGCTGCTGCCCCTGCACAACGCGGGCGAGTACGTGACCGGCGTGGTCAACCCGGACTCCACGCCGTGGCTCGCCGTCGACGCCGACCTGACGTTCACCGGCTCGACCTTGACGGCCCGCAACCGGGACGGGTTCGACCGCGCGGCGCTGTGGGCCGTGCCGGAGGCGTTGCTGTGGCTGGCGCACCGGCTCCCGGCCGGCTCGCCGCTGCGCGCCCGGCTGCCGGAGGCGTTGGAGATGGCGCGGCAGCGGGTCGCGCACCCCGGCTTCGCGGTGGACCTGGGCCGGTGGATCGCGGCGGACAAGCTCGCCGCGCTGCTCGGTGTCGACCTGCCCGAGGACGACGGGCTCTACCAGTACGGCGAGTGGCTGGAGCTGACCCGGGCGGGTGACTCGCACTACCGGCTCGTGATCCGGCCCGGCCTGGTGGGACCGGCCGACCGGGATCTGCTGGAGGCCGTCACGGCGTTGAGCGGCCGGCAGGACGTGCTGCGGATGCTGGACCGGCTGGCCGACGACCGCCTGACCGCCGTGTGCTCGGTCCCGGCCCCCGAGGGCGTCGACCCGGCCGCCTACCACCAGGACCCGACCGTGTCCGTGCCCGAGCTGGTGGCGCAGGTCGCGACCCGGTTCGACCTGACCGAGGACGCCGCCGCGCTGTACCTGCAACTGCTGGCGCTGCCCGACCCCACGGACGCGAACGTGACCCGGTGGACCGGGTGGAAGCCCGCCCGGCTGCGCCAGGCCCGCGCCGCGCTCGCCGAGACCGACCTGGTGCTCACCGCGAAGCGGGCCCGTGCCGGACGGTCGCTGTTCCTGCCCGGCGGCTGGTTGGCGCTGGCCGCGCCGCACCTGCCGCTGGAGTCGTGGAAGGCCCCGATGTTCGACCACAGCGCCGACCACTCCGGCGTGATCGTGCCGCGGGAACCCGTGGCCGACCTGTTCGCCCGCGCCTGGCAACGGGTGCTCGACGGCGACGCCCCCGCCTACGAAGAGCTCAAGACCGGAGGACGCAGGTGACCGCACCCAGGCAGGTCGAACCGGCCGAGGACGCCCACCGCGAGGAGTTGGCGTTCCTGGCCGCCTACGACAGCGGCCCCCGCCCGCCGGGGTGGCGGCTCACGCCGCGCGCCGTGGTCACGTTCGTGATGGGCAGCGGCGAGCCGTTGGCGCTGCCCAAGGGCGTCTCGGTGGACGGCGTGCCGTCCCGGTTGGCGATCAGCCCCAAGTTCGTCGGCGAGCGGGCCCTGGTCGAGCGGGCCGTGGTGACGCTGGCCGGTGAACGCGGGCTGCTGCTGGTCGGCGAACCCGGCACGGCCAAGTCGATGCTGTCCGAACTGCTGGCCGCCGCCGTGTCCGGCAGCAGCCAGCTCGTCGTGCAGGGCACCGCGGGCACCACCGAGGACCAGTTGCGCTACGGCTGGAACTACGCGCTGCTGCTGGCCGAAGGCCCGAGCCCGCGCGCGCTCGTGCCGTCGCCGGTGCTCACCGCGATGCGCGGCGGCGGCGTGGTGCGGGTCGAGGAGGTCACCCGCTGCCTGCCCGAGGTGCAGGACGCGCTGGTCTCCATCCTGTCCGACCGGCGCATCGCGGTGCCCGAGCTGTCCGGTACGGACGGCGCGACCGTGCACGCCGCGCCCGGCTTCACCGTGATCGCCACGGCGAACCTGCGCGACCGGGGCGTGTCGGAGATGTCGGCGGCGTTGAAGCGGCGGTTCAACTTCGAGAACGTCGGGCCGATCGGCGACCTGGCCGCCGAGACGGAGCTTGTGCGGCGGCAGGCCGTCGCCGCGCTGGACCGGGTCAGCGCGCCGTTCGCGGTGGACGACGTGGTGCTGGAGGTGCTGGTCACGGCGTTCCGCGACCTGCGCAACGGCGTGTCGGAGGAGGGCTGGGCGGTCGAGCGGCCGTCCACGGTCATGAGCACGGCGGAGGCCGTGTCGGTCGCCACCTCGCTCGGGTTGGCGGGCGCGTACTTCCCCGGCGACCGCGACCCCCTGTCGCTGCTGCCCGGCCACCTGCTCGGCGTGGTCCGCAAGGACGACCCGAGCGACGCGGCCCGGCTGCTCGGCTACTGGGACGGCGCGGTGCGTCGGCGGGCCGAGTCCGGCGCGCGCACCTGGCGACGGCTGTGGGAACTCCGTGACGTCCTCGATGCGTGAGCTGGCCGACCACCGGCACCCGTACCTGATCGGGGTCCGGCACCACTCGCCGGCGCTCGCGGCCGTGGTGCCGGCCCTGCTGGACGCGTTCGCGCCCGAGGTGCTGCTGGTGGAGCTGCCGCAGGAGCTGGGGGAGTGGCTGCCGTTCCTCGCCGATCCCGACCTGGTCGCGCCGGTCGCGCTGTCCGGCGCCTCGCCTGGCGGTGAGCTGGCGTTCTACCCGTTCGCGGACTTCTCGCCGGAGCTGGCCGCGATCCGCTGGGCGCGCCGCAACGGCGTGGAGGTCCGGCCGTGCGACCTGCCGTTGGCGATGCGCGGCGAGGGGCACCGGGCGGGGGAGCGGGGCGCGTCGCCGTTGACCGACGCGTTGCGCGCCGCGACGACCGGCCGGGACGGCGACGACCTGTGGGACCGGCTGGTCGAGGCCGCCGCGCCCGGCCAGACGCCGGAAGCGGTGCGGCGGGCGGCGTTGCTGGTCGGCTGGGCGTTCCGGCAGGACGCCGTCGTCGACCCGTACGACCTGCGCCGGGAGGCGTGGATGCGGCGGGCCGTGCGGGACGTGGACGGGCGGCGGTGTGCGGCGGTCGTGGGCTCGTTCCACGCGGCGGCGCTGCTGGACGGGCCGGTGGAGTCCGCGGAACCCGGGCCCGCCGACATCGCCACGTCGTTGGTGCCGTACGGGTTCGCGCTGCTGGACGAGCGGTCCGGCTACCCGGCCGGCATCCGCGACCCCGAGTGGCAGCAGGCCGTGCTGGAGGCGGCGGGCGACCCGGGCGCGGTGGAGGCCGCCGCCGCCGCGCTGATCGTGCGGATCTGCGCGCGGGTGCGGGAACTGGGCCACCCGGCCGGTCCCGGCGAGGCGCGGGAGGCGTTGCGGCTGGCGGTCGACCTGGCCCGGCTGCGCGGCCTGCCCGCACCCGGTCGCAGCGAGCTGGTGGAGGCGGTGCAGACCGTGCTGACCCACGCCGAGCCGTTGGGCCGCGGCCGGGTGGTGGCGCGGGCCGCCGGTGACGTGCTGGTCGGGCGGCGGACCGGGGTGCTCGCGCCCGGCACGCCCCGGTCCGGTCTCGCGCCCGCGGTGGAGTCGCTGGTCGCCGCGCTGCGGTTGCCGGGCCCGGACTCGCGGGAGCCGGTGTCGCTGCGGCTGGACCCGTTGCGGTCGGAGCTGGACGCGCGGCGCGAGGTGGCGCTGCGGCGGCTGACCGTGCTGGGCGTGACCTACGCCGAGGAGACCGCGACCACGGGTGTCGGCGGCGGTGAGGCGCTCACCACCCGGTGGACGGTGGCGTGGACACCGGCGACGGCGGCCACGTTGCCGGTGGCGGGGATGTGGGGCGCGACGCTGGAGCTGGCCGCGTTCGGCCGGCTGCGCGCGCGTCGCGGTGAGCGCGAGCAGACGCCCGGTGCGGTGTTGCGGGACCTGGTGGACGCGTCGCTGTGCGGGTTGCCCGCGATGGTGGACGTGCTGCTGGGCGACGCGGCGACCGTGCTGCCGTCGTCGGCCACGCTGCGGGAGCTGCTGGCCGCGCTCGACCTGCTCGACCGGTTGCGCGCCGGCCACGTGCCCGGGACGCCCGGTGACGTGCTCGACGGGCACCCGCTGCTGGCCCGGGAGCTGGAGACGGCGGCCGTGGCGCAGCTCGACGGGCTCGCCGGGTCCGACGACGTGGCCGACGCGCGGGCGCTGGTGGAACTGGGGATGCGGCCGGAGGTGCACGGGTTGCGGCTCTCCGCGTGCCTGCGGTCGCTGGCCGACTCGGGCGCGCCGCTGATCGCCGGTGCGGCCGGTGCGGCCCGGGTGCTGCTCGGGTTGACGCCGGCCGCGGTGCTGGGTGAGCGCGTGGCGTCCTGGGTGGACGGTGCGACGACACCCGAGGGGCGCGGCGTGCTGCGGCGCGGGTTGACCGGCGTGCTGGCGGCGGCCGGGCCGTTGCTGGAGACGCCGGAAGCCCTGACGCCGTTGCTGGACCGGGTGGAAGGGCTGGGGGACCGGGACTTCCTGGACCGGTTGCCCGCGTTGCGGGGCGCGTTCACGTCGGTGGGGCCGGCGGCTCGGGCCAGGGTGCTGGCGGTGGTGGAGGAACGCACGGGCGAACGGGTGGACGCGGTGGGCGCGCCGGACCCGGAGCTGCTGGCGGGCTGGCTGGACGCCGAACACTCCGCGGTGGCAGTGCTGCGGGCCCATGGCCTGCAGTCCCCGCGCGGTGAACGGGCTGTGGCGCCGGGCCGGGCCGGGTTGTCGGTCGCGGTGGCCGGTGGTGGTCCTGCACCGGTCGGGACGGATGGCCGGGGCCGGGTGTCGGTCGCGGCGGCCGGCGGTGCGGTGTCGGCGGGTGTCGCAGGGCCGGTGTCGGCGGGTGTCGCGGGGTCGGTGTCGGCCGGTGTCGGTGAGGTGGCCGAGGGGCACGAGGTGTTCGCCGGGGCGGCCGGCATGTCGTCGGCGCCCGGTGGGCAGGGCGCGTCCGGCGTGGACGGGTTGTCCGATGCCGGTGCGTTGACCGCGGGGGTCCGGTGGCGGCTCGTGCTCGGCGCCAACGGGGAACGCCCGGCGGGGGCCGGGCGGTTCGCGGCGGCGTTGGACGAGTTGTACGGGCGTGACGGGGGTGAAGGCGCGGCGCGGGGCGATCTCGGGGCCGATCGGTCCTCCCCGTTCCCCGACGTGCGCGAGTGGTCGGAAGAGCTGCGCGACCTGTTCGGCGAGGGCGTCCGCGAGGAAGTCCTGGCCGCGGCGGCGGAAGGTGGGCGGTGGGAGGCGGCGCTGGAGATCGACCCCGGGTCGGTCCGGCCGTCGGTGGACCTGCTGCGCAACGTGCTGTCGTTGGCGGGCGGGCTGTCGGAGTCGACGCTGACGCGGCTGCGGCCGTTGGTGGCGCGGCTCGTGCGTGAGCTGACCGAGCAGTTGGCCAACCGGGTGAAGCCCGCGTTGACCGGCATCCAGCTCCCGCGGCCGACCCGGCGGCCCGGTGGCCGGTTGGACCTGCCGCGCACGCTGCGGGCCAACCTCGCCACCGCCCGCCGTGACGCCGACGGCCGGGTGGTGGTCGTGCCGGAACGCCCGGTCTTCCGCACCCGCGGGCGCAAGGCGAACGACTGGCGGCTGGTGCTGGTGGTGGACGTGTCGGGCTCGATGGAGGCGTCCACGGTGTGGTCGGCGCTGACCGCGTCGGTGTTCGCGGGCGTGTCCGCGCTGTCCACGCACTTCCTCGCGTTCTCCACCGAAGTGGTGGACCTGACCGACCGGGTGGCCGACCCGTTGTCGTTGCTGCTGGAGGTCCGGGTGGGTGGCGGCACCCACATCGCGGGAGCGTTGCGCCACGCCCGTTCCCTCGTGACCGTGCCGGAGAGGACGATGGTGGTGCTGGTCAGCGATTTCGAGGAGGGCGGTCCGGTCGGGCCGCTCGTCGCGCAGGTGCGCGAGCTGGTCACGTCCGGCGTGACGGTGCTCGGCTGCGCGAGCCTCGACGACCGCGGCGTCGCCCGCTACTCCACGTCGGTAGCGGGCGCGCTGGTCGCGGCGGGCATGCCCGTCGCCGCGCTGAGCCCGCAGGAGCTGGCCCGCTGGGTGGGGGAGAAGGTGCGCGGATGAGCGTGCCACCGGTGTTCCCCGCGGTGGTGGGCGACGTGCTCGACGCCCTGCCGCCCCGGCTGCGCAAGCGGGTCGACGCGTCGCTCGGACGCGTGGCCGAGTGGACCGTGACGGTGGACGCCGACACGGCCGGCGCCACCCTCGACGCCGAGACCACACTCACCTGGACGTTGCGCCAAGGCGCGCTGACGGCGGCCGACGACCTGGTGTGCAGTTGCCTGCTCGCGCCGAAGTGCCTGCACCGGGGCATCGCGGTGGCCGCGGCGGAGGTCGCGGACGGTGTGCCGGAGACGGTCCCGGACGAGCCGGTTCCCGACGCCGCCCCGGTGGTCGACGCGGTGGCCGACGCGGTGGACGAGACGCCGTCCGAGGCAGAACGCGCGGCGGCGGGCGTGCTCTGGCAGGCGTGCGCGACGGTGCTGCGGGCCGGTGCCACCGGCAGCGGGGCGGTGGTGCGGGCCGAGCTGCTGCGCGCCGTGCACACCGCGCGGGTCGCGGGCCTGCACCGGGCCGCCGCGAACGGCCTGCGCATCGCCGCCACCCTGGCCGCCGCACGGGCGGGCGATCCGTCGTTCGACCGGGAGGTGCTGACCGCCGAACTGGTCGAGCTGATGCTGCTGTGCCACGACCTGCGCACGTCCACCGGCCCGGTGGCCGAGCTGCGCGGCACCGCCCGCCGCGAGTACCGCCCCATCGGCTCGCTGCGCCTGTACGGCCTGTGCACCGAAGTGGTGGTCGCCGCGTCGGGCTACGCCGGCGTCGTCACGCACCTCGTGGACGACAGCGGCGTGCTGTGGACCGTGCCCGCGATCATGCCCGGCGGCGCGGAACGGGTCGCCGCCGCCGCGAGCGGGCCGGTGGCGATCGGCGAGTCCGGCCTGAGCCAGCGCGCACTGGGCCGCGGCGGTCTGCTGCTGTCCGGCGGCACGGCGTCACCGGACCACCGGCTCGGCGCGGGCAAGGCCGTCCGCGCGGTGGCCGCGTCCGCCGCGCCGTGGCACGAGGCGCCGTTGGCGGGGCTGTGGGCGCAACCGCTGCCCGACCAGGTCGCACGCGCTTTCCACGCGCGCACCAGACCCGACTCGCACCGCCCGGCCGGCGCGGACCTGCTGTTCGTGACGGGGACCGTGCTCGGCGCGGCGGGCGACGCGGTGCGGTTGGCCGTCGGCGAGGGCCACCTGGACCTGGTCGGCGAACGCGACCGGGCGCGGGAGAACCTGCGGGTTCTCTCGAACGCACCCGGCCTGCGGCTGCGCGCCGTGGCACGTCTGCTGCCCGACCGTCCCGGCACCGCCGTCGCCCTGGCCGTCGAGGGCGACCTGGCGCTGCCCGACGAGCTGCGCCACCACGTCGACCTCGGCTTGGACCAGTTCCAGCGCTCGCACGTCGCCGGGGACGGCACGCGGGAGCTGCCGCCGCGGCCCGACCCGGTCGACCGGGTCCCGCGCCCGGTCCGCCCGCTGGAGAACGTGGTGCACCGCATCGCGCTCGGTGGACGGGCCGTCGCCGCCGTCGCCTCCGCCGAACGGGAGGTAGCCGCCCTGACGCGCAACGGCCTCACCACCACCGCGGGTCTGCTGGCCGACCTGGCGGACGCCTCGCGCGACCGCGGCCGTGACGCGTTCGGCCGGGTCGTCCGCGACGAGGGCGACGACTTCCCGCTCGCGTGGCTGCGCGCCGGCCTGCACGTCCGCGAGTTCACCCGCGCCGCCGCCCGCCGCGCGTGGCTGGCCGCGGTCGAGCAGGGATGACCTCGTCGACGTGGTCCCCACCGGTTGTCACAAACCGGTGGGGACCGGCGTCTGGTGGTGACGCAGTGGAGGCTGAGAGGACCACCATGACCTCCACCCGGACCGCGCGCGGGCACGGTGGGCCGGCGCAGGGAGTCCTACGTCGCCGGACGTGGCACCGACAGCGTCTCGATGACGATGCTGCTGGCGCTGAAGACGTTGACGTCGGCCGCGGTGTCCGCGACGGCCACCCGTGATGCGATCCGGGCGTTCCAGCGGGCGGTCGACACGGGCGACCTGCGAGGTCTGCTGGACGTCCTCGCGCCGGACGTGGTTTTCCGGGGTAACGGCGGCGGTGTCGTCCACGCGGTGCCGCGGCCGGTCGTGGGCGCGGACGAGGTGGCCCGCGTGCTCGCCGCCGGGCTGGCGAAGCTCGCCACCGGGTCGGTCGAACCGGCCCACGTCAACGGCCACCCGGCGCTGCTCCTCCTGTTCGACGGCCAGATCGACAGCGTGCTGGCGGTGCGCGTGGACGACGGCCTGGTCACCGGGCGTCTACGCCGTCCGCAACCCGGCGAAGCTCGGGCACCTGGACCGCGAGACGCCGCTCGGCCGCTGAATCCCGTGGCGTGGGCGCGGTGGTCGTTCCTACCTTGCGGCGATGTCGAAGTCCCGCCGTTCCCGTGTGCACGCGGGAGTCGATCAACGCCGAACTCGGCCTGGGGCCCGGCGAGACCGTGCTGGTGCACTCGTCGCCGAGCTCACTCGGCCGGGTCTGTGGCGGCACCTGCCCGTGCCCGAGTCGTGGTGGGCGGAGATCGACGCCACCGTACGATTCGCGCACGCCGCGGGCGTGATCGCCGGGGAGCGTGCCGACCTGGGCGGGCGCAGGCCGCAGCGCCCACCCACAGACGTCGTTCGCCGCCTGAAGGCGATGGGCGCACGCGTCCCGCTTCCGGGCGCGGGCTTCGACTGCCGCACCGCGCTTCCCGTGGCCGGGTACCGGATTCCGGCGCCGCAGGCCGACAACTCTTCCGCTGCCACCACCTCGGCGGGCCTGCGGTGGGAGGCCGTCCGCGACGTCGCCCTGCACGACGACGACTTCGCGGAGGTGGGCGCGGCCTTCGCGTGGGGATGTGCGGTCGCCCGCGGGCGGGTGGGCTCGGCCGACATCCGGTCGTCCGGGGTGGCGCAGGCCGCCGCGAGCGCCGTCAGCGGTGCTCGTAGCCGATGTTCGTCCCGGTCACGGCGCGTTCCGCGGTGATCACGGTGTCGCCGACGAGCAACGCGCGGTCGTCCACCAGCGGGCTGCCGTCCTCGCCCCGGCTGAGCCGGATGCTCAGCAGGGCCGGGGAGCCCGGTTCACGCTTCAGCGCGCGAGCCTGGTCCGCGGTCAGCGCCACGGCCCGGATCGTCTCGCTCGCCTCGCGCACCGGCCGTCCCATGTCCTCCAGCAGCCGGTACAGCGACCGGCCGCGCAGGTCGTCCGCGCTGATCCGCGACCCGATAACCTCCGGCAGGTAGGACGTCTGCAACAGCAGCGGAACCGACCGGGTGCTGCGCAGCCTCTCGACCGCCAGCGCCCGGCCTCCCGCGCCGACGCCCAACCGAGCGGCCACGTCCTCCGGCGGCCGGACGACCCGCGCGTCCAGCACTTCGGTCTCCAGCTCGATGCCCTGGTCCACCAGGTCCTGCGACAGGCTCCGCAACCCGGTGAGGCCGTAGGCGAACGAGGGCTGCCGCACGAACGTGCCGACACCGTGCCGGGTCTCCAGCAGCCCGTCGGCCTCCAACGCCTGGATCGCCTGCCGCACCGTCATCAACGAGACGTCGAACTCCTCGACCAGCTCGCGCTGCGCGGGCAGCGGCGTGTCCGCCGGGTAGCGGCCGGTCACGATCCGGTCGGCGAGCACCCGGTAGATCGCCAGGTACTTGGGCACGCGCGACTCGTACTCGCGGCCCGTGCGCCGCCCGTCGTTCACCGGTGGACCCTCCGAGCGTCAGCCCCCGACCGGGGAGTGCTGAAGGGAGGATAGCGCCCGGCGGAACGTGGCCACCTCCTCCACGACCTCCGGGACGGGCGCGCCGTCGACCAGCATCCGCATCAGCACCGAGCCGATCACGACCCCGTCGGCGTCCGTGCACGCCTGCACCGCGTGCTCCACCGTGGAGATGCCGAAACCGGTCACCACGGGCAGCTCGGTCACGCGCTTCACCCGGCGCGCGGTCTCGCGGGCCGTCACCGCGAGGTCGGCCCGTTCACCGGTGATCCGCATGGAACTCATGCAGTACACGAACCCGGACGACGCCCGTGCGATCTCACGGCACCGGTCGTCGCCGCACGCGGGCGCGACCAGCAGCACGGCGTCCACCCCGGCCTCCGCCGCGCGGGCCCGGTACTCCGCCGACTCCTCCAGGGGCAGGTCCGGCACGATCACGCCCCGCACGCCCACCGACGCCAGGTGGTCGACGAACCCGCCGACACCGCGTTCCGGCGCCAACGTCATCGCCACGTTCGCGTAGGTCATGACGATCAGCGGCACGTCCAGGTCGAGCCCGGCCAGCTCGTCCAGCAGGGGTCTCGGCCGGCCGCCCCGACCGGCGGACAGCGCGGCGGCCCGCTGCACGGTCGGCCCGTCCAGCATCGGGTCGGAGAAAGGCAGGCCGATCTCGATCGCGTCCGCCCCCGCCTCGGCCGCGCCCCGGACCAGGTCGAGCCAGTCCGGCACGACGCCCGCCATCACGTACGGGATCAACAGCCGACGCCCGTCGGCCCGCAAGCCCAACCCCACGCTCATGCCAGGTGCTCCCTGATCTGCTGGATGTCCTTGTCACCGCGGCCGGACAACGTGACGAGCACCGTCGACCCGGCCGCCAGCTCACCGGTCGCGGCGGCGTCGACCACCCACGCCAGCGCGTGCGCCGACTCGAGCGCGGGCAGGATGCCCTCGGTGCGGGTGACCAGCTTCAACGCCCGCAGCGCCTGGTCGTCGGTCACGCTGGTGTACCGCACGCGCCCGGTCTCGGCGAGGTGCACGTGCTCCGGCCCCACACCCGGGTAGTCGAGCCCGGCGGAGATCGAGTGCGCTTCGAGCACCTGGCTGTCGTCGTCCTGGAGGAAGTGGGACATGAAGCCGTGCAGCACGCCGGGCTTGCCCTTGTCGACCGCCGCGCCGCCGGCCGCCTCCACGCCGACCAGCCGTGCCGGCGTGTCCACGAACCCGGCGAACGTCCCCGCCGCGTTCGACCCGCCGCCCACGCAGGCCACCACCACGTCCGGCGGTTCGGCGCACTGGGCGCGGGCCTCGTCACCGATGACCCGCTGGAACTCCCGCACCATCCACGGGTACGGGTGCGGGCCCATCGTGGAGCCGATGCAGTAGTGCGCGTGGTCGGTCTCGTTCACCCACGCGCGCAGCGCGCCGTTGGTGGCTTCCTTCAACGTGCCGACCCCGTTGGCCGACGTCACCGGCACCACCTCCGCGCCGAGCAGCTCCATCCGGAAGACGTTCACCGCCTGCCGCCGCACGTCGGTGTGTCCCATGTAGACGGTGCAGGCCAGTCCGAGCAGCGCGGCCGCGGTCGCCGTCGCCACGCCGTGCTGCCCGGCCCCGGTCTCCGCGATCAGCTTGCGCTTGCCCATGCGCCGGGCCAGCAATGCCTGCCCCAGCACGTTGTTGATCTTGTGCGACCCGGTGTGCGCGAGGTCTTCCCGCTTCAACAACACCCGCACGCCCAACCGCTCCGAGAGCCGCGCGCACTCCGTCAACGGCGTGGGCCGTCCGACGTAGGTCGCCAGCAGCCGCCGGTACTCCGCCGTGAACGCGGCATCGGCCCACGCCTCGCGGAACGCCACCTCCACCGCCCGCGCCGCGGGTATCAGCGCTTCCGGCAGGTAACGCCCACCGAACCTCCCGAACCGACCGGCCGCGTCGGGCTCGCGCATCACGCCGGTAACCTCGTCAGTGAACACTTCTAGAACTCTAGAACTCATCGGTCGCGGTGGCAAGCGGGTTGTCCGACGGAGGCGGGATGTCCGCGTCCCTGCGACCTGCTCGCACGGGAGGCTGGGCAAGTCGTTCCCGACCGCTGTCGCGCCGGCGCGCCGACGGCCCGCTGCCCGCACTTCGCCCTCGGGAGTTGCGACAGGTCGCATCTACCGCGAACCGCGACTGCATTACCCGCGGGGCCGAATCTTCGACCGATGACAGGGCCATAACGTTGTTCGGTGCGGACCTCGTCCGGCTGCGGGGGTGCGTAACGACGCTCTTCGGTGTGCGATAGAACAATACCGACGCCGCCGAATCCGCATTTGTGCGGAAACCGTGTCGGGAAAGGAGAACCGCCATGCTCCGAATCGTCTCCGTCCTCGCCGCGGTCCTGACGACTGTCGCGTCCGCCCTGCTCGCCACGTCCGGCACGGCCGCCGCCGCGGGTCCGGACATCACGTGCACCCCGCCCAGCAGCGCGAGCCTGCTGTTCGACCCGCCCGCGACCAACTACCCGCAGGACATGACGCTCACGGTGTCCCGGCAGTACGGTCCGTGCGTCTCGACCACCCGACCGGACATCACCTCGGGCCACTCGGCCGCCACCGGCACCTCCTCGGGCAAGACCTGCCTGAGCCTGCTCGGCGCGAACGCGCTCACCATCCCCATCACCTGGAACACCGGTGAGACGTCCGTCCTGTCCGGCAACAACGTGTCGAGCCTGAGTGGTGTCACCCTCACCGTCGTCACAACCGGCACGGTTACCTCGGGCGTATTCGCCGGAGCGACCTTCGTGCACACCATCGTCTACCCGAGCACGAACATCCTGTTGTGCAACCTGGGCCTGGGCACCTTGTCCGGTCTGTACGGCCAGGTTGTCCTGGAGATCATCACCCCGTAGTCGGAAGCCCGCCGTTCGACGGTAACGGCCACCCGGCGGTGCGCCATGATGGGCTGATCCTGTCGATGATCGCCCATTCGACTCGGGGCGCCACAGGGATCCATCGGCTAGTGTCGCCTCGACCACTGATCGTCACTTGTGACAGGGACAACAGCAGTGACGCATGAAGGTGAACACCGTGGGGAACCGGGGACGGCTTCGACGTCTCCCGGGGTTCGCAACGAGTTTCACGGCGTTGCTGACTTCGTGGTGATGGCGCGTGACATCAGTGGTGGGATCAGCTACTCGCCGACCTTCGCCACGGCCGCAGCGGACCCCCTTGATGTGGCCGGCCAGGAACTCACCCGAATGGTGGGCGCCCAATGGAGGTCGGAAATCGGCTTGCGGGGGCTGTTCACCATGAATCCGTTGGCGATCCGCTGGACCACGGACGACAGCGGGCTCTCGGACCACGCACAGCTCGTCGGTGGCCATGTCGACGGCGAGCGGGGTGACCTGAAGTCGTTGACCGATTCGTTCCTGCACTTGCCGCACCGCAGGCTCGTCCTGCTGGGCGGGCCAGGGTCCGGGAAGACCACACTGGCCACATTGCTCCTGCTCGCGCTGCTCGAGCGATCCTCACCGGATGACCCGGTGCCGGTGCTGCTTCCCCTGGCCTCGTGGGATCCCGCCCAGCAGCACCTGAACACGTGGCTGGCCGCGAGGCTCGACGAGAACTACCCGCGCCTGCGTGATCACCAGTTCGGCAAACGTGCCGCCCAACGCCTGGTCGAGGCCCGGCGCGTGCTGCCCGTCCTCGACGGCCTCGACGAGATGCCGACACACCGCCGGGTACTGGCGCTGCAACACCTCAACAGCGCGTTGGCCGGAGGCTCTCCCGTCGTCCTCACCTGCCGCACCAGCGAGTACGAACTCACCGTGCGCGACGCCGGCGTGTTGCGGCATGCCACGGCGATCCACGCCAACCCCCTGGAGCCCGCGGAGGTGCGCCATCACTTGTCGATGACGATAACTCCGCAGTGGCAACCGCCATGGCAACCTGTGTTCGAAGCACTGGCGGAGGACCCCGACGCTCCGTTGGCGGTCGCGTTGCGATCACCGCTCATGATCAGTTTGCTTCTCTCCGTCTACGCCGGCCCGAACGCACAGCCCGGTCGGCTGCTCGACCCGGACCAGTTCCCGGATGCGACGGCGATCGAGGAGCACCTGCTCGACCGGCTCGTGCCGACGGCCTTCACCGGTGGCCCGCCACCGTCCGAGGTGCCCTGGCGTCACCGCCGGTGGGACAGCCGGAGCGCGCAGCGCTGGCTGCGGCAACTCGCGGTCGACCTCACCCGGCGCGGCGCGGCGGACGTGACGTGGTGGCAGTTGCATTGGCGTTCGCCGGCCTGGCTCAGAGCGCTGACCACCGGACTCATCTCGGGGATGTCGTGTTTCGTCTTCCTCGTGGTCCTGGCGCAGGCGGGGCTGTTCGGCCGCACTGACCAGTCCGGTCTGTTGGCGGTCGCCGGTCTCGCGGGCATCACCGCGGTGTTCGCCGGGTGGATCCTCTCCGGCGCGTCCGGCCCGTACGAACCCGGACGCCCTATGAGCGGCTCCGAGGAAATGTGGTGGTCCGCCGTTCGGTTCCACCTGCAGACCCCGGTCAGAGGTCTCGTCCGCTCCGCGCGCCTCATGATTCTCGCTTGGACGGGTTTCTGGGGAGTTCTCTGTGTTGTCGGACTCGCTTGGATGGCCTGGCGCCGGCTACACGGCAATCCCGTGCCCCGCCTGTCGGGCGATGTGACCATGGGCCAGGTGGTGGGGTCCGTGAGGTTCTTCGTGGCGTTTCCCGCGGCCCTCGGCGTACTGTTGTGGCTGCTCGCCTGGCTGGCGCGGCCGTTCAGCTCTGAGGATGCCGCGACCATGCGGAGTGGTCTGCGGATCGCGCGCCGGCAAGCGGTGGTGCTGTTACCGGTGTTCTGCCTGCCTGCCGTGGGGATGCTGTCGCCCGGCATGGCGGTGTGGGGCTTGTTCGTCGGCTATCTGGCGATCTTTCGCACGGCGTGGGGATGCTATTCGAGAAGTCGGCTCTGGTTGGCCGTGACGGGGCGACTGCCGTGGCGGCTCACGGCGTTCCTCGAGGACGCGCACCGACTCGGGGTGCTGCACCAGTTCGGGACTGTGTATCAATTCCGGAACTCGAAACTGCGCGACCGTCTCGCTTCGGCCCGGTGACGGGGGACGGCGGGTAGGGCGCGTGCGGCGGGAGCCCCGAGCGGCACCACTGCCGCGGCACGTTGGAGGGGCCTGATGACCTGGTCGATCAACCGGGACGGGTCGCGGAGCCGGATGTTCGGTGACAACGTGAGGGCGTCGCAGGGCAGCTGAACCCGGCCCGGCCTGAGGGCCGGCCGGGTTACCGTGCACGCGTGAAGATCCGCCGAGGGGGCCTGGACGACCTGGCCGCGATCGTGGCCATGCTGGACGGTGCGGTGGCGTGGTTGGACGCCTCCGGGCGCTCGGGGCAGTGGGGGAGCGAGCCGTTCTCCGACCAGCCCGGCCGGGTCGAGGGCATCGCGGAGAAGGTCCGCGAGGGCACGGCGTGGATCGCCGAGGTCGACGGCACGCAGGCGGGCGCGATGACGCTCGCGCCCCGGCCACCCCGGTACGTCGAACCGGCCGGCGAGCCGGAGGTGTACGTGACGCTGCTCGTCACGTCGCGGTCGCACGCGGGGCTGGGTGTCGGCAGCGCCCTGCTGGCGCACGCCCGCGAGGAGACCCGCCGGGCGAACGTCGAACTGCTCCGGGTCGACTGCTACGCGGGCTCGGACGGCGCGCTGGTCGACTACTACCGGCGCAACGGGTTCGAGCCGACCGAGCCGTTCACCGTCGGCTCGTGGCCGGGGCAGGTGTTGGCGCAGCGGGTCCGCACTTCGCCGGAGTAGCCACCCGACAGGTGGACGGGCCGCCACGTTCGGCCCTGCGCCGCCCACCCGGGAAACCGCCGTTCTGCGTTTTCCGACCCCGCGGCGACGCATTCGGCGACAATCCGCCTCACCCCATCAGGGCGTTGGCCGCCGGTTTCCGGCCGAGTACGGTTCGGTCTACCGAAGGTGGCCACCTCCGCTGTCAAGCAGTCCGCGGCGTGACCGCGGCTTTCGATCCGTGTGAGGTGGTCCCGATGACGTTGGACGTTCTCGACCTGCTCAAACAAGGTTTGCCGGACAGTTCCGCGCCGCGCCGGCGGGTCGTCGTGGTCGGCGCCGGAATGGCCGGGCTGACCTCGGCCATGCTGTTGAAGGAAGCGGGCCACGAGGTGACGATCCTCGAGGGCCAGAACCGGTTGGGCGGGCGCATCCTGACCCACCGCGATTTCGCGGGCGACATGTACGGCGAGTTCGGCGCGATGCGGTTCCCGCAGCAGCACCCGCTGGTGTCGTGGTTGATCGAGGAGAAGTTCAAGCTCGCCACCAAACCCTTTCCCATGTACGACGAAGACACGTTCGTGTACTTGCAGGGAAAGGGCGTGCGGCGGCGCGACTTCACCGCCGACCAGTTCTCGTTCGACCTGCTGGCCGACGAGAAGGACAAGGCGCCGCACGAGCTGCTGCGGCACACCGTGCAGCCGCTGATCGACATCATGGAGCAGGAGGACGAGGCGAAGGCGTGGCACCGGCTGCTCACCGACTACGACCGGTACACGCTGCTCGGCTACCTGAAGGAACGCGGCCTCAGCGACGGCGCGCTGTCCATGCTCGGGCCGCTGTTCAACCTGGAGGGCCGCTACCACTTCTCGCTGGTCGAGTGGTTCTCCCACTTCTACGAGGACGTGTTCGGCCACCTCGTCTACATCGTGGACGGCGCGGACTCGCTGCCGCGGGCGTTCGAGCCGACCCTGATGGACGACATCCGGTTCGGCGCGCTCGTGCACGGCATCGACCAGGACGACGCGGGCGTGCGGGTGCACTACCGCGCCGGTCGCCGCACGCAGACCGTCACGGCCGACGAGGTGATCGTGACGGTGCCGTTCGCGAGCCTGCGGCACATGGAGATCCAGGGCCTGGACCCGGACAAGTGGTACGCCATCCGCAACACCTACTACGGCCGGGCGCACAAGCTCTTCATGCAGTTCAGCGAGCGGTGGTGGGAGACCGCGTACGGCATCACGCACGGCCTCACCGTGACCGACCTGGCGATCCGCAACATCGTCTACCCGCCCGCCGGCCAGGACACCCGCTTCGGCAAGGGCGTGATGATCGCGTCTTACTGCTGGGAGCAGGACAGCATGCCGTACACGCCGCTGGCCGGCGAGGAGAGCGTGATGCAGGCGTTGGAGGACCTGGTCAAGATCCACCCGGAGGCGCGCGACACGTTCGAGTTCGGCGTCTACAAGGACTGGGCGCTGGACTGGTTCGCGTGCGGCATCGGCCCGCTGTTCCGGGCGTTCGAGATGAGCGAGACGTTCTACGAGGACGTGATCCGGCCGGTGAACCGGGTGTGGTTCGCCAACGACGCCTGCGACCGGCGGCACCGGCGGTGGGTGGAGGGCGCGCTGAAGGCGGCGGTGAAGAACGCCTACGCGATCCACGAGGGACTGCGCGACGAGATGCCCTGGAAGGACTGAACCTCAGCGCGGTGAGGCGGACGCCAGCGGCACCGGTGTCTCCTGGCCGGCCCACGTGCCGGTCAGGACGGCGCCGGTGAGCTCGGCGGCCGGGTCGAGCCGGCGCACCACGGTGAGCTCGGCGGTTTCCGCCACGATCAGCGTCCGCTCGCCCTCGGTCACCCGCTCGACCGCACCTGCGGCGGCGACGTCCGCGAGCCGGGTGCCGGTCACCGCGATGCCCATCGTGAGCTCGCGCCGCTGGAGCCGGCCGTCGACCTCCCAGAACTCCTCGACCTGCCCCTGGCCGGTGAGGACGGCCTCCGCGAGCACCGCCGCGTACACCGGGTCGCCGACCGCGTCGTAGACCCAGCGCTTGCCCAGCGTCGAGTGCTCGGAGGTGCCGATCAGCCACTCCTCGGCCCCGTCCAGCGGCGCGTCGCGGTAGGTCAGCGGCACCTGGTGGACCGGCCCGTCGCCGACCTGGACCAGCATCGTCTCGATCCCGACCGCGCCGGCCGGGTCGTCGAAGCGGTAGCCCGCCACCCGCCGCACCTCGCCGGACGGGCCGGTGTGCCAGTCGCGGCCGGGCAGCCAGCCGGCCAGCAGCTCGGCCTTCGTGGGGGTCAGCGTGGCTTTGTGGATCAGGGCCATGCGGTCATGGTAAACGACCAAGATCGCGGCTTCACCGCGTGATGACCTGCGCGGCGTCGTGCACCGCGTGGGCGACGCGGTCCGGCGGCCAGCCCAGTTCGGTGGCGAGCCGGGCGGCGGCGTCCGGGGTGACGGCGCGGACGAGCGCGGCCAGCACGGTCACCACGTCGCCGGCGACCGAGCTCGGCCCGCCGGACATGTCGTCGCTGAGCTGCGCGAAGAACCGGCGCATGTGGTCCAGCCGGGCGCCGGCGGGCGTGGCCGGGTCGAGCACGTCGACGCCGCGCCGGGCCGTGTCGGCGAGCAGCGCGTTGGCCCGCGCGCTGGTCAGCCACGTCCGCAGCCACATGCCGTCGTCGATGGAGTACGTCTCCCGCCGCCGGGCGCCGCGCTCGCGGTGCAGCAGTTCCAGCCCTTCGAGGTAGCCGACGGCCTTGGACACCGACGCGGGGCTGACCCGCAGCCGGGCGGACAGCTCGGCCGCGGTCAGCGCCCCGGCGTCCGTGGTGACCAGGCTCGCGAGCACACGGGCGGCCATCCGCGGCAGACCCATCCGGGACATCGCCGCGGCGAACTCCTCCGCGAACGCGAGCACCGCCCGCGGGTCGCGGCCCTCCGCGCCGACGACGACCGGCGGCTCGGGCGGCGGGGCGGACTTGCGTCGGCGAGCCCGTCGGCGGGTGGCCAGGTGGGCGCGGTCGGCCCGGTAGTCGCGGGGCCCGCCGTTGCGGCCGACCTCGCGGGTGACGGTGGACGTCGGCCGGCCCAGCCGTCGCGCGATCTCGGCGTACCCCAGGCCGAGCGTCAGGCCCGACGCGATGTCGCGGCGGTCCTCGTCGGTCAGCCTGCCTCCCGGCACGTCCGGCCCTTTCGTCGGCGGTGCGCCCAGTGTGCGTTCACGGGCAGAGCATTGCAACGGCCGCGCCCGGATCATTGCATTTCGCGTCAACACCAGTGCAACGATATGAACTCTTTTACCAGGTAAAACGGCTGAAACGTGGGTCCATTCCGTTGTCGCCGTTCGAAACGCAACGTAGCTTCACGCCTCTGTGAAGATCGACTCAACGGAACGAGGGGGAGGAATGACGAGCGAGCAAGTCGTGCTCGACGTCGAAGGTCTGCGCATGCGGTACGGCACGACCGACGTCCTGCACGACGTCACGTTCCACGCCCGCCACGGCGAGGTGCTGGCCCTGCTCGGCCCGAACGGGGCGGGCAAGACCACCACCATCGAGGTCCTGGAGGGCTTCCGGATGCGGTCGGCGGGCCGCGTGTCGGTGCTCGGCGCCGACCCGGCCCACGCCGGCGAGGGGTGGCGGGCCCGCGTCGGCGTCGTCCTCCAGTCGTGGCGCGACCACGGCAAGTGGCGCGTCCGCGAGCTGCTGGACCACCTGGGCACCTACTACGCGTGCTACGCCACCGACCGGATCGCGCGACCGTGGGACGCCGACGAGCTGGTCGCGGCCGTCGGCCTGACCGCGCAGGCGGACGCGAAGGTCCGGACGCTGTCCGGCGGTCAGCGGCGCAGGCTGGACGTCGCCGTGGGCATCGTCGGCCGCCCCGAGCTGCTGTTCCTGGACGAGCCGACCACCGGCTTCGACCCGGTGGCCCGGCGCGAGTTCCACGACCTGGTGCGCCGGCTCGCCGCGCAGGACGCCACCACGATCCTGCTCACCACCCACGACCTGGACGAGGCCGAGAAGCTCGCCGACCGGATCGTGGTGCTCGACGGCGGCCGGATCGTCGCCGACGGCACGGCAGAGGAGCTGGCGGAGCGGATCGCGGGCGAGGACGAGGTCCGCTGGACCCACGTCGGGCGGCGGCACGTGCGGCACGTGCGGGAATCCACGGCGTTCGTGCACGACCTGTTCCGCCGCCACGGCGACGGCATCGCCGAGCTGGAGGTCCGCCGGGCCTCGCTGGAGGACACCTACCTGGCGCTCGTGCGCCGGGTCGAGGCGGGAGGAGCGGACCGGTGAACCCCACCACGACGGCGTTGCGCGCGGGGTGGCGACGCGGCCTGATCGAGCTGCGGCAGTCGCTGACCAACGGCGCGGACCTGTGGAACCACGCGTTCTGGCCCGTGCTGATGCTGGTCGTCACGTACTTCCTGCGTGACGTGTCGTTCGGGCGGACCGGGTTCTCCGTCGGCGCGCTCGCCCTGCCGGGCATCCTCGGCATGAACGCCGCGATGGCCATGGTCACCATGAGCCAACTGCTCACCGCCGACCGCGAGGACGGCACGCTCCTGCGCGCCAAGGCCACGCCCAACGGGATGCTCGGCTACCTGATCGGCAAGATCGTCTCGGTGGCCGGCGGCCTGCTCGTGGACCTGGCGATCTTCCTGGTGCCGGGGATGTTCCTGGTGTCCGGCCTGGTGACCGGCAGCGCGGACGCCTGGCTGACGCTCGCATGGGTGCTGGCGCTGGGCATGGTCGCCGCCCTGCCCATCGGCGCGGTGCTGGGCTCGGCGTTCCCCAGCGCGCGCGGGCAGGGCCTGCTGGTGCTCCCGATCCTCGGCATGATCGCGATCTCGGGCATCTTCTACCCGGTCACGGCCTTGCCGGTGTGGGTGCAGTGGGTCGCCCAGGTCTTCCCGGTCTACTGGCTCGGCCTGGGCATGCGCTCGGCCCTGCTGCCCGACGCCGCCGTCACCGTCGAGGTCGGGGAGTCCTGGCGGCACCTGGAGACGGTCGGCGTGCTCACCGCGTGGGCGGTCCTCGGGCTGGTCCTGGCACCGGTCCTGCTGCGGCGGATGGCGCGGCGGGAGTCCGGGTCGAGCGTGGCGGAACGCCGGGAGAAGTCACTCCAACGGGTCCGATAGGCGGACAGGCGGCAACGGGGCGCAACGAAAGGGCGTCCGGGCACGACCAAACAGACGAGAGCGACGTGCCCGGATCGGAGGGGCGTGACCGATGACCGTCTTCGTCAGCTACACCCGTGCCGACGAGAGCCTGGTGCGCGCCCTCCGGCAGGACCTCGACCGGATGGGGCACCAGGTCTGGCTCGACCACGAGATCCACGGCGGCGAGCTGTGGTGGCGCGAGATCATCCGCACGATCCAGGCGGCGCGGGTGTTCGTGTTCGCGCTGTCGGAGGCGTCCTGGAAGTCGGTTCCCTGCCACGCGGAGTTCGACTACGCGCAGCAGCTCGGCGTGCCGGTGCTCCCGGTGCAGGTCGGGCCGCTGGACCACCTCCGCATCCCGATCATGGAACGCCAGCTGGTGGACTACCGGGAGCGCAGCGCCGACGCGGTCGTGGCGCTGGCGGGCGCGCTGGCCGAGCTGACGGCCCGGCCGCGCGTGCTGCCGAACCCGCTGCCACCGCCGCCCAAGGTGCCGTTCGAGTACCTGTACCGGATCGCCGAGCTCCTCGGGCCGCAGCCGATCCCGCCGGAACGGCAGGAGATCATCATCGGCCAGCTGCGGCGGCACCTGCGCACCGAGCGCGACGAGGTGGCCCGAGCCGACATCGTGAAGCTGCTGCGCGAGTTCCGCGAGCGGGGCGAGATCACGAACATGAACTCGCGGGAGATCGACGAGATCCTGGCGAACGTCGAGCTGGGGGAGGGCGAGGAGCTGCCGGAGGGCGTCACCTGGCTGTCGGGGGCGGACTACTGGGAGAAGAACCCGGTGGTGATCGGTCCGCCGGAGCCGGAGGCGGAACCGGCCCGGCCGCCGAGCGCCCCGCCGTCCCAGGACCCAGGGGCCACGGGACCGGCGACCACCGCACCGGAGACCGCCGGACCCGCGACGACGCCCACGTGGCTGCGTGACGTGCTGAGGGCCGAGGCGCAGCCGACCACCGAGGAACCGAAGCCCGCCACCCCGCCGTCGACCCCGCAGTGGTGGCAGGGCGGCAGACCGCCGCGCACACCGTCCTCGACGGATCACCCGGCGCCGCCGCAACCGCGCCCACCGGAACGGCTCTGGTCCGCGCCCGCGGAGTCCGCACCCGAGTCCGCACCGGAGGAGGGCGAGCCGGAACCGCCCGCGTCGCGGTGGGACGCCCGCCGGTTGACCCGCCTGGGCGTGGTGTGCGGCGTTCTGGGGCTCGTGTTGCTGGTGGCGGCGCTGAACGTGCCCGCGGTCGGGGTCGTGGCCGTGCCCCTGCTGATCGCGGGAGTGGTGTTCGGTGTGCGGGCCAGGCGGCGCGAGTCGTGAGCGCGGTGTCCTAACCCGGCTTCCGCAGCCGGGCCCTCCAGACGACGAACACGACCAAGGCCGCCACCACGACGCCCAGCGCCGCGCCCCCCTGGGACTCCGACACGAGCGCTACGGCCAGCAGCGCGACCAGGGTGGCGATCACGAGCACCCCCGCCGTCGCCGGCCGCTTGCGCGCCGGCTGCTCGACGGGCGCGTTCGGCGTCGGGGGTTCCACCGCGCCCCACCAGTTCCCGCCCGGCGCCACGGCCGGGCGGCGGGGAGCAGGCGGTGGCGGCGCGGGAACGCGCACCGGCTGCGGCGCGACCACCCCGGGCGTCCGCTCCCACCACGGCACGACCCTGGGCGCGAGCAGGTCGTCCAGGCCCGAACCCGCGACCCACCCCGGCGTGCAGCACTGCTTGAGCCGCCACGCCACCTCGGCCACGTGCGGGTCGCCGATCGCCGCCAGGCGCGCCCACGCGGGCGTGTCGAACGGCGGCCGGAAGTCCTCCCGCCGCAGCAGCAGGTTCTCGCCGGTGTAGCAGGCGCGCCACCCGGTCGGGTCCTTCGCCAGCGCCAGCAGCGACAGGTAGATGACCACCCCGGAGAACGTGTCCATCCACCGACCCCACGGGCGGTGTTCGGGCTGGTAGTTGCGGTGCCCGGTCTCGCTCGGCGCGAGCGCGCCGGAGAACCGGGCGATCCACGAGCAGTCGAAGTCGACCAGCCGCAGCTCCCCGCGACCGCCGACCAGGACGTTGCCGTGCTGGAGGTCGCCGTGCGCGAACTCGGCCCGCTGGATGCGCGTCACCAGGTTCCGCCACGAGCCCGCCAACGCCGACAGCGACGTGGTGTCGCGGCGCTCCACCAGCTCGTCCACGTGCCGGTTCAGCGTGTGCCCCTCCACCCACTGCATCCGCACCACCGGCCACACGCGCCCGTTTACGCGGACACCTTCGTCCACCCACCGGGGCAGGGCGACCACGCTCTCCAACCCGTGCGACGTGAAGTGCTCGTGCAACGCGCCGTAGCGCTCGCCGCTCGACACGTCGTCCCGGGTGAAGAACCGCAACGCCTGCGGCTCGCCGTCCGCGACCGCCTTGAACACCACGGCGCTCGTGCCCGCCGCCGGCATCGGTATCCCGTACAGCGGGTGCACCACGAGCTCCAGTCCGCGCAGCTCGTCGGCGACGAAGCAGTCCGGGTGCTGCACCGCCTTCATGTACTCGTCGGGCGTCGGGTACCGGATCACAGGCACACCACCAGGTGCGTGGCGGGCGTCCGGGCGAACCGCACCCGCATCAACGTGACGTCGTCGTTGACCATCTCCCGCGCCGCGCGCCGACCCCGGACCAGTTCCCGGAACGCCTCGGGGTGGTCCAGGCGCGCCAGCGCCGTCCACAACGCCCGCCCGTCGCGCAGGTCGGCCGCGGCGACCCACTGGGCGAACGCGTCCGTGGCCAGGTACAGCAGATCACCGTCGGCGAGGTCGCCCTCCGCGAACACCGCCCGGCCGAGCATGTCGGTCAACGCGGCCGAACCGGTCGGCAGACCGTCCGGGTTGGACCCGAACCCGTCCGGCGCGATCGGCGGGAACTGCGCCACGACCCGGTCCCCGCGGACGTGGAACAGCACCGCGTCGCCGAGCGCGACGGCCGCCCAGCGCGGTCGCCGACCCGTCAGGTCGCGCAGCTCGCAGCCCAGGAACGTGGCGAACGAGCCGATCGTGGCCTGCTTGAGCCGTTGCAGGTCCGTCGCGCCGGCCAGCCGGGGGTCGTCGTGCCACCTCGCCTGCATGTCCGACGCCCACCGGTGCAACGCCTCCACCGTCAGGTCCGGCGCCGCGCCCTGGTCGCCGACGAAGCCCGCGACGAGCTGCTGGGCCCACCGGGCGGAGCCGAAGCCCTGCGTCGCGCCGTCGGCCACGGCGAACCGCGGCCCGTGCCCGGCGCCGTCGGCGGGGGCCGAGGCCGCGCCGTCCTCCCACTCGGCCTCGGCGTTGCCGTGCTTGGGCGCGTAGAAGACGACCTGGCGGGTGTGGCTCACGGCGCTACCTCGCGCGATCCGGGACCCTGGTGCCGATCTGCAGCACCCGCAGCAGGGTCGAGCGGCCGACGTTGAACGCGAGGCCGCGCGCGCCCGGCCGGACGTCGTAGCCGTCGACCCGGGCGTTGTCGACCATCGGCGGCGGCAGCGGGCTGCTCAGCTCGAACAGGTCCGGGCCGGGGGAGGGCAGCCCGTCCGGGTCGGACGGGAACACGATCTCGTTGACCTCGAACGGGGAGAGGAAGACGTTGAAGAACAACGTCGCGCCGTCGTTGGTCTCGATCGACGTCAGCCGTCGCACCCAGTCCTGGAGGGTCGCGCCGTCGTACGGGCTGTCGGTCACCATTCCGTCGGTGATGTTGACGACGATGGGCGGGAACGAGTCCGGGTGCGCGGCGGCCCAGTCGAACACGTGCGCGCCGGCGACCGCGATGGCCTGGCACATCGGCGTGCGGTGGCCGTGCACCGGGTCGACCCAGACCGGCATGCGCGCGCTCACCGGCATCACGTCGATGGACGGCTCCTCCCGCACCGCCACGGGGTGCTCGGCCAGCTCCGGCAACGGCACCAGACCGCGACCGGCCAGCGCGCCGCCGAACGCCGACTCGACGCCCTCGCCCGGCTCGGTCAGGCGCGCGCCGTAGCTGAAGATGCCCACGTCGAAGTAGTGCCGCACCGGGGAGTTGACCTCGGTGGTCGCTTTGATGCACATGTCCAGCAGGATGTTGTTGACCGCCAGCGCCGCGCCCTCCGCGAGCGACGCGCCGGTGCGGCCCCAGGCGAGCTTCATCGAGTCCGAGCGGTCCAGCAGGATGACCACGCACCCCGGCTCGGACCGTGACACGGACTGCCGGTACTTCTCCACATCGCACCCCCCTCTTCGTCGGTCGTCAGGTCATCCGGTCAGGTTGCGGCGGACCACCGTCGTCGGCCACGGCGCGCCCGCGCGCCACTCCCACCGGTGCCCGCACCTCGGGTTGCGGCAGTGGAAGGCGTAGGTGTCGGCGTCCTGCTCGAGGTCCAGGCGGAAGTCGCCGCAGCGCGGGCACTGCGCGACGACCGCGTTGTCCACGTCGTAGCCGTCGCGCGACGGTCCGCGTTCGGCCGAGGCGGTCGTGGGGCGCGCGGGCGTTTCGGTCCACCACGTCCGGTTCGCCGCCGGTTCCGGTTCCGGTTCCGGTTCCGCATGGGCTCGCACCGGCTCCCGTTGCGGGGCGGGCACCCGGTGCGGCGTCGGACGCCGGTCGACGGTCAGCAGCCCGAGCGCGACGCCGACCCCGAAGACCGCGCCGACGAGCACCACGGCCACGGCGCGCCAGAACCCCAGGTCGAGCAACCGGAGGCCGACCAGCGCGCCCAGCGCGGCGCACACCGCGGTCAGGGCGGGCACGACCGGTGTCCTCGCGGTCATCGGGGGACCTCCGACCGGGTCACGGGCAGCTCGACCGGACCGTCGGCGGCGACCCCCGGCCAGCACGTGTAGTCGCCGAGCCGCTGCGCGGGCGCCGGGGCGGACCAGCCCTTCGGCAGCCGCACGCAGATCGTGAGCGCCCCGTCCGCGGGGACGTCGTCGATCCCGCCCCCGGCGTTCACCACGAGGTCCGATTCGGTCCCGGCGAACACCTCGACCCGGGCGTTGTCCAGCGAGGCCCGGTCCTGCCCGTTCGTCACGAACCGGATGTCGACCGACCGGCCGGCCGGGGCGGCGGGCTCGCGCACGACCGCGCCGAGCAGCAGGACCGCCAGGAACGAGACGACCAGCGCGTAGACCGGGGCCAGCCAACGGCTGCGCAGGCCGTCCGACATCGCGGTCCGGTTGCCGGTGGTGCCTCCCGACGTGTGCACCTGAACCTCCGCGCGGAGTGGTGGCGTGTACTCCGGGTATCGCGAAGGATCATGCGGTCGTGTCGTTGTGTCCCCCGGACGGGCGAACGGTCAGGGCAGGTTGCCGGTCGAGGCCAGGAACAGGGCGACGGCCGGGAGGAAGTTGTTGACCTGGTGCGCGACCACGCTCGCGAGCAGGTTGCCGGTGAGCAGCCGGGCCAGTCCGATGGGGATCGACAGCACCAGCAGCAGCGGTGTGCGCAGCAGCTCCAGGTGCGCGACGGAGAACACCAGGCTGGTCGCCGCGAACACGATCCAGCGGTTCCAACCCAGGTGCTCGAACGCTCGCCACAGCACGCCGCGGAACAGCACCTCCTCGGCCAGCGGCGCGATCAGCCACACGGCGAGGAACGCGACCACAGCCGCCACGGGCGTCAGCTCGCGCCCGGCGAACGCGTCACCCACCGCCGAGGAGGCTTGGTCCTCGCCCACCCACGCGGCCCACACCGCCGCCGCGGGCAGCGTCAACGCCAACCCGCCCAGCCCCAGGGCCAAGCCGATGGCGACGTCCTTGACGTTCCACCGGACCGCGAGCTCCCGCCACACCCGACCGGCCCTCGGCCCGGCACCGACCCGGCCGGTCCCGATCGCGGCGACCAGCGCGCCCACCGACGTCGGCACGACGAGCAGCGCGAGCAGCCGACCGTCCTCCAGCAGCGCGGTGTCCGCCGAGCCGTACGACAGCAGCACCACCACGGACACGAGCAGCATCGTGAGCTGCCCGACGAGGAACACGGCCACCAACGAGAACCCGACCCGCCGCTGCCGGATGGGCGCGGGCCCGACCGGCGGCACGGCCGGGCGGTCGTCGTGCGGCAGCGGCCCGATCTGCTCTTCGCTCACAACCGTGGATAACCCGGCCCGCCGACGAGGTCAACCCGACACAGCCGTCGTGCGACGGATCGAGACCAACGCGCGGCTCAGGCCGAACCCCGCCCGCCCGTCGACCGGCGGTGACGCCAGCGCTGCTCGCCGTCGTCGCGGAACTCGCCGGTGGCCCGCATCCCGATCCGCCGCGCGACCGCCTCGCTGGACAGATGCTCGGGCGCGATGTGCGCGTGCACGTCCACCGCGCCGTGCTCGACCAGCCACCCCACCACCGCCCCGGCGGCCTCGGTGGCGTAGCCGTGCCCCTGGAACGGGACGCCGACCACCCACGCCACCTCGGCGGCCAACCCCTGAGCCCCGGCCGTGACCGTCGCCTGCAAGGTCCCCACGGCGGTGTCGTCCGACGTCCGGCGCACGACCCAGTTGAGCCGGCCCTCCCGGCCGTCGTCGGAGGACGGCCGCTCCCACCGCCGGTACCGCGACGCGAGTTCGGCGGCGGTGGGCGGTGTGCCGCCGATGATCGCGTAGAGCGCGGGATCGCCCAGCACCACCGCCATCTCGTCGGCGTCCTCGACCCGCACGGGCTCGACGCGCAACCGCGCCGTGCGCACCACGGCGTCCTGCGGCCACCGGGCCGGCACCACCATCGGTCGACCCACGTGTCGCCCCCCCAACGTCACGTGCACAGTAATCACTCCGCACCGGCCGGCCACCACGGGATTCCGGCGTGCGGCAATCCTCACGTCGAGGAGGGCATGATCGGGAGGTGACCACTTCGCGGCGTGCCCGGCACGAGCGGCTGTCGGCTCTTCTCGCGTCCCTCGACGATGACGCCCTCACCGCCCTGGTCGGCACGTGCGAGCACGTCGGCGTGGGTGGCGGCTCGACGGTGGTGGACGTCGGGGGCACGCCGGTGTTCGCCAAGCGCATCCCGTTGACCGATCGGGAGCTCGCCCGGCCGCACGCCACGGCGAACCTGTTCGACCTGCCGGTGCGCTGCCAGTACGGCATCGGCGGCCCGTCGTTCAACGCCTGGCGCGAGCTGGCCGCGAACCTGGTCGTCACCGACGCGGTGCTCGCGGGCGGCACGGCGGCGTTCCCGTTGCTGCACCACTGGCGGGTGCTGCCCGGCCGCCCGCCCGTCGCCGCCGAGCACGCCGACGTGGACGCCACCGTCGCCCTGATGGGCGGCAGCCCGGCCGTCCGGGTCCGGCTCGAAGCGCTGGCCGCCGCGTCGCACAGCCTCGTGCTGTTCTGCGAGTACGTCCCGCACCCGGTGGAGGTCCTGCTGGCCGAGGACCCCGCGGCCAAGGCCGAAGAGGTGGAGCGGCAGGTGACCGGGATCGCCGCGTTCCTGCGCGAGCACGACCTGCTGCACATGGACGGGCACTTCGGCAACATGCGCACCGACGGCGAGCGGCTGTACCTGACCGATTTCGGGCTCGTCACGTCACCGGCGTTCGACCTGTCCGACGCCGAACGCGACTTCGTCCGCCGCAACGCCGCCCACGACGCCGACTACGCCGCCATGCGGCTGGTGAACTGGCTGGTGACCGACGTGTGCGGCGTGACCGTGCCGCCCGGTGACGTCCCCACCGCCCGCAACGCGTTCGTCCGCCGATGCGCCGCGGGTGACGTCCCGGACGACGTGCCGGCCGCCGTGGCGGCGATCCTGGCCCGTCACGCGCCCACCGCCGCGCGGATGAACGACCTCTACTGGCGGTTGTTCGACGGTGACGTGGACGCGGAGTACCCGCGCGCGTCAGGGTGAGCGCATGCCCCTCAGGTAGGCCACGGCCGCCCACGGGCGGCGGCCGAACGCGACGACCTTGCCCGTGGCGACGGCCCGCGCGAGACGGGTGCGGCGGAAGATCGTGAGCATCAGCGTGGCCGGGTCGAACCGGACCTGCGCGTCGCTGCGCCGCCCGTCGGCCGCCTCGACCTGTAATCGCCCGTTGTCGCTGGTCAGGACGACCGGCGTGGTGTGCTTCGAGCGGAATTCGAGGGTCACGCGCCCGCCCGCGCCGCCGCCCGCGAGCAGCCGGCCCGACCGGCCGCCGAGCATCGGCATGAGGAACAGGTCGAACGTGAGCGCGGCCTCGCGGGTGGAGATCGGCCACGGCACGTCCAGCGCACGGGCGATGTCCAGGCCGTGGATCAGGATCTCGTTGAGCTGGTGGGCCACGTGCGCGGCGGCGGGCAGGTGAGCGCTGCCCAGCCACGGCCGCAGCTCGCGCGGGTCGACGTCCCTGGCCCTGGCCAGCAGCAGGTCGACCTCTTCGAGCAGGGTGTTCGACACCACGTCCAGCGCGCGCTCGGGGAAGTGCTCCAGGGTCCGCGCGTTGAGCCGCGCGAACCCGCCCAGGCTCGACTCCTGCCAGCCCCGGTCCAGGTCGGGCTCGTCCAGCGGGGCCAGGTCGCCGCCGATCAGGCCGGCGTTGAGCCGCGCCACGACGGCGACGTGCGCGGCGGTGTCGGCCACCGACCAGTCGCCGATCGCGCGGCGGTCCGGCGTGCGGCAGTCCAGGAGCATCCGATTGAACCGCTGCGCGGCCTCGGTGAGGGCGTCCCGCGCGTCCTGCCACCGCCGATCGGTGATCTGCAGCTCCACGAGTCGCCTCCCGCGCCGTCCGATGTCACCTCACCGAACGTAGTGAGCGGGCCGGCGGCGAACTACCGCGTGAATGCTCTAAAACGGCGACCGGGCGCGGTCGGCCACGTGGCGCAACCCCGGGTTCACCGGGTCGGCAGTTCACCCGTGCTGGTGAGCTGCTCGGCCAAGGCGCGCAACTTCATGTTGGCCTGCTGGCTGGCCCGCACGAGCACGGCGAACGCCTGGTCGGCGGTGAGCTTGTGGCGTTCCATCAGGATGCCCTTGGCCTGCCCGATCAGGTCACGCGTCTGCACGGCCTCGGCCATGTGGTCGCGCTCCTGGGCAGTCGCCAGCGCCACGGCCGCGTGCCCGGCGAACAGCAGCCCCACGTGCTCGGACTCGTCGTCGAACGCGTGCGTGTCCGGTGAGTACAGGTTGAGCGCCCCGAGGTCGTCGCCCGCCACGAACAGCCGGAACGACAGCATGCTGGCCACGTCCAGCTTGATCGCCCGCTTGGCGAACACCGGCCAGCGCGTCTCCTCGGCCAGGTCGGGCGCGCTGACGATCTTCTGCTGGTAGAGCGCGGTCAGGCACGGTCCCTGGCCGGTGTCGTACTGGACCTGGTCCACGTCGTGCGGCACGTCGCCGGTCGCCGCGACGGTCTGCACGTCGCGCTTGCCGACGATCGTCATGATCCCGGCGTGCCACGCGCCGGGGATGGTGCCCACCGCGGCGCGCACGATTTCGTCCAGCGTGTCCTGCGCGTTGCCCTGCCGGTGCAGGGCGCGCGCGACCTCGTTGAGGCGCGCCGCCAGGTCGTCGCTGGTCGTGTCCTCGGCCACTGGCCCACCTCCGCCGAACGTCGTCGGTCAACGCAACCACAGCATGGTCCGGTGTGCCCCGTCACGTCCACGCGCACACCACCGGGTCGCGTGGAATACGAGCCGGAGATGTTCCGTTGAACCGGGTGTCGGCCCTGCCCGAGGTGCGCGGGGCGAAGTCGTCCGAAGCCGCTGCGTCGGCGGACGACCTCACCAATTCCCCAGGTCATCCCGCACGATCACCCGTGCGCGGGTGCGATCCGGCAAGGAGACGACATGTCGTTGACGGTGCAGATGCCCCGCCAGACCCGCCCGACCCGCGAGGCCCGGCCCGCCGCGACCACCCGGGAAGGTGCCCGCGAGGCCGACCTCGTCGGCCGGTACCTGCACGAGCTCACGTCGACGCCCCTGCTCACCGCGGACGACGAGGTCGTCCTGGCCAAGCGCATCGAGGCGGGCGTGTACGCGGCCGAGCTGGTGCGCCGTGCCGAAGCGGGCGAAGGGCCGCCGGTGGACGCGCAGCGTCAGCGTGCGCTGCGGACCGTGGTGGACGAGGGCGCGCGGGCGAAGGACCACATGATCCGGGCGAACCTGCGCCTGGTGGTGTCGGTGGCCAAGAAGCACGCGTTCCGCGGCCTGCCGCTGCTCGACGTCGTGCAGGAGGGCAACCTCGGCCTGATCCGCGCGGTCGAGAAGTGGGACTACGTGAAGGGCTTCAAGTTCTCCACGTACGCGGTCTGGTGGATCCGCCAGGCCATCGAGCGCGGCCTGGCCGAGCAGACCCGCAGCATCCGGCTGCCGATGCACGTCCACGAGGAGGTCGGCAAGCTGCGCAAGGCCGAGCAGCGGCTGCGGCTGGAGACCGACCGGGAGCCGACCGCCGAGGAGATCGCGGAGGTCGTGAAGATGCCGGTGACCAGGGTGGTCGACCTGCTGGCCGCCAGCCGCGCCGCGCTGAGCCTGGAGACCCCGATCGGCGACGACGGCGGCGCGTCCGTGGCCGACCTGATCGAGGACACCGAGGCCGTGGACGCCCAGGAGGTGGTCGAGCAGCGTGAGGTCGCCGAGCAGCTGAGGGCCCTGGTCGGCACGCTGCCCGAACGCCAGGCGCGGATCGTCACCCAGCGCTACGGCCTGTCCGACGGGCGTGCGCGCAGCCTCCAGGAGCTGTCCGAGGAACTCGGCCTCACCCGCGAGCGCGTCCGCCAGCTGGAGAAGGAGTCCCTCCGCCTGCTGCGCGACCCCGAGCGCAACCGGGTCCTGCTCGCCCTGGCCGGGTGAGCCCGTCCGGGCCAGGTTTTGCGGCCGAGGCCCCCGGGTAGCAGTCTCGGTGGTCTCCGACCGCGAGGAGTGGCCGCCATGACCGAGCCCGCCCACCGCCTGACCACCACCGAGCTGGACCGCGGCATCCTCCTGGTGGCGGTGTCCGGCGCCCTCGACGCCGCCACCCACCGGCCGGTCGTGTCCGAGCTCGACGTCGTGTTCGAGGCGCGCCCGCCGGGGGTGGTGCTGGACCTGGGCGCGGTGGACTTCATGGGCTCGGTCGGCATCGCGATGCTGGTCAACTCCCACCACCGGGCCAACCGGCTGCGCATCCCGTTCGCCGTGGTCGCCAACAGCCGCGCGGTGCTGCGGCCGTTGCAGATCAGCCAGGTCGACTCGGCCCTGCCGCTGCACGCGTCCGTGGACGAGGCGGTGGCGGCGCTGCGGCTGGTGTCGACCTGACCGCACGGCGTGCGCGCACCAGCCGGAGCAGGCCGAACGCCGCCAGGACGCCGAGCAGGGCGAGCGCGAGCGGCCGCAGCGTCCGGGTCCACGGCCAGGCCGGGCCGCTGAGCGCGAGGTGGTCGACCGGGTACTCCAGCACCCTGGCCGTCCACGTCGCCGTGGCCACGTCCGTGGTGCGCGCGAGGTCGAGCAGCACGCCGTCGAACGGGAAACCGCCCTCCCGGTGCGGGTGGACCGGGTCGGCGAGCCCGGCCGCCGCACCCCGTCGCGCGGCGTCCGCGCCCGGCACGACCAGGCGGTCCAGGTCGGCGGACGGCTCGGCCCTCGGCGCGAACGTCAGCCCGTGCCGCGACCGCACCGGCTCCGCCCCCGGCGCGACGGCCACCGTGCGGACGGCCAGCGACTGGCCGTAGGTGTCGAAGACCGAGGCCAGCTCGATCTCACCGACGCCGTCGGTGAGCAGCACCCCCGTCGTGTCGCGGTCCCAGCCGAACGCCGTGTTGAACCCGACGACGGCGTCCGCCGGTCGCACGTGCGCCTGCTCGATCGAGGCCGCGGCGCCCGGGTTGTAGTGCGGCCACCCGGTCCGCTCCGCCGCGCGGGCCGCGGCTGCCGGACCGACCAGCCGTTCGACCACGCGCAGCGTGCCGTCGACACCGGACAGGATGCCCGCCGTGCTGATCACGTCCCCGTCGTCCACGTACCGGGTGCCGGGCACCCAGTCGACCGCCGGGTAGTCCTCCTCGAACGTGTCGAAGCGCAGCCAGTGCGCGGTCGCGCGGCGTCCGTCGAGCAGCCCCGCCGAGGCGAGCACGCCGGCCCCGTTGCACACGCTCAGCAGCAGCGACCCGCCCGCCGTCTGTCGGGTCAGCCAGTCCGTGACCGGCTTGGACGTGCGCTGCCCGACGTCGGGCATGGCGGGCACGACCACCACGTCCGGGGCCGCGCCACCGAGCAGGGCGTCCAACCCGGCGAACGTCAGGTCGGGCACCAGGTCCAAGCCGCCGGTCAGCGGCGCGGGCCGGCTCGACGGCGCGACCGCGTAGACGTTGAACGCGCCGGTCGTGGCCAGGACCTCGTAAGGGGCGAGCGTGTCGGACACGACGGCCCCGTGGTCGCCGACCACGACGACCGCGGTCGGTTTGCCGGGGTCGTGCGCGACCGGTGCCGGTGTCGGGGTCGCGCCGTCCGTCCGCGGCGCGTTCAAGTCGTCGAACGCGGCGCGGACGGTCGGCGCGCCGAACGCGGTCGGCAGGACCAGGGCGGCGAGCAGGAACACCAGGGTTCGGGTGAGGACGCGCATGGCCGGTCAGCACCCGTACTCGTGGCGGCGACGCCACATCGCGACCAGCATCGCCGGGACCATCAGCACGTGCCCGGCGGTCATCAGCGCCATCCCGGACAACGCGCCCGCCCAGTGGAACGGCAGCAGCACGACGAACGGCGCGTACATCGCCACCGACATCTCGGCGATGCCGGCCCGACCGTGCCGCCGGACCCGCATCCACAGCCCCATGCCCAGTGCCATGTTCGTGGCCATCACCAGCACGTGCGCGGTGACGTTGTCGGCCAGCCCCGGCCACGCGAACGACCAGACCGGCTCCAGGGCCACCATGCCCACCACCATGGACACGGCCATCTCCACCGCGTGCCGGGCGAAGCGCCCCCACTGCCGGCGGCCCGTGCGGGCGATCGTCTGCTCCGAACTCATGTCGGCTCCTCCGTTGCGATCCGTTGTGCGCAACGAAGATCCTGGGCCGCCCGGGGGAGCGCGGTCAGGTGCCGAAGGTCATGCGTGAGGTCACATGACCTTCAGCAGAGGCCGAGTTCCCGCGCCCGCAACGCGGCCTGCGTCCGGTCGCGGACCCGGAGCTTGGCCAGCACGCCGGTGACGAGGTTCTTCACCGTGCCCTCGGCCAGGTACAGCGCGCCGGCGATCTCGCGGTTGCTGCGGCCCTCGGCGAGCAGCCGCACCACGTCGAGCTCCCGTTCCGACAGGGGCACGGGCGGTCGGCGCGGCGGCGCGTCGTCGTGGGGCAGCTGCGCCACCCGCGCCACGAGCTTCGCCGCCACCGACGGCTGCAACACCGACTCGCCGCGCCGTGCCGCGACCAGCGCCTCGACCAGCCGGGCCGACGAGACGTCCTTCAGCAGGTAGCCGAGCGCGCCTGCGCGGACCGCGGCGAACACGTCGGCGTCGTCGTCGAACGTGGTGAGCGCCAGTACCCGCACCCCGGGCTGCTCGACCCGCAACCGGTTGGTGGCCGCGATGCCGTCCAGCACCGGCATCCGCAGGTCCATCAGCACGACGTCCGGCTCCAGCTCGGCGCACAGCCGCACGGCCTGCTCACCGTCGCCGGCCTCGCCGACCACCTCGATTTCGGGCTGGACCTCCAGCAACGTCGCCAGCGCCTCGCGGAACAACGCCTGGTCGTCCACGATCAGCACGCGCACGGGGGAGTCGGTCACGCCGGCACCTCCACGGTCAGCGTCACGCCGTGCCCGGCCGTCGAGTCGACCGACACCCGCCCGCCCAGCCCGGCCACCCGCTCCTCCAAGCCCACCAGTCCGAACCCGCCGCCCGGCTCCTCGGCCATGCCCCGGCCGTCGTCACGGACCTGCAAGCGGACCGTGTCACCGCGACCGTAGTCGAGCAGGAGGGTCGCGGCGGTCGCCTGGGCGTGCTTGCGCACGTTGGTCAACGCCTCCTGAGCCGCCCGGAACAACGACTCCTCGACCTCCGCGCGGGCGTCGCGGGCCGCGCCGCGCACCTCGAACCCGGTCGGCACCCCCGCCTCGGTGACCTCGGACGCCAACGCCCGCAACGCGTCCACCAGCGGCTCGGAGCGCGGCTCGCGCAGCGCGGCGACCGAGCGGCGGACCTCGGCCAGCGCCTGCTTGGCCTGGTCCTGCGCCTTGGCCAGCATCGCGTCGAGCCGGTCGCGCTCGGCCGTGTCGATGACCGCGCGGGCGGCCTGCACCAGCATCTGCACGACGGTCAGGTGGTGGCCGAGCCCGTCGTGGATGTCGCGGGCGACCCGGTTGCGCTCCTGCGTGGTCGCTAGCTGCTCGGCCTGGGCGGCGTACCCGCGCAGCCGTTCGTGGGCCACCGCGAGTTCCGCGCGGGCGCGTTGCTCGCGCACCAGCAGCTCGGTGATGACGACCGTGAACGCGGTGACGGCCAACGTGCCCAGCCCTTCGCGCAGCCCGTCGGGCCACGCCATCTCCACGTGGTTCAGGGGGATGACCGCGGCCACCGCGGCGGCGGCCGGCAGCGGCAGCAGCAGGACGCTCTGCGCCACCAGCACGACCAGCAGCAGCACCGCGCCGATCGCCGCGCCGGACAGCGAGAACAGCAGGAACCCCAGCGGCAGCTGGACCACGACGTAGGCCGCGGCGAAGGCACGGCCCCGTCGTTGCGCGAACGGGAAGCCGAAGATCGCGAGCAGGCCGTAGGCCAGCCCGACGAGCAGCGTCGGCACGAGCGACTGCTCGAAGCTCTTCGACCCGAGCGGCAACGTCACGTACGCCACCGCGGTCAGGATGCTCAACGCCCTCTGCACGCACCCACTGTGCGTGACCGCGAACACCATGGTCAACCGAGTCGGACACGTCCGCCGCGGTCGTCGAGGGGTACGTCACCTGAATCGGAACAGTAGTGGTCGGAGGGTTCGTCGCTCACCCGGTCGGGGTATCTGCGGAAGGCGTCAAACAGTCGGCGCATCGACACCCCGCGAGGCGGGGGAAAAGGTGGCGATGCGCGGTGGAACTGGATTTCGACGACGCTCTGACCTGGGGCCTGCGCGGCTACGTGCGCCGGGTCACCGAGGAACTGGGGCTCACCGGCGAGTGCTCGTACGTGCAGGCCGAATGGCCCGCCGGCGCGTACCTGGCCCTGGACGGCAGGTTGCCCGGGTTCCCCGACCGCGACGTGGCGCTGCTGTGGGACGAGGAGCGCGGCTGGGCGGCCGCCGTGGAGACGCACAGCGGTGAGGACGTCCTGGTGCAGGCGCGCTTCGGTCCGGACGTGGTGCCGCCGCCGCGAGCGGTCGCGCGGTGGGTCCGCGGCCTCCTGGACGGTGAGCGGACGCGCGAGCGGGGGACCGTGACGAAGAGCGGTGACCTGGTGCACCGCCTGGCGCCTTACACCGCCGCCGCCCTCGTGCCGATGCCGCGCGGCGCCGACGCCTGACCGTCCACAGGGGATGAATGCGCAACGTTCCAGCGGGGTACGTGGCGGCCATGGGAACCCAGCCGAACGTCGCCGCGTCGAGCCAGTGGGTGGACGAGGACGGGGTCCGACAACCGTCCGGTGACGTGCACGCCTGGCACCCCGGCACGAACCAGACCCTGTGCGGCCAGGCCCTCAGCCGCAGCCGGCTCGGCCGGTTCCGGCACGTGCCGTGGGCGGACGCGGTGTGGCTCGCCCAGACCGCCGAGCAGAACCTGTGGCTGTGCCCCCGCTGCGTCGCCGCCACCACCCCGCGCGCCGAGCGCGACGGGCGCAAGTGGACCCGCCACCGCCCGCGTCCCTAGCGGGTCGTCCGCCGACGGGCGTCGGTCGTGGCGCTGCTGGACGGCGACCGAGGCGGTGGGATGATCTCCCCGACGGGGGGAGGACCTGTGGACGACGTGGTGCCCGTGCAACGCCCGGCGGTCCGGTCGGACGTGACGCGGATCGGCGAGCTCATGCGCCGGTCGGTGCTGGAGCTGTTCCCGCACTTCCACGACGAGCGCGAGACCGCGAGCGCGGCCCGCTACCTCACCGAGCCGGACGTGGCGCTCATCGACGACGGCACGTACTTCGTCCACGAGGTGGACGGCGCGATCGTGGCGTGCGGCGGGTGGAGCAAGCGGGACAAGCTCTACACCGGATCCGGCAGCCGACCCACCGACGGCCGACTGCTCGACCCGGCCACCGAGCCCGCCCGGGTGCGCGCGATGTTCGTCCGCGACGACTGGACGCGCCGGGGCCTCGGCCGCGCCACCCTCGCCGCGTGCGCCCGTGACGCCAGGACCGCCGGCTTCCGCTCCCTGGTGCTGATGGCCACGCTGCCCGGCGTGCCGCTGTACCGGTCGTTCGGGTTCCGCGAGGTGAACCACACTCGGGTTCCGCTACCCGATGGGGTGACATTGGCCGGGGTGGAGATGGCCTACTCGCTCGACTGAGCGAAGCGCTTCTTCCACGGTCAGGTGACCCGACGGCACTACTCGGTGATAGAACCGCCGGCCGTCCCGGCCGCTCCTACTCTCGGCATGTCCCCCGCGTGCAGAGAGTTGATGATCCTCATGACCGGGTCCACCATCCTCATCGCCACCGAACGGGCGGCCGAGGACAACACCGTGCCGGCCGCGAAGGTCGAGCAGGTCTGCGCCCACCTGCGGGAGTGCGGCCACGACGTGATGGTCGTGCACTCCACCACCGACGCCGCCTCGGCGATCACCGCCCAGGCCGACCTCGCCGCCGCCGTCGTGAGCTGGGAACTCGCCGGCGGCGCGCTCCGGTCCTCCGACAGCGGCACCCTCGTCGAGGGCGGCGTGCTGCGGATGCTGCTGGACCGGTTCTCGTCGCGGCTGCCGGTGTTCCTGCTGACCACCGGCGACTACAGCGACGAGACGCCGCTGTGGGTCTCCGAGGTCATCAACGGCTGGATCTGGCTGCTGGAAGACACCCCGGACTTCATCGCGGGCCGGGTCGACTTCGCCGCCAACCAGTACCTCGACCACATCCTGCCGCCGTTCTTCCGCGAGCTGCGCCGCTTCGACGACACGCACCCGTACTCGTGGCACACGCCGGCCCACGCGGGCGGCATCGCGTTCCTCAAGTCACCGGTCGGCCGGTCGTTCTTCGACTACTTCGGCGAACGGCTGTTCCGCACGGACATCTCGGTGTCGGTCGGCGAGCTGGGCTCGCTGTTCGAGCACACCGGCCCGGTCGGCGAGGCCGAGCGCAACGCCGCCCGGATCTTCGGCGCCGACGAGACCTACTTCGTGCTGCACGGCACGTCCACGTCGAACCGGATGATCATCCACAGCGCGGTGGCCAACGACGAGATCACCCTGCTGGACCGCAACTGCCACAAGGCGATCAACCACGGCGTCACGCTCGCCGGCGCGCGGCCGGTCTACCTGGTGCCCACCCGCAACGGCTACGGCATCACCGGCCCCATCCCGCCCGAGCGGCTGACCGCCGAGGCGGTGCGCGCCCAGGTCGAGCGCACGCCGATCGCGGCGGGCGCCGTGAGCCCGGACGCGGCCTACGCGGTCATCACGAACTCCACCTACGACGGCCTGTGCTACGACACCGTGCGGGTGACCGAGCTGCTGGGCGCCTCGACCCGGCTCCTGCACTTCGACGAGGCGTGGTTCGCCTACGGCCGGTTCAACCCGCTCTACGCGCGCCGCTACGGCATGGCGGTCGACGGCGACGGGCTGCCGGACGCCGAGCGGCCCACCGTGTTCGCCACCCACTCCTCGCACAAGCTGCTGGCCGCGCTGTCCCAGTCCGCCATGCTGCACGTGCGGTCGGGCGGCAAGGCGCCGTTCGACCGGTCCCGGTTCAACGAGACGTACATGATGCACGGCACCACGTCGCCGCTGTACCCCATGATCGCCTCCTGCGACGTCGCCGCGGGCATGATGGACGGCCCGGCGGGCAACTGGCTGACCACCGAGGCGATCACCGAGGCGGTCCGGTTCCGGCAGGCCATGATCCGCCTCGGCCGGCGGCTCGCCGACGCGGGTGACCGTCCGCCGTGGTTCTTCGGCGTGTGGCAGCCGGCGGAGGTCGCCGACCCGGCCACCGGCGCGCGGGTGGCGTTCCACGAGGCGCCACTGGACCTGCTGCGCACCGAACCGGGCTGCTGGACGTTGGAACCCGACGCCGCGTGGCACGGCTTCGGCGACCTGGAACCCGGCTTCTGCCTGCTCGACCCGGTCAAGGTGACGATCACCTGCCCCGGCGTGGACGCGCTGGGCGACGTGACGGCGTTCGGCGTCCCGGCCCGCGTGGTCACCGCGTACCTGGAGACCCGTCGGATCGTGGTGGAGAAGACCGACGTCTACACGTTCCTCGTGCTGTTCTCCATGGGCATCACGAAGGGCAAGTGGGGCACGCTGCTCGACGCGCTCACCGACTTCAAGCAGTTCCACGACGAGAACGCGCCGCTGAGCGAGGTGCTGCCGGACCTGGTGAAGGCGCACCCGGAGCGGTACCGCGGGTTGACGCTGCCGCAGCTGTGCGAGCAGATGCACCACAGCCTCGCCGACAGCAAGGTGGTGCAGCTGCTCAACGAGGCGTTCACCAGCCCGACGCCGCCCACGGCCGTGATGACACCGGCCGAGGCGTACCAGCGGTTCATCCGCGGCCGCACCGAGCTCGTCGGCCTGGACGACCTGGCCGACCGGGTGGTGGCCACCCAGGTCACCACCACGCCGCCCGGCATCCCGGTGCTGGTGCCCGGCGAGCGCGTCGGCTCGCCCGACGGCCCGCTGCTGAGCTACCTGCGCGTGCTGGAGGCGTTCGACCAGCGGTTCCCGGGGTTCGCCGCGGAGACGCACGGCGTGCACCACGAAGGCGGCAAGTACTGGATCTCCTGCATCACCGGGTGACGGGAGCCGGCACGCGGTTCGGGGTTCCCGGGCGGTCCCACGGGGTGCCCCACCGTGCTCGTGGTCCCGGTCCTGCTGACCGTGCCGCTCAACGCCCTGCTGTGAACGGCGGCGCGGCCGTGTAGTGGTGGGCCCGGGTCGCGGTGGCGGCCGACTCGCCGAGGTGCACCACGACCCGGCAGCCGGGGTCGCCGATCGCGATGCGCTCCTCGAGCGTGACGGCGGCGCGGCCGGTGTTGCGCGCGGCGATCCCGCCGAACACGGCGGTCGTCATGCGGCACAGCGACGGCGACTGCCGCACGTCGGGCCCGAACGGGCAGCGGCTGTTGACCAGCACGATCCGCTCGCCGGTCACCTCGACCACGCGGAAGCGGCCCCCGATCGCCGCCTTGAGCCGGATCACGCACTCGGCGATCTGCTCGGCCGACAACGACGCGTCGGTGATGCCGGTGGCCTGCCGGAACTCCCGTTCCGCCTGCCCGCCGACGTCGACGGCGACCTGCGCGATGGCGCGCTGCGCGGCGTCCGGCCCCTGCTGCGCCTCGACGGCGTTGGCGAGCTGCACGACCAGCGCGCGCAGGAAGCTCTCCCGGCCGAAGCCACCGGTCGGCACGGCCTCCGACAGGTGCGGCAGCGGGTTGACGGTGTGCCGCGGCGGGTCGATGGGTTCCACCGGGCGGGTGACCGGCAGCACCGATTCGACGACCTTGCCGACCCGGCGGGCGGCGACGCTGAACTCCGGCGCGAGCTGGGAGATCAGCCAGAGCCCGCGACCGCGCGGCTGGGCGGTGTCGGGGACTTGCTCGGGCAGGGTGAAGGTCGTGCCCATGTCGCGGACGGTGAGCACGGGGTGGGTCCGGGACCACTCCAGCGACACCCAGATGGGGCCGTCGCTGTGGTCGATGGCGTTGGCGAGCATCTCCTGGGCGATCAGCTCGGCGTCGGCCAGCTGCTCGGCCTCGGTGTCGGCGTGGCGGGCCAGGTAGTCCCGGATGTCCCGGCGCAGCGCGGACGGCACCCGCCGGTCGTTTCTGTCCAGGAACCAGTCCACAGGCCGCACGTCTTCCGTGGTCGTGGTGGGCCGCTTAAGGCGGGCCGCACCGGAGGGGAGGGTGTCGCTAGATGCGCAGCAGGGCGCGCACGGTGGTGCCGTCCGCCGCGGTGTGCAGGCGCACGAGGTCGGCCAGGTCGTTGACGAGCAGCAGTCCGAGCCCCGACGTCCCACCGGCCTCCGGCGGTCGCCGCCCGACCAGCGGGTCGGTCAGCCGGCCGCCGTCGCGGACCTCGCACACCACGTGGCCGTCCTCGGCCCAGACGCCGAGCCGGCACGGACCGGCGGTGTGCACGAGGCTGTTGGTGACCAACTCGCCCGTGATGAGCTCCAGGTCGGCCAGGCGCGGCCCGGTCAGCCCGAGCAGTCGGCCGCGCTGCGCGGCGAACCGCCGGGCGGGCGAGACGTCGGCGGGCCCGGCCACGGCGAACGCGTCGTCGTCGGCGACGGGCAGCGGCGCGTTGTAGCGGGCCACGACCCGGTCGGGCGCGTAGTGGTCGCTGGTATAGCGCCGCTCACCCTCCCAGACCACCGGATGGGTCTCCCGGGCGTCCGCGATCACGGCGGCGTCCAGCGCGACGGTGTCGTAGGGGCACAGGATCGTCACGTCGCGGCCGGTGAACGCGGCGTTGATCAGCGCTTCGTGCTGCGCGCACGCGGGGTACTCGACACCGGACCGGCCGGCCCAGATCGGCTCGCCGACGATGCGCACGTGGCGGTCGGTGCGGGCGTCGGCGAACCGGCGCAGCACCCGCGGGATGATCCGGCCGGGGTTGCGGCCCTCCTCGGCCATGTCGAGCATGGTCACGTGCCGCGCGGCGTCGCCCAGGGCGTCGCGCAGCAGGTCCAGCCGGGGACCGGGCACGGCCACCGCGACGGGGTGGTCGAGGTCCAGGCCGTCGGTCACGAACGGCACCAGGCCCGCCAGGTACTCCGCGTCGGAGCCGTAGAACAGGGCCGGGTGGACGAACAGGGGATCGGGTTCGGTGCTGATGGCGTTCACGCTACCGGCTCCACCCGCACGCCGGGCAGGTCGAGCAGGGCCGCGATGCGCGACGCGCCCGGGAACGCGGTGCGCAGGACCAGCGTGGTGTCCCGGCCGCGGGCGTACCGGTCCAGGCCGATGAGGCCGCGGTGGTCGATGAATGTCAGCCCGGCGGCGTCGAGCACGAGCTGCCCGCCGCGCGCCGGTGGCCGGATCCGGTCGAGCACCTGCACCAGCACGTCCCGGTTGAACATGTCGACCTCCCCGCTGAGCTCGGCGCTGTGGCCCGGTCTGGCCGAGGCGTGCAGGCGGAAGCCGACGCCCGGCAGGTTCGTGCTGGGGTGGACGCTGGCCAGCTGCTCCAGCGCCTGCTCGCTGACCAGGGTCCGGTCGTAGGCGCACAGCGCGGAGAACGGGTGGTCGGCCATGTAGTGGTCGACCAGGTGCTCGTAGTGCAGGAACGCGGTCAGCTGGTCCTGGCTGCGCACCAGCGCCGTGGCCTCCGCGGCCACCCGGAACCCGCGGTACCCGGCCGCCAGGGCCTGCTCGGTGGCCGCCGCGTACGAGCGGACCTGGCCTTCCGGGTCGATGACCGCGCCACGCGGGTCGAGCGAGGAGACCTCGGCCGCCCCGTCGGCCAGCGCCGCCGCGATCCCGTCGACCGAGCGGACGGCGTCGACCAGCGCCCCGGCGTCCCCGGCGGCGACGTAGCGGACCCGCTGCCCGCGCTCCAGCCCGTCGAGCAGGAACTCGGCCACGCGCAGCCCGACATCGGCCCGGTCGTCGTACGACCAGCAGACGTGGTCGTGACGTCCCAGGTCCCGAGTGTGCTGCACAATTCCCGACCTGCGCATACGCACCAACTTAGCGGTGCCCCCCGACCGGGGCACCCCATGGTGCCCACCACCGACCGCGCCGAAGCCGTGCCATGGTCTCCGACCGGCCGATAGCGTCACGCGGGTGCACAGCAACAACGTCGACGGTGTCGTGTTCGGGTCGGTCGTCCAGGTCCGCGACGTGCACAACGACATCCAGGTCGACGGCTCGCACCCGCTCTACCTCGCGCTGGCGAACGCCGTGGTCGACCTCGGCGACCGCAAGGGCGTCCGGGTCGCGCCGGACCTGGCGCTGACCACCGGCGAGACCGGGCCCGAGCTGCGCCCCGCGCCGACTGCGGGCCCTTATGCCTGCGTGGGCGTCGAGCAGGCCGAGCCGTTCCTGCTCCGCCACGTGGACCGGTCGCCAGGCGCACCGGTGCTGAACCGGCGCACGGGCGCGGTGTGCGGGGTGTTCGACGCGAGCGGCGCGGTGCAGCCGATCGTCGAGGTCGACCCGGCGGTGGCGGAGGCGGGCCGGGCCAACACGGCGTGGCTGGACCTGCTGGACCCGGAGCAGCTGGTCGCGGGCGACTGGCGGCACCGCGGGCCGGCCCTGCGCCTCTACCTCGCCGCCATCGCCGCCGCCGACCGCGTGCACGAGAACCCGTGGGCCAGCCACTCCGCGCCGCCGCTGTCGCGGATCCACCTCAAGCGCAAGGCTTCCCAGCGCAACTCCGGCGAGGACGAGCCGGTCGACGTGATCGCCGCCGACCGCCTCGCCGACTTCCCCGGCGCGCAGGTGGTCGCGGGTCCGGGCGCGGGCAAGTCGAGCCTGGTGCGCACGCTGGCCGCGGAGAGCGCCCGGCGGTGGATCGAGCACGGTGACGGCGAGTACGTCCCGGTGCCGATCAGGGCGGAGGACCTGGCCCACGGCGAGACCCTGCCCGACGCGCTGGCGCACGGCGTGGCGCGGGTGTACGGCCTCCAACTCGGCCACGACCAGTTGGTGACCCTGTTGCGGGACGCGCCACTGCCCGGTGTGTCGTGGCTCGTGCTGGTGGACGGCCTGGACGAGGTGTTCGCGCCGGACGTGCGCGAGCGCGTGATCCGGCAGATCCGCGGGCACCGCGAGCACGGGACGCACCGGTTCCTGGTCACCAGCAGGCCGCTCGACCCGCACGAGCTCGTGCCGCTGGTCGACCGGGAGACCTCGCCGACGTACTGGCTGGAGCTGTTCTCCGACGCCGACCTGCGCGAGTTCGCGGTCCGCTACCTGCGCGAGGACGGGCATGCGGACCCGGAGACCGCGGCGGACGACCTGCTGGCCCGGATCGCGCGCACGAAGCTCGCCAGGCTCGCGCACGTGCCGCTGTTCGCGACCATGCTGTGCCACCTGCACTCCGCGACCGGCGGCGGGGAGCTGCCCGCCGACCAGACCCAGCTGTACCGGCAGTTCGTCACCCTGCAACTGGCCAAGCTGCACACGTCCGAGGTGATGGCGACGGTGCGCGGCCGGGTGGCCGGGTGGGGCGCGGAGGCGGAGGACGCGTTCGTCCGGTTCACGGGCCGGCTCACCGACGTGCTGGCCGACATCGCGCACGACGCGCTCGTCGGTGGCGTGCGGGCGTCCCCGCTGGAAGCGGCGGTGCGGTGGCTCGGCCCCACGCCGGTCGCGGACCGGACGTGGGAGGAGTGCGTGACCGACGTCCTGCGGCTCAGCGGCCTGTTCATCCAGTACGGCAAGCGGTTCGACTACCTGCACCACACCTTCGAGGAGTACTTCGCGGCCGCCCGGATCGCCCGCGACCACCCCCGGCCGACGGTGCGCAAGCTGTTCCCGCGGTTGAAGTGGCCGTGGCACGACGTGCAGATCAAGGTGTTCCTGGCCGCGCACTGGGCGCAGGAGGGGCACGACCTGGGCCCGGTGCTGCGCCGGCTGCTGTGGTGGCCGTACGCGGCGGCGAACGTCGGCTTCCTCGCCGAGCTGGTCAACCACGGCGTCGCCCTGCCCGAGGACGTGACGCGCAAGGCGGTGCGGTGGCTGACCGGCGAGCTGCGCAGAACCTCCGACGTCGCCGCGTGGCAGGACCGCGCGCGGTGGCTGCACGACATCGACCGCGGCCGGGCGGTCGCCGTGCTGCGGGAGGCGGTGCTGAGCGGCGGCGGGAACGACGACCGGTTCCAGGCGCTGCGGTTCCTGATCGACGTGGAGCCCGAGGTCGCGGCCGAGGTGGCGCCCGCGTTCTTCGCCGACCGCCGGATCGGGCCGCAGGCCCACGCGGCTGCCGGCGCCCTGCTGCACCAGCGCGATCCCGAGGCGGGGCTGGCGCTGTTCGCCGGGTTGGCCGAGGCCGAGGACGTCGACGCGCAGCTGATGGCCGTGCGGTTGCTCGCGCCGCACCGGCCGGGGGACGCCCTCGACGTGGCGCGGCGGATCGTCACCGGTTGGCAGGCGTCGGACGGGCAGCGGCTGTTCGCGGCTTCCGCGGCGGTGGGGCTGGACGCCGCTCGCGGCACGGACCTGATGTGCCACGTGCTCCGCCACACCACGTCGACCGGGGTGTTCGGGCAGGCGGTGGAGGTGGTCGCCGGCCGGGACGCGCCGCGGGCGACCGCCCTGTGCGAGGAGCTGTCGGGCGACGCGACCGCCGACGCGGGCGTGCGGTACGCGGCCGCCCTGTTCCTCATCGACCGCGCGGGACGGCCGAACACCCTGCTGCTGGACCTGGTCGCGAGCCGCGACTTCCCGCCCAAGAAGCGGGTCGATGCGGCGTTGCGCAACCGGGGTCTCCCGGCCGCCCGGACCGTCCTCCTGGACGTCGTCGAGTCGTTCGCCGACAACGACCGCAAGAAGCTGTGGGCCGTCGAGCAGCTCATGGTCGTGGCGCCGGAGGACGCAGGTCCGTACCTGACGACGTTGGCGCGCGACGAGGACCAGGACCCCACCGCCCGCATGAAGGCCGCGACGCTGGCCGCACGGCACGTCCCGCGTGCCGAGCTGGTCGCCGTGTACGCCGCCCTGGCCGAGTCGGAGTCGATCGACGCCCGGGACCGGTTCGCGTTCGCCGTGCACGCGTTGAAGTCGGACCGGTCCGTGGGCGCGGAGCTGGTGCTGGCCATCGCGCGCGGCACGGGCGCGCCGGATCGGCGGCTGAAGGCCGCCGCGGAGCTCGGCCGGGCGGGGGAGTCGCAAGCCGAGTTCGCCGCCTACCAGGCCATCGCCCGGGACGACCTCGTGCCGGACAAGGATCGGGCCAAGGCCGCGTTGAGCGCGCGCAAGGCCCAGCGCGCGGAGGGCACGGAACTGGTCCGCGAACTGGTCGCCGGGCGCGTGCACGGCAAGGCGCGGCTGCGGTTGGTCGACGCCCTGCCCGCGCGGGAACGGGTGAAGCTGCTGGAGGCGTTCGCGGGCGACCGCGAGGAGCACGACGAGCTGCGGTTGGACGCCGCCGAGCGCCTGCTGGCCCTCGACACCGCGGCGGGCCGTCGCGCGCTGACCCGGCTCGCCGACGACACGCGGCTGAAGTCGTGGGTCCGCACCAGGGCCCGGCTGGTCGCCGACCAGTGACCGGCGGCGGCACGTCCGCCGCCGGCCGGGTCGACCGCGTCCTCCGGCGTCCCGCCGGTGCCGGCTAGCCGGACACCGTCGTGCTGCCGAGGTTCGCGGGGTGGCGCCCGTAGGGGACGGCGTCGAGCAGCGTGACGCGGACGGTGCCGCCGGCGGGCACGCCGTAGGTGCGCTGATCACCCGGACGGGCCCCGGTCAGCGCGGTGCCCAGTGGTGAATCGGGGGAGTAGACCTCGATGTCGCCGTGCTCGGCGGCGCGCGCGCCCAGCAGGAACGTCTCCGTGTCGCCGGTGTCGTCGTAGCGGACGGTGAGCACCATGCCGGGTTCGGCGATGCCGTCGTCGGGCGGGTCCTCGCCCACCACCGCGTTGGCCAGCAGGTCCTGGATCTCGCGGACGCGGTCCTGCCGCTGCCGGCGCAGCGCGGCGCGGTCGTCCTGGTCGGCGGGGTCGTCGGTGCCGCCGGTGCGGTTCAGCTCGGCCAGTTCGGCGCGCAGGCGCTGGTGGGCGTGCGGCGTCAGCCAGGTGCGCCGGGGTCGGGTGTCGGTCATGGTGGCCCTCGGGTGCTCGTGGGTGGGTGCCGTCAGGGCGGCCGGGGAGGTGCGGGCCGCCCTGACGGCTCGGGTGTCCGCGGTGCCGGGCGTCCGGCTGCGCCGGCCCCTCGGACGGGGTGGTTGGCTCGTGGTGTCAGCCGTGCGCGCGCAGGCGGAGCATCCTGTCGACGTCACGGGCGTAGCCGGTGGCGATGTCGGTCAGCACGTCGAGCTGCACGCGCAGGAACGCGTTCTCCTTGCGCAGCCAGTGCAGCTCGGCGCGTTCGTCACCGTCGATCGGGTCGCGGGTGGCTTCCACGGGCGCTCACCGCAGCGGGTCGAACGCGCGCAGCGCGTCGGGCTGCTTGCCGGTGGTGATCTGCTCGGCCAGCAGGCGTCCGGTGATCGGGCCGTGGGCCAGCCCCCACATGCCGTGCCCGCCGGCGACGTACACCCCCGGTGGTCGCACCTCGCCGATCAGCGGGCGGCCGTCGGGCGTGACCGGGCGCGAGCCGACCCACACGTCACGGCGCTCCTCCCAGCGCACGCCGTCGAGCAGCGGCCGGGCCGAGGCGATGATCGCCTCCAGCCGCGCCACCACGCCGGGCGCGTCGGGGTCGCGGAACTCCATCGTGCCCGCGACCCGCAGCGCGCCCTGGTACGGCGTGCACGCCACCCGTGCGGCGGGCAGGTAGACCGGGCCGGGCACCGGGCGGTCCACCGGCACGGTGAACGAGTAGCCGCGGCCCGCGCGCACCGGGACGCGCACGCCCCACTTCGCCGCCAACCGCGACAGCCACGCGCCGGTCGCCACGACGGCCACGTCGGCGGTCACGACCTCGCCCTGCCGCGTGCGCACCGAGACACCCCGGCCGCGCGGGTGGACGTCGACCGCCTCCAGCACGCGGATCGTCGCGCCGCGGTCCTCCACGGACCGGGCCAGCGCCCGCACGAAGGCGCCGGGGTCGAGGTGGCGCTGACCGTCGATCCGCACGCCGGCGGTGAGCACCGGCGACGCGAGCGGCACGAGGTCGCGCAGCCGCTCCCCGTCGAGCTCGGCGTGCTCGACGGGCTGGCCGGCGTCGGCCATCCGGCGCAGCTCGTGCAGCAGCGCCTGCGCCTGCCGGGTGTTCTCGAAGCCGGCGGTGATCGGCGCGTCGACCGTGGGCGCGTCCACGCCGTTGGCGGTCAGCACGTCGAACGCCTCGACGCACTCGGCGTTCAACGACCGGTTGGCGCGCACCGCCCGCGTCCACGACGACCAGCGGCACTGCGCGGCGAACCGCAGCAGGAACGACCACAGCCCCGGGTCGACCGACAGCGGGACGTGCAGCGGCGCGGTCGGGTTGAGCAGCGACCGCAGGCCGTAGCGCAGCACGGACGGCTCGTTCAGCGGGATCGTGAGGCCCGGCGCGAGCCATCCGGCGTTGCCCCAGGACGCGCCCGCGGCCACCCCTGTGCGGTCGAGGACGGTCACCTCGACTCCGCGCTCCTGGAGGAACCACGCGGTCGACAGGCCCACGATGCCCGCGCCGATCACGACCGCCGACCGCGGCCCGCCGTCGCTGCGCCCGACGTCGACCATGACCACCTCCACACCCGCCCGAACTGCTTGTCGAAGCCAGCATCGCGCGGCCGGCCCACCAGGCTGTTGTCCGCTGTCGACAATTCGGCTGGGTGGTCTTGTCGGGAACCGACAGCTAGTCGGTCGCGGCCAGGTCGATGATCATCGCCAGCCGCTTGCGCGGGTCGTCCAGGTCGAGCGCGGTCACCTCGACCATCTTGCGCAGCCGGTAGCGGATGGTGTTCGGGTGCACGCCCAGCCGTTCGCCCGCCTGGGCGAGGTCGCCCTGGGCCTCCAACCAGGCCCGCAACGTCGGCACGTAGTGGGTGGCGTGGTCGCGGTCGTGCCGGCGCAGGTCGGCGACCGGACCCCGGGCCGGCGCTCGTCCCGCCCGGGCGGCGGCGCGCAGGCGTTGCAGCAGGATGTCGTCCCACGACTCGTCGTAGGCGGGCGGCACGGTGCCCGGCGGGCGTGCCTCGTGCAGCGCCAGGCACTCGTCGGCCTCCTGCCGGCTCGCGGGCAGGTCGGCCGCCGCGGCGGTGCCGCCGATCCCGGCGGTCACCGTCACCTGCGCGGGCAGCGCGGTCCGCAGCGCGGCCACCCAGTCCCGCGCCGCGCCCACCGGCTCACCGGGCAGGACGGTGTAGAGCGTGGTGCCCGACAGCGTGCTGCGGCCCGGCCTCGACCAGCCGAAACCGGTCGTGGCGCGGTCGAACGCGAGCAGCAGGGCCGCGTGCCGCTCGGCGGCGATGTGGGCGCGGACCGCGATGACCCGCGCCGGCCCCTGCGGCAGCCCGAGCCGGCTGACCACGGTCGCGGCGTCCGCCGTGCCCTCCAGCAGCCGGATCACCAGGTCCGACTCCACCTGCCGCTCCAGGTCGGCGCTGGCCCGCGAGCGCAGCAGGTGCAGCGCGACGGTCCGGGCGCCGTCGGCCAGCGCCGTGCACCGCGCCCCGGTCAGCGGCACGCCGCAGGTGACCCACACCGACCCCAGCAGCTCCCGGCCGGCGCGCACGGCTACGACCATGCGCCCGGTCAGCCCGTGCTCCGGGTCCTCCTCGACGAACAGCGGCTCGTCGTAGGCGGCCAGGTACGCGGACACCCCGCGCCGGTCGAACAGGTCCCGCAGCCGTTGCGGCGCCTGCCGGCCCAGGATCGTCTCCAGCCGCGCCGGGTCGGCGCCCTGCTGCGAGCTGGAGTACGCCAGCACCCGCGCCTGCCGGTCCTCGATGGTGACCGACCCGCCCACCGCGCCCGCGAGGCTGTCGGCCAGCGCGAACAGGTCCGTCGGGCCGCGACCCGACTCGGTCTCCCGACCCTCCAGCACCAGCCCGTAGACGACGCCGGCCAGTTGGCTCCACGACACGGCCGGATCGACCAGCATCACCGCGACGCCCTCCGCCTCGCCGACCGCGGCGGCCTCCCGCTCGGCCTCGCCGTGCAGCAGGACGACCGCCGCCTTCGCCGTCGCCGCCCACTCCACCGCCTGCGCCACCGACCCGGCCCCGACGGCGAGGAACACGTCGCCGCCCACCGCCCGCGCGTCGTCGGTCTCGCGCATCACCACGCTGCGCAGCTCCGTCGACCGCGGCACCGGGCAGCACGCCAACCGCACGCCGTAGCCGCCCAGCACGTTCACCAGGCGGTCCAACCTGATCACGAGCCCACCTCCCGGTCAGCCGCCCTCGGCCTCGTCACGCCTGCGGATGGTGACCAGCTCGCTCGCGTCCTCGCGGCGCAGCCTGCGGATCATCGACCACGCGATCCGCTCCGCCTGCGACTTCGCCAGGTCCGCCTTCTCACCCGCGAACAGCTCGTCCACGGTGTCACCCCACAGCGCCAGCCACCGGGTGAAGTGCTCCGACGTCAGCGGGAAGCGCTCGTGCAGGTCGAGGTGCACGCGCAGCAGGTTGCGGCGGTAGGTGCCCGCGCGGAACAGCACGGTGGCCCAGAAGTCCGCGATCACCGGCAGGTGCGTGGCGAGGTCGAGCCGGGCCACGTCCCGGAAGACCGGGCCGAGCAGCGCGTCCTCGAACGCCCGCCGGTAGAACTCGGTCACCACCGCCAGCGCGTCGTCCCGGCCGGCCAGGTCGCGGCTCACGGGGTGCCGCCCGCGCGCTGCCGCACCAGGTCGAGCAGCACGGGACCGGCGGGTTCGGCGACCAGCGCCCGGACCGTGACGTCGTCCAGCACGGCCAGGAACGCGAGTTGAGCGGTGCGCAGCGCGCGGCGCAGGTGGCAGCCGCCGCGCAACGGGCACGGCGGCCCGTCGCAGTCCACCACCTCGCGGTCGCCCTCCAACGCCCGCACGACCGCGCCGACGGAGGTGTCCAGCGTCGTGGGCGGGACCCCGACGCCCCCGGCCCGGCCGCGCGCGGTGGCCACGAAACCGTGCCGTTGCAGGCGCTGCACGACCTTGGCCATGTGGTGGCGCGGCACGTCGAGCGCGTCGGACAGCTGGTCGACGGTGAGCCGACCGCCGCCGGTGGCCAGGAGCATCACCACGCGCAGCGCGACGTCCGTGGACCGGATGAGGTGCATGGTCGCGACCGTAGCAAAAGCGGTATTCTCCATTCCTGTTTAGGGTCGGGACGAGGCTGGGGGCGACGTGGAGTCCGAGGGCGGCGGTCGTCCGGAGCCGGTCGGAGACCCGGTGTGCTGGTTGTCGCGGGTGTGCCCGGAGTGCGGCGCCCTGGACGAGGGCCCGGCGCGGGCGGTGTGCCCCCGGTGCGGCGCGGAGATGCCGGAGAGCGAAGACCGGAGCTGAGCCCGGTAATCGTTCATTGCCTGACCTTTTGTTCACGAGTGTGACCCGGGTCGGCCGATTCTGTTCACGAATATGACCGGCCGCATTTGCGCCGCAGTCCGTGGTGATCACTTCGACCGCCGATTACCTCGGTGTTCGACGGAATTCGACACCGGGGCCGCCGCAGTCTGGAAAAACCGTCGTTGACCTGGTGGTTCCGCAGCCTCTAACATCCCGCTGGGAAAGCGGTTTCCCCGAATTCTCACCCTGCCATTCGAGTGTTCGGGAAACGCGCTGTCGGAATCCGTGACCGCCGACCTCGGCGTTCCCGGGAAGTGAGAAGTGGAGTGTTGATGAGCACAGCGGATCACCGTCGATCCACGCGACCCGCACCCTCGCGTGGCACACGATGGCGCCTGAGCCTGGCCGCGGCGGCGGGCGCCACGGCGTTGGCCGCCGGCCTGCTCGCCTGGCCGGGCGCGACGCCGGCGGACGCGGCGGTCGGCGCGGGCACGTACACGATCAAGAACGCGGGCAGCGGCCTGTGCCTGGACGTGCCCAACGCGAGCGCGGCGAGCGGCGTGCAACTCCAGCAGGCTTCGTGCGGCGGCGGCAGCCAGGCGTGGACGCTGACCTCGGTCAGCGGCGGTTTCAAGATCACCTCCGCCGCCGGTCTCTGCCTCGGCGTCCGGGACGCGTCCACGTCGGCGGGCAAGGCGATCGAGCAGCAGTCGTGCGCGGGCACCGCCACCCAGACCTGGTCGTTGACCGCGAGCGGCAGCGACTACCGCGTGGTCAACACCAACGGTGGCAAGTGCATGAACACCCAGGACAACTCCACCTCGGCCGGCGCGCTGGTGCAGCAGAACTCCTGCGACAGCGTCGCCACCAAGCAGTGGACGTTCACGCCGACCAGCGGCGGCCCGACGTCGACCACCACGTCGACCTCGACCACGTCGCGCACCACCACCACCACGACGACGACCACTACCACCACCAGCAACCCCGGCAGCGGTGACGGCAGCGGTCCGTGGCCTTCGGACACCGGCAGCGTGCACCAGACCACGACGCGCAACGTGGGCACGTACTTCAACGGTGGGATGAAGAAGTACTACGGCATCGGCGACGGTGGTCAGGGCGAGAGCCAGGACCCGATGTTCGTGGTGGCCAACGGCGGCACGATCGAGAACGTGATCATCGACGCCCCGGCGGGCGACGGCATCCACTGCGAGGGCTCCTGCACCATCCGCAACGTCTGGTGGAACGACGTGGGCGAGGACGCGGCGACGTTCAAGTCCTCCAGCTCCTCGGCGACCTACCTGGTCGACGGCGGCGGCGCGAAGTCGGCGTCGGACAAGGTGTTCCAGCACAACGGCGCGGGCACGCTGACCATCCGCAACTTCCAGGTCAACGGCGCGGGCAAGCTGTACCGGGCGTGCGGCAACTGCGCCACGTCCTACCAGCGGCACGTGGTCATGGACGGCGTCACGGCGCGGTCGACCAAGGTGCTGGCGGGCATCAACACCAACTGGGGCGACACCGCCCGCTTCTCCCGCATCACGGTCTACGGCAGCGCCGTGATCTGCGAGAAGTACCAGGGCGTCCCGAAGGGCTCCGAGCCCAAGAAGATCGGTGAGGGCGCGGACGGCAAGAACTGCTTCTACTCGGCGTCGGACATCACCTGGCGCTAGGCACGACCGTTCGTCGGCGGGGCCGCGACCACCCGGTCGCGGCCCCGCTGCCGTGCGGTGGCCGCCCGTTCTCGTGCGGCTCGACGACCTCGACGACCTCGACAGCCGGTTTGGCTGCGGATCTCGCGAACCGGCCACCGTCGCGTGACCGGATGACTACACTGCGACGCGGTCCACCCGGGGCGAGCCGTGAAGCGAGGTGTGATGCCCGAGCCGTTGTCCGGCCGCGCCACCGTTGTCAGAGCCGGGCGTTAGCCGCCGCATGGACCCGGCGACCCGGCCGTTCGAGGACCTGGTGCGCGACCGCACCGCCGCGGACTTCGTCCGGCGCGGCTGGCTGCACGAGCGGATCGAGCGGGCCCTGGCCGACGGGGCCGCCCGCTACGCCCTGGTCACGGGGGAGCCGGGCGCGGGCAAGACCAGCCTGCTGGCCGGGTTGGCCGACGCGCACCCGGACTGGCTGCGCTACTTCGTCCGACGGGACAGCCGGACCGCGTTGGCCGGCGGGGACGTCGCGTCGTTCCTGCTGTCGGTCGGCCACCAGCTCGCCCGCCAACGGCCGGAGATCTTCGCGCAGGACCGCCTGGAGATCGTGGTCCGGCAGCACGTGGACGCCGTCGAGGCCGGCGGCAGCGCGGTCGGAATCCGGATCGGCGACCTGACCGCTTCACCGTTCCACCGCACGGCGACGCTCGCCCTGGAGCAGCGGGTCACCGGCAGGGTGTCGGGCCGCGTCAGCGGCATCGAGATCGGCACGGCGAACCTGGAACCGAGGCTGCTGGAACCGGACAACCTGGCCCACCTCGCGCTGCTCGGCCCGGCCGAGGTGCTGGCGGCCGAGGACCCGGACGCCCGGATCGTGGTCCTGGTCGACGCGCTGGACGAGCTCGCGGTCGAGCGGGCGAGCCTGCTCGACTGGCTCGCCCGCGGCCCGGAACTGCCGCGCAACGTCCGCTTCGTGCTCAGCTCCCGACCGCACGCCGTGCTCGAACCGCTCCGGTCGTCGCGGGCGGGCCGGCTGCACGAGATCGCCATCGACCCCACCTCCCGCCAGGTGGTGGACGACCTGGTCGGCTACGCCGAGCGCGCGTTGGGCACACCGGCTGTCACGCGCGCCGCGGCGGCGGCCGGACGTGACCCGGAGCAGGTGCGCCGTGACGCGGTCGGCCGGGCCGCCGGGAACTTCCTGTACCTGGCGACGTACGCGCGGGCGCTGGACGAGGCCGCGTCCGCGGGCGACGACCACGAGCTGGTGGCCGCGCTGCTCTCCTCGGCCGACCTCCCGCCCGGCCTCGGCGGGCTGTACGCGTTCTTCGTCGCGACCCTGCACTCCGACCTGGACCGGCTCGGGATGCTGGAGGTCCGCGATCCGACCGGCGCCGCCGACGCGCTGACGCCCGCGTGGGAAGGCGTCGGCCAGCCGATCCTCGGCCTGCTCACCGTGGCGCGCGAACCGCTGGCGGTGGAGGAGCTGACCGCGCTCGCCGGCATCCGGGTGTGGCCGCGCGCGGTGCGCAACGTGCTGGCGCGGCTGCGCTGGCTGCTGGACGAGCGGGACGGCCGGGTGGCGTTCTACCACGCCTCGATCGGCGAGTTCCTGGCCGCGACGCGGCACCCCGACCACGCCGTGGACGCCCTGGAGTGGCACGAGCGGATCGTGCGGCACTACCGCGGCACGGCGGCGACCTGGGCCGAGGTCGACTGGTCCGCGGTGGACCGCTACGGGCTGGTCCGGCTCGCCGAGCACGCCGTCCGCTGCCGGGACGCGGTGGCCGACGACGCGGTCGGGCTGGTCTGCGGCGGGCTGCGTCGCGCGGTCCGGGCGAGGCTCGGCTCCGACCGCCACTTCCTGCGGCTGCTCGACCTCGTCACCGACCGGGTCGTGGCCCGGTTCCCGGTGGCCACCGGCCTGCCGACCACGCTGTACCTCGGGGTGGTGCGCCGCCAGGTGCTGCGCGGCGGGCGCACCCTGGCACCGGCCGTGCTCGGCCTGATGGCCCGGCTCGGCCGCACCGAGGAGGCGCTGGAGCACCTGGCCGCGCTGCCGCCGTCGCTGGAGCAGTTCGAGGCGGCGGCGGCGATGGCCGAGCACCGCCCGGACCTGCTGGAGCTGGTGGTGGAGACGGCGTTGACCGTGCCGCCGCACGAGGCCGGGGGACGGCGGCCTGACGGGGGAGTCCCGGCACCCGCTGAAACGGGCCGCCCGGTTGCTCGCGCCGCACGACCTGGGCCGCGCGCTGCGGCTGTGGGAACGCGCCGACAGCCGTCCCGAGGAGCCGGACCCGCTCTACCGCGCCGCCGCGGCCGCCGCCGACCCGGCACGCGCCCGCGAGCTGATCCCGTCGATCCGCGCCGACCGGGCCGGCGCGTGGCTGGACCTGGCGGCCAGGGCCGAGCCCGCCGACGTGCCGGAGCTGCTGCGGCTGGCGGAGGAGAGCCTGCCCGACGCACCGATCGCCGACCGGTTGCGCGCCCGCGCGAGGCTGGCGGTGGCGTCGGGTGAACGGCACCTCGTCGCGCTGCGCGCCGAGGTCGACCACTCCGCCGAAGACCCGAACGAGCTGGTCAAGGGCGTGGTCGGGGCAGCCGCCGAACTGGTCGCGCACCACCGCGCGACCGCACGCGCCCTGCTGGACCGGGTCGACGCCGCCGAGCTGAACGGCCTGGTCGACGACGCGTTCCTGCGCGCGGCGACGTCGTGGGCGGAACTCGGTGAATTCGGCCGGGCGGACGCCGTGCTCGACCGCCTGCTCGCCTGGAACAACACGGTGTGGACGGTGGTGCGGGTCAGCGCGGTGGTCGCCCGGTTCGACCCGGACCGGGCGCGGCGGCTGGTCGACCGCGCGTACGCCATGATCGGCCCCGCGGCCGCCGACGACGGCGTGGTCAGCCGGGACTTCCGCGAGTCGTACCTGGACACGGTCGCGGTGGAGCTGGCCGGGTACGACCCGGACCGGGCGGTCGCGGTCGCGGGCGAGCTGACCGGCGTCGGCTGGTCCGCGGTGGGCCACGACCGGTACACGACCCTGGCGCGCGTCGCGCACCGCCGGCTCGACGTGGGCGACACCGGCACGCCGCGCTCGATCCTGGACGACGTGCTGCGGTCGGCGGAACTGGCGCCGCCACTCGTGGACGGCCCCCGGCTCGGCCCCTACTTCCCGGTCGACGGCCGCACCGACCGGCCGCGGTCCGCGCGGGACGGGTTCGAGCACCTGCCGTACCTGATGAACCACACCCGCGACTGGCGGTTCCTCAGCGAGCGGCGCTTCCACCGCGACCCGGCCGACGTCATCCGCGCCATGACACCCGGCTCGTGGTCGACGGGCAACCCGTACGGCCTGGCCCGCACCGTCCGCGTGTTCGCCGAGGTCGTCGGCGAGCGCGACCTGGCGCACGCCGCCGCGCTGGTCAACGCGCTCACCGACGGCGGCGAACGGCTGATCGCGGTGGCCTCGCTGTTCCGGTCGGCCGCCCACGCCGGTCTGGACGAGGCCGCCCGGCACCTCTGGGACTCGTTCACCGGGTCACTGGCCCACGTCCCGAGGTACGAGTGGGCGGTCGACGACCAGGACCCCTACGCGTTCGCCTACGTCCGCCCGGACCACCGGGCCCGCTTCGAGGCCGCGCTGCGGTTGATCCCCTACCAAGCCGACCCCGGCATGGCGTTGCTGGCGGCGAGCGGCGCGGGGTTCCTCCAGTACGCCTTCCAGCTGTCGTTCGGGGCCTTCGCGTCGGGCGCGTACGTCGACAGCGTCCTGCACGGCGTCGAGCCGTTCCCGGCGTTCCGGGACATGCACGAGAACGCGCTCGCCCGGACGCCCCGGCCCGCCGGCGAAGACCCGCTGCTGGACGTGACCCTCGCGGCGGTGGCGTTCCACGAGTTCCGCCGCTCGCCGGAACGGCACCGCGCCGCCGCGATCAGGATCGGGCACCCCGTGTACGCGGCCGTGGTCGACCTCGTGACGGCGACCGACGGGCCGGCCGGCGCGGCGTTCACCGAACGGGTGCGCGGCCTGCTGCCCGGCGAACGCCTGCCGGCGGCGGCGGGGCTGGTCGCGTTCGCCGCCGAGCTGTGGCCGGGGCACGAACGGGTCGAGCGGCTCGCCGCCGAGGTCGTCGCCGCGAGCGAGGGTCGCGCCGCCCAGCGCGTGGTGGCGCTGCTGCCGCTGGCCGCCTCGCCGGCGCTCGGGCACCTGGTCGACCCGGTCGGGCTGCTGGCCGAGGCGCAGCGGCTGCCCGACGACCCGTTCAGCCGGGTGGAGCAGGACGAGGTGCTGTTGAACCTGTTCCCGGTCCTGCTCCGGCAGCACCCGCCGACCGCCCTGCGCCTGCTGGCCGACACCGTGCCGGAGAACTGGGAACGGGCCATGGCGATGCTGGAGCACGCCGCCCGCCCCCTGGTCGCCGCGTTCGGCACGGAGGTGGTGGACTGGTTGGTCGACGCGGTCCGCCGAGGGCTGGCCTGCGCGTCGCCGGACGACACCGCGCCCGCCGAGGTCGACGGCGTGCTGATCGGCTCCTGACCGATCTCCCCGGCGCCGCGGGCGAGTTCGGATACCGTGTGGAGCGACCGGGCGGCGTGGCGTGAGCAGGGCGAGGGGCAACGACGGTGACCAGCTGGATCGACGTGATCAACTATGTCCGGACGCGGTACGAGGTGCTGGAGGAGACCGACAGCTGGCTGCGCTTCCGGCTCGACCTGGACCAGGACCGGACCCAGCAGGTCTCGGTGCACCACGTGCCGGAGTCCGACGGCGTGGCGTGGGTGGAGATCTCCTCGCCGGTCGGCCGGGTCGACGCGATCGACCTGGAGCGGCTGCTCCGGCTCGCGGGCACGGCGGCCGTCGGCGGTGCCGCCGTGGTGGACGACGTCGCGCTGCTCAAGCACACCGTGCCGCTGGAGGACCTGAGCGTGCGCGAGGAGTTCGAACGGCCGCTGATGTTGCTGGTGTCGGCCGCCGACCGGTTCGAGCACGAGCTGACCGAGGGCGACAGCTTCTGAGACCGCCGCGTCGCGCATCGCTGTTGTACGGTGGAATTCCACCGTGCCGCGACGGAGGGACGCCATGACGGCCGAACGGCTCGAAGGTCACCTCGTCCGCGATCCCCGCACCCTGCGCGCCGACGTCGAAGCGCAGCTGGACCAAGCCGCGGAGGAGGTCTCCCGCCGGCTCGGCGGCAAGATCGACCACCGGGTGGTCCGGGCCGCCGTGGCCGACGCCTACCGGCGGCTCGCCGCGCGGGCCACGTTCCCGAACTTCCTGCCGATCCTCGCCGCGCGGTCCGCCCAGCGGACCCTCCAGGCCACCTGATCGTCAGGACAGGGGCAGCTCGGCCCACACCGTCTTGCCGTCCTCGCCCAGGTGGGTGCCCCACTGCCGGCGTGACAGGTTGTCCACCATGATCAGGCCGCGGCCGCGGAACGAGCCCAGGCGTGAGGCCCCGGCCACCGGCAGGCGGTCCGGGCTGCCGTCGTCCACCTCGATCCGCAGCGCGTCGCGGTCACGCGAGCGGTGCACGCGCAACCTGCGTGGTGCGCTGGCGTGGTCGTAGGCGTTGGACACCAGCTCGGTGCACACCAGCATCAGGTCCTGGAGGACGTCCTCGGCCAGGTCGGCCAGGACGGTCGCCAGCCACTGCCGGATCTGCGCCAACGGCGGCACCGGCATGCTGAGGTCGACGCTGATTCTGGCAGCGAGTGCGTGGTCGGACTGAGTCATGGGCCGTTCCCCCAGTGCGCGTCCAGCCGCCCTGTCTGTTCAAAACGGCCCTTGGCGTCATCGGGTACCCCGATCGTGGCGGACGCACACATCTTGTCCTCCGGACGCGCTGAGCACATGCCGCGTCACGGATCGTGATCTACCCTGGCTTTCCGTGAGTGAGCACAAGGTTCAGGTGGAGGGCGATCCGGTCGCCGTGCTGCGGGTGGCCGTCGACTGCGCGGTGCAAGCGGTGCTGCGCCTCGACCCCCGGCACGTCGACGCCCGGCAGGAGATCAACCGGGTGCTGGCCGGGTACGCGGCGACCGTCGCCCCGGTGCTGGACCACCTGCGGGATCTCGCGGACCGCACGCCGAACGGTCCGGTGTCGGCCGCGCTGGGGTTCCTGGACGACGCGGGCGACCAAGCCGCCTCCGGTGACGTCCAGGCCGCCCGGGTCTTCCTGCTGGCCGGGAGAGCCGCGCTGTTCCGCCTCGCCCGGGCCGGGCCCGCCGGCGGCTGATCAGGCGCTGCGCCGGAACGGCCCGCCGGTCCACGTCTCGGAGCCGGAAAGCGTGTCGCGGGCCAACCGGTCCAGCACGTCGGACATCCGGCCCGCGCGGGCGAAGGCGCGCCGCTGCCGGTCCGTGCCACCGCCCTCGGCGTCCAGAGTGGACAGCAGCCGGCGCACGTGGTCGACGTCGTCGAGGTGGTCGTGGACGCGGTGCAGCAGCCGGTCGAGCAGCAGGCGCGTGGGCACCAGGCGCCCGGACAGCACGTCCAGGGAGAGCCCGGTGATGCCGTCCCGCGCGGCACGCCACGTGGCGGCGCGCAGCACCTCCGCGGGCACCGGTGACGCGTGCAGGCCGCGTCGGAGGTCGGCCAGCGCGGTGGTGACGAGCGCGCGCACCAAGGCGGCGAGCAGGACAGCTTCGTCCACAGTGGCCGCGACGTCGGCGACCCGGACCTCCACGGTCGGCAGGTGAGCGGAGGGCCGGACGTCCCAGTAGATCATCCGCCGGTCGCGCGCCGCGCCGCAGGCGAGCAGCATGTCGCACGTGGACTCGTAGTGCGCCGCCGACTCGAAGTGCGGCGGCGGGCCCGCCCCCGGCCACCGCGACCACACCACCGACCGCCAGCTCGCGTAGCCGGTGTCCAGGCCGTGGGCGAAGGGGGAGTTCGCGGTGACCGCCGCGAGCACCGGCAGCCACAGCCGCACGTGGTTGCACACCTGCACCGCCGTCTCCGGGTCCGGCACGGCGACGTGCACGTGGCAGCCGCAGATGGACTGCTCGGCGGCGAGCAGCCGGTAGTCCTCGGCGAGCCCGCGGTAGCGGTCCTGGCCGTCGGTCGGCAGGTCGGGTCCGCCGACGGGCGGCGCGCCGACGGCCAGCAGGCGCAGGCCGAGCGAGTGCGCGGCCTCGGCGGCGACCAGGCGCAGGCCGAGGAGCTGCCGGCGCACGTCGGCGAGGTCGTGGCAGATCGGGGTCCGGGTCTCCACCTGCGCTCGGACCAGCTCGACGTCGAGGTCCACGCCGAACCGCGCCCTGGCCGCGTCGACCACCTCGCGCCCGCGCGGCACCGGCATCCCGGTCCGGGCGTCCACCAGCAGGAACTCTTCCTCGACTCCGAGCGTCGGAGCGTGCGCGCCTGCCAGGCTGCCCATCGCGGCCTCCGGTGGCTGTTCGATCAGGGGCCGTGGGATACCCCCGATCGGATGTACCAACCCCTCCCCGCGGCGGTGCCTCCCGGCCCGCTCTGATGGTCCGATCGGGTGAAGCCGGACGCGGTCGCTCAAGTGATCGGCTCGTCGTGCCGAAGAGGAAGGTGAGCACCGGCACCGGAACTTCGGTCCGGTGCCTTTTCGCGTCGCCAAGCGCGCCGAACCCTTTCGCAAGCTCCTGCTCCACGGTCGGCGACCGGTGGACTTTCTCGATCTACCTGATCTGCACATCTGTGCTGTGCGGGGCGCTCGCCAACTGAGACTCGCGGGTTGCCGAGGTGCATCCGGAGCATTGACATGTTTCGTGGAGCAGATCGAAACTTTAGGTCATCGTTTCGGCTGTCGATCGGTGTTGCCGTCTCCACCACCCTGTCTCAAAGGAGAGCCCTGGTGATCATCAGTTCAGGCCGCTTGAAAGTCCGTTCGGCGGTGCTCGTGTTGGCGGTCGCGGCGTTGGCGCTGGCCGGGACGTTGACCGCGGTGGCGCGATCCAGCACACCCGCGGCGGGTGGTGTGGTGGCGTTGGCGGGTGTGGAGGACGACGGGGCGGATTGCCCGGTGAGTCTCCCCGGGTCGTTCCCGTCGAACTCGCGTCTGCCGGACCCGTTCACGAAGCTCAACGGTCAGCGGGTCGGGTCGCGGTCGGAGTGGCGTTGTCGTCGGGCGGAGATCCGCGAGTTGGCGGAGCGGCACGTGTTCGGCGACAAGCCGGCGAAACCGGCGTCGGTGACGGGCACGGTGACGGCCGGTAGCGTCACGGTGAACGTGTCGCACAACGGCCGTAGCGCGAGTTTCTCGGCGAGCGTGCAGCTGCCGTCGGGTTCGGGCCCGTTCCCGGCGGTGATCGTCTACGGCGGGTTCGGCGGTGACACGGCCACCATCCGCGCCGCGGGCGCGGCGATCATCAGCTTCGACCCGTACTCGGTGGGGCGTGAGGGCACGCCGCGCACCAACAAGCAGGGCGCGTTCTACACCCTGTACGGCAACACCAGCCCGACCGGGCTGCTGATGGCGTGGGCGTGGGGCGTGTCACGGATCATCGACGTGATCGAAGCCTCCGGCGGCAATGTCCTGCGTGCCGACATCGGCGTGACCGGCTGCTCCCGGTTCGGCAAGGGCGCGTTCGCCGCCGGCGTGTTCGACCAGCGCGTCGCCCTGACCATGCCGATCGAGTCCGGCACCGCCGGCGTGCCGATCTACCGCGGCGTCAACGCCGAAGGCGGCCAGACCCTGGCCAGCGCCTACGGCGAACAGCCCTGGTTCGGCGACCCCTTCAGCCCTTACACCGCCAACCCCAACGCCACCCCGATCGACACCCACTCCCTGGTCGCCATGGTCGCCCCACGCGGCCTGTTCATCATGGACAACCCCCACATCGCCAACCTCGGCCCCCGCTCCGCGAGCGTGGCGGCACTGGGCGGCGCCGAGGTGTACAAGGCGCTGGGCGCGGGCGCGAACATCACCTACCACTCCAACGTCACCGACGGCAACCACTGCGCCAACCGAACCGAATGGCGCACCCACATCACCCAAACCGTGCAGAAATACCTCACCAAAACCGGCAACCACACCGGCACCATCACCATGCACACCAAAGCCACCGGCAACCTCACCCAATGGCGCGACTGGACCACACCCACACTGACAGACAGCCCCACCACCACCACCACCGGTGACACGACCACGACGACCACCACCAGCACGACGACCACGACCACCACGTCGCAGCAGCCGGGCCCCGGCACCACCCTGGCCACCGCGGCGAACCGGACCGGTCGGTACTTCGGCACCGCGGTCGCGGCGAACAAGCTGGGCGATTCGACCTACGTCGGAATCCTGAACCGCGAGTTCGACATGGTCACGGCCGAGAACGAGATGAAGATCGACGCGACCGAGCCGCAGCAGAACCAGTTCAGCTACGCCAACGGCGACCGGATCGTCAGCCAGGCGACCGGCCAGGGCAAGCGGGTGCGCGGCCACACCCTGGCGTGGCACTCGCAGCAGCCGGGCTGGATGCAGAACATGTCCGGTTCGGCGTTGCGGTCGGCGATGCTGAACCACGTCACGCAGGTGGCCACGCACTATCGGGGCAAGATCTACGCGTGGGACGTGGTGAACGAGGCGTTCCAGGACGGCAGTTCGGGTGCGCGTCGTGACTCGAACCTCCAGCGGACGGGCAACGACTGGATCGAGGCGGCGTTCCGCGCCGCACGGGCCGCCGACCCCAACGCCAAGCTCTGCTACAACGACTACAACACCGACGACTGGACCCACGCGAAGACCCAGGCCGTCTACCGGATGGTGCAGGACTTCAAGCAGCGCGGTGTGCCGATCGACTGCGTCGGCCTCCAGTCGCACTTCAACAGCCAGAGCCCGGTGCCGTCCAACTATCAGACCACGCTGTCGAGCTTCGCGGCCCTGGGCGTGGACGTGCAGATCACGGAGCTGGACATCGAGGGTTCCGGTTCGGCCCAAGCGTCGAGTTACGAGCGGGTCGTGAAGGCGTGCCTCGCCGTTGCCCGCTGCACCGGCATCACCGTGTGGGGCATCCGTGACACCGACTCGTGGCGCGCGTCGGGCACCCCGCTGCTGTTCGACGGTTCGGGCAACAAGAAGGCCGCCTACACGTCGACCCTGAACGCCCTCAACGGCGGTGTCGTGCCGACTTCCACCACCACGACCACGCCGACCAGCACCACCACGACGACCACCAACCCGCCCGGCGACGGTTGCACCGCGACGTACTCGGAGGGCACGAAGTGGAGTGACCGCTTCAACGGCCAGGTGACCGTCACGGGGACCGACAACTGGGTGGTGACGGTCACGGTGAGCTCGCCGCAGAGGATCATCGCCACCTGGAACACCAGCGCCACCTGGGACAGCTCGGGCAACGTGATGACCGCCCGCCCCAACGGCAACGGCAACGTGTTCGGCTTCACCATCCAGCACGGGGGCAACTGGAACTGGCCCAGCCTGACGTGTCGCGTCGGCTGATGCCGTGACCGCACGGGAGGCCCGGCGCCAGTCGCCGGGCCTCCTCGTCGTTCAGCCGACGGTGACGGGTTCCCGTTCGGGGGTGGCGGTCCGGCCGGGCCGACGAGCAGCGTCGACCTAGTGGCCTCCGGCGGCCATGGCGAACAGCATGAGCGACAGCAGGAGTTGCAGGACGGCGACGCAGGTGCCCGCGACCGCCGTCCAGTCCAGGCGGTACTCGGTCTTGGTGGTCATCGAGCGCACGCCGCAGGCCACCGCGCCCAGCGCCAGCACCGGGCCGCCTGCCGGGATCGGCCAGCTGAGCAGGGCGAGGCACAGCGAGATCGGCCCGAGCCAGGCGTCCCGGCCGGGGCGGTCCTTCGCGGGGAACTGCCGCATCATGCCGTCCATACTGCCGTGCCCGGGAACGCCCGCGTCCGTCACAGCCACCGGTTGCGCTTGAACAGCCGGTACAGGCCCACGCAGACCGCCAAGGTCATCGACACCACCAGCGGGTAGCCGTACTTCCAGCGCAGCTCGGGCATGTGGTCGAAGTTCATGCCGTAGGTGCCCGCCACCATGGTCGGCACGGCGATGATCGCCACCCACGCCGACATCTTGCGCATGTCGTTGTTCTGCTGCAACGACACCTTGGCCAGGGTCGCGTCCACCAGGGTCGTCAGCACCTCGTCGAACGCGGCGACCCGCTCGGCGGCGGCGGTGAGGTGGTCGTCGACGTTGCGGAAGTAGGACCGCACCTCCTCGGGCACCAACGGGCCGCAAGAGCCGTCGCTGAGCTTGCGCAGCGGCCCCGCGAGCGGCATCACGGCCCGCCGCAGCTCCATGATCTCCCGCTTCACCAGGTACATCTGCTCGACGCTCAGCTCGCTGCGCGGCGCGAACACCGCGGTCTCGACCAGGTCGATGTCCCCCTGGAAAGCCTCGATCACCTCGCCGTAGCCGTCCACCACCCGGTCGGCGATCTCGTGCAGCACCATCGCGGGCCCGGCGGCCAACAGCTGCGGCTCGGCCTCCAACTGGCGGCGCACGTCGCCCAGCTCCGAGTGGTGCCCGTGGCGGACCGTGACGACGTAGTCCCGGCCGAGGAACACCATGATCTCGCCGGACTCGACGATCTCGTGCGCCGTGGTCGGCGACTCGTGCTCGATGAACCGCAGGGTCTTGAGCACCATGAACAGGTTGCCGTCGTAGCGGTCGAGCTTGGGGCGCTGGTGGGCGTGCACCGCGTCCTCGACGGCCAGCTCGTGCAGCCCGAACGCGTCGGCCACGTCGCGGATGCGGTCCTCGTCGGGCTCGAACAGGCCCACCCACACGAACCCCGCGCCCCGGATGCGGACCTCGGCGACGGCGGCGGCGGGGGACCAGTCGCCGGGCAGCCGCACGCCGTCCACGTACACGGCGCAGGCCACCACCGCGTCCCGCTTCCGGTCCGCGGCCGGTTCGGGGACGCCATCGCCGGCAGCGCTCACCATGGTGATGATCCTGCCCCACTCCGCCCTCTGACGGGTGACGACACGAATGCGCGTTCGAGCCGCCGGTTCGGGGCGTGCGGACGCCTGGCTCGTGTGCGTGCCCCGCGGGGCGAAACAGTGAGATCGCCAACCCCGGCGGCGGACCGGGACGCGAGAGCCACGATCGGCGGCGGTGCCGTGCTGGTGCTCGCGTCGGCCGGGGCGACCGGTTCCCACACGCCGAGCCCCCGAAGCGTCACGGACCTGAACGGGTGGTTTTCCGGGACCGGGGCTGCGCGGACGGGTTAAGTTGCCCGGTGTGATGCGATCCGCGTGGGTTGTGGTGCTGGCACTGGTGGCCGGGTTGGTGGCGCCCGTCCCGGCGATGGCGGTGGTCCGGTCGCCGGGGGAGTGCGCGGCGTCGTTGGACTGCACGGCCGCCGAGATCGACCGGATGACGGTGGCGCAGCGGCTGGAGTTCCTGCGCCTGGTGCAGAGCGGTCCCGCCGCCGGGCTGGGGGCGGTGGACCGGTGGCGCAACATCGAGGGTGTCCTCGCGTTCTTCCACGACCACGGGCTCGGTGCGCCGGGCACGTGGATCTCGCACGTCGACGCGGCGATCCTGGAGGGGGCCGAACGCGGCGTCGCGCTGGCGCTGGGCCGGTCGGCGGACGGGTTCGGCAACCCGGGCTCGGCGCGGTGGGCCGCCTACCTGACCCGGCTGCACCGGGGTGAGCTGACCGTCCGCAACGAGCACGACCGGGCGTGGAGCGAAGCCGAGCAAGCCTCGACCGAGCACGGCGTCGCGATGGCCGAGCAGCTGCACGGGTTGCGCCCGACGGACGTGGAGCGCCGGTTCTTCCTGTTCTCCGAGTTCTACCGCTGGTCCCTGCGCAACCGCCCGGTCGTGCTGGACCTGCTCCTGGTCTACGGCGCGCTGCTCAACCCCGTGCTGATCCTGCGCCGCGTGCCGTTCGTGGACTGGCTGACCGACGTTCGCGAGTCCACCCCGTCCCGCAAGGGCTCGGAGATGGCCTACGCCTACGCGCAACTGGACCCGGTCAACGGCGCGTTCAGCACGGTCGACCTGCTGTTCGCCTACATCCCCGAGCTGTTCGAGGAGTTCCAGGCCACCCGCTAGCGGCGGTCGTGCCGCGGTGTCCACGGCAGCGGCAGCGGCAGCCCGTCGCCCTCCGCGCGCGGGACCACGTGCACGTGCAGGTGCCGGACGCTCTGGGTGGCGTGCACGCCCTTCGAGGTGATCACGTTCGCGTCGGGGAGGTCGGCCGCCAACTCGGCCGCGCGGGCCATCACCGCGGCCGTGACCACGAGGTCGGCGCCGACGTCGGGGACGTGCACGCGTGGCAGGACCAGCAGGTGGCCGGGGTGGACGCCGCCGGTGTCCGGCCGGATCGCCACCGCGTCAGGCCAGGACCGACGCACGTCGGCCGGCGCGTCACCGGCGACGATGAGGCAGAAGACGCAGGTCATGGCGTCGACACTGGCCGGCTCGTCGGGCCGCGACCAGGTGCTGCCCGTTTCCCGGGCGGTGGGAAACGGGCAGCACGGCTCACTGCGGCACGGGAGTCCGCGGCGGACCCGGTCGGTGCGCCATCAGGCGCGGAGCGGTTTCGCGCCCACCGGGGTCGGGTGGCCGGCGGCCACGTCGTCCACCGCCGCCTCGTCCAGGAAGCCGCCCGACTGGTGGCGCCACAGCTTGGCGTATGCGCCGTCCACGTCGAGCAGCTCGGCGTGCGTGCCCTGTTCGACGACCCGGCCGCGGTCGAGGACGATCAGCTGGTCCATGCGCACGACGGTGCTCAGGCGGTGGGCCACGACGAGCGCGGTGCGGCCCTCCATGAGCTGCCACAGCGCCTCCTGGACCAGCACCTCGCTCTCCGAGTCCAGCGCGCTGGTCGCCTCGTCCAGCAGCAGCACCGGCGCGTCGCGCAGGATCGCCCGGGCCAGCGCGACCCGTTGCCGCTGCCCGCCGGACAGCTTGATGCCGCGTTCGCCGACCATCGTGTCGAACCCGTCGGGCAGCCCTTCGGCGAACTCCGTCACGTGCGCCGCACGGGCGGCGCGCAGGATGTCCGCGTCGGACGCGCCCGGCCGGGCGAAGGCGATGTTCTCCCGCAACGTCCGGTGGAACATGGCCGGGTCCTGCGGCACGTAGGCGATCAGGCTGCGCAGGTCGGCCTGGCGCATCCGGGCGATGTCCTGGCCGCCGATGAGGATGCGGCCCTCGTTCACGTCCACCAGCCGCAGCAGCAACCGGGTGAGGGTGGTCTTGCCGCCACCGGAGCGGCCGACCAACCCGACCCGCGTGCCCGCCGGGATGTCCAGGTCCAGCCCGGTGAACAGCGGCTCGCCGCCCGCGTGCGCGAAGACCACGCCGGCGAACCGGACACCGGAGTCCTTGACGCGCAGCGGCTCCGGCTCCTCCGGGTCGAGCACGGTCGGCTCTTCCAGCAGCAGTTCGGTGAACTGCGCGGCCTCGGTGAGCGCGCTCTCGAACCGCCGGTAGATCTGGTTGAACTCGAACATGATCCGGGTGGCGTTGTTGAAGTAGGCGAACGTCACCACGATCGCTTCCACGCCGAGCCCGCCGCTGACCCCGACCGCGACCGCGAGGCCGAGCACGTTGGTCAGCACCGACAGCGGTGCGACCACCGTGTCGATGCGCAGGTTGCCGTAGTCCCACGACCGCAGCGCCAGCACCCTGGTCTCCGCGGTGCGGGTGCGGTGCTCGGCGCTCTCGCGGTCCTCGGCGGCGAACGCCCTCACGGTCTCCATGTTCGCCAACGTGTCGGCGACGTGGCCGGACACCCGGGCGTAGGCGGCCTCCCGCTCGTCGACCAGGCGCTGGCGCCGGCGGATGAGCGGCGCGACCACGAAACCCGTGACGGCGATCAGGCCGAGCAGCACCACGACGAGCAGCGGGTGGTAGGTCCACAGCACGACGCACGCGAAGCCGAGCGGTATCAGGTTGGCGACGATCCGGAACGCCACCGTGTCCACGAACTCCTCGAAGCGCCCGGCGAAGCTGAGCACCCGCTTGGTGAGCGAGCCGGCGAAGTTGTCGTGGAAGAACGCGGCGTCCTTGCCGAGCAGGGCGTCCACGCCGAAGACGGACAGGTGCTCGATGCCGCGCCCGTCGGTGCGGTTGAGGCAGTGGACCCCGATGCGCCACAGCAGTTCGGCGAACAGCGCCAACCCGGCGAACGCGAGCAGGTAGGGCAGCACGGTGGCGAAGTCGGCGGCACCGTCCTCGGCGAGGCGGCCCGCGAGCGCGCCGATCGCCAGCGGGGCCAGGTAGAGCAGGCAGGTGTTGCCGAGCGCGGGCAGCACGAGCGCGCCCACGCCGAGGAAGCGGTGCCGCCTCAACTCCCGGCCGTAGAGGCGCAGGACGAGCAACACCGCCTTTTTGCGGTTGTTGACGGGTTTTTCGGACCTTGGCGCAGCCATCCGACTCCTTCCGGGGGCACCTTGGCGTCGCCGATGGTGCCGCACCGGACCGGGTGACGGCGATCGAATAAACGGCCCCGCGCCCGTTCCGGTGGTCGAATGCTCCTGCGCGCCAAGGAATTCGTCGTCGGAATCCCGGAACCACCGCCCGCGCCGGATCTCGACGCGGGCGGTGGTGGTGGAGTCAGTCGCGGGCGCAGCGGTAGCTGGACGCCACCGCGGGATCGCCGTACCCCCGGTACCGCGAAACCCGCGGGTACGCGCAGAGGTCGCGCGTGCGGCCGTCGGCCGTCACCGCCGGCAGGGTCGCCGGGGCCTTGCCGTGCTCGACCCAGTCCACCAGCGCGCCGAGCGGGTTCGTCGGGGACGGTCCCGCACCGCCACCGCAGTGCGCCGCGCCGGGTGCGAGGAACAGGCGGTAGAAGTCGTTCACCCGGTCGGGGCAGCCGAGCAGGCGGTCCACCCGGTCGCGGTAGGCGAGGGTGCCGCCGGGCGGGATCAGCTGGTCGGCCGTCCCGACGACGGTGACGAGCTTGCCGCCCGCCCGCCGGAACCCGCCGAGGTCGGCGTCCGAGGTGCCGATGACCCGGTCGTACTCGCGCACCGACTGCTGGAACAGCTCGGTGAACCGCTCGTAGGTGATCGTGGAGGTGTCGAACGCGGGCTGCTTGGCCAGGAAGGTCCGCACCCACGCCGTGGCCACCGGGAAGCCGGGCGCGAACGGCACGCCGTGCTCGTCGACCCGGGTGGCGGCGAGGCCGGTGAAGTCCGCGCCCTTCGGCAGGCCCGGCCACAGGCGCGCGCCGCCCGCGTCGGTCGGGCCGGCCCAGATCTTGCGCGCCACGTCCGCGTCCTGCGCCGTCACGGTGACCTGCCGGCCCTCGCAGAGCACGGTGGCGCCGACCAGCGCGCTCGGGTCGTAGTCGCACTCGTCCGGCCGGTCGACCACGCCGTCGGTGACGCCGTCCCGCGCGTCGCAGACCTCGACAGCCGCCTGCCGGAACGCGCCGAGGACGCAGTCGGTGGGGAAGTGGCGGTCGTTGTGCATCACGGTCTGCGGCCACAGGGTGGCGACCGCGAACCGCGCCCAGTCGATTGCAGGCGCGTCGGCGAGGATGCCGTCGAAGTCGCGCGGGTGGTCCTGCGCCTCGGCGTAGCCCTGGCGACCGCCGGTCGAGCAGCCGTTCCAGTACGAGCGCGTCACCGGGCGGCCGTAGAACGCCCGGACCACGTCCTTGCCGACCACCGCCGACTCGTGCACCGAGCGGGTGGCGAAGTTCGTGACCGGGGTCCGGTCGATCCGGCCGTCGGCGGTCAGGGCCCAGCCGGTGTCCAGGAACGTCAGCGGCACGCCGGCGTCCGTGGTCACGCCGACGTAGCCGTCCTTGACGGCCTGCACCAGCGGCGCGCCGAAGTCACCGGCGGTGTAGGCGCTGCCGCCCACGGCTTGCAGCCGGCCGGTCCACCCGGTGCCCGGCAGCGCCACCGCCACCGCGACGTGGTCGTTGCCGTCGTGGGTGAGCGTGACGGTGACCTCGCAGTACGGCGGCACGTCGGTGATGGGCGCGGGCTGCGAGAACGGGGTGGGCGGGAACGTGATGGTCCCGCCGGTCCGGTGCTCCGCCCGCACCGACTCGATCCGCGCGCCCGCCGGAGCGGGGACGGTGACCGGGGCGCAGGTGGTCTCGCCGACCTGGTGCGCGGGTTCGGCCGAGGCCGGCGCCACGAGCGCCACCGGCGTTATCGCGGCCAGAGCAATTTCGTCCAGAGCCTCATCGACTTCCTCATGGGTGTGCACGACCCCGAGCGGGGTCGTAGTGCGTGGTGAGGGAGTCGTCGGGCCCGAGACCGGGCCCGTCCGAGTGACGGCCGGGCCACCCTGTCACAGCTGTTCGCAACCTGTCAAACCGGTTATGCATTGTGCGGCTATTCATCACCTGTCAGACTGGTTACGTGGAGCACGCCTTCCCCTGCGGGGACCTCGCGCTGGATTTCGTGGGTACCCTCCGCGCCCGGCGCAACGCCGAGCCGCGGGAGGCGCTGGGCACGCCCGGTGCGCTCGACGCGTGGTTCGTCCAGGCCGGGGTGGTCGACTCCGCCCCCGGCAGCGGGCCGGGTGACCTGGCCGCGGCGGTGGCCCTCCGCGAGGCGATCTACGACCTCGTGCGGCGCCGGATCGTCGGTGAGCCCGGCGACCCGGCTTCGGTCGACCTGCTCAACCGGGTGGCAGCCCGGCCGCCGGTGGTGCCCCGGTTGGGTCCCGGCGGGCGGGTGACGACGGCGGGGACGGCGGAGCAGGCGTTGTCGTCCGTGGCGCGGCACGCGGTGGGGGTCCTGGGCGGCCCGGCGGCGGACCTGCTCAAGGAGTGCGGCCGGCCGGAGTGCACGCAGGTCTACGTCGACTCGTCCCGCGGGTTCCGCCGGGAGTGGTGCGCGATGGCGACGTGCGGCAACAAGATGAAGGCGCTGGCACACCGCGCGCGGCAACGCGGCAACCGACCGCTGCGGCCGGCGCGGCTGGGTGCCCGGTGACGGCGCTGCTCGGGCGGGAAGCCGAGCTGAAGGTCCTGGCGGAACTCGTGGACGGGCCGTGCGGGCACCGCGGCGTCCTCCTGCGCGGTGAACCGGGCATCGGCAAGTCGGCGCTCGTGGCGTCGGCCGTCGCCGCGGCGTCCATCGCGGGGCTGCGGGTGCTGGAGACGACCGGCACCGAGGCCGAGCGGCACTTCCCGTACGCGGGGTTGCACCAGCTGCTGTACCCGGTCCGGGCCGGGGTGGACGGGCTGCCCGCTCCTCAGCGGGACGCGTTGCGCACCGCCCTCGGACTGGCCGACGGCGTCGCGCCGAGCGTCTACCTCGTCGGTCTGGCCGCGTTGACCCTGCTGGCCGACGAGGCCACGACCAAGCCGCTGCTGGTCGTGGCCGAGGACGCGCACTGGCTCGACCGCGCGACCCTCGACGTGCTCGCCTTCGTGGCCCGCCGGATCGAGTCGGAACCGGTCGTGCTGGTGGCGGCGGTCCGGGACGGCGAGCGCTCGCCACTGGAGGACGCCGGCCTGACACCGCTGCCGGTCCAGCGGCTGTCCGACGACGCCGCCGCCGAGTTCCTGGCCTCGACCGCGCCCGGTCTCGCTCGTGCGGCCCGGGAACGCGTGCTGGCCCAGGCGGCCGGGAACCCGCTGGCGCTGGCGGAACTGCCCGCGGCGGCGCAAGGGGACGGCGCGGACGTGCCGCTGACCGACCGGCTGGAACGCGCGTTCACCGCACGGGTCGCGGCTCTGCCTGCGCGGACTCGGGCGGCCCTGCTGGTGGCGGCGCTGAACGACAGCGGTCTGGTCGCCGAGACGCTGACGGCCACGGGCCTGTTAGCCGCCGGGACCGGGGCTGCTCCGCCTGCCGGGCCCGAGCCGGGGTCAGGTGTGATCGGGTCGGATGTCCTCGCGCCCGCGGTCGAGGCGGGGTTGGTCGAGGTGATCGGTGCGGCGGTGGTGTTCCGGCACCCGCTGGTCCGGTCGGCGATTTCCGCCGGGGCCGGGGGTGGGGAGCGGCGGCGGGTGCACTGGGCGTTGGCGGAGACCGTTGGCGCGCAGGAGGACCGGCGGGCGTGGCACCGGGCCGCCGCGACCGCGGGGACCGACGAAGACGTGGCGATCGAGTTGGAGCGGACCGCCGAGCGGGCCCGTCGACGGGGTGGTGCGACGGCCGCGATCGCCGCGTTGGAGCAGGCGGCCAGGGTGAGCGGGTCCTCGGACCGGCGGGCGGCGCGGCTGTTGCGGGCCGCCGAGTCGGCGGTCGAAGCCGGTCGGCGGGACACCGCGGAACGGCTGGTGCGCGAGGCGGAGGCGCTGGACCTCGCGCCGCACCGGAGGGCCACCGCCGCTTGGCTGCTCAGCGGCTTCGAGGACGGCGTGCGAGAAGACGTCTCCCGCGTGGCCGAACTCGGCGCGCTGGCCGCGTCCATCGCGGACACGGGCGAGGTCGACGCCGCGTCCCGCATCCTGTGGGGTGCGGCGATGCGGTGCTTCTGGGTCGAACCCGGTCCGGACGCGCGCCGACAACTGCTGGACCTGGCCGACCGGCTGCCCCGCGGGCCCGCCGCGGTCGCGATCACCGCGTACGTCGCGCCGCTCGAACGCGGTGAGGCCGTGCTGGCCGCCCTGCGCGACCTGGTCAAGGACACCGGCGTGGACCCGGAGGTCGACCGTTACCTGGGCAGTGCGTCGGTGCAGATCGGCGCGTTCGACCTGGCGGCGCGCTTCTCGTCGGCGGCCGTGCCCGGGTTGCGCGCCCGGGGTCTGCTCGGCCTGCTGACCCGGGCGTTGGCGGTGCAGGCGTGGTGCCGGGCCCGGCTCGGCGACCTCACCGCGGCGGTGGGCCTGGCGCAGGAGACCCGGCAGCCGTTCATGGCCGGGCTGGCCGTGGCCGTCCAGGCGGAGATCGCGGCGCTGCGCGGTGACCACGGGCGGGCCGCCGCGCTGGCGGGCGAGGCGGAACGCATCGGGCTCGCCGCCGGTGCCCGCCCGGTCCTGGCGACCGCACGGCTCGCCACCGGCATCTCGGCGTTGGGCGAGGGCCGCTTCGAGGACGCGTTCACCGACCTGATCCGGGTGCACGACCCCGCGGACCCGGCCCACCACCTGGCCCTGCGCGCCTACTGCCTGCCGGAGCTGACCGAGGCCGCCGTGCGCGCCGGTCGGGCCGACGCCGCGCGGGACGTCGTGCACGACCTGGAGCGGTCGGCGACGCCGTCCCCGGCGCTGCGCATCGGGCTGCGCTACGCGCGAGCCGTCCTGGCGTCGAACGACGAGGCCGAACCGCTGTTCACGGCCGCGCTGCGGGCCGACCTGACCGGCTGGCCCGCCGAACGGGGCCGCGTGCACCTGGCGTTCGGCGAGTGGCTGCGCCGGCAACGGCGGGTGGTCGAGTCCCGGGCGCACCTGCGCACCGCCCGGGACGCGTTCGACGCGCTCGGCATGACCGCGTGGGGCGAGCGCGCCCGGCGTGAGCTGCGCGGCGCGGGGGAGTCGAGCCCGAACCGGGACCCGGACGCGCGGGAGAGGCTCACGCCGCACGAGCTGGGCATCGCACGCCTGGCCGCCGAGGGGCTGACCAACCGGGAGATCGGGCAACGGCTGTTCCTGTCGCACCGGACCGTCGGCACCCACCTGCACCGGATCTTCCCGAAGCTGGGCGTCACCTCCCGCGCCGACCTGGCGGAAGCCCTCCGAGCGCTCCCGTGACGTACACCGGGGACGTCACCCGACGGTCGCGGCGGCACCGGCGGCGTCCCTAGCGTCGCCACCGTCCACGGGTTTCGCACAGGGAGCTGGAAATGATCAGCAGGAGATCGTTCACCCGGGCCGTCGCGGTGAGCGCGGTCGCCACGTCGCTGCCCGCCGTGACGGCGACGACCGCCACCGCGACCGGGAACACCTCGCTCGGCCGGATCAAGCACGTCCGGGCCGGTGTGCTCGACATCGCGTACGCCGAGTTCGGCCCCCGCACGGGCCAGGCCGTCGTGCTGCTGCACGGCTGGCCGTACGACGCGCACAGCTACGTCGACGTCGCACCGCTGCTGGCCGCCGAGGGGTACCGCGTGCTGGTGCCGTTCCTCCGGGGCTACGGCGGGACCACCTTCCTGTCACCGGACGCGGTGCGCAACGGCCAGCAGTCGGCGGTCGCGCTCGACGTCATCGCGTTCATGGACGCGCTGCGGATCGACCAGGCGGTGCTCGGCGGGTTCGACTGGGGCGCGCGGACCGTCGGTGTCGTCGCCGCGCTCTGGCCGCGGCGCTGCAAGGCGATCGTCTCCGTGAGCGGGTACCTCGTGACGAACCTGAAGCGGAACCTGGAGCCGTTGCCGCCCGCCGCCGAGCGGGGTTGGTGGTACCAGTACTACTTCGCCACCGAGCGCGGCGTGCTCGGCTACCGCCGCGACCGCCACGGGTTCAACAAGTTGATCTGGCGCGAGGCGTCGCCGCGCTGGGACTTCGACGACGCCACCGTTCCCGCCATCACGATCGGTAGCGACTTCGACGGCGCGGCCGCGGACGGGTCGTCCTACCGGGACAAGTTCACCGGCCGGTACGACCACCGGGTCTTCGAGGGCATCGGGCACAACGTCCCGCAGGAGGCGCCGGTGCCGTTCGCGCGAGCCGTCGTGGACGCGGATCACCTCTGAACCGCGACGCACGCGCCCGGGGGGAGTCGGGCGCGTGCGTCCACCGCGGTCAGCCGACGGTGGCGTCGAGCGTGACCTCGATGTTCCCGCGGGTGGCCTTCGAGTACGGGCACAGCTGGTGCGCGCCGCGGACCAGCTCGTCGGCCGTCGCCTGGTCCACACCGGACGCTTCGAGGTGCAGCACCGCGCTGAGCTTGAAGTCGCTCGCGACGGCGTCGTGGTGCAGGGTGATCTCCGCGACCACGGCGAGGTCCGTCGGCCGGACCTTCTTCTCGGCCGCCACCCGGCGCACCGCGCCGACGAAGCAGGACGCCCACCCCGCGGCGAACAGCTGCTCGGGGTTCGTGGCGCCGCCCGCGCCGCCGAGCTCCTTCGGCACGGCGAGGGCGACGTCGAGCGCACCGTCGTCGGAGACCGCACGGCCCCCGTTGCGCCCCTCCGCGGTGGACGTGGCGACCGCGGTGTAAGTCACTTCAGACATGGCTTTCCTTCGTCGTTCCGGGAGTTCCTGGGCGGGCACCGCGGCGCTCGGACTTCATCGCGGTGCCCGGACCGAACAGTAGGAACGCGGTGGGAGGCGCGGCGAGCGTCGGACGACGTCATGCGTGTACGTCACCGGCCGCGTCAGCGCGCTCAGCCCGGTGGCACGTCCCGGAGCAGGGCGCGGGCGTGCTCGCGGAACGCCTCCGTGGCCGGGTGCGTGGCGGCGCGCGGCCAGACGATCCGCACCGCCACGGACCCGCCGTCGGTGATCGGCACGTAGCGGACGGCGGGGTGCGGGTGGCTGTGCGCGGTCGCCGACGCGGTCACGCCCACCGCGTCACCGGTGGCGATGGCGGTCAGCCACTCGTCGGTGTTGGCCACGTCGATGGTCGCGGGCCGCTGCCCGACGGGCCACAGCGCGGCGCTGGAGCTGCACGCGGCGGCGCAGAACACGACCGGGCGGTCGGCGAGCTCGACCAACCGGACACCCGGAGCCGACGCGAACGGGTGATCTTCGGGCACGGCCGCCACCCGCGGTTCGCGGTAGAGGTCCACCGAGGCGAGGTCGCGGTCGGGCGTGTGCGGCGAGCGCACGAACGCCACGTCGATCTCGCCGTGCCGCAGCGCGGTTTCCGGGTCGTCCAGGCGGAACATCCGCGCCTCGGTGTCCGGCCGGGCATCGCGCCAGCCGCGCAGCAACGGCACCGTGTGCCGGCCGAGCGCGGCCCACGCGAACCCGACCCGCAGCTCCCGCGGACCGGCCGTGACCTCGGCCAACGCGTCGTCCACCTGGGTCAGGATGCGGTGGGCGCGGGCGAGCAGGCGGGTGCCCGCCTCGGTCAGCGCCAGGCTGCGGGTCGTGCGCTCGACCAACCGGGCGCCCAGCCTGCGCTCCAACTGGTCCAGGGTCCGGGAGAGCGCGGGCTGGCTGATGCGCAGCGCGGTGGCCGCGCCGGTGATCGTGCCCTCGTCGCCGATCGCCGCGAACGCCCGCAGGTGCCGCAACTCCACGTTCATAACCGCGGAGCATAAGTGCTGCGCAATCGGCATTTCGCGAGTGGTGCGGATCGGCTCTAGCGTGATCGCCATGAAGATTGTTCTGATCGGTGCCGGTGGCACCCTCGGCACCGCCGTCCACACCGCCCTCACCGCCCGAGGCCACGACGTCGTCACGGTCGGGAGGTCCGGCGGCGACCTGCGCCTGGACTTCACCGACCCGGCGCAGACCACCGAGCTGTACGAGCGGGTCGGCCGGGTCGACGCGGTGGCGTGCGCGGCGGGCGGCGTGCCCTGGAAGAAGATCACCGAGATGACCGCGCAGGACTACCTGGACGCGTTCCGGGGCAAGGTCGCGAGCCAGGTCGAACTCGTCCGGCAGGGCGTCGGCCGGATCGCCGAACGGGGCTCGTTCACCCTGATCACGGGTGTGCTGACGCGTGAACCGGTGGTGACCGGCACCGCCGCGTCGCTGGCCAACGGCGCGGTGGAGGCGTTCGTGCGGGCCGCGGCGGTCGAGATCGCCCCGCAGCGCGTCAACGCCGTCAGCCCGACCGTGTTCACCGAGAGCCTGGAGGCGTACGGCGACCTGTTCACCGGCATGGAGGCCGTCGACGTGGCGAAGGCGGCCCAAGCCTACGTCCGGTCGGTCGAAGGCGCGCAGACCGGTCAGGTGTACGCGCTGTAGGACCGGTTCGGAGGTGCCCTCGGCGCGGCCACAGGCCGGGGCTCCGCGACTCAGGGACCCTGGTGGGCCACGTGCCCGGGGTCGGCGGCACGGTTCGCCCCTCGGCCTGGGCCCCGCTCAGCTCCTCCCGATCCGGCGCAGGGTGGCCGGCACCCCGTGCTGGTCGATCCGGCGCACCGCGTCCGCCAGCAGCGCGCGGAACGCGCGCGACTCGCGCAGCGGCAGCGGCAAGGTCAGCACGGGGAAGTCCTGCTGGTGCAGCAACCCGGCCACGGCCAGGCAGATCAGCCTCGGCTCGATCCCCGCGACCAGCAGGTCCACCGCCGGGTCCAGGAGCCGTTGGGGCACCTTGCGCAACGCGTCGGCGGCGATCTGGTCGAGGCGGTGCGTGAGGCGCGGGTTGGCCAGCCGGGTCAGCAACGCCTCGACCTCGCGCTCGTCCGGGCCCAGGCCGAACCGGCGCAGCGACGGGCCGGTCTCGGTGCGCAGCAGGCGTTCGGCGAAGTGGGCGAACTCGGGGCGGCCCAGGGCGTCGGCGGTGCTCGTGCAGCCGGCGAGCAGACCGAGGTGGGCCAGCGCCGTGTGCGTGCCGTTGACCAGTCGCAGCTTCGCGGCCTGGTGCGGCGCGATGTCGGCCACCAGCTCGACGCCCACCGCGTCCCACGCGGGGCGTCCGGCGGCGAAGTCGTCCTCCACCACCCACCGGCGGTGCGGCTCGCCGACCACGGCGGCCCGGTCCTCCAGGCCCAGCACCTCGGCGACGTGCGCGAGGTCGGCCCCGGTGGTGGCGGGCACGACCTGGTCCACCACGCTGGACGGGAACCGCACGTGCTCGTCGACCCAGTCCACCAGGTCGTGCTCGCCGCGGTGGGCGCAGAACTCGCGCACCAGCCGCCCGACCAGGCGGCCGTTGTCGGGCAGGTTGTCGCACGACACCACGGTCAGCCCGGGGTGCCCGCGCTCGCGTCGGCGGCGCAGCCCGCCGACGAGCTGGCCGATCGGCGTGCGGGGCGGCCCGCCCGCGAGGTCGGCCACCACGTCCGGGTCCTCGACGCGCAACCGGCCGGTGGCCGGGTCGTGCCGGTACCCGGACTCGGTGACGGTCATCGTGACCACGCGGGTGGCCGGTTCGGACAGCACGGTCGCCAGCCGGTCCGGCTGCTGCGCGGCCGGCAGCACCTCCCGGATGCTGCCGACCACGCGCAACCTGTCGTCCTCGGCTCCCCGCTCGGTCACGGTGAACAGGTGGTCCTGCTCGACCAGCGCGTCGACCAGCCGCCCGTTGCGCTGCGCCACCGCGCAGATGCCCCACGGCCCGGGCTCGACCCGCAGGGCCTGCTGCGTCAGCACCGCCTGGTGCGCCCGGTGGAACGCGCCCAGTCCGATGTGGACGATGCCGACCGGGGCGGCGGGCAGGTCGTCCGACAGCCACCCGGGCAGCCGGGCCGCCGACAGGCGGGGGTGCGTCACCGCGGCGCCACCCCCGCGGCGTCGGGGGCGGTGATGTCGACGTCCTTGCCCTCCGCCGACAGCAGGAACGCCACGAACGACACAGCCGCCGTCCCGATCATCCACAGCGCCACCGGCCGGCCCGCGCCGTCGGCCCCCGCGACCAGCGCGGCGGCCACCAGCGGGGAGAACCCGGCCAGCGCCGCGCCGATCTCGCGGGACGCGGCGAACCCGGTGTACCGGACGCGCGCGCCGAACAGCTCGGCGTAGAACGCGGGCTGCACGGCGATCATCGGCGCCAGGCCGAACGCCGTCGCCACCACCAGCGCGACCCAGATCAGCACCGGTTCGCGCGTGTCGAGCAGCAGGAAGAACGGGAACGCGAACGCCGCGGTGAACACCACGCCGAACAGGTTGAGCGGCCGTCGCCCGATCCGGTCGGACAACGCGCCGTAGACCGGTTGCAGCGCGATCACGACCACGCCGAACGCCACCACGCCGGTCAGCCCCACCCAGCGCGGCAGCTCCAACGACTTGGTGATGTAGGCCAGGCTGTAGGTGGCGTAGATGTAGACGATCGCGGTGTCGCAGATGTGCGCGCCGATGCCGATCAGGAAGTTGCGCGGGTAGCGGCGCAGCGCGTCGAACACGGGCAGCTCCACCGTCGTCCGCTGCCGGGCCATGCGCTGGAACACCGGCGACTCGGCGACCCGCAGCCGCACGTACAGCGCGACCGCGATCAGCGCGAAGCTGAACCAGAACGGGATGCGCCAGGCCCAGTCCAGCACGGTCTCCCGGGGCAGCGTCTCCACCAGCAGGAACACCAGCGTGCCGGACAGCAGGCCGAGCTGCACGCCGGTCTGCGCGAACGACGTGAAGAACCCGCGCCGGCGCGCGGGCGCGTGCTCGGCCAGCAACGTGGACGCGCCACCGAACTCCGCGCCCGCGCCGAGGCCCTGGCACATCCGCAGCGCGGTCAGCAGGATCGGCGCGGCCACGCCGATCGAGTCGTAGGTCGGCAGCAGTCCGATCAGGCCGGTCGAGACACCCATGACCAGGGTCGTGACCACCAGCGTGGAGCGGCGGCCGATGCGGTCGCCGAGGTGGCCGAACACGAAGCCGCCCAGGGGCCGGACCGCGAAGCCGACGCCGAAGGTCGCGAACCCGACGATCACGCCGGTGGCCGGGTCCTCGGTGACGAAGAACAGCTCGTTGAACACCAGCGTGACGGCGAAGCCGTAGATGAAGAAGTCGTACCACTCCAACGCGGTGCCGACCACGGACGCGCCGACGACCCGGCGCAGCCGCCTCCCGTCGGACGGGTGCGCCCGCACCGCGCCGTCCTCGTCCGGAGCTTCGGCGCGGTCGGCTTCGGCGCGGTCGGCTTCGGCGCGGTCCGCGGCCCCGGTCATGTCGTGCCCTCCTTAGCCTTGAGCAGGCCGTGCAGCTCCCGCCAGGTCTCGTCGTCGATCGGGATGCCGTCGCGCAGTCGCGCGCGGCGGGTGCGCGCCTCCGGTTCACCCGGCACCAGCACCTCGTGGCCGCCCTCGGCGGGCGGCGTGCGGGCCAGCTCGCGGCAGAACAGCTCGGCCTGCTCGCGGAACCGCTCGACCGGGGTGAGCGCGCCGATGTCGACCGCCACCAGCACGGTTCCGAACCCGCCGCGGTAGCCGGGCAGGCTGCCGATGCCCATCCCGGTGAGCAGGCCGCCGACCACCTCGATCAGCACGCTCAGGCCGTAGCCCTTGTGCCCGCCGAACGGCAGCAGCGCGCCACCGGCGTAGAAGTCGCCGGGGTCGGTGGTCGGCCGGCCGCCCGCGTCCAGGACCAGGCCCTCGGGCACGCGTTCGCCGCGGTCGCGGGCCACCGCCAGCTTGCCCTCGGCGACGCCCGACGTGGCCCAGTCGACCACGATCGGCGGGCGGTCCGCGGCCCGCGGCGCGGCCCAGGCCAGGGGGTTGGTGCCCAGCCGCCGCTCCCGGCCGCCGTGCGGCGCGACGGTCGGGTCGGCGTTGCCGAACGCGAGCGCGACCAGGTCGTGCTCGGCCAGGAAGCCGACGTACTCGCCGAGCCTGCCGACGTGGTTGCAGTCCTGGATCACCGCGACGCCGCTGCCGTGGGTGCGGGTCAGGGCGCGCAGCTCGCGGGCCGCGACACCGGCGGCGATGCGGCCCAGCGCGCGGTTGCCGCGCACCACGACCGTGCCGGGGCGCGGGTGATCGACGTCGGGGCGGGCGCGGGGGTCGATCCGGCCGTCGCGGATGCGGGCGACGTAGTCCACGAGCCGGCGCACGCCGTGCGAGTCGTGGCCGGTCAGGTTCGACTCCACGAGCGAACCCGCGACGGCCTTGGCGTCGACGAGGTTCGTCCCGGCGTCGAGCAGGACCCGGATCGCGAGCTTGACGAGTTCGCTCGACGTCACCTTCACGTTCCGCCTGACGGAATGAGGTTCCATCGTCATGCCTCCACCATGACACGGCTCGCCCGCTTTGTGAAGCGGGTCACAGGGTGGTCCGGTTCAGCAGGCGCCCAGCGCCCGCGACACCTCGGCGGCGGCGCGCACCACCAGCTGCGGCAGGTCGTGGGGCTCTTCGGCCAGGTCCACCAGCGCCGCCGCCGACACACCGCCGACCACCTCGCCGGTGTGGTCCACCACGGCCGCGCCGTACGCCCGCACGCCGGCCTCGTTCTCCTCGTGGTCCTCGGCGTACCCGCGTCGCCGGACCGCGGCCAGCTCGGCGAGCAGGGCGCGTTCGTCGGTGATCGTGCGCTCGGTCCGGGCGGGCAGGCCCGTGCGGCGCAGCAGCGACCGGACCTCGTCGTCGGGCAGGGCGGCGAGGATCGCCTTGCCGATGGACGTGCAGTGCAGCCGCAGCCCCATGCCCACGCGGGAGGCCAGGTGGTAGGGCCGCACGCCCTCCTCCTTGGCCACGTACACCGCCTCGTCGCCGGACCTCAGCGCCAGGTGGACCGTCCACCCGGTCCGCTCCTGGAGGTCGCGCAACGTCGGGCGGACGTGCCCGGCGACGTCCAGGCGCTGGAGGAACCGGCCCGCGAGGCTGAGGATGCGCGGGCCGCCGAGGTAACCGCCTCGCCCGTCGGCCCGCGCGAAACCGCGGTGCACCAGAGTTTGCAGGATCCGGTGCACGGTCGGCTTGGGCAGGCCGGAGGCGTCGGCGATGTCGGCGATGCGCGAGTGGTCGGCCAGCGCTTCCAGGACGCTCAGCGTCTTCTCGGCCGCGGACAGCGGTGCGTCGCCACTCATGGCCTCAATGTAAGCCAGGTCCGATCACGTGCCGCGGACCCGCGGGAGCCCGGCGGGCCGGTGCACGTCGATCACCGCGGTCAGGCCGTCGAGCAGGCGTTCGAGGCCGAACGCGAACAGCGACTCCAGGTCGAGCTCCGTGCCGGGCGCGGTGACCTGGGCGATCAGCGGCGCGTCGACGGCGAGCCGGGCCGTGATCCACTGCCTGCTGGTCATCCCGGTGTCCAGCTCGGCGCCGGCCTCGCTCTCGATGTTCACCGCCGTGCCGCGCACGTGGTTGACCAGAGCGGCGTAGACGTGCAGGCGGGTGCCCTCGTCGAGGTCCAGGCCGTCGAGCGCGCGCAACGTCCACCGCGCGTACGCGAGCATGCCCGGCAACGTCGCCGGGCGGACGATCGACACCAGTCGCGGCAACCAGGGGTGGCGCTGGTAAGCCGCCCACTGCAACCGTGCGGCGACCCGCAGGTGGGAACGCCACCCCGGCGGCGGGTGCGGGTACTCGATCTCGGCGAACGCGGCGTCGGCGATGAGCTGGGCGAGGTCCGCCTCGGCGTCGAGGTGGCGGTGCAGCGCCACGGTGGCGACGCCGAGCCTGGCCGCGAGCGCCCGCGGGGACAGCGCGGCCAGGCCGTCAGCGTCGGCGATCTCCGTGGCCACCCGGATCACGCGGTCGCGGTCGAGACCGCCGGCCGACCGCGACGGGAGCCTGCGCCGGGCGACCACCGCGCCGACCCGGGTGGTGGACTCGATGGCGCCCGCCTGCTTCAGCGCGGCCAACGCCTTGGTCGCGGTGGCCATGGCGACGCCCCACTCGCGCATGATCGCCCTGGTGGTGGGCACCGGGTCGCCGGGGCGCAGCTCGCCGTCGGCGATGCGGCGTTCGAGGTCGGCGACGATCCGGAGGTACGGCGGTCGCGGATCGGTCACGACGGCATCCTGCCGGCTGTCAGCGGTCGGGCAGCCAGTTGCCGTGCAGGCCGAGCGGCACCCGGACCGGCAGGTGGACGCGGGCGACCGGGGCGCCGGTGAAGTCCTGGGCCGAGAGGATCACCAGGTCGCTCGCGTTCCGCACGGGGTCGTGCACGTAGGTGAGCAGGTACCCGTCGTCCTCGCCCGCGCCCGCGGCGGCGAACACGGCCTCGCCGACCGCCTCGTCCCGGCCGAACCCGTGCACCTCGGTGGTGCCCCGGTCGAAGTCGTGCTTGACCAGCGCGTTGGTGAAGGCGTCGTCGGCCGGCGTGCCCTCGGGCGTGAACGGGATGCCGTACAGCGCGGTCGCGGCGGAGTAGCCGTACCGGTGGGGACGACCGGTGCGGGACTCGTTCAGGCGCGGGAAGTCCTGCGGCCGGTCGTCGAGGCGCCGTTGCCCGACCCCGTCCGGCGTGATCGTCCAGCGGTCCAGCGCGGGGCGGATCGCGCCGGGGTCGGCTGGGTCGAAGGGCCCCTCGGCCGTGACCACGTCCACCACGACCGAGTCGCCGTCGTCGTAGGCGTTGAGGGTGTGGCTGACGTGGACGGGGTCGATGTCCAGCCAGCGCACGTCGCCGCCGGTCCGCGGCATGACGCCGACCCGGGTCGGGTGGTCCGGCAGCCAGCGGCACCCGAACCCGTCGAAGCCGATCGGCGTGTCCCACAGGACCACGTGCTTCCCGGTGAGCGCGAAGTCGTGCATGAACGGCGTGCGCGTCATGGGGACGGTGGTGCTCCTCGCGACGCCGCCGCCCGCGTCCACCACGATGTGCTGCACGAAGTGGTGGCCGGGCATGTACGACAACGAGTGCAGCTCACCGGTGACCGGGTCGTGCTTGGAGTGGGCACCCACCGTGAAACCCGCCGGCGTCGCGCCGAGGGCGCACGGGCCCACGGTGTTCAGCTCCTCGTCCAGCTCGGCGGGTGGCAGGCCGCCCTCGGCCAGCGCGAACGTCCGCCCCGCGTGCTCGATCACGTGCACCATGGGCGCGAAGCCCGGTGTGCGCACGAAGCGGTTGCGGTACCACTCCGCCCGGCCGTCGCGCAGCCGCACGCCGTGGACCATGCCCTGGCCCATGCCCCACAGGTGCACCGCGGGGTCCTCGACGCCCAGCGGGTTCGGCCCGTTGCGCAGGTAACGACCGCGCAGGTCGGCCGGGATGCGCCCGGTGACGGGGAGGTCGTGGGCGGTGACCTCTTCGGTGACGGGCGCGAAGGGCCCTTCGAGATACCTCATGCCGACAACGTATGAGGGAGATCGTCGGAACCCTTCGACGTCACGGCGAACGCCCGCCCGTGCACTAGTGCAGCGGGCGGGCCGCGGCGTCAGCGCGACTGGAGGGCGTCCACGGCGACGGCCTGGGCGATCACCACGCGGCGGTCCACGTACGGGTCGTCGATCCGGATCAGGTAGTGGTCGCGGATCCAGGTCTTCTTGTCCACGCTGAACACCGGCTGACCGTTGCGGGTGAAGTCGAAGTGGTAGCGGAACGGGAACGGCAGGTCGTTGACCAGGGGGAGGAAGCCCCACAGCCGGCGCAGGACGGCGATGCCGTGGTTGCGCTCGCGGCCGGTGGCGGTCGGCGCGCCCGGCTGGTCGAGGTGCCAGGTGGAGTTCGTCAGCGACTTGCCGAAGTCCTTGCGGAACAGGCCGATGGGCTGCCCCGCGCCGTCGGTCACGTCGTAGCCGCTGCCGAGGTCGATCACCTTGCGCGCGCGGAACCCGGCGAGCACCTGGTTGCGGCTCGCGTCGGTGTAGATGGTGACCTGCTCCTTGAACGCCATCCGCTTCTGCTCGACGAACGCCACGAGCGGCCCGGGCTCGCCGCCCTGGTCGGCGAAGATCTCGTAGCGGTTCACCATCAGGGTGACCTTCTGGTGCATGTGCAGCAGGTTCATCGACGGCGAGAGCATGGTGGTCCCCCTGGACTCCGGTGGTCCCGAAGTTTCTCACCCGACCGGATGAAGATCACCACAGGGGACCGCGGTGGTGGGCCGGTCGCCCGGCCCACCGACCCGGGTCAGGCGGCCTGCGCCTGGTTGTAGAGGTTCTGGGCGTCCGCGCCGAAGTACGGGCCGAACATCCAGTTCGGGAACAGGTTGATCTTGTAGCTGTTCACCGAGTTGACCGTGCCGGTGCCGGTCGCCTCGGAGAACGCGCGGAACCACGGTCCGCCGCTCGCGCCACCGGTCATGTCGCACGTCATGCCGATGCCGTTGCTGAGGAAGGCGTTGAACGTCCGCCCGCTGCAGTAGACGAGCTTGGTGCCGTCGTACGGCGCGGCGGCGGGGTAGCCGAACGCGTAGGTGTTGTCCGCCTTCGGCAGGTTGAACGCGATGCCCTGCGCGCCGACGACGTCGGTCAGGGACTGGCCGTTGAGCTGGCCGACGACGATGGCGCCGATGTCGTAGTTGATGTCCTCGCTCGCGTGCCACTGCGGCGTGGCGAACGTGGCGCGGGCGGCCCACGTGCCGTACGGGGCGTTCCCGTTGTCGTAGGCCGGGACGAAGGCGACGTTGGTGTGGTAGGCGCCGTCCAGCTTCACGCAGTGCCCGGCCGTGACGACCGTGCTCTTGTTGGCGCTGGTGACGGCGTTGCCGCTGCACGAGGCGTTGCGGCCCTGGTAGGTGAAGAACACCCGGCCCGCGGTCTTGACGACCGCGCCGCCGCCCGTCCACGCGCTGCCCCCGCTGGGGAAGGCCAGCGGAGCCACGGTGGTCGGCTCACCGGTGCGGACGGTGGGGCGCACGGCGGACAGCGGCGCGGTGCGGATGTCGAGCGGAACGGCGGCGCGCATCCGTTCCGGTGTCCAGTAGGCGTCGGCCGAGGGCGCGGACTGGGCCGGCGGGACGGCGATCAGCGACAGGGTCAGCGCGCTCGCCAGGGTGAGCAGTCGTGTCACGGCACGGTTCATGATCTTCCACCTTTCGTGGGTCGATCAACGGCAGGGACCGTGCACTGGAAATTACTCAGCGCAACGCCCCCGCGTTTCCGGCGAACGGGTGAGAACTTTTCGTATTAACCGTGGACGGCCGCGAAGTTCCGCCCGGAATGCGCGGCAATACTCCGGTCGGGTGAAGTGCCGGCGTGCGGAAACCCCGCGGCCGCGCGGTTCGTTCGGCGGATGTCAGCCACTCGGGAGGTGAAAGACCGTGGCCGACCGCGACCACTACGCGACGCTCGGGGTGTCCCGGAGCGCGAGCCAGGACGAGATCCAGCGCGCCTACCGCGCCCTGGCCCGGCGCCACCACCCCGACCTCGATCCGGAGCCCGGCGCGGACGAGCGGTTCCGGGCGATCTCCGAGGCGTACCGGGTGCTGTCCGACCCCGGGCGGCGGCGCCGCTACGACGCGTCGAGGCGGGTGTCCGCGCCGGGGCGTCCCGGGCGCGGACCGGTCGGCGACCAGCTGTGGGTCAGCGCGGGCGCGGGCTTCGGCACGGGGTTCGGGTTCGGCGTGGACGACCTGTTCGGCGGCGGGCGGTCGGTCCGGGGCGTGGACCACGAGGCCGACCTGGAGCTGACCGTCGAGGAGGTCTGCCGGGGCGGGCGGCGTGCCCTCACCCTGCCCGGGGGCCGCACGTTGCGGGTCGAGATCCCGCCCGGCGTCACCGACGGGCAGCGGATCAGGCTGCCCGGTCACGGCGGGGCCGGTGTCGGCCGGGGCGCGGCGGGCGACCTGTACCTGGTGGTCCGGGTCGCGTCGCACGACCGCTACCGCGTCGAAGGTCGGGACGTGCTGGTGGAGCTGCCGCTGACGCCGTGGGAAGCGGCCCTGGGAGCCACCGTCGGGATCGACGCGCCGGGCGGGCCGACCGAGGTCGAGGTGCCGCCCGGGACGTCGAGCGGGCAGCGGCTGCGGTTGCGCGGCCAGGGCCTGCCCGATCCGCGCGGCCCGGCCGGTGACCTGTGCGCCGAGGTGCGCATCGAGGTCCCCGCCGCGCTCGACGAGACCGAACGGCGGCTGTTCGCCGAGCTGGCCGCCACGTCGACCTTCAACCCGCGCGCCTGACGTGCCACCCGGCTATTCGGTCGAGTCCGCTGTACGGCGAACGGCGCACGTCGTAGCGTGAAGTGGCATTGCCCGAACCGCATTCGCAGGCCGGGCGGCAACACGATTCTGCCCACGGGGAAGTGGTCGAAATGGCTTACGCACAAGGGGAGTCGCATGACTTCATGACGCTGGACGAACTGGCCGAAGCGGCGCCGGTCCCGGCCGAGGAGGACATGCCCGAAGAACTGAGAGAAATGTTGCACGCCAATTCCGGGCCGTTCCTGCGCTCGGCGGCACGGCCGCGGGCGGAGTTCGGCACCGTCGAGGTGCCCGGCGCGCCCGGGACGTGGCGGATCGTCGACGACGAGCGCGAACGACTGCACACCACCATCCCGGGACGCGAGCAGACCGAGCTCACCGCGGCCGACGTGGCCGAGGCCGAAGCGGCGTCCGAGACCGCGGGCCACCGGCCGCCGTGGGTGCCGCTGGAGCACATGCCCCGGCTCACGCCGTTCCGCGCGGACGGCCGGCTGTTCTTCGAGCCGAGGGCCGTCGAGGAGACCAACCGGCTGGCCTACCCCCAGCGGACCGTCGGCATCGTGCTGAGCAGCACCGGGTTCCGGGGCAGCGGAGTGCTCGTCGGCCCGAACCTGATGCTCACCGCCGGGCACGTCGCGCCGTGGGGGCAGAGCTCGTGGAGCATGGAGTTCATCCCGGCGTTCCGCGAGGGGGACCGGCCGTTCGGCAGCTCGTTCGTCGAGGCTTACCGGGGTTTCAACACCGGCAGCGAGGTCAGCGGCAAGGACTACGTGATCTGCAAGCTCTACAACCCGCTCGGCACCGCGATCGGCTGGATGGGCACCAAGTCGTTCGGCAACGAGGACGAGTACTACCGGCGCCGCTACCTCACGTCGGGCTACCCCGGCTCGTTCGGCACCCGGCCGGCCATCGAGTTCGACCTGGGCGTGCGGGACATCGACAACGACAGCCCCGGCCTCGAGCTGGAGTTCGCGCTGCGCGCCGACGTCGGCCCCGGCTGGTCCGGCGGTCCGCTCTGGCTGCCCGCCGAAGGACCGGCCGTGGCGGGCGTCTACAGCGGCCGGGAAACCGACGAACTGGACCCGAGGCGGCACGTCTTCGGCGGCGGAGGGGGGATGGTCGACCTGGTGAAGTTCGGTTTGGCGAACTGGCGCCCGTAGTCCGCGAGTTTGCCCCCGGCGGGGACGGGGCACCTGAGGGAGTCCCGTGTCCCCGGCCGGAAGGTGTCGCCGTGTCGCTCCCTGTCAGTGGCGAGCTGTTGGCCGGGCGGTACGAGCTGGCCGGGACGCTCGGCGTCGGTGGGATGTCCGAGGTGCTCCGGGGGTGGGACACGGTCCTGCGGCGAGCCGTCGCGGTCAAGGTGTTCCGCCCCGAGGCCGACGACGACACCGGCCGGCGGTTCGACAACGAGGCGCGCACCCTCGCCCGGCTGTCGCACCCCGGACTGGTCGCCGTGCACGACGCGGGCGTCAGCGACGGCACGGCGTTCGTGGTGCTGCAACTGGTCGAGGGGCGCACCCTGCGCGACCGGATCGCCGAGGGGCCGCTGTCGGTGGCCGAGGTGCGCGAGCTGGGCGCGCGGCTGGCCGACGCGCTGGCCTACGTGCACGAGCAGGGCGTCGTGCACCGGGACGTCAAGCCCTCCAACATCCTGCTCGACGCCGATGGCACGCCGCACCTGGCCGACTTCGGGCTGGCGCACCTGGCCGACACCACCCGCTTCACCCGCACCAACCAGATGGTAGGCACGGCCGCCTACCTGGCCCCGGAACAGGTCCGGGGGGACGAGTTCGGCCCGGCCGCCGACGTCTACTCGTTCGGCCTGGTGCTGCTGGAGTGCCTGACCGGTCGCCGTGAGTACCCGGGCGGTGACGTGGAGTCCGCCGTGGCGCGCCTGCACCGCCCACCGGCCGTGCCCGACGACCTGCCCGCCGACCTGGTGCGCCTGCTGTCGTTGATGACCTCCCTGTCGGCGCGCCGCCGACCGTCCGCGGCCGACTGCGCCCACGTGCTGCGCACCGGCGAGACGACGACGCTCGTCACCGCGCCGCCGCCCCGCCGGCACGCGACGGCGCTCGCCGTGTCGGCCGCCGGGCTGCTGGGCGCGCTGGGCCTCGCCTGGGCGATGGTGCCCGACCAGGCCCCGGCCACGTCCGCGCCCGTGGAGACCACGCCGCAGACCGTGGTCCAGAGCACGACGCCACCGCCGAACGTCCCGGTGGCCGCCACGGTCACGACCGAGGTCGTCGTGGAACAGCCAGCCGCCGGCCCGCAGGAGAGACCCGTGCCGCCCGGCCAGGTCAAGGGGGAGAAGGGGAAGGGTCCGGGCAAGACCGGGAAGGGCAAGCCCTGACCCGGAGCACCCGCGATCAGGTCCGGGGAACCCGTCGGGGTCCGGCCGCGTCGGTCCTGGAGTGGCGGCGTGGTGGAACCCGGGGGAGTGATGGCGGAGGCGTTCGGGCCTTATCGTGTCGGCGAGCTGCTGGGCCGCGGTGGCATGGGCGACGTGCACCGCGCCTACGACACGGTCCACGACCGGGTGGTGGCGTTGAAGCGGCTGTCCGCCGTGCACAACGACGACGAGGAGTTCCGCGCCCGGTTCCGGCGTGAGTCGCGGATCGCGGCACGGCTGCGCGAGCCGCACGTCATCCCGATCCACGCCTACGGCGAGATCGACGGGCGGCTCTACCTGGACATGCGGCTGGTCGAGGGCCGTGACCTGGCGGCGGTCGTCGAGGACGGTCCGCTGGATTCGGCGCGGGCCGTGCGGCTCATCGCCCAGGTCGCGGGCGCGCTGGACGCCGCGCACGCGGACGGCCTGGTGCACCGGGACGTCAAGCCGTCGAACGTCCTGGTCACGCCGGACGACTTCGTGTACCTGGTGGACTTCGGCATCGCCCGCAGCGCGCTGCCCGCCGGCACCCACCTGACCGCGTCCGGCGCGGTGATCGGGACCCTGGACTACCTGGCCCCGGAGCGGTTCGGCAACGGTGCGGTGGACGGCCGCGCGGACGTCTACGCCCTGGCCTGCGTGCTGCACGCGTGCGTCACCGGCCGCCGCCCGTTCGAGGCGGACAGCGCCGCCGCCCTGCTCTGGGCACACCTGCAACAGCCACCACCCGCCGCCTCCACCGCCAACCCTGCCGTGCCACGTGCGCTGGACGACGTGATCCGCCAGGGCATGGCCAAGGACCCGGCCGACCGCTACCCGACGGCAGGCGCACTGGCCACGGCCGCCGCCCAAGCACTCACCGCACCACCGCCGCCCTCGCCGCAACCCGCTCCGGCTCCCGGCACGGCGTCCGCCAGGCCACCGGCCCCGGCCTCGGTCCCGGCTTCACCTGCGGGTCCGGGCCAGGCACCGGCCCTGGGCTCGGCTTCCGGTGCGGCTGCCGCTCCGCACCGGGCGTCGGCCCCAGTTCTGGCCCCGGCTCCGGCCTTCGCCACCGCTTCAGGTCCGGTTCGGGCTCCGATGCCGATCTCCACGCCGACCCCGGCTCCGCTCCCGACCCCGCCGTCCGGCACGGCTCGGGCTCGGGTTCCGGTCACGATTCCGGGCCCTCCCGTCCCGCCGCCGCGCAGCCGGAAGGTCGCGCCGCTCGTCGCCGGGGCGGTGGGGCTGCTGCTCGTGGCGGTGGTGCTGGTCTGGTCCGTGGACTGGAAGCGCGGCGGGGGACTGGCGAACCCGACCACCACCACCGCCACCACAACGCCGACCACGAAAGTCACCACTACGACAACCGCCACGGCGGTGACCTCGAAAACTACAACCACCACGAAGGTCGACCAACAGGTCACGGTCCTGCTGGGACGGCTCCCCGCCGTCTACCGGGACAACCCGAGCTGCGTGCCCACGCCGTCGAGCGCGGGCGTCGCGGCGACCGTCACGTGCGCCAAGGCGAACTCCGCGCACTTCCGCTTCCCGCCCCCGGACCAGGCGGTGTTCCACCTGTTCGCCGACCGGGCCGCGCAGGACGCCCACTTCAAGGCCCTGGTCGACGCCCACGGCATCCCGCGCGACGACAGCCAGGGCGGCTGCCGCCCCCTGACCAGGTCGGCGCACTACGCCCTGTACTACCGGCCCGAGCGCGACCCCGCACCCGGCGAGTACACGACCTGCTTCGTCGCCGACGGCGTCGGCCAGGTGTGGTGGGTCGACACGCGGACCACGACCACGGGCGTGCTGCAATCGTCGACGGCGCTCGAGCCGGACGCGCTGGACCAGCTCGGCTACTGGTGGAACGGCATGATCCTCAGCTCGACGTCGTGAGGTCGGCGATCTTGCCCGCCAGCACCGCCCGTTCCCGCTCGTTGCCGCACAACCGCACGGCCCGCTCCAGCTCGACCCGCGCCTCGTCCACCCGGCCGAGGCGGCTCAGCAGCTCGCCGCGCACGCTGGGCAGCAGGTGCGAGTTCGCCAGCGCCTCGGACCCGACCAGATCGTCCACGATCGCCAGCGCGTCCGCCGGCCCCCGCGCCATGGACACCGCCACCGCCCGGTTCAGGTCGACCACCGGCGACGGGACGAGCCGGCCCAGCGCCTCGTACAGCAGCACGATCCGGTCCCAGTCCGTCTCCTCGACCGACGGCGCGACGGCGTGGCACTCGGCGATGGCCGCCTGAAGTCCGTAAGCGCCCAGCCCCCGGCCCGCCTGCTCGGCACGGGCCAGCGCGGCGCGTCCGCGGCGGATCGCGGCGTGGTCCCAGCGACGGCGGTCCTGGTGCTCCAGCAGCACGGACTCGCCGTCCGGACCCGTGCGGGCGGGGAACCGCGCGGCGGTCAGCTCCAGCAGCGCCAGCAGGCCGTGCACCTCGGGCTGGTCGGGCACCAGCCGGGCCAGCACCCGGGCCAGGCGCTGGGCCTCGCCAGCCAGGTCGAACCGGATCAGGTCGTCGCCCGAGCTGGCCGTCGAGCCCTCGGTGAAGATCAGGTAGATGACGTTGAGCACCGAGCCGAGCCGCGCGGTGCGCTCCTCGGCCGTCGGCACCGCGAACGGCACGCCGGCCGCGCCGAGCGCCTTCTTGGCCCGGGTGATCCTGGCCTGCGCGGTCGCCGTCGGCACCAGGCACGCCTTGGCGATCTCGTCGCTGGTCAGGCCACCGACCACGCGCAGCGTCAACGCCACCCGCGCCTCCCGCGACAGCACGGGGTGGCACGAGATGAACATCAGCGCCAGCACGTCGTCGTCGATCTGGTCCGGGTCCCACAGCACGTCGTCGGCCGCGGTGGTCTCCCCGCCGGTGACCGCGCCGCCCTCGCCCAGGTCGCGGGCGAGGACGGCGTACTTCTCGTCCAGGGTGGACCGGCGGCGGAACGCGTCGATCGCACGCCGCTTGCCGACGGTGAGCAGCCAGCCCGCCGGGTTGCGCGGCACGCCGTCGCGCGGCCAGGTCACCAGGGCCTCGGCCAGCGCCTCCTGCGCCAGGTCCTCGGCCAGCGCGAAGTCGCCGGTGTAGCGGGCGAGCGCACCGACGATCCGCGCCGACTCGATGCGCCAGACGGCGGCGACCGCACCTCGGCCGGTGGGGTCGCTCGCCGTCGTGCCGCTCAGAGCTGACCGGTGGCTTCCCGCCACGCCCGCTCCTTCTGGATCCACTCGTTGTCCTGGGGGAACTCGTCGATGGTGGTGACGCGGCGGACCTCGGTCTTGAAGCCGGGGCCGGTGATCGGCTGGCGCTTGGCCCACTCGACGGCCTCCTCCTTCGAGGCCACGTTGAGGATGTAGAAGCCGTTGAACAGCTCCTTCGTCTCGCCGTACGGGCCGTCGGTCACGACCGGAGGCTCCGACGAGTAGTCGACCACCACGCCCTCGGAGGCGTCGGCGAGCCCTTCGGCGGCGACCAGCACGCCCGCCCGGATCAGCTCGTCGTTGAACCTGCCCATGGTCTCCAGGATCTCGTCGAAGTCGATCTCGCCCATGCCCGCGAAGGCTTCGTCGGTCGCGCGCATGATCAGCATGTACTTCATGGTCGAAAGTCTCCTCGGCCGTCATCCGGGCCCGCTCCGGACCCCGTCACCCCTGGGTCGAACGGGCCGTGCCGCGGATCGACACACCCGCCGAACTTCCTCCGGGAGAACGCGGGCAGCCTACTTCGGGAAGTGCTCCACACCGTCGCACGGCGCGCCCGTGGCAAGGGCGCTTGCCGGTTTGGCAAGCTGTGCGGGTGGACGACGACCTGGACGGTGTGCTGACCGCCGTGGGCCCGCGGTTGCGCGCGGTGCGCCGGGCTCGCGGGGTCACGCTGGCCGAGCTGGCCGAGGCCACCGGCATCTCGGAGAGCACGCTGTCGCGGCTGGAGAGCGGCCGGCGGCGACCGAACCTGGAGTTGCTGCTGCCGCTGGCGCGGGCGCACGGCGTGCCGCTGGACGAACTGGTCGGCGCACCGCCCACCGGCGACCCGCGCGTCCACCTGCGGCCGGTCCGCCGCCACGGCATGACGTTCATGGCGCTCAGCCGCCGTCCCGGCGGCACGCAGGCGTTCAAGATGGTCATCCCCGGCGCCCTGCACGACGCCGTGCCGGAGCCGAAGACCCATGAGGGGCACGAGTGGCTCTACGTCCTGAACGGACGGCTGCGCCTGGTGCTCGGTGAGCGGGACCTCGTCCTCGCGCCCGGCGAGGTGGCCGAGTTCGACACCCGCGTCCCGCACTGGCTGGGCACGGCGGACGCCGCACCGGTCGAGCTGCTGATCCTGTTCGGCCCGCAGGGTGAGCGCGTCCACCTGCGCACGCGGACCTGACCCGGGGACGGCGAAGCGGGCCGGTGTGCCCCTCACTTCGCTGTGAGGGGCACACCGGCACGCGTCACGGGGTCCGGCAGCTCACGGTCGGCGCGGCCCACTGGCCGTTCGCCATCACGGTGAAGCCGAACGTCGTGCTGGCGCCCGCGGCGAGGTTGCCGTTGCCGTTGGGCTTCATCGTCATCACGTTGCCGCTGGAGTCCCAGCTCGGCGTGCCGTTCCACGTCGACGAGATCTTCTGCGGCGACGTGACGGTGACGGTGGCGGTCCAGCTGGTGATCGCCGAGGAACCGGCGCGGATCGTCACCTCGCCGTTGAACCGGTCACCCCACTGCTGGCTCGTGCGGTAGGTCGCGGTGCAGGAGCCGGTGCCCGGCTGGGGCGTCGTGGTGGTGGTCGTCGGACCGGTGGTCGGCGGGGTGTCCGTCGGCGCGACGGCCCGGCCGGTCGACGGCGAGATCATGCCCGCGCACAGGCCGCGGCTCGCCAGGTTCGCGGCGATCTGCGGCACGGCGTTGATCGTGGTCTGGTAGCCGTCGTGCATGAGGATGACGCCGCCGTTCTGCAACGTCGACGCGGCCTGCACGATCTGGGCGGTGCTCGCGCCGTTCCAGTCCTGGGAGTCGACGTTCCACAGCACCTCGGTCAGGCCGAACTGCGCCTCGACCGACTTCAGCGTGGCGTTGGTCTCGCCGTACGGCGGGCGGAACAGCTTCGGCGCGACGCCCGTCGCGGACTGGATGACCTGCTGGGTCTGGGAGATCTCCGACTGCATCTGGGACTGGCTCAGCTGCGTCATGTGCGGGTGCGACCAGCTGTGGTTCTCCACCCACATCCCGGCGTCGCGCTGGCTGCGCGCGAGGGCCTGGTTGTTCGTCACCTTGTTGCCCTGGTTGAAGAACGTGGCCCGCAGTCCGGCCGAGCGCAGCGCGTTGAGCAGCGTGGTGGTGGTGCCGGCGATCGGGCCGTCGTCGTAGGTGAGGGCCACGTAACCGTTGGCGCAGTCGGCGTTGTTCGGCGGCGGCGTGGTCGTCGTGGTGGTCGGCACCGGCGTGCCGGCGGCGTTGAGGGCGTTGAGCACCGACGTGTAGGCGGCCTTCTTGTTGCCGGAGCTGTCGAACAGCAGCGGGGTGCCCGACGCGCGCCAGGAGTCGCTGTCGCGGATGCCCCAGACGGTGATGCCGGTGCAGCGGGTCACGGCCAGGCAAGCCTGCGTGACGCCTTGGTACTGCTGGGCCTGCGAGGAACCCGAGCCTTCGATGTCGAGCTCGGTGATCTGCACGTCCACGCCGAGGTCGGCGAAGTTCTGGAGCGTGGTGTGGTAGTTGCTGGGCACCGGGTTGCCGCTGTTGAAGTGCGCCTGGAAGCCGACGCAGTCGATCGGCACGCCCCGGGACTTGAAGTCCTGCACCATCCGGTACACGGCCTGCGTCTTGGCGTGCGACCAGTTGTCGGTGTTGTAGTCGTTGTAGCAGAGCTTGGCGCCGGGGTCGGCGGCTCGTGCGGCGCGGAACGCGGCCTCGATCCAGTCGTTGCCGGTGCGCTGGAGGTTGGAGTCACGGCGTGCGCCGGAACTGCCGTCCTGGAACGCCTCGTTCACCACGTCCCAGGCGTAGATCTTGCCCCGGTAGTAGGTGGCGACCTGGGTGACGTGGTTGAGCATCGCGTTGCGCAGCGCGGTACCGGACATGTTCTGCATCCAGCCGGGCTGCTGCGAGTGCCACGCCAACGTGTGCCCGCGGACCCGCTTGCCCTGGTTGCGGGCGTGGTTCACGATCCGGTCGGCGTTGCCGTAGCTGAACTGGTTCTGGTTCGGCTCGGTCGCGTCGATCTTCATCTCGTTCTCGGCCGTGACCATGTCGAACTCGCGGTTGAGGATGCCCACGTACGTGGAGTCGCTCAGCTTGTTCGCCGCGACCGCGGTGCCGAAGTACCGCCCGCTCTCGGCGGCGGACGCGGCCAACGTGGTGCCGGCGCTCGCCACGCTCGGCAGCACGACGGCCAGCGCGCCGAGCAACCCGACCGCGCCGGCCAGCGCCGCGACGCGACGCGGCCCTCCTCGTGCCACCGGCCTGCCGGCAGCGGTGACAGCAGTTCTGGACATCACTTCCTCCAAGGGGTCGAACCGGACCGGCACTGCTTCCGGTGCCGGTCGAGCGCCGATGTCGGACCGAAAGTTGCGATACGACCGGCTGACGCTTTCGAAAACTAAAGCGGATGATCGTCGGAGTCAAGGATTGAGATTCACCTATAGAGACGCAAGAACGCAGGTAGAGCCGTAGGCGCGGCCAATCGCACTACCTTCTGCGGCTTACGAAAGTATCGGAAGCGACGTCCGGTGCGCACCGACCAGATGATGACGCCGTGCGTGCGCCCACCCACGCGGTGTGGCGGCGTCACACACCGGTGCGCCGCGAAGAGTGGCGTGGTCCACCAGCGACGAACAGCGGCGACGGCTCCTAGCGTCGCGGTATCGAACGTGACCGCCATCACTCAACGTGGAGGATGCGCCCATGTCGGATCGTCACCCCGCCCCGGCCGTTCGCGGTCCCGTCGCGACGCTGGTCGCCGTGCTGGCCGTGCTGTCGGCCGCGGCGGTCTTCGTGGTCTCGTCGCCGCGGCCGGCCGCCGCGGCGACCTTGCAGGAGGTCACGGGTTTCGGCTCGAACCCCGGCAACCTGCAGATGTTCCGCTACGTGCCCGCCGGCCTGCCCGCGGGCCGCCCGGTCGTCGTCGCGCTGCACGGCTGCACGCAGAACGCCACCGGCTACGGCACGGCCACCGGCTGGTTGCAGCTCGCCGACCGCTGGAAGTTCACCGTCGTCGCGCCGCAGCAGCGGTCGCAGAACAACGCCAACTCATGCTTCAACTGGTTCGAGCCGGGCGACACCCGCCGCGGCTCCGGCGAAGCGTTGTCGATCAAGCAGATGGTGGACCGGGTCAAGCAGGACAACGGGGCCACGTCGGCGTACGTCAGCGGCCTGTCCGCGGGCGGCGCGATGACCGCCGTCCTGCTCGCCACCTACCCGGACGTGTTCTCCGGCGGCGGCATCGTGGCCGGGCTGCCGTACCAGTGCGCCACCTCGGTGGGCGCGGCGTTCGGCTGCATGAACCCCGGCACGGACCTCACGCCCGCGCAATGGGGTGACAAGGTCCGCGCCGCGTTCGGCTACTCCGGCCCGCGGCCGAAGGTGTCCATCTGGCACGGCACCGCCGACACCACCGTGCGGCCGCTCAACGGCACCGAGCTGGTCGAGCAGTGGACCAACGTCAACGGCACGGACCAGACGCCGGACGTCAGCGACACGGTGGCGGGCTACCCGCACCGCGTCTACGGCGGCACGGTCGAGCACTACTCGATCACGGGCATGAACCACGGCCAGCCCGTCGACCCCGGGACCGGGACCACCCAGTGCGGCGGCACGGCCGCGTACATGCTCGACGTCAACGTCTGCGCCGCCTACCACCTGGCCCGTTCCTGGGGGCTCGACGGCGGCACCACCCCGACCACCACCAGCGGCACGCCCACCACGACGACCGCGCGCCCGCCCTACTCCGAGACGGTCACCGCCACCGCCACCGACCACTACGTGGCCCAGCGGATCGACGTCGGCGAGTACAACACCCTGGGCGCGCGCTACGGCTACACCACGCCCTTCCCGCTGTACCGGTGCGGCACGGACTGGACCGACAAGGCCGACTGCTCCGCGATCTGACCAGCCGTTCCACCCGGCGGAGCAACCTCGGAGCACTCCCACGAGTCTCCTTCGCCGAAAGCGCTTTCACCACCGGGGAGGACACGTGCGTCGAGCACGATGGTTGGCGGTGGCCGTGCTGGCCGCCGGGCTGGTGAGCCCGGTGGCCGCACAGGCCGCGCCGGTGGCCGGGGGAGACGCCCGGACCATCACGTTGATCACCGGTGACAAGGTGGTCGTGGACGGCCAGGGTGCGGTCGTCCGCGTCGAAGGGCGGCCGGGGGCGCGGTTCGTCCGGTACGTGGAGCAGGACCACCAGTTCGTGGTGCCGGAGGACGCGCTCGACGAGCTGGCGCAAGACCGGGTCGACAAGCGGTTCTTCGACGTCACGGCCCTGCTGGACTTCGGCTACGACGACGCCGCGACCGACCGGATCCCGCTGCTGGGCCAGGGGCTCCGGGCGTCGGCCGCGATCGTGAAGGCCGAGGCGGCACGGCGGTGGGCGGAGCGCCAGGTCGGCGTGCAGGCCGCCGGGAAGGTCTGGCTCGACGGCAAGGCCAGGGTCACGCTCGACCAGAGCGTGCCGATGGTCGGCGCGCCGGACGCCTGGCAGGCCGGGTTCGACGGCAGCGGGGTCACCGTGGCCGTCCTGGACACCGGCTACGACCAGGCCCACCCGGAGCTGGAGGACGTCGTCGTGGCGGCCCGGGACTTCACCGGCGAGGGCATCCAGGACAACGTCGGCCACGGCACGCACGTCGCGGCCACCGTCGCCGGGCGGGGCGGCCGGTACGCGGGGGTCGCCAAGGGCGCGAAGCTCGCCATCGGCCGGGTGTGCGGCACCTACGGCTGCCCGGAGAGCGCGATCATCGCGGGCATGGAGTGGGCTGCGCGCGACGTCAAGGCGAAGGTCGTCAACCTCAGCCTCGGCGGAGACCAGAGCGACGGCACCGACCCGCTGTCGCTGACCGTGGACCGGCTCACGGCGGAGACCGGCGCGCTGTTCGTGGTGGCGGCGGGCAACGACTACACCTACCGCAAGGTCTCGACACCCGCCGCCGCGAACGAGGCGCTGGCCGTCGCGAACCTCACCAAGCAGGGGCAGCTACACGAGTCGTCCTCGCGCGGACCCCGGTTCGGCGACTACGCGGTCAAGCCCGACCTCGCCGCACCCGGCACGGACATCGTGGCGGCACGGGCGAGCGGCACGTTGCCGGACGAGGCCGTCGGCGACCTGCACGCGCGGCTGACCGGCACGTCGATGGCCGCGCCGCACGTGGCGGGCGCTGCCGCGATCCTGGCGCAGCGCCACCCCGCCTGGACCGCGCCGCAGCTCAAGGCGCAGCTGATGACGTCGGCCAAGCCGGTCGCCGACACCCCCGACCACGTCGGCACGGGGTTGCTGGACGTGCGGCGCGCGGTCGGGCAGCAGGTGCGCGCGGACGTCGGCAGCCTCTCGTTCGGGCTGGTGGCGTGGCCGCACACGGAGGTGCACGAGAAGACGATCACGTACCACAACGACGGCGACCAGGCCGTGACGCTGGACCTGCGGCACGACCTCGGCGCGGACTTCACGGTGCCCGCGAGCGTCACGGTGCCCGCGCACGGCAGCGCGCCTGTGGCCGTGCGGCTCGACCCGCGCAAGGGGCTCGGCACGTTCTTCGGCCACGTCACGGCCGGCGCGGACGGCGTCCTCCTGACCACGTCGGTCGGCGCGTACGTGCAGGAAGAGCGCCACGCGCTCACGGTCGAGGTCACCGGCCGGGACGGCAAGGCGCCGTTCAGCGAGGTCCTGCTCCTGGTGGACCTGAAGACCGGGCAGTCCGGCACGCTCCTGCTCGACGCCGAGGGCCGCGGCACGGTCAAGCTGCCGGTCTCCGACTACGCCGTGCTGGGCCGGATCGAGCAGCACTCCGCGCTCGCGAGCTGGTTCACGCCGGTCTCGGTCACCGAGATCGCGGGCAGGGTGTCGATGACCGCCCCGGTGGACGTCGAGCTGAACGCCGCGGACGGCAAGCCGATCACGATCGACCTGAACGACGACCGCGTGCGACCGCTGGAGCGCGAGGTCGACCTGAGCGTGCCGATGGCGCCCGGCAAGACCTCGGGTGTCACCGGGCCCGTCGAGGGCGCCACCCCGGTGTACGGCCTGTCCTTCGGCGACCCGCTGCCGCAGCTGTCGTACGCGACGACGCTCAAGGCGGCGCAACCGCGCGTGGCGCTGGGCGGGTTCGACCTGCCGGTGCGCTACGCCGACGGGAGCCCGTACTTCACGCCGGGCGCGCACCGGTTCCGCACCGCCCGGCCCGACGGTGACGTCAAGGACGCGCTCGTGGTGCTGGAAGGCACGGACGAGGACCTGTACGCGGTGGCGCAGCGGCTGAAGGACGCGGGCGCGGCGGCCGTGCTGCTGCTCGGGCCGCAGCCGTTGCCGTGGACCGAGCAGACCGCGCTGCCGGTGCTGTCGGCGTCCGACCACGGCGCCGAGGAGCTGGTGGCCCGGCCCGGCCGCGAGGTCGAGGTCCGCGCCGTCGACTCCTCGCCGGTCAGCTACAACCTGCACTTCCCGGAGCAGGGCGCGCTGCCGTCGGGCAAGACCTACGAGGTCCGACGCGGCGAGCTGGCCGAGGTCAAGGCACGCTACCGGTCCTCCGGCCACGACGGGCTGGTCCGCCAGCGCCTGTACGCGGTGGTCCGGGGCACGGCGAACCTCGGCATCGTGGTGGACGAGGGCCTGGTCGCGCCGGTCGCCCGCACCGAGTACTACAGCGCGGGCAACGGCATCGGCTGGTACCAGGAGGGCTTCATCGGCCGCATGTTCGGCGTGGACGCGCGTGACCCGATGGTCGGCGTCTGGTCGGACCTCGAACCGGTGGCGTTCGAGCCGGGCCGGGAGTACCGGCGCGACTGGAACGCGGCGGTCGCCGCGCCGAGGCTCGGCGGCACCTCGGTGGTGCAGTGGGCGGCCGGCGGCGGCGTGACCCGGACCGGCAACGGCATCGAGGCGAGGGTGTCGCCGTTCGCGACCGCCACCGCCGTCGAGTCCTGGCTGTCCACCGGCTACGGCAGCATGGAGCTCAAGCGGGACGGAGTCTCGCTCGGCTTCACCGGTGACCCGCGCCTCGGCCGGTGGGAGGTGCCGGCCGAGTCCGGCCGCTACGAGCTCTCGCTCGACGCGGCACGCGGCGCGCCGCAGGTGGAGCTGTCCACGAACGTGCACACCACGTGGGGGTTCACCAGCGCGGGCACGGCGGAAGGCAGGCTGCCGCTGTTGCAGGTGGGCTACGACATCCCGCTCGACCTGCGCAACAGCGCGCGGGCCGGGGTGCCGCTGCCGGTGCGGTTCACCGCGGCGCGGCAGGCGGGCGCGGGCAAGGCGACCGTGCGGGAGGTCAAGGCGTTCGCGTCGTTCGACGACGGCGCGACCTGGACCCCGGTGACCCGGATCGTCCCGGCCGGCGGCGAGCCGGGCGGGTACGTCTCGCTGCGGGTCGTCGCCTCCGACACCGACGGCAACACGGTCGACCAGACCGTCCTGCGGGCCTACCGGCTCCGGGGCTGACCGCGGCGGTGGGGATCGCGGCCCCGCGTCGGGTCGCGATCCCCACCGGCGCTCACCGCCGTCGCGCCCGGCGGTTGACCAGGGCGGCGACGCCCACGACGACGGCGCACCCGGACAGCAGGAGCTTGCGCTTCGCGGTCATGGGCGTGATGTCCGCCTTGAGCCCGTGCCGCCCGGTCCAGCTCAGCAGGTGCCTGCCCAGCACCTACTCCCGCACCAACCACCACGCCGTCAACGGCCCGGTGAGCGTCTCGCGAACCAGCTGGGCAGGCACTCCCCACCCACGTGAGGCTCCACCAGCGCCACAGGGCCGTGACGCCGTGACGGGTGATGAACGGCACGAACGAGAAGGTGGCCAGCCCGCCGACCACCCCGTCGACCACCTGGGTCGCCACGACCACGAACGACGACGCGTCGCCGGGAACGCCCGGTTCGACCAGGCGGTGTTCGCCGACGCCGTGGCGTGGACCGAGGCGGGCCCGGCCCGCCGCGCGAACCCCGACTGCACCGACGCCGCGTTCGCCGAGGCGCCCGACGACCTGGCCGCGTTCCTGCCGCCCGCGGACCGGCCGTCGTGACGCCCCGGCGACGCGCCGTCACCAGCGGTCGGAGGTGGCGATCGAGACCAGCTGCTCGACCGTCAGCGGGGGGTGGGCGCCGAGGAGGGGTCCGAGGCCCTTCGGCGACTGGCGGTTGCTGACGTGCATGATGAACACCAGCCCGTCCGGGCGGACGAGCTTGACCTCGTTGGTCACGCCGGAGCCCTCCAACGCCACCTCGCCGGTGCGCAGCTTCGAGCCGTCGGGCAGGTCGCGCACGGTGCAGCCCGGCTCGTCCGACGCGCACCAGGCTTGGTCGCCCGCCGTGCCGGGGTACAGGAGCAGGTCGAAGCCACCGGTGACACCGGCCGAGGTCAGCGTGCCGCCGATCGACGCGCCCACGTTCGTCCCCTGCCGGGGGGCGGCGTTCGCCGACGGGCTGTTCGGGGAATCGGGCAGCGTCATCCTCGTCGCGCCGGGGCCGCGTTCGGTCACGACGAACGTCGCCAGGTCGCCGAGCACGGCCTGGAACCGCTCGGCCAGCGCCTCGGGGCTGTCGTGCGCGGCCGGTGGCGCGGTCGTGACGACGGGCTCCGGCGCGGAGGTCGACGCGCCGGGCTGGGTGGTGGGCGGGCCGGGGTCGGCGTTCGGCGTCAGCAGGACCGCGCCGGTCGCCACCCCGGCGACCACGGCGGCGGCGAGGGCGATCGGCACCAGCCTGCCGGCCGGCCGCGACGCCGGGGCGCGGGGCAGGTCGAACGGCCGGGCCGCGGTCACCGCGTCGGCCCGCCGCTCCAGCTCCGCGAAGGCGTCGTCGAGCGCGCGCAAGTCGGTCATCTCGTCTCCTGGTAGGTGTGGGGGTTGGCGGCCAGGTCGAGGCGGAGGGTGGCGAGCGCCCGCGAGATCTGGCTGCGCACCGTCGGCACCCGGCAGCCGAGCTCCGCCGCGATCTCGGCGTCGGTCAGCCCGGCGTAGTAGCGCAGCACGACCGCCGCCCGCTGCCGCCGCGGCAGCCGCGCCAGGCGGCTGATCAAGGCGTCCCGCCGGGCCCGCTCGTCGGCGCCGTCGCCGATCCGCGCCGACTCCGGGTCGACCTCCGCCCTGGGCGTCGTGCGGGCCAGCCGCCTGCGCCAGGACAGGTACTCGTTGACGACCATGCGCCGCACGTAGGCGTGCGGCTCGGCCATCGCCGAGATCCGGTCCCACCGCTCGAAGGCGCGGCCGAGCACGTCGCTGACGATGTCCTCGGCCAGCCACGGCCGGCACGTCAGCACCGTGGCGAACCGCATCAGCGCCGGGCGCCGCCCGACCACGTACTCACCGAACTCCATCGACTCTCTCCCGATCGGCCAACCGGCTTGTGATCACGCCCCTCAACGGGGGAGCGGGCCGATCCGTTGCACGCAGTGAAGAAGAACTCGTCCCGCGCACCGGAGCAACAAGATCACCTCCCGTGGCGTCTCCAGGTCGAGGGGGCGCACCCGCCCCTTCGACGGAGGAGGGTGTCACGTGAGAGCAACGCTGTCCGGGCTGGTCGTCGCCGCACTGGTGTTATCGGCCACGCCCGCGCACGCGTCCGACCCGCTGCCCGGGTTGGGCGACCCGTACTTCCCCCGGGCCGGCAACGACGGCTACGACGTCCGGCACTACGACCTGGACCTGTCGTACGAGCCGACCACGGACGTGCTGACCGGCACCGCGACCATCCGGCTGACCACCACGCGGGAGCTGTCGGGGTTCTACTTCGACTTCTGGCTGCCGGGCCGCTGGGCCAGGGTGGACGGCCGGGACGTCGGCGCGGCGCAGCACAACGGCCAGCTGCTGGTGGGCGCGGGCCGCGACGTGCCGGCGGGCGCGTCGGTGACGGTGGAGGTGGGGTACTCGGCGTCGCCGTCGTGGACGCACGCGGAGTCGCCGACGACGAAGTGGCGGCAGACCGCGGACGGGGCGCTGGCGATCGCCGCGCCGACCATGTCGCCGTGGTGGTACCCGGTCAACGACCACCCGAGCGACAAGGCCACCTACGACGTGTCGATCTCCGTGCCGACCGGCGTGGAGGCGGTGTCCAACGGCGCGCTGGTGGGCACCGAGCCGCAGGCGGGCGGCCGGACCAGGTGGAACTGGTCGAGCGACCGGCCGCAGGCGCCGCACGTGACGTTCCTGGCGATGGGCCAGTTCGACATCGTGAGGTCGACGACGGCCGACGGCAAGCCGGTGGTCAACGCCTACTCGACCGCGTCGGCCGGCACCGCGGCCCGGGCGAGCGTGGAGCGCACGCCCGAGGTGGTGCGGTTCCTGGAAGACCGGTTCGGCCCGTACCCGATGGGCGAGCTGGGCGGCCTGGTCACGCCGTACCGGTCGCTGCCGCTGGAGACGCAGACCAGGCCCGCCTACCCGGCGGGCGCGTTCCGCGACGGACCGAACACCTACGTCGTCGCGCACGAGATGGCGCACCAGTGGTTCGGCAACTCGGTGTCGATCAGCCGGTGGAGCGACATCTGGCTGAGCGAGGGGTTCGCCACCTACGCGGAGTGGCTGTGGTCGGAGGCCAACGGCGAGGGCACGGCCGACGAGATCGCGGACTGGACCTACCGCCACTACCCGGCCGACCACGAGATCTGGACCGTGCCGGTGGCCGACCCGACGACCCGGTACCTGTACGGGGCGGCGGTGCACGAGCGCGGCGCGCTGGCGCTGCACGCCGTGCGGACCGAGGTCGGTGACGAGGTGTTCTTCCGGACGTTGCGGACGTGGGCCGAGCGCAAGGCGCACGGCAACGCCACGTCGGCCGAGTTCGCCGCGCACGCCGAGCAGGTCGCGGGCCGCGACCTGGACGACGTGTTCCGCACCTGGGTGTTCACCGCGGGCAGGCCCGCCGTCGCGGCGAAGGCGACGGCGGCCCGCGAACCGGCGTCGTTCGACCGGATCAACCGCCGGTGAGACCGGCCCGGTGCGGCGCTCCGTCGACCGGAACGCCGCACCGGGCTCGCTCACGGCGCGTAGGTGGCGTCCTGCGCCGTGGCCACCACCTTCTGCGCGTCGGCTTCGGTGAGCAGGCCCGCGGACACCCACGTGGCCGCGGTCGCCCTGACGTGCCGGATCAGGTGGCCCTTGGCCCGGAACGGCGCGGCGGCCCACACCTCGTCCAGGAACGTGGTCCCGTCCGCCCGGCTCGGGTTGGCCACCCCGGCGTCCCGCCCGCCGAACGCGATGACCGGCTCACGGCGGTGGAAGTACACGTGCGTCGGGTCCTCGGTGCCTTCGAGGAACGGCGCGAACTCGACCCCGTCCAGGGTGAGGTGCAGCGGCCTGCCGGGCACGGGCGCGAGGCTGGGCCGCAGGTCGCCGGACAGGCCCGCGTTGCGGTAGAGCCCGAACTCGGGGAACGTGCGGCGGGCGTCGCGCGCGACCAGGTTGACCGGCCCGTGGAACAGCGTCTGCGTCGCCGGGGCGTCCAGCGCACGCTCGACCCGCAGGCGGAACGGGATCGACACGCGCACGGTGTCGCCGCTGCGCCACGCCCGCGACACCGCGAAGTACGAGCCGGGCACGGCCTCACGCGGCACCCGCTCGCCGTTGACCTCGACCCGGAACCCGGTCGCCCACCCCGGCACGCGCAGGAGCAGGTCGAACCGGCCGCTGCCGTGCACGCTGATCGTGGTGCCCTGCTCGACCGGGTAGTTCGTGCTCTGCGTGACCGTGACGCCCTTGTCCTCCCACTTCAGGGTGGACGCGGTGTACAGGTTGACGTACAGCGCGCTCCCGTCGGCCTTCGCGAAGTACACCGAGTCCTGGTACTTCGTCGCGCTCTCCATGCCGGTGCCCTCGCAGCACGTGGTGCCCTGCTTGGGCGTGTAGTCGCGCACGTGGCCCGGCGTCAGGCCGATGAAGTAGGTGACCAGCGGCTTCTCCGCGTCCGCCCGGTCCTGTTTGGACCCCAGCACCTGGTTGTAGAGCGCGCGCTCGTAGTAGTCCATGTACTTCGGGTCCTGCTCGTGGAAGAACAGCACCCGGCTCAGCTTGAGCATGTTGTAGGCGCAGCACGTCTCGGCGTTCGTCTCGCTCAACGTCCCGACGATGCTCCCGCGCGCCCGCCAGAACTCGCCCGTGCTGGTGCCGCCGATGCTGTACATCCGGGTGGGCACGACCATGTCCCAGAAGTTGCGGGCCGCGGTCAAATAGCGCTGCTCGCCGGTCTCGTCGTGCAGCCGCACCATGCCGGTGAGGATCGGGATGTGCTGGTTGGCGTGCAGGCCGTCGAGGATGTCGGCGCCCGCCGCGCACGAGTCGATGAGCCGGTCCAGGTCGAAGAGCCTGGCCAGCGCCAAGTGCTCGGCCTTGCCGGTGAGGGTGTGCAGGTCGCAGATCGCCTCGACGATGCCGCCGAACTCGCCGCTGGAGAAGATGCCCCACATCCGCTGGAGCGTGGTCTTCGGCAGCTTCGACAACCGCGAGTGCATCCAGTCGCACATGCCGCTCGCCAGGTCGAGCGCGCGCTCGTCACCGGTGTTGAGGTAGGCGTCGAGCAGACCGCGCAGGATCTTGTGCGCGGTGTAGTACGGCGCCCAGACCACGGTGTAGTTGCCGCTGGTCATGGACTCCAGCGTGATGAACTGCGTCTCCGGGTAGGCGGCGAGGAAGCCGGGGTGGCTGGGGCCGCCCCAGGTGCGCCGCAGGGTGGCGTGCTGCCCGCGCCCGGACGCGTCGGCGATCGTCGCGCCGCCGGTCTCGTCGAACGAGTAGGACGCCAGGTCGCCCCGGCCGGGGGTGTGCTGGAGCGCGGCGACCTCCTCGGCGCTCAGCGCCCGCGACCACAGGTCGACCTGGTCGAACGCGCCCGCGAACGTCGGGTCGGCGGCGAACTGCGAGTTGCCCAACCAGTAGTTGCGCAGCCTGCCCAGCGTGGCCGGGTTGTGCGTCATGTCCGGGTTCACGCCGACGCGCTCGCCGTTGACGTAGAGCGAGCCGGTGGTGCCCTCGATGGTGACCGCGACGTGGCTCCAGCGGCCCACCGGCAGCGGCGCCGTGCCGTCGATGACCTGCTCCGCGCCGGGTCCGTTCGGGGTGATCGCGAAACGGGGCCGGTTGAGGTGGCTGCGCGGCGTGAGGAACATGTAGCGCGAGACGTCGTTGCCGAAGTCGAACACCCGCGCCCACGTGGTGTCGTGCTCCGGCTTCACCCACGCCGAGATCGTGATGGCCGGCGATTCGGCGAGCACGGTGGGCGGCAGGTCGACCACCCGGTACGAGCCGCGCGGGTTCTCCACGGCCGTGCCGAACCGGCCCGGCGCGGACAGCACGACCGGGTCGCGCCGCAGCGCGTCGCGCACCTCGACCAGCGCGCCGATCATGTACCGGATCCTGTCCGCGTAGACCGGGTCACCGGTGCCCGCGTACGCCTGGGACAGCATGGTGAGGAAGTGGCCGGTGTAGTGGCCGCGCAGGTTGCCGTTCGCCTCGCCGTCCAGGCCCTCCCAGCCGCCGGGCGCCACCGCGCCGCGCGTCGACAACCCCGCGTTGGCGCGGAAGACCTGCAACAACCGGTCCACGTCGTACCCGCGGCCGTAGGCCAGCACCAGGTCCCGCTTCGCGGTGAAAACGCTCTCGCCGAGCGAGACGTCGTCCAGCGCGAACGGCCGGACGCGCCACGCGGACGGCGCCGGCAGGGCGGAGGCCGCGGGCTCGGCCGCCGCTGCCCGTCCCGCGAGGGTGGACGCGACGACGGGCGCCGTCGCCACCAGCGCCGTGGCGCGCAGGAACGCTCGTCGGTCTACGGGTTGTGCCATGAGGTACCTCTTCGGGACGGGGGAGTGGGGGAGCGGGCTGTCGGCGGCACGCCGGGGCGCGCCGCCGACAGCCGGACGGGCGTGGGTCAGGTCAGCTGGATGTAGTCCAGCTCCGCGTACCCGGTGCCGCCGGCGAAGTGGGGGGAGCCCTTCGCCAGGCGGATCACGTTGTAGCCGGCCCTGAGGCTGACCGCGGTGTTCACGGTGCCGAACTGGGCCCACCCGGACGTCGCCGGGTAGCTCACCGTCGACCAGGCGCCGCCGTTGTAGGCCAGCCCCTGCGTCGCGGTCGCCCCCGTGCCGTTGGCGTACCCGATGGTCATCGTGTAGCTGCGGGCCGTGGGCACGTTGACGACGAAGTCGACGTAGCTGGCGCTGCGCGGGTCACCGCTGTTGTCGATCCGGCCGACGTAGCCGCCGTGCGACGCGTTGGCAGCGGACAGCCGCTCCGCGCGGAACACCGACGCGTTCTCCGCCTCGTACCGCTGCTGGTAGGACGGCACGCCGCTGGTCGGCTCGACCACGAGGTGGTACGACGCCGTGGCCGACATGTTCGCCACCGGCACGGTGATCTCGCCGTTGGTCACCGCGTAGGTCGTGTTGGAGATCGTGGTGGGCGCGGACACGGTGGTGAAGCGGCCGGAGCCCGGTGTGGACTCCAACCGGACGCGGACGCTGCCGCCGAGCCCGCCGAGGCCCGTGACGCGCACGGTGTTCGTGCCGGACTCGTCGCCGAACACGACGTCGACGCGGCGGCGGGTGCTGTCGTAGGAGGCGAAGCCGTCCAGGCCGGTCTGGGCGCGCGGGGTGGTGCGCACCATGTTGCCCGCCATGTCGCCGTACCACTTGTAGAGCCACCAGGAGGCGGTCGGCTGGCTGTTGTTGGTCAGGCCGTTGACGGTGCCGTACTCGTACCAGAACGCCCGGTCGGCCGCCCAGACGCCGGCGCGCTCCAGCTTGGCGATGTAGTTGGTGACGCGGCCGGGCACGTCGATCTCGTCGGTCCACGCGTACTCGTTGATGAAGATCCGGCGGGGGCTGATGCCCAGGGACGCCTCCAGCGACCGGTAGGCCGCCACGTTCGCCGCGATCTGGGCGGACGTGTGGTTCAGCTCGTGCCAGACCACGAGGTCGGGCAGCACGTTGTTGTCGCGGGCGACGGTGAGGAAGCCCCGCATCCGGTCGGTGTTCCAGGACGCGAAGCTCGGGCCGGCCAGCGGCGTGACCGCGTCCCGGGTGCGGATCCGCTGCACGGTGCGCACCCAGCCCGCGTTGAAGTCACCGGCCGCGGCCGTGTTCCAGGTGTAGTCCGGCTCGTTCCACACCTCGTACGCGGTGATGTTGCTGACCGTGGTCGCGGCCAGCCGGTCGTTGACCATCTGGTCGACCTTGGCCAGCCAGTCGGCCCAGCCCACCCACTGGTACGGGAAGTTCGGGTAGATGTCGGGCAGCCGCACGACCTGGGCCGCGCCCACCCGGTCGGCCTGCGGCGCGACGAGCAGCGCGTCACCACCGGGCGGCTGGCCGTTGGGGCGCTGGCCGACGCGCGGCGGCGGCTGGGTCAGCGTGTGCATCTTGATGGGCAGCAGCATCGAGTCCGGCGGCCGGTTGTTCTCGGCCAGCGCGTACAGGCCGCCGGAGGCCGCGTGCGTGACCGGCCGGAACGGCACGCCCGCGTCGACGACGAGCGTGCTGCCCGCCGCCTGGGCGGGCTGGAGGGGTAGTGCCACCAGGGTGGTGGCGGCGAGGGCGGAGACCGCTATCGCGGTCCGCAGTGTCGGCTTTGGCACCGTGCACCTCGTTCGGGGGTTGGGGAGTGTGTGTCATCCCGTGGTGGTGGTCGGGATCCAGACGCGCATCGGACCGGGTGACCGGTTGCCCCACAGGAAGTACGGGACGGCGGTGAGGTGGAACGGGGTGGCGGCGGGTCCGGGGGCGTCGGTCCGGTACAGCGCGTCGTCGCCGGGCGGCACGACGGCGGCGCGAGCGGTCAACGCGACCGGGACGTCGGGCAGCCCGGTCGGCTCGACGGCGGTGGCCGGGTCGATCCGCACGTCCTCCAGCACGACGTCGGCGGGCAGGTCGGCCTGCTCCACGCAGTACACGAGCGGGCCGCGGGCCAGCGCGACGCAGCCCCGCACGGCGTCCACCCGCGGGTGCGCGGTGACCACGCGGACCGGCATGGCGAGGTCGAGCGTCACGGTCGCGCCGTCCGACCAGTCCCGGTGCAACCGCAGGTAGCCGTCCTCGGGCGTGACGTCGACCGGCACGCCGTCGACCAGCGCGGACGTCTCGGCGCACCAGCCGGGGACGCGCAGGGCGAGCGTGAACGGGCCCGACCCGGTGACGTCCAGCTCCACCCGCCCGTGCCACGGGTACTCGGTGCGGGTGACGACCTCGGCCGACCCGGTGCGCACCACGCCCGCGGAGTACAGGTGCACCTGCAGGCCGGTGTCGTCGGTCGTGACGGCGTAGCCGTGCAGCGACGCGACGAGCCGCGCCAGGTTCGGCGGGCAGCACGCGCACGTGTACCAGGGCAGGCGCTGCGACGGCGCGTCCTCGTGCGAGCCGTCGTGGCCGGTGCGCAGGTGCAGCGGGTTGGAGTAGAAGAACCGCGTGCCGTCCGACGAGGTGGAGCCCGCCACCGCGTTGTAGAGCGCGCGTTCCAGCTCGTCGGCGTACCGCGCCTCGCCGGTGGCCAGCAGCATCCGCCAGTTCCACTGCACGCTCGCGATGGCCGCGCACGTCTCGCCGTACGCCCGGTCGGCGGGCAGCTCGTACGGGTCGCCGAACGCCTCGTCGCGGTGCCGGGAGCCCTGCGCGCCGGTGAGGTGGGTCTTGCGGCCGAACGCGTCGTCCCACAGCCGGCGGGCGGCGTCGAACAGCTCGTCGTCACCGGTCTCCACCGCGACGTCCACCATGCCCGTCAGCAGGTACAGCTGCCGCACGACGTGCCCGGCCACCTCCTCGGCCCGCCGCACCGGCACGTGGTCCTGCAGGTAGGCCGGGCCGAAGCGCTCGCCGTCGAGCAGGCCGTGGCCGCGCAGGTCGAGCATGCGCCGGGCCAGGTCCAGGTACGGCCGGTGCCCCGTCACCCGGTACAGCTCGACCAGTGCGGTCTCCACGCCGGGGTGCCCGTCGATCCCGGGCGGGTCGTCGGGGCCGCCGAAGCGGTCGACCAGCAGGTCCGCGAACCGCCGGGCGACCGCGACCAGCTCGTCGCCCACGCCGGCCCGCGCCGCGGCGACGGCGGCCTGGATCAGGTGCCCCGCGCAGTACAGCTCGTGGCTGTAGTGCGGTTCCTGCCACCGCTTCTCGGGCTTCACGGCGGTGTAGTACGAGTTGAGGTAGCCGTCGTCGCACTGCGCCTTCGCCAGCAGCTCGGCGGTCGTGTCGACGAACGCCCGCAGCCGCTGGTCGTCCGGGGTCGAGGTGAGCTGCCAGGCGGCGGCTTCCAGCGTCTTGTGCACGTCGGAGTCCGCGAACCACATGTTGCGGAACTCGCCGGTCGCCTCGCCGGTGACCAGCCGCAGGTTGCCCAGCGCGCCGGAGGTCTCCAGCTGCTCGACGCAGTGCGGCAGCGTGCCGGTGGCGTTGCGGTGCTGCCAGTGGCCGAGGAAGCCGTCGGCGGCGAAGGCGACGCCGTCGAGCGCGACCGGGCGCAACGCGGACTTCGCGGTCGGGGTCGGCCGGACGGGGCCTTGGTGTGCGGTCATGGGGTGTTCCTTCCAAGCCCGTGAGGTCAGCCCTTGAGGGCGCCCGAGGTGAAACCGCGTACGTAATGCCGTTGCAGCAGCAGGAAGACGACCACGCACGGCAGCGCCGACGTGACCACGCCCGCTTGCAGCGCCTCGAAGTCGACCGACCCGAGGCTGCCGGACTGGAGGTTGAACAGCGCGACCGGCAGCGTGAACTTGGCGCCGTCGGTGAGGAAGATCAGCGGTGCGACGAACTCGTTCCAGGCGGCGAGGAACGAGAACAGGCCGACCGTGACGACGCCCGGCAGCACGCCGCGCAGCAGCACCCGCCACAACGCGCTGCCCGGCGTGCAGCCGTCGATCAGCGCCGCCTCCTCCAGCTCGCGCGGCAGCGCCTCGAACGAGCTGCGCATCATGAACAGCCCGAACGGCAGCTGGAACATCGCCAGCACCAACCCGAGACCGATCAGCGAGTTCTGCAGGCCGATCCAGCCGAGCAGGATGTACAGCGGGACCAGGATGGTGGTGTAGGGCACCATCAGGATCGCCAGCGTGACGATGAACAGCAGGTTGTGGCCGGGGAACCGCAGCCGGGCCAGCGCGTACCCGCCGAGCGTGGTCGCGACCACCGTCACCGCGACCGCGACCAGGGCCACCACCAGCGTGTTGGCCAGGTACGCGCCCACGCCGCTGCCGTAGTCGGCCAGCCGCTCGTAGTTGTCCAGGCCCCAGCCCGGCTCGCCGTCGGCGGCACGCCTGCTGTGGACCGACGAGTACAGCGTCCACAGCATCGGCAGCAGGAACAGCACGGCCAGGGCGGTGCCCGTGACGTGGAAACCGGCGGTGCGCGCGCGTGACATGGCGCCCAACCTCCTTGCGGTGGGAACGGTCACCGGCCGCGGCGCAGCAGCCGCAGCTGCGCGCCGTTGACGACGATGAGGACGGCGAGGATCGCCACGGACACCGCCGCGGCCCGGCCGAGGTCCTGCGACAGGAACGCCTCGCGGTAGATGCTGATGACCACGGTGGCCGTCTCGTGCCTGCCCCCGGTGAGGATGAAGAACTGGTCGAACGCCAGCAGCGAGCCGGTCAGCGACAGCACCATGGTCAGCGCGAGCGTCGGCCGCAGCAGCGGCAGCGTCACGCGCCACAGGATCTGCCACCGGTTCGCCCCGTCGGCCCGTGCCGCCTCGTAGAGCAGCGGGTCGATGCTCTGCAAGCCGGTCATCAGGATCAGCATGTAGAAGCCCGCGAACCGCCAGGTGATCATCCCGACCGTGGACGCCAGCGCGTTGTCCGTCGAGCCGAGCCAGTCGACCGGGCCCAGCCCGAGGAAGTCGACCAGCTCGTTCAACGGCGACGCCTCGGTGTTGAACAGCCCGTAGAACAGCAGGCTGGTCGACGCGAGCCCGACCACGCTCGGCAGGAACAACGCCGTCCGGTAGGCGCCCACGCCCGGCCTGGTCTCCTGCACCAGCAGGGCCAGGCCGAACGCGACGAGGCCGAGCACCACCGTGGTAACCGCCGTGTACTTCAGCGTGAACCCGATCGCCCGCAGGAACAACGGGTCCCGCAGCGCGCTGTAGTTCTCCACCCCGTTCGGCGACGACGCGCCCAGCAGGGGCCAGTGGTTGACCGACATCCACACCATCAGCACCAGCGGGATGACGAACAGGACGACCACCAGCAACGCCATCGGACTGGCGTAGAGGACGCCGAGCCGGCGCCGCGCGCGGGCGATGGTGGGACGGCGGCGGTCCGGCGGCGCGGTCCGGGGCGGCGTGCGGGGTCGGGCCCGCGTGACCGTGGCCATCGTCAGCTGCCCGCCAGGGACTCGGTGATGGTCCCGTTGTGCTGCTTCAACGTCGCGCCGACGTCCTGGGAGCCGAACAGCGCGTCGGTGACGGCGGCCGTCCACGGCCCGTTGGTGTCGTTGAACGTCTTGCCGAAGTTCACCGAGATCGGCGTCTGGCCCTCGCCCGCGAGCAGGTTGAACACCCGCAGCCGGTTGTCCTGCTTGGCGTAGGCGTTGTCCGCGAGGTCGCTGCGCACGGTGATGTTCTTGTTCTTCGCCAGCACCTCGACCTGGGCCTGCTCGGACAGCGTCCAGGAGATGAAGTCCCAGGCCGCCGCGGCCTTGGTGGAGTTGGCGCTGATGCCCAGCACGTCACCGCCGACGAACGAGGACCGGCCGCCCTTCGGGCCGGGGATCGGCGCGACGCCGATCTGCAGCTCCGGGCCTTCCTCCATGCCCTGCAACGCGGTCGCGCCCATCGGCTGGATGCCGATCCTGCCCTCGGCGAACAGCTGGGTCCAGGTCGGACCGGACTCGTTCTTCGCCGACGCGGGCACGATGCCCTCGGCGTACATCCGGCGCAGGGTGCCGTAGACGTCGGCGGCCGCGGCGCTGTCCAACGTCGCGGCGGTGCCCTTGTCGTCCAGGACGGTGCCGCCCGCGGCCCAGATCATCGGCCAGGTGGTGAACAGCATGCAGCCGGGGCACGCGCCGCCGAAGAAGTAGCCGTCCGCGTCGCCCAGCGCGTCGACCTTCTTGGCCGCCTCGTACAGGCCGTCCAACGTGGACGGCGGGTTCTCCGGGTCCAGCCCGGCCCGCTTGAACAGCACCTTGTTGTAGAACACCGCGGACAGGTCGATGTCGTGCGGCACGCCGTAGACCTTGCCCTGGTGCGTGGCGGCCTCCATGTGCGCGGGCGCGAGCTTGCCCTTGAAGTCCAGCGTGTCCACCCTGGCCGTGAGGTCGAGGTAGACGCCCTTGGCCGCGTAGTTCGGCGCGTACACCACGTCGGCGGCGAGGACGTCGGGCAGCTGCTTCGCGCCCGCGGCCGTGCCGACCTTCTGCTGGTAGGAGTCGGCCGGGAAGACGGTCAGCTCGACCTTGTTCCGGTGGCCGGCGTTGTAGGCGTCCACGAGGGTCTGGCTGAACGTGGCCGTGGGCGACCGGGTCCACATGGTGATGGTGGTGCCGTCGTCCACGGCGGTGGTGTCGCCCGCCGAGGCGGTGGACGGGCCGCTCTGGCACGCGGTGAGGAGCAGCAGGGCCGCCGCCGCGGTGGCGAGCCGCCGGCGTGCGCGGGGCGGTGGAAGTGAACTCATCTGGGCTTGTCTCCTCGTGCGACCACGCGCCCGGCGGGGCAGGACGGCGTGGGACGGAAAATTAGGAAACCGGTTGCCTTGAGAACGTAGGGACGGTGCCGACCCGTGTCAAGAGCGAGTTAAGGCGCTGTGACGTGCTGATTCGTCGTTCGGCTCAGCAGTGCGAACAGCGCGCGGTAACCTTCGCCCATGCCGCCGAGGAAAACGAAGGACAACGCCGGGTCGTTGGCCCGCCCGGCCACGATCAGCGACGTGGCCCGGCTGGCGGGCGTCTCGGTCGGCACCGCCTCCAAGGCGCTCAACGGGCGCGGGTCGCTGCGCGACGAGACCCGGCGGCGGGTCCGGGCCGCCGCCGACGAGCTGGGCTTTCAGCCGAACACGGCCGCGCTCACGCTCAACTCCGGGCGCACCTACACCGTCGGCATGATCACCACCGACACCATCGGCCGGTTCAGCATCCCGCTGATGACCGGCGCGGAGGACTCGCTGGGCGCGGGCCGCATGTCGGTGTTCCTGTGCGACGCGCGCGACGACCCGATCCGCGAGCAGTACTACCTGCGCACGCTGCTCAGCCGCCGGGTCGACGGCATCATCGTCACCGGCCGCCGCACGCAGGCCCGCGCGCCCATCGGCGTCGACCTGCCCGTGCCGGTGGTCTACGCGTTCATCAGCTCCACCGACCCGGACGACTGCTCCGTGGTGCCCGACGAGGCGGGCGGCGCGCACAAGGTCGTCGACCACCTGCTGGCCGTGGGTCGGCGGCGGATCGCCCACGTCACCGGTCCGGAGCACCACCATTCGGCGGCCGTGCGCGCGTCCGCCGCGGTGGAGCGGTTGGCGGAGTCCGGGTTGGACCTCGTCGGCCCGCCGCTGTTCGGCGAGTGGAGCGAGGCTTGGGGCAGGCAGGCGACCGGCATCCTGCTCGGCACGGCCGAGGAGTTCGACGCGGTGTTCTGCGGCAGCGACCAGATCGCACGGGGCGTGGCGGACGCGTTGCGCGCGGCGGGGCGACGGGTGCCCGACGACGTCGCCCTGGTCGGCTTCGACAACTGGGACGTGATGGCCCTGGCCTGCCAGCCGCCGCTGACCAGCGTCGACATGGGGCTGGAAGGGCTGGGTCGGACGGCCGCGGACCTCCTGCTCGCCGCCATCAACGGCGAACCGGCCCCGGGTCGGCACGTCAGTCCGTGCCGGCTGGTGCTCCGCGAGTCCACCGCCGTGTCGGTCCGGCCGGGTGCGACCCGGGTCGAGCAGGTCTAGCGCCACGGGCGCGGTCGGCTGGGCATCGTCGCCGCTCCTTGGACGTCCGCACGGTCGTTGCGGTGGTGACGCAGGTCTCTTCTGTTAACGCTAACAGGCGGCATGCGCCCAGCTCAACCCCTCATGGATGCCGGGTTGGATCTGAACGCGCTGAGCGGTGTTAGCGATAACAGGAACCGGGTTCGGGAAGCGCGGGCGGCCGTCCACCCGAACGGGCGATTACGACGCGATGCAGTGGATCTTGCACGCGCGGTGGGCCAGGATGAGGCCGACACGAGCGACGTGTCGCTCCCCGAGGCGGCCCGACGCCCTGGCACGAACGGCAGGCCACCATGACCTCTGTCGCGAGCAACCTGCTGTCGCCCTCGACCGGCGACACCACCGCCCTCCCGCTCTCCGTCGAGGCGGACGGTCCGGTCCCGGTGGCCGACCTCGGCGCCGGCCGCGGACCGAGGTGGCTGGACGAGTGGCTGGCCGCGAACCTCGCCCTGGTGATGTCGTGGCGGCGCACCCTGCACGCGAACCCGGAGTTGAGGCGCGAGGAGTTCCGCACCACGGCGACGATCGTCGAGGTGCTGCGCTCCCTCGGCCTGCGACCCCGCGTGCTGCCCGCGGGCACCGGCGTGATCTGCGAGGTGGGCAGCGGGCCGCGGTGCGTCGCCCTGCGCGCGGACATCGACGCGCTGGCCGTGTCGGAGACGACCGGCGAACCGTGGGCGTCACGCGTACCGGGCGTCTCGCACGCGTGCGGCCACGACGTGCACACCGCGATCCTGCTCGGCGCGGCGGCGGCCCTGGCGTCCGCGCCGTCGTTGCCCTGCCGGGTGCGGCTGCTGTTCCAGCCGGCGGAGGAGGAGCCGGGCGGCGCGCACGACGTGATCGCGGCCGGCGGCGTCGAGGGCGTGGAGCGGATCTTCGGCCTGCACTGCGACCCGAAGGTGCTGGTCGGGCGGATCGGGACCAGGGTCGGACCGGTCACGTCCGCGTGCGACATGCTCGACCTGCGGGTGGTCGCGTGCGGCACCGGCCGGCGCAACGAGCTCAGCTCCGACGTGGTGCACGCGCTCGGCGTGGTCGCGACCGGGCTGCCCGCGATGCTGGCCCGCCGCGTCGACCCCCGGTCCGGCACGGTGCTCGCGTGGGGCCTGATGGACGCGCCGGACACGACCGGCGGCACACCCCGGGCGGGCGTCCTGCGCGGCACCCTGCGCACCGGCGACCCGGTGGTGAACGGCCAGCTGCCCGCGCTGGTGGAGGAGATCGTCGGCTCGCTGCTGCGGCCCACGGGCGTGCGGTTCGAACTCGACCACGTGCGGGCCGTACCGGTGGTCGACAACGACCCGGAGAGCACCGCCCTGTTGCGGCGGGCGATCGCCGAGGCGCTCGGACCGCAGGCGGTCGCGTCGACGACCCAGTCCACCGGCGGCGAGGACTTCGGCTGGTACCTGGAGCACGTGCCGGGCTCGTACGCGCGGCTGGGCATCTGGTCGGGCGAGGGCCCGCAGGGCGACCTGCACCAACCGACGTTCCACGCCGACGAACGCGCCCTGCCGGTCGGTGTGCGCGCCATGGTGCACGCCGCGCTCGCCGCGCTGACCGCCGGCTGAACGGGCGCGCCGGACCTTCAGCGGCTTGTCCTGGCTGCCACCGGGGCCGGCGGATCGTGCCGCGCCGCCACCGACGCCGCGCGAGCGGCGGTGCCGTGATCACCAGTCGAACCTGAACTCGTACCAGGGGCCGTCGAGCGGCGCGTACTTGTACCCGTCGCCCGCGGCGCTCACCGGAACCCGGTCCGGGCAGTGGGCCCAGCCGGTCGGGCCGAGCAGGCCCGCGTCGGCCACGGTGAGCACCGTGCACCCGTTCGGCCGGTCCACGTCCACGTCCACCACGAACAACCCGACCCGTCGGTCGCCCGGCCGGCGGTCCGGCTCCGCGACCAGCGCTTCGAGGGCCGACCGGTGTGCCTCGAACGCACCACGCTCCACCAGGTCCCGGCCGACCGCGGCGTGGGTCGCCACCAGCACCGCCGGCACCAGCAGGAACGGCCACAGCCGCCCGGCGTGCCGCAGCCGAGGCAGCGCGATCACCGCGGCACCCGCCGTGACCAGCCACCCGACGCCCACCGCGAACCAGCACAGGGACGCGACCACCGCCGTGGTGAAGTAACCGCCCGGCGGGGTGGCCGCCCACAGCGTCAGCACCACGGGCACCAACGCCGCGGTGGCGGTCCACCAAGGGGACCGCCACCGCGCCACACGTCCGACCATGCAACCCCCCTCGTCGATCAGGGGGACGTCGCGCGCAGGTCTCAGGTTCCGCTGTCGAGGTAATCCTTGAACTGCACGGTGACCGCGTGGGTGTCCGACGGCCAGTTCGGCACGGCGATCGTGCGCGTCCGGCCGCCGCTGCCGCGCGCGGTCTGGGTGACGCGGATGGTGCGGGCCCCGTCGGCCTGCGCGGGCAGGTAGGCGTCGACCGCGGTCAGGAACGGCAGCGTGGTGAACGGCGGCAGCACGACACCCGGCGTGGACGCCCGGTCGCAGTTGTCGTCGAACGCGAACGCCGCGAGGACCTGGCGCAGCTTCGGCGAGACGGCCGGTTCGAGCACGTTGACGCCGTCGAGCTCCAACCGGTCGCTGTCGGGCTGGTCGGACCACCACTCGCGGTTGCGGATGACGGTGAGCGCGCTGTGCCCGGGGCACCGGTCGATGTTGTCGGTGATGCCGCCGGGACGCGACACCTGCAACCGCACGAACCGGTCGCTGCGCTCGAACGGCTCGAAGTAGGAGTGGTAGGGCACCTGGCCCTCGCGCAGCACCACCAGCTCGTAGTGCTCGCGACCGTTGACCGGCAGGGGGCCGAACGAGCCGTCCGGGCCGGTCCGGACGCTGTGCCGCGGCGCGCCGACCCGCGCGCCGGTGCGGCTGTCGAGCTGCCAGACCTGCACCACGCCCTCGACGCCCTCGTTCTGCGGGTAGTACGTCGCCCGGCCCGCGATCCGGACCAGCGCGGGCAGCTCGGGCACCACGCGGGTGGTCCACGCCGACCTGCCGCGCAGGAACCGGTGCATGTGCGCGAAACCGTCGGCGGACGTGGTCGTCTCGGTGTGGCCCAGGCTGGTGAGGTGGACGTTCGTCGCGCCGCCGATGGAGCCGTTGGGCTGGAGGCTGCCCCACAGCGCCAACGTGGGCACGCCGCCGGGCAGCGCGGCGCTGGACCGCCCGTCGACGTTGACGTACTTCCGCACCGACGCGGCCCGTTCGGGCACGGACAGGTAGGTGTGCATGACGGTCGTGCCGCGCGAGTGCGCGATGACGTCCACCGCGGGCGAACCGGTCCTGGCCTTGACGCCCGCGATGAACGACTCGAGGCCCGCGATGGCGTGGTCGTTGGTCGGGATGCTCGTGTCGTACTCGAAGGCGTGCAGCAGCGCGTCGGGGTAGCCGTTGCCGGAGAACCGCTTGGCGTTGGACTGCCACTGCTGCGCCGAGCCCTGCTGGCCGTGGACGAAGACGATCGGGGTGAGCGCGTCGGCCTGGGCGGGCACGGCCGCCGCGGTCGAGACCAGCGCGACGACCAGCGCCACCAACGGGATCCTCATCGGTCGCCCCCGATCGCGTCGGCGAGGTTCTGCCGCGCGTCGGCGGGCTGGAGGAAGCCCGCGCGCACGTTGGCGACGTCGGCGGCGACGACCTGGTGCACGTAGTCGGCCCGCTCCGGGTAGAGCCGGGCCAGCGTCGCCTCGTCGAACGGCACGTGCGTGCCGAACAGGCGGCAGAACGTCTCGCCGGAGTTGTCGCCGGTGTTCAGCGCGCGCGGCGCGGCCAGCTGCGACAACCGGATGCCGCCCAGGGCGAGGCCCAGCGCGTCCCGCTTCTTGGTGACGCCGTCCGCTTCGAACTCCAGCGGCCGGGCGGTCGGCGGCGGCGTGCCGCGCTCGACCCAGCGGCGCAGGTGGTCGTAGGAGGCGGCGGTGACGTGGTGCATCGGGATCCGGCTGAACGGCGGCTGGTCGCAGTCGTACTGGGGCGCGCCGCCGAGGTCGCGTTCGGAGATCGGGGCGCGGTAGGACTGGCCCTCGTAGCCGGAGTGGGCCGCGCCCGCGACCTCCCAGCGGCGGAAGCGGTCGGTGTCGGTCGGGCGTTGCGCGGTCCGCACGTCGGTCTCGGACAGCACCTGGAAGACGGGTTCCGCGCCGACGCGGGTCGGGGCCGGGCCGACGATGAAGCCGTACCCGTCGAACACCGGTTGCTGCTGCGGCAGGACCCGGTCGTACAGCACGGTCATCCGCCCGGCGGACTGGGACGCGCCGACGGCCAGCAGCGTCCTGGTCCGCAGCCCGCCCATGACCGCACCCGAGTCGATCGCGCGACCGGCCTGCGTGAACACGTCGTAGGACAGCTCGTCGGCGGTGAACCGGCCCGCGCCGGTCACGTCCAGGGTGCCGTACCGGGCCGGGCTCCAGGTCTTGAGCTGGTCGACCCCGACGCGCTGCGCGGACACGCCGACCCAGGCGTGCCCGGCGCGGGTGACGGATTCGGCGTTCCACAGGGCGTCCAGGTCGTACCCGGCGGTGACGTTCTGCCACTCGACCAGCGTGGTGCCGGTGAAGTTCCGGGCGTGCGCGGGGCGGCGCACGATCACGCGGGTCGTGTACGGCACGGCGGTGGCGACCTTCGTGCCGTCGGTGGCGAACCCGTCGGCGGTGCCGGTGAGGTGGAACTCCTGCTCGACGTAGCCGTCCGCGGCGAAGTCGTCGGGCGTGGAGAAGAACGGGTAGGTGTCCTCGATCCGGTCGGCGAGCCGGTCACCCGGCACGGTGCCCGGCAGCGGGCCGACCACGCGGGGCACGGGCGCGGCGGGGGCGGCGGAGGCGGGGACGGACGTCGGGAGGACCAGACCGAGCACGGCCGCGGCCAGGCCGAGGCGGCGCCAGGGTGAACGGGGCATACCGGCTCCCACAGCGATGGGGGATGGGACCATCGCCGACCGTAGCCGGCCGTGCACGGGGCGCACCAGCACGCGGGCCGATCGTGAGACCGCTGTCGCAGCGGGGTTCCGGGCCGGGGTCAGCGGTGCTGGAGCAGCACCGTGCGGGCGGCCGTCTCGGCGAGGGCGGGGTCCAGCGGAGCGCCGGTGAGCAGCTCGGCGTAGAGGGCGGACTCCACGATCCGCACGTACAGGAACGCCACCTGGTCGAGGGCCGCCGTCGACCACGACCCGCCGTCGACTTCGTGCAGGATCTCCTTCTGCGCCGTCACGGCCCGCCGGTGCACGCCGCCGGAGGAGTGGAACAGCACCCGCGCCGCCGTCTCCGGCTCACCGCGCAGGAACGCCCGGAACGGCCCGGCCGCGCGCAACTCCGCCACGAACCGGCGCGTCACCTCCAGCACGCCCTCGACACCACCGTTCGTGCGCTCCCGGCGTGCCCGCTCCAGCAGCCGGTCGGCCAACACCCACAGCACGTCGGCCAGCAGCACGTCCCGGCTGTGCACGACCCGGTACAGCGTGGCCCGGCTGATGGCGAGGCTGGCCGCCAACGCGTCCATCTCGACCCGGCCGTGCCGCAGGAAGAACCGGCAGGCCCCGCGCAGCACCTGGTCCTGGCTCACCACCCGCCGGGTGCCGGTCGCCCCCACCGCTCGCCTCGCTCCCGCCGGCGCGCCCGTCCGGCCCACCGGCATCATCGCGCTCGCCCCGGCCCACCGCGAGACCCGTCCCGGTGTGCGCCACCTCACGACCGCCGGCGGACCGTCGCGGTTCGGCGTGCGGGGGCCGGTGACGGCCTACTTCGAGCTGGAGGCCGGCTCCTGGAACAGCACGGGCGGCGCGTCGCCGGCCGGGCGCGGCGAGGTCGGTTCCTGGCGGGGCGCCCACTCCTGGACGACCGGCTCCAGCACGGGCACGGGCACGTCCTCGACCTTGGCCTCCAGCACCGGCGCGGCGGTCTGCTGCACGGCGAGCTGCTGCTGGACCTGGCCAATCCACATCAACCACATGGCCTCGTCGCGGTGACCGCGGTACTCGGCCTTCAGCCCCGCCAACGCACCGCGCACGCGGGCGGCGATCACGGGGTCTTCCCGCACCGCGGACCAGACGGCGCGCGCGGCGGCGTCACGGGCCTTGACCAGGAGGCGGACCTGGTCGGTCAACTCGGGTGCGGGCAGGCTCGCCCACGCCGCTGCGATTCTCTGTGCCTTGGTCACGGTGCCATCCTTGTCGAGCGGACGGCGCGCGGTGGCCGTGACACGATGTTATCAAGCTCTCGTTTTTCCTGGTCAGCCTCCGGGCACCGGTGACGGTCGGACACCGCTCGGATACGTCCCGGGTTCGAGCGCGTCCACCCGGCGCGTGGGCAGGGGCCGCAGCGCCGTGCTCCGGTCGACCCAGACGAACACGTCGTAGCGCTCACCGAGCACGGTCGACACGTAGTTGCCCCAGCGCTCCCGCTCCGGGTGGTAGACGACGCCGATCGCGCGGTGCGGCAGCACGTCGGTGAGCAGGTCGGGCCGGTCGTCGCGCGGGAACACGAACAGCGCCCGGTCGGGCGCGGTCCGGTGCAGCACGTCCTCCAGCGAGCCCGGTCGGGCGGGCGGCACCGCCATCTCCTGCATGCTCGCACCCCACGCCTCACCCGCGACGACGGTCCCGCGGTGGGTGCCGAACCCGACCAGCACCACGTGGTCGGGGCCGTACCGCTCGCGGGCGAGCTGTCCGGTGTTGACCAGGCCGGAGACCGCCATGTCGGTGGCGCGGGCGTCGCCGATGTGGGTGTTGTGCGCCCACACGACCGCCTTCGACCCCGGTCCGTGGTGGTCGAGCAGCCGGTGCAGGGTCTCGTCCATGTGCCGGTCCCGGACGTTCCACGACGACTGCCCGCCGACCATGGCCCGGTAGTAGCGCTCGGCTCCGGCGACCACCTCGGCGTTCTGCCACGCGCCGAACCGGCCCGTGCCGTCGGCCGCCGCGTGCCGTCGCAGCCGCACGAGCAGGTCGACCACCTCGTGCTCACAGCCCCGCGGCACGAACCGGGTGGAGATCGAGTACTCCTGCGGGTCCTCGCCGTGCGGCTCGAAGCACCGGTACGCGGCCAGCGCCGCGGGCACCTCGCCCGGGTCGTGCTCGCGCAGGTGGGTCAGCACCTCGCGCAGCGACTCCCACAGCGAGTAGACGTCGAGCCCGTGGAACGCCACCCGCTCCTCGGGGGCCAGTGCGGCGTTGTGGGCGCGCAGCCACCGGCAGAAGTCGACGACCTCCTCGTTCGCCCACATCCACGTCGGCCACCGGTCGAACGCGGCCAGTGCGGCACGCGGGTCCGCGGGCGCGCCCGGCAGGCCCCGCACGGCCCGGTCGACCCGGTCGCACGCGGGCCAGTCGCCCTCCACGGCCACGAACGAGAAGCCGCGCTCGACGATCAACCGCCTGGTCAGCTCGGCCCGCCACCGGTAGAACTCGTGCGTGCCATGGCTGGCCTCGCCCAGCATCACGACCCGGGCGTCACCCACGCGGTCCAGCAGCACGTCGAAGTCGCCCGCGTCGCGCAACGGCGCGGCCATCGCCGCGACCTCGTCCCCGTAACGGCTCATGGCTCCCTCCGCACCCTCGGCCTACCCGACGCCCGGCGGGGCAAACCGCTCGGCGATCGCAAGGCAGTCGTCAGGCGCACCGGGGCGCGGTGGTGGGACGCTCGGGGCGTGACGGCCGGCCACGACACGGTTGTCCTGGTCGTCCAGGACGAGGACGCGACTTCGCCCGACGAGGTCGCGCGGTGGTTGCGCGACCACCTGGAGGGGTGGCCCGCGTTCGACGTGCTGCTGGTCGGCCTGGTGGTCGGCGAGCTGTACGACAACGCCCGGCGGCACGGCTCGCCGCCGTACGTGCTCGAACTCGTGCTGGACCGGTGGCGGCAGGCGCTGGTGGTCAGCGTGCGCGACCGGGCCGTCCGCCGCGGCGCGCCGTGGTCGTCGTCGGCCGGGTTGTCTCTGGTCGACGGGCTGTCCGAGCGCTGGGGCGTGCTGACGCAGGCGAGCTTCACCACGGTGTGGGCGGAGCTGGTGTTCGAGGACTGAGCCCGCGCGCTCCCACCGCCCGATCGTGACGCATAGGTCGCCGTCCGATCGGGACGAGAGGCACGGTGGAACTCCTCGGCATCGACCCCGTGCGCGTGGCAGGCGACATCGCCAAGGGGCTGGTCGGCCTCGCCCTGGCCCCGCTGGAGCAGACGGCGGTGCTGCGCCGAGAGCGGCGGAAGGTGTGGTCGTGCCCGGGACGCCTGCACATCGAGGCGCACGGCGTGCACGGCCCGCGCGGCAAGCAGGTGGCCGTCCGCGTCGAAAGCGCCCTGGAGAACCACCCCGGAGTGCTCTGGGCCCGCGTCAACGCGCCGTCCGCCCGCGTGATCGTCGCCGTCGAGGAGCCCGCGCCGCCGACGAAGGACCTGGTCGAGCTGGTGCGCCGGGCCGAGTCCGAGCCCGCGACCGAGGACGAGCGGCTGGTCGAGGACGAGCTGCACCACCCGGCGGACGGCCTCAAGGGCACCCGGTTGCTGCCCACGCTCGCCGCCGACGCCGCGGGCCTGGGCTTGGCCGCCATCACGAGGATCGCACCCTGGGCGCCGATCCCGGGTGAGCTGGGTGCGCTGATCGCGGCCGTCGACCTGCACCCCGAGCTGCGTGAGCTGGCCGCCGGACGGCTCCAGGGCCGGGAACGGGCGGACACCGCCACGTCGGTGGTGGCCGCCCTCGTGCACGGCCTCTCGTCACGCAGCGAGGGGACGTCGCTCGACATCGCCCAACGCGTGCAGCAGTGGCGCGAGGTGAAGGCGCACGAACGGGCGTGGTGCGCCGCCGAGGCCGACCTGTCGCCGCCGCACCCGCCGCCAACGCCCGGCGCGCGTAGCGGTCGGCCGGGCCCTCGGGGAGCGGGCGCGGCCGTTCGACCACGATCGGCTCGGCCTCGGCGTCGTCCGGGCGATCCCTGCCGAAGGCGCCGGCGGTCGGCGAGTCCGCGTTCGCCGCGCAGCTGGGCCGCGTGCTGGCCGGCCGCAACGCCCTGGTGATGGAACGCTCGGTGCTGCGCCGGCTGGACGCGGTCGACGTGCTGGTGCTCGACGAGACCGCGCTCGGCTCGGGCCGGTCGGTGCTCAGCGACCTGGTTCCGCTGCCCGACACCGCGCCCGCGGACGCCGCCGAGCGGGCGTTCGCCCTGTTCGACCCCGAGGACGTGACGGCGGTGCGCCGCGACGGCGGGTGGGCGCTCGGCCCGGTCGACCGCCTCGACCCGCAGGGGCGCAAGGGCGTGCGCGAACAGCGCAAGCTCGCCGGGCACGCAGGTGTGCTGGGCCTGACGAAGGACCGCAGGCTGCAAGCCGTGCTGGCGTTCGACGTGGAGACCCCGCCTGCGGTGGACGCGCTGGTGTCGGCGGCGAGGGAGGCCGGGTTGCGAGTGGTGGTGGCCGCGGACCGCGACCGCCCGCCGGTCCGGTTCGCCGACCAGGTCGTGCCGTCCGGTCACGGCCTGGTCGGCGCGGTGCGGGAACTCCAGGGCGACGGGCACGTGGTGCTGGTCGTCTCCGACAACCGCCGTGCGCTCGGTGCGGCGGACTGCGGCGTGGGCGTGCACCGGGATGGCGGGCCGCCACCGTGGGGCGCGCACGTCGTGGTCCGCGACCTGGACGCGGCCGTGCTGCTGGTGGAGGCGGTGCCCGCCGCGCGCCGGGTGAGCCGGGACGCGATCATGCTCGCCCAGGCGGCGAGCGGCATCGGCGCGGTCAGCGCGTTGAGCACGCGCGGCCCGGCGCCCGCCCGGAACGCGGCGCGCGCGGTCGACGGCGCGTCGGCCCTCGCGTTCGTGGACGGCGTGTGGCGGGCGAAGCGGCTGCCCGGCGGCCGGGGTGCCGTCGCGCCCGCGACGTCCCAGCCGTGGCACCTGATGCCGACGGCCACCGTGCTGGACCGGCTCGGCTCGGACCGCGACGGGTTGACCGAGCGCGAGGCGCAGCGCAGGCAGCGCACGTCCACCGGGCGCCAGGCCGTCGGCACGAGCCTGGGCAGCGCGTTCCTGGCCGAGCTGGCCAACCCGCTCACGCCCGTGCTCGCGGGCGGCGCGGCCGTGTCGGCGGCGGTCGGGTCGCCGGTGGACGCCGCGCTGGTCGCCGGGGTGGTCGGCGTGTCGGCGCTGATCGGCAGCGTGCAGCAGGTCGTCACGGACCGGGCGCTGGCCACGCTGCTCGGCCGGTCCGCGGTCCGCGCCACCGCGGTCCGGGACGGCCGGGACCGCGAGGTGACCGCGGACGAGCTGATGACCGGCGACGTGGTGCGCCTGGCGGCCGGCGACGTGGTGCCCGCCGACTGCCGCCTGCTCGACGGCGACGGGCTGGAGGTGGACGAGTCGTCGGTCACCGGCGAGTCCCTGGCCGTGACCAAGGACCCGGCCCCGGTGGTGGCCGCGGAGCTGGCCGACCGGGCGTCCATGCTCTACGAGGGCACCACGATCGCCGCCGGCGAGGCGCTGGCCGTGGTCGTCGCCACCGGTGACGCCACGGAGGTCGGCCGCGGCATGGCGGCGGCCCGCCGCAGCTCGCCGACCACCGGCGTGGAGGCGCGGTTGGCCGACCTGACCCGCAAGACGCTGCCGATCGCGCTCGGCTCGGCGGTGGCGGTCACCGGCGCGGGGCTGCTGCGCGGCGTCCCGCTGCGGCAGAGCATGGGCGCGGCGGTGAACCTCGCCGTCGCCTCGGTGCCCGAAGGGCTGCCGTTCCTGGTGAACGCCGCCCAGCTGGCCGCGGCGCGGCGGCTGGCCGAGCACGGCGCGCTGGTCCGCAACCCGCGCACCATCGAGGCGCTGGGCCGCGTGGACGTGCTGTGCTTCGACAAGACCGGCACCCTGACCGAGGGCAGGCTGACCGTGAGCCGGGTCGACAACGGCCGCCGCGGCGCCGACCTCGACGAGCTGAACGACGAGCTGCGCCGGGTCGTGGCCGCCGCGGTCCGCGCCACGCCCGCCGCGGACGACCCGGCCGAGCTGGCCCACCAGACCGACCGGGCCGTGCTGGAGGGCGCGCGGCGGGCGCGCGTGGGCCCGACGACCGGCGCACGCGGCTGGACGCTGGTCGAGGCGCTGCCGTTCGAGCCGTCCCGCGGCTACCACGCGACCGTCGGCCAGGTCGGGAGGAAGCGGGTGCTCAGCGTGAAGAGCGCGCCGGAGACGGTGCTGCCGCGCTGCGACGCCGACCCCCGCGAGCTGCGGCGGCTGGGGGAGCGGGTGGAACGGCTGGCCGGTCGCGGGCACCGGGTGCTGGCCGTCGCCGAACGCACCGGCTACGAGGCGGACTCGATCACCGACGACGACGTGAACGGCCTGACGCTGCTGGGTTTCGTCGCGCTGGCCGACCCGGTGCGCGACGGCGCGCCCCCGGCGGCGGCGAAGCTGCGCGAGGCCGGGGTGCGGATCGTGATGATCACCGGCGACCACCCGGCCACCGGCGAGGCCATCGCCGGCGAGGTCAGCGGTGACGACGACCTGACCGTGGTGACCGGCTCGCGGCTCGACGAGCTGGCCGACGACGAGCTGGACGCCCTGCTGCCCTCGGTGGACGTGATCGCCCGCTGCACCCCGGCGCAGAAGGTGCGCATCATCGACGCCTACCAGCGGCTCGGCCGGGTGGTCGCGATGACCGGTGACGGCGCGAACGACGCACCGGCGATCCGGCTCGCCGACGTCGGCATCGCGCTGGGCAGGCGCGGCACGCCGGCCGCCCGTGCCGCAGCCGACCTGGTGGTCACCGACGACCGGGTGGAGACGATCATCTCCGCGCTGGTGGAGGGCCGGGCCATGTGGGCGTCGGTGCGGGAGGCGTTGGCGAGCCTGCTCGGCGGCAACCTCGGTGAGATCGCGTTCAGCGTGCTGGGCTCGGCGATCACCGGCCGGTCGCCGCTCACCGCGCGGCAGTTGCTGCTGGTGAACCTGCTGACCGACCTCGCGCCCGCGCTGGCCATCGCGTTGAGCAGGCCCGCCCGCGAGTCCGTGCCCGACCTGCTGCGCGAAGGCCCGTCGTCGTCGCTGGGCAGCGCGTTGACCAAGGACATCACGGCCCGCGCGGTCACCACGACGCTCGGCGCCACGGCGGCGTGGACCGCGGCCCGCCTCACCGGCCGCGCCCGCCGGGCGAGCACCGTCGCGCTGGCCGCGCTCGTCGGCACCCAGCTCGGCCAGACCCTCGTCACCGGCGGCCTGGACCGGTCGGTGCTGGCCGCGAGCCTCGGGTCGGCCGCCGCGCTCGGCGCGGTGATCCAGACCCCGGGCGTCAGCCAGTTCTTCGGCTGCACGCCGCTGGGCCCGGTCGGCTGGGGCATCGCGCTGTCCAGCGCCACCGCCGCGAACCTCCTCGGCCTGGTGCTGAACCCGCTCGTCACTCGACGTGCTGGGTGACCGTGCCGCGCACGAAGTGCCGCTGGGCCACCAGGAACAGCAGGACCATCGGCACGGTCGCGACGGCGCTCGCGGCCAGCACCAGCTCCCACTGCTCCTCGCCGCCCTCGCCGAACCGGTCCAGCACCGCCTTCAGCCCGCGCGGCAACGTGTACAGCTCCGGCTCGCGCAGGTAGATCAGCGGTTTGACCAGGTCCGTCCACGCCGCCTTCAGCTCGAACACGAACACCACGACCAGGCCCGGTTTCGCCAGCGGCAGCGCCATCGACGTGAACAGCCGCCACGGGCTCGCGCCGTCCACCTTCGCCGCGTCGAACACCTCGCTCGGCAGGCCGAGGAAGAACTGGCGCAGCAGGAAGATGTAGAACGCCGAGCCGAACAGGTTCTGCGCCCACAGCGGGATCTGCGTCGTCGCCAGGCCCAGCGCGTGCCACTCCAGGTAGACCGGCACCATGGTCACCGCCGCGGGTAGCATCATGGTCGCCAGCACCACGCCGAACAGCGCGTTCCGGCCGGGGAACCGGAACATCGCGAACCCGAAGGCCACCAGCGCGCTGGTCGCCGTGGCCGCCACCGCCGCCGCCAGGCCCACGGCGACGCTGTTGCCGATCCACGTCAGCAGCGGCACCGCCTGCCACACCTCGACGTAGTTGCCCGGCGAGAACGGCCGGGGCAGCAGCGCGTTGTCGAACACGTGCGCCCGGTCCTTCAGCGACGCGCTGACCAGCCACCAGAACGGGTAGCCGAACGCCACCGTGACGACCAGCAGCGCCACCCACACCCCGACGCGCTTCACGACCGGTCACCCTCGTAGTGCACGTACCGGCGCGACAACCGCACCTGCACGGCCGTGATGACGGCGATCACCGCGAACAGGCCCCACGCCAACGCCGACGCGTACCCCATCCGCAGCGAGCCGAACGCCTCCTGGAACAGGTGGATCACGTAGAACAGCGCGGCGTCGCCCTCGGCGGAGGCTTTCGCCCGCGCCCCGAAGAACATCGCGTACGCCTCGGTGAACACCTGGAGGGACGCGATCGTGTTGACCACCGCGGTGAAGTACACCGTGCCGCTGATGCCGGGCAGCGTCACGTGCCAGAACTGCCGCCACGGGCTCGCGCCGTCCAGCCGCGCCGCCTCGTACCGCTCCGCGGGGACGCGGGTCAGCGCCGCCAGGTACAGCACGGCGGTGCTACCGACCGTCCACAGGCTCATCACCACCAGCCCCGGCTTGATCCACGCGGGGTCGGTGGTCCAGTTCGGGCCCTGGAACCCGAACCAGCCGAGGAACCCGTTGATCGCGCCGTGCTGGCCGTTGAGCAGCAGCAGGAACATCGCCGCGAGCGCCACCGGCGGCGTCATCACGGGCAGGTACAGGATCGTGCGGAAGAACCCGCTCCCGCGGCCGGCGCGGCGCAGCAGGCTCGCCAGGCCCAGAGCCAGCACGATCTGCGCGGGCACGTGCAGCGCGGTGAAGAAGACCGTGTTCCACAACGCGGTGCCGACCCGTTCGTCGCCGATGGCCTCGCGGTAGTTCTCCAGGCCGATGAACGTCGGCGGCTTGAGCATGTCGTAGTGCGTGAGCGACAGCCAGAGGCTGAACAGCATGGGCCCGGCGGTGAACGCCAGGAACCCGACCACCCACGGCAGCAGGAACAACCACCCCGCCCGCGCCTCACGTCCGCTGACCGTCACGGCTGTGCCTCCCGCCCGCCCCGCGCGCCGACCACCGCGGCCCTGCCGCCGGTCCACGCCCACCCCTGCGCCCCGGCCGCACTTCCGGCCCGCGACGTCCGCCCGACCACCACGGCCCTACCTCCCGCCCACCCGTCTGAGCGCCCGCTCCGCCTCGCGCTGCGCCTGCGCCATCGCCTCCTCCGGGCTCTGCTGCCCGACCAGCACCCGGTTCACCGCGCCCTCCCAGGCGCGCACCAAGTCGCTCGCCGCCGGGCTCGGCGGCAGGGCGAAGGCCCTGTCCTGCAACGACAGCACCACCGGCACACCCCGCGCCAGGATCGGGTTGCCCTTCGGGTCGAACACCTCGCGGAAGATCCGCTCGTCGGCGACCCGGTCGGCGGTGAACGTGCCGCCGTAGGGCCGCCCGGCCTTGGCCAGCGCGTCACGCCGCGCCTTCGCCGCGGTCACCCAGGTCTCCGTGTCCGTCATCGTGACCAGGAAGCGGCAGGCCAGCTCCGGGTGCCTGGCGCCCTTGGGGATCGCCCACGCCTGCCCGCCGGACTCGGTCAGCACCTGTCCGTCCCGGTCGGTGAACGGCGTGATCGTCACGTCCGCGTCGGGCGAGTTGGTCGCCAGGGTGTTGACGTACCAGGAGTCCATCGGCATCGCGGCCAGCTGCCCGGCCACGTACTGGTTGTTCGCGCCGAACTGGTCGAACGTGTCGCGGAACGCCTTGAACGACGCCCAGCCGCCCTGCCGCGCCACGAGGTCCGTCGTGTGGCGGACCGCCTCGACCACGCGCGGGTCGTCCAGCCGCGCGTCGGGCCCGATCAGCTCCGCGCCGTTCGCCTTGGCCCACAGCGGCAGGAACTCGGGGATCTTCGGGTCGAACCCGATGCGCTCCACCCGACCGCCGCCGACCTCGGCCAGCCGGTCGGCGAGCGCGCCCATCCCGGCCCAGTCGGCCGTGGACAGCGCCGCCGGGTCCAGGCCCGCGGCGCGCACCACCGGGTTGTTGATGATCATCAACCGGACGCTGGAGAACTCCGGCAGCCCGTAGACCTCGCCCTCGTAGGTGACCTGGCGCAGGGCCGCCTCCCGGAACCGGCCGAGGTCGACGCCGTGCTCCCGCAGGCAGCCGTCCAGGCCCTGCACCGCGCCGCGCGCCGCGTAACCGCCGAGCTTGCGCCGTTCCGCGTAGACCAGGTCGGGCGGGTCGCCCGCGGCCACCGCGGACAGGAACTGCTGCTCGTCGAACGCCCCCTCGCTGATCCGCAGGTCGACCCCCGGGTTGGCCTCGCGGAACACGGCCACGCGGGCCGTGGCGTGCTCGTCCGGGAGCCCGAAGCCCATGGTGACCAGCGCACCGGAGGTGTCCGAACCCAACCCGCCGCACCCGGCGATCACGAGCGCCGCCGTGACCAGCACCGACGTGCCCAGGAGCCCCCGCATGCCGCCTCCCCGCGCCCGACGTCGCCGACGACGTCACCGGGACGGTTCCCACCCCGGCACCCCGTCACACCAGGGTCGCCCGCTTGGCGCAAGGCGGCACCGAATGCGACCGGAGGAGGGGGCGCGGCCCCGTTCCCGGGAGGTTGGCGGGAACGGGGCCGCGCGGTGGCGCTCCGCGTCCGGCACGGGGCCGGTCGGGGGATGGCGCGGAGGCCGGTCGGATGGCACCGAGGTGCCAGAGCTGGTGGGGCTCGCGGTCGACAGCGAACTCACCGCGTAGTGATGGGTGCCGTTACGTGATCCAGGTGGCCTGGCCGGCACTGCCCCCGATCACCTACGAACCGCCGTTCGTGATCGGGTCGTCGAACGCGGAAACGGATGGCGTGGTCGGCCGAAGACGTTCTCGACTTCACCGCGTGATGATTGCGTCAGGTGTCGGCGGGAATCGCCCGGCACTCGTCCGGTGTTCTTCGGCGCGCGATGCGCGGTATTCCGTCCCGGGAAATCCGGTCACCTGGTCACGATCAACGCCGTAATGGTCGACCGGACTTCGCCCACCGGGTGTGACAGGCGTGCAGCGCCTGCCGGAAGTCCTCTCGGCGGGCGCGGGCGACCTCGGGGTCGACCGGCCGGTCGCGCACGTGGTCGGCGGCGATGCCCACGAGCAGTTCGAGGAGGTCGGCGGGCAGCCGCGGGCACCGGAGCACGCGGCGGACGTGTTCCGCGGTGCCCGCACGGGTCATCGACCACGCCAGCACCCGCCTCCAGGTCCGGCCGGCGGCGCACGCCGACACCGCAGTCACCAGCAGGTGGCGCAGCGAGGCGGTCGGAGGCCCGTCCGGTGCGGGTGCCTCGTCGCCGAACGTCGACCCGCCCCACGGGATGACCAGGGGCGTCCGGCCGTCGCGGCGGACCGCGGCGAAGTCCGGGATCGTGCACAGGGCCCGCAGGACGTCGGCGGCGGTGCCGCGCTCGACGACCTGGCGCCACCGGGTGACGACGCAGAACACCGGCCCGCCGCGGTCGTGCGCGGCCTGCCGGAGCGCCGCCAACTCGGGCCCGAAGTGCCCGCCGGCGCCTCCGTCGAGGAGAGCGGCGACCCGGTCGCCGTCGAGGACGCAGAGCACGGCGTCGGCCCGCGGTGACCGCACGTCGCCCAGCACGGCGACGCGGAGGACCGCCGCTTTCACGGCCGGCGGCGGAGCACGACGACCGTGCCCGTGACCGTCACCGGGTCGAACCGGTCGTCACCGCCCAGCTCGTCGACGAACCGGACGACGTCGAGCCAGCGGTCCGGGCGGTGGTCGTGCAGCACGACGAGCCCCCCGGGCGCGACCGACGGGCCGAGGCGCTCGAAGTCCTCCCTGATCCGCGCGCGGTCGTGCAGGCCGTTGAGGAGCAGCAGCCCGATCCGGCGGCCTTGGACTGCGTCGGCCGAGCGACCGCGGACCACCTCCACCCAGTCGAGCAGGCGTGTGTCGACCAGGCTGTCCCGGAACCCCTCGTGGCCCGGCGTCCCGTTGGCGGCGTGGCCGGGGTCGGGACGTTGCCGGTCCTGCGGGTCGGTGGACACCAGCATGTCACTGGGGCGCAGCGCGCGCATCGCACTGGCCGGCACGACCGTCGACCGGCCGCCGCGGCTGCCCACTTCGACCAGCGCCGGGTCGTTCGGCAGCGCGGTCAGCACGTGGCAGGCGGCGCGGTGCGGCACGGCCCCGTCGTCCTCCGACAGCCCGTCCTCGGTCGCCTCGACCCGCGCCCAGACCTCGTCGAAGTCCTCCGGGGTCCTGATCGGATCTTCGTCGTCCATCGGCTCCTCCTCTCGTGTCCCTCCGGCGTGGCCCTGCGCCCCGGTGCGACTCTGCGGGTCCGGTCCCCGCGTCGGCGGTCCGCTGCCCGCAGTCCGCGAGCCGAGGGTGTCGACGCCGCACTTGAGCAGGGCGGCCGCGGTGAGCACGATCGAGCCGACCCCGGTGTAGCTCAGCAATGACACAGGACATCTCCTCTGTTCGGTGACCGCATTCGGGCGACTGTTCATCGAAGTTATTCCCCGTGGTCGGGTCGGCACAATTCGAAAAGCGCCTGTCCCGGGTTTTTCGGAGACCGTTGCGCACGTCGGTGAAGTGATTGGTCGCGGTTGTCCCGGAAAACCGGTGTGCTGACCCGGACCGGTGGCCGGATCGGGTTCGACCGAGTGGTCCGGCTCGTTCCGGTGCTATCCGCCGGAGGACGTCTGCGCGCCCGGCCGGCGGCGAGCGGGGCGCGTGCCGGTGGGTTCGGGGCCGTTCGGGTGGGGTGGGCGGGGTGCCGTCGCCGAGCCGCAGTCGGTGCCGCAGCGAACAGGTAGCGTCCCACCGGAATCCGTGTTCACCCGCAAGAGTTGCGGAGGTCCGCCCGATCATGAGTTTCAGCGCATCACCCGTCGGTCGTTGGGTCCACACGTGGGTTTCCGCACCGCAGCTGACCGAGCAGGGCAACCTGCCGCCCGCGCCGTTCACCCGTGACGGTCTCGTGCTCGCCGACGCCACGCTGCGGCAGACGGCGCGCGTCACGATCGGTGGCGACCGGCTGCGGCTGCGGTTCTCCAACGCGTTCGGCGGCGCGGTGCTGCCCATCACGGCGGTGACCGCGGCGCACCCGGTCGGCGGTCGGGCCGGGGTGGCCGCGGTCGAGCCGGGCTCGGTCCGGCCGGTCACGTTCCACGGCCGCGCGAGCGTCGTCGTGCCGGTCGGGGCGCAGGTCGTGTCGGACCCGCTGGACTTCCCGGTCGGGCCGGAGGCGAACGTGACCGTGACGGTGCACCTGGCCGACGGGCAGGCGTCCGACCTGGTGACCTCTCACCCGGGCTCGCGCACGACGTCCCACATCCTGGCGGGCGACCACGTGGCGGCCGACGACCTGCCGGGTGCGACGACTGCGGACCACTGGTACTTCCTCAGCGGCATCGAGGTGTGGTCCGAGCGGGGCGGCGCCGCCGTGGTCGCGCTGGGTGACTCCCTGACCGACGGCCGGGGCTCCACCACGAACGGCAACGACCGGTGGCCGGACCGGCTGTCGGCCCGGCTGAGGGCGCACGCCGCCACCGCGGACGTCGCCGTGCTCAACCAGGGCACCGGCGGCAACCGGGTGCTGGGCGACGGGATCGGACCCAGCGCCCTGGCCCGCTTGGACCGCGACGTGCTGGCGCAGACCGGCGTGGCGTGGCTGGTGCTGTTCGAGGGCATCAACGACATCGCCACCGCGCCCGCCACGGCCGTCGCGCAGAAGCAGGTGGCCGACGACCTCTGCGCGGCCTACGAGCAGATCGTGGTGCGCGCCCACGCGCACGGCATCGAGGTGTACGGGGCGACGTTGGCGCCGCTGGGCGGCAACGAGACCTACGACGACCCGGACGGCCACCGCGAAGCGGCACGTCAGGCGGTCAACGAGTGGGTCCGCGCCGCCGGGGCGTTCGACGCCGTGCTCGACTTCGACGCGGCGGTCCGCGACCCGGACGACCCGCGCCGCCTGCTCGCCGCCTACGACGAGGGCGACCACCTGCACATGACACCGGCCGGCTACCAAGCGCTCGCGGACGCGGTTCCGCTGGAGCTGTTCCACCGGTCCATTTGAGACAGCCTGCGCGGACCTGTTGCCGCGCAAAAGTTTCGTAGCGGCGAAACGCCGTGAAAGTCGACAGTGGACACCGGTTTTCCTTGCCCGGCCAGGAGGAGCGGCATAGGTTTGACGACGTCACCGATCCCGCACCGGGAGGAACCTGTTCATGATCGGCGTGCACCCCGCCTGGCTCCCCGCCTCCGCGTTCCGGGCGATCGGCTCGCGGCGGACCCGCGTCACCGGGGAAGGGCCGGTCGTCGCCACGGTGCGCGGCGAGGTCGAGGCCGCGGCGGCCGAGCACGGTGGTGCGCTGGTCGAGGACGGTCCGGTGGACCTGGAGCTGGTCTGCGCGCCCGATGACGGGGAGACCGACCCCGAGGCGTTCGTGGTGGGTCGCGAGGGCACGACCACGGTGGTCCGCGCGATCGACGGAGCGGGGCTGCTGTACGGCTTCCACCACGTGGTGCGGCAGGGCGAGTCCGCGTTCACGGGCGGGACACCGCCGCGGCGGCACGCGCCGCGCCAGCCGGTGCGGATGCTGGACCACTGGGACAACGTCGACGTGCACCCGGTGATGGGGCAGGTCGAACGCGGGTACGCGGGCGGCTCGATCTTCTACGCCGACGGCGCGGTCCGGGCCGACCTGTCCCGGGCGCGCGCCTACGCGCGGCTGCTCGGCTCGATCGGCGTCAACCGGGTCGGGTTGAACAACGTCAACGTGCACCGCACCGAGGCGAGGCTGCTGACCGACCTGCTGCCCGAGGTGGTGCGGCTGGCCGAGGTGTTCCGCCCGCACGGCATCAGGGTGCACCTGTCGGTGAGCTTCGCCGCGCCGATCACGCTCGGCGGCCTGCCCACCGCCGACCCGCTCGACCCGGCCGTGCTGGACTGGTGGGCGCGCACGACGGCGCGGGTGTACGCGGCGATCCCGGACTTCGGCGGGTACGTCGTCAAGGCCGACTCGGAAGGCCAGCCCGGCCCGTTCGCCTACGGCCGTGACCACGCCGACGGGGCGAACGCGCTGGCCCGCGCCCTCGCGCCGTTCGGCGGGACGGTGTTCTGGCGGGCGTTCGTCTACAACCACCGGCAGGACTGGCGGGACCGCTCGACGGACCGCGCCCGCGCGGCGTACGACCACTTCGCCCCGCTGGACGGCGCGTTCGACCCGAACGTGGTGGTGCAGGTGAAGGCCGGTCCGGTGGACTTCCAGGTGCGCGAGCCGTTGTCGCCGGTGATCGCGGCGATGCCGCGGACGCGGCTCGCGGTCGAGTTGCAGGTGACGCAGGAGTACACCGGGCAGCAGAAGCACGTGTGCTACCTGGTGCCGCAGTGGCGGGAGATGCTGGGCTTCCGGCCTTGGGGCGAGGGCGGCGGTGACGGTGACAGTGACGGCGGGGACCGGTCGACGGTCGCGGACATCGCCGCGGGCCGGGTCGCCGCGCCGGCGGGCGGGGTGGTCGCGGTGTCGAACGTCGGTGAAGACCCGTTCTGGACGGGGCACCCGTTGGCGCAGGCCAACCTGTTCGGGTTCGGGCGGCTCGCGTGGGACGAGCGGGTCCCGCCGGAGGTCGTGCTGGACGAGTGGATCGGGCTCACGTTCGGCGAGGGGACGACGATCCGGGAGGCGCTGCACGACGCGATGGCGGGCTCGTGGGCGACGTACGAGCGGTACACCGCGCCGCTGGGGGTCGGCTTCATGGTGAACCCGGGTGACCACTACGGGCCGAGTGTCGACGGCTACGAGTACTCGCCCTGGGGCACCTACCACTTCGCCGACCGGGACGGGGTCGGGGTGGATCGGACGCGGGCCACGGGCACGGGTTTCACCGGGCAGTTCCCCGCCCCGTGGCGGGACGTGTACGAGTCGCTGGAGACGTGCCCGGACGAGCTGCTGCTGTTCTTCCACCACGTGCCGTACGGGCACGTCCTGCACTCCGGGACGACGGTGGTCCAGCACATCTACGACACCCACTTCGCCGGGCGGGACGAGGTGGCGCGGATGGTCGGGACGTGGGCGGAGGTCGAGGGGCACGTGCCTGCCGACGTGTTCGAGCGGGTGGCCGGGTTGTTGGCGGAACAGCTGCGGTGTGCGACGGAGTGGCGGGACCAGGTGAACACGTACTTCTGGCGCAAGTCGGGGGTGCCGGACGCGCACGGCCGCACCATCCACTGACCCCCGGCCGCGCGTGTCCCGCGTTCAGGACCCCTGGGTTCACCGTTCGCGATCGCAGCGGATCACGAGGACGGCGGTTGGGGCGAGGTCCAAGGGCTCGCCGGGGTGCAGTCGGCGGTCGGTCAGGAGGTCGGTGCCGGGGACCGGGGCGGGGACGGTGCGGGCGGGCCCGTGGTTGAGGATGAACAGGTAGCGGGTGCCGTCGTCGGTGATGCGCTCGGTCACCTCGACGTCCGGGGTGTCGGCGAGGGGGCCCAGCAGGTCGTGGTGGGTCAACGCCGAGCGCACGACGGCGGCCACGCCCGGGTCGTCCAGCAGGGTCGCGACGTACCAGGCGTGGCCGCGGCCCCGGGTGGACCTGGTCACGGCGGGGGTGCCGGCGTAGAAGTCGGAGCCGTAGGTGCCCAGGACCTCGGCGTCGTCCGGCACGACGACCTCGAACACGTGGCGGGCGTCGTACTCCGCGCCGAACAGCGCCACGGGGTTCACCACGTCGGGTTGTCGGGCGTCGGTCTCCTCGACCCGCAGACCGAGCAGGGACGCGAACGGTCCGGGCACGTCGGTCGGGAACGCGTTGTCGTCCTCGTCCACGCGGCCGGACAGCGCGGTGGTGATGAACGTGCCGCCCCGCTCCACCAGCGCGGTCACGCGGTCGGCCAGGTCGCCCTTCACCATGTGCAGCAGTGGCGCGACGACGACGTCGTAGCCGGACAGGTCGGCGGTCACGGGCACCACGTCGAGCGGGACGTTCGCCTGCCACAGCGCGCGGTGGTAGCTGGTGAGGACGTCCAGGTAGCGCACGTTGCGGTTGGGGCCGTCGGACATCTCGACCGCCCACCAGCTGTCCCAGTCGACCAGCAGCGCGGCACGCGCCGGGGTGCGTCCGCCCAGCACCGCGTCCCCGACGCGGCCGAAGTCGGCGCCCACCTCGGCGACCTCGCGGAACACGCGGGTGTCCGTGCGGCCCGCGTGGTCGAGGACGGCGCCGTGGTACTTCTCGCACGCGCCGCGGGACTGCCGGAGCTGGAAGTACAGCACCGCGTCCGCGCCGTGCGCGACCGACTGCCACGACCACAGCCGCAGCACGCCGGGGCGCTTGACCGGGTTCACGTCACGTGAAGCGGTGACCGAGGGGGTCTGCTCCATCACCCAGAACGGGGCGCCGTCGCGCAGGCCGCGCATCAGCCCGTGCGCCAACGCCATGCGCGCGGCCGTGCGGGTGGAGGAGCGGTCCTCGGGCGGGTAGTTGTCCCACGACGCGAAGTCCAGGTGGGGTGCCCAGCGGTGGTAGTCGATCGGCTGGTAGAGGCCCATCATGTTCGTCGTCACGGGCTTGTCCGGCGAGTGCTCGCGGATGGCCGCCTTCTCCGCCAGGAACCCTTCCAGCAGCTGGTCGGACATGAACCGCTTGTAGTCCAGCGTGATGCCCTGGAACGCGGTGTGGTCGGGCCCGCGCCAGTGCTCGGACAACGCGTTCGGCGGCTGGATCTCCGCCCACTCGGTGAACGTGTGCGACCAGAACGTGGTGTTCCAGGCGTGGTTGAGGCGGTCGAGGTCGCCGTACCGCTCGCGCAGCCAGTCCCGGAACGCCTCACCGCACGCCGGGCACCAGCACGCGCCGCCGTACTCGTTGCCGACGTGCCACGCCACGACCGCCGGGTTGTCCCCGTACCGCCGCGCCAGCCGCTGGGCCAGCCCGACCGCCGCGCCGCGGAAGGCGGCCGAGGAGGGGCAGGCGTTGTGCCGCTGACCGTAGACGTGCCGCCGGCCCTCGAAGTCGACCCGGCACACGTCCGGGTACTTGCGCGCCAGCCACGGCGGCATCGCGCCGCTCGGGGTGGCCAGCACGATCCGCATGCCCTCGGCCGTCGCGCGTTCCACGATCGCGTCCAGCGTGGAGAAGTCGTAGCGGGCCTCAGCGGGTTCCAGGTGGGCCCACGCGAACACGCCCACCGTGACCGTGTTGATGCCGGCGAGCTTGAACGCGGCGTAGTCGTCGTCCCAGACCTCCCGGGGCCACTGCTCCGGGTTGTAGTCGCCGCCGTAACCGGTGCTCGGGGGCACGATCCGCTGGGTCACGCGGTGAACCTTTCGGTGGCGTCGCGCAGCACCGGTTCGGCGTTGCGCAGCAGGAGGAGGGTGAAGGGTGCGGCCAGCAGCGCGAGCACCCAGTCCGAGCTGAGCACGACGAGCCCGCCGGCCGCGATGAGCAGCGAGAACGCACCGAGCGCGCTCGCCGGCCGTGCGGCCAGGTAGTACGACGCGAGGCGTGCGGTGTCACGGGTGCGCAGGGACAGCGTGGACGACAGCACCAGCGCCTGCGTCGACCACACGAGGACGACCACGGCGACGACGACCAGCACGAGGCCGTACCCGGCGGGCACGGCGGCGAGCTCCAGGTTGGCCAGGCTGAAGCCGATCACGGTGAGCACCGCGAGGGCGGGCAGCCACCAGCGCAGCACGTCGAGCCAGTTGAGCCGGTAGCCGCGCCGGAAGTGCCGGGCGGGGGAGAGGTCCCGGTCGGCCAGGAACACCCGCCAGGCGTAGACGGCGGCCGACAGCGCCGGGCCGACCGGGGCGAAGCACAGCCCGATCAGCGGCGCGTTGCCCGCGCTGCGGTCCAGGAACAGCAGTGCGAGGAACCCTGGGGCCGTGGTCAGCACGATCATGGCCTCGATGACGACGAACCAGTACACGACCGACGCGATGCGCGACAGGATGCCCGCCCCGATCTCGGCGGCGGGGTCACCCCGTCGTGGCGCGGCCACGGTCACGGCCTCTCGTGCGGCGCCACGAGCCGGTCGTCGGACGCGCCGAGCAGCCGCCGGTCGTCCAGCCCCTCGTGCTCCTCGGCGCGCACCCCGACGAGCTCGACGAACGTGACCTCGTGCCGGGCCAGTGCCAGGTCCAGCGCGACCCGCCCGCCCACGACCTCGACCGACCGGTGCTCCACCGCCGGGCGGGCGCAGTCGCGCAGCACGTCGAGCGTGCGCGGGTCGGGTGAGCGGGGACGGCCCAGTTCGCGCCACGCGCCGAACGCGTTGCCGTCGTGCTCGTTGACCCGTTCCCGGCGGACGAACGCGCGCGGTCCGGTCATCGGGATCGACAGCCGCACCTCGTGCCGCTCGGGCGCGTCGGGGCCGTCCGTGCCGCCGACCGGCTGCCAGGCCAGCGCGGTGACCCGGCCGTCGTCGGTCGCGCACACCAGGTGGTCCGCGCCGCGGGCCAGCACGTGCGCGCCCATCCGGGCCATGAACGCGTACAGGTGGTAGGTCGGCTTGGGCACCTGCCGGTGCGTCAGCAGGCCGAACCCGCCGTGGAACAGCGAGGTCGGCACGTTCTCCTCCTCGAAGACGTCGCAGAACGTCCAGTAGGAGTACGAGTCCACCAGGTCCGTGCCGCCGGTGAGCACCGGTGCCAGGTACGCGGCGTGGTAGGCGGTGTCGTGGATCGGGTTGTCGGGCCGGTAGGAGCTGTTGAACTCGGTGATGTGCACCGGCAGCCCGGCCAGCGCGGTGCCCGCCAGGTGCTTGCGGGGCGCGTCGAACTGGTCCAGCAGGTGCCGCGGGTCGGTCAGCGTCTGGTAGGTGCCGAACGGCACGTGCTGCGCCGGGCCGGACGTGTAGGCGTGCCTGCTGACGAAGTCGACCGGCACGTCGCGGCGGGCGACGAACTGGGCGAACGGCTCCCACCACTCGTCCGAGCCGGGGGAGATCGCCGGGCCGCCCACCTGGAGCCCGGCGTCGACGTCCTTGATGGTCCGCGCGGTGACCTCGTAGAGGCGGAAGTAGGCTTCCTGGTCGGCGTCCTTCCAGAAGTTGACCAGGTTCGGCTCGTTCCACACCTCGATCGGCCAGGTGCGCACCTCGGCCGGGCCGTAGCGGTCGACCAGGTGGCGCACGACGGCGCGCACCAGGGCGGCCCACTCGTCCCAGTCCCTCGGCGGGGTGATGTTGCCCTTCCACCAGAACACGGTGTCGTCGCCCGAGGCGAGCGCGGTGGGCATGAACCCCAGCTCGACGAACGGCCGGATGCCCAGCTCCAGGAACCGGTCGAAGACCTGGTCGACGTAGGTGAACGAGTACCGGGTCACCCCGTCGTTCGAGCGGCGGTGCACGCCCATGTCGTCGGACAGCAGGCCGTGGCCGCGGATGTGGCGGAAGCCGATGTCGCGCTGCACGCGGGCCAGGGACTCCTGGTAGTCGGCGCGCAGCGCGAGGTTGAGCCGGCCGGTGCCCACGCAGTGGCGCCACGACTCGGACAGGCGGCCGATCGGCTCGCCCGGGACGGTGATGCGGTTCAACTGCCCTCCAGTGCCACGGTCTCCGGGCCGCGTCGGTCGCCCGCGACCCGGTTCCCGGCGATCACGCTCGTCGACCGCCGGGAGGTCGGGCTCGACCGACCTCCCGGCGACCCGCCCGACTCAGCCGTTCTTCTCCTTGTAGCGCTTGTGCGCGTTGTTCACCAGCTCGATGTAGTCGTTCATGCCCTTGGCCTCGAGCTCCTTGACGTAGGCGTCCCACGTCGAGAGGTCGCGCTGGCCGAGGATGAACTGCAGCGTGGACTGCGTGACGAGGTCCTTGAGCGGCGTCTCCCACAGGCCCGCCCGCTCGCGCTCCTCCTCGTTGAGCGGCGCGGGCGGGGCGAGCGGGAGCTGCTTCTTGTCCGCCAGCGTCTTCTGGAAGGCGAGCTCCTCGTCGGTGTACATCGACTGGACCAGCTCGGTGGCGCCGCCGTAGCTGAACACACCGCCCTGGAAGCCGAAGTCGCGCTGGAGGTTCTTCGGCGCGCCGACGTTGATGCCGCCGAACGCGACCTCGGGCTTGAGGGCCCGCTTGCCCGAGGCGTCCTTGTCGTAGGTCGTCCCCTTGACGCCCCACTTCGTGAACTCCTGGGCCTCGTCGGCGTACCACAGCCAGTCGATGAACTGCATGGTGGCGACGAACTTGTCGCTCTCGGCCAGCTTCGCCGACACCATCAGGCCGTTCTCCAGCCGGGAACCGCGCAGCACGTCACCCTTCGGGCCCGCGGGCACGGGGATCTTGGCCACGGTCGCGCCGGGGATCTTGGAGACGTTCGGCCGGTAGTCGTTGATGATGTTCTGCGCGTTGCTGCTGATCGCGTACGACTTGCCGCTGGCGAACTTCTGGATCGCCGCGTCGTCCTTCTGGGTGAAGCTCTCCGGGTCCATCAGCCCTTCCTTGACGAGCTTGCTGAAGAACTCGATCAGCTGCTTGTACTCGGGCGTGGCGCCGGCGAACTCGAACTGCTTCTTGTCCTCGTTCCAGATGGAGTTCTTGACGTAGCCCCACCCGGCCTGCGCGCCGAACGTCTGGGCCGCGATGTTGAGGATCGACTTGCCCTCGAACCGGTCCGACAGCGGGTAGACGTCGGGGTGCGCGGCCTTGATGGCCTTGAGGACCTTGTAGACGTCGTCCCAGTTCTTCGGCGTCTGGAGGTTGAGGCGCTGGAGCTCGTCGGTGCGGAACGCCAGCGTGTAGTCCTGCTGGACCTTCTCGTGCAGGCCGGGCAGCACGTAGAACTTGCCGTCCTCCTGGCGCAGCGTGTTCAGCTCCGGCTGGAGCTTCCACTTCTCGACCTTGTCCTTGAAGTTCGGCATCAGGTCGATGTAGTCGCTCACCGGGAGGATCGCGCCGGAGGAGACGAACGGCTCCTCCTGGCCCGGGTAGGTCTTGGAGATGATCGTCGGCGCGTCACCCGAGCTGATCAGCAGACCGCGCTTCTGGTCGTAGTCGCTGTAGGGGACGACCGTCGGCTTGATCGTGATGTTGGTGCGCTGGCTGATCTCCTTCCAGAGCAGCCAGTCCTCCTTGAGCGGGTAGTGCGACTGGTCCAGGAACAGCAGGCTCACGTCGAGCGGCTCGGTGGCCTTGAACTGCGCGCCCGCCTTGTAGTCGGCCATCGACGCGGTCTTCTTGCCGTCGAGGTCGACCCCGCTGCCGGTGTCCGCGCCCTCCTCGCTGCACGCGGCCAGACCGACCACGAGGCTGCCGGCGACGGCAGTCAGAAGCGTGCGCTTCCACTTGGTTCTCATCGTGCTGTCTCCTCAGGTGATTGACGCCGTCGTCAACTGGAGCGGACGCACTACTGCTTGACCGCGCCGAGCATCACGCCCGACACGAAGTAGCGCTGGATGAAGGGGTAGACGGTGATGATGGGCAGCACGGTGAGCACCATCGTCACGGCTTTGATGTTCGCGGAGATGGCCACCGCGTTGGACTCGATGGCGCCGACCGACGTCGCCGAGGTGGCGCCGGCGATCATGTTCCGCAGGTACACGGTGACCGGGAACAGGTCCGCCCGGTCGAGGTAGAGGAAAGCCTGGAACCAGGAGTTCCAGTTCGCCACCGCGTAGAACAGGATCATGGTGGCGAGCACGGCCTTCGACAGCGGCAGCACGATGCGCAGCAGGATGCCGTAGGTGTTGAGGCCGTCGATCGCGGCGGCCTCCTCCAGCTCCGCCGGCAGGCTCTCGAAGAACGCCTTCATCACCAGCAGGTTGAACACGCTGATCGCGTTCGGCAGCACGATCGCCCAGATCGTGTTGGTCATCCCGAGGCCGTTCACCAGCACGTAGTTCGGGATCAGGCCGCCGTTGAAGAACATGGTGAACACGGCGATGCCGACGAGCAGGCCCCGGCCCTTGAGCCGGTGCTTGGACAGCACGTACGCGTAGACCGTGGTGAGCACGATCGAGATCGCGGTCGCCGTCACGGTGTAGATGACGGTGTTGAGGTAGCTGTTCCAGAACGCCGGGTCGGACGCCACCAGCTTGTACGTGTCGAGGTTGAACCCGCGCGGCACCAGGTTGACCTGGCCGGTGCGGATGTAGACCTCGCTGCTGAACGACTGCGCCACGATGTTGACGAACGGGTACAGCGTCACCGCGACCACGCCGAGCAGCACGATCGCGTTGACCACGCGGAACACCCGGTAGCCGGGGGAGTCGTCCAGCGACGTGCGGCGCGCGCCCGCGGGCTTGTCCAGCCGCTCCAGGACGTGCGAGGGGTCGGTGGTCACCACAGGCTCGTCCCCACTGTGCGGCGCGAGATCGCGTTGGCGGACAGGATCAGCGTCAGGCCGATGATCGACTCGAACAGGCCGATGGCGGCGGCGTAGCTGAAGTTGTTGGACACCAGTCCGACCCGGTAGAGGTAGGTCGAGACGACGTCCGCGGTGGGGTAGGTGAGCGGGTTGTAGAGCAGCAGGACCTTCTCGAACCCGACCGCCATGAACGTGCCGATGTTGAGGATCAGCAGCGTGATCATCGTCGGCCGGATCCCGGGCAGCGTCACGTGCCAGGTCTGCTGCCAGCGGTTCGCGCCGTCGATCCGGGCCGCCTCGTAGAGCTGCGCGTCGATCGTGGTCAGCGCGGCCAGGTAGAGGATCGTGCCCCAGCCGACGGTCTGCCACACCTCGGACGAGACGTAGATCGTGCGGAACCAGCTCGGGTCCTGGATGTAGGACACCGCCTCGCCGCCGAAGGCCCGCACGATCTGGTTGACCGTGCCCTCCAGCGACACCAGCTGCATCACCATGCCGGCCACGATCACGATCGACAGGAAGTGCGGCAGGTAGGACACCGTCTGCACGAACCGCTTGAAGTACCGCGAGCGGACCTCGTTGAGCAGCAGCGCCAGCACGATCGGCAACGGGAAGGTGAACACCAGCGACAGCGCGCCGAGCGCCATCGTGTTGCCGAAGACCTCCCAGAAGTTCGGGTCGTTGATGAACATCTTGACGTACCGCAGGCCGACCCACGTCTCGCCGTAGATGCTGCCGCCCGGCACGAACTTGCGGAACGCGATGACGTTGCCGAGCATCGGCGCGTACCGGAAGACGAGGAAGAACAGCAGCGGGACGATGACGAGCGTGTAGAGCTGCCAGTCGCGCTTGAACGCCTTGCGCCACGTGGTCTTGTACTGCGGCGCCTTGGCCGCCTTCGGCGGTTTCCCGGGCCGGTCCGGCGCGGTGTCGGCCGGCGGTTCGCTGATCTGGGTGGTCATGCTCGCTCCACCTCCTCGTGGGTGACCGACACGGCGGTGAGCCACTGCCGCGTGTGGTCGACTTCGCGCAGCGGGCCGCCGAGTTCGAGGTCCACCGCTTCGTGCACGTCCGCGCTCGACCGGGACACGCGCAGCTGCACCGCGCCCGGTTCGACCACGCGCCGCCCGCCGAGGCCGGTGAACGACGTGGCGTCGGCCGGCACGCGGAACGTCACGCGCGCCGACGCGCCGCCGGCCAGCTCCACCCGGGCGTAGCCGATCAGCCGCACGACCGGGCGGGTCACCTGCGCGACGGGGTCGTGCAGGTAGAGCTGCACCACGTCCGCGCCGGCGCGCGTGCCGGGGTTGCGGACGTCCAGTTCCAGCTCCACGTCGCCGTCGGTGGTCCACGGCCGGTCGCCGGGGACCAGGCGGACGGGCGACCAGGTGAACGCGTCGTAGCCCAGGCCGTGGCCGAACGGGAAGACGTGCGTCGGGTCCACGTTGGACACTTCGGTGCGCCGCCCCAGCGGTGCGGACAGGTAGGTGCCCGGCTGGCCGGAGGGGTCGCCGGGGATGCCGAGCGGCAGCCGGCCCGACGGCGACACCGCGCCGGTCAGCACGTCGGCGATGGCCCGGCCGCCGAGCTGGCCGGGGAAGAACGCCTGCACGACCGCCGCGGAGCCGTCGGCCAGGTCGCCGATCGCGTACGGGCGGCCGGTGACGAGCAGCAGCACGACCGGCGTGCCGGTGGCCTGGACCGCGCGGACCAGGTCGGCCTGCGCGCCGGGCAGGTCCAGGTCGGTCGCGTCGCACCCCTCGCCCGACGTGCCCCGCCCGAACAGCCCCGCCAGGTCGCCCACGGCGACCACGCACACGTCCGCGTCCCGTGCCGCGGCGACGGCCGCCGCGATGTCGTCGGCGTCGGGTTCGGCGGACACCTCGCAGCCCTTCGCGTGGGTGATGTCGCCGCCCACGGCGTCGCGCAGCGACGAGAGCACGGTCGGGATCTCCAGGCCCAGCCCGGCGTCCGGGTGGTGCACGCCGATGTGCGCGGGGAAGGAGTAGCAGCCCAGCATAGCCATCGGGTCGTCCGCGAGCGGGCCGACCACGGCCAGCCGCACGTCGGGCCGCAGCGGCAGCACGCCGTCGTTGGCGAGCAGGACCAGCGACTCGCGCGCGAGCCGCAGCGTGACGTCCTGCGCCTCCGGCGAGTCCAGCCGCAGCTCGTCGACGCCCGCCGGCAGCGGTGTCCAGTCCGGGTCGAGCAGGCCCAGTTCGACCTTCTGGCGCAGCACCCGGCGCAACGCCCGGTCGACCAGGGCTTCGTCCACGTCGCCGCGCTCGACCGCGTCGCGCAGCGGTTTCCCGTAGCAGCGCACGGTCGGCAGCTCGACGTCCACGCCCGCCGCGAGGGCCAGCCCGGCGGCGTGCGCCTCGTCCTCGGCGACGCCGTGCAGGGTCTCCAGGAACTTGACCGCGAAGTAGTCGGCGACCACCGTGCCGTCGAAGCCCCACGTGTCGCGCAGCAGCGTGGTGAGCAGACCGGCGTCGGCGGCGGACGGCACGCCGTCGATCTCGGTGTAGGACTGCATGACCGACCGCACGCCGCCGTCGCGCACGGCCATCTCGAACGGCGGCAGGATCACGTCGGCGAACTCGCGGGGTCCGATGGCCACGGGTGCGAGGTTGCGCCCGGCGCGGGAGGCGGAGTAGCCGGCGAAGTGCTTGAGCGTGGCCACGATCCCGGCCTGCTCCAGACCCCGCACGTACGCGGTGCCGACGGTGCCGACGAGGTACGGGTCCTCGCCGATGGTCTCCTCGGTGCGGCCCCAGCGGTAGTCGCGGGTGACGTCCAGGACCGGCGCCAGCCCCTGGTGCACGCCCGCCGCGCGCATCGAGCGGCCGATCAGGCCGGACATCTCGGCCACGAGCTCCGGGTGGAAGGACGCGCCCCAGGCGGGCGGCGCGGGGAAGGCGGTGGCCTGCCACGCGGCGAAGCCGGTGAGGCACTCCTCGTGCACCAGGGCCGGGATGCCGAACCGGTTGGCTTCGGCCACCTCGCGCTGCGACGCGGCCAGGGACCGGGCGCCGGCGACCGGGTCGACCGGCCGGGTGCCGAACGGGCGGGTGAGCTGGCCGAGACCGGCGGAGATGACCTCCGCCCAGACCACGGGCTCGCTCGTCATGTCGTGCTGGTGCGGTGCCACGCCGGCGCCGGAGGGGTCCGCGCCGACCCAGACGCCGACGAGCTGCGCGAGCTTCTCCTCGAGCGTCATCGCGGCGATGAGCGCGTCGACCCGTTCGGCGGCGGGCAGTGAGACGTCCCGCCACACCGCGTTCGGCTGGTCGGCGGCAGTCGGGACGGCGTCGCCCACCGGCGTCGTCGCGACCTCCGTCGTCCTGTTCATCATCGACCAGGTACCCCCGCTCACATCCGCGTGAAGACCGAAACTATCGAAGTACTTTCCGACATGCCGATCCGGTGGGGAGACCGTAGGAGGATCTCCGCAAGACGTCAACAGTCCGTATCCGTCCTGTGTCTTCGCAGTTCACAGGTATGAACAGGGCGGATTTACTGGACCGCTCCCGTCGCCATTCAACCGTTCGGAACTGTCATGCTGGTGATCGGAAGGTCGAACCTTTACGCTCGGCCGTCGAAACTTTAGATCCGGTGTGCGGGGCGCGGACCGCGGCGCGGACAGGGGGCAGCATGAGTTCGTCGACCGATCGGGACGCCGCCGGCGCGGTGCCGGAGAAGACGGTGAAGGGCGCGGCGTCGATCTCCTCGATCGCCGCCGAGGCGGGCGTGTCGATCCCGACCGTCTCGAAGGTCCTCAACGGACGGCCGGACGTGGCACCGGACACGCGCGCCCGCGTGGAGAGCATCATCGAGCAGCACCGGTACCGCCGACGACGAGCACGGCAGTCGTCCCGGCCCGCGCTGATCGACCTGGTGTTCCACGAGATGCACTCGGCGTGGTCGACGGAGATCATCCGCGGGGTGGAGCTGGCCGCGGCCAACGAGCGCGCCGCCGTGGTGCTGTCGGAGCTGGGCGGCGAGCACCGGCCGCGCCGCGAGTGGTTCGACGACCTGCTGGCCCGCCGTCCGCTCGGCGTGATCCTGGTGCTGGCCGGGCTCGACGCGGAGCAGCGCCGTCAGCTCACCACGCGCAACATCCCGTTCGTGTTCGTGGACACCGCCGGCGAGCCGCCGCCGGGCGTGCCGACCGTGGGGTCGGCGAACTGGGCGGGCGGCCTGGCCGCGACCCGGCACCTGCTCGCGCTGGGCCACCGCCGGATCGCGGTGATCTCCGGCCCCACCACCATGTTGTGCAGTCGGGCGCGGGTCGACGGGTACCGCAGCGCGCTGGAGGACGCGGATGTCGTCGTTGACCCCGATTTCGTGCGGTACGGCGACTTCTACGTGCAGGGCGGGTACAGCCACGGGATGGCGCTGCTGAGCCGTCCCGACCGGCCGACCGCGATCTTCGCGGGGTCGGACTTCCAGGCGCTCGGTGTGATGCGGGCGGCGCGCGAGCTGGGTCTGTCCATTCCGGACGACCTGTCGATCGTCGGCTACGACGATCTGTCGGTCACCGAGTGGATAGGGCCTCAGCTGACCACGGTGCGGCAGCCGTTGCGCGAGATGGCGACCACGGCGGCGCAGATGGTGTTCAGCCTGGCTCGCGGGGAGCGCCCGCCGAACGAGCGCATAGACCTCGCCACGGAACTCGTCGTGCGCGAGAGCACCTGCCCACCCCGCCCGCCGAACGCCCAGGCCTCGTGAGTCGAACGCTCAGGTCCCGCGAGTCGAACGCTCAGGTCGGGTGAGTCGAACGCTCAGGCCCCCCGAGTTCCACGTTCGGGTCGTGCGGGGCGCAGCCGGGGGAGCGGGTCCCCCGGCCCGCTTCACCGCAACGGCGTGTGCGCCGGGTTCACCCGTTCGCCGTCACGCACCGGACCGGGCGGCGTGCCGTCGCCGAACGGCCGCCCGCCCAGCGCTTCCCGCCCGTGCGGCGTGACCCAGCCCGACAGGTCCGGCCCCTTGGGCACGATCCCGTTCGGGTTGATGTCCTTGTGCACCAGGTAGTAGTGCTGCTTGATCTGCGTGAAGTCGACCGTGTCGCCGAACCCGGGCGTCTGGAACAGGTCACGCGCGTACGCCCACAGCGCCGGCATCTCGGCCAGCTTGTTCCGGTTGCACTTGAAGTGCCCGTGGTAGACCGGGTCGAACCGCACCAGCGTGGTGAACAGCCGCACGTCGGCCTCGGTGATCGTGTCGCCGACGAGGTACCGCTGCCCGCTCAGCCGCTCCTCCAACCAGTCCAGCGCGGTCCACAGCCGGTCGTACGCGTCGTCGTACGCCTGCTGCGTGCCCGCGAACCCGCACCGGTACACGCCGTTGTTGACCTCGGTGAACACCCGCTGGTTGACGGCCTCGACCTCGTCGAGGTGCCGTGGCGGCAGCAGGTCCGGCGCGCCGTCGCGGTGGTGCTCGCGCCACTCGGTGGACAGGTCCAGCGTGATCTGCGCGAAGTCGTTGGTCACCACCGCGCCGGTCGTCGTGTCGACGATCGCGGGCACGGTGATGCCGCGCGGGTACTCGGGGTCCAGCTTGAAGTACGCCTCCTGCAACCGCTCGATGCCCAGCACGGGGTCCCGCCCGCCCGGGTCGAGGTCGAACGTCCACGACCGCTCGTCGTGCGTGGGTCCGGGCAGCCCGAGCGAGAGGACGTCCTCCAGCCCGAGCAGCCGCCGCACGATGATCGACCGGTTGGCCCAGGGGCACGCCCGCGCCGCCACCAGCCGGTAGCGCCCGGCCTCGACCGGGTAGCCGTCGCGCCCGTCCGCCGTGATGCGCGTCGTGACGTACCGCGTGTCGCGGGTGTACTCCTTCCCCTTGACCGAGTACGTGCCACCCCGCTCGTGCTCGGGATTGCCCTGGTCCGTCGCGGATGCCGAAGTGTCACTCACGTTCGGAGAGCCTACGTCCCCGTCCCGCCCGCGGCCTCCCGGCGAGCGGACCGGACCGCGAGGGCGGTGAGCGCGGCCTGGCCCGGACGCCAGTCGGGTGTCGACACGGCGACGTACCGGGCCGTGACGTCGAGGTCCAGCCCGGCACGACGACGCCGGGGCGCGGTGGTCGGCGGCCCGTAGGTCCGGCCGTCCGCGCTGGTGCTGATCGTGCACTCGGGCACCGGGCCGGCGGTCCACGTCAGGTCCACCTGCGCGATCGGCCGGTCCGCGCCGAGGTCGACCACCATCCGACCCGCCGGTCCGGGCGTCCACGCGGTGCCGGGGTCGTCGTCCACGGCGGCGGACGGCGACGTCATGCCCGGCGGCAGCGGAGAGGTCGGGAACGTCGTGCGGCCCAGGGCCAGGTCGTCGAGCGGGTACGGGCGCGTGTGCGGCAGCGTCACGTCCCGCCGCACGCCGGGCGGCAGGGTGACCGGCACGCGACGGCCGTCCGCGGACACGAGGGTCAACCGGGCGACCCGCCCCGCGCCGGTCAGGGTGACCTCCGCGCCGTGGTGCACGACCGCGACGACGCCGACCGGCACGTCCCCTTCCAGCGTGAACCGGGGTGGCTCGACGCGGGCTGTCGCGGCCTCCACCCGCAGCTCGTAGTCGGTGCCGGTCGCCGTCACGACCTGCCGGCCGAGGTAGAGCCGCACGGCGCCACCGCCCCGGTGCACGGAGACCGTGCCGCTCACCGGCGCGTCGGAGAGGTTGAACAGGCTGAGGAACCCGTCGGCGGCACTGGCGCGGACGGCGGGGGAGGAGCACGTCGGGGGCGGTGAGGCGGCCAGGCCCGGCAGGTCGGCCGGACCGGCGTACCCCTCGACCACCATGGCGGCGGCGGGTCCGTCGGACAGCACCGCGGTGTCGCCGGAGACCGTGATCGGGTTCGGCGAGCCGTGCACGACGAACCCCGCGCGGCCGTCCACGTCGAGCCAGCCGCCGGTGCTGCGCAGGTCCGGCCGGGGGTACTCGGCAGCCGTCGACCACGTGACGCCGTCCGGTGACGTCTCGACCCGGTACGCCCGCCCGGCCGCCGCTTCCCACTCCAGTCGCACCCGGTCGACGGTCACCGGGCCGCCGAGGTCCACCGCCAACCAGCTGTCGGCGCGGCCCCGGTCCGCCCGCGACACCGCCCACCGCGAGGTGCGGCTGCCGTCCGTGGCCGACGCGGGCTCACGGCCGGTGTCCCAGGACGACGCCGTCGTGAGCCGGCCACGCGCGAGGTCCGGCCCGTCCGCAGCCCGAACCTCCAGCGTGAACAGCGAGTACCCGTAAGTCGGGTGGGGCGACACGCCGACCACGCGCACGTGCCGCGCCGTGACCGGACCGAACACGACGTCGTCGACCCGGGCGACACCGGGAGGCAGGACGCGTGCGTCGGCGGATGCCACCGTGACCACGCCTTCGGCCGCCGTGTACGTGCGCGAACCGTCGAGACCGGGCACGCCGGGCATGGTCAGGTTGTGCACGTCCACCCGGCCCTCGCCGGCCGCCAACCCCGACGTCGCGTACACGACGGTCCCGGTCGGCAGGGTGGCCGTGCCGACGTGGCCGCCCGCGAACGACAGCAGGCTCGCCGTGCCGTCGAACCCGTCGCGAACCCGCTCGTACACCACGACCGAACGCCCGCGCACGACCAGTGACGTCGACGGGACGAACATCGGGGTGTCGCCGCTGACCACGAACAACCAGTCGTCGTGCCCCGGCTGCCAGGCGAACTTCACGAACCCCGGCTTGGTCACCGTCCCCGCCCACGCCCGCGCCGACTGGTGCGCCACCAGACCGGGCTCGACGCCGTAGTCCGTCACGGCGGCGGCCGACGAGAAGAACTCCTCCTCCGACACCGGCTCCACCACCGGCCCGGTGCGGCCACGCCACTCGTGCAGCAGGTAGCTGATCGCGAGCTCCGCCCGCGCCTCCGGCTCGTACTTCGCCTCACCGGAGAACTTCGCCAGCCGGTGCACCGGCGGGTACGCCTGGTACGCGGCCAGGCGCGCGGCCAGCGCCGCCTCCGCACGCGCCGCCAACCGGTCGCCCAGCACCTGCGACCGGAACGCCAACGGGATCACGTCCCGGCCGTAGAGGTGCTCCCGGTCATCCACCATCGGCATCAGCGGCTCGCCCGCGTCGCTCATCGTGGCCAGGATCGTGCGCCACAGGCGCTCACCGTTGGGCTGCGCGGTCAGCACCTCCGGCAGCGGCACGCCGGCCAGCAGGAAGTGCACCGCGTTGCGGCCGGACGTGCGCCACAGCTCCTCCTGGTAGTGCGGGCCGTAGGAGCCGTGGTTCTCCACGATGAACGTGTCGTAGAGGTTCGCGGCGGTGTTCGCCGATACCGGCACGCCGTCCACCGGCGTCGGGTTGGCCAGGTCGGCGGCCGGCAGCCCGGCCTCGTTGCGGCTCCACCGGCCGAACGCCGCCCGCCACGCGCCCGCGCCCGGATCGTCGGCCGCCCAGGCCAGCCCCGGCGCGAGCGCCTGGGCGTAGACGCCCATCTCCTCCAGCTTCGTGTCGCCCCGGTGCCCGCCGGCCAGGCCGTTCGGCGTCCACCCGCCAGAACGCGGGTCGTCCGCCGTGCCCAGTCCGGCGGTGTAGGCGGCCTGACCGCGGGCGATCGCGTCGACGGCGGACCGCGTCGCCGGGTCGAGGTCGGCCCAGAGCAGCCGGGCGGCCAGCACGAAGTACGACTGGAACGTGGTGTCCCAGAACAACGTCCTGCCCCACTCCGAGCCGCCCGCCAGCACGTTGCTCGCGGCGAAGTGCCGGATCGTGTCGACGGTGTGCGCGTGCAGCACCGACTTCGCCACGCCGGTGCTCTCGGCGTCGTAGTCGCCCCGGGTCAGCAGGACCGCGTTGCCGAGCACGACGGCGAACCCGAAGTCCGTCCGCCGGTACCGGCCCGCCACCGGGTCGTACTGCTGCTCGGCCCACCGCGTGTGGCGCGACAGCACCTCGTAGTAGACGCGCGCCACCGGGTCCGCTCCGACCGAGGGCTCGGCGACCGCGAACCGGGGCGCGAGCGCCAGCGCGCCGCCGACACCCACCGCCCGCAGCAACTGGCGACGGTTGATCCGCATGCCCGGTGCCCTTCTCACGCGCAGGCCAACCGGGCGTCGGCCCAGTCGGCGTGGTCGAAGTTGCGGCCGTCGCCGCCGTCGGTCACGCGCAGGCTGAGCATCCGCACGCCGGTGGTGTCCACCGAGACCGGCCGCGCCGGGTCGCCACCGCGCACCACCCCGCTGTCGAACAGCGGCCGGTCGTCGCCGAAGACCTGGAACACCACCGACCCCGGCTCCGTCGTCTCGTCGTCCAGCCCGACCACCGCCGTGAACGCCCGGCAGCCGCCGCCCAGGTACACCGACAGTTCGGACGGCGCGTGCACGCCGATGCCCTTCTCGTGCACCACGCCGCCGATGGTCAGCGGGCCGCCGTCACCACCGGCGTTCTCGCCGTTGGACCGGTCCCGCTCGACCGGGCCCCACCCGTTGCTCTCGCTCATGAACGGCAGGTCGCTCACGTGCGGGTCACCGGTGGGCGCGGACGGCGGCACGAACGCCCGCACCGCCTGCTCCACGTGCACCCGGTCGTGCCCCGGCGCGCGGAACTCCGCGAACACCGGCACGTCCACCGCGCCCACCGGGCTGTCACCGCCCACCCGCGCGGTCCACCGGCCGGTGATCGCCTCGCCCGCCCGCAGCGAGCGTCGCTCGACCGGCGCGCCGGTGATCGTCCAGCCCTCGGGCGCAGCCGCGGTCAGCACGACGTCCTCGACGTCGGCCCGGGCGGTGAAGCTGCCGGTCACCTCGAACTCCGAGCCCGGCGCCGCGTCCACGACCCCCGACGGCGTGACGGTGAGCGTGGTGGCGGGCACCGGCACCACCGGCCGGTCGCACGTCAGCACCCCCGGCAGGTACGGGCAGATCACCGCCGCGAACCCGCCGTTGCGCGGCACCGGCACCTCCAGCGTCGCCGACGACCGCGCGATCCGGCCGTCCCGTCGCACGTCACCGCGCTCGACGCCGTCCCGGACCACCTCGACCAGCCACTGGCCACCGCCCAGGAACGCCAGCGACGCCCGCAGCGTGCGCGCGTCCCCGGCCGACACCGCGCCGACGAACCAGCGGTCACCGGACCGCCGCGCCACCACGGCGTGCTCGGACGGGTCGCCGCCCAGCACGCGGGTCTCGTCCCACACCGTCGGCACCTGGTTCAGGTAGCGCAACGCCTCCGGGAACCGCTCGTAGGCTTCCGGCTTGTCGGCGAAGTGCGTCCACCCCGACTCGTACAGCACCGGCAGCGCCACCTCGTGCGCGACCGACGCCTCCTTCGGGCCGACCTCCAGTGACACCGGCGTGTAGTCCATCGACCCGACCGCGTTGCGGGTGAAGAACTGCACCGGGTTGTTCGCCGCCGGCGGCGAGTTCTCCGCGCCGCGCACGGCTTCCATCGTCATCACGTGCGGCCACGTGCGGGCCAGGCCGTGCGGGATGGTCGAGCCGTGGAAGTTCACCATCAGGCGCAGCTCGGCGGTCTTGGCCAGCACCGCGTCGTACCACTGGTAGCGGGCCCGGGAGTCGGACTCCATGAAGTCCAGCTTCACGCCCCGCACGCCCCACTGCCGCACCCTGGGCAGCACGGTGTCGCGCTCGACCTGCGTGTCCAGGGCGGACCAGTGGAACCACAGCAGCACCTCGACACCCCGCGCGCGGGCGTACCGGACCAGCTCCGGCACCCACGCGTCGCGCCACCCCTCGTCCACCAGCACGTACTCCCAACCGTTGCGGGCGGCGAAGTCCACGTACTGCTTCTGGCGGGCGAAGTCACCGGGGCTGGAGTGCTCGCTCAGCCACGACCACGCGACCTTGCCCGGCCGCACCCACGACGTGTCGGCGACCTTCGAGGGCGACGCGAGGTCGTCCACCAGGGTGGACTGGCCGACGGTCGCGAGGGAGCCGACGATCGCCGTGCGCCACGGCGTGCGCACCACGTCCGTGACCTGCTCGTCGGCGAGCACGACCTGGTAGTCGGCCGACCCGGCGGCGTGCCGCAGCCTGCTGCCCGCGTACCGGCCGTCCACGTCGGACTCCGTCAGCAGCGCGTAGTCCTCGCCGACCCGGAACAGCGAGGGGTGGCCGAAGTCGCCCTCGGCCGCGCCGGCCGTCGTGCGCACCCGGTTCGCCTCGTACCAGGCGTTGTAGGGCAGCAACCACGCCGGGGCGTCCGCGGGCAGCCGGTACGACGACGCCTCACCGGTCACCGTGACGGGGTCGGGCACGACGTACCGGTAGGCCACGCCGTCCGGCGCGACCCGCACGACGAGGTCCAGCCGCGCGCCGCCCGCGCCCGCGAACGCCAGCGTCGTCTCGGTCATCCGGCTCTGCCGCTCCAGCCGCTTGCCGGTGGTCATCGCGTACCGCTCGGTCACCAGCCGGTCCGCGCGGCCGACCGCGCGCAGGCCCCGGGTCAGGTCGGCGCCGGTGGTGCGCAGCCCGACCGACGCCGGCGCGAGCACCGTGCGGCCCTGCCGGGAGACGGCGAACGTCAGGCCGCCGGTGCCGGGGTCGAGCCTCACGTGCGCGGCCAGGGCCGCCGTGCCCGGCGCGGTGATCACCCAGTCGGCGGGGGCCGCCGCCGCCGGCGTCACGGGCACGAGGACGGAACCGAGGACGGCGAACAGGGCCACGAGCCGCGCCGTGATGACGCGGCGAAGCGATGACATCGTTGTCAACTCCCACTGCTGGTCGCGCCGGATGATGTTGTTCCGCCATCGTGGGTGTCCGTCGAACGCGCGGTCAAGGTCGCGGACCGGACAGGTTTTGTCCTGGTGCGGGCCTTGACAGCGGGCGGGGCGGCACGACCGGCGCGGCCGGCTCTGGCAGGCTGCCGCACAGGCGCCGCGAGGCGCGACGCGGTGGAGGGGATGGGAAGACGTGAGCGCTGAAGACCGCCGCTGGGCCGACCGGGGTCAGGCGATCGGGCACGGGGTGACCTGGCTGGCCCGGTGGAGCGCCCGGCTGGCGCTGGTCGCGATCGGCTTCTGGCTGCTGTGGACGCTGATCGGCAGGCTGTGGGTGGTGGTGATGCCGGTCCTGCTGGGCCTGCTCATCACCACCGTGCTGTGGCCGCCCGCCCGGTGGCTGCGCTCGCGCGGCGTGCCGGCCGCGCTGGCCGCCACGATCGTGCTGCTCGGCGGCCTGGTCGTGCTCGGCGGCGTGGTGGCGCTGATCTCGACCTCGATCGCGTCCGGCGTGCCCGAGATCGCCGACAGCGCGACCCGCGCGCTCCAGCAGGCGCTGGACTGGGCGGCGGGCCCGCCGCTCAACATCGGCGAGGGCCAGCTCGACCAGTTGCTGCAACAGGGCATCGACCAGCTGCGGTCCAGCGTCGGGTCGATCGCGAACAGCCTGATCACCGGCGTCGGCACGGTGACCTCCGGTCTCGTCACCGGCATCGTCGCGCTGCTGCTGGCGTTCCTGTTCGTCAAGGACGGCCCGCGGTTCACGCCGTGGCTGCGCGGCGTGATCGGCGAGCGCGCCGGCGGGCACGTGACCGTCGTGCTGGACCGCGTCTGGACGACGTTGGGCGACTTCATCCGCACGCAGGCGATCGTGAGCCTGGTGGACGCGGTGCTGATCGGCCTCGGCCTGGTCGTGCTGGGCGTGCCGCTGGCCGTCCCGCTGGCGGCGCTGACGTTCCTCGGCGGGTTCGTGCCGATCGTCGGCGCGTTCATCGCGGGCGCGCTGGCCGTGCTGGTGGCGCTGGTCAGCAACGGCCCGACCACCGCGCTGATCATGCTGGTGATCGTGGTGGTGGTGCAGCAGGTGGAGGGCAACGTGCTCCAGCCGGTGCTCCAGTCGCGGAGCCTGCGGCTGCACGCCGCCGTCGTCCTGCTCGCCGTGACGGCGGGCAGCACGCTCTACGGCATCGCGGGCGCGTTCCTCGCCGTGCCGGTCGTCGCTGCGGTCGCGGTGGTGCTGCGCTACCTGGGCGAGGTCATGGACCGGCGCACCACGACCGCGGGCGAGGTCCCCGACCGCCCCGACGACCCGGACCACGTGCCGGACGCACGACCGCCGGGCGCGGCGGACGGCGCCTGAGCGCCGGGCCGGCTGCGGCATCGGTATGCCGCAGCCGGCCCGGCGGCACGGGTGGAACCGCTCCCGGCGCGGTGACGTCCCGGTTCCCGCCGAACCGCCTGCCGGCACACCGGAATCCGCGTGCCGACAGGGAAGTTCCTTGCCGAAATGCCTGGTTATCATGCGCGGATGCTCCGACGCACGTACGACGGCCAGGTCTGCTCGATCGCGCGTGCGCTCGAGGTCGTCGGCGAGCGCTGGACGCTGTTGATCGTGCGGGACGCGCTGTCGGGCGTCACCCGGTTCGACGGGTTCCTGCACCGCATGCCCATCGCGCGCAACGTGCTCAGCGACCGCCTCAACGGGCTGGTCGAGCACGGCGTGCTGGAACGCGTGCGCTACCAGGACCGCCCGCCGCGCCACGAGTACCGGCTCACCGCCCGGGGACGTGAGCTGACCCCGGTGGTGCTGGCGCTCATGGCGTGGGGCGACCGCCACCTGCCCGCGCCGACCGGCCCGCCGAGCGTGGCCGAGCACGCGGGCTGCGGCGGCAGCGTCCACACGTGCCTGGTCTGCGACTGCTGCGAGCGGCCGGTCCCGCCCGGCGCGGTGGTCAGGCGGTCAGGCGGCGTTGCCACACCACCAGGACCGGCGGCACGATGAGCTCGACGCCCAGCAGGACCAGCATCAGCGGGTGCGGCTGACCGACCGTCGACCACGAGACGACCCGTGCCAGGCCGCCGGCGAACACCGCCGCGCTGACGAACCGCAGCACGGTCGTGGCCTCCCGGACCCGCGGCGCCACCGACAGCAGCGCCACCCCGATCGCCAGCCACATCACCGCGAAGAACCGGTAGTTGCTGTCCAGCGTCGGCTCGGGCCGCGGGCTGCCGGGCAGCAGCACCGCCGGGCCCAGCACGACCTCCAGCAACCCGGTGCCCGCGGCGAACAGCCCGAGCACCACCAGCACCACCTGGAACGCCTTCATCACGACCCCCGTCGTCCGCGGCGCGCGGATCACCGCCGAGCCGCCGGACCGGCCGGACGCCGTGCGGCGGAAGGAAATCCGCGCGACAACGATCTCGCTCCCCGGCCTGACGGTACCACCGGGTAACTTAAGGGGCTGGTCGTGTTGATCAGTGACGGCCGGCGTCACCCGGGGGTGGGGCCGGTGTCCGCGAGCGCGCGTTCGACGCGTGACGCTGGGGGTTGGGTGTGACGAGCCGGTTCGGCGCTCTGCTGCGGCGATGGCGGCAGCGTGCCGGGTTGAACCAGGACGAGCTGGCCGATCGCGCGGGGCTCGGTGTCCGCACCGTCCGCGGCCTGGAGACCGGCAAGCGCGGCAACCCGCAGGTGCGCACGGTGCGGCTGCTGGCCGACGCGCTGCACCTGGACGGAGCCGAGCGCGCCGAGCTGTTCACCGCCGCGGGCCACGCCGAACCCGCCGACCCGGACGACGACGCGCCGGTGCGGGTGGTCGGGCCCGGCGGCGACCACCGCCGGCCCTCACCCGGACCGGTGCTGGCCGCCGACCCGCTGGCCGAGGCGACCGACGCGCTCGCGTCCGCGGTGCACGGCCGGTGGCTGCGGGAGGAGGAGCAGCAGCAGGTGCACGACCCGGTGCCGCTGCCGGTGCGCTGGCAGCCCGCGCCCGAACCGCTGCGCGACAGCTGGGCCAACATCCGGCAGGCGCAGCCCGGTCAGGCCGCGCGCCCCCTCGACCTGACCGGGCGGCTCGACCAGGTCGTGGAGGTCTACCGGCGGGTGCCGTCCGCGCGGCTGATCGTGCTCGGCCGGGCCGGGGCGGGCAAGACGATCCTGACCACGCGGTTCGTGCTCGACCTGCTGGCCACCCGCGCGCCCGTCGACCCGGTGCCGGTGATCTTCGGCCTCGGCTCGTGGAACCCGGTCCGCACCGAACTGCGGGACTGGCTGGCCGACCAGCTGGTGCGCGACCACCCCGGCCTCGCCGCGCCCGGACCCGGCGGGTCGACGCTGGCCGCCGCGCTGGTGGACGCGCACCGCGTGCTGCCGGTGCTGGACGGGTTCGACGAGGTGGCGGGCGGCCTGCACCGGGCGGCGCTGGCCGCGTTGAACGCGACCACCCTGCCGCTGCTGCTGACCAGCCGGGTGGACGAGTACCGGGCGGCGGTCGCGGCCACCGGCGTGCTGCGGGCGGCCGGCGCGGTCGAACTGGTCGACCTGACCGCGGCCGACGTCGCCGACTACCTGCCGCGCACCACCGGCCACGCGAGCAGGGCCTGGCAGCCGGTCCTGGACCACGTGCGGGAACACCCGGACAGCGCGCTCGCGGCCGTGCTCACCACCCCGCTGATGGTTGCCCTGGCGCGCCGCATCTACAGCGACACACCCGGCCACGACCCGGCCGAGCTGGTCGACACCGACCGGTTCACGGACCGGGAGGCCGTCGAACGGCACCTGCTCGGCGGTTTCGTGCCCGCGGTCTACCGGCAACGCCCCGGCGTCCGGGCCTACGACGTCGACCACGTCCGGCACTGGCTCGGCCACCTCGCCGACCACCTGAGCCGGCTCGGCACGCACGACCTGGCGTGGTGGCAGCTCGGCACCTCGATGCGCCGGCGCACCAGGGCGCTCGCGGTCACGCTCGTCGTCTTCGCCGGTGTCTGGCTGGGTGACGTGGTGCTGGAGAGCGCGGTGCTCGGCGGGGTGACCGGCCCGGTGGTCGGGCTCGGCGCCGTGGTCGGCGCGCTCACCGGCGTGTCGTTCGGGCTGGTGCACGGGCACCTCGCCCGGGTCCAGCCGCTCGAACCGGTCCGGTTCCGGCTGCGGCTGCGCTCGGGCGCGGGGTCGAGGTGGCCGCGGGTGCGGGTCCGGGCCCGGATGGGGCTGCTGTTCGGCGCGCTGGTCGGCTGCTCCTACGGCATGCTCATGGTCCTGGCGAAGTGGCTGGTGGGGAACTTCCCCATCGGACCGGCGATGGTCGTCGTGGACGCGGGCGTGTTCGCCGCGGTGTTCGGGTCCGGCGCGGCGCTCGCCTTCGGGCTGATCGCCGCGGGGGAGTCGCCGCAGGACATCCGGTCGGCGGCGAGCCCGGCCGGCCTGCTGGACACCAACCGGCGGACCGTGCTCGTCCAGATGGGGTTGTTCGCGCCGCTGTTCGCGGTGTTCTTCTCCGTCATCACCTGGCTCATCGCCACCGCGCTGATGTCGCTGCCCGGCGGAGGTCCGTTCGGCGTCGTGATCGCCTGGCCCGGCCTGGCGGGGGTGGTGCTGGGCGTCGTCGGCGGCTTCGGCGGCGGGTTCGGCTACCTGATCAGCATGACCGCGTGGGGCCAGTGGCTCGTGTTCGCCCGGTTCTGGCTGCCGCTGACCGGCCGGATGCCGTGGGCCGTCCAGGCGTTCCTCGACGACGCCTACCGGCGAGGTGTGCTGCGCCGTGCGGGCGCGGTCTACCAGTTCCGCCACGCCCGCCTGCAAGATCACCTGGCCGAGGGCCATCGCGCTCTTCACTGATTCGTTCCCGCAGGTCAGCGCAACCGGCCATACATGGCCGCCGCACGGCCTGTCCATGGCCGCCTCCGTCCCCCGAGCATGGGTGGCATTGGCGAGGCCGGCTGTGGGAGGGGGATCACCAGGGTGTCCGGAGAGGAACCGGCGGCGGCCGGCGCGGTCAACTGGGAGGCGTACAGCCACGAGGAGCTGTACCGGATGCTGTGGCAGGACGCGGACGTCGCCGACGTCAGCACCGTCGCCGCCGAGTGGGCGGAGCACCGGGCCGCGCTGGCCGCGCACGCGCAGGTGCTGCGGGAGGAACGGGTCGCGCTGCTCGGCGACTGGGACGGCGCGGCGGCGGAGGAGGCGGCCGACCGGCTGGCGGCGCTGGCCGCGCGGGTGGAGAAGATCAGCGAGCTGGCGCACGCCGGGCAGGTCGCCGCCCAGGACGCCGCCGACGCGCTGGCCAGGGCGAGAGCCATGATGCCGCCACCACCGGGCCTACCCGCGGGTGACCGGGGGACCACCACGCAGTCCGCGTTCGGCCTCGCGCCCATGAGCCTGCCGAGCGCACCGCCCCCTCCGGTACTGCCGACGATGTCACCCTCGTCCTTCTCGTCGATCCCGAACCACGGGTACTCCTCGATCCCGAACTACGGCTCGATGTTCGCCCCCACCGGCACCACCACGTCCGGCGTGGGCACGGCGTTCGGCGCGGTCGGCGGAGCGGGGTTCAGCTTCTACTTCGGCGCGGCCGGCGCGGACCGGCAGAAGGCCGAGGCCGTGCGCGCCATGCAGACCTACGAGTCGAGCCTGACCGGCGGCGGCAAGCTGCTCGACGGGGCCCGGGACGCGATCCCGCCGGCCTCCCGGACGACCCGCGTGGTCGGACCGGCGGCCGGAGGGGTGCCGACCGGCCCGACGACGGGGGTGCCGTGGACCCGTCTCCTCGCGGGCGGCGGTTCGGGCGTGAGACCGGCCCCCGGCGGTCCCGCGCCGTCCACCGGGCACGGCGTGCCGCTCGCACCGGGACCGCGCGCGGGCGTGCTGCCCGGCGCGCCCGGTGTGCTCGGCGTACCGGGCGGACCACCCGCCGGTGACGCGTCCGGGGCGAGGGGAGCGGCGCAGGCCGCTATGGCGACACCGGTCGGCGGCCACGCCGACGACGGCGACGACGAGCCGCACGAGAACCGCATGCCGACCGTCGACCACGGCCTGTTCAAGGTGGACGACCAGGGCAGCCCGGCGGTCATCGGCGAGCTGACGGGAGCGCGATCGTGAAGCCGGGGTACCAGGTCGAGCTCGACCTGATCGGGAACCGGATCACGGCGCTGACCGGGTTGGGCGACCTGACCGCGGACCTGGTGGCGGCCGTGGGCCGGCTCGCCGAACGACAGCCCAAGCTCGGCACCGCCCCACCCGCCGTGGAGCTGGCGGCGCGGCTGCGCGAGGCGGCGGGGGAGTCCGGCCTGGCGGGCGAGGTCAGCGCGGCCCGGCACGAGGTGGAGGAGTTCCGGCAGCTGCTGTCCGACGCCCAGTCCTCCTACACCGAGGCGGACGCCGACGCCGGGTCGTCCGTGCGGGCCGCGGGCGAGCGGTCGGACGGGTCGGCGACGTGACCGCCGCGATCCGGCACGAGACCGTCTTCGACCCCGTCGAACTGGACCTGCTCGCCACCCACGCCGGCGTCCCGTTCCCGTTCCCCATCCGGGTGCCGTCGTCCGGCCGGTTCACCGACGAGCGGGACGCCCTGCTGGCCGACGCCGGGCACGCGCTGCGCGCCCGCGGCCTCGCCACCGCCACCGGGCCGGTGGGCGTCACGGCCGAACTGGTCACCGCGCTGCGGGAGCACCGCGGCGCGGTCGACCTGGTGGTGATCGGCACCACCGAGGTCACCGGCGCGGTCGCCATGGTCCACGAGGACCGCGCGGTGGTGTGCCGCCAGTCGCTGCACCCGGAGCACGGCGGCGACGTGGCGGTGACCGCCGTCCCCGCCACCGAACTGGCCGACCGGTTCGCCCTCCTGATCCCGGCGGCGCGTGCGGCGGCCACCCTGCCGATCACGTTGCCGCCCGGAGTGGTCGAGGGCGCGTTGCGGATCCTCGGCGACCCGGGGTGCGAGCCGGTCACCCGCGGCCACGTGCGCGAGCTGGTCCGCGCGTGCGGCGGCGACGAGGCCGTGGTCGACCGGCTGGTCGACCTGCTGCCCGGCGTGTCCGGCCGGGGCCGGCTCGGCGTCGTCCGCCGCACCGGCGGCCCCGCCACCCGACCACCCGAGGTGTCGTGGCTGGACAGCGCACGCGGCCGGGTCCGGGTGGACCGCGACGACCGCGGCTGGACGAGCGTCAACCCGTTGCGGCACGACCGACTCCTCCGCCTGCTCGGCGAGACGGCGGCGGTCGCCCGTGCCTGACGGACCGGGGGAGAACCACGAGTGGAACGAGGGAAGGGGAGGACCATGGATCCAACGCTGTGGCCGGTGAGCACGAGTGCACGAGGTGATGACCGACCACCTCGCCGACGGCGAGGCGCCCACCAGGCCCGACGCTTCGTCACCGGAGTCGTCGTCCTCGCCGTCGCGACGGCGGTGACGACACCGGTCACCGCCGTCGCGGCCCAGGACGACCACACCGCCACCCGGGCCGTGCTCGACCGCTACCAGGCCCAGGCCGGACCCGGCGCGGCCGTCTACGCCGGGAACGGCACCGGGTCGTGGACCCTGAGCAAGGGCACGGCCCAGATCAACCAGGTCCGCCCGATCACCCCGACCCAGCACTTCCGGATCGGCAGCCAGACCAAGACCTTCACCGCGGCGGTGGTGCTCCAGCTCGTCGACGAGGGCCGCATCGCGCTGGACGCCCCCATCGGCCAGTACCTGCCGGGGGTGTTCACCGGCAACTACGACGGCGCCGTCATCACCGTCCGCCAGCTCCTCCAGCACACCAGCGGCATGGTCCGCGACGTCCGCGACGCCGCCGCCAACCCGGACGGCAGCTACTCGCTCGCCGAACTGGTCCGCTCCGCGATGGACGAGCCCGCCCAGTTCGCACCCGGCACCGGCGTCGGCTACTCCAACGCCGCCTTCCTGGTGCTCGGCCTGCTCGTCGAACGGCTCACCGGCAGCACCATCCGCGACCAGATCACCACGCGGATCACCACCCCGCTCGGGCTGACGAGCACGACGTTCCCCGCGCCGGGGACGCGGGCGCTGGCCGACCCGCACCTGCCCGGTTACGTCGGCGGCAGGCTCGGCCCGTTCTTCTTCTGGACCGAGGGCACCACCAACACCGAGCTGACCTTCTGGAGCTCCGCCGGCGCGATGGCGTCCACCATGACGGACCTGGCGAAGTTCTTCCGGGCGCTCCTCGACGGCCGCCTCATGTCACCGGCGGCGCTCGCCGAGATGCGCCGGACCGTCGCGCCCGACCACAACTCCGGGCTCGGGCTGGCCCGGGTGCCGCTCCCGTGCGGCGGCGAGGCGTGGGGCCACAACGGCGCGCTGTCCACGGGGCACTACTCGATCACCCTCACCACCGACGACGGCCGGTTCGCGGCCCTGGCGACCAACGGGAACATCGTCGAGTCCCGGACGCTCTCCATCGAGGTCCTGACCACGGCGTTGTGCGAGGAGGCGGCATGATCCGGCGACTGACCGCGGTGGCCCTGGCGGGCGTGCTCGGCCTGTCCGGTGCGGGTTCCACCGCCTCGGCCGCCCCGACCGCCGCCGCACCGCCGGTGTTCGTGGACGGTCACGGGCTGACCGTGGTGAGCCAACCGGCGTGGGTGGACGACAACCGGCGGACCTTCGTGTTCACCGTGCGCACCGCCCACGTGCCGGCGTACTCGGTGATGGAGGGCCAGGTTTCCGGCGAGCACGTGATCATGGTGACCCTGCCCGAGGGCTACCACGACTCCACCGCCCACTACCCGGTCCAGTACCACCTGCACGGCCACCCGGACCGCCCGAACACCGTCGCGAACCTCCGGCTGTTCGAGGAGACCACCGCCGGCGTCCCGCTGATCACCGTGGCACCCAACGGCTCGGGCCGCGGCTGGTACACCAACTGGGTCAACCCACCGGCTGCGCTGGGCCCGCAGAACTGGGAGACGTTCCACCTGGACCAGGTGATCCCGTTCGTGGACGCGAACCTGCGCACCATCCCCCGTCGGGACGGACGGGCGATCTCGGGTCACTCGATGGGTGGGTTCGGCGCGTTCCACTACGCCGAACACCGACCGGACCTGTTCGCCTACGTCGGAAGTTTCTCGGGTGGGCTCGACCTGCTCAGCCAGGAGCAGCGCGCGGCGGTCGTCGCGACCACCCAGCTGGCGGGCAGCGGTACGCCCACGGTGCCGTTGGAGTCCATCTTCGGTCCCCCGATCTGGCCGCTGGACGGGGTGTGGAACCGGGAGAGCCCGGCCCAGCACGTCGGGTCGCTGCGCGGCATGGGGGTCGCGATGTACACGGGCAACGGTGGGAACCTGACCGGGAACCCGGCCCAGGCCGTCATCGAGAACCGGGCGTGGGCGACCAACATCGTCACGCGGGATCACCTGATCGCGTCGGGCATCCCGCACACGTTCATCGACTACGGTGATGGCACCGGTTGGGCCGAGAGCTGCACGGGCAAGCACGCTGAACTCCCGTGCCTGCTGGCCGACATGAACCACTTCGTCGACCTGCTGATGGACACCCTGGCCCATCCGTGACCTGCGGTTCTGTCGATCACCCGCTCCACGATCGAGTGAACCTGCCAGAGCCACTGAACAAAAACGCCGTTTCCGCCTCCCTGAAACGTCGGAAGGAAAAAAGAACGCCATCCCCGCCCGCCCACTCCGCCACCCCTGACCCGCACCAACCCACCCCCCTGCCCCGCACCGCCCCCGGACAGGCTGACGGACATGGCAGGACAGGGCAGCAGGGGGAGTCCGGCACTTCGTGAGTCCGGCAGTCCAGCAGCCCGGCACTCCGGCACTTCACGCGAGGAAGTTCAACAGCCGCGCGAATGGGTACCCGCAGGACATGGGTATCGACGACAAGTTCGACGCCAAGGCCGATGAGCTCAAGGGCAAGGCCAAGGAAACGGCCGGCCGGGCGACCGACGACCCGGACCTGGAAGCCGAAGGCCGGGGCGAGCAGGTGAAGGGCAACCTCAAGCAAGCTGCCGAGAAGGTCAAGGACGCGTTCAAGAACTGACCCACATCGCACGCGGCGGGTGTCGCGGACCGGGATTCCGGTCCGCGACACCCGCCGCAGCGCTGCGGTAGCAGCCATCGCCCCCCGCCGTTCAGGCGAAGCGGCTCCGCTCGGCGTCACGCCGCCGCAGTGACTACGCCGCCGGGGCCTTCGTGCCGCGTGACGTCGAGCGGATGAGCCCGCGCCACGTTCATCCTGGCCTCGGGAGGGGCCGGCGCGGTGCTCAGCGTCAGCGGGCTCATGGACGAAGCGACGATCCCGCCCGGACCGCTCGGCTTGCTCGTGCTGGTGACCGCCGCAGTGACGTGGTGGGCCGTCAACTACTCCCTGGTGGTCCTTGTCCTGCGCGTGAGCAACCCGGACGCCCCGATCCGCGCGCCATTCCGCGAGCTCACGGACCAGCTCGTCGTCGCAGCGGCGCTGTGCCTGGGCATCGGCATGGCCGCTCTGCTGATCTACACGCCGTGGCTCGTCCTCGTGCCCATGGCGACCGTCGTCGTGCTGCACCAGCAGTTCATCCTGTCGCAGCTACGCCGCCAGGTGCGGGCCGACCCCAGGACCGGCCTCCTCGACCCCGTGTTCTTCGCCCCAGCTCGCGTCCGCGCTCCTGCACCGCATCCGGGAGCAGCTTCAGCCCGCGGCCCTGATCATGATCGACCTCGACCGGTTCAAGCGGATCAACGACGAGTTGGGCCACCCGGCCGGTGACGACGCGATCCACGCCGCCGCCAACGTCTTGCGGCAGGAACTCCGCGGCAGCGACCTGGTCGCCCGCTCCGGCGGCGACGAGTTCGTGCGCCTGCTGCCAGGAGTCGGCCAGGAGCAGATCGCCGACATCAGCACCCGCTTGCTCCAGGCGCTCCGGACCCACCGCACGCGCGCTCATCGGCAACGGTCCGCCGCTGCGCAGCCAGTGATCAGTTCGACTGAGTTGCCGTGTCGCTTCGCTTGCGGCGCGAGGCGGTTCGAGGGCGCCCCATGCGCGAGGACGCCCTCACCGACCGGTTCTGGGCCGCCGCGTGGAGCCGCTGATCCCGGCGCATCCGAGGCGTTCCCGGCGACCCGGGAGACCGCGGAGGACTCCCGGGTCCACGGCCGCTGCGTGTCCTACGTCGATCTCCACCCGGTCCGAGGCGGATTCACGGTCACCGGCCGCGCAGCGGCGTCGCGAAGACCAGCCCCTGGCTCTTCGGGGACGAGAAGCCGTACGAGTCCTTGGTGGTGACCTTGACGCGGTGCTGGGTGTCGGGGCTCAGCCCGGTGAGCGTCGCCTGCTCGTCGGTCACGAAGGCGACCTTCACGTTGTCCAGGAACACGTCGTAGCCGATCGTGGGGAACCACCACGAGGTCGAGTACCAACTCAGCGAGACACTGGTCGGCGTCACGGCCGTCACCTGCAGCTGCGACGGCCGCACCGGGTGCTCGATGATGCTCGACTCGGACTTGACCACGGTCAGCAGGTCGTTGGGGCCGGAGTGCCGGCAGGTCACGGTGGTGGAGGCACCCGCAGGCGTCCCGTCCGCGTGTTCCGGCCGCAGGGACAGCGTGAGGTCGCCCAGGTGGATCGCGTAGTCCCCGGCCGGGTAGAGGCCCAGCTGCGGGAACCCGCCGGCGGCCTTCACCGGCCCGCCGGACGAGGTGAGCAGGGTCGGCGCGAAGCTCAACGCCGCCGCGGTCGTCGTGGTCCCCGCGGGACCGACGACGGTCGCCGCCAGCGACGCGGTGCTGTCGCCGTCGATCCGGACACCGGCCGGCGCGCGGTCGAGGGCGAACGTGACGTCCACGTCGATGTACGCGGGTTCGAGGTACGGGACGTTCCCGCCGGCCATTCCCTCGTCGGGCACGACGGCCGTGACGTCGGCGTGCACGACGACCCCGGGTCCGCAGGTGTAGTCGAGCCCCAGCCCGACCGTTCCCGCGGACGCCGTCCCGACCGTGACGCCGCCGGATAACACCGCGGCGACCGCGGTCCCGATCACAAGTCTCCCCAGCACGATTACCCTCTCGCCTTCGTTGATGGCACGGTCACCTGACCGGGTTCCAGCCGTCGGAACCCGCCAGGTACTTCTGCGGCGTGTGGTTCGCCGCTGCGGTGGAGCTCAGCTGCGGCCGGTTGGCGTTGACTCCGGCGCCCGGGCCGGTGTTGGCGTACTCGAAGAACCGCGCGCTGCGCCACGACGTGGAGCCCATGTCGGTCCACGGCTGCGAGGTGCGGATGTGCGCGCCCAGGTAGGACTCGCGGATGACGACCTGCGCGTTGCTGTTCGCGTCAGGGCTCCACGGCCGGCCCAGGGACACGGTGCCTGCGGTGACGGCGCCGCCGAACGTGCAGCCGCGGAACAGGAACCCGTATGGGTTGTTCCGGTCGGTCGACGCGGCGGTGACGTACCCGTTGTTGCTCGAGGAGCCGCGGGAGAGGGAGGTGATGGTGCAGCGGTCGAACACCACCGAGCCCAGGCCGAAGATGAAGTCCACGTCCCCTTCCACGTGGCAGTTCCGGAAGTACTGCCGGTACCGCACGGCGTACGACGGCCCCCACGACAGGAGTGTGTCCTGGTTGCCCAGCACGCGGACGTTGTCGTAGACCTGCCGGTCGCCGTTCGCCGCCAGCGCGACGGCCTGCTCCGACCCGGAACCCGTTTCCACGTAGTCGTTCTTGACGGTCAGCGCCCGCACGGTGGTGTTGGCGGCGTTGATCGTGACGGTGGCGGTGGTCAGGGTGCTTCCGGTGTTCTTCGCCGCCTTGTCGCCGACGATGACGACGTCCGAGGCCACGCCGGTCGCGCCGACGAGCGTGAGGCCGGTCTTGGCGCTCGGGATCGTCACCGTCTCCCGGTAGGTGCCCTTGCCGATCGAGATCGTGGTGCCGGCCGGGACCGCGTTCACCGCGGCCTGCACGGTCCGGTAGTTCCCGGTGCCGTCTGCCGCGACGACGACGGTGGCGGCCTGGGCCGGGACCGTCGTGGCGGCCGTGATGAGCGCCGCCGTGAGGACGGCACGGGGCAGTGCCTTGACCATGTGCTGCTCCCCATCGAGTCGCATGGCGGCGGCGCGTGTCCCGATCTTGCCATCAGGCGGTTTTCCGTTCAACCGCCGAACGAATGCGCCAGTCGCAGCGCATCGCCCCCCGGAACGTGCGGCTGAACTCCGCGCAGGGGATGATCGGCTGCGGCCGGGCCTGCTCCACCGCCGTCCGCGTCGAGCCAGTTCCCCTTGGACAGGGCGGCGAACCAGACCGGTCCGCGGGCTCGAAGCGGACAGGACCCGTCAGTTGCCGGCGAAAACCGCGTTCTCGTGCCGGAGCACCAGCGCTCGGCGTCCTTCGCCGCCTCGCAGCGCAGCCGCACCGACGGAGCTGACAGCGACTTCCGGGCCACCCCGTACATCAGGGACACGATCACCCGGCCACGCTCTCAAGGCGGTGGTGCCCCGGCTCTACCAGCGACGATGACTTTTCGAGCGGCACAGCTTGCGAACGGGGCCCGATGCGGCATACGTTCTTCGCCTTTTGTCGAACTGCGAGGGAGCATACCCGTGGAACTGCGCAACAAGGTCGCGCTCGTCACCGGCGCTACAGCCGGGATCGGCCACGAGACCGCGAAGGTGTTCGCCCGCGAGGGCGCGAGCGTGATCGTCCACGGCCGGGACGCCGCGCGCGGCGCGGACGTCGTCGCCGAGATCGAGGCGGACGGCGGGACCGCGCGGTTCGTCCGAGCCGACCTGTCCACCGCGGACGGCGTGCGGGAGCTCGCCTCGGCGGCGGGCGAGGTGGACGTGCTGGTGAACAACGCGGGCATCTACCCGTTCGCGTCAACCGCCGAGCAGACCCGCGAGGGCTTCGAGGAGTTACTCGCGGTCAACGTCCTCGCGCCGTTCCACCTCACCGCGGCGTTGGCACCCGCCATGGTGGCCAAGGGCGCAGGTGCGATCGTGAACGTCTCGACCGTGGCCGCCGTCACACCGGTCTACAACGCCGCCGCCTACGGCGCGACGAAAGCCGCCCTGGAGTCCCTGACCCGCAACTGGGCCGTGGAGTTCGGCATGAGCGGCGTGCGGGTCAACTCCGTCGCGCCGGGTGGGGTGACCACCGAGACCGTGATGAACCTGTTCGGGGACGCGGTCCACGACAACGCTGCCACTACCACGGCACTGCGGCGCATGAGCGAGCCGAGGGAGATCGCCGAGGTGATCCTCTTCCTCGCCTCGCCGCGGTCCAGCTACGTCACGGGTGCGCTGCTGCTGGCCGACGGCGGGTACACGATCGTCTAGTGGGACGTCGTCAGGTTGAGTGATGGGGTGTGGCGGTGACTGGATCTCCTGATGCTGCGTTTGAGCCGACCGCTCCCGTGGTACCGGTCAAGACCATTGCTGTTCTGCTGCGGAGGTGCGGATGCAGATCCAGGTCAACACCGACCACAACATCAAAGGTGGCGAAGGACTGGCCACCTTTGTCACCGCCGACCTGGAGAGTGGTCTGTCCCGGTTCAGCGGCTGGTTGACGCGGGTTGAGGTGCACCTCAGCGAGGACGGGGGCAGCAAGCCGGAGGACAAGAAGTGCGTCATCGAGGCGCGACCGGGGGGTAAGCAGCCGGTGGCGGTCACCCACCACGCGACCACTGTGGATGAGGCGTACGCGGGAGCGGCGCACAAGTTGGGAAGGGTGTTGGATTCCCGATACTCCCGCGCCCACGACCACAAGGGCAGCGACAGCATCCGTCACATGCCCGCTCCGGAAGACCCGGAGCGGGTCGGCGCGATCGAGGACGAGTCCCGGGGCTGATCAAGGCGACAGGACGCGGTAGGCGGCACCGGTCGAGGCTCCGGTCGGGTTTGCCCGGCCGGAGCCGACGCTGCGCTTGCCGGGAGTGCCGTCCGGGCAGGTCAGGTCGCACGCTGGTAGGCGTCGAGGAGGCCGTGGCGATTGACCTGCGCGCCATCCACCAACGCAACGTTGCGCAACTCACCACGGAGCCGGTTGTCATTGACGGTCGGTGCCGCAGCAGAACATCATGAGTCTGCTCGTGGTGGTGGTGCGTGCCGGGTGGGTGAGGCGCGAATCGGCCGCACGGCGGTTCGCGGGCGATGCCGGCTTTCAGGCGGGACTGGAGATTCACATGTCCGCGGTGCGCAAACTCGGTGTCGTGCTGGCAGCCGCGTCGATGCTGGCGGCCGGTGTGCCTGCCGCGGTCGCCGCGCCACCGGACGCAACGCCGTGCCTGGGAACGGCGGCTTGCGCGTCCGGGCAGCTCCCCGACGGCACCCCGTACCAGTTCGTCAAGCCGAACCGGTGGAACGGCGTGGTGCTGGTGGACATGGACTTCGCCGACGGCGGGCTCACCGCGCCGCTGACCGCGAGTCTCGTCCAGCGCGGCTACGCCGTGGGCGGCACGACCAGGGCTTTCACCGGGTGGCGCATCGCCCTGGCGATCGACGACCAGGCCGCCGCGCTTGGGCGGTTCGAGGCGGCGTTCGGGCCCGCGCGGTGGGCGGTCGCCGAAGGCCGCTCGATGGGCGGGTTCGTGGCCGCGGGCGCCGCGCAGGTCCACCCCGACCTGTTCGACGCCGCCATACCGTTCTGCGGCGGGCTCGGTGGTTCGGTGGGGCAGTGGAACCAGAAGCTCGATACCGTGTTCGCGCTGAAGACGTTGCTGTTCGACGGCAGCGCCTTGCCCGTGACCGGGATTCCCGCTGACGTCGCCGGTGCGCGTCAGCAGTGGGTCTCGGCCCTCGCCGGAGCGCAGTCCACGGCGGAGGGGCGGGCGCGCATCGCGCTCGCCTCCGCGATCGGTCAACTCCCGGGCTGGGGGCTCACGGCGGACGGCACCGCGCCGCCGGTGCCGGCGTGGTGGGACGCAACGGGCATCGAGAACGGCATGTACCAGGCGTTGGCCGGAGGTCCGCTGCCCTACATCGGACAGGCGATGAGCAGCAGGCGCGCCATCGAGCAGATCTCCGGCGGGAACCCCTCGTGGAACACGGGGGTCGACTACGAGCGGCAACTCGCGTCGGCCGAGCCCGGCCAGCAGCTCACCGTCGTGCGGCTGTACGCCCGTGCCGGGTTGGACCTGCGGGCCGACCTCGGGCGGTTGGCCGCGGCTCCCCGCGTCGCCGCCGACCCCGCTGCCGTGTCGCACCTGTCCAGGGGAATCGTGTTCACGGGCGACGTGCGCGTGCCGGTCCTCACGGTCAGCGGCCTCGGCGACCAGATCTCCACCGTGGCGCAGCAGCAGTCCTACGAGGCGCTGGCCAACCGCGAGGGCAACGGCCGGTTCGTGCGTCAGACGTACGTGCGGACAGCGGGGCACTGCACGTTCACCGTCGACGAGCAGGTCGCCGCGATCGACCGGATGTGGCAGCGGTTGCGGACGGGCGTCTGGCCCGACCTCTCGCCTCGCACCATGAACGGGCTTGCTGTCGATGGCCGTTACGTCGACTACGTCCCGCCCGTGTTCAACCGACCGTTCGCGGGCTGACGAACACCCGTCGACCACGTCGGCCTCGGTTTCTGCTTCGTGGTGACCGCCCTGGCGTTCGGGATCGCGGCGCTGACCTCGGTGCGACCGCGCGGCCTGACGACGCCGAGCGCCTGGTCCCCGGGTTCTCGCCGGTCGCGCCCAGGTGGGGTCCGACCGGGTGGGTCCCAGCCGCTGACCGGACCAGGTGCGGGTCCAGCGCTGGTCGGTCTGGCCGTTGCAGTCCCAGGTCTGGGCCAGGGCGCTGTTGGTCGGTGTGCTGCCGGGGGTTGGACAGGCGCTTGGCCAGGACGCGTCGGGTCTGCGTGGCGGCGTCCATGTTGCGCAGGTCGTTGCCCGCGATGAGGGACGAGGCCATGACGGCCCACAGAACGTCGTTAGCGGCGCTAACACGCTGAGCAGTGCGGGCGATGCGGTGAACCGCACGATCGTCAGCACGTACTTCCCGGACGGCAAGCTGCGCAGCAGTGCGCGCGGCCCCTGGCCGGTGACTCGCCCACGGCCGACCTCACGCTCTTCGTGGCGACCGACCGTCCTCCCGTGGTCCGAACGGACCACCGGTTTGCGAAGGGTGACTGCGGGTTATCCCCCGGTCCCCACCGGTGGTGATCAAACATGTGAGCGAGGCAGGCATGGCGTCGTTTTCCCCTGTGCTGTGGTCTGCGGACCCGGGTGCGCCCGGTGTGCCGACCGTCGGTGTGGAAGAGGAGTTCCTGCTGGCGGACCTGTCCACCGGGCACCTGCTCCCGATCAGCGCGCACGTCGTCGAGGTCGCCCGCGATCTGGGCGGTGCGCTGGAGTTGGAGCTGACCAGGGCGCAGGTGGAGATCAACACGGCGGTGTGCCGGACCATGGCGGAGGTGCGCGAGCAGCTGACGCTCCTGCGCTCTACCGCCGCCGAGGCGGCGTCGCGGTGTGGCGGCAGCCTGCTCGCCGTGGGCACCGCTCTGGCCGATGACGCACCGGGACCGCCGATCACCGACGACCCGCGGTACCACAGGATCAACAACGCATACGGGCAGCTGGCACCCGAGAACGTCGTGTGCGGGTGCCACGTCCACGTCGAGGTGCCCGACCGGGAGACCGCGGTCCAGGTCTGCAACCACGTCCGGCCGTGGCTGCCCGTGCTGCTGGCGCTCACCGCGAACTCGCCGATCCACCACGGCGTCGACACCGACTACGCCAGTTGGCGGTCGGTGATCGTCGGCCGCTGGCCGTGTGCCGGCGCCCCGCCGTACTTCGAGACGCTCGCGCACTACGAGTCGGCCGTGGACATGGCAGTCGGCTCCGGCAGCGTGCTCGACGAGAAGATGGTGTACTGGGACATCCGCCCCTCCTCGCACCTGCCCACCGTGGAGGTCCGGGTAGGTGACGTCCAGGCCACTGTGGACGAGGCTGTGCTGTTCGCCGCCCTGGTGCGGGCGCTCGTCATGACGTCGTTGCAGTCCATTAAGGACGGTGTCGCGGCACCTCGCGTCAGCGACGACGCGCTGCGCATGGCGTATTGGCGCGCGGCGCGTGACGGACTGGACGGGATGGGCGTCGACCTCGACACCATCCGGCCCGTTCCGGCCGTCGATCTGTTGCACCGGCTGCTGCGCCACGTCGAATCCGCGCTGACCGCGACGGGTGAGCTGCGGGCCGTGAGGGCGCTCGTGGACGAGTTGATCACCAGTGGCAATGGTGCGAGCCGGCAGCGACGAGCCTTCCGCCACGACCACGCCGTGACCGACGTCGTGCCACTGGTCTCCCAGCACACCGAGCACGCCGACCACGACCGTTCACCGGACAACGTCGCCTGATGGCGTCGGTTGGGGAGTGGACGTCTGCTGGTCGGCTCGCGCGTGGCGGCGACGGGTTCGGGTGGGGGACTGCCGGGAGCCTGGCCCGACGTTCCGACCAGGACCAGGATCAGGACCAGGGCGACGGATCACCGGGTGACCGGCTCGTCAAGCACCAGGGCCGAGTCATTTCTTGCTGGAAACCAGGAGGGCCGACCGCGGAGGTCGTGCTGAAGGTCAACAAGCGCTGATGCCCGCGGAGAGCGGCCGTCCCGACAGTTGCCGGAGCGGCTGCTCGCCGCTGCCCGGAGCAGTGAACCTCCTGTCCAACATGGACAGTCATCCTGTGCGGGCACGCCGTCTGTCCCGCCGGCGGGATCTGCGCTCATCGGTGTGACTGCCCACGATGGTGACCGTGCGTGGCGCGGCGTTGCTGCGTTGGAGTGACCTCCCAATACCGAGGTGCGGTTCACAGGGCCCGTCGCTAGCTTCGAATGCGCCGGGGCCAGAGGGCCGCCGGCGTGCGCCGGACGCCGGGGGGCGTCCGGTTCGTGAGGGGGAATCGTTGTGAGACGCAGTGTTCTGCGTGGGTTGCTGCTGCGCGCGTTGGGCAGCACGGTGGTCGCCGTGGTGGCGGCCGGTGTGGTGAGCGGCATCGGGCAGGCCGCGCCCGAGGCCGTCGGGGCGGTGGAGGCGCCGGAGACGTGGACCCCGTCGTCCGACGTGAACCGGACGCCGGTGGGCGGTCCACCGCCCGACCGGGAGCGGTGGCCCTCGGGCGACGGGGACGTGCAGGCACAGCGGCTGACGTGTGCCGGGGCCGACTACGGCGTCCTGCCGTCGTACCCCATGGAACGGCACCGGATCAGCGACCGGCTGGAAGTCCTGGTCAACCTCAACACCCGCAACGCGGTGCTGGCCTACCGCGAGCTGACGGTCAAGGGCACCGGGCTGAACCTGACGGTGGACCGGTTCTTCAACACCTACGACGGCGCCAGCCCGGGCGGCGACTGGCTGCTCGGCTACGACAACACCAGCCTGGAGGTCTTCGACGGCCAGGGCGTCATCCTCCACGGCCCCAACGGGTACTGCGAGTGGTTCGACGACAACCTCGACGGCACGTATGCTCCTGCACCCAAGGTGGACGCCAAGCTGACCAGGACGCCCGACGGCGGCTTCGTGGTCTCGTTCGACGGCTCGAGCGAGCGGTGGCTGTTCACCGCGTCGGGCTGGCTCGTCTCGCAGACCGACCGCAACGGCAACACCGTCACCAACCGGTACAGCCCTGAAGGCAAGCTGACGTCGGTCGTGGACACCCGCAACCGGGTCGCCCGGTTCGACTACGACGCGCAGGGCCGGCCGCGGTCGATCACCGACCCGTCCGGGTTGACCTTCGGCGACTACGCCTACGCGGGGAACGGTCTGATCAGCGAGTTCACCGACCGGAACGGCGCGAAGACCAAGTTCGGGTACGCCGCCGACTACCCGAACCTCCTGACGTCGGTCACCGACCCCCGCGGCGGGACCTACCGGTTCGAGCACGACGACCTGGGGCGGTTGACGAAGTTGACGAAGCCGACCCCGGACGGCGTCGGCGTCAGCACCACCTACGCGTGGAACGCCGCCTACGACACGATCGTCACCGACGCCAACGGCAACGCCTCGACCCACGAGTTCGACGACGAAGGCCGTCAGGTCAAGGCCACGGACGCGTTGGGCCACAGCCAGTCGCAGACGTGGACGGCGGCCAGTGACGTCAACGTCACGACGAACGCGCTGTCGCACTCGACCACGTACCAGTACGACTCGTTGAACAACCTGATCGGCACCAAGCTGGCGACCGGGGCGCAGAGCGTGGTCGGCTACACGAGCTCGGCGCACCCGCACCTGCCGACGCAGGTCACCGACGCCTCGGGCAACCGGGCGACCAAGGGGTACGACACCAACGGCAACGTGACCAAGGTGCGCTCGACCGGCCTCGGCGTCGACATCGAGACCTACACCTACTCGTCGCTGGGCCTGGTGAGGACGCGCAAGGACGGCAAGGGCTCGATCACGTCCTACGAGTACGACCAGGACGGGAACCTGACCAAGATCGTCCCGCCGGCGCCCGCGGGCGCCACCGCGTACACGTACGACTCGTTGTCGCGGGTGACGAGCGTGACCGACGGCAACGGCGTGCGCGTCGACTACGGCTACGACAGGCTGGACCGGGTCGTGTCGGTCAGGCACGGGGCGACGGTGGTGCAGGCGAACACCTTCGACGCCAACGGAAACCTCACCCAGACGCAGGCGCCCGGTGTGACGCGGACGCTGGAGTACGACCCGCGCAACCAGCTGACCAAGGTCACCCGCGGCACCGAGGTCGTCGGCTACACCTACGACAAGGTCGGCAACCTCAAGACGTTGACCACGCCGACCGGCACCGCGACCTACGGCTACGACGCCGCAGACCGGTTGACGTCGCTCGCGGACGCCTACGGCGGCACGACGACGTTCGGCTACGACAACGCCGACCGGCGCACCACCACCAACTTCCCGGGCGGCGCGGTGCAGACCACCGGCTACGACAACGCCGGCCGCCCCACTTCCATCACGGTCACCAAGCCGGGCGCCGAACTGGTGAAGGCAACCTACCGCTACACCCGGCCGGACGGCGTCGACACGGACAAGATCCAGTCGAAGACGATCAAGGGCGTGGCCACCGACTACACCTACGACGCCCTGGGTCGCCTCACCAAGGCGGGCACGGGCGCCTACACGCTCGACAACGCCACCAACCTGCTCACCGGCGAAGGCCGCACCTACACCGTCAACGCCGCCGACCAGTACACCAGGATCAACGACACGACGGCCGCCTTCGACGGCGCGGGCAACTACAAGTCCACCACCAACCCCGACTCCAGCTTCACCTTCAGCCCGACGAACCAGGTGCTCACCGGCAACCTGGGCACCACCAAGGTGCTGGACTACGCCTACGACACCGCGGACCAGACCCAGCCCCGCACCATCACCGAAACCCCCACCGGCGGCACGGCCGTGACGCACGTGTTCACCCGCACCGCCCTCGGGGTAACCGAAACCGTGGACAACGGGACGCGTTCCAGCTACACCCGCGACACCAAGGGCCGGCTGATCGGCTTGAGGGACAAGGCGGGCGCACGCCACGGCGCGGTCACCGACCACCAGGGCAGCGTGCTCGCGCTGGTCGACACCAACGGCAACGTCTCCGCCGAGTACACCTACGCGCCCTACGGCGCCGTCACCGCGACCGGTGCCGCAGCGGCGTCCAACCCGTTCCGCTACCTGGGCGCCTACCAGCTCCAACGAGGCCAGTACCTGCTGGGCTACCGCGTCTACGACAGCGCGTACGCCCGCTTCCGCTCGCCCGACCCGACCGGCCAGGAGGCCAACCCGTACAACTACGCCGGCGGCGACCCGATCAACAACAGCGATCCGACCGGTGCCAGCTTCAGCTCCACGGGCGGGGCCACCGTCGGCGGGCTCGCGGGCACGCTGGCCGCTTCCGCGTTCGTCGGAGCGGCGTGCGGCACGGGCGTCGCGTGCCTGCCCGCCTTGGCGCTCATGAGCGGTTTCTTCACCGGAGCGGGGGCCGCGCTCGGTTCGCAGATCGCCGGCGGCAGCCGGGACGACGTCGCCGCGGACGGGTTCTGGGGCACGGTCGGCGGCACGGTGTCGGGTCCGCTGGGCAAGCTGGTGTGAAGGGAGCTGATCACTGATGGTTGTCAGGCGCCTGGTCATCGCGGCGTTGTGGCTGGTGGCACTGGTCCTCGCGCTGGTGTTCCGCGACCGGGCACCTGGCGCCCTGTCGGCGGTCGTCGCGGGTGGTGCCGCCATCCTGCTGGTGGGACCCGTCATGCGGGCGGTCGACCGGCGCAAGCGGCGCACGCCGGGGGAGTGATCGGGCCAGGCTGCCCGAACACCTCTTCCGGGCGGCAGTTCATGACGACTGCGCCGTGGCGGTAGCCACCGGCAGCCCGTCCCCGGTTCAGCGGCAGTGACGCCGCACGGCCTCCCGCGCCGGCCCACGTTCGCGGAGCTGCCCGGTGCCGCCGCGGTCGTCCGACCGCGGCGGCACCCGCACGCAGAACGCCGATCGGCGCCGGGGTCACGGCCGCCGATCGGACGGCGGGTTTCGCCAGATCGAGCTTCGAGCCCACATCCTGTGGGGTGTCAAGAGTCGGGTACGCGGTCTGACCTGCGGTCAGGTTGCTACGGGTTCATATTTGTCGATCAGTCCGCCGAGGATTGCTCGGCGGCGTGTTGAGGTGCAGTCCGGCTCTGCGATCAGTCGGACTGTGCCGACGAATCGTTCGGCGTGGGCGTTGGCTCGTGGGCACGGTGGTGGGATCTTCGCGACCACGCGTCGGTGCCATCACAGGAATGTCTCCGGTGTCACCAGCCGGTGTTCTCGTGACCAGCCGGGGAGGCGTCGGACCAATGCGGTGAGCACTGCGCGATCGGCCCGGTCCAACCGCGCTTGAGAGCTGGTTCGGCGCAGCACGGCGACTTCGTGCCGCAGCATTTTCCCTCCACCACAAGTGTGCGGTGGTCAGCCCGCGCGGCGCTCCGCCGGTGGCAGGGCCCAGCGGACGGCGTTGGTGACGCCGTGACCCGCCAGCCGGACGGCGGTGTTCTCCAGGACCGGCAGGAAAGGCAGCCGCAGCGGCAGGCGGGCCCACACCGGCAGCGACCCGACTGCCGCCGCCGCCACCGCCGCGTAGGGCACCCGCACCGCCAACGGCACCGGTGGTGTCACCAGGAGGAACCTGGCGGCTTCACGCGCCTCCCCGGTGCCCCGCAGCTCGGGCCGGAACGCGGCGAGCCGGGAAGCCAGCTCCGCCACCGTCGTCGGAGCGTCGGGTATGCCCAGCGCCGCCCCGATCCGCGCCGTGTCGGCCACGTAGCCGTCGCACTCGCGCGGTGTCAGCCGCCCGGTCCCGTAGCGCTGGTGGCAGCGCAGGAAGCTGTCAACCTCGGCGACGTGTACCCACTCGAGCAGGTGTGGGTCGGCGGCGTGGTAGGGCGCCCCGTCGGCAGTGGTGCCGCGGATGCGCTGGTGGATCCCGCGCACCTTGTCCACGGCGCGCCGCGCGTCCTCAGCCGTGCCGAAGGTCGTGGTGGCGAGGAACAGGCTGGTGCGCTGCAACCGGCCCCACGGGTCGGTGCGGTAATCGGAGTGACCGGCGACGGCGGCCATGGCCACCGGGTGCAGGGACTGCAGCAGCAACGCTCGCAGGCCGCCGATGAACATGGCCGCGTCGCCGTGCACGCGCCGGATCGGCCGGTCCGGGTCGAACCATCGGGGGCCGGGCGCGTGGTGGATGCGGACGCGGCGCGCTTCGCCCTCGGGCCCGGCGATGCGGCCGAACACGGCGTCGGCGACGTAGCGCCGCAACGGTTGCAAGTCCACCATCGTTACCTCCGGACATGGGGTTGAGACCAATCCAGGCGCTCCTGGGCGCCGTGGCACGGCAGGCGTGCCGTCGCCGACCGTGCCTCCTACGGGCGGTGGCTCATCCGCGGCCCCGCGCCGGCTGTCGTGCAGCTGGTCGTCGTAGGAACCGGGCCGCTGGTCGCGGCGGCGAAGATCGACGGATTGGTACCCATCCCTCCGGCCATCGTCGTCGGGACCGCTCTAGTGGTGGAACGTCGTGACGCACCGGTGTGGCCGGATCACAGCCGCCGGCTCATGCGCCGCGGCGGAGCCACCGCACCTGCTTGCCGGACATCCCGTCCGCCTGCCGATCCGGCCGCAGCTGCTCTCCGGCCAGGGCCGTGAGCACCGAGATCCCGCCGGTGAGGACCGGGATCAGCCATTGGCAGATGTCCAGCTGCCGCTGGGCGTGCGCGATCTCCGGCGGGGTGGATTCCGCCGGGGTGGTGCCGCCCTCGACCGCGACGCCGTCGGCAGCCTGCAACTTCTTGCCCAGTGCCCTGCTGTAGCCGGTCACCACCAGCGCGGCTCCGGTCAGGACGAGCTTGACCCCGGTCTGGGCCGCTACTCCGCGCTGAACGGCGACCCTGTCCCTGTCAGCCCGCAGCAGCGCTGTCCCGCCCACCAGGTGCATGCCGATGGCCACGGCGTTCACCGGTGTCCAGCGCGCCCAGCCCGCGTTGGCCACTTGCAGCCGCCGCCTGTGGTCCGGGATGTCAGCGGCAGCCCCGTTGACGGCCACCGCCCCGGCGAGAGACCCGCCGAACCAGGCGGCGAGGCCGATGTCGTGCATGGCTCGGACGAGAGTGTTGCGCTGGGACATGGTCTTCCTTCGGCTCGGGCCGCGTGCGTCGGCGCGCGGGGATTCACACGATCGAGGTGACACGACCGACACCTTGTGGCGGGACGTGGTCAGCCGGGGCGACGAGCCGGCGACGCGGGCGCGACCGCAGTGGGACCGCATTCCCGCCTGTGTCGGCCACCCCAGAGATTGCCGCCCAATCCGCAGATGGGGTGCCTGCGGCAATGTCGAGTTCGGCCGGCGAGAGAGGTTCTTCGTGCGTCGGTGAGGCGCGCTCGCCACTTCTTCGGTTTGATCTCCTTGATGTTGTCCTCCCGGTACCGTGCACGATGGTGCTCTTCGCGGTGCACCTGAGAGTGGAACATCCCCGCTCTTTCCGCGAGTGGTGGAAGCGGTCCGCGGTGCGGGCGTGCGGTGGGCTGGATGCATCGGAGAATCCCTGGTAGATCCGTCCAAGAGGGGTTCCCCTCGGTCGGCTCCCGAAACGCACGGCCGGGTGCCGCTCGACCGCACGTTCGACGCCCTGGACCGAAAAGACTCGGCCTCCCAGTAGCCCAGGCCGAGCAGGTAACTACTCTCTGCGCACGAATGTCCGTCATTGGCTTCGCTGAAGTGGGATTTCCACCCCCGACGAGCGCTTCGGGCCGGCGGTCGAGACCGACAACCCGGACCTCGACCACCCACGGTCGACACAGATGAACGGAAAGTGTTCCCGCGAATTCACTGCGTCCCCCGGAAGTGTGTATTTCCGGGTCCGCTACACCCTGCGCGGCGTCGGGCGAAAGGTCAGCGGCCGAGCGGGCGCGGATCTGCTTCTCCGTGACGCCGCCGCGCCTCGTCGGTCAGGACTGGGCGCGGCGGGCGTTCTCGACGATCGCGTCGATGATGGTCGGCCATGCGCCACGCGGGAGGTCGTGCCCCATACCAGGGACGAGCACGAGCCGCGCACCGCTGATCGCGGCCGCGGTCGCCTCGCCTCCGGAGTGGTGGCACATGCGGTCCGCGGTCCCGTGGATGACGACCGTCGGAGCCGTGATCAGTGCCAGCTGGTCGGTTCGATCGCCCGCCGCGCGCACTGCCCGGTACTGCCGGCGTCGACCTCCGCGGTGGTCGGGGTCGCGGTGGAACGCGAGCGCGGTCGCCCGCCTGATCTCGTCGACGTCCTGCGCGAAGCCGGGGGAGCCGATGGTCTCGAACAGCCGCACGCGCCGTTCGACGGCCTGCTGCTCGGTGCGGGCAGGCAGGGTGAACAGGTTGCGGAGCAACCGCGCGGAGGTGCGTCCCTGGCCGCGGCGGCCGGTGGTGGACATGAGCGACGCCAGGCTGAGCACCCGTGACGGGTGCAGCGCGGCCACGACCTGGGCGATCATTCCGCCCATCGACGCTCCCACGACGTGAGCGCGCTCGGCACCGAGCGCGTCGAGGAGCCCGACGGTGTCGGCGGCCATGTCGGCCAGCGCGTACTCGGCCCCGGGCAGGTGCGTCGAGCGGCCGGCATCGCGGTTGTCGAAGCGGACGACGTGGAAGCCGCGCTCGGCGAGCCGTCGGCAGAACGCGTCGGGCCAGTGCACGAGTTGGAACCCCAGGCCCATGATCAGCAGCAGCACGGGCTGCCGTTCGTCGCCGAAGGTCTCGTAGCAGAGTTCGACATCGTTGGCTGGAGCGATGCGTTCCGCGGAGCCGACCGTGTGGTCCTGCATGGGTGTTCCGCCGTTCAGGATGAGTGCCACACGGTGTACCACTCGATGTCGGCGGCGTCGACCGAGTTATGCGAGGTCGGGCGGGCCGTTGGCTCGCGGACTCTGCGGCGGGATCGTCACGACCTCGGCGCCGGCGAGGACGGCGTCGGACACCTCTTCGCGCGGATCTCCCCGCGCGTTCAAGGTAGGACGTGGGTCAGTCGCGGCCTTGTCCGCTCGGGAAGTCAGCCGCCCCGTAGCTGGACGGGTCCGTGGTCCTCGATCACGTCAGGCTCGCGGTCCGCCGGCCCGACCGGAGCAACGACCGACGCGGGTGCTGCTCGACCTCGACGCGGTGCAGGAGCCGCGCGGCGCACCGCCCCTGGGCACTGCCCACCTCGGCGCCATCGCGACGACGCCGCTCACGGCTACCGCAGCCGTGAGCAGAGCGCCGAAGCTGGATCTCCGTTGCCGCCTACCGCTCTCCTTTGAGGGTGTTCGCAACGTTCTGGGAGTGCTCCCAGAGGGGGAGTGGTTACGGCGGTCATGCGGCACAAGGACCAGATTTCCGGTGGTCAGCGCACTCCGCGGGGCCGGAACTGGATGCTGATGCGCGGTCCGACCGCTTTGCCCGCTTTCGGCACGGCGTGCTCCCACGTCCGCTGGCACGACCCGCCCATCACGATCAGATCGCCGTGGCCCAACGCGTACCGGACGGTCGTCCCGCCGCCGCGCGGGCGCAGCGCCAGGGCGCGCGGCGTGCCCACCGACACGATCGCCACCATCGTGTCCTCGGTCGAACCTCGCCCGATCGTGTCACCGTGCCAGGCCACGGAGTCGCGGCCGTCGCGGTAGTAGCACAGCCCGGCGGTGCGGAACGGCTCGCCCAGCTCCTCGCCGTACCAGGCGCTCAGCTCGTCGCGCGCCCGCGTCAGCACCGGATCGGGGAGCGGCGCGCTCTCGTCGTAGAAGCAGAGCAGGCGCGGTACGTCGACCACGCGCTCGTACATCTGCCTGCGCTCGGCGCGCCACGGCACCTCGTCGGCCAACCGGCGGAACAACGCGTCCGCGCCCGTCAGCCAGCCGGGGAGCACGTCGATCCACGCGCCGTCGCCCAGCTCCGTCCGCCGCACACCGGTCAGCGGGCGCAGCGCGGGCGCTTCGGCGCCGTCGTCGAACAGCGACACCTGCATGCGTGCAGCATAACCCGGGAGTCGAACGCGCGTTCGACTCCAATCGCCTCTATAGCTTCAGTGCAGACTGAAAAGAGTTAGGCGTCCGGCTCGGGCTTGCGCCTCCGGCCACCGGTCCTGACCTGCTTGGACGGCTCTTCGGCAGGCTCGGCCTGCGCCTTCCCGGCGACAGCCGCATCGGCGGTACCCGGGTGGTCGGCGAGCAGGATGGCGGCCAGCTCGTCGTAGATAGGTGTGCTGCTCATGGAAGATCCTCTACCCCGTTTGGACGGAAACTACACGCGTGTTCTTCAGGGGGTACGGCCAGGGTTGCGAAAACGATCGACACGGACCGGTTTAGATCCGATTTGTCCGTTTCTCGACGCTCCGGGTGACCCGTCGCACAACACGCTCCTACTTCCGATAGACGGATGTCCTAGTAATCTGGAGGGCAGTTCCGCCTGCCGAAGGAGCCAGTCGTGACCGCTGCCCCGCTGCACCCCCCGCAGCACCCGGTTCGCTTCGTGACCGCGGCCAGCCTGTTCGACGGGCACGACGCCGCGATCAACATCATGCGTCGCATCCTGCAGTCCCAGGGCGCCGAGGTGGTGCACCTCGGCCACAACCGCTCGGTGCGCGAGGTCGTCGCCGCGGCCGTGCAGGAGGACGTGCAGGGCATCGCGATCAGCGCCTACCAGGGCGGCCACGTCGAGTACTTCAGCTACCTGGTGGAACTGCTCGCCGAACGCGGCGCCGAGCACATCAAGGTCTACGGCGGCGGCGGTGGCGTCATCGTGCCGGAGGAGATCGAGCTGCTGCACTCGCGCGGCGTGGCGCGCATCTTCTCCCCGGCCGACGGCCAGCAGCTCGGCCTCGCCCGCATGATCAACACGATGGTGGCCGCCTGCGACTACCCGCTGGCCGAGCGCGCGCCGTCGTCGTGGGACGGCCTGTTCACCGGCAGCGAGGACGTGCTGGCCCGCGCGATCACGCTGATCGAGGCGGACGCGCTGCCCGCGGACGTGCGCGACCGGATGAACCACGTCGCCGCCGAACGTTCCGTGCCCGTCCTCGGAATCACCGGAACGGGTGGTTCCGGCAAGTCGTCGCTGACCGACGAGCTGGTGCGCCGGTTCCGGCTGGACCAGCAGGACAAGCTGCGGGTGGCCGTGCTGGCGGTCGACCCGACCCGGCGCAAGGGCGGCGGCGCGCTGCTCGGCGACCGGATCCGGATGAACTGCCTGGACGGCGACCGGGTGTTCTTCCGCTCGCTGGCCACGCGCCGGGCGGGCTCGGAGGTGCCCGACGGGCTGGCGGACGCGATCGTGGCGTGCAAGGCGGCCGGGTTCGACCTCGTGGTGGTGGAGACGCCGGGCATCGGTCAGGGCGACGCGGCGATCGTGCCGTTCGTCGACCTCTCGCTGTACGTGATGACGCCGGAGTTCGGCGCCGCGTCGCAGCTGGAGAAGATCGACATGCTGGACTTCGCCGACGTGGTGGCGATCAACAAGTTCGAGCGGCGGGGCGCGGAGGACGCGCGGCGGGACGTGGCCAGGCAGCTGGTGCGCAACCGGGAGGCGTTCGGGGCGTCGTGGGAGGACATGCCGGTGTTCGGCACGTCCGCGGCGACGTTCAACGACGACGGCGTGACCGCGCTGTACCAGCACCTGCGCGGTGAGCTGGCGCAGCGCGGGCTGGACGTCGCGGAGGGCGCGCTGCCGGTCGTCACGGGCAGGGTGTCGACGTCGGCGGCGACCGTGGTGCCCCCGACGCGGGTGCGGTACCTGGCCGAGATCGCCGAGACGGTGCGTGGCTACCACCGCGCGACCGAGACGCACGTGGACGCGGTGCGGCGGGTGGCGCACCTGCGGGCGGCACGGGCGGAGCTGGAGGCGGTCGGGCACGACACGGAGGCGATCACGTCGCTGCTGGAGTCGGCGGAGAAGCAGGTCGACGCGGTGTCGGCGGAGCTGCTGGTGTCGTGGCCGGAGGTGGTGGAAGCCTACAGCGGTGACGAGATGGTCGTGCGGGTGCGGGACCGGGAGATCCACACCAAGCTGACCCGGGAGACGCTGTCGGGCAACAAGGTGCGGCGGGTGTCGTTGCCGCGCTACGACGACGAAGGCACGTTGCTGCGGTTCCTGCGCAAGGAGAACCTGCCGGGTCGCTTCCCGTACACGGCGGGGGTGTTCCCGTTCAAGCGGGACGGCGAGGACCCGGCGCGGATGTTCGCGGGCGAGGGCGACGCGTTCCGGACGAACCGCCGGTTCAAGTACCTGTCGAAGGGCTCGGAGGCGACGCGGCTGTCCACGGCGTTCGACTCGGTGACGCTGTACGGGCGCGACCCGGACACCCCGCCGGACGTGTACGGCAAGATCGGCACGTCCGGGGTGTCGATCGCGACGCTGGACGACATGAAGGCGCTCTACGCCGGGTTCGACCTGACCGCGCCGACCACGTCGGTGTCGATGACGATCAACGGCCCGGCGCCGACGATCCTGGCGTTCTTCCTGAACACGGTGGTCGACCAGCAGGTGGACAAGTTCCGCGCCGAGCACGGCCGGGAGCCGTCGGCCGCGGAGGCGGAGGAGCTGACGGCCTGGGCGCTGGCGACCGTGCGCGGCACGGTGCAGGCGGACATCCTCAAGGAGGACCAGGGGCAGAACACCTGCATCTTCTCCACCGAGTTCTCGTTGCGGATGATGGCCGACATCCAGGAGTGGTTCATCGCGCGGAAGGTGCGCAACTTCTACTCGGTGTCGATCTCGGGCTACCACATCGCCGAGGCCGGGGCGAACCCCATCAGCCAGCTGGCGTTCACGCTGGCCAACGGGTTCACCTACGTCGAGTCGTACTTGGCGCGCGGCATGGACATCGACGACTTCGCGCCGAACCTGTCGTTCTTCTTCTCCAACGGCATGGACGCGGAGTACAGCGTGATCGGCCGGGTGGCGCGGCGGATCTGGGCGATCGCCATGCGGGAGCGGTACGGGGCGAACGAGCGGTCGCAGAAGTTCAAGTACCACGTGCAGACCTCCGGTCGGTCGCTGCACGCGCAGGAGATGGACTTCAACGACATCCGCACCACGCTCCAGGCGTTGTGCGCGCTGTACGACAACACCAACTCGTTGCACACCAACGCCTACGACGAGGCGATCACCACGCCGACCGAGTCGTCGGTGCGCCGGGCGATGGCGATCCAGCTGATCATCAACAAGGAGTGGGGCCTGTCGGCGAACGAGAACCCGTTGCAGGGCTCGTTCGTGATCGAGGAGCTGACCGACCTGGTCGAGGAGGCGGTGCTGGCGGAGTTCGACCGGCTCTCCGAGCGCGGCGGTGTGCTGGGCGCGATGGAGACCGGCTACCAGCGCGGCCGGATCCAGGACGAGTCGATGCGCTACGAGCAGCGCAAGCACGACGGTTCGCTGCCGTTGATCGGGGTGAACACGTTCCTGCCGGAGGGCGGCGAGCGCGAGCACGTGACGATCGAGCTGGCGCGGGCGACCGAGGAGGAGAAGCGGTCGCAGGTGGAGCGGACGCGGGCGTTCGCCGCCGCGCACGCGGCCGAGGCGGAGCCCGCGCTGCGGCGGCTGAAGGAGGCCGCGGCGTCGGGGGAGAACGTGTTCGCGGTGCTGATGGACGCGGCGCGGGTGTGCACGCTGGGTCAGATCACCGAGGCGTTCTTCGAGGTCGGCGGCCAGTACCGGCGCAACGTCTGATCGGCTGAACTCCGCCGCCGGGTCCTTGCCCCGCGCGGCGGAGCCCGGTACTACCCTCCTGATCACCAGATCGGGGAGGGGGCGGCATGACGGATCCGCTCGCGCTCTCGGTGCTCGGCGCCGCCGCGCTGACCGAGGGCATCAAGTTCCTGTACGGCCAGGCGACGGAACTGCTGCGGCGGCGCCGGGAGCGCCGGGACGAGGCGGGCGCGCTGGAGGTCGAGCCGGCGGAGGTGCCCGAGCTGGACGGGGAGCTGCGGTTGCCGCTGCGCGCCGACGACGCGGTGCTGGAGCGGGTCGGGCCGGATCTGAAGGAGTTGCGGCGCAAGCTCCAGGACTACGCCGACGGCGTGGAGGAGGTCGTTCCCGACGACCGGGACCTGCTGGAGTCGGCGGACGCGGTGCGGCGGCTGCTGGAGGCGGTGTACGGGCAGCGCATCACGTTCCGCGGTGAGCGGCGCGCGGCGTCCGGGCCGGTGGTCGAGGGTGAGATCGACGTGGACGTGGTCGCCGGGTACGCGGCGGCGGTGCGGGCGCGGGCCATCACGGGTGGCGCGACCGTGCGCGCGTCGGTGCGGGCCAACGAGGTCGCGGAGGGCGCCGAGGTGATCGGCGTCGACGTGGATCGGATCGGCGGTTGACCGATCCGGGGTTATCCCGGCTGACCGGGGCCGAGCTGCTCTTCGAGGACGTGGTGCGGGAGCACCTGGCCCGCGGCCTGGTCGAGCGGACGTGGTTGCTGGACCGGGTCGAGCGGCACTTCCGGGACCCGGGTTGCCGGTTCGTGCTGCTGCTGGGCGGTCCGGGCACGGGCAAGAGCACGGTGCTGGCGTGGCTCGCCCGGCGCTACGGCTTGTCCCCGCGGTACTTCCTGTCCGGGCTGCGCAGCGGACCACTGGTCGGTGGTGACGCGAAGTCGCTGCTGATCCGGCTGGGCAACCAGCTCGCCGCGCTGAAACCCGGGGTGATGGGCGCGGACCTCGACGTGCGGGTCGAGCAGACCGTGGGGGAGGTGCGCGGCCGGGCGGTCGGCGTGCGGGTCGACGTGCTCAAGGTGTCGCCGTTCCGGCACACGGCGATGCGGGTGGCGCAGCGGGCGGAGGTCGTGTCGGGCGAGGTCGTCGGCGTCGAGGTGGGGCTGGTGGTGTCGGAGACCCGGCTGCTCCAGGTGCCCGATCTGCAGGAGTTCGCGCTGCTGGACCCGGCGCGGCGGCTGGCCGAGCAGGAGCCGGACGCGCTGGTGGTCGTGCTGGTCGACGCGTTGGACGAGCTGCGGTTCCGGGCGACCGGCGCGGGGACCGCGGACGTGCTGGACTGGCTGGCCGAGGTGCCGGAGCTGCCCGCGAACGTGCGCGTGGTGGCGACCGCGCGGCCCGACGACCGGCTGCTGGAGCGGTTCCGGCTCGGGCAGGGTCGCTGGATCTGCGAGGAGCCGATCGAGGCGGCGGCCGAGGAGGTCCGGCGTGACCTGGTCGAGCACGCCCGCGCGCTGCTCTCGGACCCGGTGGTGGCCGGGCTGCCGGTGGTGCGCGCGACCGGCGTGGACCGGCTCGCGCGGCGGATCGCCGGTCGGTCGGACGGCAACTTCCTGTACCTGGCGCTGTGGGGCGCGGCGCTGCGGGAGGCGGCCGAGGCGGGTGACGCCGTCCGGGTGGCCGCGTTGGCGGACTTCGAGGTGCTGCCGGCCGGGCTGGACGGGTTCTACGAGTACTTCCTCGCGCTGGTCGTGCGCGCGGTGGAGAAGCACGAGGCGCCGGGCGGGCTGCGGTTCTGGGACGAGGTGTGCCGTCCGCTGCTGGACGTCCTCGCGGTGGCCTTCGCGCCGCTGCCGCCCGCGGCGCTGTTCGCCCTGTCCGGGGTGGCGCGCCGGCGGCGGGAGGCGGCGCGGGCGCTGGACCACCTCGGCGGGCTGCTGGCCCGCGACGGTGACGGGGTGCGGTTGTGCCACCTGAGCTTCGCCGAGTTCCTGACTTCGGCGGAAGATCAACGGTTGGTGGATCATTGGCACGTGGACGCCGACGAGAACCACTACTTGATCGCGGACCGGATGATCGACCGCTGGGGGTCGGACTGGGCCGCCTGCACGGACGACTACGCCCTCGACCACACCGTGGCGCACCTGGTCTCGGGCATCCGGTCGGCCCGGTCGCCCGAGGTGCGGGCCGACTGCGTGCGCGCGCTGACGGCGTTGCTCGCCGCCCCGGACCACGGGCTGGCCAAGGCGCACCGGCGCGGCCTGGACGCGGTGCTGACCGACTACGTCGACGCCTGCGCGGCGCTGGACGGCGCGGCGACACCGGCCGGGTCGGCGATCGCCGGCGGGCTGAGCGGCGTGGTGGCGCGGCTGGTGGACGAGGGCGTGCCGGACCTGGCGGGCGTGCTGCACGCGGTGCTGGGGTACCGGCCGGTCGCGGCCGGGCTGAACCGGGACGTGCTGGCGAGGCTCACCGACCCGGAGTACCTCGCGGACGCGGTGGCGGACGAGGAGCGCCGGTCCACCGCGCTGATCGCGTTCTCCCACGGCCAGGCGACCAGGCTGCGCCGCACCGGCGTGCCCGCCGACCTGGAGGAGGCCCGTCGCCTGTTGCTCGACTCGGTCGCGGCGGTGCGGGACATCGACCGGATCACGTCGACGCGGCAGCGGGCGCTGCTCTACTACGAGCTGGCCTACCTGGAGTTCCTGCACGGCGAGCACGAGCAGGCGGCGTCGTGGTTCGCGCGGTCCGTCGAGGCCGCGGAGCAGTCGGGGGACCGGGTCGGCGCGGCCTTCACGCGGTTGGTCGCGATGCGCGTGGCGCTGTTGAGCGGCACGGTGGAGCACGACGTCTACCGGGCCGTGCACGAGGAGGCGCTGGAGTTGTTCGCCGATGGCGGAGTGAGCAGCCCGCACCTGTCGCGCTGGACGACCTCGGCGCACGCGCAGCTGCTGGACCTGGCGCTGTTCACCGAGGACCGGGACCGGGTGGTCGAGCGGCTGGGGACGCTGGCCGAGGACCGGTGGTACAGCGACAGCGGCCGGTCGGACATGTTCGACCGCTACCGGGCGCGGGCGGCGGTGGTGACGGGGGACTGGGCGACCGCGGCGGAGCTGTTCGGGCGGCTGCTGGTCGACGAGCTGGGCGACCCGCCCGCGCACCGCGAGGAACTGGCCCGCGACCTGTACTACTACGGCCGCGCGCTGGCCGGCCTCGGCGACGCCGACCGGGCGCGGCAGGTGTGGGAGCTGGCGCTGCGGTGCCCGGACAACGCGGCCAACTGGCCGTGGAAGCCGCGGGTGGCGGAGGTGCTGCGCGACCTGGGTTGACCGGTCCGCGTGCGGGCACCCCGCCGCCATGAACTCGCTGTTCTTCGTCGGCAACGCGACCACGGTGCTGAGGTTGGGGCCGTTCACGCTGCTCACCGACCCCAACTTCCTGCGCCGCGGCCAGTGGACCCACATCGGTCAGGGCGTCCTGGCCCGGCGGCTGGCGGACCCGGCCGTGGGGATCGGCGAGCTGCCACCGGTGGACGCGGTCGTGCTGTCGCACTTCCACGGCGACCACTTCGACCGGATCGCCGCCCGCCGCCTGGACCGCGACCTGCCGGTCCTGACCACGCCGCACGCCGCGCGCAGGCTGGCGCGGCGCGGGTTCCGGGAGCCGGTCGCGCTGTCCACGTGGGCCGACCTGAGCCTGCGCAAGGACGACGCGAGCCTCACCGTGACGGCGCTGCCCGGTCGGCACGCGCGCGGCCGGCTGGCCCGGCTGCTGCCGCCGGTCATGGGCAGCATGGTCGAGTACCGGGCCACGCCCACCGCGACGCCGTTGCGGCTCTACATCAGCGGCGACACCCTGGTGCACGACGACCTGCGCGAGATCCGCGAGCGCTACCCGTCCATCGACGTCGCGGTGCTGCACCTGGGCGGCACCAGGGTGCTCGGGGTGCTGCTCACCATGGACGGCGAGCAGGGCGTGGACCTGGTGGAGATGCTGCGGCCCCGGCAGGCGGTGCCGGTGCACTTCGACGACTACAGCGTGATGAAGTCCCCGCTGTCGGAGTTCGTCGCCGAGGTCGAGCGCCGGAAGCCTCCGGTCGCCGTGTCGTACGTCGACCGGGGCGCGACGTTCACCCTGCCCGGCTGACCCCCGCGCATCATGACGGGATGTATCCAGGCGCTGCTCCGAAACTCCTAACGGGTGAACCCATAAGGAGTAACAGGGGTGGTGAGGCCCATGAGGTGGCTGACCGGAGGATCGTTCACGATCCTGGCTTGCGCAGTGGTGGTCGGGTGCGCCGGAGTGCCCGGCACACCGACGTCGCAACAGGGTGAGGGCAACCGGCCCGCCGACTCGACGACACCGGAGCACCCCACCCACGGCACAGCGCACGCGCCCGGCACGCAGCCCGTGCCGCCCCAACCGCAGATCCCCAGCCCGCGCGTCCCGCCGAGGACGACCGACGCCCTGCCCGGCGTGCCCGGCAGCCCGATCAAGTACGACACCACCGAGCTGCTCGGCACCGACGCGGCGGGGACGAAGGCGACGATCGAGGAGAGGATCCGCGGCAACCGGGGGTGCGACCGGGACCTGTGCGGCGTCACCGTCGTCGTCACCCCCCGGCCCGGCGGGAAGTGCGTCTCGGAGATCTCGCCGGGCGGGCCTCCCGGCGGCGGTCCCGCGAGCGTGCAACCCGGTGGAACGGTGCGGGTCTACCAGGGCACGCCGTGCTTCGGCGAGACCATCGGGGAAACGACGTCGTCGGAGGGGGCCACGCCCGTCCACCCGACGCCCGAGGTCACCCCCGAGTCGACCCCTGAGCCGACCACCGGGACGACGGGCAGCGGGCCGTGGCCGCGGTGACCGCCCGCCGGAGCGCGAGCCCGGCGCAGCCCGTGACCGACCCGGTCGTGCCGCAGACCGGGCCGGCGCGGGCGTTGCGGATCCTGGCGTCGGTGGTCGCCAACACCACGCTGCTCACCGCGCTGCTGTACTTCTTCGGCCTGGTCGCCACGCAGGTCTTCTTCGCCCACTTCCGGGTGCACTACACGCTGCTCAGCCAGACACCCGACGAGGTGCTGGCCCGCGGGGCGGACGGGTTGTTCCTGCCGCTGGCCGGCATCGCGATCGCCGTCCTGGCCGTCACGTTCCTGGTCCGGTACGTGCGCACCCGGCTGTCCGCGCGGCAGTGGGCGGCGTTGCTGCGGGTGTGCACGCCGACCGCCGCCGTGCTCGGCCTCGCCCTGCTCGCGGTCACCGCGCCGATCACCGTCCACCCCGAGCCGTTCCGCGTCTACCCGGGCGTGCCGGGCCTGGGGTTCGCGGTCGGCATCGTGCTGCTGGCGTTCGCGTGGCGGCGGTGGAGCACGACCGCCGGACGCGGTCGCAAGCGCGCGCGGTTCGGCGTCGCGGAGTCGGTGGCCGCGTTCCTGCTGGTCAGCATCGGCCTGTTCTGGGCGGTCGGCGACTACTCCAGCGCGGTCGGCACGCGGCGCGGGTTCGAGGTCGAGGCCCGGGTGCCGGACATGCCCGGGGTGGTCGTCTACAGCGGGGACGGCCTGAACCTGACCGGCGACGGCGTGCGCCAGGTCGCGTGCGGGCAGCCCGACGGCGCGTACAAGTACCGCTACGACGGGCTGAAGCTGCTGTTGCAGTCCGGCGGCCAGTACGTGTTCCTGCCCGCCACCTGGCGGTCGTCGGAGGGCACCGCGTTCGTCGTGCCCCGCACCGACTCGCTGCGGTTGGAGTTCGGGCCGCCGGGGAGCACGCCGCCGCCGCTCTGCTGACCGCTCACCGACTGGAGGAGCGCACCACCAGCCGGGTCGGCAGGAACGCGGGCGCGGGCTTCTCCCCGCCGTGCACCATGGTCAGCACGGCTCGCGCCGCGGCCACCCCGATCCCGGCCTTGTCCTGCGCCAACGTGGTCAGCGGCGGGTCCACCAGCGCGGCCAGCTCAATGTCGTCGAACCCCACCACCGCCAGGTCCTCCGGCACCAGCAGCCCCGCGTGGCGCGCGGCCAGCAGCGCGCCCACCGCCATCTCGTCGCTCGCGCAGAACACCGCCGTCGGCGGCTCCGGCAACGCGATCAGCGACCGCATCGCCGACTGGCCGCTGGGCCGGTAGTAGTCGCCCTCCACCACGTACTCCGGCGGCACGGCCAGGCCCGCCTCGGTCATCGCCGCGCGGAAGCCGTCCAGCCGGTCCACCGCCGGCCGGTTGGCCCGCGGCCCGGTGATCGTGGCGATGCGGCGGTGGCCCGCGTCGACCAGGTGCCGCACCGCCATCGCCGCGCCGCCGACGTTGTCCGACGTCACGTACGTCGCCCGCGGCCCGTCGACGTCCACGTCCACCGCCACGCACGGCAGCCCGGACTGGGCGAACGCGGCGAACGCCGGGGCGTCCGAGCCGCTGTCGATGAGCACCAGCCCGCCCAGGTGGTGCCGCCGGGTCATGTTCACGTACGCCACCGGGTCCGCCAGCGACGCGCCGACCGCCCGCAACGCCGCCGACCCGCTCGTGGCCAGCATCAGCAGGTGGTAGCCGTGCGCGCTCAACGCCGACTTCAACCCGATCAGCAGCTCCTGGAGGTACGGGTGCCGCCAGCCGGGCCTGCGGTGGTCGGTGTCCCACACCAGGCCGATCAGCCCGGACCGCTTCGTGGCCAGCGCGCGCGCCGACTCGTTGGGCCGGTAGTCCAGCTCGCGGGCCACCCGCTCGACCACTTCGCGCTTTTCCTTGCTCACCGTCAGCGGCCGGTTGAAAACGCGTGAAACGGTCGCCACGGACACCCCGCACAGCTGGGCGATCTCACGGATCGTGGTCATCTCCCGCCCTTTCTTTGTAACCGGTTTCAAGCGTTCAGCCGGTGCGTCCTGACCAGGGTGGACACGGTATCACCTGCGGAAACGCCGAAGGCTCGGAACGGCCCGGTTATCGGTTCGTTACTTGACGGTGTCGCGGACCGGGGCTGTCATGTACACCACACCGGCCGGACGCACGTCCCGGTCGAATTCGCCGGAAACCCCCGGAACAACCCCGTGGGTCTCCGGCGTGCCCGAAAACGGCCCGCTTAGTGATGGAGAGGGAGAGCCGCGTTATGAAACGAACTCCGACCTTGGTCGGCGCCGGCCTGCTGGCCGCCGCCCTGGTCGCCGCCGGCTGCGGCAGCGGCGCGAGCGACGGCAAGACCAGGATCACCATCGGGCTGTTCGGCAACTTCGGCTACCAGCAGCTGTTCGAGGAGTACGAGAAGGCGCACCCGGACGTCGACATCACCGACCGCACCGCCTCCTACTCCGACCACCACAAGAACCTCGCCGCCCACCTCGCCACCAACAACGGCGCGGCGGACATCGAGGCCGTCGACGTCGGCTACATCAACCAGTTCAAGGCCAACCCCGGCCAGTTCGTCGAGCTGAGCGCCGACGTCAAGGACCGCTGGCTGGACTGGAAGTGGGAGGGCTCGCTGTCCAAGGACGGCAAGCAGATCGGCTACGGCACCGACGTCGGCGGCCTGGCCATCTGCTACCGCCGCGACCTGTTCGAGGCCGCCGGCCTGCCGTCCGACCGCGACCAGGTCTCCGCGCTGTGGCCCACGTGGGAGCAGTTCATGGCCACCGGCAAGCAGTTCGCGGCCAAGGCACCGGCGGGCGCCAAGTTCTTCGACGGCGGCCCCACCGTGCTCAACGCGATCGTCGGCCAGGCGCCCACCGGCTACTACGACAAGAACGACAAGATCGTGGTCGGCGACAACGCCGACATCAGGAAGGGCTGGAACCTGGTCGCCCAGGGCGTGGCCGACGGCCTGTCCGCCGGGCTGCTGCACAGCACCCCGCAGTGGAACACCGGCTTCAAGCAGGGCCAGTTCGCCACCCTGGCCTGCCCGGCGTGGATGATGGCCAAGATCAAGGACCAGGCGCCCGACACCGCGGGCAAGTGGGACCTCGCGGCCGTGCCCGGCGGCGGCGGCAACTGGGGCGGCTCCTACCTGACCGTGCCCAAGCAGGGCAAGAACACCGACAAGGCCGTCGCGCTCGCCGCGTGGCTCACCGCGCCCGAGCAGCAGGCCAAGGTCTTCGCCAGCGCGGGTCTGCTGCCGTCCGCGCCGAAGCTCTACAGCGAGGAGTCGGTGGCCAAGAAGCAGGACCCGTTCTTCAACAACGCGCCCGTCGGCAAGGTCTTCACCGACGCCGCCCGCGCGCTGAAGCCGCAGTACCAGGGTCCCAAGGCCGGTGACGTGCAGACCGAGATGGGCAACGCCATGCAGCGCGTCGAGCAGGGCAAGCAGAGCCCGGACGAGTCGTGGAACCAGTTCGTGGGCGACGTCAAGAGGCTCGAGAGCTGATGAAGACGGACTGGCGCGAACGCCGCCACCGGTGGGACATCCGGTACGCGCCGTACGCCTACATCGCGCCGTACTTCCTGCTGTTCGCGGTGTTCGGCCTGTTCCCCCTGCTCTACACCGGCTGGGTGTCGATGCAGGACCGCAACCTGCTCGACGGCGACGCGGCCACGTTCGTCGGCGTGGACAACTACGTCCAGCTGCTCACCGCGGACCCGTACTTCTGGAACGCGATGGGCAACACGCTGAGCCTGTGGCTGCTCACCACCGTCCCGCAGATCCTGTTCGCGCTCGGCATCGCGCAGCTGCTCAACCGGCGGCTGCGCGGCCGGACGTTCTTCCGGATGGGCGTGCTGCTGCCGAACATCACCTCGGTGGCGGCGGTCACGATCATCTTCGCGCAGCTCTTCGGCCGTGACTTCGGCCTGATCAACTGGGTGCTGGAGCTGTTCGGCGCGGGCCGGATCGACTGGCAGGCGGGCACCGGCAGCTCCCACACCGCCATCGCCGCGATGGTGGTGTGGCGCTGGACCGGCTACCACGCGCTGATCTTCCTGGCCTCCATGCAGGCCATCCCGACCAGCGTGTACGAGGCGGCCCGGCTGGACGGCGCGAGCGCGTGGCAGCAGTTCTGGCGCATCACCGTGCCCATGCTGCGGCCGCAGATCATCTTCTCCACCGTGATCGCCACCGCGGGCAACATGCGGCTGCTGGCCGAGCCGCTGCTGTTCAACCCCGGCGCGGCCGCCGCGACCGGCGGCTCGGACCGGCAGTTCCAGACCGCCGCGCTCTACCTCTACGAGCAGGGCTTCGCGAAGTTCGACTTCGGCTACGCGTCGGCCATCGCCTGGCTGCTGCTCATCGCGACGGTCGTCATCACCGGGTTGAGCTACCTGGCCGCACGCCGCATCCGGACGGACTGAGAGGACACCATGACCACCGTGCTCGAACCGCTGGCGCCCGACGCGCCCGCGCCGTCCGGGCGGCGCAGGGCGTTGCGGATGCCCGGACCGTGGACCTACGCGGCGCTGATCGCGGTGCTCGCCGGGTCGGCGTTCCCCGTGTACTGGTCGCTCGTGGTGTCCTCGCAGACGCCGGACAAGGTGGACAGCGTGCCGCCCGTGCTCGTGCCGGGCGGCAACCTGTTCGCGAACATCGCGCGGGTGTTCGACCAGTCGGACTTCGCGCTGGCGATGATGAACTCGCTGATCGTGTCGGGGACCATCACCGTGTCGGTGGTGTTCTTCTCCACCCTGGCGGGCTTCGCCTTCGCCAAGCTGAAGTTCCGCGGCCGGTCGGCGCTCATGCTGCTCGTCGTCGCCACCCAGGCGGTGCCCACCGAGCTGGGCGTCATCCCGCTCTACATGATGATGAGCGACTTCGGCTGGGCCGGCGAGATCCACGCGGTCATCGTGCCCGGCCTGGTGACGGCGTTCGGCGTGTTCTTCATGCGGCAGTACTTCGAGCGGGCCGTGCCCGACGAGCTGCTGGAAGCGGGCCGCATGGACGGGTGCAGCTCGTTGCGCCTGTACTGGAACGTGGTCCTGCCCGCCGCCCGCCCGGCCGCCGCCGTCCTCGGCCTGTTCACCTTCATGCAGGCGTGGAACGACTTCTTCTGGCCGCTGGTCGTGCTGACGCCGGAGAACCCCACCGTGCAGACCGCCCTGTCCACCCTGGCCAGCGGCTACACCACCGACTACACCCTCGTGCTCACCGCGGCGACCATCGGCACCGTGCCGGTGCTCGCGGTGTTCCTCCTGTTCGGCCGGCAGATCGTCGGCGGGATCATGCAAGGAGCTCTCAAAGGATGACCGACTTCCCCCAAGGATTCCGCTGGGGCGTCGCCACATCGGCCTACCAGATCGAAGGGGCCGTGGACGCCGACGGGAGAGGACCGTCGATCTGGGACGCGTTCGGCTCGGTGCCGGGCGCGGTCGCCGGCGGCGACACCGGTGCGGTCGCGTGCGACCACTACCACCGCGTGCCGGAGGACCTGGCGCTGCTCGGCGAGCTCGGCGTGGACGCCTACCGGTTCTCCGTGGCGTGGCCGCGGATCCTGCCCACCGGCGCCGGCCGGGTCGAGCAGCGCGGCCTGGACTTCTACCGCCGGCTGGTCGACGGCCTGCTGGAGCGGGGCATCGAGCCGTTCCTCACCCTCTACCACTGGGACCTGCCGCAGGCGCTGGAGGAACTGGGCGGCTGGCGCTCGCGCGACACGGCGCACCGGTTCGCCGAGTACGCCGCCGTCGTGCACGACGCGCTGGGCGACCGGGTCACCAAGTGGACCACGTTCAACGAGCCGTACGTGTCCTCGATCGTCGGCTACGGCGAGGGCAGGCACGCGCCCGGCGCGCGGGAGGGCCACGGCTCCCTCGCCGCCGCGCACCACCTGATGGTGGCGCACGGGCTCGCGGTCCAGGCCATGCGCGGCACCGCCGGCCACGAGTTCGGCATCGTGCTCAACCAGTCGCCGTCGACCCCGGTCACCTCGTCGGACGCCGACGTCGCCGCCGCGCGCCGGCACGACCTGCTGCTGCGCCGCCAGTTCACCGAACCGCTGTTCGCGGGCCGCTACCCCGACGACTACGAGGAGACGTTCGCGGGCGTCACGGACCTGTCGTTCCGACAGGACGGCGACCTGGAGCTGATCTCCACGCCGCTGGACTACGTGGGCATCAACTACTACTACCGCCAGCACGTGGCCGACGCGCCGCACCGCGACCCGGACCCGGCCACCCGCACGTCGATCGACATCGGCATCGACACCACCCGCCTGCCGGACGTGCCGCGCACCGCGATGAACTGGCCGGTCGAGCCGGACGGCCTCACCCAGACGCTGGTCGGGCTGAAGGAGCGCTACCCCGACCTGCCGCCGGTGTACGTCACCGAGAACGGGTGCGTGTACCCGGACAACCCCGGTTTCGTCGACCAGGAGCGCATCGAGTTCCTGCGCACCCACCTCGCGGCGGCGCACGACGCGCTCACCGCCGGGGTCGACCTGCGCGGCTACTTCGTGTGGTCGTTCCTGGACAACTTCGAGTGGGCGCACGGCTACAAGCACCGGTTCGGCCTGGTGCACGTCGACTACGACACGCTGGTCCGCACGCCCAGGGCGAGCTTCCACTGGTACCGCGACCTGGTCGCCGAGCAGCGGGCCAGGACGGCCGCTGCGGGGTGACCCGCGTGGCTGCCGTCGCGCGGAGGCGCGTCCGCGCGACGGCAGTCGTGCCCCCGGGTCGTGCCCACGACCCTCACGGCCACGGGTTCGGCGCGCACGCCTTCCCGTCGGGGGTGACCGCGACGCCCTGGTCGCTGCCGGTGGTGATCGAGGCCAGGCCGTCGTTGTCCACGCTCAGCGTCTGCTGCATCATCACGGGCGCCGGCGCGCCGTCGGCCGGGCACACCTCGTGGCCGTGGCCCAGGAAGTGCCCCACCTCGTGGTTCACCGCGTAGATCCGGTAGCCGCGCAGGTCACCGCCGTAGGTGTGGGCGCCGCGGAACCAGCGCGCCGTGCTCAGGTGCACGATCGACCCGATCCGGCACGACGTGTCGTAGGGCAGCTCGAACCCGCACAGCGACCGCGCCGTCCGCTGCGACGTCAACCGGATGCGCAGCTCCGGCTCCTCGTCGCCGCCCACCCGCCGGAACGAGTGCCGCGCCGACCACCCGCGCGGGTGCCGCAACGCGTGGTCCACCACCGCCGCGAACGAGTCGTCGCCGTGCGGCAGCACCACCCCGTCCTCCACCTCGATGGCGTACGGGGTGCCGGACTTCCCACCCGCGCCGGACGGCGGCACCACGTGCCACGTGCCCGAGCCGTGCTCGGGGAACGGCGGGCCGGGCGGCAGGTCGGCGCCGGAGCGCAACGCCTCGACCCGCGGCGCGCTGCCGTCGCGGTCGGCCGGGGCGGGCGTGGTGGCCACGACGCCGGACGCGGGCCACGCCACGGTCGTCGTACGCGCCTCCGTGCCGACGTCCAGCGCCACCACCGCGGTCGCCGCCAGGCCCAACCCGGTCAGGTAGGGCAGCAGGGTCATCGACCTCATGCGGGCTCCAAGCCGGCCGAGCCGTAGGCGCAGGCGGCGTTCCACAGCAGGAACGACGGCGCGCCCGCGTCCGCCGACGCCCGCACCTGCGCCTGCACCTCACCCGGGCCGTAGTTGTGGCCCAGCGAGAACGCCTGCAACCACGGGATCACCGTCGCGCCGGTGTCCTTCGTCATGCCGACGAAGTCCGCGACCGACGCCCGCACGATCTCGTACGGCTGGGCGTTCGGGTTGGGCACGCCGTACTCGTTCGGCCCCCAGTGCGACGGGTAGACCATCGGCGAGACGTAGTCCACGTGCGCCGCGATGGCCGGGATGTCCTGCGCGACGTCCGTCGGGCTGTGCGCGGCGATGCCGAACACCGACGCGCCCAGGTACGCGCCGTGCTTGCGCACCGCCGCCCGGTTCTCCTTCAGGAAGTCCACGATGGACTGCTCCGGGCTGGTGGCCAGGCCCGGGAACACCATCTGCCCCAGCGGGCCGTCCGGCCGCCGCACGTAGTCGTACAGGACGTCGTCGAAGCCCAGCGCCGCGGCCTCCTCGGCGATCGCCGTGTTGTACGCGCGCACCTCGGGGTTGGCGAAGTTGGTGAACGCGTACTCGCCGTAGTGCGCCGACCAGGGCGCGCCGGACGAGTTCTGCGCCACGCGGTCGCGCGCGCCCGACTGCCACGACGCCTTGCCCAGCACCGGGTCGCGGAACGCCACCAGCCGGCCGACCACCCGCAGGTTCAGCTTGTGCAGCTCCTCGACCGCCGCGCGGGCGTCGTAGTAGTTGCGGGTCGCGCCGATCTGCCGGGCCAGCGGCACCTGCGAGTCGTAGCCGATCTCGCCGCTCTCGTCCTTGATGTCGAGCTGCACGGTGTCGATGCGGCCCTCGCGCGCCATCGCCAGCACCGGGTCGCGCAACGACGCCGTCGCCCACGCGGCGGCGCTCATGTGCACGCCGCGCATCCCCGGGTGGGTGACCTTCACCGGGACCTCGTGGCGCTGCGCGTTGCCCGCCGCGTCGGTGGCCTCGACCCGGACGCTGGCGGGCACCTCCCGCAACGACGCCTCGAACCGGCCGTCGCGCAGCTCCACCCGCTGGTCGCCGACCTTGACCGAGTCCGCGCCGTCCGCGCTGCCCTTCACCGTCACCGGTCCGCGCGGCGACGCGGCCTCCACCACGTCGACCTTCAACGCGGGCGGTGTCGCGTCCACGGTGAACTCGCGCAGCACCTCCACGTCGGGCATCCACGGCAGCGGGTTGGCCGCCCGCACGGCCAGCGTGTGCCTGCCCTCGGCGAGCTTCACCCCGGTCAACGTCATGCGGCCGTCACCGCGCCGCGCCTGCACCGGCTGTCCGTCCACTTGCACGGTGACACGGTCGAGCCCGCCGACCTCCGCGGTGGTGATGGACACGCGCTCTACACCCGAAGGAGTGACAGCGCTGCCGTCGCCCAGCTCGGCGACGGCGAGCCCGACGCCGCGGCCGTGCACGATCGTCGTGACGACCCCCGCGATCAGCAGCAGCACCACCACGCCGACCACGGGGATCAGCACGCGCTTGAGCTTCCGGGGCGAATCCGACATCGGGCGACTCCGATCTGGGCACGGCTGCGGTTACCAGCGACTTGACCGGGCGACACCGGACCAAACCGAAGGTCATCCGAAGGGGTGTACCCCGGTGTCGACCCGCCCGCCACGCGGAACCATCCGGTGGTGAACACCACGTCGCGGAGGCCGGTCCGGACCCTCGTGGCGCTGCTCGCGGCCGTGTGCTGCGGGTGCGCCACCCACCCCGCGGCGGAGCCGCCCGACCAGGCCGCGGCGCAGCTGCCCGCGCCGTCCTCGGCCGCCCCGCCGTCGTCCTCAGCGCCGCCCGACCCGGCGGCCGTGGGCGCGAACGAGCTCGGCCAGGTGCCGATCCTGATGTACCACCGGCTGGTGGAGCGGACGTCGTCGGTCTACGACCGGACACCCGCCGCGTTCCGGGCCGAGCTGGAGCGGCTGGCCGCCGAGGGGTACGTGCCGGTGACGACCGCCGAGTACGCGACCGGGCGGATCGACCTGCCGGCGGGCGCGCACCCGGTCGTGCTGACCTTCGACGACGGTGACGCGACCCAGTTCGCGCTGGGACCGGACGGCCGACCCGCGCCCGGCACGGCCATCGCCATCCTGCTGGACGTGGCCGCGCGGCACCCCGGCTTCCGGCCGGTGGCGAGCCTGTACGTCAACGCCGGCCCGTTCGCGTCACCGGACGGCGCGGCGCTGCGCTGGCTGCGCGACCACGGCTTCGAGATCGGCAACCACACCCGTGACCACACCAACCTGGCGTCGGCCGGCGACCGGGGCGTGCAGGAGGCGATCGCGTCCGGGCAGCGGGAGATCCAGCGGGCCCTGCCCGACTACCGGGTGTCCAGCCTGGCGCTGCCGTTCGGCGCGATCCCGGCGAACGGCGCGCTCGCCCTGCGCGGCGGCGCCGACGGCACGTCGTACGAGTACGCGTGCGTGCTGATGGTCGGCGCGGGACCCGCGCCGTCACCGTTCGCGGCCGACTTCGACCCGGCCCTCACGCCCCGCATCCGCTCGCAGGACCCGACCGGCGAGGACGCCCGCTACGGCTCCGCGGTGTGGCTGGACCAGCTGGCCGCCGCGCCGGGGCAGCGCTACACCTCCGACGGCGTGCCGGACCGCATCTCCTACCCGGCCTCGGCCGGCGTCACGCCCGCACCCCGGTTCGCCGACCGGGCGGTCGCCTACTGAGCTCGCGCACCGGCCCGGTCGGGGGGCGGCCCGACCGGCGCGGCACGCCGAGCCGGACTCCCGACCGACCCGGCGACCTGCCGAGACCTACCCGCGTCGGGCCGACGCGTTCGCCTGCCGACCCGGCCGGCACCACCCGACGCGTCCGCCGGCCGAACCTGGGTCTCACGCCGTGGCGCGGGCGTGGTTGCGCAGGGCCACGGCGGCCCGTTCCAGGCTCCCCAGCACGCCCGGCGGCAGCTCGTGGTGGCGGCCCACGACCTCCTGGGCCATCACCTGCATCGGCGCGGACTCCTCCGCCTCCACCACCGCGAGCACCTTGAACGCCGTCCCCGGCGCGAACACCACCCGCTCCTGGATCACGCTGCCGAACGAGTCGACCACCGACACCCGCCGACCCGTCACCGACCAGAGCAGGAACTCCACCCGCCCGTCGACCGGCACCGCGGGCCCCGCCACCGTGTTGAGCAGACCGTGCTCCACCAGCACGTCACCCGTGCGGAACCGGCGCTCGTCACCCCAGCACACCGTCACGCCCTGGTGCACCGGCAGCCGCCGCAGCCCCGACACGACCGACGCCGCGTAAGGCCACAGCCGGCCCAGCTTCCCGCTGCGCAACGCCTCGACCAGGATCTCCTCGTCGTTGCGCAGGCACGCCGACACCGCCGCGAGGTCCGTCACCACCGCCTCGAACGCCTCCGGGTCGTCCGGGCGCTCCACGATGTGCCGGCACGCCACCGCCGCGTGCTCGCCGTACCGCTCGCCCAGCATCCGGCGCAGCGCGTCGCGCTCCGGCTCGGTGCTGCGGTGGTCGACCGGCACGACCTCCTCGCCCGCCCGCTCGCCCCACTCCGGCGCGGGGGAGTCCGCCAGCGGGCCGTCGACGCTCAGCGGCACCGGCTCGTCGACCGCCACCAGCGGCGGCGGCTCCTCGGCCACCGGCGGGCGCGGCATCGGCGTCGGGTCGCAGAACACGACCTTCAGCAGCCGCCGCACCTCCGGCTCCAGCCGTTCCACCAGCGACGCGCCCGCCACCGCGACGGCGCCCGCCGTCGTGCGACCGGGCGTGCCGACGGTCAACCGGGCCCACTCCGGGTCCACCGGCAGCGACCGCACCTCGGGACCGTTGTCCTCCGCCTCGCGCACCCACAGCCCGGACGGCACGACCTCCAGCACCACGCCGCCGCCCAGGTCGTACACGCCCGGGTTGCGCTCCACCAGCCCCGGCACCGGCACCCGGTACCCGGAGACGACCGGCGCGCCGGCCGGCGGGTAGCGGACCTCGGTCACGTACGGCCGCCACGTCTGCTGCCCGCGCGGGTTCACCGCGACCACGGCCGCGCCGTGGCGCTGCGACCCCACCGGCAGGCCCGTGTACAGCGAGATCGGCTCGCCGAGCTGGTCGGCCACCGCCTGCGCCTGGTGCTCGCCGCCGTACCAGACCAGCCGCACCCGCGACCGCGCCGCCGACGGCAGCCCGCCCAGCAGGCGGCACACCTCGTCCACCGGGATCGGCGGCTGGCCCGGACCGCCGACCACGACGGTCAGCACGTCGTCCCGGCACGGCAGCCCGATCACCGCCCGCGCGTCCGGCGCCTGCGGGTCGAACTGCGCCCGTTGCGCCCGCAGCCACAGCCCCGCCGGGATCGGCTCGGAGATCCCCACGTCACCCGTCGGCCACGGCGAGTTCGGGTCGATCGCCTCCCAGTTCGGCACCGGGAACCGGCGACCCATCGGCACCGGCGACGCTCCGGGCAGGAACCGCAGCCAGCAGCCGTACCCGCCGGTGCCGGCGACGAACGCCACGCCCGGCACCGAGGTGACCGCGCCGTCCGGCGCCACCACCTCGGTCTGCAGCTGCTCGGACAGCCACTGCGCGGGCGCGGTCGGCCGCATCGAGCCGGAGTGCGGCGTCATCAGCCGCACCGGCCCCCTGCCCTGCAACGCGGCGGCCACGACCGGCCAGAACGACGTCTCGTCGCCGTGGGGCGGGTCGACGACCACGACCGTGCGACCGCGGTCCACCGGCAGGCCGCGGGCGAGCGCCACCGCGGCCGGACCGGCCCCACCGGGCGGCCCCACCACCAGCGTCGCCCCCGCGAACGAGGCCGAGAACTGTGCCGGCGGTGGTGCGGGCGGCGCGGTCTGGACCATGGGCTCTCGCTCGACCACCGGCTCCACCTGCGGGGCACGCTCCTTCGGTGCGGCACGTCGGAACTTCAAGGCGCCCGATCACCTCCATGCACGACAGTGCGGGAACGGCAGCACTCTACGCGGGTGGCACCCGATCGGGGGAAGCCGCACTCCGCCCGCGCTCGTCCACAGTGGACCGCAGCACGGCGCCGACCAGCGCGCCGAACGCCACGTGGTCGGCCCACTGCGCGGCCCGGTGCAGCTCCCGGACCGCCGGGAACCGCCGCCCGAGCACCTCCAGGTCCACCACCGCGATCACCGCCCCGGCCACCGCGCCCGTCCGCGCGCCCAACGGCCACCGCCGGTCCACCGCCGCCAGCACCGCCGTCCAGAACGCCGACACGCCGAGGTGGACGATCGCGCCGCGGATCACACCCGTGCCGCCGAGCAGGGACGCCGCGGCCCGCGTCGAACGCAGAACGTCACCACCGGTCGACAGCGCGTGCACGGTCGACGGCACGCCGCTCAGCGCCGACGCGACCAGCCACGCCCGCACCAGGCGTGATCCGGACCCGCACCGGGTACCCGGCACCGGCGAATCCGGTCGGGCGCTCTTGCTCCGTTCTGATTCCATGTTCGAACCTGTGTTCGAGTATGACAAGATCACGGGTGCACCACCGACACCGTAATCGGTCACGGGGACCCGCGCGGCCCGCCCGCGTTCCTCGGCTACCGTGAACGCCGCTCGACACACGCCACGACCTGGGGAGAACGACCCGGTGACCGCTGAGATCCTGTACGGGGCCGACGACCTGACCCACCTGGAGGGTCTGGAGGCGGTACGCAAGCGCCCCGGCATGTACATCGGGTCCACCGACAGCAGGGGCATCAACCACCTCTTCACCGAGGTGGTCGACAACTCCACCGACGAGGGCGTGGCCGGCCACGCGACCAAGGTGGTCGTCACCCTGCACGCCGACGGCAGCGTCCAGGTCGACGACGACGGCCGCGGCATCCCCACCGGCATCCACGCCAAGTCCGGCCTGTCCGGCGTCGAGCTCGTGCTCACCCGGCTGCACGCGGGCGGCAAGTTCGGCGGCTCCGGCTACAAGACCTCCGGCGGCCTGCACGGCGTCGGCGCGTCCGCCGTCAACGCCCTGTCCCACCGCTTCGACGTCGTCGTGCGCCGCGAGGGCAAGACGCACGAGATGTCGTTCGCCCACGGCGTCCCCGGTGTGTTCGACGGACCCGGCCCCGATGCCGCCTTCACCCGCCAGTCCGGCCTGCGCGTCACCGGCCGCACCAAGCGCACCGGCACGTCCATCCGCTACTGGTACGACTCGCGCTACTTCGAGAACGGCGCCGCGCTCGACGTCGAGGCCGTCCGCACGAAGCTGCGCAACACCGCGTTCCTCGTGCCCGGCGTCACCTACGTGCTGCGCGTCGCCACCGACGACGCGATCAGCGAGGAGACGTTCCACTACCCGGGCGGCCTGGTCGACATGGTCGACTTCCTCGCCCCGAGCAGCGACAAGCCGGTCACCGGCACCCTGCTCATCACCGGGGACGGCGTCTACCACGAGAACGCGGCCGACGAGAACGGCGTGATGCGGTCCAAGGTGGAACGCCACGCCGAGGTCGAGATCGCGCTGCGCTGGGGCACCGGCTACGAGCGCACCGTCGAGTGCTTCACCAACACGATCCGCAACGTCCACGGCGGCACCCACCGCCGCGGCTTCGAGCGCGCCGTGCTCAAGGCGATACAGGACGCCATCGGCAAGACCAGGGGCCTGCTCAAGCCCAAGGAGGACCCGCCGACCCTGGACGACGTCCTCGAGGGCATGACCGCCGTCGTCCACGTCCGCATCCCGGAACCGCAGTTCACCTCCCAGACCAAGGACGAGCTGTCCACCGCGGGCATCACCAAGGTGACGCTCGGCGTGGTCGAGAAGCACCTCAAGACCTGGACCGAGGACCGCCGCACCAAGGGCGAGGCCAAGATCGTCCTGCAGAAGGTCGTCGACGCCTCCCGCGTCCGCCTCACGCAGAAGCAGCAGAAGGACGCCGCGCGCCGCAAGACCGCCCTCGAAGGCGCCGCGATGCCCGCGAAGCTGGTCGACTGCCGCACCACCGGCGTGGCCCGCAGCGAGCTGTTCCTCGTGGAGGGCGACAGCGCCCTCGGCTCGGCTCGCATGGCGCGCGTGTCGGAGTACCAGGCGCTGCTGCCGCTGCGCGGCAAGATCCTCAACGTGCAGAAGGCCAGCCTGGCCGACACCCTGCGCAACGCCGAGATCGCCAGCATCGTGCAGGTCCTCGGCGCGGGCACCGGGCGGACGTTCGACCTGGGCACCATGCGCTACGGCCGGGTGATCCTGATGGCCGACGCGGACGTCGACGGCTCGCACATCCGCACGCTGCTGATCACCCTGTTCGCGAAGTACATGCGGCCGGTCATCGAGGACGGGCGGCTGTACGCGGCGATGCCGCCGCTGCACAAGGTGATGACCAAGGGCCGCAACCCGGAGACCCACTTCACCTTCAGCCAGCGCGAGATGGAGCAGAAGGTCGCCCGGCTGGAGAAGGCCGGCAAGACGGTGGTCAAGCCGGTGCCCCGGTTCAAGGGCCTGGGCGAGATGGACGCGGACGAGTTGTGGGAGACCACGATGAACCCCGCCACCCGCTCGGTGCGCCGCATCACCATGCACGACGCCGAAGCCGCCGAGGCCGCGCTGGAGCTGCTGATGGGGGAGAAGGTCGAGCCGCGCCGGGCGTGGCTCGTCGAGTCGGCCGCCCGGGTCGACCAGTCCGCGATCGACGTCTGACACGCCTGACACACGAGGGAACGACCGACCATGGCACGCCGCAAGACCCCCACGACCAGGGTCGACCCGTCCGCCTTCGACCGCGCGGGCGCCCAGGTCTTCGACAACTCCCTGACCACCGAGATCGAGGACTCCTACCTGGAGTACGCCTACTCGGTGATCCACTCGCGGGCGCTGCCCGACGCGCGGGACGGCCTCAAGCCGGTGCACCGCCGGATCCTGTTCTCCATGAACGAGCAGGGTTACCGCCCGACCAGCGCGTACGTGAAGTCGTCGCGCGTGGTCGGCGACTGCTTCGTGCGCGGCGCGCTCGTCTCGACGCCCGAGGGCCTGCGGCCGATCGAGCGGATCGAGGTCGGTGACCTGGTGCTGGACGGCCGGGGCGAGCCGGTCGCGGTCGCCGAGGTCTACGAGAACCCCGTGTCGGACCTGGTGCGCGTCACCTGGTCGGACGGGCACTCGATGCTCGTCACGCCCGGCCAGCGGTTCCACACCGGTGCCGGCTGGGCCGACGCCGACTGGACCGCGGCCCGCGACCTCGCGGGCGTCCGCACGGCCGGGTTCGGCGCCGAGCGGCACGCCACCCTGCTCGCCGACGGCGACGCGACCGGGTTCGTGCTCGGCCTGCTCGCCGCGTCCGGCGAGGCGCTGGCCGACGGGCGGGTGCGGCTGGAGTCCGACGACGTCGACGCGATCGACACCGCGCACGGCTGGGCCATCGCGCACGACGTGACCACCTCCCGGGAGAAGGACGGTGACCGGCTCGCGCTCACCTTCGCCCGGCACCCCGCGCTCGCCGCGGCCGTGACCGGCCGGCTGGACACCGTGCTGCGCGACCGCTCGGCGTGGACGCCGTTCCTCGCGGGCCTGTTCGTCGCCGCGGGCCGGGTCCGCGACGGCATCGTGCTGCCCGGCGGTGACGCCGAGTACGCCGTGCTGGCCGACGCGGGCATCCGGGCCCGGCGTGACGCGACGACCCTGACGGTCACCGGCCGGGACGCGGCGGCGCTCGCCGTGGCCCTGCTGCGCTGGACCGGTGTCGGCCCGCGCCAGGACGGCCTGGTCCGGGTGATCCGCGCCGCCCGCCACGCCGAGGACGAGCCGTTCCCGCACGTGGTGTCGGTCGAACCGGCCGCGCCGGACACCACCTACGACATCCAGGTCGCGAGCCCCGAGCACGCGTTCGTGGTCAGCGGGTTCGTCGTGCACAACTGCATGGGCAAGTACCACCCGCACGGCGACACGGCGATCTACGACGCGATGGTCCGCCTGGCACAGGACTTCTCGCTGAACACCCCGTTGATCGACGGGCACGGCAACTTCGGTTCCCCGGACGACGGACCGGCGGCCAGCCGCTACTGCGTCGTGGGTGATACCCGAATCCGGCTCGCCGATGGTGGCAGCCCGCGCATCGCCGACTTGGTGAACCTTCCCGCGGATTCCGAAGCCGATGCCGATTTCGAGGTGTTGGACAAGGACGGCAAGGCCGTGCGGGTCGACAAGGTGTTCAACTCCGGTGTGCACCCGACCCTCCGGATGACGACCAAGTCCGGTTTCTCGGTGCGGGGAAGCGAGAACCACCTCGTCCTGTGCCTGGAAGCCCCGATGGGTGTGCCGATCTTCCAGTGGCGGCGGCTCGACGAGTTGCGGCCGGGAGCGGTCGTCGCGGTCGCCCGGAACGCGTGGTCGCAGGTGGTGCCGACGGCGCAGGAGTACATGCTGGGTGTGCTCGGCGGAGCCTGGGTGTCGGAGGGTTTCGCCAGTGTGAACCGGGCCGGGTTCAACAACACCGACGAACACTTCTTCAACGAGGTGCTCCATGCCTACGACCAGGTGGTCGGGGGCAAGCGTTACGTGTCCGAACGTCAGACCCGTCGGGATCGCAAGCTGATCCGGGAACTCGACGTGCAGGAGCACGCGGGCGGTATGGAGGCGTTCCGCAACAGTCCGCTGGCGGAGTTCATCGGACACCAGGCACGCGACAAGTTCGTGCCCGAGTTCGTGTGGACCGGTGGCTGGGGGGTCAAGCGCGCTTTCCTGATGGCGGCGTTCGAAGGTGACGGCGGTTGTCGTGAGGCGGACAACGGCTTCACGATCCAGTACACGACCTACAGCGCCACACTGGCCGCGCAGATGCAGGAATTGCTGGCGGAGTTCGGCGTGATCGCCGTTCAGCGCCAGTACCGGCGTCCCAGCGGTTCGGTCGAGCACCGCCTGGTGGTGTCCGGGCTTCGCAATGTCCGCGCCTTCGCCGAACGGGTCGGCTTCCTCAGGACCAAGCAGGCCAAGCTCGACTCCTTGCTCCGGCGGTCTCCGCTGCGGACGCACCGGTTGAGCGCCGACCGGGTGCCGTTCGTCGCCGAGTACGTGCGCGCCGCCCTCGACTTCGACCGCCGGGGCAGTGGCCGCAAGTGGCTGACCCAGCACAACTTCGACCGCGTCGAGCGGTGGGAGACCGAGCGCTTGAGGATCATCGACCGGATCGAGGACACCGAGGTCCTGGCGACGATCCTGCCGATCATGGACTCGGGATACCGCTTCGAGGAGGTGACCGAGGTGGTGGCGTGCGCGCCGGCCGAGGTCTACTCCGTTCGAGTGGAGTCAGAGGACCACTCGTTCCTGGCCGGTGGGTTCGTCAACCACAACACCGAGGCCCGCATGTCGCCGGCGGCGATGTTGTTGGTGGGGGAGCTGGACGAGGAGACGGTCGACTTCCGGCCCAACTACGACGGTTCGTTGCAGGAGCCGTCGGTGCTGCCCGCGGCGTTCCCGAACCTGCTGGTCAACGGCACGTCCGGGATCGCGGTCGGGATGGCGACGAACATGATCCCGCACAACCTGGGCGAGGTCGTGGCGGCGGCGCGGCACCTGGTGACGCACCCGGACGCGACGCTGGACGAGCTGATGGAGTTCGTGCCGGGTCCGGACCTGCCGACCGGTGGCGTGCTGCTCGGGTTGGACGAGGTGCGCAAGGCGTACGAGACCGGGCGCGGTGTGGTGCGGATGCGGGCCAAGGTCGAGACCGGGTTGCTGGAGGGCAGTCGGGGCAGGCAGGCGATCACGGTCACCGAGCTGCCCTACGGCGTCGGCCCGGAGAAGATCATCGAGAAGATCACCGACGAGGTGACCAAGTCCAAGCGGCTGACCGGGATCTCCGACGTCAAGGACCTCACCGACCGGGAGAACGGCACCCGCGTGGTGATCGAGTGCAAGGTCGGGGTGAACCCGCAGGCGCTGCTGGCCGACCTGTACCGGCTCACGCCGATGGAGCAGTCGTTCGGCATCAACAACCTGGTGCTGGTGGACGGGCAGCCGCGCACGTTGGGGCTCAAGGCGCTGCTGGAGGTGTTCCTCAAGCACCGCTACGAGGTGGTCACCCGGCGCACCCGGTTCCGGCGGCGCAAGCGCGAGGACCGGCTGCACCTGGTCGAGGGCCTGCTCAAGGCGCTGCTGAGCATCGACAAGGTGATCAAGCTCATCCGGGGCAGCGAGAACGCCGCCGCCGCGAAGGAGGGCTTGATGAAGACGTTCAAGCTCTCCGAGATCCAGGCGACCTACATCCTGGACACGCCGCTGCGCCGGTTGACCCGCTACGACTCGCTGGAGCTGGAGGCGGAGCAGGAGAAGCTGCGCAACGAGATCGCCGAGCTGAGCAAGATCCTGGACGACCCGGCGGTGCTGAAGAAGGTCGTCTCGACGGAGCTGGCGAAGGTGGCCAAGGACCTCCAGCAGGAGCGCCGGACGACGCTGCTCGACGGTGACCTCAAGGAGGTGCTGGCGGCGTCGAAGCCGGCCGGGCCGCTGGAGGTCGCCGACGATCCTTGCCAGGTGATCCTGTCCGCGACCGGGTTGGTGGCGCGGACGGCGGCGGAGTCGGAGGAGTCGTCGGAGGCGCGGCGGCGCAACGGGCGGACCAAGCACGACGCGGTGGCGGCGACCGTGCACACGACGGCGCGCGGCCAGGTGCTGCTGGTGACGAACCGGGGCCGGGCGTTCAAGACCGACGTGCTGCCGCTGCCGGTGCTGCCCGAGCAGAGCGGCACGGTGTCGTTGAGCGGCGGCATGGCGGCCGGTGAGCTGGTGGACCTGCAGGCCGGTGAACGGGTGGTGGGCATCGCGCCGCTGACGGACACCGGGTCGCCGGGGCTGGCGCTGGGCACCCGGTCGGGCACGGTGAAGGTGTGCGCGCCGGAGTGGCCGGTGCGGTCGGACGAGTTCGAGGTGATCACCCTCAAGGAGGGTGACGAGGTGGTCGGCGCGACGTGGTTGCGCGGTCCGGACGAGACGTTGGTGTTCGTGACGTCGGAGGCGTCGCTGTTGCGGTACCCGGCGTCGTTGGTGCGCCCGCAGGGTCTGCGCGGTGGTGGCATGGCCGGGATCAACGTGGGGTCGGACGCGAGGGTGGTGTTCTTCGGCGCGGTCCGCACGGACGACGACGAGCACGGTGAGCCGATGGTGGTCACGTCGACCGGGCAGAGCGTGAAGGTGACGCCGTTCTCCGCGTACCCGGCGAAGGGTCGGGCCACGGGTGGCGTGCGGGCGCACCGGTTCCTCAAGGGCGAGACGGCGTTGGCGCTGGCCTGGGTCGGGCCGAGGCCGGCGGGCGCGGCGCGCAACGGGTCGCCGGTGGAGCTGCCCGTGCCGGACGAGCGCCGGGACGGGTCCGGGCACGCGCACCCCGGTCCGGACGTGGTGGGGCACCTGATCGAACGCGATTGACAATCGTTGTCGGTAAGCTCGGCGGTGTGACGACACCGCTGAGCACCGCCGACGCCGAGGAACTCCGCCGTGGTTGGGACGTGCGGCAGGAACCGTTCCTGCCGCACCGGAACGAGGCGTTCGCCGTGCTGGTGGCCGCCGCCACCGGCCGTCGGGCGCTCGACCTCGCGGGCGGCACGGGGTCGATCGCGGCCCGGCTGGGCAACGCCGAGGTGACGGTGCTGGACGTCGACCCGGTGCTGCTGGCGATCGCCCGTGCCGCGCTCGGCGACCGGGTGGCGGTGGTGTCGGCCGACCTGGGCGCGCCCGGCTGGGACGCCGGCCGGGAGTTCGACGCCGTGGTGGCCGGGGCGGCGCTGCACTGCTTCGGCCCGGACCGGCTGCGGGCGCTGTACCGGGAGGTCCACGACGTGCTCGCGCCCGGTGGCGTGTTCGCCAACGCCGACCGGATGCCCGAAGGGCCGGTGGCGGGGGAGGGCGGCGGCCTGGCCGGGTGGCGCGAGTGGTGGGCGACGGCGCTGGCGCACCCGGCGTTGGCCGAAGCCGCGCGGGAACGGGTGGAGGGCGTCTCGGCCGACTTCTACCCGCCTGCCTCGTGGCACGTCGACGCCCTGCGCGCGGCCGGGTTCGACGAGGTCGGGGTGCGGTGGCGGCAGGACGACACGGCGGTGGTCGTGGCCCGCCGGACCCGCTGAGGGGCGAAGCTGTCCCGCTGACGGGTGACTGCCGTCCGTGGCAGAGTCGGGGCGTGATCACCGAGAGCGAAGTGCTGGTGCCGGCCCGGTTCAACGGGCCGCCGCAGTCGGGGCAGGGCGGTTACGTGTGCGGGATGCTGGCGGGCCTCGCGCCGCCCGCCCAGGGCACCGCCGTGGTCTCGCTGCTGCTCCCGCCACCGCTGGAACGGCCGATGCGGCTGGAGGTCGGCCCCGACCAGGCCGTGCTGATGCTCGGTGAGCTGGTCGTCGCCGCGGTCACCTCGACCACCGAGCCGGTGCCGGCCGTGCCGCCGGTGTCCCCGGCCGAGGCCGACCTGGCGATGGAGGGCTTCCTCGGCTGGGAGGGCCACCCGTTCCCGACCTGCTTCGTGTGCGGTCACGAGCGTGACGACGGCCTGTTCCTGGCGCCGGGGCCGGTGCCCGACCGGGCCGACACGGTCGCCTGCACGTGGGTGCCGGAGGAGGTCTCGCCCGAGGTGCTGTGGGGGGTGCTGGACTGCCCCGGCGGGTGGACCACCGACCCGCGCGACGACCCGATGGTGCTGACCCGGATGACCGCCGACCTCGTCGGCCCGGTGCGGCTGGGTGAGCCGCACGTCGTGGTGGCCCAGCAGGTGAGCCGCGTCGGCCGGGTCGCCACCAACCTGACCTCGGTCTACGGCCCGGACGGCGCGCTGGTCGGCACGTCGTCGACCGAGTGGACCGCGCTGCAACCGTGACGCCGGGCCGGCGTCAGCCCTCGGGTCGGGCGCCCAGGAACACCGGGCCGTAGCGCTCGGCGTTGGCGTTGGGGTGCAGGACGGCGTGCAGGTTCAGCGCGTGCACGTCCCGCCGGATGCGGTGCAGCGCCGGGCCGCCCGCGCCGAGCACGTCGACGGCGTCCCGGGCCCGCAGGCACGCCTCGCCGAGGTCGCGCCGCACGCCGGCGCGGTCCTCGGGCGTCCACTCCTCGCCGCCCGCGGCCTTGAGGTCGACCAGGGCGGCGGTGCGGCGGGCGTGGAACTCGGCCTCGTCGGCCAGCACGGTCGCCTCCCGCAGCGCGGACGCCGACGCCGAACCCCGGGCCGCGTCCACCGCCGCGCGGGCCAGGCCGACCGCGGGCGCGCTGACCGTGGCGCAGGCCGCGGGCATGAACGGCGCGCGGAACATCGGCTCGGCCGCGTCGGGGTGGGCCCGCAGCACGGGCGCGAGCCGCAGCACCCGTTCCGCCGGCACGAACACGTCCCGGGCGACCGTGGTCACGCTGCCGGTCGCGCGCAGCCCGGTGGTGTGCCAGTCGTCCACGACCTCCAGGTCGACCAGCGGGATCGCCAACGCCACCGGCGCCGCGTCCGGCAGCAGCAGCGCGGCGTTGGTGGTCCAGTGGCTCTGCGGCGCGCCCGTGGTGAACGCCCACCGACCGTTGACCAGCACCCCGCCGCCGACCGGCTGGGCCGTCGCGGTGGGGCTGAGGATGCCGGTGACCCGCACGTCCGGTTTGGCGAACACCTCGCGCCGCACCTCGGCCGGGAACTGGCCGACCACCCACGTGGAGATGGCCCACACCGCGGCCGTCCACGCCGCCGACCCGTCGCCGCGCGCGAGCTCGGAGATCACGCCGACCACCGTGGCCAGGTCGGCCTCGTGGCCGCCGTGCTCGGCGGGCACGCGCAGCCGCAGCACCCCCGCGTCCGCCATCGCCTCCACCGCGCCCTCGTGCAGCCTGCGGTTCTCGTCACCCCAGGCGGCGTGGGCGCGCAGGACCGGGACGATCTCCGCGGCGCGCCGAACCAGCTCGTGCTGCCCCGAACCGTGCACCACCGTGCCGTGCCTCCCCCATCGGTGACCCGTGACACACACCTTGGCGTGCTCCGCGCCACCAGACAACACCGGAATAGCCGATCACCCGGTACCGTTGTGCGGGTTAGTTGAAAGCGCAACTACTTGAGGAGTGGCCATGCAGTTCGGTGTCTTCACCGTCGGCGACGTGACGCCCGACCCCACCACGGGCCGGACGCCGACCGAGGCCGAGCGCATCAAGGCCATGGTCGCCATCGCGCTCAAGGCCGAGGAGGTCGGCCTGGACGTCTTCGCGACCGGCGAGCACCACAACCCGCCGTTCGTGCCGTCGTCGCCGACGACCATGCTCGGCTACGTCGCCGCGCGCACCGAGCGGCTGATCCTGTCCACCGCGACCACGCTGATCACCACCAACGACCCGGTGAAGATCGCCGAGGACTACGCGATGCTCCAGCACCTGGCCGACGGCCGGGTCGACCTGATCATGGGCCGCGGCAACACCGGCCCCGTGTACCCCTGGTTCGGCAAGGACATCCGCGACGGCATCGACCTCGCCATCGAGAACTACGCCCTGCTGCACAAGCTGTGGCGGGAGGACGTCGTGGACTGGGAGGGCAAGCACCGCACGCCGCTCCAGTCGTTCACCTCGACCCCGCGCCCGCTCGACGACGTGCCGCCGTTCGTCTGGCACGGCTCGATCCGCAGCCCGCAGATCGCCGAGCAGGCCGCGTACTACGGCGACGGCTTCTTCGCCAACCACATCTTCTGGCCCAAGGAGCACTTCCAGCGGCTGATCGGCTTCTACCGCGAGCGCTACGAGCACTACGGGCACGGCGCCGCGCACCAGGCGATCGTCGGCCTGGGCGGTCAGGTGTTCATGCGCCGCAACTCGCAGGACGCCGTGCGCGAGTTCCGGCCGTACTTCGACAACGCCCCGGTGTACGGGCACGGCCCGTCGCTGGAGGAGTTCACCGAGCAGACGCCGCTGACCGTCGGCAGCCCGCAGGAGGTCATCGACAAGACGCTGACCTTCCGCGAGCACTTCGGCGACTACCAGCGCCAGCTGTTCCTCATGGACCACGCGGGCCTGCCGCTGAAGACGGTGCTGGAGCAGCTCGACCTCCTCGGCGAGATCGTGCCCACGCTGCGCCGCGAGTTCGCGGTCGGCCGCCCGGCCGACGTGCCCGACGCCCCCACCCACGCCTCGCTGCTGAAGGCCGGTGTCCGATGACCACGCTCGCCGTCGTGCAGGCCGGGCTCGGGTCGCCCTCGTCCACCCAACTGCTGGCGACCCGGCTGGCCGAGGCCACCGAACGGCTCGTGCCCGGCCTGGAGGTGCGCACCACGCACCTTCGGGACGTCGCACGGGACATCGCGGACAACCTCGTCACCGGGTTCCCCAGCGCGCGCTTGCGCGAAGTGGTGGAGTCGGTGGTCGGCGCGGACGCGGTGATCGCCGTGACGCCGACGTTCAACGCGTCCTACAGCGGGCTGTTCAAGTCCTTCGTGGACGTGCTGGAACCCGGGTCGCTGGCGGGCAAGCCGGTGCTGATCGGCGCGACCGGCGGCACCGAGCGCCACTCCCTGGTGCTCGACCACGCGCTGCGCCCGCTGTTCGCCTACCTGCGGGCGGTCGTGGTGCCGACCGGCGTGTACGCCGCATCGTCCGACTGGGGCGCGGAAGGGCTGCCCGGCCGCGTCGACCGGGCCGCGGGCGAACTGGCCGACCTGCTGGTCGGCCGGGCGCCGGCCACGCCCGCCACCGACGGCTTCGTGCCGTTCGACCAGCTGCTCGCCGGGCGCTGAGCGGCCCGCGCGGCGAGGCGGAAATGACGCGACCACCGGCACGCGTGCCGAATAGGGTCGGCCCATGTCCGCCTCGCTGCAGCTCGCAGTGCGCAACGCCGCCGCCCTGACCACCGGCCTCGCCCGCACCCGCGGGCACGACCTGATCAGCCGACCCGCGTTCCTCGCGATGAGCGGGCCGACGCTGCTGCGGGTGCTCGCGGTGCGCCCGGACCCCGACCCGGACGACTTCGCCGAGCTGGTGCTGCTGGTCAAGCGGGCCGAGGCGCGGGTGGTGGTCGAGGACTCGTTCGGCACGATCGACGGCGCGGCCCTCGGGCTCACCGCGCGGTACCTGCCGGTGATGGTCCGGCCGCCCGAGCCCGTGCCGCCGCCCGCCCTCGAGGTCAGGCCGGTGCGCACGGCGCAGGAGTGGGCCGTCGCCGAGCAGGTCGTGGTCGACGGCTTCCCGATGCCGGGCTTCCCGACCGGCAACGCGCTGCCCGTGGCGCTGAAGGACCGCGAGGGCTTCCGGATGCACACGGCGTGGCGCGACGGCGTGGTGGTCGGGGCGTGCCTGACCGTGGGGCAGGACGACGCGGCCGGCGTCTACTGGGTGACGACCCTGCCCGAGCACCGCTCGCGCGGCGTCGGCCGGGCGCTGATGCACGCGGTGCTCGCCGAGTCCTCCGTGCCGATGACCCTCACGGCCGCCAAACCGGGCCTGCCGCTGTACGAGTCGCTGGGCTTCTCGGTCGTCACGCAGGCCACGTGGTGGTCCAACGCCGACTGACGCGATTTCCGCGCTCTGCTCCCGGTCCGCAGCCGCTACCTTGGGTTTATGACCGCAGAGGTGGGGCAGCGGTCCCGGCTGGCCGCGGTGGACAACCTGAAGGTGCTGCTCGTCGCCTGGGTGATCGGCGGGCACGCGCTGCTCGGGTACTCGGCGGTCGGCGGGTGGCCGTACGACGAGGTCAACGAGGTCACCTTCGAGCCGCACGTCGAGGCCGCGCTCGCCGCCGTCCTCGGCCCGTCCGGGCTGTTCCTGATGGGCACGTTCTACCTGCTGTCCGGTCTGTTCACCCCCGAGTCGCTGGCGCGCAAGGGCGCCGGCCGGTTCGTCCGCGACCGGCTCGTCCGCCTCGGCGTCCCGTTCGCGCTGTCGGCCCTGCTGGTGTGGCCGCTGACGCTGTGGGTCGCCTACCGGGCCGCCGGGCACGACGTGACGCCGTGGTGGGTGTTCGCGCACCGCGACCCGCTGCTGGACTCCGGGTCGCTGTGGTTCGTCGAGATCCTGCTGCTGTTCTCCATCGCCTACGCGCTGGTCGGCAGGCCGCGCCCGGAGCCGTTCGAGCTGACCGGCCGCCACCTCGTCGCGGTCACGGCCGGTGTCGCGGTGAGCACGTTCGCGGTGCGGCTGTGGTTCCCGGCGCGCAGCGGCCAGATCGGCGACCTGCACGTCTGGTGGTGGCCGCAGCTGATCGCCATGTTCGGCGTGGGCATCGTGGGCGCGCGCTCGGGCCTCGCCCGGCGGGTGCCGGACCGGGTGTGGCGCGGCAGCCGGGTGGTCGCGGCGCTGACCATCGTGTCCGTGCCGGTGGCCGCGGTCGCGCTGGGCGTGTCCGACCTCGCCGGACAGGCGGGCCCGTTCCTCGGCGGTTGGCGCTGGGAGGCGTTGCTGTTCGCCGTCGTGGAAGCCGTGCTGGTGGTCGGCGGGTCGGTGTGGCTGCTCGGCCTGGCGCAACGGCGGCTGACCCGTGACGGCCCGCTGGCCGTGGCGCTCGCGCGGGGCGCGTTCGCCGCGTTCTTCATCCAGGGGCCAGTGCTGGTCGTGCTCGCGGTCGCGGCCCGGCCGCTGCCGTTCCCGGCCGAGGTGAAAGCATTCCTGGTGGCCGCGGTGGCCATCGCGGTGTCTTTCGGGGCCGGCTGGCTATTGACCACCCGCACCCGGCTCGGTCGCTTTCTCTAATGCGTTTGACTGTCGGCGTTTAATGCGTTGACCAAGTGTCCTGTGTTCACGTGGTGGGACACGGACGGGTGACGTCGTCGCCACACCGCGTGGTTTCCACACCGTGGGACAGCCGGGCATGCCCGAGACGTGGTCACACGCCCGCGTGTGGAAGACTGCGCGCCATGGCTCCTCTTCGCTTCGCCCTGCCCAACAAGGGCTCGTTGAGTGCTCCCGCGGCCCAAATGCTGGCCGAAGCGGGTTACCGGGTGAACAGGTCCGGCCGTGAGCTGATCGTGGCGGACCCGGCCAATGATGTGCAGTTCTTTTTCCTGCGGCCCCGCGACATCGCGGTGTACGTGGGCGAGGGGTCTTTGGACGTCGGCATCACCGGTCGTGATCTGCTGCTCGATTCCACCGTGTCGGCGAAGGAAATCCTGCCGCTCGGCTTCGGTCGGGCGTCGTTCTACTTCGCGTCCAAGCCCGGCGGCATCCACGACGCCGCGGGCCTGGAAGGCAAGCGGATCGCGACCAGCTACCCGAACCTGGTCGAGCACCACCTGTCCGACCTCGGCATCAAGGCGCACCTCGTGCGGCTCGACGGCGCGGTGGAGACCGCCGTGGAGCTGGGCGTGGCCGACGCGATCGCCGACGTGGTGGAAACCGGCATCACGCTGAAGACCTCCGGGCTGGAGACGTTCGGCTCGCCGATCCTCAAGTCCGAGGCCGTGCTGATCCAGGGCGACACCGTCGCCGACGCCCCGGACGCCGTGCGCGCGGTCGAGATCCTGCACCGCAGGCTCCAGGGCGTGCTGATCGCCCGCCGCTACGTGATCCTCGACTTCGACTGCCCCGTGGAGGCGCAGGAGGAAGCCTTCAAGCTGGTGCCGGGCATCGAGTCCCCGACCGTCTCGCCCCTGGCCCGCGAGGGCTGGGTCGCCGTCCGCTCGCTCGTCCCGCGCGACGACGCGCCGTTCATCATGGACGAGCTGTGGCGCGTGGGCGCCCGCGCGATCCTGGTCAGCTCCCTGGACACCTGCCGCATCTAGCAACCCCGACCCGGACTCCACGTTCCCGCACGTCACCGCGTGCGGGGACGTGGAGTTCGTCGTTCCGAGCGTTGAACTCACGCGTTCCGAACGTAGGACTCGCGCGTGCTGAACGTAGGACTCGCGCGGGTGCTAGATCCGGTCTGGCGGGGATCTCGCGCCTCCTCGGTGAGAGGAGGTGGCCGATGCAGCGGTCGCGCATCGCGGTGATCGTCGGCAGCACCCGGGAGGGACGCGTCGGCGACGGCGTCGGTCGGTGGGTCGCGGAGGTCGCGGCGCGGCGCGTCGACGTCGAACCGGTCGTGCTCGACCTGGCCGACTACGACTTCCCGCCCTGCTACCCGAGCCGACCGACACCGGAGATCCGGCGGTTCACCGGGCAGGTCGCCGACGCGGACGGGTTCGTCGTCGTCACGCCCGAGTACAACCGCAGCTTCCCGGCCTCCCTCAAGCAGGCCATCGACTACGCCTACGACGAGTGGCACGCCAAGCCCGCCGGGTTCGTCTCCTACGGCTACCGGTCCGAGGGCGGCCACGCGGTCGAGCACCTCCGCTCAGTTTTCACCGAGTTGCACGTCATGACAGTGCGGACGAACGTCGGCGTCGACCTGCGCGCCGACGAGCCGCTCGACACCGAGCACCGCCGCCGCACCGCGGACGCGATGTTCGACCAGCTCACCTGGTGGGCGTCGGCCCTGAAAGCTGCCCGCACCCGACGCCCGTACGTCTCCTAGGGGAAGGATTTCCATGAACGCCATCGAAACGTCGGGCCTGGTCAAGGTCTTCGGCGACACCCGAGCGGTGGACGGCGTCGACCTGACCGTGCCCGCCGGGACGGTGTACGGCCTGCTCGGCCCGAACGGCGCGGGCAAGACGACGACGGTCCGCATGCTCGCCACCCTCCTGCGGCCCGACGGCGGCGAAGCGCGGGTGTTCGGCCACGACGTGCGCGCCGACCCGAACGCGGTCCGCCGGCTCGTCAGCCTCACCGGCCAGTACGCCTCCGTGGACGAGGACCTGACCGGCACCGAGAACCTGATCCTGCTGGCCAGGCTCCTCGGCCACACCCGCGCCCACTCCCGCGCCCGGGCCGCGCAGCTGCTGGAGGCGTTCGGCCTCACCGACGCCGCCGCCAAGCAGGTCAAGCACTACTCGGGCGGCATGCGCCGCCGGTTGGACATCGCGGCCAGCATCCTGAACACGCCGAAGCTGCTGTTCCTGGACGAGCCGACCACCGGCCTGGACCCGCGCAGCCGCAACCAGGTGTGGGACATCGTCCGCGCGGTCGTCGCGCACGGCACCACCGTGCTGCTGACCACGCAGTACCTGGACGAGGCCGACCAGCTCGCCTCCCGCATCGCGGTGATCGACCACGGCAAGGTCATCGCCGAGGGCACCAAGGGCGAGCTGAAGGCGTCCGTCGGCGTCGGCGCGGTGCACCTGCGGCTGCGCGACGCCGACCAGCGCCCCCAGGCCCAGCAGGTCCTGGCCCGCGCCCTGGCGACGGACGTGCAGCTCGACCACGACCCGGTCGCCCTGACCGCGCGGCTGTCCGGCCGCGCCACCGAGCAGGCCGCCGAGGCGTTGGCCCAGCTCGCCCGCGAGGGCATCACCGTCGACACGTTCTCCCTCGGCCAGCCCAGCCTGGACGAGGTCTTCCTGGCCCTGACCGACAAGAAGGAGGCGGCGGCGTGACCGTCACCAAGGAAGTCGAGCTCCTGCCCGCGCCCACGGCGGAGGACTTGGCGGCGGTGCTGCTGGAGACCGAGCAGCCACGCCGGCCCAGCGCGCTGTCGGCGTCGCTCACGTTCGGCTGGCGGGCCGTGCTCAAGATCAAGCACGTGCCGGAGCAGCTGTTCGACGTCACCGCGTTCCCGATCATGATGATCCTGATGTTCACCTACCTGTTCGGCGGCGCGCTAGCCGGGTCGCCGGGGGAGTACATCCAGTACCTGCTGCCCGGCATCACGGTGACCAGCGTCGTGATGATCACCATGTACACGGGCGTCGCGGTGAACACCGACATCGAGAAGGGCGTCTTCGACCGGTTCCGGACGCTGCCGATCTGGCGTCCCGCGCCGATGGTCGGCTACATCCTCGGCGACCTGCTGCGGTACGTGCTGGCGTCCACCGTGATCATGGTCGTGGGCCTGGTCCTCGGGTTCCGGCCCGGCGGCGGGGTCGTCGGCGTCGTGCTCGGCGTGGCGGTGCTGGTCGCGTTCTCGTTCGCGTTCTCCTGGGTGTGGACGATGTTCGGCCTGCTGATGCGCAGCGAGAAGTCCGTGATGGGCATCAGCATGCTGTTCCTGTTCCCGCTGACGTTCCTGTCCAACGTCTACGTCAACCCGGAGACGATGCCGGGCTGGTTGCAGGCGTTCGTCAACGTCAACCCGATCAGCAAGCTGGTCGCCGCGGTCCGCGCCCTCATGGCAGGCGACTTCGACCAGGACGCCATGCTCTGGACCCTCGGTTACGGCATCTTCTTCACCGCCGTCTTCGGCGCGTGGACGATGCGCCTCTACAACCGCAAGTGACCTGAGTAGACGCACGTCGCCCCGGTCGACACGGTCTCCCGCAGGTGGGCCGCGAGACCGGGGTGGCGTCCGTCCAGCTTCCGCAACGCGTCCCGGATCCGGGCGGTGACCGCCTTGCGCGCCCGTTCGGCCTCGTCTCCGAGCCTGCGCGTGCGCCCCGCCAACCCCGCCGCGGCGCGCAGCTCGTCCAGCAGGGCGGCGCGCTCCCGGTCCAGCACCGCCGCCCGCTCGTCGTCGACCGCCCGGTCGATCTCCTCGTCCAGCCGCGCCAACCTGCGCCGGTACCGCGCCTTCGCCTCGTCGTCCAGCACCGGGTCGCCGCCCAACCTCGCCGACGCCACCGCCTCCGGCGCGAGCAACGCCACCGCCGCCACCGGCTCACCCGGGTTGCTCACCAGCACGTGCAGGTCGCGCAACCCCTTCGAATCCGGCATCCGCACCGTGACCCCGTCGTACGACAACGCCCACACGTCACCGTCGCGCCGGAACTCCACGCCCCGCACCTCGGACGGCACCTCCGCCAGGTGCCGCCGGGCCCGCTCCGCCCACGGCCGCGCCCGCATCCGCTCGGCCGACCACTGCGCCGCCGCCAGCTCCTCGGCCGCCTCGTCGCACCGGCCCAGCGCCAGGTCCACCACCCCGAGCCACAGGTCCACCGGCCCGCTCACGTCACACCCGTACAGCGACACCAACCACTTCCCCCGGTGCGGCGCCAACCGCTCCCGCACCCGCACGGCCAACTCCCGATCACCCGCCGCGTGCGCGAACTGCGCCAGGAACCGCAACCACAACGGCTCGAACGCCGGCTGGTGGCGGTCCTCGACGTACGACCGCGCGGTCGACACGTCACCCCGTTCCAGCGCCGCGATGCCCGCCAGCACACCGGGCGACGGGTGGCTGCTCGCCAGGATCTCGGGCGCCAACCCGTCCACCTCGGCGAACCGCCCCTGCAACACCAGGACCGCCCACCGCAGGTGCAGGTACATCATCCGGAAGCCGGCGTGGCTGCTCGCGCCCATCTCCGTCGCCCTGGCCAGCAACGCCTCCGCCTCGGCGAACCGCCCCTGCATCGTCGCGATGATCGACTGGTCGATGGCCGCCGAGAAGTGGAACCGGGTCATGCCCAGCCGCTCCGACAGCGCGACGAACGCGTGCACCTGGTCGATGTACCGCGGATCGCCCAGCTCCACCAGCGCCACCCACCGGAACGACGTCGCGAAGTGCTCGACCGAGTGCGAGCCGCTGCGCCGCGACACGGCGATGAGCTCCTCGGTCAACGCCAACCGCTGGTCGGCGTTCCCGATGCCCACCGTGGTGTCGTGCATCGCCCACAACCCGGAAACCAGCGCGTCGTCGTCCCCGCCACCCCGCGCCGCTTCCGTCGTGCGCAGGCTGATCTCCCGCGCCAACACCTCCGCCGGCACGTCCGGCGGCGGCCCGATCACCAGCCCGTACGCCTCCCGCACCAGCCCCTCGTCCTCCGCGAACCGGTACACCGCCAACGCGACCCGCGCGAACGGCTCGGGATCCGCCAACCCCCGCGCCTGCACCGCCGCCTCGTCGAACACCCGCCGCGCCTCCACGGGCTCCGCGCAGTGGTACAGCTCGTTGCCCAGCTCCAACGCCACCGCCACCCGCTGGCGCCCGACCTCCGCCCGCTCCAACGCCCGCCGGTAGTGCCCGGCGGCCTCCTCGACCGCCATCCGCCGACTGGCGTCCCGCGCCGCCGCCACGATCAGGTCCACCGCGCGACCAGCCGCCAACCTCTCACCGGCCAGGTACGCGTGCCGGGCCAGATCCGCCGGCAACACGTGCTCGGCCAACTCCCCGTCCAACGCGCCCACCACCGCCGCGTGCCGCGCGTCCACATCCGACAACGCCCCGTACAACGTCTCGCGCACCAGGTCGTGCGCGAACGAGAACCTGCCCCCGCCCAACCCCAGCACCAACCGCGCCTGCGCCGCCTGCTCCAGCAACCGGTCCACCACCGGCACCGGCAACGACGCCGTCGCCGCCAACACCTTCCGGTGGAACTCCCTCCCCAGCACGGCCGCCGTGGTCAACAGCTCGCCGACCTGCCCCGGCAGCAACGACAACCGCCGCCGCAACGCGTCCCGCACCCCCGGCGCGACCGCCGTCACCGGCCCACCACCGTGCCACAGCCGAGCGGTCTGCTCCACGAAGAACGGATTGCCACCGGTCCGCCGGTGCACCTCCGCCACGAGCCCCGCCTCCGGCTCACGCCCCGCCGTCCGCGCCATCAGCTCGCCGACCTCGCCCGGCGCCAACCCCGCCAACGCCACCGTCGCCGCCCGCCCGAGCAACGGCGCCATCAACGGCCGCAACGGGTGGTCCTCCGCGTCCACTTCGCTGTCGCGGTACGTGCCGACCAGCAACACCCGCTCGAACCACGTGTGCCGCGCCGCGAACTCCAACAACTTCAACGACGCCGGATCCGCCCAGTGCAAGTCCTCCAGCACGACCACCACCAACCGCCGGTGCGACACCGCCACCAACGCCGACGTCACCGCGTCGTACAGCGGAAAGCTCTCCGGCGTGTGCTCCGACCGCGCCTCACCCAACAACACCGCCAACGGCCCGGACCCGACCTCACCCCACTCCTCGACCGCCACCGCCCGCCGCAACCCCCGGATCACCTGCACCCACGGCCAGTACCCCGGCGCGCTGTCGGAGTCCCAACACGATCCCCCGAGCACCAACGCCCCCAACCGCCGCGCCTGCTCCGCCGCCGCCGTCACCAACGTCGTCTTGCCGATCCCCGCCTCACCGGCCACCAACACCAACCCACCATGACTCGCCACCGCACGCTCAACCTCCGCGCGCAGCACCCCCACTGCGTGATCACGTCCGATGAGTCTCATGGCAGGGGAAACCTAACCCATCACCCCGACACAAACCCCCCAAACCGCCCCGGTCACCCCACCCCCGACCCGCCCAACTCGCCCAACCGCTCAAACGCGGCATCCACCGCCCCGGCCAACTCCGCCGGATCCCCATCTGCCAACGCGTTCCCCGCCGCGTAACAAGCCAACGCGATCTGCGGCGCCAACACCGCGACCTCCGCCGACGCCCCCCGCTCCACCAGCGTCGCCCGCAGCACCTCCCCGAGCCGGGCGAACTTCCGCCCCGCCCGGTCCCGCAACTCCGGGTTCTCCCGCAGCAACCGCTCGTGCGCCCGGTAGTGCTCACCGTCCGCCGTCAGCTCCCGGCACAACCCCACCGCGACCTCGCGCAACTGCGCCACCGCACCCGCGAGGTCGGTCACCGGCGGCAGCGCCCGGTGCCGCTCCGTCAACCCCTCCACGATCGCCTGCTCATCGGAGAAGACGACTTCCTGCTTGTCGCCGAAGTACCGGAAGAACGTCGTCCGCCCCACCTCGGCCCGTTCGGCGATGTCGGTGACCGTCACCGCCGCGAACCCGCGCTCGGCGAACAGCTCGAACGCCGCCTCCACGATTTGCTCCCGCGCTCGCTGCTGCTTGCGCTCCCGCAGCGGCACCCGTTCCGACATGCCCTGAGCATAGCGCCCCGGCACGAAGTCCTATACGGTACTGAGTACCACTTCGAACTCAATACCACCCGGAGGCGCCCGTGAGCACGACCCGCACGACCTTGATGACAGGCGCGAGCCGAGGTCTCGGCCGCCACGCCGCCGAACACCTGCTGCGCCACCACCCCGACCGCCACCTGCTGGTCTTCAACCGCCGTCCGGGCCTCGCCGCCGAACTGGCCGCGAGCACCGGCAACCGCAACGTCTCCGAGGTGATCTGCGACCTGGCCTCGTTCGACGACATCCGCCGCGCCGCCGCCGAGGTGGACCGGCCGCTGGACGGCTTCCTGGGCAACGCGGGCCTCCAGATGGCGACCACCCGCAAGCTGACCGCCGACGGCGTCGAGATGACGTTCGGCGTGAACGTGCTGGCCTACCACCTGCTGCTGAACCTGCTCCGACCCCGCTTCACGAACCCGGCGCGGATCATCGTCGTCGGCAGCGACGTGCACGACAGCGCGCACAACAGCATGGGCCTGATCCCGCCACCGCGCTGGGACGACCCGCGCGAGCTGGCCAAGCCGGGGGAGGGCACCCCGAAAGCGGGCCGGCGCGCGTACGCCACCAGCAAGCTCGGCGTGATCTACCTCGTCCACGCCCTCCAACGCCGCCTGCCCGACGGCGTGGACGTCTACTCCTACAACCCGGGCCTGGTGCCCGACACGGAACTGTCGCGCGACGCCGGCCGGTTCGGTCGGACCGCGTTCCGCGCCATCGGCAGAGCGCTCGTCTCCCTCCCGGTCGCGACCACCGCCGCCAAGGCGGGTCGACTGCTGGCGGAGACGATGACGGGCCCCCGCCCCGGCGACAGCGGTTCCTACATCAGCCGGGGCGAGGTGATCCCGTCCTCTCCGGAGTCCTACGACGAGCAGCGCGAGGAGGAGCTGTGGGCCGCCGCCACCGCGCTCACCGGCCTCAGCCGCACGCCACACCGTTCAGCGTGAACCCACCGGGTGCGGCCGACGACGAACCACTCGCCTGATACCCGACCGTCACGCTCTGCCCGGGCGCGAGGTTCGGCGCCCAAGTCGGCGCGACCGCCGTGACGGTCGACCCGCTCTGGCTCACCGTCGCGTTCCACCCGCTGGTCACCGTCACCCCGGACGGCGCGGTCCAGGTGGCACGCCAGTTCGACACCTGCCCCGACCCGGTGTTCGTGATCGTCGCCTCCGCCGTGAACCCGCTGTTCCACGAGTTCGTGACCCGGTGCGTCGCCCTGCACGCCCCCGGTCCGTTGTTCTGCGACGTCGTCGTGGTCGTCGTTCCGGTCGTGGTCGTCGACGTGTTCGTGCCACCCGACGCGCTGAACCCGAACGAGTTCACCGCCAACCCGGGCCCGCCCTGCCACGGCTCGAACCCGAACTGCGCGCTCGTCATGTACCAGGAGCTCTGCACCTGACCACGCCGCACCGCGTCGTTGGTGAACTCGGCCAGGTTGAGGTTCAACGAGTTCGTCGTCTGCTGGCGCACGTACGAGATGACGTTCCACCCGACGTTGCCGATCCACACGTCCCACGTGGCGCCCGCCAGCGACGCCGTCCCGACCTTGCTGCCGATCGGCTGCGGCGGCCCCTAATGGCTGCCCCAGATCATCAGCTCCGCCGCGTTCTGCCCGGCCTGGTTCGGGTTCGGGTCGTACCACAGGTCGTACGACGCGTTCCAGTACCCGTTCGCCGTCGTGTAGCTGACGTTGCTCGACACCGTGCCCATCCGGCTGACCTGCAGCGGCAGCCCGCTGCCGGACGAGCAGTTGCCGTAGTGGCAGCCCGCGTAGATCGACGGGTAGCCGGCCGGCGCGCCGTTCGTCGGCACGTTGTGGCTGCCCGCGGTGATGGTGAAGCCGGTGTCGGAGACGCTGATGCACTGACCGTCGCTCGCGCCCCACTCGTTGTTCTGGACGACGTACCGACCGCCCTGGATCTTCGTGGAGCCGTACTTCTCGCAGATGGTGGTCGCGGCGGAGGCTTGCGGCGGGCTGACGGCGACCGCCGGCCCGGCCACCACCCCGGCGACGGCCAGTCCCAGCGCGGCCAATCGGGGAACTCGTGGATGCATCGACGAACAACTCCTTTGTTGATCGTGTCGTGCGGCCTATGCTCCTGGGAGCGCTCCCAGAAACGTGGGACGAGGCTAGCGCCCAGACCAACGACGGTGAAGGGACCACTCGACGTGAGGTTGTTGCTGCTCGTCCCGCTGCTGACCCTGGCCCTCGCCCCACCGCCCACCGCCGCCGCTCACCCCACCGCCACATCCACCACCGCAGCCGACCGGATCGAGGCCGAAACCGGCACCCTCACCGGCACCGCCGTCGAGACGTCCGTCGAGGGCTTCTCCGGCACCGGCTACGTGACCGGGTTCGACGAGCCCACCGACAGCTTGACCATCACGATCCCCGACAGCCCCGGCGGCCTGCACGACCTCACCGTCCGCTACGCCGCCCCCTACGGCCCCAAGCACACCGCCGTCACCCTCAACGGCACCTCCGTCGGCGAGGTCGCGCTGGCCGAGAGCGCCACCTTCACCGAGGCCACCGGCGCGAAGCTGGTGCTGGCCGAGGGCGACAACACGCTCACCTTCACCACCGCCTGGGGCTGGTACCTGATCGACGCGATCGAGGTGACCCCCAGCGCGCCTCCCGCGCCGGGCGTCCACGAAGCCGAGGACGGCGTGCTCAACGGCACCGCGGTCGAGTCGAGCGTCGCGGGCTTCTCCGGCCGCGGCTACGTGGCGGGCTTCGACACCGGCACGGACAGCGTCACCATCACCATCCCGGACAGCCCTGGCGGCCTGCACGACCTCACCATCCTGTACGCCACCCCGTACGGCCCGAAGACGGCCTCCCTCTCGCTCAACGGCACGGGCCTGGGCGACGTCCAGTTCCCCGAGCACCCCACCTTCACCTCCATCCCGGCGGGCAAGGTCCTGCTGGTCCCCGGCGACAACACGATCACCGTCACCAACAACTGGGGCTGGTACCTGATCGACGCGATCAAGGTGACCCCCAGCGCGCCGCGCGGCCCCCACCAGGTCACCGGCGCGCTCACCGACCCGGCCGCCACCGCCGAGGCCAAGGGCCTGATGCGCTACCTGGCCGACAACTACGGCACCACCACCCTGTCCGGCCAGCAGGACCAGGCGAGCATCGACTGGGTCGAGCAGAACACCGGCAAGGCCCCGGCCATCGGCGGCTACGACCTGATGGACTACTCGCCCAGCCGGGTCGAGCGCGGCACCGCGGGCCGCGACGTCGACCACGCCCTGGCCTACGACCGGCGCGGCGGCATCGTCACCCTGGCCTGGCACTGGAACGCGCCGTCCGGCCTGATCGACCAGCCGGGCAAGGAGTGGTGGCGCGGCTTCTACACCGACGCGACGACCTTCGACCTCGCCGCCGCGCTCGCCGACCCGACCTCGACCGACTACCGGCTGCTCATCCGCGACATGGACGCCATCGCGGTGCAGCTCGAGCGCCTGGCCGACGCCAACGTCCCGGTGCTGTGGCGACCGCTGCACGAAGCCGAGGGCGGCTGGTTCTGGTGGGGCGCGAAGGGCCCCGAACCCGCCAAGCGGCTCTACCGGCTCCTGCACGACCGCCTGGTCGGCCACCACGGCCTGCACAACCTGATCTGGGTCTGGAACTCCGTCTCACCCGACTGGTACCCCGGTGACGACGTGGTCGACGTGGTCGGCATGGACTCCTACCCGCCGCAGGGCGACCACGGCCCGGTCATCGGGCCCTACGAGCGCCTGGTGGCCCTGGGCGGTGACAGGAAGCTGGTCGCGCTGGGCGAGGTCGGCTCCATCCCGGACCCGGACCTGGTCCGCGCCTACGAGGCCCGCTGGTCCTGGTTCGTCACCTGGTCCGGCTCGTTCATCCAGGACGGCGTGGTCAACCCGCGCGACTTCGTGCAGCGCGTCTACGACCACGCCGACGTCGTCACGCTCGACGAGTTGCCCGACTTCAAGAAGACCCCGGGTGACTGCACCGCGACCATGCGCGTGGTGGCGCAGTGGGGCACCGGCTACCACGTCGAGATCACCCTGCGGCACCGGGAGAACTCGCCGTCCGCGGGCTGGCAGGTGACGTGGCCGTTCGCGGACGGTCAGGTCCGGCACGCCTGGGGCGCGACCATCACCACCGACGGCACGACCGCGACGGCGAAGAACGTCCCGTGGAACGCGGCCGTCAAGCCGGGGGAGAGCACCACCTTCGGCTACCTCGCCAGTGGCTCCCCGACAGCGCCTGCCTTGACTTGCGCTATCGGGTGATCACGTCCGGTGGACCGGCGGGAGCGAACAGGGGACCGGACGCGGTGTCCGCACCCACCTCCCGCCACCACCGGGCTTGTTCCCGTGTCGTGACGCCGGCAGCGGTCAACCCGATGCCGGCGTCACGCACCACGCCCAGCACGCCGGCCAACGCCCGCGCCACCGCCGACCCCGGCCGCGCCGCAGGCGACTGGGTCACCCGCACCGCCCGCACCGGCACGCCGTCGAGCAGCCGCACCAGGTCGTCCGGCGCGGCGGTGAAGTCCTCCACCTCGATCCCGACCCGGTCCTCGGCCAGGTACTTCAGTTTGTCGGCCGCGTCGCCGCGCTCCCCGAACAGCGCCTGACGGGGCACACCCAGCCGCAGCGACGCCGTCGGCAGCCCCCTGTCGGACAACGCCTCGCGCACCACGCCGTGCAGGTCCGGGTCCGCCGCCTGGCTCGGCGTCAACGCCCACCGCACCGGCAGGTCGCGGCCCGCCTCCCGCCACGACCGGGCCTGCTCGCACGCCGCCCGCAGCGCCCACGCGCCCAGCGGCACGACCAGCCCGGTGTCCTCGGCCAGTGCCAGGCACTGCTCGTGCGGCAGCGCGCCCAACGTCGGGTGGTCCCACCGCAGCACCGCCTCGGCCGACTCCGCCCGACCGTCCGCGAGCCGCACCACCGGCCGGTACAGCACCCGGATCTCGCCGTTCTCCCACGCGCCCGGCATGGTCGCGGCCAGGCTGAACGCGCGCCGGTCGCGGCCGTCCTGCGCCCGGTCCGACAGCTCCCACTGCCTGCGCCCGTTGCCCCTGGCCCGCCGCAGCGTCAGGTCGGCCGAGTCGAGCAGGTCCGACGGCGTCGCGTCGCGCGGCGGCCGGTGCACCACGCCGATCGTCGCCGACACCGCCACCCGCTCGCCGTCGGCGTGGAACGGCGCGGCCAGCAGGTCGTTGATCCGCCGGACCAGGGTGATTACGTCGGGCGTGGCCGGGGAGTTCTCGACCAGGATCGCGAACTCGTCGTGCCCGAACCGGGCCACCATCGCGTTCTCCTCGGCCATCACCGCCTCCAGCCGGCCGGCCACGACCTTGAGCACGTGGTCGCCTGCCGCGCGGCCCAGGCCGCCGGTGATGCGGGAGAACCCGTCGAGGTCGAGGTGGAACACGCTGACGCCGGCACCGGGCTCGGCCGTGCGCAGCGCCTGCTCCAGCCGGCTGGTGAAGTACTGGCGGTTGGGCAGCCGCGTGAGCACGTCGTGCAGCGCCTGGTGGTTGAGCTGGCCCTGCAGCAGGTTGACGTCGGTCGCGTCCTCGGCGAGCACGATCACCTGGGGTCGACCTTCGAGCCGGCGCAGCGGCGACAGGGTGAGCACCACCCAGGCCGGTTCGCCGTCGGCGCGCAGCAGTTGGCGCGGCTGCGTGGTCGACCCCGTGCCTCCGTCGACCAGCCGCGCGAAGTCCGCCCGCAACGCCACCCTCTCGTCGGGGTGCGCCAGGTCGAACAACGACGACCCGGCCAGGTCCTCGGGCGTGCGGTCCACGATCCGGGCCAGCGCGGCGTTCGACCGCACCAGCCCGCCGTGCTCGTCGGCCGTCGCGATGCCGGTCGACAGGTGGTGCTCCAGCAGCTCGAACCTGGCCTCGCTGTACTGGAGCTCCACCTGCGCCTCGCGCATGGCCTTGTACAGCGAGCGGCCCAGCTGCTCCTGCTGCGCCAGCACGGACGCGCGGGCCCGGTCGGCGAACCCGGCGGCGAGCGAGGCGACCACGTCGACCACGCGTTCGCGCAGCTTGTCCGGCGGCACGAGGGCGGGCATGCCCAACAGGCCCTTGCCCACGACCTCCAACGACACCTGCAACGCCTCGGCCGTGGTGCAGTTCAGGCCGACCAGCGCTTCACCGACCTCGCGGCCCGCGCGCTGCGCCAGCGCCTCGGTCGCCACCCCGGCGCACAGCCGCTCGACCAGGCCGAGCAGCTGCCGTTCCAGCTCGGTGCCGGCCAGCGGCACGAACGTGCGGGAGCTGAGCAGGTAGGCCCACTTCTTGGCGAGCTTGGTGCGGGCCCGCACCCCGTCCGCGTCCTGGGGGAGCGCAGCGGTCATCAACGGCCTCCGGTCACCGGCTCGCGACCCGGCTTCCGGCCCACGCCGGCCCACACCTGGGTGTTGTCCTCCGCCTGGTCGGCGATGTCGCCCGCGCCGCCGGGATGCCACAGCGCGTGCCCCACCACGCCCGGCGGCACCAGCTCGTAGCCGTCGAACAGCTCGGTCACCTCCGCGCGCGTGCGGTACACGAGGTTGTCCTTCGACCTGCTCTCCCGCACGGTGTCCGCGGCGCGGCGCATGGTGTCGGCGCGGTCGTCGGCGGTGGCGTGCGAGATCACCACGAAGCTGCCCGGCGCCAGCCGGTCGCGGTAGCGGGCCAGCAACCTGCCCGGCTCCCCCTCCGGCCGGACGAAGTGCACGACCAGCAGCAGCAGCAACCCGACCGGCTCGTCGAAGTCCAGCAGCCGGCTCACCTCGGGTCGGCTCAGCACGTCGTCCGGCTCGCGCAGGTCCGCCTGCACCGCCGTGCAGTCCGGGTCGTCGGCCAGCAGCAGGCGGCCGTGCGCGGTGGCCACCGGGTCCTTGTCGACGTAGACCACCCGGCAGCCCGGCGCCACCTCCTGCGCGATCTCGTGCACGGCACCCGCGGTCGGGATGCCCGAGCCGATGTCGAGGAACTGCCGCACCCCGCGCTCGGCCAGGTGGGTGACCGCTCGGCGGAGGAACGACCGGTTCAGCCGGACCAGGTCGCGCGCGCCGGGCAGGACCTGGAGCATCGCCTCGCCCATGGCCCGGTCGACAGCGAGGTTGTGCGCGCCGCCGAGCAGGTAGTCGTAGGTCCGGGCCACGCTCGGCACGGTGGTGTCGATGCCTTCGGGCACCCAGTCCAAGTCGCTCATCGGGGGCGCTCCGGGTCTTTTCGCGGATTCGGGTTCGGGGACGGGCGGACCAGGACATCCAACCGCCTGGGCGGCGCCGGCACCAGCGGATCGGACAACTTAACTCCAATGCGCGATCCCATCCGGCTCCGAATGGCGCATAGAGTGCACGCCGATGACTCGCCGTTCGAAAGCCGGGCACACCGGGAAAGTCGAGCCGCCCACGGTTCCCGGGCGATTACCGCTGCTCGGCCACACCGCGGCCTTGTTGCGCCACCGGCTGGCCTTTACCGCTGACCTGCGGGAACACGGCCCGGTCGTGCTCCTGCGCCTGGGTTCGCTGCCGCTGCACTTCGTCACCACCGCCGAATTGGCGCACCAAGTGCTCACCGGCGAGACGGACAAGTTCGACAAGGGCATCTTCGTCGACAAACTGCGCCGCGCGTTCGGGAACGGGCTGGTCAGCACCAACGGCGATTTCTACCGCCGGCAGCGCCGGATGATCCAACCCGCGTTCCACCGCCGTCCGCTCACCCGCTATTCGGAGACGATGACCGCGCTGTCCGCGGACTTGGCGAATTCCTGGCGGGATGGACAAACCCTGCGCCTGGACCGGGTGATGCAGGACCTGGCGATCACCGTGGTCGGCCGCACGCTGTTCTCCGCCGACTTCGGGCCGGCGGTGAGCGCGGAGATCCGGGCGCACACGCCGACGTTGATCCGGCTCGGCGTGGTCCGCGCGCTGTCGCCCGCCGCGCTGGAGAAGCTGCCGATCCCGGCGAACCGCCGCTTCGACCGGGCGGTCGCGCACGTGCACCGGGTCGTGGACGACGTGGTCGACTCCTCCCGCGGCGACCGGGACGACCTGCTGTCGGTGCTGCTGAACGCGCGCGACCAGGACACCGGCGCGGCCATGGACCGGCAGCAGGTGCGCGACGAGGTCGTCACCCTGCTCACCGCGGGCACCGAGACGACCGGCATCGCGCTGTCCTGGCTGTTCCACGAGCTGGCCCGCAACCCGGAGGTGGAACGGCGGGTGCACGCCGAGGTGGACGACGTGCTCGACGGCCGTGCCGCCACCGTCGAGGACCTGCGCCGACTGCCGTACCTGCACCGCGTGATCAGCGAGGTGCTGCGCCGCTACCCGCTGTGGCTGGTGCTGCGGCGCACCAACACGTCGGTGTCGCTGGGCGACGTGCGGGTGCCGGCGGGCACGGAGGTCGGGTTCAGCCCGCACGCGCTGCACCACGACCCGCGCTACTACGACGACCCGGCCCGCTTCGACCCCGACCGCTGGCTGCCCGACCGCGCCGCCGCCCTGCCCACGGGCGCGTACGTGCCGTTCGCCGGCGGCCTGCACCACTGCCCCGGGCACGCGTTCGCGCACATCGAGATCGCGATCGTGGCGGCCACCCTGGCCGCCCGCTGGCGGCTCGTGCCGGTGCCGGGCGTCACCGTCCGACCGAAGGTGATCGGCCTGCTCTACCCGAACCGGCTGCCGATGACCGCCCGCTCCCGCCGGTGCACCGCCTGACGATGGAGGTCGTCCTTCTTGCGCAACCCACTCGCCGCCGGGGTGGTGGCGCTGCTGCTGGCGTCGCTGACGCCCGCGCCCGCCTCGGCCGCCGCCCCGCGCCGTGACGTCGACGCGCCGGTGACCGTCCTCGGCCACACCGAGGTCGTGCACGGCACGCTGTGCGTCCCGGCGCCCGGCGCCACCACCGTCCAGCTGCTCGTCCCCGGCTCGACCTACAACAGCTCCTACTGGGACTTCCCCGACGGCAGGCACTCGTTCCGCGCCGCGCAGAACGCCGCCGGGATCGCCACCTTCGCCGTCGACCGGCTCGGCACCGGTCGCAGCTCGAAGCCGCTCGCCGTGGCGCTGACCGCGTTCGTCCAGGCCGACGCCCTGCACCAGGTGGTGCGGGGGTTGCGGTCGGGGGAGTACGGGCCGCGGTTCAGCCGGGTCGTCATCGGCGGCCACTCGCTCGGCGCGGCGATCAGCGCGGTCGAGGCGGCCACCTACCGGGACGTGGACGGCGTGCTGCTGACCGGCATGACGCACCGGGTGAACCCGGTCGGCGTGGCCGCGGCGTTCGCGAACTTCCGCCCGGCCAACCTGGACCCGAAGTTCGGCCTGCTGTACCCGCCGGGCTACCTGACCACCGCTCCCGGCACCCGGTACGCGAGCTTCCACGCGCCGGGCCCGCTCGTGCCGGACGTGGCGGAGCTGGAGGAGGCCACGAAGGACGTGGTCTCGCCGACCGAGGCGGCCGACGGGCTCGGCGTGGCCGTGCTGCTGCCGTACACGCTGCTGATCGACGTGCCGGTGATGACCGCGGTCGGTTCCCGGGACGGCGCGGTGTGCGGTCCGCTCGCCACCGACTGCTCGACGGCGCAGACCCTGCACGCGGCCGAGTCGCCGTACTTCGGCGGCCCGCTGCGGGCTTACGCGCTGCCCGACTACGGCCACTCGATCAACCTCGCGCCCAACGCGCGGGACTACTACTCGGCGGTCTCCTCCTGGGTTTCGCAGGAGGTGGACCGCTGACCGGTGGTGCGGGGTCCGCACGCGCCGCGGACCCCGCACCACCGCGGCGTCACCTGGCCGGCACCTCGGCCCACACCACCTTGCGGTCCCCGTGGTGGTCGAACCCCCAGTGCACGGACAGCCGGTTGACCAGCAGCAGCCCGCTGCCCGCGGTGGGGTCGTCCGGCCGGCCGAGCACGGGCAGCAGGCTGGGGCTGCGGTCCTCCACCTCGACCCGCAGCACGTGCCGCTCGTGCACCCGCGTCAACCGCATCCGCCACGGCCCTTCGGCGTGCTGCCTGGCGTTGCCGACCAGTTCGGCGGCGATCAGCGCGAGGTCGGTGACGCTGCGCTCGTCCACCTCGTAGCCGACCTGCCGCACCAGGCCGGCGATGTCTTCGGGTGTTCGGACACCGCCCAGCGCCAGGTCCAGCCCGTCGTCAGGCAGGTCCACCATGTTCACGGCACGCTCCTTCGGCACCCTGTTGGCTCAAGGCGCAGCCACGAGGTAACCGTTCGGCGGACGCGCCAAACCACGATTTCGATCTCTTTTTCGCCGGCCTCGACGCGACCCCGCCCGCTGTTAGGCTCCGCCCGTGGTGACGGAGATCGACATCCGCCTGGACGACGGCAGCACGCTGCACGCCTACGACGCCGTCGAGGGCGACCTGGCCGTCCTCTGGCACCACGGCACGCCGAACATCGGCGCGCCTCCCGCACCGCTCTTCCCCGCCGCGCGACGGCTCGGCCTGCGCTGGGTGTCCTACGACCGGCCCGGTTACGGCGGGTCGACACCGCGGCCCGGCCGGGACGTCGCCTCCGCCGCCACCTGCGCCGCCGCCGTCGCCGACGCGGTGGGGATCGACCGGTTCGCGGTGTTCGGCCACTCCGGTGGCGGGCCGCACGCCCTCGCCTGCGGCGCGTTGCTGCGGGACCGGGTGCTCGGCGTGGTCAGCGTCGCCGGGCTCGCGCCCTTCGCGGCGGACGGGCTCGACTGGTTCGCGGGCATGGCGGCGTCCGGCGTGGCGTCGCTGCGCGCGGCCCAGGCGGGACGGGCGGTGAAGGAGCGGTTCGAGGCGTCGGGCGTGGTGTACGACCCGGAGTTCACCGAGGCGGACCTCGCCGCCCTGGAGGGCGACTGGTCGTGGTTCACCGAGGTCGTCGGCCCGGCGGTGCAGGCGGGACCGGCCGCGTTGATCGACGACGACCTGGCCTACGTCTCCCCGTGGGGTTTCGACCCCGCCGACGTGACCGCGCCGGTGCTGCTGCTGCACGGTGGACGTGACCGCGTCGTGCCCAGCTCGCACGCCGAGTGGCTGGCCGGCCGGTGCCCGGCGGCGGAGTTGCGGCTGTCGCCGGACGACGGCCACCTCTCCATCGTCACCTCGGCTCCGTCGGCTCTGGAGTGGCTGCGCGCACGGGCGTGACCGCCGCGGCACCGATGGTCCGCGGCGCGAGTTCCTGCGCCAGCTCGACCGCGGCCCGCGCCGGGTCGTGGCCGAAGCGGCTCGGGAACGCGTCGTGCACCCGCCAGCCCGCGCCGCGCAGGGCGCGCCACCGGGCCAGGTGCGCCGCCGCGCCCTCCGGGTGCGGTCGGGTGTCCACGGCGACCGCCGACGCGCGGTCGCCCACCACCAGGTCGACCCGCCACCGGCCGACCGGGTAGCCGGTGCGCGGCGTCAGGTCGAGCGCCGTCAGCTCGGCCGCCAGCCGGGCGGTCCACTCGTCGGACGGCACGCAGCCCTCCGTCTCGGTCGGCGGCACCTCCGCGTGCCGCAGGTAGTCCCCGACGAGCCCGACCGGTCCGGCGGCCGACGTGATCACGTGCACCAGGCGCCGCGCCCTCGTCGTCAGCACGGCCAGCAGGTTGGGGTCGTTGGCGAAGCGCCAGGCGGCGGGCCGGTCGGCGTCGGTGAGCGCCAGGCTGATCACGACCTCGTCGAACTCCGAGCCCTGGACGCCGTGCACGGTGCCCACGCGCACCCCACCCGTGGTGATCTCGTCCAGGCTCAGCCGGTCGAGCAGGGCCTGCTCCAACGCGTCGGCCTGCGCCCGGAACGGCGTCACGACGCCGATCGAGCGGACCCCCGCGGCGATCCGGCGGCGCAGGTGGGCGAGCACGGCGTCCACCTCGACCTCGTTCACGCCCTTGTCGTCGCGCGTGCCTTCGACGTTCTCGACGTCGATGCAGTCGACGTCCGCGATCGACGGGTGCGTGGTGAGCAGCGAGATCCGACCCTCGTAGAACCGGGTCGCGGCGAACCCGATCAGGTGCGGCGCGCAGCGGTGGTGCTCGGTGAGCCAGTGCACGCCGGCCGCCGCCGCGCCCGCGTCGAACAGGCTGACCTTCGGCACGTCCAGCCGGTCCGCCAGCGCCGTCGTGCCCTCCGCGGTCACCGCCTCGCGCACGGCCTGCTCGCCGACGAACGACACGTGCCGCAGCTGGCGCGGGTCGCCGCCGATCACGACCCGCCTGCCGCGCAGCAGCGCGGGCGCGGCCAGCGGCTGGTCGACGTGGCTCGCCTCGTCGATCACCACCAGGTCGAACACGCCCGGCACGGCGGGCAGGATGTCCTCGACGTCGGCCAGCGTGCCCACCCACAGCGGCAGGGCCTGCACCAGGTGCTCGGCGGAGACGTCGCTCAACGCCCGCCGTCGCGCCGCCCGGCCCGACCGCAGCGCCGTCGCCAACGCGGCCACCGCCCGCCGCGGGCCCGCGCCGCGCCGGCTGACCGCCAGCACCGCCAGCCACGCGGCGGTCGCGGCGTGCCCGCGCGCGTCCTCCTCGGCGAGCAGGCCGCGCAACGCCTCCAGCGCCGTGCCGCCGTTCGCGGCGACCCGCACCTGGGCGGCGGACTGCTCGGCCGCCCGCACCGCCGCTTCCAGGTCCGCCACGTCCACGTCGTCCGCCGCGCCGGTCAGCTTGCGCGCCGACCGCAGGGCCCACCGCGTGCGCACCCCGCCGAGCACGCCGTGACGCGGGCGCAGCAGCCCGTGCAGCCGCTCGAAGTCCGCGCCGTCGTCGAACGCGCGCGGCGCGACCGCGCGGTGGGCGGGCATCAACGCCTCGAACCGCACCGCCGCCTCGACCAGCTCCTCGTCCCGCAACGCCGCCCCGACCGCGCGCTCGACCCGAGCCACCGCCGCGACGGCGCTCCGCCGGGTCCGGTCGAGCCGGTCCAACTCGCCCTTGGCGCTGGTGGCGGCCAGCCCGGTGCTCAGCTCCCGGGCCATGTCCCGGCGCAGCTCGGAGTCGCCGAACAGGACCGGCACCGGGCCGCCGGCGCGCCGCAACGCCTCGCCGAGCACGTCGGCGGCGTTGCGCGTCCGGCTGGCCAGCAGCACCGAGCGACCCGACGCCACCGCGTCCAGCGCGATCGCGGCCAGCGTGTGCGTCTTGCCGCTGCCCGGCGGCCCGCCCACCACGGTCACCGGCGCGGTGCGGGCCGCCACCACCGCCGCCCGCTGGCTCGGGCTCAACGGCACCGCGCCGTGCACCACCTCGTCGACCGCCGGCTCCGCCGCGTCCTCGACCGCCGCGTCCTCCGCCGACGAGTACAGCCCGGACAACGCGGTCGCCTCCACACCGGACCGGCGGGCCCACGCGTAGAGCGCCGCGCCGCGCTCGGTGCTGACCACCGGCTCGCCCGCGTGCAGCCCGGCCCCGGCCACCACGACCAGCTCGTCACCGCCGATCAGCGCGCGCGGGTCCCGCTCGGGCCCGAGCACCGGCACGTCGGCGAACCCGCTCGCGGCCAGCGTCGCCCCGATCCACTCCCGGCCCCTGGCCAGCCGGGTCTCCAGCTCCGCGGCCCGGGACCAGTCGGCCAGCAGCGGGAACATCGCCACGTCGCCGGCGACGTGGAACACGTAGCCGCGCCCCGAGGGGTGCAGCCGGACCGGCCGTGACACCAGCGGCAGGCACACCCGCCGGCGCTGGCCGTTCACCGTCGCCGGTCCGCACAGGAACGCCCACCCCAGCCGCAGCAGCCGGTCTTCCTGGTGCAGCGCGTCGAACGACGCCAGCCGGTCGACGGCCTCGCGTTGGCCGTGGCGCGGCGTCCACGACACCGGTGTCCAGGCCGGTGGCTCCAGCTCCTGGGTCAGGGTCCGCCAGGCGGGCTCGTCGGCACCCAGCCACACCAGCCCGGCCGTCCTGGTCAGGTCGAGCTGCACCCGCTGCGGCTGCTCGGACGCGCTGAGCCGGGCCAGCGTGCGCAGCACTGCGGGAACGGTCACGGGGAAATCCTGCCATCCGGGTCCGACAGCGGACCGGGGATCGCGCGCACCCGGTGCACCGCGAGGAACGCGGCGACGCCGAACGGCCGCTCGCCGGGCGGGCACACCTCGCGCCGCCCGCCCGCGACCTCAGGCGCGGCCGTAGAGGCCGGGGTAGCCGGCACCGGCGAAGTGGTCGGTGAACGGGCGGATCGCGGTGGTGAGCCGGATCAGCGCGCCGTCGCGTTCCAGCGCCTGCTGGATCACCGGCCGGTGCCCGGGGTGCGCACCGAGCACCACGATCACCTCGGCGACGTGCTCGGCCTTCACCGCCTCGCCGATCGGGGCCAGGCACTCGCGCACGGCCAGCGCGTCGGTGCGGGCGATGCGGCGGCCCAGGCCCGCCATCCGGGCCGGGGCGGCGGCCGGCGCCGCGGTGAAGCCGACCACCGCGACCTCGTCCCGGGCCAGGTCGCCGAAGTCGGCGAGCAGCGCCAACGACAGCATCTCGTACCCCGTGCGGAGCCGTTCGGCGCCGATCGAGCGGGGGTCGACGCGGAACGCCCGCACCAACCGCTCGGCCGCCGCCACCACGTCCCGCCGCCGGACGACGCCGTCGGCGTTGGAGTCGAACATCCGCAGCCGGCGCGCGAATCGCCCGACGAGGTCACCGTCCTGCATGAGGAACCTCAATGCGCTGCATGGCGCCCCCTGCGACCGATGTTATCGGCCGTGGACCGCCGCTCTCACTGCCCGAAGGGATGAACGCCGTCGCACCTCGTGATCCCCTCCCGGGGTTCGCCGAGCGCGGGCGGGGTAGGATTTCCGCCGGTGGTGCGGCTCGGCCGCCCCCGCGACCGGTGTCGACGACGTCCCGGCGGCAGATCCCCTCCTTCCGGACAGGAGACGACGCGTGCCCGTCCCGCCTCGTGCCCTGTCCTGCCCGCCGTAGCGGGCCGTTCCCCCTCAGCTCCCCGAACCGCCGCGGCACGCCCGGCGGCCCCACGCCCGCGCGCCCGAACGGCGTGCCCGACCACGACAGGGTGGTTGTGAACCCCTCCGCACCGACCACGGCACCACGCCCGACCTGGCCGACGCTGCGCGCGTTGCGCGACCCCAAGACCCTGCGCACCGAGGTGCTGGCGGGCCTGGTGGTGGCGTTGGCGCTGATCCCCGAGGCGATCTCGTTCTCGATCATCGCCGGGGTCGCGCCCAGCGTCGGCCTGTTCGCCTCGTTCACCATGGCCGTGGTCATCTCGGTGGTCGGCGGGCGGCCGGCGATGATCTCCGCCGCCACCGGCGCGGTCGCGCTTGTGGTCGCGCCGCTCGTGCGCGAGCACGGCCTGGGCCACCTGCTCGCGGCCGTCATCCTCGGCGGGCTGGTCCAGGTGGCGCTCGGCGCGCTCGGGGTGGCCGGGCTGATGCGGTTCGTGCCGCGCTCGGTGATGGTCGGGTTCGTCAACGCGCTGGCGATCCTGATCTTCCTCGCGCAGGTCCCGGAGCTGGTCGACGTGCCGTGGGCGGTCTACCCGCTGGTGGTCGGCGGGCTGGTGCTGATGGTGCTGTTCCCGCGGCTGTCCAAGGTGGTGCCCGCGCCGCTGGTGTCGATCGTGGCGCTGACCGCGCTGACGGTGGGCGCGGGCATCGCCGTGCCCACCGTGGGCGACCGGGGCGAGCTGCCGTCGTCGCTGCCGACGCCCGGCCTGCCGGACGTGCCGCTCACGCCGGAGACGCTGCGGGTGGTCGCGCCCTACGCGGTGGCGTTGGCGCTGGTCGGGCTCATGGAGTCGCTGATGACGGCGAAGCTGGTGGACGACCTCACCGACACCGGCTCGGACAAGCGGCGCGAGTCGATCGGCCAGGGCGTGGCCAACGTGGTGACCGGGTTCTTCGGCGGCATGGGCGGCTGCGCGATGATCGGCCAGACCATGATCAACCTCAAGAACGGCGCGCGCACCCGGCTGTCGACGTTCCTGGCGGGCGCGTTCCTGATGGTGCTGTGCGTGGCGTTCGGGCCGGTCGTGTCGCAGATCCCGATGGCGGCGCTGGTCGCGGTGATGGTGCTGGTGTCGTTCGCGACCTTCGACTGGCACTCGGTCGCGCCCGCCACCCTGCGCCGGATGCCCGCCGGCGAGATCGGCGTCATGGTCGTCACGGTCGCCGTCGTGGTGGCCACGCACAACCTGGCGATCGGCGTCGTGGTCGGCTCCGTCGCCGCCCTGGCGGTGTTCGCGCGCCGGGTCGCCCGCGTGGCCACCGTGGAGGCGCGCGGCGACGGCGACCGGGTCGTCTACACGGTGACCGGCGAGCTGTTCTTCGCCTCCACCAACGACCTGGCGCACCGGTTCGACTACGCGGGCGACCCGGACCGGGTGGTCATCGACCTGTCGGCCGCGCACGTCTGGGACGCCTCGTCGGTCGCCGCGCTGGACGCGGTCACGGCCAAGTACGCCGACCGGGGCAAGACCGTCGAGATCACCGGCCTCAACCCGCACAGCGCGCGGCTGCACGGCACCCTCACCGGCCGGCTAAGCGCTCCCTGAGCGGGCGGCGCGCACCTCGGCGAGCGCGGGCGAGTCGCCGCCGCGGCGGTCGAGCTCGGCCAACGCCTCGCGGTGCGCGCGGTCCAGGGCGTCCGCGGCGGGCACGGCGATGTCCGGCGTCACGCCGACCAGCTCCCAGTTCGTGCCGGACACGGGGTTGACCGCCCGCGCGGTCGGGATGGTCGCCTCCAGGTGCGGGTGCACGGTGAAGCCGCGCCGCGGGTGCGCGCCACCGCCCGTGCGCTCGCCGACGACGGTCGCCCGGCCGAGCTGCTGCAGGTCGTAGGCCAGCTCCTCGGCGCCGGAGAACGTCTTGCCGCTGGTCAGCACGTACACCGGTTTCGTGCCGCCGAACCGCCGGCCCGGCACGTGCGCCTGGCTCCAGAACTGCCGGGACACCTCGCCGCTCCGGTCGTGCATGGTGTTGAGGTGCGTCGCCTCGTCCAGCAGGTAGCCGCACACCAGCGCGACGGTCTGCGGGTCGCCGCCGGTGTTCGCGCGCAGGTCGATGATCAAGGCGTCGCCGCGCGACGCCAGGGTGAACGCGGCGGTGATGCCCTCGGCCGCCCACTCGACCGGGAACAGCGACGGCGCGAGCTCCAGGTGCACCACGTTGCCCGCCAGCCTGCGCAGCTGCGGCACGCCGCCCAGGGACAGCTCGAACGACCGGCCGACCTCCTGCATCAGCGCCGAGTCGTCGCCCTCGGGCACCCGGTCTGGGTGGAACTTCAGCCGCAGGTGCCGGTCGCCGTTGACCGACTGGAGGTCGGCGGTGACCGCGGCGCCCAGCTCCTCCGGCGTGGCCACGTCGTACGCGCCGGCGGCCAGCCGCGCGGCGAGCAGCGCGTCCAGCTTCTCGGCCACGTCGGCGAAGACGTAGTGCTCGACCAGCAGCGCGCGGGTGCGGTCGACGACCGCCGCGATGTCCATGCCCGCAGTAGAGCAGCGGCGTTGCCAAAGCGTCAAGAGAAACAGACACTTGGCGGGTGGAGGAGATCCTGGAGGTCGGGTCGCCCGCGCAGTACAAGGCGCTGGCGCACCCGCTGCGGCAGCGCCTGCTGTTCGCGCTCGGCCGTGCGCCCGCGACGACCAGCCAGCTCGCCGTGGCGCTGGGCGCGCAGAAGGGCAACGTCGGCCACCACCTGAAGGTGTTGCGCGAGGCGGGGCTGGTGCGGGTCGCGGAGACGCGGCGGGTGCGCGGCGGCACGGAGCAGTACTACCAGCGCACGTTCCGCCGCCTCTCGGTGCCGGGACCGGCGGCCGAGCACGCGGAGGCGTTGTTCGGCGCGGTCGCGGAGGAGCTGCGGCGGTCGCCGGAGGAGCCCGTGCTGGTGTCGCGCCACCTCCGGCTCACCGAGGACGGCGCGCGGGAGCTGGGCGAGACGTTGCGCCGGCTGGTGGACCAGGCGCGGGACGCGGGAGGTGACGAAGCCGTGCACGGCGTCCTGGTGGCCCTGTACCGGCAGACCTGACCCCGGCACACTGGACCTCGGCGGCGCTTCCCCCGTTGCCCGACATCAGGGGGAACGAGCATGACCAGGTACCGGGCGGCGCTGGCCGCCGCCGCACGAGGCTGGCCGGTGGTCCCGTTGCGCCCGCACGGCAAGCAGCCCGCGCTGCGCGGCTGGGACGACGAGGCGACCCTGGACCGCGACCGGATCCGGCACTGGTGGTCGCGCCGGGCCTACAACGTCGGCATCTCCTGCGGTCCCGCCGGGCTGCTGGTGGTCGACATCGACGTGCCGCACGGCCGCGAGGCGTTCGCCCGCCGCGCCTGGCAGCACGGCGAGGACGACCCGCGCGACACCTACACGGTGGTGACGCCCAGCGGGGGAGAGCACCGCTACTTCCGGGCGCCCGACGTGCCGCTGGGCAACAGCGTGGGCCGGATCGCGCCGCACGTGGACACGCGCGGCGTCGGCGGGTACGTGGTCGCCGCCGGTTCCGCGCTGGGGCGCGACCGCTACCGGGTGGTGCGGGACGCGCCGGTCGCGCCCGCGCCCGAGTGGCTGGTCGCCGTGCTGACCCCGGAGCCGCCGGAGGACCTGCCGATCCCGACCCAGCGGCCCTCGCCGCGCCGGGTCGACGCCTACCGCGCCGCCGTGGTGGAGGGAGAGGCGGACCGCGTCCGCGACGCCCGGCCGGGCACGCGCGCGCACGTCGTGTTCACCGCCGCGTGCCGCCTCGGCGAGCTGGTCGGCGCGGGCTGGCTGGACGAGGGCACCGCGATGGCCGTGCTGCTGACCGCCGCCTCGCACCACGACGGCGTCGACGGCTGGACCGCGCGGGAGGCGCTGCGGCACGTCGAGAACGGCCTCGCCCTGGGCCGGCGGCGACCGCGCGTGCTGCGCTAGGGCTCGGGCACGTCCACCCCGTCGCGGTCGGCCCGCTCCAGCAGCGGCTCCAGCGAGAACACCGCGTCGTCGATCCCGGCGTGCAGGTCGCCCAGCTCGGCGAACCGGGCGGGCACGGTGGCGATGGTGAAGTCGCGCGGGTCCAGCGAGTCGATCTCGTCCCACCGCACCGGCGTGGACACCGTCGCCTCCGGCACGCCCCGCACCGAGTAGGCGGAGGCGATCGTGTGGTCGCGCGCGTTCTGGTTGTAGTCGACGAACAGGCTGCGCGGGTCGCGGTCGCGTCGCCACCACGCCGTGGTCACGTCGTCGGGCGCGCGCCGCTCCACCTCGCGGGCGAACGCCAGCGCCGCCCGCCGCACGTCGGCGAAACCCCACTCGGGCTTGATCCGCACGTAGATGTGCAGCCCGGACCCGCCGGACGTCTTCGGCCAGCCCACCGCGCCCAGCTCGTCGAGCACCTCGTGCGCCACGTGCGCGACCCGCCGGACCCGGTCGAACGGGCAGTCCGGCATCGGGTCGAGGTCGATGCGCCACTCGTCGGGCTTCTCGGTGTCGGCGCTGCGCGAGTTCCACGGGTGGAACTCCACCGTCGACATCTGCACCGCCCACACCACGTCCGCCACGTGCGTCACGCAGAGCTCGTCGGCGTGCCGGTCGTACCGCGGGAAGTGCACCCGCACGGTCCGCACCCACGGCGGCGCGCCGCTCGGCAGCCGCTTCTGGTGGACCTTCTCGCCCGCCACCCCGGACGGGAAGCGGTGCATCATGCACGGCCGCTCGCGCAGCGCGCGCACGATCCCCTCGCCGACCGACAGGTAGTAGTGGGCGAGGTCCAGCTTGGTCTCCCCGCGCGCGGGGAAGTAGACGCGATCCGGGTTCGAGATCCGCACGACGCGGTCCCCGACCTCCAGCTCCACCGAAGGCACCTTTCCGGCCATGCGGGCAACCTAACCCGGATCGCGCCGATCAGCGCGTCACCAACCTCCTTCCGCGGTTCGTGGCCGCGATCGCGGCGGCCGCGACGGCGACGGCGGCGCCCACGAGGGGGACGGCCGGGGCGTGCACCGCGCCGCCGAGCACACCCGCGCCCGCGATGCCGGTGTAGATGGCGGAGGCGTTCAGGGCGAGCAGGAGGTTCGCCCGGTCCGGGTCCACCGCGACCAGCGCCGCGAACAGGGGCGGGTTGAACGCCCAGAACAACGCGCCCCACGCGGCCATCACGACGACCGCCGTCGCACCGGCCAGCATCGTCGGCAGCACCACGAGCACCGCCGCGCAGCCGCCCAGCGCCACCAGCAGCGGTGTGCGCGGCCCGTGCCGGTCCGCGGCCACACCTCCGATCGCGTTGCCCAGCACCCCGCCGAGGCCGTAGGCCAGCAGGTGGCCGCCGTCCGGTGGGCGGCCGGTGATCGGGCCGAGGTAGCCGTAGACGCTGAACGTGGCCAGGCACGCCAGCAGCGACACGGCCAGCAGCCGGCGCACCGGGGGATCGGCCAGCGGCGCGAGCCGTTGCCGCAACGCCACCGCCGGCCCGGGTCGCACCGTCGGCACGGCGGACCGCACCACCAGCGCCGCCACCACGCACAGCGCCGCCACCAGCACGAACGCCGCCCGGTAGCCGTAGCGGTCGGCGACGAACCGCCCGGCGGGCACGCCCAGCAGCGTCGCGGCCGTCAACCCGGCCGTCACCACCGCCATGGCCTTCGCCCGGTGCGCGGGGTTGAGCTGCGCGGCGACCGCGGTGGCCGCCGGTGTGGCCAGCGCCGCGCCGCACGCGGTGAGCACGCGGGCGACCAGCAGCAGGTCCAGCGTGGGCGCGAGCGCCGCGCCGACGTTGCCCACCGCGGCGACCAGCAGCGCCGCGACCAGCAGCGCCCGTCGCTCGAACCGGGCCGTGAGCATCGCGAGCACCGGCGAGCCGACCGCGTAGGCCAAGGCGAACGCGGTGATCGTCCGGCCCGCGGCCGCGGTGGTGACTCCGAGGTCGGCGGCGACCTCGGTGAGCACCGCCGCGACCACGTACCCGCTGGACCCCGCCGCCACGGTCGTCGCGGCGAGCGCGGCGGTCCGGGCGCGCATCAGGACACCAGTCGGGGCGGCGCCGGGGTCAGGTAGCCGGTGAGGTCGGGTGGGCGGCGGCCGGTGAACGCAACCCGGTAGACGGTCTCGCGGACCAGCGCCACGGGTCTGCCCGCGCTGAGCAGCGTGGCCTGGCACCACAGGGCGGGCACGTCGGCGGGGTCGTCGGGCAGCGGGTCGGCGAAGTCGGGGTCGTCGGGGGCGCGGGTGGTGGTGGCGTAGTGGGTGGCCCGGCGCGCGCCGGTGACCAGCACGCCGAGCGGGGTGTAGCCGCGGTCGAGCTCGTCGCGCGCGGGTTCGTCCAGGTCGAGGCCGCGCTGGTGCACCAGCGCGGTGATCGCGGCCAGGCGCGGGCCGTGGTCGCCGAGGTGGGGCACCAGGTAGCCCTCGCGCCGGGTCACCTCGGTGTGCGGGGGTAAGCCGAGCAGGCACGCCTGCCGGGCGGTGAGTCGGTGGCGGGTGTCGGGTTGCCGGGGGTCGCGGCGCAGGCGGTAGCCCACCCACAGGGACAGCACGCGGGTGAAGGGGACGGGTACGTCGCGCAGGAACCGGGCCATGGTCTCGGCCCGCGCGCCTGCCTCGTCCGCGTGCTCGGCGGGTACGGAGTGGATCATCGGGGTGCACCTTCCGTGAGGGCCGCACAGGTCGTTGTGCGGGCGTCGGTGCGATGGACACCACGATGAGGCCGCACTGATGCGGAAACATCGGTCGGGTGACGGAGAAGATCGCACCCGAGTCCACTGTGGACTGGTGAGGGGTGCTCGGTTTCACGCCGGTGATCCACCGTTGACCAGCGGGTCGCCGCGTGGGTATTCCCGTCCTACGGCGGAATCCCCGTACGCGCCCGCCGAGCGCCCCCTGGTCATCGACACCGCCGCGTACGGCGCGAACACCGGGAAGCTGCTCGCCCGGCTCTCCCGCTGACGACCCGACCCCATCGCGCCCGACCGTCGGACCGGTCACCCGTCCGGGGGAACTCAGCTCTCGACCGGCCGGGACGCCAGCCACAACCGGTGCTCCCGGCCCATCGACTTCTCGGCCTCCGCCACCGCGTCGGCCCACGACGCCTCGTCCGCGTCCAGCAGCCTCACCCGCACCATCGCCAGCTCGCGCGCGGCCATCGAGTAGCTGGTCGCGAGCGTCGAGTGCCGGCGCGTGCCCAGCCACGCCGCGCCGCTGGCCACCACCGCGGCCAGGACGCCGGACATCTCGACCGGACCCACGCCGGACGCCTCCAGCCCCGCGAGCACGATGGCCGCGACCTCGCCCGCGATCAGGGCGCTGCGCCACTGCAACGCGCGCTTGCGGTTGTGCTGCGCCCGGCCCGAGTACCAGTCCCGCTGCTCCTGGAGCCGGTGTTCCAGGTAGGCCGCCCGCCGCTGCTCGAACGGCGCCGCCCGCAACGCGGTCATCGCCGGCGTGGGCGACGGGTCGTCGCCCACCATCGCCAGCCGCTCCTCACTCGCCGCGACCACCTCGGCCACCCGGTCGCGGTACAGCGCCTGCGCCCCCGGCGCGTCGGCCGGGAACGGCGCGCCGGCCACCGCGTACCGCCAGGCCAGCGTCTTGATCGACTCCGCGACCGCGCGCCCGGCGTACCAGTCCCGCTCCGGCTGCTGGGTCCACAGCAGGATCTCCACCACGAGCGCCACCGAGAACGCCACCATCGCCAGGGCGCCGCCGGGGGACACGCCCCCGAAGACGTTCCACGTCATCGCGCCGCCGATCGCCGCGAACACGGCGCTGATCAGGCGGATCCTGCTCCACGACAGAGCCTGTCGCTGACCGCGCCGCGACGCGCCCTCGGCGTCGTGGAAGAGCGCGGGCAGGTCGGCGTCGGTCATGACCCTCCCTCCGTGGTGCGCGTCGGGACCACCGCCCGCACCACGGCGTCCACCCCGGTGTCGGCGGAGGCGATCCTCCCACCGGACGAATCCCACACCGCCGAACGACCCGCCGTGGAGTCGTACCCTTCACCCGTCGGGCCGGCGAAGCTCGCCACCGCCACCCACACACCGTGATCGGCCGCGACCCGACGCGCCCGCGCCTCGACCACGCCCGCGTCCCACGCGTGCTCCACCACCCCGGCCACGTACCCGTCCACGCCCAACGCCGCCGTGTCCGCCGCGTGCCGCGGCACGCCGGTGTCCTTGCACACGGCCAGCCCGAGCCGCGCCCCGTCCACCTCGACCACCGCGGGCGCGCCACCGGGTCGGAAGCGCGCCGGCTCCCGGCCACCGAGCCACATCTTCCGGTAGGCCACCCGCACCCCCGCGCCGGACACCTCCAGCACGCCGATGTGCGGCCCGGCGACCGGCGCGCCCGCGAACGCCACCGACCCCGACGCGGCGCACGCCGCCACCAGCGGCTCCACCAGCTCGAACGGCACCACCGGCGCGTCCAGGTGGTACCCGGTCAGCGACAGCTCCGGGAACACCACCACGCGCGCACCAGCCGCGCGCACCGCCCGGACGTGCGCCGCCACGTTCGCGGCCACGTCGTAGGGGGTGCAGCGCGGCTGGGCGACAGCGATCGTGATCACCCGCCGACCCTAACGCGGCACCTCCGCCCACTCGACGTCCGAAGCCAGGTAGAAGCCGGTGTACGCGGGCTGGTTGTAGGCCGTCTGCTGACGGGCCACGTCCACCCGGTACTGCGGGTCGTGCATCAGCGTGTAGAGCTTGTGGCCGGTGACCTCCGTGCTCAGGTAGACCCGCAACGCCGAGCTGTCCGCCGTGCGCACCACCAGCTCCTCGCGCCAGTCGCCCAGCACGTCGGCGACCAGCGCCGGGTTGCCCTTGGTGCCGTTGTTGGTCCGCGTGCCGGTCGCGGTGAGCAGCGTGCCGCGCCGCCAGTCCTTGACCGTCGGCGTCACGTCCTGCGCGCCGTCGACGATCTGGGTGGTCAGGTCGGCCGCCCAGCGGATGCTCGCGTTCGTGCCCGGGATCGCCGTCGACAGCGGGCGGCCGTCCGCCGACCACAGCCCGGCCGCGTCCGTGCCACCCGGCAGCGACGCCCACGTCTCCAACCCGGGCTCGTCCGGCAGCACGTCGCCCACCATGCCGCGCCCGGTGTCCCGGCCGGTGTACCCGCCGTAGATCACCTCGCCGGTGGCCGCGTCGCGCAGCGCGTAGCCGTAAGGCGCGGACGTCGCGCCCTCGTGCACCATGTAGATCTCGAGCCCCGGGCGGGCCGGGTCGATGTCGGTCACGTGCAGCGCGTCGCCGTGCCCGAGCCGCGCCACCGCGCCGGGGTTCGCGCTGCCCGGCGGCAGGACACCCGACGAGTGGTAGAGCACCGTGCCGTCGTGGTCGAGGGTCGACGCGCCGTAGACGATCTCCTGCTTGCCGTCGCCGTCCACGTCCGCCGCGCTCAACGAGTGCGCGCCCTGCGTGGCCAGGCCGCCGTGCGTCGGCGACGTGCCGTCCCGGCCGTGCACCGGGAAGTTGAACGGGTTGCTCATCGGCACCCAGCCGCTGTCCACGAACCAGTCCTCGACCAGCTTGCGGCCGTTCCACCGGTACGCCGCCAGCGTCGTGCGCGTGTAGTAGCCGCGCGCGAAGACCGCCGACGGCCGCTTGCCGTCCAGGTACGCGACCCCCGCCAGGAACCGGTCCACCCGGTTGCCCGGCTCGATCCGGCCCAGCGCGTAGTCGCCCCACATGAGCCCGTCGTCGTGCCGGCCCGGCTCGTAGCGCACCGTCTCCAGCTCGCGGCCCGACTTGCCGTCGAACACGGTCAGGTACTCCGGGCCGTCCACGACGAACCCGGCGAACGCCCGCAGGTTGTTGCGCGCGCTGCGACTCGGCGCGTAGACGTCCATGAAGTGGTCGGCCAAAGCCCGCGCGTCCACGTCGGACAGCGGGTAGGCGTAGCGCGGCTCGATGCCGAACGCCTGCTCCAGCGTCGCGGGCCACCGACCCGCCACCACCTCGGGGTGCCGGTGCCAGCCCCGGAACATCCCGACGACGTGCTCGTAGTAGCCCGCGGCGCTGAGCCGGTAGTCGTCGCTGTGCGAGTACCCCGCGCGCACGTCCTCGCGGGGCATCGTCACGTACCGCTCGGACACCGCGTTCCCGCGCCGGTCGTACGTCGTGACCTTCGAGCCCGGCGCGGTCTTCATCATCATCTCCGAGCGGCCGTCGCCGTCGAAGTCGTAGACCAGGAACTGCGTGTAGTGCGCGCCGGAGCGGATGTTCACGCCCAGGTCCACCCGGTGCAGCAGGGTGCCGTCGAACCGGTAGGTGTCGACGTAGGTCGGCCCGGTGTAGCCGACCTGCGAGACGTCCTTGGAGTTGGACGGGTCCCACTTCACGACGTACTCGTAGGCGCCGTCACCGTCCACGTCGCCGACGCTGACGTCGTTGGCCGAGTACGTGTACGTCTCGCCGGCGGGCGTCGCGCCGTCGGCGGGCTTGCGCAGCGGCAGGTCGTAGGACCCCGCGGCCCACGGCGACACGGGCTCGCTCGCCTCGCCCTGACGACCCCGCACCACCGGCGCCACCCGGTACTCCGAGCCGCCCTCCGGGTCGAGGTAGTTGGTGCTGTCGGTGACCGTGGCGATCCGGTGGCCGTCGCGGTAGACCGCGAACGCCGGACCGGCCAGGCCCGTGGCGGTGTGGCCGGTGACCTCGTGGCGGAGCAGCCGCCAGCTCAGGAACACCCCGCCGTCGGTGCGCGCGGCGACCAGGCCGCGGTCGAGGCGTTCGAGCCGCGGCCCGTCGGGCGTCGCCGAGGCGGGGGACGTGCTCAGGACTAGCGCTAGGGCCGCCAGGACGGCGGGCAGGGGGCTGACGCGGGTCATCGGCTGCCTCCAAGGAGCGCGACGGTGCGCGAGGTGCGTGACGACGCCACACGATGAACCGTTTCAACGCGAAAGGCAAGAGCGGGCGACGGTGGGGTTTCGACGGCGGAACACGAGTCTTGACGGCGTGATAGGGCTCACCTACGTTGGTTGAACCGATTCAATCGAGAGGTGAGGGTGATGGGACGAGTGTCTCGCCGCGGCGCGGCAGGTCTGCTGGTCGGGCTGGTGTCGCTGACCGCCGCCCTGTCCGGCTGCGGTAGCGATTCGGCCGACGGCCCGGTGACGCTGCGGTTCGTCTGGTGGGGCAACGAAGACCGCGCCAAGGTCACCCGGGCCGCGGTCGACGAGTTCCAGGAGCGCAACCCCGACATCAAGGTCGAGACCGAGTACAGCGGCTACGACGCGTACTTCCAGAAGCTGTCCACCCAGGTCGCGGGCGGCGCCGGACCGGACCTGCTCCAGCTGGACCGGGCCACGGTCGGCGAGTACGCGGGCCGCAACGTGCTGGCCGACCTCGGCGAGTACACCGGCCAGGACCTCAAGCTGGACAAGATCCCGGCCAACCTGCTCGAGGGCGGCAAGGTCGACGGCAAGCAGTACGCCGTCGCCGGTGGCGCGACCACCCAGATGCTGATCTTCGACCCGACCCGCTTCGAGGCCGCCGGCGCGACGGTGCCGACCGCGCCGGGCGAGAAGTGGACGTGGGCGCAGTTCGCCGAGGCGATGGGCAAGGTCGGCGCGGCCGGCCAGGTCGCGGGCACCACCGACTTCGGCTGGGCCGTCGACTGGTTCGAGGTGTGGCTGCACCAGCACGGCAAGTCCCTCTACACCCCCGACGGCAAGCTCGGCTTCACCGCCGACGAGCTGGCCCGGTACTGGGAGGTGATCGGCGCGATGCGGCCGACCAAGGGCGTCTCGCCCGCCGAGGTGACCACCAAGATGGACGGCTCGGTGCAGAACTCCGGCATCGTGACCAAGCAGGCCGCCTCCGAGATCGGCTACGACTCCGCGGTCACCGGCTACTTCGGCGCGTTCGGGCCGAACCTGAAGCTCGCGCCGCTGCCCAGCGACGTGGCCGAGAGCGGCATGGCCGCGATGCCGCCGGTGTCGTTCGCGGTGTCGCAGCGGTCCAAGCACAAGGCCGCGGCCGTGAAGCTGCTCGACTTCCTGCTCAACGACCCCGAGGCGGGCAAGCTGCTCGGCGCGTCGCGCGGCGTGCCGCCGAACGAGGAGATCCGCGCGCAGGTGTGCTCGTCGGCCGAGGGCGGCACGAAGGCCGTGTGCGACTACGAGGTGGCGCAGCAGGACAAGATCGGCCCGGCGTTCGGCGCCTGGCCCACCGGGTCCTCGGCGATCAAGCGCGACTTCCAGCGCACCTACGACGACGTGATCTTCAACCGGGTGAGCGTCGCCGACGCCGCCGAGCGCGTGGTCCAGGACGCCGAGCAGTCGCTGGGGTCCTGAGCATGACCCAGTCCGTGCTGAGCCGGCCCGAGCTCGACGCCCCGCCGTCGACGACCGCCCGCGGCGGTCGCCGACGGCGGGGCCAGGGCGTGGCGTACCTGTTCCTGTCGCCGTGGATCATCGGCGCGGCGCTGCTGACCATCGGCCCCATGGCGGCGTCGCTGTACCTGTCGTTCACCGACTACGACCTGTTCGAGGCGCCCGGCTGGATCGGCGTCGAGAACTACGTGACCATGTTCACCGGCGACGAGCGGTTCTGGCACGCGGCCTGGACCACGACCAAGTACGTGCTGATCTCGGTGCCGCTCAAGCTCGGCCTGGCGCTGGCCGTGGCCATGCTGCTCAACCGGGCCCGCAAGGGCGTCGGCCTGTACCGGTCGGCGTTCTACGCGCCGTCGCTGCTGGGCGCCAGCGTGAGCGTGGCGCTGGCGTGGCGGGCGATGTTCTCCACCGACGGCACGGTGGACCGGGTGCTGTCCTCGATCGGCCTGGACCTGGGCGGGTGGGTCGACCAGCCGCAGTACGCCCTGCTCACGCTGGTGGCGCTGGCGGCGTGGCAGTTCGGTGCGCCGATGGTCATCTTCCTGGCCGGGCTCAAGCAGGTGCCGCGCGAGCTGTACGAGGCGGCGGCCATCGACGGCGCGGGCCGGGCGCGCCGGTTCCTCAGCGTCACGCTGCCGATGCTGTCCCCGGTGATCCTGTTCAACCTGGTGCTGGAGACGATCCACGCGTTCCAGGCGTTCACCGGGGCGTTCGTGGTGAGCAGCGGGCGCGGCGGTCCCAGCGACTCGACCCTGCTGTACCCGCTGTACCTGTACCAGCGCGGGTTCACCGACTTCCGGATGGGCTACGCCTCGGCGATGGCCTGGGTGCTGCTCGCCGTGGTCGCGATCCTGACCGCGCTGGTGTTCCGCAGCGCCCGGCGCTGGGTGTTCTACGCGGGGGAGGACCGTTGAGCGCGTTGACCGCGTCCCGCAAGCCGTTCGCGCCGGGCCGGGTGGTGTGGCACGTCCTGGTCGTCGGTGTGCTGCTGGTGCTGCTGTACCCGGTGATCTGGCTGGTGTCCACGTCGTTCAAGCCCGCGACGGAGGTCATCTCGACGCTCGCGCTGCTGCCGCGGAACCCGACCGGCGGCAACTACGCCGAGGTGTTCGACGGCGTCGGCGAGTTCGGGGTGCTGCACTACTTCTGGAACTCGCTGGTGATCTCGGTCGGCGCGGTGGTCGGCAACGTGCTGTCGTGCTCGCTCGCGGCCTACGCGTTCGGGCGGTTGCACTTCCGCGGCCGGGGGCCCATGTTCGGGTTCATGATGATGACGATCATGATGCCGCAGCACGTGGTGCTGATCCCGCAGTACGTCATCTTCCAGCAGCTGGACATGGTGAACACGTTCTGGCCGCTGGTGCTGCCGAAGTTCCTGGCCACCGACGCGTTCTTCATCTTCCTCATGGTGCAGTTCATCCGCTCGCTGCCGCGCGAGCTCGACGAGGCGGCGACGCTGGACGGCTGCGGGCCGGTCGGCGTGTTCCGGCACGTGATCCTGCCGCTGCTGCGGCCCGCGCTGATCACCACGGCGATCTTCACGTTCATCTGGACCTGGAACGACTTCTTCAGCCAGCTGATCTACCTCAACGACCCGGAGAAGTTCACCCTGCCGCTGGCGTTGCAGCTGTTCATCGACCAGGCCACGCAGTCGGCGTTCGGCCCGATGTTCGCCATGTCGGTGCTCGCGCTGCTGCCGATCGGCCTGTTCTTCCTGGCGTTCCAGCGCTTCCTCGTGGACGGCGTGGCGACCTCCGGGATCAAGGGGTGAGCGCCTGGGCGCGGCCCCTGGCGCTACTGGCCGAGGTGCTGCTGATCGGGGTGCTGGTGACGGTCGCGGCTCTGCCGGTGCTGACCGCGCTGCCCGCCGCGGCGGCCGGCGCCGTGCTGCTGCGCGAGCTGGTGGACGAGGGCCGCACGCCGACCGCGCGCCGGTTCGCCGCGTTGCTCGGGCAGGCGGTGCGCGACCCGCTCGCGCTCGCGCTGCCCGCGGCGGTGCTCGTGGTCGGCGCGCTGGACGTGCTGGCGTTGCTGGGCGGGCTGCCGGGCGCCGCCGCGCTCGGCCCGGTCATCGGGGTGGCGCTGGCCGCGGTGGTGGTCGTGCTGTTGCGGACGGCGGCGCGGTGGCGGCCGGGCGACCGGTGGGCCGCGCTGGTGGCCGAGCCGTCGCGCGACTGGGTCGGGCACGCCTACCTGGTGGTCGCGCTCGCGGTGGTCGGCCTCGTGGTCGCGCAGGCGCCCGCGTTCGCCGTGGTCGTGCCGGGCCTGCTGGTGCTCGCCGCGGTCGCGGTGGAGCGCCGGTGACGCCGCGGGTCGTGCTGGCGGGCGCGTCCGGCTACGGGCGGCTGTACCTGCGGGAGATCGCCGCGCTGGAGGCCGAGGGCCTGCTGCGCCTCACCGGCGTGTGCGAGGTCCACCCGCTCGACGCCGAGGCGCGACGGCTCGTCGGCGACCGGCCGGTGGGCGACGACCTGTCGGCGCTCATGCGTGGCGCGGACATCGGCATCGTGTCCACACCCCTGCACACCCACGTGCCGCTGGCGCACCGGGTGCTGGACGCCGGCGCGCACCTGCTGCTGGAGAAACCGCCCACGCCGACGTTGGTCGACTGGCACGACCTGGTCGCCCGGTCCGAGGGCCGGGTGGTCCAGGTCGGGTTCCAGAGCCTCGGCTCGCACGCGGTGCACCGGCTGGCCGAGCTGATGCGGTCGGGCGCGTTGGGCGAGGTCCGGGGCATCGGCGTGCGCGGCACGTGGTCCCGTGACGACACCTACTACACCCGTGCGCCCTGGGCGGGCCGTCGCACGCTCGACGGCGTGCCGGTCGTGGACGGCGCGCTGACCAACCCGTTCGCGCACGGCATCGCGACCGCGTTGGCGCTGGACGGCAGCACCGGCGTGGACGACGTGCACGACATCGAGCTGGAGCTGCTGCGCTCGCGCGACATCGAGGCCGACGACACCTCGTGCCTGCGGCTGCGCACCCGCAACGGCACGGTCGTCGTGGTCGCGGTGACGCTGTGCGCCGAGGTCGTGCGCGACCCCGTGCTCGTCGTGCACGGCAGCCGCACGCGCGCCGAGCTGCACTACGCCGAGCACCGGCTGGTGATCGACGGCATCGAGGAGCGCCACCGGCACGTCTCACCGCTGCGCAACCTGCTCGACCACCTGGCCGACCCGGCCGTGCCGCTGCACGCGCCGCTGACCGCGACCGGGGCGTTCACCCGGGTGCTGGAAGCGGTCCGCACCGCGCCCGACCCCACCCCGATCGACCCCTCCTGGCTGCGCCGCAACGGCAAGCGGGTGGACGTCGACGGCGTCGACCACGTGGTGGCCAAGGCCGCCGAGCACCTGCGCACCTTCGCCGAGCTGGAGGTGCCGTGGTCGCCGCTGGCCGGGGTGGCCCGGTACGGCTGGGACGGCGTCCGGCTGCCGCTGGTCGTGCCGCGGCCCGCGCTGCACCCCGTGCGCACGCTCGGCGGGGTCGTCGTCACCGGCGAGCACCCCGACGACCACCCGTGGCACCGGGGGATCGGTCTCGCCCTGCCCGACGTCAACGGCGTCAACCTGTGGGGCGGGCGCAACTACGTGCCCGGTCGCGGGTACGTGCCGGGGGAGCTGGGTCGGGTCGAGGAGACCGGGCCCGGCGAGCTGGCCTGGTGCGACTCGGCGGGGGAGGTGCTGCTCCGGGAGCGCCGCCGGGTCCGCAGGCGCGTGGTCGACGGCGGCTGGGAGCTGGAGTGGACCAGCGTGCTGACCGCCGAGCGGGACGTGGTGCTGCACAGCCCCGGCAGCAAGGGCCGGGAGGGCGCGGGCTACGGCGGCTGGTTCTGGCGGCTGCCCGACCTCGACCCGCTGTCCGTGCGCGTCCACACGCCCGACGGCGCGGGGGAGGCGGAGGTCAACGGGCGGACCGCGCCGTGGCTCGCGGTCGTGGTCGCCGACCCGGCGCACCCGTGGACGGCGGTGGTGTCCGGCCCGACCGACCCGTGGTTCGTGCGGGTCGGTCAGTACCAGGGCATCGGCTCGGCCCTGGCCTGGGCCGAGCCGGTCGTGCTCGCGCCGGGTCAGGATCGTGAGATCGCGGTGAAGGTCGCGTTGTACGACGGCGTGCGGCCGCCGTGACCGCGAATAGTCCAGACCATTGACAAGCGTTGCGGCGCAACCATAGCGTCGCTGTGAAACGTTTCATTTTCGGAGGTCGGCGTGCGACGTGTCTGCTTCCTGCTCCGGGTCCGCCCGGAGCGGCTGGAGGAGTACCGGGAGCGGCACCGCGAGGTGTGGCCGGAGATGCGGCAGGCGCTGCGGGAGACCGGGTGGGGCAACTACAGCCTCTTCCTGGCCGACGACGGGCTGCTCGTCGGCTACCTGGAGACCCCGGACTGGGACGCCGCCCAGCGCGGGATGCGCGACCGCGAGGTGAACGACCGGTGGCAGGCCGAGATGGCCGAGTTCTTCACCGCGCTGGACGGCAGGCAGCCCGACGAGGCCATGAGGCCGCTGACCGAGGTCTTCCACCTCGACTGAGCAGGTAAGGAGTCCGGAGTGGACACCAACACAGGAGCACCCGGGACGGGCGCGGTGGCCGAGGCCCTGGCCGGGCAGCGGATCGAGCTGCCGTCCTGGGCGTTCGGCAACTCGGGCACCCGGTTCAAGGTGTTCGCGCAACGCGGAGTGCCGCGCACACCGCACGAGAAGGTCGCCGACGCCGCGACCGTGCACCGGTTCACCGGCGTGGCGCCGTCGGTGGCGCTGCACATCCCGTGGGACGCGGTCGACGACTACGCCGAACTGGCCAAGTTCGCGCAGGACGAGGGCGTGTCGATCGGCACGATCAACGCCAACGTCTTCCAGGACGACGCCTACGTGCTCGGCAGCGTGTGCTCGCCCGACCCGGCGGTGCGCCGCAAGGCGGTCGACCACCTGCTGGAGTGCGTCGACATCATGGACGCGACCGGGTCGCGCGACCTCAAGCTGTGGTTCGCCGACGGCACCAACTACCCCGGCCAGGACAGCATCCGCGCCCGCCAGGACCGGCTCGCCGAGGCGCTGCGCGAGACCTACGACCGGCTCGGCCCGAACCAGCGCATCCTGCTGGAGTACAAGCTGTTCGAGCCCGCGTTCTACACCACCGACGTGCCGGACTGGGGCACGGCCTACGCGCACTGCCTGGAGCTGGGCGAGCGGGCGCAGGTCGTGGTCGACACCGGCCACCACGCGCCGGGCACCAACATCGAGTTCATCGTCGCGGTGCTGCTGCGGGCGGGCAGGCTGGGCGGGTTCGACTTCAACTCCCGCTTCTACGCCGACGACGACCTGATGGTCGGCTCCGCCGACCCGTTCCAGCTGTTCCGGATCATGGTCGAGGTGGTGCACGGCGGCGCGCTCGCGGTCGAGTCCGGGGTGGCGTTCATGCTCGACCAGTGCCACAACATCGAGCCGAAGATCCCCGGCCAGATCCGGTCGGTGATGAACGTGCAGGAGGCCACGGCCAAGGCGCTGCTGGTCGACCGCGAGGCGCTGGCCGCCGCGCAGGCGGCCGGTGACGTGCTCGGCGCGAACGCCGTGCTGATGGACGCCTTCAACACCGACGTGCGGCCGCTGGTGGCGTCCGTGCGCGAGGGCATGGGGCTGGACCCGGACCCGATGGGCGCCTACGCCCGGTCGGGGTACGGCGAGCGGATCGTGGCGGAACGGGTGGGCGGCGAGCAGGCGGGATGGGGCGCGTGACGAACGACCAGGTGCGGGCACTGCTGGCCCGCTCGCACGAGCTGGGCGCGGACCCGGCGACCACGAACTACGCGGGCGGCAACACCTCGGCCAAGGGCGTGGAGACCGACCCGGTCACCGGCGCGCCGGTCGAGCTGCTGTGGGTGAAGGGCTCGGGCGGCGACCTGGGCACGTTGACCGAGCGCGGCCTGGCCGTGCTGCGGCTGGACCGGCTGCGCGCCCTGGTCGACGTCTACCCCGGCGTGGACCGCGAGGACGAGATGGTGGCGGCGTTCGACTACTGCCTGCACGGCAAGGGCGGGGCCGCGCCGTCGATCGACACCGCCATGCACGGCCTGGTGGAAGCCGCGCACGTCGACCACCTGCACCCCGACGCGGGCATCGCGCTGGCCGCGGCGGCGGACGGCGAGGCGTTGACCAAGGAGGTGTTCGGCGACCGCGTGCTGTGGGTGCCGTGGCGGCGTCCCGGGTTCCAGCTCGGCCTGGACATCGCCGCGATCGCCCGGGAGCACCCTCAGGCGATCGGCGTGATCCTCGGCGGGCACGGCATCACCGCGTGGGGCGCGACCTCCGCGCAGTGCCAGGAGCGGTCCCGGGAGATCATCCGCCGGGCCACCGAATTCCTGGCCGAACGCGGCCGGCCGGACCCGTTCGGCGCGAAGCTGCACGACCCGCTGCCCGCCGACGAGCGCCGCGCCCGTGCCGCCGCCCTGGCACCGCTGCTGCGCGGACTGGCGTCCACGGACCGGCCGCAGGTCGGCCACTTCACCGACGCCGAGGTGGTGCTGGACTTCCTGGCCCACGCCGAGCACCCGCGGCTGGCCGCGCTGGGCACGTCCTGCCCGGACCACTTCCTGCGCACGAAGGTCCGGCCGATGGTGCTCGACCTGCCGCCCACCGCGCCGCTGGACGAGGTGGCGGCACGGCTGCGCGAGCTGCACGCGGCCTACCGCGAGGACTACCGCGCCTACTACGAGCGCCACGCCACCCCGGACTCGCCGCCGATGCGCGGCGCGGACCCGGCGATCGTGCTGGTGCCCGGCGTCGGCATGTTCTCCTACGGCAAGGACAAGCAGACCGCGCGGGTGGCGGGCGAGTTCTACGTCAACGCGATCAACGTGATGCGCGGCGCGGAGTCGGTGTCGCGGTACGCGCCGATCGACGAGGCGGAGAAGTTCCGCATCGAGTACTGGGCGCTGGAGGAGGCCAAGCTCCGGCGCATGCCCGCGCCGAAGCCGCTGGCCACCCGCGTCGCCCTGGTGACCGGCGCGGGCTCGGGCATCGGGAAGGCCATCGCCCTGCGGCTGGCGGCCGAGGGCGCGTGCGTGGTCGTCGCGGACGTCGACGCCGACGCGGGGCGGGCCGTGGCGGACGAGCTCGGGCCGGACACCGCGGTGGCCGTGGTCGCGGACGTGACCGACGAGGACGCCGTGACGGCGGCCGTGGCCGAGGCGTGCCTGGCGTTCGGCGGGGTCGACCTGGTGGTCAACAACGCCGGCCTGTCGATCTCCAAGCCGCTGCTGGAGACCACGACCCGCGACTGGGACCTCCAGCACGGGGTGATGGCGCGCGGGTCGTTCCTGGTCGCGAAGGCGGCGGCGAAGGCGATGGTCGAGCAGGGGATGGGCGGTGACATCGTCTACATCGCTTCGAAGAACGCCGTCTTCGCCGGGCCCAACAACGTCGCCTACGGCGCGGCCAAGGCCGACCAGGCGCACCAGGTCCGGCTGCTGGCGGCCGAGCTGGGCGAGCACGGCATCCGGGTCAACGGCGTCAACCCCGACGGCGTGGTGCGCGGGTCGGGCATCTTCGCCGGCGGCTGGGGCGCCCAGCGCGCCGCGGTGTACGGGGTGCCGGAGGAGGAGCTGGGCGCGTTCTACGCCCAGCGCACGTTGCTCAAGCGGGAAGTGCTGCCCGAGCACGTGGCCAACGCGGTGTTCGCGCTCACGGCGGGGGAGCTGTCCCACACGACCGGCGCGCACATCCCGGTGGACGCGGGCGTGGCCGCGGCGTTCCTGAGATGACCGGGCGGGCCGCGGCACCGGATCAGGGGGTGAAACGTTTTAACGCAGGGTTGGGCGGGCTAGGATCGGAAGTGTGCCGTCGCCGGACCGGGAGCGGTACCGGCCGATAGAGTCCACTTCTCCACACCTTCAGTCCGCCGAGGAGGCGCGGTGGTGTCACCGGTGAGCATCCGCGACGTGGCCACGCGCGCGAAGGTGTCCGTCGGCACGGTGTCCAACGTGCTGAACCGTCCCGAGGTCGTCGCACCGGCGACCCGGGACCGGGTCATGGGCGCGATCGAGGAGCTGGGCTTCGTCCGCAACGACGCGGCGCGCCAACTGCGCTCGGGCACGCCGCGCGCCATCGGGCTCGTGGTGCTCGACGTGGGCAACCCGTTCTTCACCGACGTCGCTCGCGGTGTCGAGGACACCGCGAGCGAGGCCGGGCACGCGGTGATCCTGTGCAACAGCGACGAGTCGGCGCAGCGCGAGGCGCGGCACGTGGAGCTGCTGGCCGAGCAGCGGGTGCACGGCGTGCTGATCACGCCCGTGGACACGGACCTCGCCGCGGTGCGCCGGCTGCGCGACCGGGGCATGTCCGTGGTGCTGCTCGACCACCCGACCAGCGACCCGGACCTGTGCGCGGTGGCCGTGGACGACCGGGCGGGCGGCGAGCTGGCCGTCACGCACCTGCTGGCCGAGGGCTACGAGCGGATCGTGATGGTCAACGGGCCGTCGCGCATCCACCAGGCCCGCCAGCGGCACGAGGGCGCGGTCGACGCGGTGCGCAAGGCGGGCCGTGACGAGGGCGTGCTGGAGGAGCTGGGCGTCCCGGCGCTCAACGTGGCGTCCGGGCAGCGCGCGGCCGAGCAGCTGCTGGCCCGCTCCACCCGTCCGGACGCGGTGTTCTGCGCCAACGACCTGCTCGCGCTCGGCGTGCTCCAGGTGCTGGTGCGGGCGGGCGTCCGGGTGCCGGAGGACATCGCCATCGTCGGCTACGACGACATCGACTTCGCCGCCGCGGCTGCCGTGCCGCTCACGTCGGTGCGGCAGCCGCGCCAGCTGATCGGCCGCACGGCCGCCGAGCTGGTGATCGCGGAGACGATGACGCCGGCCGAGCACGAGCACAAGCACGTGCTGTTCGCGCCGGAGCTGGTCGTGCGCGAGTCGAGCCGCCGGGTGCAGCGGCCGCGGCGTCGATCACGGGATTGAACCTTTTCAGTCCGTCTTCGTCCAGCTAGGCGTCCTTTCGGACGTCGGCGGGTCGAGACGCGGATGAATCGTTTCACCTTGACACCCGTTCCGGCGTGGTGCTGTCATGTGCCGGGCGAGGGCGTTACCCGGATCCCGTCTGGGAGCGCTCCCAGAACTGCGATGGAGGAGCAACGGTGCTCACCAACTCGTTCCGCGTGCGCGCGCTCGGCGCCGTCACGGCGATCGGCGCGCTGACCGGCGGCCTCGTGGTCGCCGGGGTGGCGTCGGCCGCCCCGGGCTGCGGGGTCGACTACGTGGTGTCGAACAAGTGGCAGGGCGGGTTCTCCGCCACCGTCACGATCAAGAACCTGGGCGACCCGCTCGACGGGTGGGCGCTGCAGTGGGCGTTCCCCGGCTCGGAGCGGTTCGCCCAGGGCTGGAACGCGGTGTTCACCGCTTCGGGTGCGAGCGTGACCGCGTCCAACGTGGACTACAACCGGCAGATCGCCACCGGCGGTACGGCGTCGTTCGGGTTCAACGGCACGATGACCGGTGACGTGGTCGGCACGCCGTCGTCGTTCACCCTCAACGGCACCACGTGCACCGGAGCCCCCAACCCGACCACCACCACCAGCACCACCACGACGACCACCACGACAACGACGGACCCCAATCCCGGAGCCGGTGATCCGACGGGCCGCAAGCAGGTGGAACGCCTGGACCGCGGTCTGATCAGCGTCCGGTCGGGTACCGGCAACCTGGTGAGCTGGCGGCTGGTGGCGGGTGACTCCCCGTCGACGGGCTTCAACGTCTACCGGGGCGGCACGAAGCTCAACGCCACTCCCATCACCGCGTCCACCAACTACCTGGACGGCGGCGCGGCGGCGGATGCCTCCTACACCGTGCGCGCCGTGGTGAACGGCGTCGAGCAGCCCGCTTCGCCGGTGTCGCTGGCGTTCGGCGCGGGTTACCGGGACGTGCCGATCCAGTCGCCGGGCTCCGGGTACAGCGCGAACGACGCGAGCGTGGGCGACCTGGACGGTGACGGCGACTACGAGTTCGTGCTCAAGTGGGACCCGGACAACGCCAAGGACAACTCGCAGTCCGGTGTGACCGGGAACGTGTTCATCGACGCCTACCGCTTGGACGGCACCCGGTTGTGGCGCATCGACTTGGGTCGCAACATCCGGGCGGGTGCGCACTACACGCAGTTCCAGGTCTACGACTACGACGGTGACGGTCGGGCCGAGGTCGCCATGAAGACCGCGGACGGCACCCGGGACGGTCGGGGCACGGTGATCGGCAACGCCTCCGCCGACTACCGCAACTCCGACGGCTACATCCTGTCCGGCCCGGAGTTCTTGACCATGTTCAACGGTCAGACCGGGGCGGCGATGTCCACGGTCAACTACGACCCGCCGCGCGGCACGGTCTCCTCGTGGGGCGACAGCTACGGCAACCGGGTGGACCGGTTCCTGGCGGGCACCGCCTACCTCGACGGCGCCCGCCCCAGCCTGATCATGGCGCGGGGCTACTACACCCGCGCCGTCATCGCCGCCTGGGACTTCCGCAACGGCACCCTGACCAAGCGCTGGACCTTCGACTCCAACGCGTCCGGTAACGGAACCTACGCGGGCCAGGGCAACCACTCGTTGACCATCGGGGACGTGGACGCCGACGGCCGCGACGAGATCGTCTACGGCGCAGCCGCGATCGACGACAACGGCCGCGGGCTGTGGACGACGGGTCTCGGCCACGGTGACGCGGCCCACTTGGGCGACCTGGACCCGTCCCGGCCGGGCCTGGAGTACTTCAAGGTGTCGGAGGACTCCTCGAAGCCGGGTTCGTGGTTCGCCGACGCCCGCACCGGGCAGCGGCTGTGGACCACGGCGTCGGGCAGCGACAACGGCCGCGGCGTGTCGGGCGACATCTACGCGGGCAGCCCGGGCGCGGAGTCGTGGTCGTCGGCGGACGGCAGCCTGCGCAGCACCAGCGGCGCGAACGTCGGCCGCAAGCCGTCGTCGGCGAACTTCCTCATCTGGTGGGACGGCGACCCGACCCGCGAGCTGCTGGACCAGACCCGGATCGACAAGTACGGCACGAGCGGTGACACGCGCCTGCTCACCGGCTCCGGCGTGGCGTCGAACAACGGCACCAAGGCGACTCCCGCGCTCAGCGCCGACCTGTTCGGCGACTGGCGCGAGGAGGTGGTGTGGCGGACGTCGGACAACTCGGCGCTGCGGATCTACTCGACGCCGAACCAGACCGACCGGCGCATCCCCACTCTGATGCACGACACCCAGTACCGGGTCGCCATCGCGTGGCAGAACACCGCCTACAACCAGCCGCCGCACCCGAGCTTCCCCATCGGCGACGGCATGGCCACCCCGCCGTGGCCGGACGTGCACTACGCCGGCTGACCACTCCCGATCACGCTGCGTGCCGATGGTCTACCTCACTCGGGGGTCGGCCATCGGCCATTCGAGGTGTGGAGTGCCCGGCGAGTGGGTATCAGTCCGGGGATCGGAGGAGGTCACACCATGGGCAAGCACAGACTGGGCCAGGCCGAGGGACGTCAGTGGGGCGGTCCCGACCTGGTCAACGGCGCGGAGGACGCGCTGGGCCGGTCCGACGGCGAGCAGGCCGAGGCGGCGGCGGAGCGCGCGGAGGACGACTAGAACCCGATGTCGGGGTCCTCGGCGACCGACCGCAGCGGTGTGACGGTCGGCCGGCCGTCGGCCAGCAGCGCCGCGTCGGTGCCGGGGGACAGCTCGTCCTCGACCAGCACGGCGGCGAGGGCGATCGTGCCGTCGTCGCTGTCCTTGATCCTGGTCCGCACGGCGCCGAACTCGGCGAGCCCGGCCCGTTGCGGCTCACCCACCTCGGCCCGGTTGGGCACGTTCAGGTTGAGCACCGCCCCGGCGGGCAGGGCGGCGAGCCGGTCGAACAGCGTCGCGGCGACCGCGACCGCGGTGTCCCAGTGGTGCGGCACGTCCAGGTCCAGCCCCACGTCCAGCGACACCGCCAGGGCGCGCGCGCCGTTCACGGCGGCGGTCAGGGCCGCGCCGACGGTGCCGGAGTGCAGGACCGCGCGGCCGACGTTCGCACCGCGGTTCACCCCGGACAGCACGAGGTCGGGCGGGTCGCCGAACGCGCCCTGCGACGCGACCAGCGCGATGAAGGCCGGGTGGGCGGCGACCGCGTAGGCGGGCACGTCGACCAGCCCGGGCAGTTCCCGTCGCTCGACCCGGACGCGCCGGTCGTCCTCGGCGGCGGTCAGGCCGGCGCTGGTGCCGCTGGACTCGCGCGCCGGCGCGGCGACGACGGTCGTCCAGCCGTGCGCGACCGCGCCGCGGGCCAGCGCGGCCAGCCCCGGCGAGTCGATGCCGTCGTCGTTGGTGATGAGCACCCTCATGCGTCCTCCCACGGCACCAGCTTCACCCGGTCGACCAGCTCGCGCACCACGTCGCCGCTGCCGGTGCCGAGCCCGTGCCGGGTCACGTTGACCACTCCCGCCGCCGCGCCCAGCTTCAGCGACTCCGCCAAGGACCGGCCCAGGGCGAGCCCGGCGGCCAACCCGGCGGTCATGGAGTCGCCGCCGCCGCGCGTGTCGACCGGGCTCAGCTCCGGCGTCTCCACCAGGACCAGGTCGCCGTCGAGCCAGGCCAGGGTTTCCTCCGCGGCCCGGGACACCACGACCGCGCTCGCCCCGCACTCGGCGACCTTGCGGCAGCCGTCGGCCAGGTCGGGCAGGGAGTCGGACGCGGCGAGCCCGTCGGACACCAGTTCCTCGTGGCTGACCTTCACCACGGTGGGCCCACCCGCGAGCGCGGCGGCGAGCCGGTCGCCGGACAGGTCGACGACGACCTGGCAGCCGTTGCCGCGCAGGTCCTTGGCGAGCCGTTCGTAGACGGAGTCGGGCACCGGCGTGTCCTGCCCGGCGGGTCCGCTGAGCACGGCGACGCCCGCGTTCAGCGCCTCGACCAGGGTCATCTCGTACAGGTCGTCGAGCTCGTGGCGGGACAGCGCGTCGGCGGGCATCCGCACCACCTGGTCACGGCCGCCGTCGCGCCGGTCGTGCACGTACCCGCCGTTGCGGGCGGCGACGTCGCGCGCCCGCAGCTCGACGCCGATCAGGTGCCGCAGCACCTGCCCGGTCTCACCTCCCAACGCCGAGCACAGCACCACCTCGGCGCCCAGCGACTCGATCATGCGCGAGATCCACACGCCCTGCCCTCCGGCGTGGATGTGGATGTCGGGCGAGCCGTCCAGCTCTTCGACCGTCACCGTCAACTCGGGGGAGGGCGCGAACACCGCTACTTGACCGGGCATAACGGACATTTACCCACTATGTCGTGATCGAATCCCCGGTGGGAGCGGTGTCACCGCGCGGGCAGGCGCGGTTCGGCCAGCCAGGCGCGGAAGAACCCGGTCAGCGGCCCGGAGGCGTGGCGCTGGGCCAGCGCCACGAAGTCGCTCGTGGTCGCGGTGCCGTGCCGGTGACCGTCGGTCCACTCGCGGAGGACGCCGAAGAACGCCGCGTCACCCAGCTCCCCGCGCAGGCCGTGCAGGGTCAGCGCGCCCCGCTTGTAGACGCGGTCGTCGAACAGGTCGGCCACGCCCGGGTCACCGACGCGGAGGTCCTGCGGCGAGCGGGACAGCCGCGCGTGCGCGCGGTCGGCGTGCGCGGCGGCGGACGGGCCGCCGGACCGCTCCGACCACAGCCACTCGGCGTAGCAGGCGAAGCCCTCGTTCAGCCAGATGTCGCGCCAGTCGGCCAGGCCGACGCTGTTGCCGAACCACTGGTGCGCCAACTCGTGCGCGACCAGCCGCTCGTGCCCGCGCCGCCCGTCGACGTGGTTGGCGCCGAACACCGACATGCCCTGCGCCTCGACCGGCACCTCCAGCTCGTCGTCGGTCACCACGACCTGGTAGTTCCGGAACGGGTAGGGGCCGAACAGCTCCTCGAACACGGCCATCATCCGCGGCTGACGGGCGAAGTCGTGGCGTGCCGCGCGCAGCAGCCGCGCGGGCGCGGCCACGTCCTGCCCCTCGGCCAGCGGCAGCCGTTCGTAGCGCCCGACCTGCACCGAGGCCAGGTACGTCGCCATCGGCTCGGCCTGCTCGTACACCCAGGTCGTGCTGCTGCCGCCCGCGCGCACCTCGACCGGCACGCCGTTGGCCAGCACGGTGTAGGGCGACGGCGCGGTCACCGAGACGCGGTAGGTCGCCTTGTCCCGCACCAGGTCGTTGCACGGGAACCAGGACGGCGCGCCGATCGGCTGGCTCGCCACCAGCGCGCCGTCGGTCAGCTGGTCCCAGCCCAGCTCGCCCCAGTGCCGGGAGCGGACCGGGCGGGCCACCCCCGAGTACCGCACCTCGACGGTGAACGGGCCGTGCACCGGCCGGGCCGGGCGCACCCGCAGCTTGCCCCCGCCGTGGACGTGCCGGGCGGGCCTGCCGTCCACCAGCACCCGGTTCACCGTCAACGTGCCGAAGTCCAGCACGACCCGCGCGCACGGGCCGTCGGCCACGGCGGACAGCGTCGCCCGCCCGGCCAACCGGCCGGTGTGCGGTTTGTAGTCCAGCTCCAGGTCGTAGTGCGCGACCCGGTAGCCGCCATCGCCGTGCCCGGGCAGGTAGGGGCCGGTCATCGCCAGGCGGAGATCGGGTTGCCCAGCCAGCGCGTGCCCTCGGGCACGTGCTCGCCGCGCATCACCAACGACGCCGGGCCCACCGCCGCGTGCGCGCCGACCGTCGCGCCCGGCAGCACGATGCCGTGCGGTCCGAGCGTGGCGCCGGCGGCCAACTCCACCTGGTCCATGCGCAGGATCCGATCATGGAACAGGTGGGTCTGCACCACGCACCCCCGGTTCACCGTCGCGCCGTCGCCCAACCGCACCAGGTCCGACTCGGGGAACCAGTACGACTCGACCCACGTGCCGCGGCCGATCCGCGCGCCCAGCGACCGCAGCCACGCGGCCATCACCGGCGACCCGCCCGCCCGGCCGACCAGCCACGGCACGGCCAGCACCTCGACGAACGTGTCCGCCAGCTCGTTGCGCCACACGAACCCGCTCCACAGCGGGTGCTCCCGCGCCCGGAACCGGCCCACCAGCAGCCACTTCGCCGCCGCGGACACCGCGCACGCCAGCACACCGGCCGCGAGCAGCACCGGCCCGGCCAACCACGGCCCCACCTCGCGGATCGCGAAGAGCACGCCGACGACCAGCGCCACGTGGCACATCACCGGCACGACCCGGCACAACTCGACCAAAGCGCGCGCCACGACCAGCCGCCGCGGCGGGTCGAACGTGCGGCTCTGGTCGCCCTGCTCCGCCGCGCGCGGCAGCTTCATCGGCGGCATGCCCAGGTACGAGCTGCCCGCCTTGGCCCGCTTCGGCGTCGCCGACAGCACGCCCACCAAGCCCCGGTTCGGCACCGCGCGACCGGGCGCGGTCATGCCCGAGTTGCCCAGGAACGCCCGCTTGCCGACGCGTGCCGCGGCGATGCGCAGCCAGCCACCGCCCAGCTCGTAGGTGGCGACCATGGTGTCGTCGGCCAGGAACGCGCCGTCGCCGATCGTGGTCATCTTCGGCAGGGCGAGCACGGTCGACGCCTCGACCCGGCGGCCGACCCTCATCCCGAGCATCCGCAGCCACACCGGCGTGAACAGGCTGGCGTACAGCGGGAACAGCGCGACCCGGGCGGTGTTCATGAGCCGTTCGGTGGTCCAGGCTTGCCACGCGACCCGGCTGTGCACCGGGTACGTCCCGGCGCGCAGCCCGAGGCCGAGCAGCCGCACGGACACCAGCACCAGCAGGGCGTGGCAACCCAGCCACGCCACCGTCGCCGGCGGCACCGCGAGCATCGCCGACCCGAGCGTCAGGGGCTCGCGCACGACCAGCAGCGCCGGCGGCACGGCCGCCGCCACCGGCAGCAGCCCCAGCGCCGACGTGGTCACCGCGTAGACGAGCTGCCACCACCGCGACCGCGGCGGGCGCGGACCGGGCCGGCCCGCCTTGCCCTCGCGCTGCGCCGGGACGCCCGCCCACCGCTGGCCCGTCGGCACCGAGCCGAGCACGCCCGACCCGGGCGCGACCTCCGCCCGCTTGCCGACCCGCGCACCCGGGAACAGGGTGCTGCGCGCGCCGACGACCGCGCCGCCGCCGACCCGGATGCGGCCGACGTGCAGCCGGTCGCCGTCCACCCAGTGCCCGGACAGGTCCACCTCGGGCTCGATCGCGCAGCCCTTGCCGAGCTTGAGCAGGCCGGTCACCGGCGGCGCGGAGTGCAGGTCCACGTCCGGGCCGACCTTCGCGCCCACCGCGCGGGCGTAGTGCGTGAGCCAGGACCCGGCCAGGTCGGTCGCGCCGCTGAACTCCGCCAGCCGCTCGGCGGTCCACAGCCGCAGGTGCACGCCGCCGCCGCGCGGGTACGTGCCGGGGCGCAGCCCGCGCAGCAGCACCCGCGCGCCGCCGGCGGCGATCAGGACCTTGCCGGGCGGGCTGACGAACAGCAGCCACCCGGCGGCGATCCACCACCACGACACGGGCGTGGTGAAGCCGACGACGTTGCCGACCGCGGCCAGCGCCACCGACCACCGCAGGCCGACCAGGCTCATCAGCGGCACGAGCAGCAGCGACTGGACCAGGCCGGTGCGCCGCGGCGTGGGCGCGACCTCGCGCGTGGCGCGGCGGTGGCCGCTCAGCTCGTCCAGCCGCGCGGCCAACGCGCGCAACGTCGGGTGCTGGTAGACGTCGTGGACCGAGCCGCTGGGGTGGCGCGTCCGGATCGCGGTGACCAGCTGGGCCGCGGCCAGGCTGCCGCCGCCGTGGGCGAAGAAGTCCGCGTCGCGGTTGCCGACCCGGGTGCCCAGCAGCCGCGACCACTGCTCGGCCAGCCACCGCTCGGTCCCGGTCAGGTCGTCGACCGGCGTGGCCGCGTCCAGCTCGGGCAGCGGCCACGGCAGCGCGGCCCGGTCCACCTTGCCGGACGTGCGGGTCGGCAGCGCGTCCACGCCGGCCAGCAGCGGCACCAGGGCCGCGGGCAGCGCGGAACGCAACTGGGACAGCGCGTCGGCCTGGTCGAAGCCCTCGGACGCGACGACGTACCCGACCAGGACCTGGTTGCCGGCCCGCGTGGTGCGCACCGCGGCAGCCGCACCCGCGACCCCGGGCAGCGCCTGGAGGGCCGCGTCGACCTCGCCCAGCTCGATCCGCCGCCCACCCAGCTTCACCTGCTCGTCCGCCCGGCCCAGGAACACCAGGCCCTCGGGCTCGGCGCGGACCAGGTCACCGCTGCGGTAGGCGCGGTCCCACCCCAGGGCCGGCAGCGGGGCGAACTTGTCCGCGTCCTTGGCCGGGTCCAGGTAGCGGGCCAGGCCGACACCGCCGATCACCAGTTCGCCGGAACCGCCCATCGGCACCGGCACGCCGGCCGGGTCGACCACGGCCAGCTCCCAGCCGTCCAGCGGCAGCCCGATCCGCACCGGGCCGCGGCCGGTCAACGGCGCCGCGCACGCCACCACGGTCGCCTCGGTCGGTCCGTAGGTGTTCCACACCTCGCGACCGTCGACTGCCAGCCGCTCGGCGAGCTCCGGCGGGCACGCCTCGCCGCCGAAGATCAGCAGCCGCACGTCGTCCAGCGCGTCCACCGGCCACAGCGCGGCGAGCGTCGGCACGGTGGACACCACCGTCACCTCGCGCTCGACCAGCCACGGACCCAGGTCGAAACCCGTGCGGACCAGGGCGCGCGGTGCGGGCACCAGGCACGCGCCGTGCCGCCACGCGAGCCACATCTCCTCGCAGGAGGCGTCGAACGCGACGGACAGGCCCGCCAGCACCCGGTCGTCCGGCCCGATCGGGTCGTCGGCGAGGAACAGGCGCGCCTCGGCGTCCACGAACGCGGCGGCCGAGCGGTGCGAGACCGCGACGCCCTTCGGCTTGCCCGTGGAGCCGGAGGTGAAGATGATCCACGCGTCGTCGTCCGGTCCCGGAGCCCCCACGAGCCCCATGGGCGTGCCGCGCGGCCGCAGGCCGTCGGTGAGGACCGCGCACACGCCGGCTTCGCCGAACACCAGCTCCGCGCGCTCGTCCGGGTCGTCGGCGTCGACGGGCACGTACGCCGCGCCCGCCGTGAGCACGGACAGCACCGCGAGGTAGAGGTCGACGGTGCCGGACGGGACGCGCACGCCGACCCGGTCGCCGACGCCGATGCCGGCCGCGGCCAGGGCGCGTGCCCGCGTCGCTGCTTCGTCCACGAGTTCCCGGTACGTCAACGAGGTCGTGCCGTCGTCCAGCGCGGGGGAGTGGGGGTGCCGGCGCGCGGTGTCGGCCAGCACGTCGACCAGGGTGCGCTCAGGGGCGGCGGAGCCGGCGCGGAACACCGCCGGCGTGTCGATCAGCGTGGGCAGTGCGGTGTCGGGGGCGAGGGTCACCGACTGGCACCGGGGGAACGAAATCGCACAGTGAAGTCCTCCAAGAAAACGCCGACCTGCGACTTTACCGGGGATTCACGTGCCCGTCGCGCCCACGCGACCGCGAGTGGGTGGTGTCACACCCTGCAACACCACCGGATCTCCGTCGATCACTCCACAGTGGATGGACCAAGTTCTTTGCGCACCAACGGCATGATCTCGGTGCCGAGCAGCTCGATCGCCTCCATCACCAGGTGGTGCGGCACGCCGGACCAGTCCATCTGCAGGGCGTAGCGGTCGGCGCCCACCAGGCGTCCCACCGAGATCAGGCGTTCCGCGACCTCCTGCGGGCTGCCCGCGAAGATCGACCGCGCCCCGCGCGTCCACGCGTCGTACTCCGCCCGCGACGGCACGGGCCAGCCGCGCGCCCGCGAGCCGTACTTCATCGTCTCCAGCCAGTACGGGTAGAACGCGTCCTTGGCGTCCTGCGAACGGCGCGCGACGAGGCCGATCGCGCTCATCGTCACGTTCAGCCCACCGGCGTCGTGCCCGCCCGCCTCGCCCGCCTGCCGGTACACGTCGACCAGCGGCGCGAACCGCTCCGGCTCGCCACCGATGATCGCGTACACCACCGGCAGCCCGAGGAGCCCGGCGCGGATCGAGGACTCCGGGTTGCCTCCGGTCCCCACCGAGATCCGCAGCCGCTCGCCGTAGGGGCGCGGGTGCACGTGGGCGTTCTCCAGCGGGGCCCGGAACTTCCCCGACCACGTGATCGGGTCCTCCCGGTCCAGCCGCAGCAGCAGTGCGAGCTTCTCCTCGAACAGCTCGTCGTAGTCCTCCAGGCTCGCGCCGAACAGCGGGAACGACTCGGTGAACGACCCGCGCCCGGCCAGCAGCTCCGCCCGGCCCCGGCTGAGCTGGTCGAGCGTCGTGAACTGCTGGTAGACCCGCACCGGGTCCTCGGTGCTGAGCACGGTGACCGCGCTGCTCAACGTGATCCGCGAGGTGACGCTCGCGGCGGCGGCCAGCACCGTGCCGGGGTTGGAGATCGAGTAGTCGGCCAGGTGGTGCTCGCCCAGCCCGTAGAAGCCCAAACCCAGCTCGTCGGCCAGCCTGATCCGCTCCACGGTCTGCGCGAGCTTGTCCGCGACCGGCACGCGCTCGCCCGTCACCGGGTCGGGGTGCCGGTCGCCGAAGCTGTAGACGCCGAGCTGCATTCCTTTTGTGGACACATCAACAATCTAGCGCGGACATTGATGACGCGTCAACATCTTGCTAGCGTGGCGGACATGGGCGAACCGCGGTGGCTGAACGAGCGGGAGGCGCGGGTGTGGCAGGTCTACCTGGCGGTCAACCGCGAGCTGCACAGCGCGGTGGAGCGGCAGCTCGTGCGCGACTCCGGGCTGTCCAACGCCGACTACGCCCTGCTCGTGCCGCTGTCGGAGGCGCCGGACGGCGTGGTGCGCTCGCGTGAGCTGGGCGCGTTGGTCGGCTGGGAGCGCAGCAGGCTGTCCCACCAGATCGGGCGGATGGAGAAGCGCGGGCTGATCGTGCGGGAGGAGTGCGCGGAGGACGCGCGCGGGTCGATGGTGCGGCTGACGGCCGCCGGCCGTGCCGCGATCGAGTCCGCCGCGCCGGGTCACGTGGAGACCGTGCGCCGCTACGTGTTCGACGACCTGTCGGACGAGGAGGCGGACGTGCTGGACCGCGTGTTCCACCGGGTGCTCGACCGGATCGCCGCGGACGGCTGACCAGCCGGACGGCTGAGCGGGCGGGTCCGGCATCTCCCGCGGGTCGTTCGGGTCGTGCGGGTCCTGCGGAAGTCCGCATCGACGCGCCCCGGTACGTGGTGCCGTATCCACGATGACCCGGTCGTGTCCACCGATCTCCGTACGCTGTCACCCGGAATACGGAGAGCGGTGGATGCGCGGCGTGCGGCGTTGACACGAAGGTGGACGCCGCAGCACCCGATCGCACCACGAGGAGACGACGTGCAACTGGCCGCGGGGTTCGCCCCGGACCGACAGGCCCTCGTCGGCGGACCGCTGCGCGGCTGGCAGCACCACGCCCACGAGGACGCGCTGGCCCGCGTGGGCCCCGTGCACCACGCCGAACTGCCCAACGGCCTCGACGTCGTGGTCACCACCGTCGGCCTGGAAGCGACCCGCGCGCTGCTCGGCGACGACCGGCTGGCCAAGGACGCCGCCGGGCTGCGCGCCGCGATGCAGGACCAGCTGGCGCGCAAGGGCAGGCCGACCGACCTGTCCCGGGTCATCGGCCCGTCGATGCTCAACACCGACCCGCCGCACCACCGCAGGCTGCGCGCGCTCGTGTCCCAGGCGTTCACCCCGCGCCGCGTCGAAGCCCTGCGGCCCGCCGTCGAGCGGACCGCGCGGGACATGGTGGCGGCCCTGCCGAACGACGCCGACCTGATCGAGGGCCTGGCCTTCCCGCTGCCGCTGGCGGTGATCTGCGACCTGCTCGGCGTGCCCGCCGAGGACCGCGACCAACTGCACCGCTGGACCACGGCGATGATGACCGAACGCCCCGAACTCGTCGTGCCCGCGTCCGACGCCATGGTCGGCTACCTGGCCGGGTTGATCGAGTACAAGCGGGGCCGGCCGGACGACGCGCTGCTCAGCGGCCTCGTGCGGGCCCAGGTCGACGGCGAGCGCCTGAACCCCGAGGAACTGCTGACCACCGCGATTCTGCTGGTCGTCGCGGGCCACGAGACCACCACCGGCCTGATCGGCAACGCCGCCGTCGCCCTGCTGTCCACGCCCGGCGCGTGGGAAGCGCTCACCGAGGACACCGTCGGGACCGCGGTCGAGGAGGCGGCCCGTTGGGACCCACCGGTCCGCGTCACGCCGCACTACCGGGCCAAGGCGGACATCGACCTGCCCGGCGGCGTGATCCCGGCCGGCTCGGTGGTGATGCTGAACCTGGGCACCGCCGGCCGCGACCCGTCCGTCCACGGCCCCACCGCCGACCGGTTCGACCCCACGCGGATGCCGGTGGGCGGCAACGCTGCGCTCGGTCACGCGACGTTCGGGCACGGGGTGCACTACTGCCTGGGGCACCACTTGGCACGGATCGAGGCGCGGGCCGCGTTGACGGCCCTGCGCGCCCGCGCCCCTCGGGCCCGGCTGGCGGTGGAGGCCGGTTCGCTGGAGCGCGGGGACAAGGTCGTCACCAACACGTTCGCCACCGTGGACGTCGTGCTGGAGCCCGCGGACCACTGACCTGACCTGGCATTTCACCGGGGTTCTGCGACGCTCGAACCACCCGGTCGGGCGAAGCGTGCAACCCCTGACAACCCCAACCGCATTTCTCACGTTAGCCGGAGAAAACGGCCGGCCCGGTGGCGACCAGGACTCGGGCGGCAGCCACCCAGGCTCGGGGCAGCTGCCATCGGGACTCGATGAGCTCCCACGACCAGGGGCAGCTCACGCCGCGGGAGCAGCGTCCACGCGGGTGCGAAGGGGGCGGCGGGGGACGATGTGCCCACGCCGGTGGGCCAGCCACAGGAACAAGACGGTCAGCGCCGCGCCCGCCGCCACGGCGTAGACGCTCCCCTCGGGGCCGAACTCGCCGCCGCTGAACAAGGTCGGACCCGAGAGCGTCGCGTCCAGCAGGCCCTGGGCCGTGTCGTTGCCCGACACCTCGGCGCCGAACACGCCCGCGAGGGCGAAGTTCCAGCCGAAGTGCAGCCCGATGGGCAGCCACAGGGTGCGGGTGGCGGCGTAGGCGGCGGCGAGCATGAAGCCCGCCTCGATCGCGATGGCGGTCGCGCCCCAGAAGGTGGCGTTCGGGTTCGGCAGGTGCGCCAGGCCGAACACCGCACCGGTCAGCGCCAGCGCGATCCACGTGCCGGTGCGCTGCTCGACGATCCGGAACAGCACCCCGCGGAACAGCAGCTCCTCCGTCACCGCCGCCGCGGCCATGAAGCCGAGCAGGGCGACCGCGCCCGTCACCGAGCCGAAGCCGTCGATCCGGTAGCTGCCGAGGAACGCGATGTTCGCGATGACGGCCCCGCACATCGCCACCCCGATCAGCAACCCCCGACCGGTCGCGGCGACGGCGCCGACCGGGGCGACCTCGGTGGGCGCGCGGCGTTCCGTCCGCCGCACCACCCACGCGTAGGCGAGCACGCCCAGCACGGCGGTCGCGACACCGAACAGCAGCGTGAGCCACGGGTTGCCCGCCACCGCGGCGACGGCCTGGTTGCCCGCGAAGGCGACCGCGGCCACGACCACGAGCTGAAGCACCAGACGCATGAAGACCTCTCCTCCCGGTCCGCGACCGTTCGATCGCGGACCGGGAGGACGCTACGGATCCGGCGTCCCCGGCACGTCACCGTGCGGTGGACACTCGCGTGTAGCTCGCACGGGGGACAAGCGGGCTCAGTCGGCCATGCCGGCCAGCAGCGTGATCAACTGGTGCCGGCTGGTGATGTCCAGCTTGCGGTAGATGCGCGTCAGGTGGGTGTGCACGGTCGCGGGGGAGATGACCAGCCTGGTGGCCACCTCCGGGTTGGACAGGCCGTCGCCCACCAGCCGGGCCACGTTCCACTCGGCCGGGGTCAGCCCGCCGGGGCGGCGGTCCGCTTCCGCCGAGGGCACCTCGTCCAGCACGACCGCCAGCGCCTGCTCCACCGACTCCGCCGGCCCGGCGTACGCCCGCGCGTACTCGTCCTCCCCGAGCACCGCCTTCGCCCGTGCCACGGCCTGCGCGGTCATCCACGCGAACGGCACCAGGCCGTCCACGCGCACACCGGTCACCCGGTGCAGCCCGTGCGCCAGCCCCAGCATCCGGGCGGCGGCGGAACCGTCGCCCGCCCGCGAGTGCGCCCAGCCCAACGCCTCGATCGACCACAGCGGTCCCCACTTGTCGCGGATCTCCCGCTGCACCCGCAGACCTTCGATCAGCACGTCCAGCGCGCCCACCGGGTCACCCCACCGCGCCTGCACCACGCCGCGGCACCAGTGCGCCCAGCTGATCCCCCACAGCGCGCCGAGCCGCTGGCACTCCGCGTGGAACTCCTCCGCCGCGGGCTCGGCCTGCTCGCGCGAACCCAGCAGCACCAACGACACGGTCAGCATGATGTGGGCGAGGTGGTGGTCCACCGCGAACGCCGGCCCGAGCGCCCCGAACTCCTCGTGGGCCTGCCGCAACAGCTCGACCCCGTCGACCGCGCCCAGCGCCAGCACGGCGTACGCGCCGCGCACGAACGTCACCGCGGGCACCGGCCCGCCGACCTCGCGCGCCATGGCGTCGGCCTCGTCCACCCGCCGCGCGACCAGCTCCCGCTCCACGCCCAGGCACAGCGCGATCCACGCGTCGAGGGCGATGGCGCTGGCCCGCAACGGGTCCGCGGTGGGCGGCGTGGCGGCCAGCGCGCGGCCCAGCCACAGCCGTTCCTCGGGTAATCGGCCGGCGTAGGTGTACCAGCGGGTGCGGGCCAGGTCGACGCTCATCTGGAGCCCCGCCTGCGCGGTGGCGGGGTCGCGGATCAGGTCGTTGAGCACCACGCGGTGGTTGGCCATGTCCGCGTCGACCGCGGCCAGCAGCGCGGCCTCGTTGTGCCCGGCGAACGACTCGGCCAACCGGGCCGCCTCACGGCGGAAGTGGTCGCGGTGCCGCTGCCGCACGCCGTCCTCCTCGCCGGCGGACCGCAGCCGGGCCGCGCCGTGCTGCCGCAACGGCTCCAGGAGGTGGTAGCGGCTGCGGTCGGCGGACGGCAGCGCGATCGACTTGTCCAGCAGCCCGGCCAGCGCGTCCGCGACCTCGTCGACGGCCAACCCGTCGCCCGCGCACACGTCCTCGGCCGCGGTGAGGTCGAACCCGCCCTCGAACACCGACAACCGCGCCCACAGCAGGCGTTCGGCGGGTGTGCAGTGCGCGTGGCTCCAGTCGATGAGCGCGGCCATGGTCTGGTGGTGCTCGACCGCGGTGGTGTCGTTGGCGGTGAGCACGCGCATCACGTCGTCGAGCCGGTCGGCCAGCAGCGACACCGGCATGGACCGCATCCGCACCACGGCCTGCTCGATCGCCAGCGGGATGCCCGAGACGCGGCGCAGCACGCGCACCACGTGCGGCCAGTTCTCCGGCGTCACGCGCCAACCCGGCACGCTCGCCTCGGCCCGGTCCACCAGCAGCGCCACCGACTCGTGGTCCAGGTCCAGCGGCGCGTCCTCGGCGGGCACGTCCAGCGGCGGCACCATCACCAGCACCTCGCCCGGCACCCGCAGCCGGGCCCGGCTGGTGGCCAGCACCCGCACGCCGGGCGCGGCGCCGAGCACCGCGCGCACGAGCTGCGCGACCGGCTCGACCAGGTGCTCGCAGTTGTCGAGCACCAGCAGCACCCGGCGCGGCCGCAGGTAGTCGACCAGCGTCTCCAACGGCGTGGTGGTCGCCTGGTCGGGCACGCCGACGGCGCTCAGCACCACCTGCGCCAACAACTCCGGGTCACCGCCGCGCGCGGACGCCAGCTCGACCACCCGCACGCCGTCGTCGTACGCGCGGTGCACCTGCGCGGCGAGTTCCAGCGCCAGCCGGGTCTTGCCGCCACCGCCCACGCCGGTGAGCGTGATCAGCGGGGCGACCCCGATCCGCCGGCGCAGCTCGGCCAGCAGATCCTTGCGGCCGACGAACGAACTCAGCGCCCGCGGCACCACACCGCCTCCCGCTGCCCGCTCGGTCATCCGGACACCGTACGACATCGGCCTGTGCGCGGACCGTGAGATCCACGAAGCGATGTGCGAGCGTGCAGGCTTGCAAAGCCTTGCAAAGATCGCTCGCCGTCGCGCCTAGTCAAGCCGTTTACACCTGTGCCGCACCCGGTCTAGCCTGCAAAGAATTGCACGACCTTGCGCAATGGAGCGTGACGGGAGCAGTGATGCGAGCGAGATCGCGACGACTGACCGCCTTACTGGTGGCCCCGGTCCTGGCCGGGACGACGTGGGCCGCGCCGGGCGGCGCCGCCGAGGAGCGGACGACCGCGCCGTCCGCCGCCGCGGCGGGCAACACGACTACGGTCTTCTACCGCCTGCCTTCGGGGTGGCCGGTGGCCAACATCCACTACCAGCCGCGCAACGGTCCGTGGACGGCCGTGCCGGGTGAGCGCATGGAGCCGGCGGCGTGCGCGGGCTGGGTGCGCAAGTCCGTGTCGCTGGGCGACGCGACGGGGCTGGTCGCGGTGTTCAACAACGGCTCGGGCACGTGGGACAACAACAACGGGCGGAACTACAGCCTGGGCACGGGCACCGCGACCGTCGCCGGGGGAGTGACCGGCGTCGGCGACCCGTGCGGCACGACACCCGGCCCCGAACCCGGTCCGACGAACAACGCCGAGGTCTACTACTTCACCAAGACCCGGAACTGGGCCACGACCCGCATCCACTACCAACCGACCGGCGGCACGTGGACGGCCGTGCCCGGCGTGCCCATGGAGCAGGTCTGCGCCGACTGGGCCCGCGCCTCGGTCGACCTGGGCCAGGCCACCGGTCTCAGAGCGGCGTTCAACAACGGCACCGGCCAGTGGGACAACAACAACGGCGCCGACTACGCGTTGCGCACCGGGCGCAGCACCGTGAAGGACGGCGTCGTCACGCCGAACGCGACCGACCCCTGCGGACCCCCTGCCCCGCAGGACACGATCGCGCCGAGCGCGCCCACCGACCTGCGCGCCGCCGCGTCCGCGCTCACCGTCTCGCTGTCGTGGACGGCGTCCACCGACAACGTCGCCGTCGCGGGCTACGAGATCACCCGCGCCGGGGGAGCGCTGGGCACGGTCGTGCGCAACACCGGCGCGGTGGGCTTCGCCGACGGGCCGCTGACCGCGAACACGACCTACACCTACTCGCTCAGGGCCTACGACGCGGCGGGCAACAAGTCGACCTCCACCGCGCCCGTCTCCGTGACGACGGGCGACGCCCCGCCCGCGCCCCGGGGCGGCACCCCGCTGGGCGGCGACCCGCGCGAGGACTCGATCTACTTCGTGATGACCGCCCGCTTCAACGACGGCGTCACGGCCAACAACCGGGGCGGCAGCCAGCACGTCCGCTCCGGCAACGCCGCCGCCGACGACCCGATGTTCCGCGGCGACTTCCAGGGCCTGGTGGACAAGCTCGACTACGTCAAGGGCCTGGGCTTCTCCGCGATCTGGATCACGCCGGTCGTGCTCAACCGCTCCGACTACGACTTCCACGGCTACCACGGCTGGGACTTCCACCGCGTCGACCCGCGCCTGGAGACGCCCGGCGCGACCTACCAGGACCTGATCGACAAGGCGCACGCCAAGGGCCTGAAGATCTACCAGGACGTGGTCTACAACCACAGCTCGCGGTGGGGCGCGAAGGGCCTGTTCCAGGCGAAGGTCTTCGGCGTCCGCGACAACCAGTGGTCCTGGTACTACGACCAGCCGGTGCAGGGCTTCGAGTACGACGGCCTGACCATCGACCCGAACACCGGCAAGTCCTACTACAACGGGGACCTGTGGTCGACCACCGAACCGGCCGGGAACACCTGCGTCGACTGGGGCAAGCCGACCCAGCACACCAGCCCGGAGGGCTACCGGATCTACAGCTGCCAGTGGCCGAGCCCGACCTCCGGAACGTTCCCCGCCCAGCTGTACCACCGCTGCTGGATCGGCAACTGGGAGGGCGAGGACTCGCGGTCGTGCTGGCTGCACGAGGACCTGGCCGACTTCAACACCGAGAACCCGATCGTGCAGAAGTACCTGATCGACGCCTACAACCGGTTCATCGACATGGGTGTCGACGGCTTCCGCGTCGACACCGCCGTGCACGTCCCGAGGGTGACCTGGAACCGCCGGTTCCTGCCCGCCATCCAGCAGCACGCCACCGCGAAGTTCGGCGAGAAGGGCCGCGACTTCTTCGTCTTCGGCGAGGTGGCCGCGTTCGTCAACGACAAGTGGAACCGCGGCTCGGTCAACCACTCGGCGCAGTTCTTCACCTGGAAGGAGCGGCGCGAGTACAGCGCCGACGACGCGGCGGCGGCGCTGGAGCAGTACGAGTACGAGCAGGGGATGGGCACGGTCGGGCAGCCGACGAGCCGCAACGCGTTCCTCGACGGCAACGCCTACCACGCGCCGGACCACTCGAAGTCCTCCGGCATGAACATCATCGACATGCGCATGCACATGAACTTCGGCGACGCGAACAACGCGTTCTGGAACGCGAAAGACTCCGACGATTCCACCAACGACGCCACCTACAACGTGACGTACGTGGACTCGCACGACTTCGGGCCGAACAAGTCCAGCGTGCGCTACGCGGGCGGCACGGACGCGTGGGCGGAGAACATGAGCCTGATGTGGACGTTCCGGGGCATCCCGACGCTCTACTACGGCTCGGAGGTCGAGTTCCAGGCCGGCAAGCCGATCGACTGCGGCCCCACGTGCCCGCTGGCCACGACCGGCCGGGCGTACTTCGGGGATTACCTCGCGGGTCAGGTGACCGCGTCGGACTACGGCGTCGTGTCGTCGGCGTCCGGCACCGTCGCGACCACCTTGCAGAAACCGCTGGTGAAGCACGTGCAGCGGCTCAACCAGATCCGCCGGGCCGTGCCCGCGCTGCAGAAGGGGCAGTACTCGACGGAGGGCGTGTCGGGCGGGATGGCGTTCAAGCGCCGGTACACGTCGGGGTCGGTGGACAGCTTCGCGCTGGTCGCGATCTCGGGTTCGGCGACGTTCACCGGCGTGCCCAACGGCACGTACCGCGACGCGGTCACCGGCGACACGCGGACCGTCACCACCGGCTCGCTGACCGCGAACCCGGGCGGCAAGGGCAACGCCCGCGTCTACGTCCTGGACCTGCCGGGCAACCCGGCCCCGGGCAAGGTCGGCGTCGACGGCCCCTACCTGAGGTGACCACCGGCGGGCGGGCGTGCCTCTCCCACCGCCCGCCCGCCGGCCCTCACTCCTTCACCCTTGCCACCGACGGGAAGACCAGCCTGCTCGCGTGGTCGGCTGTCCTGGTGCTGACCGTGCCCGTCGCGCTCAGATCCAGGCCAGGACCGATTCGACCTCGGCGTCGAGCTCGGACACGGGGATGTGGCCCAGCTGCTCCACGACCACCCGGCCGTCACGGCGGCGCCACGTGCCGCGCACCTGGCCGTCGACCACGACGTGCGGGCCCGCGGTCTGGACGTGGGGCGCGTGCAGCGGGTCCAGCAGCAGGGTGCGGTCGGCGTAGCCGAGCAGGAAGGTGTCGAACGGGCCGAGGAGGCGGACCGTGCCGTCCAGGTCGGCGGCGTCGGTGGCGGGCAGTTGCCAGCCGTGCTTGCCCTCCACCAGGTCGTCGAACGGGAACGCGGCGCGCACCTCCAGCTCCGGCAGGCCGCTCCACGCGGTGAAGTCCTCGACGGTCGCCGGGCCGTGTGCGCGCAGGTAGCGGCGGACCAGTTCGGCGACGCCGCGCGGTTCGTGGTCGGCGCGGGGGAGCAGCCGGTAGGTCGACTCGCCCGCGACGACCACGCCCTTGTTGGCGGCGTAGGCCAGCAGGTACGCGGGCGCGGCGGTGGCCGGGTCGAGCGCCACGCCGACGTCGGCGAGCCGGGCGACGACCGCTGGCTTGGTCAGCGGTTCGGTCAGGACCTCCCGCAGCGCGCCCAGCGCCCGCGCGCAGACCTCGTCGGTGAGGCCGAGTTCCCGTCGCCGACGCCGGGACCGGGCCACGTTCACCGGGCCCAGCAGGCCCACCAGCCAGCCGACGTCCTCACGCCGCAGCAGGTGCACGGCGCCGCGCATGGCGCACGTCCGCACCACGTCACCCGCGTCGAGCGCCGCGCGCAGGTCGGCGGGCGTGACGCCGGAGGTTCGGGCCCGCACGGCGAGACCGGCGGCGGTGACGTCCTGCGCCTGCACGGCCAGCACGTCGTGCAGCAGCTCCGACAGCGAGCGGGCGGGGGTCGTCAGGCGTTGCGCCCGCATGCGCAGCGCCCTGGCCCGACCGGCGGTCACCGGGGCCCCGCGCCCGTCGAACCGCGCACCACGAGCTCGGGCAGGAAGACGAACTCCGCGTGCGGTGCGGGCGTGCCGCCGATCTCCTCCAGCAACGCGTTGACCGCGGCCTGGCCCATCGCCTCGACGGGCTGCCGCAGCGTGGTCAGCGGCGGGTCGGCGAACACGATCAGCGGCGAGTCGTCGAACCCGACCACGGACACGTCCTGCGGCACGCCCAGCCCGCGTTGCCGGGCCGCCCGGATCGCGCCGAACGCCATCAGGTCGCTGCCGCAGATGATCGCCGTGCACCCCTTGTCCAGCAGCGCCGTCGCCGCGGACTGCCCGCCCTCCACGGTGAACAGCGAGTGCTGCACCAGCGCCTCGGCCTGCTCGGCGGTGTAGGGGAGCGCGGTGCGCATGTGCTGCACGAAGCCCTCGATCTTGCGCAGCACCGGCACGAACCGCCGCGGCCCGACGGCCAGGCCGATGCGCTCGTGCCCCAGCTCCACGAGGTGCGACACCGCCAGCCGCATGGCGGCGCGGTCGTCGGTCGACATGAACGGCGCGGAGATCTTCTCGGTGTAGCCGTTGATCATGACGAACGGGATGCCGCGGCCCGCGAGCTTGGTGTAGCGGCCCATGTCGGCGGTGGAGTCGGCGTGCAGGCCGGAGACGAACACGATCCCGGCCACGCCCCGGTCCACCAGCATCTCGGTCAGCTGGTCCTCGGTCGACCCGCCCGGTGTCTGGGTGCACAGCAGCGGCGTGTAGCCGGCGCTGGTCAGCACCTGCTCCACGACCTGCGCGAGCGCGGGGAAGATCGGGTTGTTCAGCTCGGGCGTGATCAGCCCGATGAGGCCGGCGCTGCGCTGCCGCAGCCGGGGCGGGCGTTCGTAGCCGAGCAGGTCCATCGCGGCCACCACCGCCTGCCGGGTGGCCGTCGACACGCCCGCCTTGCCGTTGAACACCCGGCTGACCGTCGCCTCGCTGACCCCGGCCTGCGCGGCGATGTCGCTCAGCCGGGCGGTCACGCCGTCCATGTCGGTCCTCTCCGTCGCGGCGACCACGCGCACCCGAGGAAAGACCTTGCAAAGGCTTTCAGCAAGCACTTGACAGTCACATTTCGGGCGCCAACCCCGCTGAACCGAGGCAGAGGGCCGCCTGGCGGGCTCCGGCGGCCATCGCCGAGGGCACGTCGGCCCCCGCGAGGTGGGCGACCAGGAAGCCGGAGAAGAAGGCGTCGCCCGCGCCGTTGGTGTCCACGATCTCCTCGATCGGCTCCGCGGGCACGCGGTGGACGGTCCCGTCGACCAGGGCCAGCGCACCGTCCGCACCGAGCGTGGCCACCGCGGGCTTGCCGAGCGAGCCGAGGAACGCGAGCAACGCCCCGCGGTCCCCGCTGTGCTCGTTCCTGAAGGCGTCGTCGTTGAGGAACACGTGGTCGGCGGCGTCGAGGAAGTCGCGGTGGAACTCCGCGACGCCGTCGTAGTCGTGCACGTCGCACCACACCGGCACCCCGGCGTCACGGGCGGCGCCCAGCAGGGGACGGGCGTGGTCGGCGAGGTCGATCACCGCCGCGTCGGCCGACGCCAGTGCGGCCAGCGCCCGGTCCTCGTGCTCGGCCCGGCGCAGGTGGGGGAGTTCGAGGTAGATCGACACCCGCCCGCCGTGCGGGTCCATCAGGTTGAGGTGCTGCTCGGTGGCGGCGTCGACCACCTCGGCGATCACCTCGACCCCGGCCCGGTCGAGCACGTCGAGCACCGACCGCCCGGCGTCGTCGTTCCCGACGACGGTCCGCAGCGTTACCTGCGCGCCGAGCGAGGCGAGGTTCAACGCCTTGCCGGCCGACGTGCCGCCGACCGCCTCCCGGTGGCCGGTCGCGAACGCGGTGTGCGGCCTGGCCTGCGGCAACCGGTCCAGCAGCACCAGGCGGTTCCACGACACCGGCCCCGCGACGAACACCTTCGGCTTGTGCATGGCCGCCATTGTGCGGGGAGATCAACAAAGCGGCCAACGGCGGGCACGTCACCTTGCAAGTTCTGTCATGTTCCACTCTATAGCTTCAGTGTTGACTAAGACGTAACCCTGACCGATCGGGGTCGTAGTGGAGTGGTGACCGCACGATCTCAGTCTGTAACGGCCGCACGGACCGTGATCGCGTCGCACCGTTCCCGCGCTCGAGAGGTTCTTCAATGCAGCAGCGCAAGAAGCCCGGCAGGTGGTCGTTCGCACCCGTCGCCACGGTGGTCGCCACGGCAGGGGCGGTCATCCTGCCCGCAACGCCTGCGCACGCCGCCGTCATCACCGTGCCCTGCGACCCGGTCGCGCTGGTCGAGTCGGTCGCCGCGGCCACCGACTCGCCGGGTGAAGACACCTTGGCCCTGACGCCGAACTGCGTCTACACGCTCCCGAGACCGGCCGTCGAGGCGGGGGAGGAGGGGCTGCCCCGCGTCCGGGGCAGGCTCGTCATCCGCGGCAACGACGCCACCGTCCGGCGCGCCCCGGACGCGCCGCAGTTCCGGCTCATCTCCAACTGGGGCGATCTGACCCTCGACCGCGTCACCCTCACCGGCGGTCACGCGCCGGACGGCGTCGGCGTCGACACCTGGGGGCAGGGGATGTCGGGTGGCGACGGCGGTGCCATCGAGAACTGGGGTCCGCTGACGATCACCGACAGCGTGCTCACGGGCAACAGCGCGGGCGCTCCCGGCGCCGACGTCACGGCCACGTCGGAGGCGGGCCGGGGTGGGCTCGGCGGCTTCGGCGGCGCCCTCTCCTCCTACCTCTCGACCTCCGGTGCGGTCACCATCACCGACAGCGTGATCAGCGACAACCGCACGGGCGCCGGTGGCCGGAGCGGAAGGCGGCCGGGGTGGTGACGGTGGTGGTGGCGGCCTGGGTGCAGGCGTGTTCCTGTCCACCCAGGAGGGCAGTCCGCTGCACCCGGTCCTCACGTCGACCGTCGTCAAGCGCAACCGGACGGGTGACGGCGGTGACTCCGGCACCCCGGGGATCGGCGGTTTCGAGGGGTGGGCCGGTACGGGCGGCGGTGGCGTCTACACCCTGAAGGGGCAGGTCACGTCGACCAACGGCTCCTACGTGCTGGCGAACCGGCCCGACAACTGCTCTCCCGTCGAGTACGTGCAGGGCTGCGTGAACACCCGGACCGCCCCTCGCGCGCACAGCCCCTGGGACGCTGCCGCCGTCGACCGCCGGGCCGAAGAGCTGGCGATGGCGCTGCGCGCCGCGTCGGCGCTGTCACGGTGACAGCGGTTCAGACATTTTAATAACTTCAGTGTTGACCAAATTCAAACACCCAACCGGGTCCGGTTGACGAGTACAGAGAAAAACGGCACGGAAGCCCCAGGCGTGCACGCGTGCCCAGGGCTTCCGTGGGTGGATCAGACCTGCTCCGACCACCAGCGACGGCCGGCGTCGCCGAGGGTGGAGATCGGGTCGTAGTAGGGGTAGCGGCGGTCGAGGGCTTCGGGGTCGTCGAGCTCGATGCCGGTGCGGTAGTTCTTGGTCCAGTAGGAAATGCCGAGCTCGCGGTCGTACTCGTGGAGCTGGTGGACCCAGCGCTTGCCGACGTAGGGGACGTCGCAGACGATGCGGGGCGTGGCGTAGCCGGGGAGGTAGCCCATGATCGCGTGCTGGAGCTCCTGCGCTTCCCAGACGGCGACGCGCCAGTGCTCGGCGTTGGGGATCATGTCGCACATGTAGAAGTAGTACGGCAGGATGTTCGCCTCGCCCTGGAGCGCGAAGCACAGGTCGAGCAGGTCGTCGGGGGTGGCGTTGACGCCCTTCATGAGCACGCCCTGGTTGCGGACGTCGCGGACGCCGATCTCGAGGGCGGTGCGGGCGGCTTCGGCGACGAGCGGCGTCACCGACTGCACGTGGTTGACGTGGGTGTGGATGGCGAGGTTGACGCCGCGGCGGCCGGCGGTGCGGGCGACGCGTTCGAGACCTTCGACGACCTTGGGCTGGAGCCAGTGCTGGGGCATGCCGGCGAGGGCCTTGGTGGCGAGGCGGACGTCGCGGACGGTGTCGATGTCGAGCAGTCGCATGAGGAACGACTCGAGTTGGGGCCAGGGGACGTTGGCGACGTCGCCGCCGGAGACGACGACGTCTCGCACGCCGGGTGTGCGTTTGAGGTAGTCGATCATCTGGTCCTGGCGGTCGACGGGTTTGAGGGTGAGCTTGTGCTTCTGGACCAGGGGTGTGGAGTTGCCGACGAGGTCCATGCGGGTGCAGTGGCCGCAGTACTGGGGGCAGGTGGAGACGAGCTCGGCGAGGACCTTGGTGGGGTAGCGGTGGGTGAGACCTTCGACGACCCACATCTCGGCTTCGTGGAGGGAGTCGCGGGAGGAGTGGGGGTGGCTGGGCCAGTCCGGGTCGCGGTCTGATCGGACGGGGATCATGTAGCGGCGGACGGGGTCGGCGAGGAAGGCTTCGGTGAAGGTCTCGGGGTCGAGGTCGGCGTGCGGTGCCATGGTGTTGAGCATCTGGGGTGGCACGAGCATGGACATGGTGGCGGTGTGCTGCTGGTCGGCGGCGAGTTCGTCGTAGAACCGCTCGGTGAGCAGGTCGCCCATGAGGGTGCGCAGTTGTTTGGGGTTCTTGACGCAGTTGACGCGTTGCCACTGGGCGTCGCGCCACTGGGTGTCGGTGACGTGGCGCCAGCCGGGGAAGCGGCGCCAGTCGGGTTCGACGAGTTGTTGGCGCGCGTAGGTGTAGGGCTGGAGGTCGGCCCTGTGCTGCGTGGGTGTGACCTCGTGCAGCGCGGTCATCCATGCTCCCTGTCGGTCGAGTGGCGTGAAGATATGCTGCCAGATGGCCGGTTGGGCGTAAATATTTCGGCGGGGAGCGTTTCGGGGCGTTCGTTCGTTGGGTGGGGTATGCGCGTGTTGGCGGTTGTGCTGGTGGGTTTGGCCGTGGAGGTCACTGCTCTGGTGGCGGCGTTCGGGGCGTGGGGTCTGTTGCCGACCCTGGGTCTGCTGGTGCTGGGTGGGGTGGTGGGTTCGGTGTTGTTGCGTCGTGAGGGTGTTCGGGCGGTGGCGGCGTTCTCGGAGGCGTTGCGGACGCGTCGTGCGCCGCACCGGGAGTTGGCGGACGGGGTGTTGATCGCGGTGGCGGGGGTGTTGATCGTGCTGCCGGGGTTCGTGAGCGACGTGGTGGGGTTGTTGCTGTTGTTCCCGCCGGCGCGGCGGTTGGTGAGCGGGCGGATGGCGCGGCGTGCGGCGGAGCGTGAGCGGTCGGTGGTGTTGAACCTGCGGTACGGGCAGCACCCGATGGCGGGTGGTGTGGTGGTCGACGGTGTGGTGGACGGTGACGTGGTGGACGTGCGGTCGGAGTCGTCGGGGGAGCGTCGCGAGTTGCCGTGATCGGCTGGTGGGCGTGTCGGGCGGGGGTGGGGTGGGTACGTGAAGCGGCATGACCGTCATCGGTGTGCACGCTTCGCATGAGCAGATTCACCCGTCGCGGCTGTTGGCGGCGGTGCGGCGGGCGGAGGAGGTGGGGTTCGACGCCGCGATGAGTTCGGACCACTTCTCGCCGTGGAGTGCGCGGCAGGGGCAGAGCGCGTTCGCGTGGTCGTGGTTGGGTGCGGCGCTGGAGGCGACGGGTTTGCCGTTCGGGGTGGTGAACGCGCCTGGTCAGCGGTATCACCCGGCGATCATCGCGCAGGCGATCGGGACGTTGGGCGCGATGTACCCGGGTCGGTTCTGGGCGGCGTTGGGCAGTGGTGAGGCGAGCAACGAGCACATCACGGGTGGGGGTTGGCCGCGCAAGGAGGTGCGCAACGCGCGGTTGTTGGAGTGCGTGGAGGTGATTCGGGCGTTGTTGGCGGGGGAGGAGGTCAGTCACGACGGTTTGGTGACGGTGGACCGGGCGCGGTTGTGGACGAGGCCGGATGAGCCTCCGTTGTTGATCGGGGCGGCGGTGAGCGAGGCGACGGCGCGGTGGTGTGCGGGGTGGGCGGACGGGTTGATCACGGTGAACGCGCCGAGGGGGCGGTTGGAGCGGGTGGTGGGGGCTTATCGGGATGCGGGTGGTCGGGGGAAGTTGCACCTTCAGGTGCACTTGAGCTGGGCGGGCAGTGAGGACGAGGCGCGGTCGATCGCGCACGAGCAGTGGCGGAGCAATGTGTTCGCGCCGCCGGTGTGCTGGGACTTGGACACGGCGGAGCACTTCGACGTGGTGTCGGAGGGTGTGTCGGTGGAGCGGGTGGCCGAGGTGGTGAACGTGTCGTCGGATCTGGGGTTGCACGCGAAGGTGATCCGGGAGTACGCGGAGTTGGGGTTCGAGGAGATCTACCTGCACCACGTGGGGCAGGAGCAGGAGCGGTTCCTGGATGCGTTCGGTGAGCGCGTGCTGCCGGAGGTGCGGTCGTGAAGTTGACCAGGACCGCGGACCTGTGGTGGAAGAACGCTGTCGTGTACTGCTTGGACGTGGAGACGTTCCACGATTCGAACGGTGACGGGTTCGGTGATTTCCGGGGGTTGATCGACAAGATCGACCACTTGCACAGGATGGGTGTGACGTGTTTGTGGTTGATGCCGTTCTTCCCGACGCCGGACCGGGATGACGGTTATGACATCACGGATTTTTACAGCGTGGACCCGCGGTTGGGGACGTTGGGTGATTTCGTGGAGTTCGTGCGGACGGCTCGTGATCGGGGTATGCGGGTGATCGCGGATCTGGTGGTGAACCACACGTCGGATCAGCACCCGTGGTTCCAGGCGGCGCGGGATCCGGGGAGTCCGTTCCACGACTGGTACGTGTGGCGGGACGAGCCGCCGGCGGACGCGGCGGAGGGGGTGGTGTTCCCGGACAAGGAGAAGTCGCTGTGGACGTACGACCGGAAGGCGAAGCGGTACTACTTGCACCGGTTCTACCGGCACCAGCCTGATCTGAACGTGGCGAACCCGGCGGTGCGGGACGAGATCGCGCGGGTGATGGGGTTCTGGATGGAGTTGGGGTTGTCGGGGTTCCGGGTGGACGCGGTGCCGTTCTTGTTGGAGGCGCCGGTCGACGCGTTGCCGGATCCGCACGACTACCTGGCGGATTTGCGGGCGTTTCTGTCGCGGCGCAACGGTGAGGCGGTGTTGTTGGGTGAGGTGAACCTGCCGTACACCGAGGCGATGGCGTTCTTCGGGAAGTCGGATGGTGTGGGTGACGAGCTGCACATGTGTTTCGACTTCATCGGGATGCAGCAGATGTATTTGTCGTTGGCGCGGGGGGACGCGAGTCCGTTGACGCACGCGTTGAAGGAGCGGCCGAATCCTCCGCGTGATTGTCATTGGGCGACGTTCGTGCGCAACCACGACGAGTTGACGTTGGACAAGTTGACGGAGCCGGAGCGGCAGGAGGTGTTCGCGGCGTTCGGTCCGGACGAGGACATGCAGTTGTACGGGCGGGGTTTGCGGCGGCGGTTGCCGTCGATGCTCGGCGGGGACCTGGGGCGGATCAAGATGGTCTACAGCCTGTTGTTCTCGTTGCCGGGTACGCCGGTGTTGTTCTACGGCGAGGAGGTCGGGATGACCGAGGACTTGTCGTTGGAGGGCCGGTTGGCGGTGCGGACGCCGATGTGGTGGGACGCGGTGGACGAGCAGCGTCGTGAGCCGGATTCGTTGTTGGCGTGGGTGCGGTTGTTGGTGGAGCGGTATCGGGAGTGCCCGGAGTTGGCGTGGGGGAAGTTCACGGCGATCGACACGGCGGTGCCGTCGGTGTTGGCGCACCGGTGTGAGATCGATGGCGGGGTGGTGGTGGCGGTGCACAACTTCGCGGGTGAGGAGGTGTCGGTGGAGGTGCCGAAGGTGGACGGTGTGCTGACGGACCTGTTGGTGGACGGCACGGTGGAGGCGGGGAAGGACGGTACGGCGGTGGTGGAGCTGGGGCCGTACGGGTGTCGGTGGTTCCGTCAGGTGAGCCGGTAGCCGTGGGCGGGGCGGTTGGCCATGCCGTAGCGGGGTTGGACTTCGGCTTTGCCGGTGGTGACGAGGTGTTCGAGGTAGCGGCGTGCGCTGACGCGGGAGAGTCCGGCGCGGTCGCCGACTTCTTGGGCGGACAGGTCGTGGTCGGTGGTGCGGAGGGTGTCGACGACGAGTTTGAGGGTGACGGGTGACAGCCCTTTGGGGAGGGCGGTGCGGGGTCGGTGTTGGAGTAGTTGGTCGACTTCGTCCTGGTCGAGCCAGGGGCCGAGGCGTTGGACCTCGGTGCGGCGGGCGAGGTATTCGCGCATGCGGTCGAGGAAGGCGGTGCGGGTGAAGGGTTTGACGAGGTAGTGGTCGACGCCGCGGGACATGGCTTGGCGGACGGTTTCGCGTTCGCGGGCGGCGGTGACGGCGATGACGTCGACGGGTGGTCCGGGGCGGGCGCGGAGTCGGGCGAGGACTTCGAGTCCGGAGATGTCGGGCAGGTGGATGTCGAGCAGGACGAGGTCGGGGTGGAGGGTGTCGACGGCGCGGAGGGCTTCGCCGCCGCCGTGTGCTTCGCCGATGACGGTGAAGTCGGGGAGTGCTTCGAGGAAGCCGCGGTGGACGGCGGCGACGGCGAAGTCGTCGTCGACGACGAGGGTTCTGACGGGGGTGGTCATCGGGCGGCCTCCGGGAGCCAGACGTCGAACGAGGCGCCGCCGAGTTCGGAGTCGGTGAGGTGGACTCGGCCGCGGCGTCGGGTGACGACGCGGGAGACGAGGGCGAGGCCGATGCCGCGTCCGTGTGCGCCTCGGGGTGCTTTGGTGCTGACGCCGAGGGTGAAGATGTGGTCGCGTTGGGTGTGGTCGACGCCGGGTCCGTCGTCGTCGACGACGACGCGGACGCCGGTGGTGTCGGAGTGGACGAGGACGCGGACGGTGCCGCCGGGGTCGACGGCGTCGACGGCGTTGTCGACGAGGTTGCCCAGGACGGTGAGGGCGTCGTCGCCGGTGCGGGCGTGGACGGTGGTGGCGGGGTCCAGGCGCAGGGTGACGCCGCGTTCGTGGGCGGTGGAGGACTTGGCGAGCAGGAGTGCGGCGAGGGCGGGGTCGGTCATGGCGCCGCCGATGATGTCGGAGGTGGGGGAGCCGGCGCCACCGACGCGTTCGATGTAGCGGACGGCGTCGTCGCGTCGGTCGAGTTCGACGAGGCCGCTGATGACGTGCAGGTGGTTGGTGAACTCGTGGGCTTGGGCGCGGAGGACTTCGGTGACGGTGCGTTGGCCGTCGAGTTCGCGCAGGGCGTCGTGGAGTTCGGTGCGGTCGCGGAGGGTGAGGACGACGCCGACGGGGCGGCCGTGGGTTTTGGCGGTCATGCGGTTGGCGACGAGGACGCGTTCGCCGGCGAGGACGAGGCGGTCGGCGACGTCGTCGTGGGTGCGGGCGAGGTCGAGCAGGCCGCCGTCTTCGAGGATGGTTTCGGCGGGTTGTCCGGTGGGGTCTTCGGTGAGGTCGAGGAGGCGGAGGGCTTCGTCGTTGACCAGGACGAGGCGTTCGTGGTCGTCGACGGCGACGACGCCTTCGCGGATGCCGTGGAGCATGGCGTCGCGGGTTTCGAGGAGGTGGGCGATCTCGTCGGGTTCGAGGCGGAAGGTGCGTTTGCGGACCATGCGGGTGACGAGGGTGGCGCCGAGGACGCCGACGAGGGCGGCGGTGGCGAGCCAGCCGATGAGTTCGGGGAGGTCTTCGGCGAGGTCGGCGGCGAGTTCGCTTTCGAGGATGCCGACGGAGGCCATGCCGATGATGGTGCCGGTGGTGTCGCGGATGGGGACCTTGGCGCGGAGGCTGGTGCCGAGGGTGCCGGTTTCGGTGCCGACGAAGACGTGGCCGGACAGGGCGGTGCTGGGGTCGGTGGAGACGGGTTCGCCGATGCGGTCGGGGTCGGGGTGGGCGTAGCGGACGCCGGTGCGGTCGGTGACGACGACGTAGGTGACGCCGGAGGCTTTGCGGAGCAGTTCGGCGAGGGGCTGGATGGTGGCGGCGGGGTCGGGGGAGGTGAAGGCGTCGACGACGGTGGGGAGGCGGGCGACGCTTTCGGCGACGGAGAGCATGCGGTCCTTGTACGCCTCGCGGATGCGGTCGCTTTGGAGTTTGGCCGCCAGCAGGCCCGCGGTGCAGGTGGTGGCGAGGACGATGACGACCTGCAGGACGAGCAGGGTGACACCGAGGGGGACCGAACGGCGGCGCATGGCAGAGCATTCTGGCTTAACGCGTGTGAGCCCGGCCACGACCAAAACGACCAATACGTGTTTTACGACCTTTGCCCGTGGGTGTGGTGGGTGTGCTCCTACCGTTCCGGCCCACCGGGGCGAGAGCGCCGCGGTGTTGGTGTTGACCGTGGAGGACCTGATGGCAGGACAGCACACCCGACTTCTCGCGGCCGTGGCCGCCGCGGGCCTGGTGCTCGCGGGGTGTGGGGGCGGTGGCGGCGCGAAGGGCGACGACATCGGCAGGTTGGAGATCATGGCGCCGGCGGATCCCGGGGGTGGGTGGGATCAGACGGCGCGGGCGATGCAGGCGGCGATCGACGCGGCGGAGCTGGCCGATTCGGTGCAGGTGAGCAACGTCGGTGGCGCGGGTGGCACGGTGGGGTTGCAGAAGTTGGCGACCGAGAAGTCCGAGAGCTACCTGATGGTGACCGGTCTGGTGATGGTCGGGGCGGTGGAGACCAACGGGGTGGACAAGCGGTTGGAGGACACCACGCCGATCGCGCGGTTGACGGCGGAGGACGAGGTGGTGGTCGTGCCCGCCGAGTCGCCGTACCGGACGATCGAGGACTTGTTGGCGGCGGTGGACGCCAAGGGGCAGGGTGTGACGATCACCGGTGGTTCGGCGGGCGGCACGGACCACATCCTGGCGGGGATGCTGTTGCAGGCGTTGGACATCGACCCGGCGAAGTTGAACTACGTGCCGTACTCCGGTGGCGGTGAGTCGTTGGCGGCGTTGTTGGGTGGGAAGGTCGACGCCGGGATCTCCGGGGTGGGCGAGTACGTGGAGCAGATCAAGGCGGGCAAGCTGCGGGCGTTGGGCACGTCGGGTCCGAAGGAGCACCCGGAGCTGAAGGCGCCGACGTTCAAGAAGCTGGGCAAGGGCGTGGAGCTGATCAACTGGCGTGGTGTGGTGGCGCCGGGGTCGATCTCGGTGGCGGCGAAGGACCGGCTGGTGAAGCTGGTGACCGACATGCACGCCAGCCCGCAGTGGCAGGAGGAGTTGAAGAAGAAGGGCTGGACGGACACGTTCCAGACCGGGCACGACTTCTCGACGTTCCTCACGGTGGAGATCGGCCGGATCAAGCCGGTGTTGCAGGAGATCGGCCTGGTCAAGTGACCTCTCCCGACACGCCGGTGGCCGGTCCGGGTGGGTCGGCGGAGCCTCGGTCGCGGTCGGCGAGGGTGGAGGAGTTCGTCTTCGCCGGCCTGGTGGTGGCGTTGGGCGTGTTCACGCTGGTGGACGCCACCACGATCGCGACGCGGGGTTCGCTGGGCACGGTGGGGCCGCGGGCGTTCCCGTACGCGGTGGGGGCGCTGCTGGTGGCGACGGGGGTGGCCACGGTCGTGGCCACCCTGCGTGGCCGGTTGGGCCCGGCGGAGGACGCCGAGGACGTGGACAGCACCGTGCGCACCGACTGGGTGACGGTGGCGAAGCTGGTCGCGGTGCTGGTGGCGCACCTGGCGTTGATCGACGTGGTGGGCTGGCCGGTGGCGGCGGTCGTGCTGTTCTTCGGCGCGGCGTGGACGTTGGGCGCGGTGTGGTGGAAGGCGCTGGTCGTCGCGGTGGTGCTGGCGCTGGTGGTGCAGGCGCTGTTCGCGTCGGGGCTGGGCCTGTCGCTGCCGGCCGGGGTGGTGGAGGGGGTGCCGTTGCTCGATGGGTAGCCTCACCGCTCTGCTGGAGGGCTTCGCGACCGCGGCGCAGCCCGAGTACCTGCTCTACGCCCTGCTGGGCGTCACCCTCGGCACCGCCGTCGGGGTGCTGCCGGGTATCGGGCCCGCGATGACGGTGGCGTTGCTGCTGCCGTTGACCTACTCGCTGGAACCCACCGCCGCGTTGATCATCTTCGCGGGGATCTACTACGGCGGCATGTACGGCGGGTCGACGACGTCGATCCTGCTCAACACGCCGGGTGAGTCGTCGTCGGTGGTGACGGCGCTGGAGGGCAACCGGATGGCGCGCGCCGGGCGGGGCGCGGCGGCGCTGGCCACGGCGGCGATCGGGTCGTTCGTGGCGGGCACGATCGCCACGATCCTGCTCACCGCGCTGGCGCCGAGCATCGCCGACCTGGCGGTGACGCTGGGCCCGGCGGACTACGTGGCGTTGATGGTGGTGGCGTTCACCACGGTGGCGGCGCTGCTGGGCGCCTCGCCGGTGCGCGGGCTGGCGTCGTTGGGGCTGGGCCTGTTCATCGGGCTGGTGGGCACCGACACGCTGACCGGTCAGCAGCGGTTCACCCTGGGTGTGCCGACGTTGTCGGACGGCATCGACGTGGTCGTGGTCGCGGTGGGGGTGTTCGCGGTCGGCGAGGCCCTGTACGTGGCGGCGCGGATGCGGCACGGCCCGGTCGAGGTGGTGCCGGTCGGCGGGAAGTGGATGACCGGCGAGTTCTGGCGGCGGTCGTGGAAGCCGTGGCTGCGCGGCACGGCCATCGGGTTCCCCATCGGCACCATCCCGGCGGGTGGGGCGGACGTGTCGACGTTCCTGTCCTACGCGGCGGAGAAGAAGCTGTCGAAGCGGCCGGAGGAGTTCGGGCGCGGGGCGATCGAGGGCGTGGCCGGGCCGGAGGCGGCCAACAACGCGGCCGCGGCCGGGGTGCTGGTGCCGCTGCTGACGCTGGGGTTGCCGACCACGGCGACCGCGGCGGTGATCGTGGCCGGGTTCCAGAGCTACGGCATCCAGCCGGGGCCGCTGCTGTTCACCAACGACGCGGCGCTGGTGTGGGCGTTGATCGCGTCGCTGTACATCGGCAACGTGATGCTGCTGGTGCTGAACCTGCCGCTGGTGAAGATCTGGGTGAAGGTGCTGCAGATCCCGCGTCCCTACCTGTACGCGGGGATCCTGCTGTTCGCGGCGTTGGGCACCTACGCGGTGAACTTCGTGGTGGACGACCTGGTCGTGCTGCTGGTGATCGGCGTGGCGGGGTTCTTCATGCGCCGTCACGGCTACCCGGTGGCGCCGCTGGTGGTGGGGCTGATCCTGGGGCCGATGGCCGAGGAGCAGGTGCGCCGCACGTTGCAGATCAGCGAGGGCGACCCGGCGGCGCTGGTGGCGAGCCCGTTCGCGGCGGTGGCCTACGGGCTGCTGGCCGTGGCGCTGGTGGCGACGCTCGTGCTGCGGGTGCGCCGCAAGGTCTGATCGTCGCGTCCACGATGCCCGGCCCGGGTGCGTCCCGGGGCCGGGCATCGTCGCGTCCCGGCATCGTCGCGTCCCGGCATCGTCGCGTCCCGGCATCGTCGTCTCCCGGCATCGTCGTCTCCGGGGTTCGTCGTGTCCCGGGTTCGTCGTGTCCCGGGTTCGCGCGTCGGCGTGTTCACGTGTTCGGGGTTCGGTCGTCCACAGCGCGTCCCTTGCGGAATCTCGTCCGTTCACGTGAAGATATCCGCGTCCTGGCCCTGTCGACCGAAGGATTTCCATGACGTCGCCGTACGGTGTGCACCGCGTCCTCGACCCCGCCGGGGTGCTGCCGCAGCAGGCGCACCGGCTGGACGCCACCCCCGTGTGCGGACCCGACGAAGTCCTGGTCGACGTCACCCGGCTCAACCTCGACGCCGCCTCCTACCGCCAGCTGCGCGATCGGCACGGCGTGCACGGCATCCGGCAGGCCGTGCTGGACATCGTCGCCGAGCGCGGCAAGATGCAGAACCCCGTCACCGGATCGGGCGGCATGCTGCTGGGCACCGTCCGCGAGACCGGCCCCGACTCGCCGCTGGGCCTGCGCCCCGGCGACCGCGTCGCCACCCTCGTCTCGCTCACCCTCACCCCGCTGCGCCTCACCGACGGCCTGGCCCGCTGGGACGGCGCCGACGAACAGGTCCCCTGCGAGGGCACCGCCGTGCTGTTCGGCCGCTCCATCGCCGCGGTCCTGCCCGACGACCTGCCCGAGGAACTCGCCCTGTCCGTGCTGGACGTGTGCGGCGCACCCGCCCTCACCGACCGGGTCGTGCGCCGACGCCACGCGCCGTCCGTGCTGGTCCTGGGCGGTGGCGGCAAGTCCGGGTCGCTGTCGCTGGCCGCCGCCCGCCGCGCCGGCGCGTCCCGCCTGGTCGCGCTCGTGCCCACCGACCGCGAAGCCGCCGCCGTGCGCGCCGCGGGGCTGGCCGACACCGTCGTCGTCGCCGACGCCCGCGACCCCCTCGCCGTCGCCGCCGCCGTCGGAGACCGGGTCGACGTGACCGTGGTGTGTGTGGACGTGCCCGGCTGCGAGCACGGCGCGATCCTGGCCACCGCCGACGGCGGCACCGTCGTGTTCTTCTCCATGGCCACCTCCTTCCCCGCCGCCGCCCTGGGCGCCGAAGGTCTCGCCGCCGACGTGGAGATGCTCGTCGGCAACGGCTACGTGCCAGGTCACGCCGCGTTCGCCCTGGACCTGCTGCGCGCCGAACCTGCCGTGCGGGCGCTGTTCGAGCACCGGCAGACTCAGCAGGCGTGACTACCGTGAACGGCACCCCCACCTCGACGCGCCTGCTCGTGGGGGGACGCATCCACTCCCCGACCGCCCCCGACGCCACCGCGATGGCGGTCACCGACGGCACCGTGGTGTGGCTGGGCCAGGACGGCGTCGGCCGCGCCCTGCACCCCGACGCCGAGGTCGTCGACCTCGACGGCGCGTTCGTCGCGCCCGCGTTCGTGGACGCCCACGTGCACGCCACCTCCGCCGGGCTGCTGCTCACCGGCCTGGACCTCACCGGCTGCCGCTCCCTGACCGAGCTGCTCGACGCCGTGCGCGCCACCGACGGCGACCTCGTGTGGGGCCACGGCTGGGACGAGACCCGCTGGCCCGAGCAGCGGCCACCCAGCCGCGCCGAGCTCGACGACGCCGCCCGCGGCGCCCGCGTCTACCTCTCCCGCATCGACGTGCACTCCGCCCTGGTGTCCACCGCGCTGCTCGACCTCGCCCCCGCCGCCCGCGACGCCGACGGCTACACACCCGACGGGCCCCTGTCCCGCGCCGCCCACCACCACGTGCGCCGCGCAGCCAAGGACGCCATCCCCCTCGCCCGCCGCCGCGCCGCCCAACAGGCTTTCCTCGCCCACGCCGCGTCCCGCGGCATCGCGTCGGTGCACGAATGCGCCGGACCCGACATCTCCGGCCGCGACGACCTGGCCGACCTGCTGGCCACCGACCTGCTCGACGTCGTCGGCTACTGGGGCGGCCTCGACCCGATCGACCTGCCCGTGCACGGCCTGGCGGGGGACCTGTTCGTCGACGGCGCGCTGGGCTCCCGCACCGCCGCCCTGTGCGAGCCCTACGCCGACGCCGACACCACCGGCGCGCTCTACCTCGACCCCGACGCCATCGCCGAGCACCTGGTCACCTGCACCCGCGCCGGGTTGCAGGGCGGGTTCCACGTCATCGGCGACGCCGCCGTGGCCGCCGTCGTCGACGGCTTCGCCCGCGCCGCCGCCATCGTCGGCGCCCCCGCCCTGGCCGCCCGCAAGCACCGCCTCGAACACCTGGAGATGATCACCCCCGACCAGGCCGCCCGCCTGGCGTCCTGGGGTGTCGTCGCCTCCGTGCAGCCCCTGTTCGACCACGCCTGGGGCGGCCCCGACGGCATGTACGCCCGACGCCTGGGCCCCGAGCGCGGCACCGCGCTCAACCCGTTCTCCCGCCTGGCCGCCGCCGGCATGATCCTCGCCCTGGGCTCCGACGCCCCCGTCACCCCCGTCGACCCCTGGGCCACCGTCAAGGCCGCCGTCCGCCACCGCACCGACGGCCACGGCATCTCCCCGCGCGCCGCGTTCACCGCCCACACCCGCGGCGGCTGGCGCGCCGCCGGCGTCGACGACGGCCTCACCGGCACCCTGCAACCCGGCGCGCCCGCCACCTACGCCGTCTGGGACGCCGGCGACCTCGAAGTCGCCGCCCCCGACACCCGCGTCCAACGCTGGTCCACCGACCCCCGCTCCCGCGTCCCCGCCCTGCCCGCCCTCGACGGCCCCACCCCCACCTGCCTGCGCACCGTCCTGCGCGGCCGCACCCTCTACGACCGGGATGGGGCGGCGTGAAGATCTTCCTTTCCTGGTCGGGCGACGCCGAGAAGACAGGCACGCGGTTCCCGCACGACCGGCCGCCGCGGGTGACCCGGTCGGCGAAGCCCGGGACGTCGGACACCGCCCAGACGGACCCCGCCGCCCCGTCGACCCGGCACCGCGAGCCCGCCACCACGTGAACGTCGAATCGGGCCCGGTGGACATCCACCTCCGCGAGCCCGGTACCACCGAGATCCGCTTCCCGACGGAACAGGAGTGAACCCGATGGCGTTGCTCGACCTCGACCCCACGGTGGTCGCCGCGGCGCGCGCACTCGCCGCCAAGGCCGCCGAACCGGTGGTGGCCCTCGCCAAGGCCCACACCACGGTGGCGGTCGAGCGCGCCACGCTCCGGCTGGCCGGCATCACCGGCGCCGACACCACCCACCGCGCCGGCGACGTGCCCTGGGTCAACCGGGTCGTCGACACCGTCCGCGAGCACTGCGGCCTCGAACACGGCGTCGCCCTGCCCGTCTTCCACGCCCTGCGCCGGCACGACCTGCCCAGCCTCACCCACCTCGCCGAAGCCACCGCCGCCGGCCAGGTCCGCTACACCCTGCCCACCGGCCGCGACCGCGACCGCGCCCGCAAAGCCGCCACCACCGCCATCACCAAGGGCCTGCGCACCGTCGACCGCAACCGCGACCGACGCGACAAACTCGTCGCCACCCTCGGCGACCCGCCCCGACGACCCTGGATCTACCTCATCGTCGCCACCGGCGACATCGACGAGGACGTCGTCCAAGCCGCCAACGCCGCCCGCGCCGGAGCCGACATCATCGCCGTCATCCGCTCCACCGGCCAGTCCCTGCTCGACTACGTCCCCGAAGGCGCCACCCACCACGGCTTCGCCGGCACCTACGCCACCCAGGAGAACTTCCGCATCATGCGCGCCGCCCTGGACCAGGTGTCCAAGGAAGTCGGCCGCTACGTCCGCCTCACCAACTACGCCTCCGGCCTGTGCATGCCCGAGATCGCCGTCCTGGCCGGCCTGCAACGCCTCGACATGATGCTCAACGACTCCATGTACGGCATCCTGTTCCGCGACATCAACCCCATCCGCACCTTCGTCGACCAGCGCTTCTCCCGCCAGGTCCACGCCCGCGCCGGCATCGTCATCAACACCGGCGAGGACAACTACCTCACCACCGCCGACGCCGTCGACGCCGCCCACACCGTCACCGTCTCCCAGCTGCTCAACGAGCACTTCGCGCACGAAGCCGGCCTGCCCGACCACCTCCTCGGCCTCGGCCACGCCTTCGAGATCAACCCCGAGGTCCCCGAGTCCTTCCGCCTCGAACTCGCCCACGCCCTGCTGGCCCGCGAACTGTTCCCCGACGCCCCGCTGAAGTGGATGCCCCCCACCAAGCACATGACCGGCGACGTGTTCCACGGCTACCTTCTCGACGGGTTCTTCAACCTCGCCGGCCTGCTCACCGGCCAATCCATCCTGCTCGTCGGCATGATGACCGAAGCCGTCGTCACCCCGTTCCTGTCCGACCGCGACCTCGCCCTGCGCAACGTCCGCTACGTCCTCGACGCCGCCGGCGGCCTGCGCGAGGACTTCCGGCCCGCCCCCGACGGCCTCATCGTCAAACGCGCCCACCAGGTCCTCGGCGAAGCCGTCGACCTGCTCACCCGCATCGTCGACGACGGCCTGCTCAACGCCATCGCCGACGGCACCTTCGGCCTGATGAAACGCCCCGCCACCGGCGGCAAGGGCGCCGACGGCGTCGTGGAGAAAGCCGACGACTACCTCAACCCCGCCGCCGAACTGCTGGAGGCACACCCGTGAAGCGCCACGTCCGCCCCTACGGCGACACCACCGGCGACGGCATGGTGCAGACCTCGTTCACCCTGCCCGTCCCCGCCGGACCCCAAGCCGACGGCGCCGCCCAACAACTGGCCAACAAGATGGGCATCGACCCCGCCATGGTCGTGCACTCCCACCCCATCGGCGACGAGTTCACCTTCTTCGTCGTCTACGGCTCCGTCCGCCACATCGTCGACCTCGACGACGTGCGCGTCGTCGAACGCGACTACCCCCTCCTGCCACCCGCCGAGATCAACACCGCGCTGCGCCGGCTGCTGCGCCGCAAACTCGTCGTCGTCGGCGCCTGCATCGGCACCGACGCCCACACCGTCGGCATCGACGCCATCCTCAACATCAAGGGATTCGCGGGGGAGAAGGGCCTGGAGTACTACCGCGAGCTCAAGGTCGTCAACCTCGGCGCCCAGGTCTCCGTCCCCGAACTCGTCCGCCGCGCCCGCGCCGAGAAAGCCGACGCCGTCCTGGTCTCCCAGGTCGTCACCCAACGCGACGCCCACCTGCTCAACACCCGCGAGATGTCCGCCGCGTTCCGCGAAGCCCTGGGGGAGCGGCGGCCCCTGCTCATCGCCGGCGGACCCCGCTTCGACCCGCTCATGGCCGCCGACCTCGGCGTCGACCGCGTCTTCGGCCGCGGCACCACCCCCGGCGAAGTCGCCAGCTACCTCGTCCACGCCGTCCGGAAGAAGAAGGAGAACGCGTGAGCCTCACCGAAGGATTCACCGTCACCCACCGCCGCTACGTGCCCCACTCCCACGCCCACTACGGCGGCAACCTCGTCGACGGCGCCTACGGACTCGGCCTGTTCGGCGACGTCGCCACCGAACTGCTCATCCGCACCGACGGCGACGAAGGTCTCTTCGCCGCCTACTCCGCCGTCGAGTTCCTCGCCCCCGTCCAGGCCGGCGACGTCATCGAAGCCACCGCCACCCTCGTCCGCGTCGGCACCCGCTCCCGCGAGATCGACTTCGAAGCCCGCGTCGTCTGCCGCTCCGCACCCGACCGCGGCCCCTCCGCCGCCGACGTCCTCGACCCGCCCGTCGTCGTCACCCGCGCCCGCGGCACCGTCGTCGCCCCACCCCGCTGACCCCCGACCGGCCGACCCCCCGACCCGACCCGTGGGGCCGCCGCTCAGCCCACGTCCCGCGGCGGCTCCTCGCACACGTCCACCACGTTCACCCGGTACTGCTGGCGCAACTCGTCCGCGAACTCCTCCACGTCCACCCCCAACGCCTCCACCACCTGCAACGACGCCGGCGTCCGATCCACCCGCGCCGCGTCGGCCAGGTCGTCGCGACCCGCCTCCCGCAACGCCGCGGTCAACCGCTCGTGGTTCTGCGCCTGCGTCCGCTCGTCGCGCACCTCCCGCACCCGACGATCACCCCGCAACTCCTCCGCCGCCCGCCACATCCGCTCGTCGGTGTCGAACAACACCTGCACCGCCGTGCAGTCCGGCGTCGGCGACCCCGCCACGTGCCGCCCGGGCGCGAACAGCACCACCGACGCGGCCACACCCGTGACCAACGCCAGCACCACGGTCGACAACAGCGGACGACGCACCACGCCCACCACCCTGCCACGCCCCGTGGCCGGCCTGCGACCCGACGTCACCACCGCGCCACGCCACACCCCGCCCGTCGCGCTCTGCCACTATCGACCCCGTGATCAGCATCGACCCCGCCTCGTCCGTGCCGCCCTACGAACAGGTCCGGTCCCAGTTCGCCCGCGCCATCACCGACCGCGACCTCGCCGTCGGCGCCCGCCTGCCCACCGTGCGGGCCCTGGCCGCCGACCTCGGCCTCGCCGTCAACACCGTCGCCCGCGCCTACCGCGAACTCGAGGAAGCCGGCCTCATCGAGACCCGCGGCCGCGCCGGCACCGTCGTCAGCGCCGCCGGGCAACGCGGCCGCGAACGCGTCCTGCGCGCCGCCCACACCTACGCCGCCACCTCCCGTGAACAGGGCCTCACCAGCGACGAAGCCCTCGACATCGTCCGCGCTGCCCTCACCGACACACCCCACCCCTAGAGTGACGTCGATGGCCGCCGAACACCCCGCCGACCCCGCCCGCACCCTCGCCGTGCTGTGGCGCACCGGCGACCGCACCGCCCGCAAGGACCTCGGCGTGGACCGCATCGTCGCCGCCGCCGTCACCCTCGCCGACACCGAAGGTCTCACCGCGCTGTCCATGCGCCGCGTCGCCGACACCCTCGGCGTCGGCACCATGTCCCTCTACACCCACGTGCCCGGCAAGGCCGAACTCCTCGACGCCATGGTCGACGCCGTGCACGCCGAGACGCCCCGCCCCGACCACGTGCCCGGCGGCTGGCGCGGCCGGCTGGAACGCATCGCCCGCGACAACCTCGACCTGCACCTGCGCCACCCCTGGCTGCTGCACGTCCCCACCCACCGCGCCGTCCTCGGCCCCCACGTCGTGGCCAAGTACGACTACGAACTGCGCGCCGTCGACGGCATCGGCCTCACCGACCTGGAGATGGACTCCGTCCTCACCCTCGTCCTGGGCCACGTCCGCGCCGCCGCCCGCATCGCCGTCGACGCCGACCTCACCCGCCGCGGCACCGGCCTCACCGACGAGCAGTGGTGGCAGGCCGCCGGCCCCCTGCTCGCCCGCGTCCTGGACCCCGCCCGCTTCCCCACCGCCACCCGCGTGGGCGCCGCCGCCGGCCAGACCCACGGCGCCGCCCACGACGCCGAACACGCCTTCACCTTCGGCCTGGCCCGCATCCTCGACGGCATCGACGCCCTCGTCGCCTCCCGTCAGTAAGGCCGCTTCGGCATCACCACCCACAACGCCAGGTAGATCAGGAACTGCGGCCCCGGCAACAAGCAGGACAACACGAACACCCACCGCACGGTGCTCGCCCGCCACCCGTACCGGGCCGCCAGCCCCGCACACACCCCCGCGATCACTTTCCGGTCCTGAGGTCTGGTCAACGTCGTCATGCCTCCACCCTCCCTCCACCGGCCACCACCGACATCGGTGGCAACCCTGAATTGCTACCCCCACCGACCCTCACCCAACCCCAGGGCAACCCCACCGCACCCCACACGTCCACCCCACCAGCCACCACCCCGGAGCCGGCCTGACAACCGGCGGGCAGGACCCGACGCGCTCGCCAACCGGCGGACACGACCATGCCCGTGGGGGAGCGCCCCGGCACCAGCCGCGGTCCCCGCGACCGCCCCGGGTCCACCGGCGGTGTGATGGCCGCCCCGACCCGGCCGGTGCCCGGCGCCACGGCCGGGAGCAGCCCCCGGCAGACCGTCGCGGCCGGGAGCGGGCCGGGGTGCCACCGGCAGGCAGCGGGGGAGGACCACACCCCCTCCGGACCGCGGCCCGCACCGCTGCCCGCGCCGGACCGCCACCACCTCCGGTGACCGCACGCGCAACGGCCTGGCTGCGGGTTCGGGAGCGGGGGCTCGTAGGCTGAACCGGTGGTCGCAGCCCCCGTGACGCCGGATCAACCCGTCGCCGACACGCCCCCCGCCCGACGTCGGGACGTGCGCGGCACGCTGCTGCGCACCCTGCTGGCCGCCGCCGGCGGCGCCGCGGTGTTCCTCAGCTTCCCCCCGCGCACCACTTGGTGGCTCGCGCCCGTCGGGTTCGCCGTGCTCGGCGTCCTGCTGCACGGTCGCCGCGCCCGCGCCGGGTTCGGCCTCGGCCTGGTGTGGGGGCTGGCGTTCATGGCCCCGCTGCTGCGGTGGACCGGCGAGTTCGTCGGCCTCATCGCCTGGCTGCCGCTGGCCCTGCTGTGCGCCCTGCTCATCGCCCTGGGCACCGCAGCCATGGCCGTGGTGTCCCGGTTGCCCGGCGCGCCCCTCTGGATGGCGCTGGTGTGGGTCGCCGACGAGGCCCTGCGCGCCGTCGTGCCCTTCGGCGGCTTCCCCTGGGGCAAGATCGCCTTCGGCCAGCCCGAGGGCTGGTACCTGCCCCTGGCCTCGATCGGCGGCGCGCCCCTGGTCGGGTTCGCCGTCGCCCTCACCGGCCTGGCCGCCGCCCACCTCGCGCGCAACTGGAAACTCGCCGTGCCCGCCCTCGTGCTGCCCGTCGCCGCGGCCCTGGCCGCCACCGCGCTCGTGCACACCGACCCCGACCAGGGCACCGCCACCGTCGCCGCCGTCCAGGGCAACGTGCCCCGCGCCGGCCTGGACTTCAACGCCCAACGCCGCGCCGTGCTCGACAACCACGTCGCCCGCACCCTCGAGCTCGCCGACGACGTCGAAGCCGGCCGCGCCGCCCAACCCGACCTGGTCATCTGGCCGGAGAACTCCTCCGACATCGACCCCTTCCGCAACGTCGACGCCGCCAACCAGATCCAGCGCGCCACCGAGGCCATCGCCGCGCCCATCGCCGTCGGCGCCGTCGTCATCGACCCCGTCGACAAGCTGCCCCGCAACACCGTCGTGCTCTACGAACCCGGCGTCGGCCCCACCGACACCTACACCAAGCGGCAGTTGCAGCCCTTCGGCGAGACCATGCCCTACCGCGAGTTCTTCCGGATCTTCACCTCGACCGTCGACCGCGCGGGCACCTTCCAGCCCGGCACCGACCCCGAGGGCTTCGCCATGGGCCCGGCGAAGGTGGCGCTCGACACCTGCTACGAGGTCGCGTTCGACGGCGTGGTCCGCGACTCCGTCACCGAGGGCGCGAACCTCATCGCCATCCCGACCAACAACGCCACCTTCGGCTACACCGAGATGACCTACCAGCAGCTGGCCATGTCCCGCGTCCGGGCCGTGGAGCACGGCAAATCGGTGATCGTCGCCGCCACGAGCGGCGTCAGCGCCATCGTCGCTCCCGACGGCTCGGTCACCCAGCGGACCGGCCTGTTCACCGCCGACGCGCTGGTGGCCACGGTCCCGCTGCGCGGGGAGGCTACGCTGGCCACCCGGCTCGGCGCATGGCCCGAGTGGGTGATGACCGCTCTGGGCCTGATGGCCGTGGCGATCGCCTTGACAGTGACACGACGACGGACGCGTCCGGCCCCTGGTGCGGGGACCGGCGAGGAGGAAACGGATGGCGGACCAGCAGGCGCAGCCTGACCGCGAGCTCGGGCCGGTGCTGGTGGTGATCCCGACCTACAACGAGCGGGACAACATCGGGAAGATCGTGAAGCGGCTGCACACCGCGCTGCCCACCGTGCACGCCCTCGTGGTGGACGACGGCAGCCCCGACGGCACAGGGCAGCTGGCCGACGAGATGGCCGCCGCCGACGACCGCGTGCACGTGCTGCACCGCACGGAGAAGGCCGGACTCGGGGCCGCCTACATCGCCGGCTTCGGCTGGGGCATGGACCGCGGCTACCAGGTGCTCGTGGAGATGGACGCCGACGGCTCCCACGCCCCCGAGGACCTGCCCCGCATGCTCGACGCCCTGCACGACGCGGACCTCGTGATCGGCTCCCGCTACGTGCCCGGCGGCACCGTGGTCAACTGGCCCAAGAAGCGCGAGGTCCTCTCCCGCGGCGCCAACCTGTACTCGCGGCTCGCGCTCGGCGCGTCGGTCAAGGACATCACCGCGGGCTTCCGCGCCTACCGCACCGACGTGCTGCGCAACCTCAAGCTGCACAACGTCGCCTCCGCGGGCTACTGCTTCCAGATCGACCTGGCCTGGCGCACGATCGAACTGGGCTACCGCGTCGTCGAGGTCCCCATCACGTTCACCGAGCGTGAGATCGGCGTGTCCAAGATGAGCGGCGACATCGTCCGCGAAGCGCTCATCCGCGTCACCAAGTGGGGCCTGCGCCGCCGCGGCACCCAGCTGCGGGACCTGCTCGCCCCCAAGAAGACCAAGACCCCCAGCAACCGCTAGACCCCGCGCGCGCCCCACCCGGCGCACGCCGAAGGGGCCCACCGGACGGATTCCGGTGGGCCCCTTCGCACGTCACGGGCTCAGGCGGTGCGGGTACGCCGCCCCTTGAGCTCCTCCAGCCGCTCGTCCAACAGCTCTTCGAGCTCCGGGATCGTGCGCCGCTCCAGGAGCATGTCCCAGTGCGTGCGCGGCGGCTTGATCTTCTTCTGCTCCGGCTCGGCGCCGTCGATGATCTTCGACTCCTGGCCGTGCAGGCGGCACTCCCAGGTGTGGGGGATCTCGGCGTCGTCGGAGAACGGGACCTCGAAGTCGTGGCCCTTGGGGCAGGCGTACCGCACCGACCGGCGCGGGGCGAGGTCGTGATTGCGGTCGGTCTCGTAGCTGACTGCTCCGAGCCGGCTACCCCGTAGAACGCGGTCGGCCATGGCGGTGTCCTTTCGCTCGGCTCAGGGCCGGGGCCCAGGCTTGTTGCTCACCGAGTGCAACGATCGGACTGCTCCGTTCGTTCCCGGCTTCACGGTCATCGTCGCCCACAGTGACGTCTTTCACCCGTCAACGAAGGCTTCCTCCTAAGGGATGCAATCGCGGCCGGTTCGTGACGCGTTATCAAGCTACCGGGCGGCCCCATCACACTGATGGAGCAGTCCTGGCAGAAGACGTGCGGCTGCGACAGCTTAGACCGACCACGCACGGCGACGTTACGGCGGGTTTAACTCGCCGGTAGTGACGTCCGTCATGGTTACGGTCACGCAAAGTCATTCCAACGGCGGGCGGGGTCGCCGCCACGCTGGGTGGCGGCACGAGTGTGTTCGGTGGCGGACATGAGGATGAATCACCCGTCCGGCCCGCACCCAAACGTCCAATCGGACGCTTTATCCGTTCGATGACTTCAGTGTCACTCGAAAGAGTGCTTTTCCTCGAGGCGATCCAGCAGCTCCCGTTGGCCCTTCACCACTTTTACCCGCGCTTCGGCCAGCGGAAACCACGCGACCCGGTCCACCTCCGGGAACTCGCGGACCGTGCCGGACCCGCGGGGCCACTCCAGGGTGAACGTGCCCGGAACCACCCGTTCGGGGTCCAGGTCGGCCTCCAGGGCCCAGGCGGTCACCACCTTGCCCCCGGACTGGCGCACCTCGCCCAGCGGCACCAGCTCGCCCTCGGGCACCGGCACGCCCAGCTCCTCGGCGAACTCGCGCCGCGCCGTGGCCTGCGGCTCCTCGTCCCCCTCCGGCTCACCCTTGGGGATCGACCACGCACCGTCGTCCTTGCGCGCCCAGAACGGCCCGCCCATGTGCCCCAGCAGCACCTCGCGCCCGCCGTCGACCACCCGGTGCAGCAGGATCCCGGCGCTGCGCCGCCCACCCGTCACGCGCACAGTGTGACCGCACCGGCCGCTCAGCCCTTGCGGCGGGTGCGCATGTGGATCTGCTCGCCCTGCTTGCCGAACAGGCTCAGGATCTCCACCGGCTCCGGGCCGACCGGGCCGAACCAGTGCGGCAGGCGCGTGTCGAACTCCGCCGCCTCCCCGGCCACCAGCACCACGTCGTGGTCGGCCAGGATCAGCCGCAACCGCCCCGACAGCACGTAGAGCCACTCGTAGCCGGTGTGCGTGCGCGGGTCCGGCTCGCCCCGGTCCGGGATGATCATCTTGAACGCCTGCAGCCCTCCCGGCTGCTGCGTCAGCGGTAGCACCGTCATCCCGTTGCGCCGCACCGGCACCGGCCGGATCCGCGGATCGCCCACCGGCGGCGCGCCCACCAGCTCGTCCAGCGGCACGCGGTGCGCGCGGGCGATCGGCAGCAGCAGCTCCAGGCTCGGCCGCCGCTGCCCGGACTCCAGCCGCGACAGCGTGCTCTTGGAGATCCCGGTCGCCGCCGCCAGGTCGGCCAGGGTCGCGCCCCGGCTGGTGCGGATGTGCCGCAGCCGCTCGCCGACCTTGTCCAGCACCTCGTCGGTCAGGTCGTCGGCGGTCACGGGGTCGGCGGTGGCGTCGTCGCTCATGTGGTGTCCCGATATCGGCAACAGGGTTTGCCCAGTGTGGGACGGCGGGGCGGGGTGCGTCCAGTCCCGGCGCGGGGCCGTCGGGTCAGGCCAGGCTGAGCTGGTGGCCGTCCACCGCGTGCGGCCCGAGGTCGCCGGTGCGGTAGTGGGTGCGGCACAGCACCTGGTAGCGGAACTCCGCGAGATCGGCGGCGACGGTGTCGGCGACCAGCACGGTGTCCCCGGCGCGCACCACGTCGCCGTCGTGGACGCGGGCGTTGAACCGGCCCGGCCGCCCGCACCAGCACAGCACCTCGACCTGGATCGCGTTGAGCTCGTCGGCCAGCTCGAACAGCCGCTGCGAGCCCGGGAACAGGCAGCTGCGGAAGTCGGTGGCCAGGCCGAAGCAGTAGACCTCCAGGTGGGCGTCGTCGGCGAGCTCGGCCAGCTGGTCGACCTGCTCGGCGGACAGGAACTGCGCCTCGTCGACGATCACGTAGTCCACCCGGCTGCCACGTGACCAGTGCTCGCGCACCAGCCCGCACAGGTCCATGTCCTCGTGCACCTCCAGTGCGGTGCGGGCCAGACCCATGCGGCTGGAGATCGTCGGCGTGCCGGACCGGTCGTGGCGCACCAGCAGCAGCCCGCGCCGGCCCTGTCGTGCTTGGTTGTGGTCGATCTGCAGCGCCAGCGTCGACTTGCCGCAGTCCATCGGCCCGAAGAAGAACCTCAGCCGCCCGGTGGGCGCGAGGCCGCGGCCCGCGCCGGCGGCGGGCACGGAGGACAGCGCGTCGGTCGGGTCCGGGGTGGGGATGATCGGCTCCACGGGCGGCCACCCTAACGGGCGAGGTCGGGGATCGGCCCGCCGGCCTTGCGCACACCCCCGACCCCGTCGGGGTGGTGGTGTCAGCGCGCGGCGACGGCGTCGACCTCGAACAGCATCCCGGGCAGTGCGAGCGCGGCGACGCCGATCAGCGTCTGCGCCGGGGGCCGGTCGCCCCAGATGCGCACGACGTGCTCGCGCAGCACGGCCAGCCGGGCGGGGTCGTGGTCCACGACGTAGGTGCCCAGGCGGGCGACGTGGCGGTAGTCCAGGCCCGCGGCGCGCAGCGCGACGCCGAGGTTGTCGTAGGCGCGGGCGACCTGGGCGGCGAAGTCGTCCGACACCAGCCGGCCGTCGGCGTCGCAGCCGTACTGGCCGGCGACGAACACCAGCTCGCCGGTGGTGGCGGCGACGTGGCTGTAGCCGTAGCCGGTGGGGTCGGGCAGCCCGTCGGGGTTGGTGAGGGTGTGCGGCACGGTCGGGTCCTTCCGGTGTGTGTCAGGTGAGCCGGGCGCGGGTGGCGGCCGGGGCGTCGGGGTCGGCGCGGCGCACGTCGGCGTCGAGGTCGGCCAGGGTGCGGCCGGCCAGTTCGCGCCGCCACGCGGTCTCGGCGCGGGTCATGGCCGTGTCGATGGCGCAGCGGGTGGTGTGCGGTCCGCCGGGGCGGATCTCGGTGCAGCGGAACGCGGGGTCGGGGCCGTCCACGGCGGTGACGACGTCCATGAGGGTGACGGTGTGCGGGGGCCGGTCGAGCAGGTAGCCGCCGCGCGGGCCGGGGGTGGAGCGGACGATGCCGGCGCGGCCGAGCGCCTGCAGCTGCTTGGTCAGGTAGGCGGGGGGCAGGCCGTGCAGCGCGGCCAGGCGGGCGGCGGGCACGGGTGTGCCGCCCGCCCAGGCCAGGTCGAGGCAGCAGTGCAGGGCCCACTCGACGCCCTCGGTCATCCTCACGGTCGCCGACCCTACCCGATCTTGGACATCAAATATCCAGATTTATTGCCGAGATATATCGCGAAGCGGTATAACCTGCGGTGTGAGAGGTATGTCGGAGCAGGTGTTCCTGGTGCTCACCGCGTTGGCGGAGGAGCCGTTGCACGGCTACGCGATCGTGCGCGCGGTCGACGGGCTGTCGGAGGGCCGCATGCGGCTGCGGGTCGGCACGCTGTACGGGGTGCTGGACCGGCTGGTCGCGGAGGGCCTGGCCGAGCGGGACCGGGAGGAGGTCCACCAGGGCAGGCTGCGCCGCTACTACCGGTTGACCGACGCCGGGGTGCGGGCGTTGTCGGCGGAGGTGGCCCGGTTGTCGGCGAACGTGCGCGCCGCGTCGTCGGTGCTCAAGGCGAGGGGTGCGCTGTGAGGTCGAACCTGGAACGTCGCTACCGGGCGCTGCTGCGGGTGCTGCCCGCCTGGTACCGCGCCGAGCGCGAGGAGGAGATGGTCGGCATCTTCCTGGCCGACCGCACCGACGACCTGGACCTGGAGCACGGCTGGCCGGGGTGGGGCGAGACGGGGGCGACGCTGGCGCTGTCGGTGCGGGTGCGGCTGGGCGCGCGGCGCGCGGCGGGCACGGTGCTGCGGGCGGTGGCGTTGACCGGGCTGCTGGGCCAGCTGGTGGCGGTGGAGCAGTCGTGGACGGTGCTCGCGCGGGTCGGGTTCTTCGGCGACGTGCAGGGCTGGTGGTACGACGTGGCGGCCGTGGTGGCGTTCGCGGCGCTGGTCGCGGGCCGGCGCGCGGCCGGGCGGGTCGTGGCGGGGCTGCTGGGCCTGATGGCGCTGGTGCCGGCGGTGTGGTCGGTGGCGGTCGGGTTCCCGTCGTGGTGGGCGCTGGTGTGGCACGGCCCGGCGCTGCTGACCGCCGCGGCGGCGGTGGCGGGGTTCCACCGGGAGGCGCCGCCGGTGTCGCGGCGCTGGTGGCTGGTCGCGCCGGTCGGGCTGGTGGCGGGGATGGCGTCGGTGGTGTTCACGCCGGCGTTGTCCACGCGGACGATGCTGGCGGCGTGGCTGATCGCCGCGGTCGTGGTGGTGCTGGTGCGGCCCTGGTCGGCGCGGGTGCCGGTGTCTGCGGCGTGAGCGGACCGGCCGCCCGGGGCGAACCCGGGCGGCCGGTCCGGGTCAGACCTTGGCGGGCATGGGGTTGCCGGAGGCGGCGATCGCCTTGCGCACCGGCACGAAGATCATCAGCACGAGACCGATGACGAAGAACGCGACCAGCGAGATGATCGCCAGGCGGAACGAGCCGGTCGCCTGCCCGACGCCCGCGAACATCGCCATCCCCAGCGGCGACGACGCCCGCTCGCCGACCTCGTAGAGGGAGAAGTACTGGGCCTCCCGGCCGGGCGGGATCATCTGGCTGAACAGCGACCGCGACAACGCGTTCGTGCCACCCAGCACCAGCCCGATGCCCACCGCGAGACCGTAGAACTGGACCTGCTGGCCCGCCTGGACGAAGTACGCCGCCGCGACCACCACGATCCACACGCACAGGCTGGCCATGATCGTGCGCTTGGCGCCCCACCAGCGGGCCACCCAGCCGTGCAGCATGCCGCCGAAGAACGCCACGAACTGCACGATCAGGATCGTGGTGATCAGCACCGTCTCGTCCAGCCGCAGTTCCTCGCGCCCGTACTGGGCGGAGACGTTGGCGACCGTCGCGATGCCGTCGGCGAAGATCAGGTAGGTGCCCAGGAACGCGAGGGTGAGCGGGAACAGGCGGGCCTGCCGCGCGGTCTGGCGCAGCTCGGCGAACCCGGCGGTGATCACCGACGCGCCGGACTCGGTGCCGTGCGGCGGCTGGTGCCGCTTGAGCCGGGCCAGCGGGATCAGGGTGAACCCGGCCCACCACAGGCCCGAGATCACGAACCCGATCCGCACCGCCGCGCCCTCGCTCACCCCGACCGCGTCGTGGCCCAGGAACAGCCCCAGCTGCACCACCAGCGCGAGACCCCCGCCCAGGTAGCCGAACGCCCAGCCGCGGGAGGACACTGCGTCGCGTTCGTCGGGGGAGGCGATCTCCGGCAGGAACGCGTAGTAGACGACGATCGACGCGCCGTAGCAGATGTTGGCCAGCACGAACAGCACCACGCCCAGGTGCCAGTCGTCGCCGCCCACCGCGGCCAGGGCGGCGGTGGCCACGGACCCGGTGAACGCCAGGACGGCGAGCATCCGGCGCTTGTTCTGCGTGCGGTCGGCGATGGCGCCCATCACCGGCAGCACCACCACTTGCACGATCGTCGCGAACGCCACGAGGTAGCCGAACAGCGACCCGGCGGGGAAGTACACGCCGAACAGCGCGATGTCGCAGCGCTCCAGCGCGCCGTCGGAGCAGGCGTTCGGGCCGTTGCGGGCGGTGTCGGCCCGGGCGGCCTCCGAGGCCACCGCCGTCAGGTAGCGGGACAGGAACACGGTGATGACCGAGGTCGGGAACACCGAGTTCGCCCAGTCGTACCAGATCCAGCCGCGTTGTTCCCGCTTGCGGTCCACGGCGGGTGCGGTGCTGTCGGCCACGCTCATGGGGGCGGACTGTATATCGCGCGCCACCCGTTGGTGGTGATCACCACCAACCTGTTGCCAACCGGCCTCCCGCGCGCCACCCCGCCCCGGTCAGCCCGCCCAGGCCCGCCGGTCCCGCAGCACGTCGCGCAGCCGGTCGGGCCGGTCGGTGACCAGCCCGTCCACGCCCAGGTCCAGCAGCCGCCGCATCTCCAGCTCGTCGTCGACGGTCCACACGTGCACCTCCAGGCCGCGGCGGTGCGCGGCGCGCACGAACCGGCCGTCGACCACCAGCAGCCGGCCCTGGTTCACCGGCACCTGCGCCACCGTGCCCCGCACCGGCAGCCCCACCAGCGGCACGCGGCCCGCCGCCCACAGCACGCCCGCCGACCGCGGCCCCATCGACGTCAGCAGCCCCGGCCCGCCCAGCCGGCGCAGCCGCGCCAGACGCTTGTCGGAGAACGACGCCAGGCACACCCGGTGCAGCGCGTCCGCGCGGCGCAGCACCTCCAGCACCGGCACCACCGCCGAGTCGGCCTTGACGTCGATGTTCACCCGCGCCTCGGGCAGCTCCTCCAGCAGGTCCTCCAGCCGCGCGATCGGCTCCCGGCCGCCGACGTTGGCCCGCCGCACCGCCGACCACGGCTGCGCCGCCACCGGCCCCGTCGCGTCCGTGGTGCGGTCCAGCGTCGCGTCGTGGTGCACGACCACCACCCCGTCGGAGGTGGCGTGCACGTCGGTCTCCAGGTACCGGTACCCCTCCCGGGCGGCGCGGCGGAACGCCGCCAGCGAGTTCTCCATCCCGGCCAGCTCGTCGAGGTGCCAGCCCCGGTGGGCGAACGCGCGGGGGTGCGGTCCGGACAGGTACGGGTGGTTCTCGGTCACACCCGGAGTCTGCCCTGGCGGCGTGGCGCGGGGGTGACCGGTGGGTAGCGGGATACCGTCGCGCGCCATGGAGTTGGTGACCGAGGCCGTCGCGGCGCGCCGTGAGGAAGCCAGGCACTGCGCCTGGTGCGGACGCCGCCTGCCCGACAGCGGCCGGATCGGGCGGCCCCGCCGCTACTGCGCGCAGCCCTGCCGGCAGCGCGCCTACGAACGCCGGGCCGCCGTGCAGCGCGGCGGGCTGCCCGAGGACGCGGTGGTGCTGTCCGCGGGGGAGCTGGCCGACCTGCAGGACCGGTTGTTCCAGCTGCGGTGCGCCGCGGAGGACGTGGCCACGGCGGCGGCCGACGGCGCGGACGGCGCGGAGTTGCGGCGGTTGGCGGGGGAACTGGTCGACACCGCCCGGGGTCTGGAGCGGTTGCGCTGAATCGTGTCGGCTTGCCCACCGCGTGTGGTCTCGACCATCATGGCGCGCGGGTGGGCGAGGAGGGGCGCGTGAACGGCAACGGCGCGTTGCACCGCGAGGTGCTCGACCGGGCCGACGTCGGTTTCGGTGTGACGGACGCGAACGGCAGGCTGGCGTGGGTGAACCCGGCGCTGGCGGAGATCCTGGGCGTGCCGGTGGACCACGTGGTGGGCCGGTCGCTGCCCGCGCTGCTGCCCGGCGCGCCCGAACGGCCCCGCTCGGGCCTGGCGCTGCTGACGCCCAGCGCCTACCGCAAGGGGCACCGCTGGCTGGAGGTCACCTGCCAGCACCTCGACCCCGCCGACACCGGCGCGGACGCCGAGCCGGGCGAGCAGCTGCTGTACCGGGTGGTGGACGTCACCGCGTGGCGGGACCGGGAGCTGGAGGCCACCCACGAGGCCGACGCGCTGCGCCGCGCGCAGGTGCTGGGCCGCATGGGCACGTGGGAGTGGCACGTCACCGAGGACCGCGTGGTGTGGTCGGACACGCTGCTGGAGATGTTCGGGTTCTCACCCGACACCGAGCTGGACTTCGACGGCTACGCCGCCCTGGTGCACCCCGAGGACCTGGCGATGATCCAGGCCACGCTGGAGGAGGCGATGCGGTCGGGCGCCGGGTTCTCCTACACCCACCGCATGCTGCTGGCCGGGGGCACCGTCGAGCGGTGGTTCGAGTGCTTCGGCGAGGTCGTGGCCGACGAGGACGGCTCGCCGCTGCGGGTGCTGGGCACCGCCCACGACATCACCCGCGCCCGCCGCGTGCACGACGAGCTGCTGGCGCTGGCCGAGCAGGACCCGCTGACGGGGCTGGCGAACCGGCGCGCGGTGACCCGCGAGCTGGAGCGGCAGCTGGCGGGCGGCGGGCCGGGCGCGATGCTGCTGCTGGACCTGGACAACTTCAAGGACGTCAACGACCTGCGCGGCCACGCCGTGGGTGACCGGCTGATGAAGACGCTGGCCTCCGCGCTGCGGTCCCGGCTGTCGTCCTCGCAGCTGATCGGCCGGCTCGGCGGTGACGAGTTCGCCGTGGTGCTGCCCGGCGCGTCCCCCGCCGACGCCGCGCGCGTGGCCGAGGGACTGCGTGATGCCGTAGCGTCGCTGCCGCTGGTGGGCGCGGCCCGCAGCCTGACCGTGTCCACCGGTGTGGCCGAGTACGGCCCCGGTGACACGTGGGAGCTGGTGCTGGCCAACGCCGACCTGGCGCTGTACGCGTCCAAGGCCGCCGGTCGCAACCGGGTCACCGTCTACGAGCCCGGCCACTACGCCGACACCGCGAAGCGGGTGTCGGTGCTGGACCGGCTGCGGGCCGCGCTGGACCACGGCGGCCTCGCGCTGCACGCCATGCCGATGGTGGAGCTGGCCACCGGCAAGACGCTGGGCCACGAGCTGCTGCTGCGCCTGGAGGACGGGCAGGACCCGTACCTGGGGCCGGCGGAGTTCCTGCCCGAGGCCGAACGCTCCGACCTGGTGCTCGACATCGACCGGTGGGTGCTGTCCACCGCGATCGACGCGCTGGTCGGCCACCCCGACCCCGACCTGCGGTTCAACGTCAACATCTCCGGCCGGACGCTGGAGGACGAGGACTTCGGCGGGTTCGTGCTGGACCGGCTGGCCACCGCGGGCGTGGCGCCCGGCCGGCTCGGGCTGGAGATCACCGAGACCGCCGCGGTGACCAACCTCGACGCCGCCCGCGCCCTGGCGTTGCAGCTGCGCGGGTTCGGCTGCCGGATCATCCTGGACGACTTCGGCTCCGGGTTCGGCTCGTTCGTCCACCTCAAGCACCTGCCCATCACCGGCATCAAGATCGACGGCGAGTTCGTGCGCGGCATCGACGAACGCTCCACCGACGCCGTGCTGGTCGCCGGGATCGTGCAGATCGCCCGCGGTCTGGGGCTGTCCGCGGTCGCCGAGTGGGTCGAACGCCCCGCCCAGGTCGACGCGCTGGTCCGCTTGGACGTGGGTATCGGCCAGGGGTTCCACCTCGGCCGCCCCCTGCCGCTCGCGCAGGTGCTTTCGGCCCAGCCGCAGCGGCCGAACGGCGCATTGTCGCCGCGCATGGCCGGTGCGGAGGATGGGGCGCGTTCCTCCAACTGATCTCCGCCGCCCGCCCCCGATGGGAAGCCACCGCCGTGCCCGGTACCCCCGACAGCCCCGCACGCGGTGTCCGCCGCGTCGAGCTGAGCACCACCAGCCCCGAACCCGTCGCCGAGTTCTACTCCCACCTGCTGGGCTGGGTGATCATCGCCGAGCCCGACGGCTCGTTCACCGGCTGGGTCGGCGACCGCCTCGCCACCCACGTGCGCCCCGGCGCGTCCGGCTGGCGCGTCGTGTTCGCGGGTCCGCGAGCCCGTGACCTCGACCCCGGGGCGGCCGTCGACACCGGCCGCGTCCTGCACGGCCCGTGGGCGCCGCAGCCCCGCCCCGGCGAACCGTGCTGGGTGGAGCTCATGGCCGACCCCGCCGCCGACGACCGCGTGCCCGCCGAACTGGGCTGGCAGGTCCGCGACCCCGGCGCCGAGTTCACCCTCTACGACGCCGCCCTGCCCGACGACCGCCGCCCCGTCGCCGGGCGCCTCACCGCCACCGGCGGCTGGACCTGCTACTTCGCCGTCCCCGACCTGGCCCGCGCCACCGCCGAGGCCACCGACATGGGCGGCACCGTGCTCATCGGGCCCCGCGACGTGCCCACCGGCTCCGTCGCCGCCGTCGCCGACCCCGCGGGCTCGGTGTTCGCGCTGCTGGAGAACCCCGTCGGCTGGGGCGGCGCCTGGTGCGCCGCCGCCCAGGCCCACGCCTGACCGCCGCCGACCCGCGCTCGACGGACACCGTCCTCGTCGGGCGCGGGGGAGCGGGGCGGGGTCAGCCGGCCAGGTCGGGCGGGAAACCACCGGTCGCGATCGGACCCCAGCGGTCGATCGTGACGCGGATCAGGGACTTGCCCTGGCGGCGCATCGCCTCCCGGTACTCGTCCCAGTCCGGGTGCTCCCCGGCGACGCACCGGTAGTACTCCACCAGCGGCTCCAGGGCCTCCGGCAGGTCCAGCACCTCGGCGCGGCCGTCGACCTGCACGTAGGGGCCGTCCCAGTCGTCGGACAGCACGCACACCGTCACCCGGTCGTCGCGGCGCGCGTTGCGGGCCTTGGCCCGCTGCGGGTAGGTCGACACCACGACCCGGCCCTCGTCGTCCACCCCGCACGTCACCGGCGAGACCTGCGGACGCCCGTCGGCGCGCCCGGTGACCAGCAGCGCGCGGTGGCGGGGACGCAGGAACGCGACCAGCTCGTCTCGGGACACGGTGTCGGCGGAGGCGATTCTCGGCATGCCACCAGCCTAGGAGAAGACGGCGCGGGAGAAGATGGGCGCGGGAGAAGATGACCGCATGCCCCGCTTCACCGCCCACGACGGCACCACCCTGGCCTACCACGAGACCGGCGACGGCCCGCCGCTGCTGTGCGTGCCCGGAGGCGCCGGCCGCGCCTCGTCCTACCTCGGCGACCTGGGCGGCCTGCACCGCCACCGCACCCTGCTGCTGCTGGACAACCGCGGCACCGGCGAGTCCGACACCCCCGCCGACCCCGCCACCTACCGCCGCGACCGGCTCGCCGCCGACGTCGACGCCCTGCGCGCCCACCTGGGCCTGGAGCGCGTCGACCTGCTCGGGCACTCCGCCGGGGCGGGCATCGCCATGGCCTACGCCGAGCAGCACCCCGACCGGCTCGCGTCGCTGGTCCTGCTCACCCCGGCGCTGCGCGCCATCGGCGCCTCGCCCACCGAAGCCGACTGGGCCGAGCACCTGCGCGCGCACGCCGACCAGCCCTGGTTCGCCGACGCCGCGGCCGCGTTGACGGCGTGGAGCGAGGGGGAGGACACCCCCGCCAACCGGCTCGCCGCCGCACCGCTGTTCTACGGCCGCTGGGACGACCGGGCCCGCGCCCACGCCGCCACCGAACCCGTCGAGGCCGCACCCGAGGCGCAGGCCGGCTACTCCGCCGAGGGCGCGTTCCAGCCCGATCACACCCGCCGTGCCCTGGCCGCGCTGGACCTGCCCGTCCTGGTCTACGCGGGCGGCGCCGACCCCGTGTCCCCGCCGCACCTGGTGCGCCGGCTCGTCGACCTCATCCCCGGCGCCACCTACGTCGAGCAGCCCGCCGCCGGGCACTTCCCGTGGCTGGACGACCCCGGGTTCCTCGTCGAGCACCTGCGCGGCTTCCCGCCCCGCTGACCGGGCTCACACGTCGAGCAGCGCGGCGACCGCGTCCGGTCCCAACGCGGCGCCGCGCGCCACCACCTCACCGAACCCCGGCTCGCCCAACGCCTCCCGCGCCGCCGACTCCACCGCCACCACGTCGGGGTCGACCACCGCGCCGGCACCGCGCAACCCGCGCGCCGCACCCGCCAGCAACGCCGCCCGCGCACCGTCGCCGTCGGCGACCGCCACGGCCGCGTGCGCGTCCACCACCCGCGCCAACACCATCCGGTTGTCCCACTCGCGCGCCACCGCCACCGCCGACCCCCACGCCCGGCCCGCCGCCGCACGGTCACCGCACGCCCACTCCACCAGCCCCGCCACCACCAGGATCGACGCCCGCACCTCCTCGGGCCCGAACCACCCCCGCGGGCACACCCGCAACGCCTCCTCACACCACCGCCGCGCACCGTCGAGGTCACCGCGCCGCCGCGCCACCTCCGCCGCGCCCAGCCACGCCTGCGCCACCGTCTCCACCGCGCCCTGCGACCGCGCCAACTCCGCCGCCTCCGCCACGTCCGCGGCCGCGCCGTCCAGGTCACCGGACCGGCACGCCCACTCCGACCGGCGGCACAACAGCGCCGCCGTGTGCTCGGTCGCCCCGAACGCCCGCGACAACACCAACGCCTCGTCCAGGAACCCCACCGCCCCCACCAGGTCCCCGTCCTCCCGCGCCGACTCCGCCAGCTGCGCCAACGCCAACGACGCACCCCACCGCTCACCCACGGCCCGGAACCCCGCCAACGCCGCCGCGAACTCCTCCCGCGCCCACCGCACCCGCCCCTCGTACCGCGACTGCATCCCCGCCCCCAGCCGGCCCAACGCCCGACTCCACGGATCCGGACCCAACAGCCGCTCCCGCACCACCGCCAACCCCGCCACGTCGACCCGCGGCGCGCCGTGCGCCATGCCCCACAACACCGTCAGGAACGGCCGCGACGGCGGACCGGCCAACCCCGACGGCCACGGCTCCCGCGGCGACGGCGACCCCGGCAACCCGGCCACCCCCGTCGACGACGCGTTCACCAGGCACAACAAGTACTCCTCGGCCAACCCCTCCGGCGGCGTCGCACCCACCGCCCGCACCACCTCCGCAGCCAACGACGCACCCTGCGACCGCAACCCCCGCAACCACAACGGCCACCCCAGGTCCGCCGCCAACCGCAACGCCACCGCGTGGTCGTGCACCACCGCCCACCGCAACGCCGCCACCAGGTTGTCGTGCTCGGCCGCCAACCGCCCCAGCCACACCAACTGCTCCGCCCCGTACAGGTGCGGCGCCGCCCGGGCCGCCAACGCCGCGAAGTATCCCGCGTGCGCCCGCAGCACCTCCCGCTCCTCACCGCGGTCCGCCAACCGCGCCGCGCAGAACCCCCGCACCGTCTCCGACATCCGGTACCGGTCGCCCACCACCTCCACCAGCGACTTGTCCGCCAACGACGGCAGCAGCTCGTCGGTGCCCGCCACCCCGCACACCGCCGCCGCCGCACCCCACGTCACACCACTCCGGAACACCGTCAACCGCCGCGCCAACGCCCGCTCGTCCTCGTCCAGCAACCCCCAGCTCCACTCCACCACCGCGTGCAACGTCCGGTGCCGCGCCACCACCGACCGGCTGCCCCGCGACAACAACCGGAACCGGTCACCCAACCGCGCCGCCACCTCCGCCACCGACAACGACCGCACCCGCGCCGCCGCCAGCTCGATCGCCAGCGGCAACCCGTCCAACGCCCGGCAGATCCCCGCCACCACCTCCGCCGTCACCGGGTCCAACCGGAACGACGGGTTCACCGCCGCCGCCCGGTCCGCGAACAACCGCACCGCCGCCGACCCCGCCCCGTCCACGTCCAACGGCGGCACCGGCCGCACCACCTCCCCGGTCACCCCCAACGCCTCCCGCGACGTCGCCAACACCCGCAACCCCGCGCACGCCGCCGACAACCGGCCCACCAACGCCGCCGCGTCGTCCACCACGTGCTCGCAGTTGTCCAGCACCACCAACACCGGCCGGTCCCGCAACGCCGCCACCAGCCGCGCCACCGGGTCCGACACCGGCGCCACCCCGTCCTCCCGCAACCCCAACGCCGCCATCACCGCCCGCGGCACATCCCCGCCCACCACCGGCGCCAGGTCCACGAAGCACACCTCACCCGGCCGCCCCGCCGCCGCCTCCACCGCCACCCGCGTCTTGCCCACACCACCCGCACCGGTCAACGTCACCAACCGCGACGAGTCCAACGCCAGCCCGACCAGCCGTACCTCCTCCTCACGCCCCACCAGACCCGTCAACTGCGCCGGCAGCACCCGCCGCGCCGCCGGCCGCTCACCCCGCACCACCTCGCCGTGCGCCGCCGCCAACACGGGGGAGGGGGCCGCGCCCAACTCCTCCACCAACACCCGCCGCGTCCGCTCCACCAGCGCCAACGCCTCCGCCTGCCGCCCCTCCCGGTGCAGCACCCGCACCAACCGCGCCACCAACCGCTCCCGCGTCGGGTGCGCCGCCACCAACTCCTGCAACAACCCCACCGACGCCCCGTCGTGCTCCTCCACCGCCCGCAGCCGCAACTCCTCCCACCGCGCCACGCACACCGCCGCGAACGGCGCGTCACCCACGTCCGGCAACGCCGGACCACGCCACAACGCCAGCGCCTCACCCGGCAGGCCCCGCGCCACCAGCTCCTCGAACCGCAGCGCGTCCACCTCACCCGGCTCCACCACCAGCCGGTACCCGGCGGGGGAGCGCTCCACCTCCACGTCCAGCACCGCCCGCAACCGCGACACCTGCGACTGGATCGCGTTCGCGACCCCCGCCGGCGGACACGGCCCGTACAGCGCCTCGCTCAACCGGTCGACACCCACCACCCGGCCCGCGTCGACCACCAACACCGCCAACAACGCCCGCAACCGCGGCCCACCGACCCGGACCTGCGTCCCGTCCGCACGCCGCACCACCATCGGACCCAGCACCCCGAACCGCACCCGCGCATCCTCCCGCACCCCACCCCGACGACGGGGGGAGCGCCCGATCAGGCCCGGCCCAGGATGTCGGCCACCACACCGGCCTTCGCGTCCGCGTACTGCTGCACGTACGTCCAGTCCCGCGCCGCCAACTCCCGCTTCGTCCGCTCGTACAGCACCCGGTCGGCCTCCGAGGCCCGCAACCGGTCCCGGAACGCCACCATCCGCGCCACCTCCGGCTCACCCGCCGTGAACACGTGCAGGTTCACGTTCACGTCCGGCCCCTTCAACATCCGGTGCTCGCACCACTCCGGCTCCCGGATCCGCAGCACGTACCCCGCCGCCTCCAACGCCGGCACGTACGACGCCTCGTCCGCCGAATCCGCCACCTCCAGCACCACGTCCACGATCGGCTTCGCCGCCAACCCCGGCACCGACGTCGACCCCACGTGCGCCAACCCCACCACCCCGGCGCCCAACGCCCCCCGGATCCGCGCCGCCTCCCGCTCGTACAGCGCCGGCCAGTCCGGGTCGTAGTCCACCAACACCACCCGGCCGCCCAGCACCGGCGCCACCCCCACGTGCACCGCCCGGATCCGCTCCTCCGACAACCCCACGACCCCGCTCCCTCCCCGCGACCCGACAGACCACGGTAGAACGCTCACCGCGGCAACGGCGACGGCTTTCCCACCGCGAACAGGTCACCGTCCGCACCCACCCGCTCCCGCACCTCGTCGGCCAGGAACACCAGATCCTCCACCACCCGGCACGCCTCCACCTCGGCCCACGACACCGGCGTCGACACCGAAGGCCGCGCCCGTGCCCGCAACGAGTACGGCGCCACCGTCGTCTTCGCCGGGTTGTTCTGCGACCAGTCGATCAGCACCTTCCCCGTCCGCTGCGCCTTCGCCATCCGCCACACCACCTCCTCCGGCCACTCCCGCGCCAACCGCTGCGCCACACCCCGCGCGTACTCCGACGTCCGCTCCGGCGACGACACCGACACCGCCGCGTACACCTGCAACCCCTTCGACCCCGACGTCTTCACCACCGGCGCCAACCCGTCGGCCTCCAACACCTCCCGCACCCGGCACGCCACCCGGCAGCACTGCACCACCGTCGCCGGCTCTCCCGGGTCCAGGTCGAACACCACCAGGTCGGGGGAGCGCCGCGCACCCCGCGCGCCCACCGTCCACTGCGGCACGTGCAGCTCCAACGCCGCCAGGTTCGCCACCCACACCAACGTCGCCAGGTCCTCCACCACCACGAAGTCCGCGTACTCCGCACCCCGCGACGACCCCGGCGTCCCCACCCGCACCGTCCGCACCCACTCCGGCGCGTGCGACGGCGCGTTCTTCTCGAAGAACGACTTCCCCTCCACCCCGTTCGGGTACCGGCGCACCGTCAACGGCCGACCCGCCACGTGGGGCAGCAGCACCGGCGCGATCCGCGAGTAGTAGTCGATCACCTCCGCCTTGGTGAACCCCACCTCCGGGTACAGCACCTTGTCCAGGTTCGTCAGCTTCACCCGACGACCCTCCACCGCCACCACCGCGTCAGACGCCACCGCGCCGCACCTCCCCGGCCACCCGGTCCGGCCGCAACCCCCGCCACGTCGGGAACCGCAACCGGCCGTCCGCCGTCCACTCCCGGAACGCCACCTCACCCACCAGCTCCGGACGCACCCACCGCGCACCCCGCGCCCGCTCCCGCGGCACCGGCGAGGTGAACGGCGACCGCCGCACCCCGGACTCCGACAACCGCGCCGTCAACCGCTCCAGCTCCGCCCGGTCGAACCCCGTCCCCACCGACCCGGCGAACACCAACCCACCCCCACCGTCCGGGATGCCCAGCAGCAACGACCCCACCAGCCCCGCCCGCCTGCCCTCACCCGGCCGCCACCCCCCGACCACCACCTCCTGCGTCGCCACCGACGTCACCTTCACCCAGTGCGGCGACCGCCGGCCCGGCACGTAGAGCGAATCCAGCCGCTTCGCCACCACCCCCTCCAACCCCTGCTCCCGACTCGCCGCCAACACCTCCGCACCCGCACCCGGGAACGCCCTCGGCGTCAACCAATGCGCCCCCCGCACCCCCAACCCCTCCAACAACTCCCGCCGCCGCGCGTACGGCAACCCCACCGTGGGGGAGCCGTCCAGGTGCAGCACGTCGAACACCAGGAACGTCACCGGAACCCGTTCCGCCAACCGCCGCGCCTGCGCCGCCGACGCGTGCATCCGCTGCTGCAACGCGCCGAAACTCGGCCGCCCGCCCTCCAGCGCCACGACCTCCCCGTCCAACAACACCTCCGTCGCGCCCAGCTGCGCACCCAACCCCTGCAACTCCGGGTACGTCCCCGTCACGTCGTTGCCCGACCGGCTCGTCAACCGCACCCGACCCCCCTCCACCCGCGCCACCGCCCGCACCCCGTCCCACTTGAACTCGAACGCCCACTCCGACTCCGGCCCCGGCAACTCCACCGCCGCCGTCGCCAACATGGGGGAGACCGACTCCGGCAACGGAACCCAATCCGCCCGCACCGCCTCGTGCCGCCGCCGCACCATCCAGTCCTTGCCCGCCCCGTCCGCCCCACCGGCCGCCGCCCGGCGGAAGAACACGAACTCACCCTCCACCCGCGCACCGTGCAACACCACGTCGACCTCGCGGTCGGACCACTTCACCGTCTCGTACCGACCCCGGTCCCAGATCACCATCCGCCCCGCGCCGTACTCACCCCTCGGGATCACTCCCGAGAACGACGCGTACTCCAACGGGTGATCCTCGGTCCGCACCGCCAACCGGATCGTCCCCGGCTCCGACGGCAACCCCTTCGGCACCGCCCACGACACCAGCACCCCGCCCCGCTCCAACCGCACATCCCAGTGCAACCGCGACGCGTGGTGCTCCTGGATCACGAACGTGTCGTCCCCACCGCGGGGCAGCACCACCCCGTCACCCGGCACCGGCTCCGGCGTCCGCCCCGCATCCCGCTTGCGCCGGTACTCCGAGAGATCCCCGCCCATCCCCGCCGCCACGCCCTCAGGCGGGCTTCGCCTTCTTCTTCGCCGGAGCCTTCCGCTCCGCACCCGACGACCCCTTCGCCGCCGACGCCGCCTTCTTCGCCGCGGGCTTGCGCCCCGCCGACCTCCCACCCCGCGCCGACTTCGCCTGCTCCACACTCCGCTCCAACGCCGTCATCAGGTCGATCACCTCACCGGCCTCTTCGACCTCCGGCCGCTCCGGCAGCTCCGCACCCTCCGCCTTCGCCTCGATCACCTTCTGCATCGCCTCGGTGTAGTCATCGGTGAAATCAGCCGGATCGAACGACCCCGCCATGCTGTCCACCAACGACGACGCCATCTTCAACTCCTGCGGCCGGACCTCCACCTCGCCACCCAGGAACTCGAACTCCGGCTTCCGCACCTCATCCGGCCACAACATCGTGTGCATCACCAACACGTCATCACGCGCGCGCAACATCGCCAACGTCTCCCGCTGACGAATCGTGATCTTCACCACCGCCAACTGCCCGCTGCGCTCCAAAGCCGTCCGCAACAACACATAAGGACGTGTCGCGGCCTTGTCCGGCTCCAGGTAATAAGACTTCTGGAAATAAATCGGATCGACCTCGTCCACCGGCACGAACTCCAACACGTCGATCGCGTGATCGGTGTTGATCGGCAACTTGTCGAAATCCTCGGTGTCCATCACCACGACCCGACCGTCGTCCAGCTCGTACCCCTTCGCGATGTCGGCGTAAGCGACCTCCTCGCCGCACACCTGGCACACCCGCTTGTACCGGATGCGCCCACCGTCCTCCCGGTGCACCTGGTGGAACCGGAAGTCGTGCTCCTCCGTGGCCGTGTACAACCGGACACCGATCGTCACCAACCCGAAGGAGATCGCCCCACGCCACACGGACCTCATGCCACGTGACTACCCGCGAACAGCACGACCCGCACCAGCACGTCACCCGAACGGGCTAACAATCAGGCGTGCCGCGACCCCTCCCCACCCTCACGCCACAACCGCCCCGACCGCACCCGCTCCACACTCCGCCGCAACACACCCAACAGATCCACCCCACCACCCACCTCCTCCGGACCCCGCGCCACCGGCACCGCCGCCGCACCCTCCGCCCGCGCCTCCACCAACCCCACCAACCGCTCCCGATGCGAGTCCGAGAACACCGACACGTCCAACGGCGCCGTCATCGACTCCACCAACGACTCCGCCACCGCCAACTCCGCCCCACCCGACACCACACCCGAAAAATCGAAACCCGGCTCCCGAACCTCCTCCGGCCACACATGCGTCTGCAACACCAACACCCCACCCCGAGGCCGCAACACACCCCACACCTCACGACCCCGCAACCCCGCCCGCACCACCGCCACCCGCCCCAACCTCACCAACACATCCCGCAACACCACATAAGACCCCACACCCACCCGCTCCGGCTCCACGAAGTACGACCGACCCACCCACACCGGATCCACCTCGTCCACCCCCACGAACTGCACCACCTCGATCGACGGCTCCACCCCGGCCGACAACCCCGCCACCTCCTCCGCCTCCACCATCACCAACCGACCATCCGGCAACACGTACCCCTTGCACACCTCCGACAACTCCACCCCCGCACCGCACACCGAACACACCCGCCGATGCCGAACCCGCCCACCATCCACCCGGTGCACCTCGTGCAACCGCACCCCCCGATCCCGCACCACCCCGAACAACCGCACCGGGAACACCACAACCCGAACGACACCGAACCACGCCACACAGCCCTCATAACCCCTGCGTACACCAGTGCGAACATCGACTCACCCCAGTCACCCGCACAGCCCAACCACCCACCACAGCCACTACTCCCGCTGCGGCAACCGCGCCAACGACACATACGTCCGATTGCCCGCCACCGCCGCCCGCCGCTCCCGCGCCGTCGCCTCGATGTAGTTCTGCGACGTCGCCAACGACGCATGCCCCAACAACGCCATGATCTCCGACGCCGACGCACCGTCCTCCGCCAACCGCGTCGCGAACGTGTGCCGCAACGCGTGCAAATTCGCCCCCGACGGCACCCGGTCGTGCAACCCCGCCCACCGGAAGCACGACCGCACCAAGTACTCCAACCCGCCCCGCCCGATCGGCTCACCGTGCCGATCCCGCAACAACGCCGACCCCCGGTCGAACCGCCCCTGCGGGAACCGCCGCCGACACGACACCAGGTACTGCTCGATGATCCGATCCATCGCCGGCTCGATCGGCACCGACCGATCCCGATTCCCCTTGCCCGCCACGTGCAACCGACGCTCACCCGGCCGACCCACCACCGACGCCAACGTCAACGTCCGCATCTCCGCCGACCGCAACCCCGCCACCAACCCCAACGCCAACACCAGCACGTCCCGCTCCGGCCACGGATCACGACCCCGCCGCGCACCCTCCGCCGCCGCCGCCAACAACCGCTCCGGCGTGTCCTCACCCCGCAACGGCTTCGGCACCAGCGGCGGCGTCTTCGGCCGCGCCACCGCACCCATCGGATTGCCCGCCACCAACTCCTCCGCCACGCAGAACGTCAAGAACTGGTTCCACGTCGACCACGCCCGCAACACCGACGACTTCGCGTGCGAATCCGCGAACACCCCGAACGCCGCCCGCAGGTTCCGCGCCGACAGGTCCGCCATCACCAACCGATCCGGGGGAGTGCCCGTCACCTCCGCCAACAACGCCGTGACACCCGCCAGGTCACGCCGGTACGCCGCCGTGGTGTGCGGCGAATCCTTCCGCGGCCGACGAGCGAGGAAGAACGACTCCTGAGCGGCAAGCACCAACATGTCGATCTTCCTACCGCACCCCACCGACAATCCCGCGCCACCCGCACCCCGACACCGACCCGAAAGAGGGCAGGGGAGCAGCACCACACCCGCCCCGCCCAGACCCGTATCTCACATATGAGATAACGTGCGCCGCGTGACGGACGACGCACCCACCACCAAGCCGTACCTCACCCAGATCGGCAACCTCATCCGCGACTCCCGCCGACACCGCGGCTGGACCCAAGCCCAACTCGCCACCGCCGTCTCCACCAGCCAAAGCGCCATCAACCGCATCGAACGCGGCCACCAGAACCTCAGCATGGACATGCTCTCCCGCATCAGCGCAGCACTCGACTCCGGCATCGTGTCCCTCGGCCACGCCGCACCCCTGCACCTGCGCGTCACCGGCGGCCGCACCCTCTCCGGCACCATCAACGTCAAGACCAGCAAGAACGCCAGCGTCGCACTCCTGTGCGCCGCACTGCTCAACGCCGGCCGCACCACCCTGCGCAAAGTCGCCCGCATCGAAGAGGTCAACCGCATCCTCGAAGTGCTCACCAGCATCGGCGTGCGAACCCGGTGGCTCGACGACAACGACCTCGAAATCACCCCACCGAGAAAACTCGACCTCGCCGCCATCGACGTCGAAGCAGCCCGACGCACCCGCAGCATCATCATGATGCTCGGCCCCCTCCTGCACCACCAGGACACCTTCGAACTGCCCTACGCAGGCGGCTGCGCCCTCGGCACCCGCACCGTCGAACCCCACATGGTCGCCCTCCGACCCTTCGGCCTGCAGATCAAAGCCGCAGCCGGCCACTACCAAGCCACCGTCGACCGCACCACCCGACCCGAACGCCCCATCGTCCTGACCGAACGCGGCGACACCGTCACCGAGAACGCCCTCATGGCCGCCGCCCGCCACGACGGCACCACCGTCATCCGCAACGCCAGCCCCAACTACATGGTGCAGGACCTGTGCTTCTTCCTCACCGAACTCGGCGTCCGCATCGACGGCATCGGCACCACCACGCTCACCGTGCACGGCGCACCACACCTCGACCGGGACCTCGACTACGCCCCCTCCGAAGACCCCATCGAGGCCATGAGCCTCATCTCGGCCGCCATCGTCACCTCCTCGGAGATCACCGTCCGCCGCGTGCCGATCGAGTTCATGGAAATCGAACTCGCCCTGCTCGAGGAGATGGGCCTGGACCACGACCGCTCCGCCGAGTACCGCGCCGACAACGGCCGCACCAGGCTCGTCGACGTCGTCGTGCGGCCGTCCACCCTGCGCGCACCCATCGACAAGATCCACCCCATGCCGTTCCCCGGCCTGAACATCGACAACCTCCCGTTCTTCGCCCTCATCGCCGCGACGGCGCACGGCTCGACCCTCATCCACGATTGGGTCTACGAGAACCGCGCCCTGTACCTCACCGAACTCACCAAGCTCGGCGGCAAGGTCACCCTGCTCGACCCGCACCGCGTCTACGTCGAGGGCCCCACCCACTGGTCCGGCGCGGAGGTGATCTGCCCACCCGCGCTGCGACCCGCGGTGGTCGTCCTGCTCGCGATGCTCGCGGCGAAGGGCACCTCGGTGCTGCGCAACGTCTACGTCATCAACCGCGGCTACGAACAGCTCGCCGAACGGCTCAACCAGCTCGGCGCCGAAATCACCACGTTCCGCGACATCTGAGCCGCTCCCAGGGGAGTGGTGCGACGAAGTGCACCCGTGCGCGCAGGCGCACCCGACACGATGACAACCGCAGTCGGGCCGGGTGCCGCGCCGGCCGGGGAGCGCATCCGGCCCGGGCGTGAGGCTCGCGGAGGCGACGTCGACGTGCCGCGCACACGATGGCCAGCTTCGGCAGAACCATGATCAACTCATGGATAATGGCAATTATCCATGAAAAGTCGGTCCGGAAGGGGTTCGGGCTCCGACCGGGGGATGCCACTCCCGGACGCCCCGCCGCCGGCCTGATCCGCCCTCCGGAACGTCGCTGTACGGGCGCGACACGCGACCGTCACGCGCGCCTGGTCGGCCTGGAGGTACCGCGCGGATTCCGGGCACCGCGGGAGCCGGGCCTGCCGTCGATGATCAACTGCTGTGGAGAACTCGCGCGTGCGTCCGTCCGACGTCCGCTGACACCACCCATGATCCGTCACTGTGACGTTTCTACGGCGGTGTGTCGGGATGGTCGACCCACGGCCGCCGTAGGCCGCACCTGCTCTGCGGAAGCCCTCGCACCGCCGGTTGCCCACCCCGGCGGTCTCCGGCGGCGTGAGGGATGCGTGGCGTGTGCGGCTGTCGCGCCGAACCGGCGGTGGGCGTGCGCGCGTCGCGTGAACGTCGTGTCGCGTCACGGCGGCTGATCGGTCCGTTCCGCGGTCGTCCCGACCCCTGCCGACCAGCCTGTCCCTAACGCCGATAATCTACATTATGTTAAGTAAGACGTTCGGGGACGACCCGGGCCGCTTCCCTGCCCACTCGCCCCGCCTCGGCCGTGATGACGTCGCCCCACGTGCCCCACAGGCCGGTGAGCCGTGACGTGACGACGACGCGCTCCACCGCGTTGTCCGGCAGCGGGATCTGCAAGCCGATGGCGTGGTGGCGTTCGTACGGGCCGGCGGCCTTCTCCAGGACGTCGGCGTCGAAGTCGATCAGCACGCTTCCTCCGGGCAGGTCCGGGATGTCGTCGCCGCAGCCGACGACGCACACCGGTCCCCCGGCGTCCGCGGTGTGCTGTTCGATCTCTGTTCGAACGTCGAGGGTGCGTGCCTGGTCGGTCCACGCGGTGAGGGTGCGGTGCTCGGCTTCGGCGATGAGCGGGTCGTCGCGTTCGAGGGCGGCCCAGACGAGTTCGACGTCGGGTTCGTGGGTCTGGTCGAGGAACTGGCGCATGGTGCGCTTGGCGCTGGCCAGCATCTCCCCCGTGTCCCGGTCGTGCGGTGGTTCGACGGCCCAGGCGGTGAGGTCGAAGTGGGTGGCGAGGCCGTGGCGGCGCAGGCGGTAGCCGAGTTCGATGTCTTCGGTGCCCCAGCTGGTGAAGCGTTCGTCGAAGCCGCCGACGGCGTCGAAGTCGGTGCGGCGCACGGAGAGGTTCATGCCCCAGGCGTAGAGCCAGGGGTAGGCGAGGCGGTCGGGGTGGAAGTCGACGGCGGCGAGGGGTTCGTGGCGGATGTCGCGGAAGCCGGGGTGGTGCCGGAAGTCGTGGTGGAGTTGCTTCGGGGTGCGGGTGGTGAGGGCTTCGGCGAGGCCGGGTGTGGGGTCCCAGGGGCGGTAGCCGTGGACGTAGCCGAGGTTGAGGACGGGGTGGGTGGTGTGGGCGTCGGCGTGGGCCCGGGTGAAGTCGGGGCCGGCGAGGGTGCCGCAGTCGAGGAAGGCGAGGACGGGTGCGGTGGTGAGGCGTGCGCCGGCGTTGCGGGCGTGGGCGACGCGTCGGCCGAGGTCGGGTTGGTGGTGGTAGTGGAGTTGGAGGCGGGTTTGGAAGGTGGTGACGACGTCGGCGGTGTGGTCGTGTGAGCCGTCGTCGGCGACGACGATGTCGTAGTCGTCGGGTGGGAGGGTTTGGTCGGTGAGGCTGTCGAGGGTGCGGCGGAGCAGTTCGGCGCGGTTGTAGGTGGGGATCACGACGGAGATCCGCGGGGGCATCCGGGCTCCTTGGGGCGCTGGTGGTGCGGGCGCTGGGAAGGAGCGGACTGTATCGGGGTTGTCGGAACCGATACAGCCCCCGCTTCGGTGGTGGGTCAGGCGGTGTGGTGGCGGGTGAGGCGGTCGAGGGTGGCGTGGTAGTGGGCGTTGGTCATGATGCCGAGGATGTTGCCGAAGGGGTCGACGACGCTGGCGGTGACGTAGCCCTCGCCGCGGACGGTGGGCTTGTCGTGGGGTGTGGCGCCGAGTTCGGTGAGGCGGGTGAGGGTGGCGTCGAGGTCGTCGACGGCCCAGTAGGTGATGGCGCCGGCGGGGCCGGTGTGGGTGTCGTGGGGTGCGTAGGTGCTGTTGGCGATGCCGAATTCGTGCTGGTAGTCGCCGATGCGGAATTCGGTGTAGCCGCCGGGGACGGTGAAGTAGGGCTCGGTGCCGAAGAGCTGGGTGTACCAGGTGGCGGCGGCGTCGAGGTCGTCGGCGAAGAACGTGGTGGTGGTGAGTCCGCGGAGCATGGTGCCTCTTTCGTGCTGTGGGTCTGTTGGGGCCTACTTTCGCGGTCAAAGTGCTCACGTTGTGAGCACTTTGGGGGTGAGACTGGGGTTATGCGTGCGGATCGGTTGGTGGCGGTGTTGTTGGTGATGCAGGCGCGGGGGCGGGTGACGGCGGCGGAGTTGGCTGCCGAGTTGGAGGTGTCGGTGGCGACGGCGCGTCGGGATCTGGAGGCGTTGTCGTCGGCGGGTGTGCCGGTGTACCCGCAGCCGGGGCGTGGTGGTGGTTGGCGGTTGGTGGGGCGTGCGCGGACGGATTTGAGCGGGTTGACGTCGTCGGAGGCGCGGGCGTTGTTCTTGTTGGTGGGGCCTGCGGCGTCGGGGTCGCCGGAGGTGCGGGCGGCGTTGCGGAAGTTGGTGCGGGCGTTGCCGGAGACGTTCCGGGAGGGTGCGCGGGCGGCGGCGGACGCGGTGGTGGTGGATGTGGCGGGGTGGGGTGGTGTGGGTCGGGAGCGGCCGGGGTTGGTGGGGGTGTTGCAGGAGGCGGTGGTGGGGCGTCGGCGGGTGGTGTTGGGGTATGAGGGGCGTGGGCGGGTGCGGTCGGAGCGGGTGGTGGAGCCGTGGGGGTTGGTGGACAAGGACGAGGTTTGGTACTTGGTGGCGGGGACGGAGGCGGGTGAGCGGACGTTCCGGGTGGATCGGGTGGTGTCGGCTCGGGTGATGGATGAGGTGTTCGTGCGGCCTGAGGGGTTCGACTTGGGGGTGGCGTGGGAGCGGGTGGTGTCGGAGGTGGAGCGGCGTCGGTCGTCGGTGTCGGCGGTGGTGTCGGTGGAGTCGCGGTTCGCGCACGTGCTGGGTGATCAGTTCGGGCGGCACTGCGAGGTGGTCGAGGAGGGTGGTGGGCGGTCGTTGGTGCGGTTGTCGGCGACGACGCCGTTGATGATCGCGCAGGTGTTGGCGGGGTGGGGTGGGTTGGTGGAGGTGGTGGAGTCGGTGGAGGTGCGGGCGGAGTTGGCGCGGTTGGGTGCGGAGTTGGTGGCGTTGAACGGGGTGGGGTGAGGGTTGCTCCTCCCCCGCGGTCCGGGTGTCACAGGCGTTCGGTGATGCGGTCGCGCAGGGGTTTGTCCTGTAGTGCTCGGAGGGCGGCGTCGATGAGGGTGGTGAGGGGGTAGGGCAGTTCGGCGTCGAGGTCGCGGGCGACGGCGGTGGTGGCGGTCCACTCGGCGTCGAGGGTGGGGAGGATGGCGCGGGCGTGGTCGGTGAGGTGGACGATGCGGGTGCGGGCGTCGTCGCCGGGTTTGAGGTCGACGAGGCCGTCGCGGCGCATCTGGTTGACGGTTTGGCTGATGGCGGAGTGGGTGACGCCGATGGTGTCGGCGAGGTCGCGGATGGACTGCGGTCCCCTGGTGTGGACGAGTCGGATGACCGGGGTGTAGCGGGGGCGGAAGTCGGGCAGGCCGAGGTCGGCGTAGACGCGGGTGACGTCGCCTTCGAGGAGGTCGAGGAGGTGGCGCAGGCGGGTGCCGAGGAATTGGCCGGCGGGTGTGTGGTCCACTCCCCTAATGTAACAGCGCTGTTGTTTCTGTGAGGAGGGGTGGATGTACCCGGAGATCGAGCCGTACGCGCAGGGGATGTTGGACGTCGGGGACGGCAACACCGTGTACTGGGCGGAGTGCGGCAACCCGGAGGGCAAGCCGGTGGTGTACCTGCACGGTGGTCCGGGCACGGGCTGCTCCCCCGGCGCGGCGCGGCAGTTCGACCCCGAGGCGTACCGGGTCGTGCTGATGGACCAGCGCGGGAGCGGGCGGAGTCGGCCGCACGCGAGCGAGTACTCGACGGATCTGTCGGTGAACACGACGGCGCACCTGGTGGCCGACATCGAGCGGTTGCGCGTGCACCGGGGTGTCGAGCGGTGGATGGTGTTCGGCGGGTCGTGGGGTTCGACGTTGGGGTTGCGGTACGCGCAGTCGTTCCCGCACCGGGTGACGGAGGTCGTGCTGGTGGCGGTCACGACGAGCCGGTACGCGGAGATCGAGTGGCTGTACCACGGGTTGGGGATGCTGTTCCCGGAGCAGTGGGCGAGGTTCCGGGCGGGTGCGGGCGAGGGTGCGACGGACCTGGTGGCGGCTTACGACGTGCTGCTCAACGACCCCGATCCGGTGGTGCGGGAGAAGGCGGCGACGGACTGGACCGACTGGGAGTCCTCGATCGTGTCGCTGGACCCGGACCACGAGCCGGGGCCGCGGATGGCGGACCCGGCGTGGCGGATGGCGTTCGCGCGGTTGTGCGCGCACTACTTCCGGCACAAGGCGTGGTTGGCCGACGGTGAGGTGATGCGGGACGTGGAGCGGTTGCACGGCATTCCGGCGATCCTGGTGCACGGTCGGTTGGACCTTCAGGGTCCGCTGGGCACGGCGTGGGAGCTGGCCCGCGGGTGGCCGGACGCGGAGCTGGTGGTGGTGCGGGGTGCGTCGCACGCGTTGTCCGACCCGGGGATGGCGGAGGCGGTGGTGGCGGCGACGGACCGGTTCGCGCGGCGGTAGCGGCGGGTCGGGCCGGGTGCGTCAGGGGCGCCAGACTGTGGTGGTGCGGACGGTGACGCCTTCCAGGTCGCGGGGAACCGGCACGGGGTAGGCGTCGACCCGGGTCCAGCCCGTCGGCATGAAGGACCGCCGGGGGTCGCCCACCAGCACGAGCGCGCCGCGGCGGTGCGCGGCCAGCAGGAACGGCTCGACGCGGGCGGCCATGTCGCGGTCGTAGAACACGTCGCCGGCGAGCAGGACGTCGGTGTCGGGTTCGGTGTCGAGCAGGTCGTCGGTGGTGATGGTGACGGTGACGTCGTTGGCTTGTGCGTTGAGGGCGATGGCGGTCGCGGCGATCGGGTCGATGTCGTTGGCGGTGACCCGTCCGCCGGCGAGGGCCGCGGCGACGGCGACCAGTCCGGAGCCGGAGGCGAGGTCGAGGACGCGGCGGCCGGCCACCAGTTCGGGGTGGTCGAGCACGTGTCGGGCCAGGGCCTGGCCGCCGGCCCAGGGGAAGGCCCAGAACGGTGGTTCGGGGGCGCCGGTGCGTTCCCACAGGGCCGTGACGTCGTCGGCGGTGCGCAGCACGATGTCGGGGGTCAGGGGTACGGGGCGGGGGGTGGTGGTCGAGCGGACGAAGTCCTCCACTACGCGGAGAGCCTCTGCGGTTCCAGGGCCCGGGACAGGCCGTCCAGTGACAGGCCGACCGCCTCGCACAGCGCGGCCACGGTGAAGAACGCCGGGGTGGGGACCCGGCCGCGTTCGATCTTGCGCAGGGTTTCCACGGAGATCCCGGCGGCCGTGGCGACCTCGACCATGCTGCGCTGCCCTCGGGCCCGGCGCAGCAGCTCGCCGAGGCGTTCGCCGCGGTCGCGGTCGGACTGGGTGAGGGGCTGTCGCACCATGTCGTGATACTAATACCGGGATAGGAATACCGGTATCGGTGTCAGGGCGGGGAGCACGCGGTGATCGAGTTGAAGAGCCCCGGCGAGCTGGACGCGATGCGCGCCGCCGGTCTCGTGGTGGCCGACGCGCTGGAGGCGGTCCGCGGGCACGCGCGGGTCGGGGTGTCGCTGCTGGAGCTGGACGAGGTCGCCCACCAGGTCATCCGCGACGCGGGCGCCGGGTCGTCGTTCCTGCACTACCGGCCCTCGTTCGCGCCGACGCCGTTCCCGGGCGTCATCTGCGCCTCGGTGAACGACCTGATCGTGCACGGCATCCCCGACGGCTACCGGCTGCGCGACGGCGACCTGGTCAGCATCGACTGCGGCGCCCACCTCGACGGCTGGCACGGCGACTCGGCCATCAGCTTCGTCGTCGGGCGCGCCGACCCCGCCGACCTGCTGCTCGTCGACACCGCCCGGCGTGCCCTGGAGGCCGGGATCGCCGCCGCCGTGCCCGGCGCCCGCATCGGCGACGTGTCCCACGCCGTCGGGGTGATCGGCCGCGCCGCCGGCTACGGCATGCCCGTCGACTTCGGCGGCCACGGCATCGGCCGGGCCATGCACGAGGCACCCGGCGTGCCCAACGAGGGCGCACCGGGTCGGGGCATCACCCTGCGTCCCGGCATGGCCATCGCCATCGAACCGATGTTCCATGCCGGCGGGCGGGACGCCTACCGCGTCGCCGAGGACGGCTGGGCCCTGCACACCGTCGACGGCAGCCGCGCCGCCCACGTGGAGCACAGCGTCGCCGTCACCGAGGACGGGCCCCGCGTGCTCACAGCCCCCCGGCGACCCGCAGCACCGCGCCCGTCGTGAACGACGCCGCGTCGCCGAGCAGCCACGCCACCGCCTCGGCGATCTCCTCCGGCTCGCCCGGCCGGCCCAGCGGGATGGCCGACGCCACCCGGTCGGGTCGGTCCGGCACCCCGGACAGCTCGTGGATCGCGGTGCGCACGGTGCCGGCGGCCACCGCGTTCACCCGGATGCCCCGCGGGCCCAGTTCCTTGGCCAGGCCCACGGTCATCGCGTCCACCGCGGCCTTGCTCGCCGCGTAGTGCACGTACTCGTTCGGTGATCCCAGGGTCGCCGCCGCCGACGACAGCGACACGATCGACCCGCCCGCCACCAGGTCCCGCGCCGCCCGCCGCGCGCACAGCAGCGCGCCCACCACGTTCACGTCGACCACCCGCCGCAGGTCCCGCACCCGCAGGTCCGCCAACGGGCCCACCGGGCTGGTGATGCCGGCGTTGATCACCACGCCGGTCACCTGCCCCAGCTCGGCGGCGGCGTCGAACAGGGAGTCCACGTCGGCCTCGTCGGACACCTCGGCCCGCACCGCGACACCGCCCACCTCGCGCGCCAGCGCCCCGGCCTCCTCGGCGGCGGCCCGGTAGCCGATCACCACCCGGTGCCCGTCCGCGGCCACCCGACGCACCACCGCCGCGCCGATGCCCCGGCTCCCGCCCGTCACCACGATCAGGCCAGCCACGCCGTCACCTCCGCGTCCACCACGTCCTGGGCCGTCACCAGCATGTGCGCCAACCCCGGCACGTCCACCAGTCGAGCGTGGGGCGCGGCCTCGCACAACGCCGCCTGCACGGGCCGGAACGCCGGGTACTCCTGCTCGCCGCGCACCACCAGCAGCGGGACGTCCAGGTCCGCCGCCCGCGCGAGCACGTCCAACGGCCGTGCCGCCGCCCGGGAGGCGTCGCTCCACGTGTAGGACTCCAGCGCGCCCACCTCCAGCGACGCCTGCACCACCGCTTCCACCCGCACCGCCGGGTTCACCACCGCCACCCGCCGCACCCCCACCACGCCCCGCAGGGCCGTGGTCAACGCCACGTGCCCGCCCGCCGAACCGCCCACCAGGTCCACCGGGCCGTCGTCGCACCCCCACCGCTCCCGTGCCGCCGCCACCAGCCCCGGCATCGCGGCCACCGCCTCCTCCACCAGCGCCACGTACCCGTCGACGACCGGGTCCGCGCCCTGCCCCCACGGCGGCAACGCCGCGTACAGCCGCCACGCGTCCACCCCCTCCAGCGGCAACGCCTCCGCCATCGCCTCCGGCGTCCCCGGCTCACCGAGCAGGTGCCACACCACCACCAAGCGTCGACCGCCCCGCGCCGGCGGTGCCGCCACGAACCGCACGCCCGACGCCTCACCCGTGATCATCATGACCCCGAACCTACGACCCCGCCGCCCCCGATGGCGTCCACCCAGCGCGAACACCACGCACCCAGCGCTACCGCAAGGCGCCCGAACGCGTGAATCCGCACCCCGGTGTCACTCGAACGGCCCCGTCAGGGCACCCTGGGTACGTGACCGAGCCGCGTTGCGCCGCGATCTCCGCGGACCTGGAGGAACCCCAAGCGGGCACCGCCGCCACCGCCGCCGCCTGGATCTGCCTCGAACAACCCGGCCCCTGGGGACGCGACGCCCTCACCCAGAGCAGGCTCGACCCCGCCCTCGGCGCCGAACTCGGCCGCCGCGCCGCCGACACCGGCGTGCGCGTCCTGCTCATCCGCCGGCCCGGCCGCCACGCCGACACCCACCACGACGCGCCCCGCCGCGTCTACCTCGCCTCCACCACCCCCGGCCGGCCCCGGCTCGAACGCGCCGACCTAGCCGACCCCGCCGCGCTGCTCGACCTGGACTTCGCCGCCCTGGCCGCCGGGGAACCCGCCGGGCTGGGCACGCCGGTCACCGACCCGCTGCTGCTGGTGTGCGCCAACAGTCGCCGCGACGTCTGCTGCGCCCTGCGGGGCCGACCGCTGGCCGAACACCTCGCCGCCGCCCGCCCCGACGCCGTGTGGGAGTGCACCCACACCGGCGGCCACCGCTTCGCGCCCACCGGCGTGCTGCTGCCCACCGGCTACACCTACGGCCGCCTCGACACCGCCTTCGCCGCCGGGCTGCTCGACCACGCCGCCCGCGGCCACGTCGTCACCGACCGCTGCCGGGGCCGCTCCACCCACACCCCGCACGGCCAGGTCGCCGAACTCGCCGTCCGCGACCTGATCGGCGAGCACCGCGACGTGCTCACCGTCCGCGGCGACACCGTCCACCACGCCGACGGCCGCGCCTGGCACGTCACCGTGCGGACCGTCGACCTACCCCACAGCCGGCCCGCCAGCTGCGGCGCGGCCCCCACCCCGGCCACCGGGCTCGTCGCCACCGCCGTGCGCCGACTCGTCCCCGTCGCCTGACGGCCCCTCGCCCGAACGCTCCTCCCCCGACTGTCCCGGGACCGCCGCGCGGAACAGGCCCAGCCCCACCGCCTCCGGGTCGTCCAGGCCCACCTCGCGCAACGCCTCCTCGGGCAGCGCCAGCAACGACACCGCCACACCCAGGAAGTAGGCGTCGAGCAGGCCCGCGTCCCGCGCCGTGCTCGACAGCCCCGCCGCCGCGTGCAGCCCGGCGCCCGCCCGCGCGTTGGACACCGCCATCCGCCCCAACGCCGCCCGCACCCCCGGTCGCCGCACCGCCTCCAGGTACAGCTCCGCCATCGCCAGCAACTGCGTCGGGTCCTCCACCACCGCGCGCCGCAGCAACGCCGGGTACAGCCGCGCCACCTCCGCCGGCGTGATCCGCTCCGGCGTCGTCTCCCGCAACCGCCGCACCGCCGCCGCGTGCAACGCCGTCATCCGCGCCGCCGCCGCGCCCAGCAACGCGTCCCGCGACGGGAAGTAGTTCTTCGTCGTGCCCTCCGGCACGCCCGCCGCCCGGTCCACCGCCCGGTGGGTCAACCCGCGGCCGCCCTCCGCCGCCAACACCGAGATCGCACAGTCGCACAGCAGGTCCCGACGGCTCGTCACGGGGACGGGACCCTAGCCGATCACACCCGGCCCACCACACCCAGGCGATCACACCCAGGCGATCACACCGGCCGTCCCGCCGCCGCGACCACCCGACCCGACTCCACCACCAACCACACCCCGCACACGCACCGCACGTAGTCCACCCTCCCGTGCGACGACACCGGATACACACGCTCGGCACTGGGCCACCCGCAACAAGGGCAACTGGTGTTCACACCACCAGCGTGATGTCATGGTTCAGTGCATTTCAACCCTTACGGCGGGGCCGCAGCCGAACTCGCCGCCGCCCTCGTCAACGCCGACCCCGACAGCACCGCCGACGACCTGCTCACCCTGCTGCGCGAGCACGGCTACAAACCCCTCGGCCACCTCGACGAGCACCAGGCCCGTGAGCTGACCGCCTGGGCCACCCGCCTCTCACCCGTCTTCGACCACACCCCCGACCAGGTCACCCTGGTCAACGACCTGCTCACCGAAGCCGCCGCCAAGCCCTACATCTCCACCCACGACGACCGGCCACCCCACCTGCACTTCGCCCCCGAGCACGCGCCCACCCCGCACCGCGTCCGAGCCTTCACCGCCGCCGGCCTCGCCCACGCCGTCTGCGAGGACCCCCGCCGCCTCGGCCGCTGCGCCCGCCCCGGCTGCCGCACCGTCTACGTCGACACCTCCCGCAACGGCCGCCGCCGCTTCTGCACCACCCGCTGCGCCAACCGCGTCCACGTCGCCGACCACCGCACCCGCACCGCCTGACCCGGCACCGCCCGACCCCGCACCGGCCGGCGACCGTCAGTGCAGGACGCGGCGACCGAACCGGGCGTTGCCGAACTCCGCCGCCTCGCCGATCAACGCCGACCCCACGTCCGTCCGACCCCGGAACCAGGCGTGCCGGAACCACGCGTCCTGGTGGAACACCACATCGGCGAACAACGCCCGACCCCCGAACCGCACGTGCCGGAAATCCGCCCGACCCGACACCTCCGCCGCCCGCAGGTCCGCCCGCCCCGACACCTTCGCCCGCGCGAACACCAGCTGGTCGGCCACCTGCGCCGCCCGCAACGACACGTTGCCCGCGAACACCGCCAACCCGAACGACACCGACCGCGCGAACAACGCCTCGGTGAACACCGCGTGCCGCAGGAACCGCGCACCCGCGAACGTCGCGTCCCCCGTCACCGTCATCGCCTCGAACCGCGCGTCACCCACGAACACCGCGCCCACCAGGTCCACCCGGTTCACCCGGCACCCCGACAGGTCGAAGTCCACCAGGATCGCCCCCGGCGCCACCACGTCCATCCCCGGCCAGAAGTCCTCACCCGGCCGCAGGTGCGACACCAGCTCCCGCTGCACCGCCACCCGCCACGGCGCGTCCAACCCCCGGCTCACCCCGCCCCGCAACGCCGCCAACCACGTCGTCACCACCGCCTGCCGCCGCTTCGGCGCCTGCCGGCCGATCTCGGCGAGCAGCAACAGCCCTTCCTCCTCGCCGGCCCGGAACAACCGGTTGGCCTCCCGCCACACCGACACCGGCGCCGGAGCGGCCGCACCCGGCCCCACCCGCCGCCGCGCGTGGTCGTCCAACAACGTCTCCGAACGCGACGCGCGCGCATGGCGCACGCCAATCCAGACGATGACCACCGCCACCGCCACCGGCATCAGCCACGACGACATACCCCGATCATGCCCGTCCCGCGTACGTCCACGGACGTACTTCCCGTCACCGCTTCGTGGCCGACGCCGAGACACGCCCCCACCCGGAGCATCGAGGACATGGAACCGACCCACACCCCGCCGCAACGCGCCTCCGACACCGACCGGGAGCACACCGCCGCCCGGCTGCGCGACGCCGTCGGCGAAGGCCGCCTCACCCTCGCCGAAGCCGACGAGCGCATCGCCGCCGCCTACACCGCCCTGCACCACCACGACCTCGCCACCCTCACCGCCGACCTGCCCGCCCCGCCACCACCACCCGCGCCGCCCGCACACCGCCGGCCACCCCTGCCGGCCGTCCTCGCGGTGCTGCTCGTCGTCGCCTGGATCGCCTCACCCCTGCCGTTCCCGTGGCCGCTGCTGCTGATCGCCCTGCTCGTGCACCGCGCCCGACGCCGCCGCACCCCACGGCACGACGCGATCACCCCCCGCCGCCTGATCCACAGCCGCCCGCCGCTGCCCTAGAGTCCGCCTCATGGACCTGACCGACGCGTGCTTCGCGGGCGCCGCCCGACAGGCCGAGCTGCTGCGATCCGGCGCGTTCACCTCGCGCGACCTGGTCGCCGAATGCCTGCGCCGCATCGACCGGCACGACCGGCACCTCAACGCGTTCCGGCTCGTGTTCACCGACCGCGCCCTCGCCGACGCCGACCACGCCGACGCCCGCCGCGCCCGCGGCGAGGACGCGCCGCTGCTCGGCGTGCCCGTCGCGGTCAAGGAAGACCTCGCCCTGGCCGGACTGCCCACCACCAAGGGCACCGCCGGCGTCGACACCACCGCGCCCGACGACGCCGAGATCGTCCGCCGCCTGCGCGCCGCCGGCGCCGTCATCGTCGGCCGCACCCGCATGCCCGAACTCGGCCTGTGGCCCTACACCGAGTCCACCTGGGCCGGCGCCACCCGCAACCCCTGGTCACCCGACCACTCACCCGGCGGATCCAGCGGCGGCTCGGCCGCCGCCGTCGCCGCGGGCCTGGTCGGCGCCGCCATCGGCACCGACGGCGCCGGCTCCATCCGCATCCCCTCCGCGTGCACCGGCCTGTTCGGCCTCAAACCCCAACGCGACCGCGTGCCGCTCACCCCCGACCGCGATGTCTGGAACGGCCTGGTCGTCGCCGGACCCATCACCCGCCACGTCGCCGACGCCGCCCTGATCCTCGACGTCCTCGCGCCCGGCCACGACCACACCGCGGCCGTCACCGACACCCGCCGCCTGCGCATCGCCGTGTCCCTGCGCACCTGGGGACCCGGCATCCCGATCCACCCCGACGTCCGCGACGCCGTCCTGGACACCGCGGGCCTGCTCGCCGACCTCGGCCACGACGTCACCCGCGTCGACCGCGACCTGCACGACATCTCCGGACCCGCCGGGTTCGCCGTGCGCTACCTGCACAGCGCCGCGACCACCGAACAGGCCCTCGACCGACCCGACCGGCTCGACGCCCGCACCCGCGCCGTCGCCGCCCTCGGCCGCGCGCTGCCCGCACCCGCCGTGCGCGCCGCCCTGGCCCACACCACCCGGCTCACCCGCGACGCCAACCGCCTGTTCACCGAGCACGACCTGCTGCTGACCCCCGTGCTCACCAGGCCGCCCCTGCGCATCGGCGAGTGGAACCGGCGCCCCACCGTCGCCGCCCTGCTCGCCGCCGCCCGCATGACCACGTTCCTGCCGCTGTGGAACATCACCGGCAACCCCGCCGCCGCCGTCCCCGCCGGCCACACCCGCACCGGCCTGCCCCTGGCCGTCCAGCTCGTCGCCGCCCCCGACGACGAGCGCACCATCCTCACCGCCGCGGGCCAACTCGAACGCGCCCGCCCCTGGACCGACCGCCACCCCTGATCCCCGCGCGCGAGTCCTACCCCCAGAACGCGAGAGTCCCACGTCCAGGACCCGAGAGTCCTACGTTCAGGACCCCCGAGTTCAACGCTCAGGACACGCCCGTCACCCCTGGCGCCGCCCCAACGCCGCCCGCAACCGCTCCACCCACCCCGGCGGGCCACCGGGCACCGCCGACTCCGCCTCCACCACCTGCCACACCACCTCGTCCGCGACCCCCACCAACCCCGCCAACACCTCCTCGCGCACCGCCGGCCAGTCACCCGCCGACGACGCCACCGACCGCAACCGCGCATACCCCTCCCACCCCGGATGCGCCACGAACGCCCGCCGCCGCAACCCCACCGCCCGCTCCACCCACCCCGCGCGCAGGCACTCGTCCACCCCGAGGTCCACCAGCCGCGTCGCCGCCCCACGCCCACCCGTCGCCGCCAACCCCCGCTCCACCCACGCCACCGCCTCCGCCGACCGGCCCGCGTCCCGCAGCACCGTCGCCACCTGCAGGTAGTGCCACCCCGACGACAGGTCCTTCGACAACACCAACACCTGCAGGTCCACGTCACCGGTGTGCTCGGCCAGCTCCTCCATCACCCGCAGCAACGCCCACCGCTCCCGGTCGTAGCGCCCGGTCTCCCCGAACCCGATCACCGGCAACCGCTCGAACCGCGCCACCGCCTCCGCCCGGTAGAACGCCAACCCGTCCTCACCCAACGCCGACGCGTACGCCGCCAACCGCACCTCCGGCGGCTCGGCGAACCCCGTCTGCAACCACAACAGCCACGCCGCCAGCTCCGGCCCGTCCACCGGCGGCTCACCACCGCACGCCACCGCGTGCAGGTCCAGCACCCGGTCCACCAACCCCGCCAACGCCGCCCGCTGCGCACCGCCCTGCGCCGCCGCCACCAGCACCTCGGCCAACTCCCGCGCCACCACCCGCGCGCCCGACCCGGCCCGCACCACCACCGACAGCTCCGCCACCACCGCGGCCAACTCGTCCCACCGCGCCGACCACGGAACGTCGACACGGGCCAGCGCGGCCGCCGCACGACCGGGTAAAGCGTCCACCGCGACATCCAACCGCACCCCGACCCACCCCACGAGACCCCACCCGGACGCCCGTCCCGTGATCACCGGCCCCGACCACGCGAAAGGGGCGCCGGCACCCGCGCCGACGCCCCACCACTGCGTCCAAGATCACCTCCCGGGGGAGCTCACTCCCGCGGCTGCCCCGCCTCCCCGGCACCCACCTCGCGCGCCACCGACCCCGGCCCCAACGCGCCGACGTCCGCGCCCCGCTCCACCGACGGCTGCTCCAACGGCCCGGGCACCTCCTTGCGCGCCACCGCCTCCGCCGCGCGCACCGCCTCGGCCACCGCCGGGTCCGGCGCCGTGTCGAACCAGTCCGCCACCGACGGGTCGTCCCGCTCCGGCGCCGACGTCACGGGCTGCTCGTAGGCGGGCGGCTCGTAGCGGAACACGCCGTCCTCGCCCGGCGCGCCCAGCATCTTCGCGAACCCCTCCAACGCCTTGCCGTAGTCCGACGGCACCAGCCACACCTTGTTCGCGTCACCCTGCGCCATCTGCGGCAGCGTCTGCAGGTACTGGTAGGCCAGCACCTCCGGCGTCGGCTTGCCCGCCTTGATCGCCGCGAACACCTTCTCGATCGCCTTCGCCTGACCCTGCGCCTGCAGGTACCGGGCCGCCCGCTCACCCTGCGCCCGCAGGATCGCCGACTGCCGCTCCGCCTCCGCGCCCAGGATCGCCGCCTGCTTCGCGCCCTCCGCCGACAGGATCTGCGCCTGCTTCTGACCCTCCGCGGACTTGATCGCCGCCTCCCGCTGGCCCTCCGCGTTGAGGATCATCGCGCGCTTCTCCCGGTCCGCGCGCATCTGCTTCTCCATCGAGTCCCGGATCGAGGGCGGCGGGTCGACCGCCTTCAACTCCACCCGCGCCACCCGGATGCCCCACCGGCCCGTCGCCTCGTCCAGCACGCCGCGCAGCTGGTTGTTGATCTGGTCACGGGAGGTCAGCGTCTCCTCCAGGCTCATCCCACCCACCAGGTTGCGCAGCGTCGTGGTCGCCAACTGCTCCACGCCCACGATGTAGTTCGAAATCTCGTACACCGCCGCCCGCGGGTCGGTCACCTGGAAGTAGACGACCGTGTCGATCGACACCGTCAGGTTGTCGCGGGTGATCACCGGCTGCGGCGGGAACGACACCACCTGCTCGCGCAGGTCGATGCGCGCCCGCACCCGGTCGAAGAACGGCACCAGGATGTTCAACCCCGGCGCGGCGGTCGTGCGGTACCGGCCCAGCCGCTCGATCACCGCGGCCGTGGCCTGCGGGATCACCAGCACCGACTTCACCATGACGACCAGCACGAACAGCACCAGGACCGCGATGACGATCAGTGTCGTGGTCAACTCTCCCCGCCTCCACTCAGGCCCCGGACAGCACCACTGCGGTCGCGCCCGAGATCTCGACGACAGTGACTTCGGCGCCGGGCTCGATGACCTCGCGGTCCAACGACCGCGCCGACCACACGTCGCCGCCGATGCGCACCCTACCCCCGTGGCCGTCCACAGTGGACACGACGATCGCCGTGCTGCCCACCAGGGCCTCCACACCCGACTTGTGCCCGGACCCCAGCGCCATCCGGCGCTTGATCGCGGGCCGGGCGCCCGCCACCAGGCCCAACGACACCAGGCCGAACACGATCGCGCTGACGACCGCGTCCGCGCCCAACGCCGAGGCCCCCGCCGCGCCGAACGCGGCCAGACCCAGCATGACCAGCACGAAGTCGCCCGAAAGGATCTCGGCCGCCACCAGGACGACACCGAGGACCAACCAGATCAGCGCGGCCACCGCTCCATCCTCGCACTTTCCGCGACCGCCGGTGGGGGTTTCAGGCCCCCGGCTCGGTCACGAAGTCGATCAACCGCTCCACCGCGCCGATCAACGGCGTCTCCAGGTCCCGGAACCCCGACACCCCCGCCAGCACCCGACGCCACCCCTCGTACGGCTCACCCCAGCCCAACGCCGCGCACACCCCCTCCTTCCACGGCACGCCCCGCGGCACCACCGGCCACGCCTCGATCCCCACCGACGACGGCTTCACCGCCTGCCACACGTCCACGTACGGGTGACCGGTGACCAGCACGTGGTCGTCGCGGATCGCCGAGACCAGCCGCGACTCCTTGCTGCCCGCCACCAGGTGGTCCACCAGCACACCCAGCCGCCGCCCCGGGCCCGTGCCGAACTCCGCGATCCGGTCGGCCAGCACGTCCACCCCGTCCAACGGCTCGACCACGACGCCCTCCACCCGCAGGTCGTGCCCCCACACCCGCTCCACCAGCTCCGCGTCGTGCAGGCCCTCCACCCAGATCCGGCTGTCCCGCGCCGTGCGGGCGCGCAGCCCCTCGACCTTCACCGACCCCGACGCCGTGCGCGCCGGTTTCGCCGCCGCGGGCGCGGGCCGCACCAACGTCACCGGCTGCCCGTCCACCAGGAACCCCGCCGGGCGCAGCGGGAACAACCGGTGCCGTCCCTGCCGGTCCTCCAGCACCACCTGGCCGTGCTCGAAGCGCACCACCGCGCCGCAGAACCCCGACGCCGGGTCCTCCGCCACCAGGCCGACCTCGGCCACCACCTCGGGCACCGTCCTGCGCTTGCGGCCCGACAGCACGTCGCGGCCGTAGTCGTGTGATCGCACGGCCGGCGACGTTACCGGCCCGCCGCCACCGAGGGGTGCCCGGGGAAGAACCCGGCGAACACCGCGCACCACGCCGCCAACCGGTCACCGTCCACCACCGCCGACCAGCGCTCGATCCCGTCACGCAGGTCCGGCGAGGCGTAGGCGAAGTCCACCGCGTCCACCGCCGGGTCGCCCACGCACGGCCGCGGGTCGATCGCCACCAGGCCGCGCGCACCGGCGTCCAGGACGTTGCCGAAGTGCAGGTCGCCGTGCAGCAGCGTGGCCGGCACCCGGTCGCGGGCCAGCTCCGCCGCCCGCGCGTGCGCCGCGTCGTGGTCACCGGCGTGCCGCCTGCGCAGCACCCCGAAGAGGAAGTCCACCCGCTCGCTCAACGGCGGGAACCCCTCCGGCGGCGCGATGTGCAGCTCGCGCAGCACCTCGGCCAACCCGGGACCGTCCGCGGCGGGCGTGCCCGGCACCAGGCCCTCCAGCAGCAACGCGCCCCGCGCCGGGTCCGCCTCCAGCACCCGCACCATCCGCGGCGACGGCTCCCACGCCCGCAGCGCCGCCACCTCCTGCGCCGCGATCGGAGGCTCCGGCGTCACCTTCAGCACCACCGGCTCACCGCCGCGCGTGCACCACACCGCGTGCGACGTGCCCCCGGACAGCGGCCGCACCACCTCCAGGCCCCAGTCCCGGCACAACCCCGCCACCAGCGCGTCCAACCCGGACAGCCACGACCGCACCCCCGGACCGAACCGCCGCACCATGCGGTCGGACAGCGACCCCGTCACCGGTCCAACCTCAGGATGAACTCCTCCACGTCCTCACCACGCCCCTCCGCGAACCCCACGTCCTCGCCCACCGCCACGAACCCGCACTTCTCCAGCACCCGCAGCGACCCCAGGTTGTCCACCGCCGCCCGCGCGTACAGCGGACGCCGCGGCTCCGACCGCAGGAACAGCTCCAACCCCGCCGTCGCCAGACCCTTGCCCCAGTGCTCCCGGTCGATCCAGCACGTCACCTCCGGCTCGCCGAACCGGGTGATCCGCGCGACGTGACCCACCACCTCGCCGTCGAACACCACCGTCCGCGCCACCGCCGAGTCGTCGGCCAGGATCCGCGCCCACCGCACCAGGAACGCCGCCCGGTCCGACGGGTCGGCCGAGGTGAACGCGGCCATCCGCACCGCCTCCGGATCGCGCTGGTGCTCGAAGAACGCCAGCACGTCGGCAGCGGTCACCTCGCGCAGTTCGACGCCCACGCGGCAAGTACACAACACCGACCCGCCCGCGAAGAAGATCCCCCGCCCCGGGATCCGCCCGGCGGGTCCGCGCCAGTCAGAACGCGGGCCAGGGGATCGCCGGCCACTCGTTGGACGGCTCCGGGTACACCCCCGCGGCCAGCAGCTTCTCCACCCGCTCGGTCAACGCCCGCACCTCCGCGCGCGTCAGGTGCTCGTGCAGCCGGTCCGACAGCGCGCCGTCCAACCCCGACCGCAGCCGCCGCAGCGCCTCCACCGCCTCCCCGGGCAGCTCCTCGCCCAACCAGCCCCACAGCACCGTGCGCAGCTTGTCGTCGGAGTGCAGGCAGATCCCGTGGTCCACCCCGTACACCGCGCCGTCGACCGCGTGCAGCACGTGACCGCCCTTGCGGTCGGCGTTGTTCACCACCACGTCGAACGCCGCCATCAACCGCACCCGCGGGTGGTCGGCGTGCACCAGCACCGCCGGCTCCCCGTACCGGTCGTGCGCCCGCAGCACCGAACGCCACCCCGGCCGCACCTCGTCCACCGGCACGATGTCCACCAGGTCGTCGTCCTCGCGGGTCTCCACCCACAACTGCACCATGCCCGACCCGAACGGACCCTCCCGCAGCACCGTCGGCGGCACCAGGTGCACCCCGGCCGCCTCCGACACCAGGAACGTCGCCACCTCGCGGCCCGCCAGCGTGCCGTCCGGGAAGTCCCACAACGGCCGCTCGCCCCGCACCGGCTTGTACACGCACTGCGCGGTCACGCCGTCCAGCGCGATCCCGCAGAACAACGTCGCGTTCGACGCGTCCACCAACCGGCCCTCGACCTCGATGCGGCCACGCCGCAGCAGCTCGAGCACCCCGTCGTCAGCCGGACCCACCGCCGCGCTCAGCCCTCGTCCGAACGACGGTAGCCGTTCTGCCGCGGGCACACGTGCCCCTCCGGGTCCAACGGCTCCGCGCACAGCGGGCACGGCTTGCGACCCGCCCGCACCACCCGGTCGGCGCGCTCGGCGAACGCCCGCGCCTCCACCGGGCTCAGGAACACCCGCACCGCGTCCGGGCCCTCCTCGGTGTCGTCGAGCACCACCGCCTCGTCGACCTCCTCCTCGGTGATCGCGAGCAGTTCGATGACCACCGCCCGGGACTCGGCGTCCCAGCCCAGCCCCATCGTGCCGACCTTGAACTCCTCCTCGACCGGCACCGCCAGCGGTTCGGTGTCCCGGAGGTCCTCGGGGACCGCGTCGGGCACCTCCGCGCCGAAGCGCCGGTGCACCTCCTCCAGCAGCGAGCCGATGCGCTCGGCGAGTACGGCGACCTGTTGCTTCTCCAGCGCCACGCTGACCAGCCGGGCCTCCTCGGAGGCTTGCAGGTAGAACGTGCGCTCGCCAGGCTGCCCGACGGTGCCGGCGACGAACCGGTCGGGCTGGCGGAATACGTGGATGACGCGTGCCATGACAACGAAGACCCTAGGCCACGCGTGCAAGATCGGCAGCCCTGCCCCCGCGCTGTTCCCCGACGGCGAACGCCGCCGCCACGCCACGGCGCCGACCGGCCCGCCGCGCGCCGGCGATAGGGTCGCCCGCGTGGTGAAGATCGCACCGTACGGAACGTGGACATCGCCCATCGGCGCGGCCGACGCCGCCGCGGCCGGCGGGGGCCTGCACTGGGTCGACCTGCACAACGGTCGCCCCTGGTGGGCCGAGGGGCGCCCCGCCGAGGGCGGCCGGGTCGCGCTGGTGCGCGACGGACAGGACCTGCTGCCGCCGCCGTGGAACGCGCGCAACCGCGTCCACGAGTACGGCGGCCGGCCCTGGGTCGTGCTGGACACCCCCGAGGGGACGCGCGTGGCGTTCACCAACTGGGACGACCAGCGCGTCTACGTGTTCGACCCCGACGACCCGCGGCCCGTCCCGCTCAGCCCCGAGCCCGAGCGCCACCACGGCCACCGCTACGCCGACCTCACCGCCGGGCCCGGCCACGCCGAGGTGTGGTGCGTGCGCGAGACCGTGACCGGTGACGCCCGCACCGACGTGCGCCGCGAGCTGGTCGCGCTGCCGCTGGACGGCTCCCCGCCGCGGGTGCTCGCCGCCAGCCACCACTTCATGACCGGCCCCCGGCTCTCGCCCGACGGCCGCCACTACGCCTGGATCGGCTGGGACCACCCGCGCATGCCGTGGGACGGCACCGAGCTGTGCGTCGCCGAGGTCGGCTCCTCCGAGCACCGCGTCCTGGCCGGCGGCCCCACCGAGGCCGTGTGCCAGGTCGAGTGGGAGGGAGACTCCCTGCTGGCGCTGACCGACCCCGACGGCTGGTGGAACCTGTTCCGCATCGGCCTGGACGGCACCGCGAAGAACCTCGCGCCGTGCGCCGAGGAGCTCGGCGGGCCGATGTGGCGGCTGGGCAACCGCTGGTTCGCCGCCATCGGCGAGGGCCGCTACGCCGTGCTGCGCTCCGGCGCGCTGGCCGTGCTCGACGAGCGCAGCGGCACCGTCACAGACGTCGACGTGGACCTGCCGGTCTGGCACGCGCACCTGGCCGTGCACGACGGCGTGGTCGTCAGCGGCGCCGCCGGGCCGCTGGCCGAGTCCGCCGTGGTGTCGCTGGACCTGTCCACCGGCGTGCTCACCGAGCACACCTCCGGCGAGTCCGCGCTGCCGGTCGACTACCTGCCCGTGCCCGAGGAGCGCGTGTTCCGCGGACCGGACGGCGACGTCCCCGCCTACGTCTACCCGCCGCGCAACCCCGACTTCGCCGGGCCCGAGGACGAGAAACCGCCTTACGTGGTGCACGTGCACGGCGGGCCCACCGGCCGCTCGGCGCCCGTGCTGGACGCGGAGCTGGCCTACCTGACCAGCCGCGGCATCGGCGTGGTCGCGGTCAACTACGGCGGCTCCACCGGCTACGGGCGGGCGTTCCGCGAACGGCTGCGCGAGCAGTGGGGCGTGGTCGACGTGCAGGACTGCGCCGCCGTCGCCCAGGCCCTGGCCGACTCCGGCGCCGCGGACGGCGACCGGCTCGCCATCCGCGGCGGCAGCGCGGGCGGCTGGACCTCGGCGGCGTCGCTGACCTCGGTGAAGACCTACCGGTGCGGCATGGTCGCCTTCCCCATCCTCGACCTGGCCGGGTGGACCGGCGAGGGCGGCGAGACCCACGACTTCGAGTCCCGGTACGTGGAGGGCCTGGTCGGGCCGTGGCCCGCGGCGGCCGACCGGTACGCCGAGCGGTCGCCGTCGCACCGGGTGGACCGGCTGGCCGGGCCGGTGCTGCTGCTCCAGGGCCTGGAGGACGAGATCTGCCCGCCCGAGCAGGCCGACCGGTTCGCCTCCGCGCTGGACGGCACCGGCATCCCGCACGCCTACCTCACGTTCGAGGGCGAGCAGCACGGGTTCCGCAAGGCCGAGACCATCGTGGCCGCGCTGGAGGCCGAGCTGTCGTTCTACGGGCAGGTGTTCGGGTTCACCCCTGCGGGCGTGCCGGTGCTGGAGCTGCGCCGGTGACGTCGGACGCGCCGGAGGCGGGCGCGGTCGCCGCCTCCGGGCCCGGTCCGCTGCGGCCGGGTGACCGGGTCGTCGTGGTCAGCCCCGCCGGACCGTGCCCGGCCGAACTCCTCGACGCGGGCACGGCGTGGCTGCGCAAGTGGGGGCTGGACGTGCGGGTCGACACCCACGCCCTGGACACCCACCCGACGCTGGACTACCTCGCCGGGCACGACGCCGACCGGGCCCGCGCGTTCGAACGGGCCTGGCTGGACCCGTCGGTGGCCGCCGTGCTGTGCGCCCGAGGCGGGTACGGCAGCCTGCGCATGGTCGACCTGGTCGACTGGACCGCCGTCGCCGCGCACCGCAAGGTGTTCGTCGGGTCCAGCGACACCACCGTGCTGCACGAGCGGTTGTGGGCGCACGGCCTGCCCACCTGGTTCGGGCCGATGGTCGGCACCAGAGCGTTCGTGGAAGACGCCGACGCCCGCGAACGGCTCCGCGCCGCCCTGTTCACCGGTGTCACGGCCTACCGCGGGGTCGGCATGGTCGGCGGTGTCGCCCGCGGCCTGGCCGTCGGCGGCAACCTCAGCCTGCTGACCGCGCCGCCGCCGCCCGGCGCGGTCGTGCTGCTCGAAGACGTCAACGAGGAGCCCTACCGGCTCGACCGGATGCTCACCGGCCTGCTGCGCACGGGGTGGTTCGACCAGGTCGCCGGGCTCGTGCTCGGCTCCTGGACCGGGTGCGGCGACCCGTCCGCCGTGCTCGCCGACCGGCTGGGCGGCCTCGGCGTGCCGATCGTCGCCGACGTCCGGTTCGGGCACTGCGCCGGCCAGCTCACCGTGCCCCTCGGCGTGACCGTCGAGATCGACGGCGACACCGGCGCGGTGACGGTCACGGGGTGAACGCTGCTCGTGTTCGGTCCGGTCACAGGCCGAACGCGAGCAGCACGTCACCGCCGTCCGGGTTCGGGTACTCCGGCGCGTACCCGGCCTGCACGTACACCATCCCGTCGGCCACGACCGCGCCACCGCCACCACCGGAGATCGTGCCGCCCCGGCCCGGCAGGCCGTTGACGCCGGTGAAGTCGCGGATCGTGTCGTAGGTCCACAGCACCCGGCCGTCGCCCGCCGAGTACGCCCGCAGCTTGCCGTCGTTGCCTCCTTCCCAGACCAGGCCGGGACTGCTGGTCACCGCCGGGCCGTGGCCCAGCGAGCAGATGTCGGGGTGGGCGGCCGCGCCACCGGTCGTGCAGCCGTCGGCCGGGTTGGGCGTCCGCCACAGCACGCGGCCCGTGGCCGGGTCCACCGCGAACACCGTGCCCGGATCGGCGAAGTACGTCGCGATGTAGAGCCGCCGGCCGTCGAAGCTCGTGCCCCACTGGATGCCCGAGATGCCGCCGCTGGGCAGCGGCACACCCAGCTGCCGACGCCACACCACCTCGCCGGTCGCCGCGTCGAACACGTGGTAGACGCCCAGCTTCTGCCCGACCCCGACCAGCGCCCGACCGTTCACGGTGAACAGGTTCGGCGTGGCGCCGATGTCGTAGTCCAGCGCCGAGCCGTCCTTCAGGCCGGGGCAGTAGCCCTCCGGGTCGGGGCTGTTGCACAACCCCCGCCACGTCTCGGCCTGCGTCACCTGGTTGCGCCACTTCACCGCGCCCGTGCGGTGGTCCAGCGCCAGCAGCGTGTCGAAGTCGCCGGCGCTGCCGGTGTAGTTCTGCCCCGTGCCGACGTAGACCGTGCCGCTGCGCGGGTCCACCACCGGCGAACTCCACACCCCGGCACCCGACGGCTCGTAGCGGGTCGCGCCACTGGGCCACGTCCCGACCGCCCGCGGTTCGGGCACGGTGTAGTGCCGCCACACCAGCTCCCCGGTCCGCGCGTCCAAGGCGTCGAGGTGCCCGCGGAACGTGCAGCACGGGTAGTTCGGGTCGTCGGTCGTCCCGTCCGGGCTGTTGGCCGCGTTCTCCCCGCTCGACGTGCCGACGTAGACCTTCCCGTCGTGCACGATCGGGGAACTGGTCACCGTCGCCGCCGGGTGCGCGTCGACCTGCTTGGCCCACACCACCCGGCCCGTGGCCTGCTCCAGCGCGTAGACGAACCCCCGGATGTCGCCGAAGTACACCCGCCCGCCCGACACCGACGGGCTGTCCCACGGGATCGCCGGCCGGGCACCCGGAGCGATCCCCGAGAGGTCGGTCGTCCACACCTGCGCGCCGGTCCGCGCGTCCCGGGCGTGGAACATCCCGTCCGGACCGCCGAAGTACACCGTCCCGTCCACCACGGCGGGCTGGCTGCGCACCGGGGCCGCCGACCGGGGAAACGCGAACGCCCACTTCACCGTCAACCCGCCCACCGTGCGCGGCGTGATCCGCCGCTCCGCCGCCGCGAACCGCGACCCGGCCAGGTCCCTCGACCACGTCGCCCAGTCACCGGACCGGTCCGGCCGTCCCGGTGACGCCGCCGTCGCCCCCGCGCCCACGAGCGCCAGTGACGACGCCACCGCCACCAACGCCACCACTCGTTTCGAGACCGCCATCCCCATCTCCCCCCTGCCACCGTGGCATCTCTCCACCGTGACAGCGGGGACCCGGAGGCCACGAGCCACGAAAGGCCCGTATCCCCTCGGGAGAAGGTTGACCCCGACCGAGCCGAACGGTTGATCCGCGCCCGTCGAAAGAGAACTACCCTCCGCCCTCACCCCCTCGTCTGTTCTCGTCGCTTTCCGGTCCCTCCCGACGCGGTCAACGATGCCGTTGACGCACCCACACCCCTGCGCCCGGCCTTCGGGGTCGTCGAGTCAGGGGTTGTCGCGCAGGGTCTGGTTGTCCCGCAGGGTCTGGGTGTCGCGGCGCACCTCCTCCGCCCGGTCGCTGACGGCCTGGACCTCGGCGGCCAGCCCGGGGTGGGAGCCCCGCAGCTTGGCCAGCGCCGCCGTCAACGGCTCCAGCAACGCCACCGCGTCGTCCTGCGCCAGCGCCTCGCGCACCACGACGTCCATCCGCCCCACCTGGCCCGCCAGGCTGCGCAACGACCCGGCGTTGTCGCGCGCCCACTGCGACACCGCGCGGTCGGCGGCCCGCCTGTCCCGTTCGGCCCGCACGCGACCCTCGGCCGTCGCGCCCAGTTCCGACGGGCGCAGCCGCAGGTACCGACGCTCCGCCGCCTGTCTGCTGGCCACACCCAGCGCGGGCGCCAACTCGGCCCAGCTCGTGCCCAGCTCCCGCGCTGCGGCGATCAGCTGCGGTTCCCACCCGGCCAGCTCGTCGCGCAACCGCCGGAGCAGGACCAGCGCGGACAGCACCTGACCCGGGCTGAGGTCTTCCCCCGTCGCCGCCGCTCGGACGGTCTCGTAATCTCCGATCGCCATGGCGTCAACCTACCGACGACATCGGGGGTTGTCAACGAAATGACGACGTGCTACAACTGTGTCGGCAGCGCAAACACCAGCGCATTGACCACACAGACCAGGAGGTGTTCCCGATGTTGATGCGCACGGACCCGTTCCGGGAGCTGGACCGGCTGGCGCAGCAGTTCTTCACCGGACCGGGCACCTGGTCGCGGCCCACGCCCATGCCGATGGACGCCTACCGCACCGGGGACGAGTTCGTGGTGGAGTTCGACCTGCCCGGCGTCACGCCAGACGCGATCGACCTCGACGTGGAGCGCAACGTGCTCACCGTGAAGGCCGAGCGGCGCCCCAACCGCACCGACGACGTCGAGATGCAGCTGTCCGAGCGGCCGCTGGGCGTGTTCTCGCGCCAGCTGTTCCTCGGCGACTCGCTCGACGCCGACCGGATCAAGGCCGACTACGACTCCGGCGTGCTGACGCTGCGCATCCCGATCGCGGAGAAGGCCAAGCCGCGCAAGATCACCATCGGCCAGACCGACGGCGCACGGAAGGAGATCAACGCCTGACCGTCCACCGCCGTCGGATACCGGATGTGCGCCGGGTCTACGGCAGGTAGGCCCGACGCACGTCATCCGACAACCACGACCACATCCGACCGGCAGCGCTCCTGCGGCGCGTCCGCCCGCACCGCGACCAGTGCCGGAGCAGTGCTGCACTTCTCCGAAGACCCGACGACCACCCGGTTCCGCCCGCACGTCGCCGCCACGCCCTCAACCCGGGGCCTGCGTGTGAGCCGTGGACCACGCACGTGCACCCGACTGCCGGTTCCCGCGCCAGTGCCCGCGTCCGATGGCCTGGGACGAACCCGCGATCACCGCCGAGGACCGCGCGTGACCGGGCGCGCACCGGGTGCACGCGATCGAGTTCGGCCCGCTGCGCCGGATGCAGACGGCGCGCCTGTACGCCACCGGTTCGACGCCGGGCCACCCGCTCGGCCCTCCCGAGCCTGTCGGCGACCTGCCGGCGTTGCACGAGGACGCCCGCATCGAACTGCGGCTGAGGGCCACCCTCCGGCCGTTCTGGCGGCGGGTCACCACGAGCACCCTGGGGTTCAGCGGACTCCGCCCGCGCAACGCCCTGGCCGCCGAACCGGCCTGACGAACCTGGACTGGCCCCTCCGACAGGCCGTCCCGAGCGGGAAGGGTTGCCTACATACCGACCGGTCGGTACCCTCGCGACGTGGACGAACGGCGCATCGAAGCGGTGGTGCTGGACTGGGGTGGCGTGCTGACGGTCTCCGTGCCCGCCTTCATCGACGACTGGCTGACCTCGGAGAACATCGACCGGGACCGCTACGGCCGGACCATGCGGACCTGGATGGGCCGGGACGCGGTCCCCGACAACCCGGTGGCCCGGCTCGAGACCGGCGAGCTCACGACCGACGAGTTCGAAGCGCTCCTGGCTGCCGAGTTGATCACCCTCGACGGCCGCGAGGTCGCCTCGAAAGGTCTGCTGCGCCGCATGTTCGGCAGCGCGCACCCCGACCCGAAGATGGTCGACCTGGTCCGCGAACTGCGCGCCGACGGCCTGCGGACCGTGCTGCTGTCCAACAGCTGGGGCGAGGGCTACCCCGAAGAGCTGCTGCTGGAGCTGTTCGACACGATCGTGATCAGCGGCCGGATCGGCCTGCGCAAACCCGACCCGCGCATCTTCGAGCACACCCTCGACCGGATCGGCCTGCCCGCCCACCGGTGCGTGTTCTTCGACGACGCGCCCGTCAACGTCGAAGCGGCGCAGGCGGTCGGCCTGCACGCCCACCGGCACACCGACGCCGACACGACCCGTGCGGTGATCGCCCAGCTCAGGGGAGTTGCCGCATGACCGAACTGCCCGGCCTGGACCTCGACCGGCTCGCCGCCCACCTGGGCACCGGGCCGTTGACCGGCGAACTCATCCCCGGCGGCCGGTCCAACCTGACCTACCGCGTCACCGACGGCGACCAGCGCTGGGTGCTGCGCCGCCCGCCGCTGGGCCACGTGCTGGCCACCGCGCACGACATGGCCCGCGAGCACCGCGTGATCAAAGCGCTGGCCGACACCGCCGTGCCCGTGCCGCGGGTCGAGCTGCTGTGCGAGGACACCGACGTCATCGGCGCGCCGTTCTACCTGATGGAAGAGGTTCCGGGCGTGGCGCTGCGGCACCGCGACCAGTGCCCGTGGCTGACCCCGGACAAGGCCCGAGCCCTGTCCGAACGGCTGGTCGACGTGCTCGCCGACCTGCACGCCGTCGACCCGAAGGACGTCGGACTGGCCGACTTCGGCCGACCGGACGGATTCCTCAAGCGCCAGGTCGCCCGCTGGGGCAAGCAGCTCGACGCCTCCCGCAGCCGCGACCTGCCCGGCATCGACGAGCTGCGCGACCGGCTCGCCGACAGCGTCCCCGACTCGGCCCGCGCCACGATCGTGCACGGCGACTACCGGCTGGACAACGTCCTGGTCACCGAGGACCCGCTGGACATCAGCGCGGTCCTGGACTGGGAGATGGCCACCCTGGGCGACCCGCTGGCCGACGTCGGCCTGCTGTGCGTGTACTGGAACGGCATCGGCGCGCGCGAGGACGACCCGATCACCGGCACCGTGCCCACGCTGCCCGGGTTCACCGGCACCGACGAGCTGGTGCGCCGCTACGCCGAGCGCAGCGGCGCCGACACCAGCGGCCTGGCCTGGTACACGGCGTTCGCGTACTTCAAGCTCGCCGTGATCCTCGAAGGCATCCACTTCCGCTTCACCCACGGCAAGACCGTGGGCGCGGGGTTCGACCAGATCGGCCACCTCACCCTGCCGCTGGTCCGGCAGGGACTCGCCGCGACCTCAGGGGAGCACTGATGGACTTCGCCTACGACGCCAAGATTGAGGAACTGCGCGAGAAGCTGCTGCGGTTCATGGACGAGTTCGTCTACCCCGCCGAACCGGTCGCCGAGCAGCAGCTGCGCGACGCCGAGGACCCTTGGGCCCGGCCCGCGGTGCTGGAGGAGCTCAAGGTCGAGGCCCGCAGGCAGGGCCTGTGGAACCTGTTCCTGCCCGACCCCGAGCACGGCGGCGGGTTGACGAACCTGCAGTACGCGCCGCTGGCCGAGATCACCGGCCGCAGCCCGCACCTGGCCCCCGAGGCGCTCAACTGCGCCGCGCCGGACACCGGGAACATGGAGGTGCTGGCGATGTTCGGCACCGAGCAGCAGAAGAAGCAGTGGCTGCGGCCCCTGCTGGACGGCGAGATCCGGTCCGCGTTCTGCATGACCGAACCCGACGTCGCGTCCTCCGACGCCACCAACATCGCCACCAGCATCGTCCGCGACGGCGACGAGTACGTCATCAACGGCACCAAGTGGTGGTCCTCGGGCGCGATGAACCCCAACTGCGCGATCTTCATCGTGATGGGCAAGACCGACCCCGACGCCGAACGCCACCGCCAGCAGGCCATGATCCTGGTGCCGCGCGACACGCCGGGCGTGCACGTCAAGCGCGGCATGCACGTCTTCGGCTACACCGACGCCTCGCACGGCGGGCACGCCGAGATCGTCTTCGACAACGTGCGCGTGCCCGCGGACAACCTCATCGCCGGCGAGGGCGAGGGCTTCGCGATCGCCCAAGCCCGCCTCGGCCCCGGCCGCATCCACCACTGCATGCGGCTGATCGGCATCGCCGAACGCGCCCTGGAGCTGATGTGCCGCCGTGCGATCTCGCGGGTCGCGTTCGGTCAGCCGATCGCGCGCCAGGGTGTCGTGCAGGAGTGGATCGCCGAGTCGCGGGTGCGCATCGAGCAGGCCCGACTGCTGGTGCTCAAGACCGCGTGGCTGATGGACACCGTCGGCAACAAGGGCGCGCACACCGAGATCCAGGCCATCAAGATCGGCACGCCGCTCATGGCGGAGTGGGTGCTGGACAAGGCGATCCAGGCGCACGGCGCCGGCGGCGTGAGCCAGGACTTCCCGCTGGCCGAGCTGTGGGCCTCGGCGCGCACCCTGCGCCTGGCCGACGGCCCCGACGAGGTCCACCGGATGTCGTTGGCGAAGCGGGAGCTCAAGCGGTATCTGTGACCGGGTGAGCGACTACGACGTGTTCCTCGCCGACTGCCCCGCCCGCACGACCCTGGAGGTCGTCGGGCACACCTGGTCGGTCGTGGTCGTCGTCGCCCTCGGCAACGGACCGCTGCGGTACGGGGAACTGCTGGACCGGATCGGCGGCATCAGCAACAAGATGCTCACCCAAACCCTGGCCAGACTGCGCACCAACGGCCTCCTGACCAGCGACGACGGCCGCCACACCCTGACCGACCTGGGCCACTCGCTCCTCACCCCGGTCCGCGCCCTGGCCGCGTGGGCCGAGGAGCACACGGGCGACCTCCTCGACGCCCGCCACGCCGCCGCCAACCCCACCTCAGGCCCCCGCACCTGACCCCGCCGAACTCGCCCCCACCCCGCAGCCCGACGCGCCCCAGCCAGCCACATCCCAGCCCACCCGCATCCCAACCCGCCGGCCCGGCTCACCACCTGACCCACCGCACCAGCCGCACCATCTCACCCAGGCCGACCCGCTCGACACCCCCCCGCACCGCACCGGGCTCGGATGGGCTGGTGGGGTGCCTATGCCTACCCAGCCCAGCCCGGCCTCGACGCAGCCCGCCGGGTCAGGCTCGCGTCGAGGGCAAGCCGGTGCTGGTTCAAGGCGATCCGGCGTCACGTCCAAGCGGCAGCGCTCGGCCGCATCGCGCGCTGTCCGCTGTCCGGACGGGCTGTACCGCGCGGGACGCGGGAGAGCCCAGTGCGCTGTGAGCCTGTGGACCCAGGGCGAGTGTCCTGCTTGGTCCGTCCGCGGCCAGTGGCCAGCGTTGCGCGACATGGGTGGGCCGGGAGTCGGCCTGCGAGGGGCGGGGGTTGGTTGCCGGCCTCGTTGTTTCAACCGACGTTCGGCCGCAATGATAACGGCGTGATCTTTGATTGCCGGAGGCAGGATCACCCGATCGGGGAGCCGAACGTCGGCAAAGGCGCAGCTCAACAGTGGAGTATACGAGGAACCGATCGGTTCCTGGGGGCGCACGATCATGTCCGCATGACCCGCATCTCCGTCGTCACCGGCGCGAACCAGGGCCTGGGTTTCGCCCTCGCCGAAGGTCTCGCGCACCGCGCCGCCCCCACCGACGTCGTCTACCTCACCGGCCGGGACGCCGGACGCGTGGCCGACGCCGCCGCCGCGATCGGGCACGACGCCATCCGCACCGCCGTGCTGGACGTCAGCGACGCGCGAGCCGTCACCGCCTTCGCCGACGACCTGCGCGAACGCCACGGCGGGGTGGACGTGGTGCTCTCCAACGCCGCCGCACGGCTCACCCCCGGCGCGTCGTGGGGCGAGCAGGTCGGCCCGTTCGTCGACACCAACAACCTCGGCACCTCCCACGTCCTCCGCGCCTTCACGCCCCTGCTGCGTCCCGGCGGCGCGCTGCTGGTCGTGGCCAGCTCCTTCGGCACCCTGCGCCAACTCCCCCGCCACCTGCACGAGCTCTTCGCGCCCGACGGCTCGCTGGACGACGTCGACGCCGCGGTGCTGGCCTGGCGCGACGCCGTGCTCGACGGCACCGCCGCCGACCGGGGCTGGCCGGACTGGATCAACATCCCGTCCAAGGTGGGCCAGGTCGCGGCCGTGCGCGCGGTGGCCGCGCGGCGCCGGGAGGCCGACGCGGCGACCGGCACGCTGATCGCCGCCGTCTGCCCCGGCCTGGTCGACACCGACGCCTCACGCCCGTGGTTCTCCGACATGAGCGGCGCGGCCAGTCCGGTGGAGGCGGCGGAGCCGCTGCTCGACCTGGCGCTGGGCGCGCGCCACCCCGAGCACTACGGCGAACTCGTCCAGTTCGGGCGGGTGCTGCGCTGGTCGTGAGGCACGGCCGCGAGCAGGGTGCGCGTGTAGTCGTGCCGCGGTGACAGCAGGACCTGTTCCACCGTGCCCTGCTCGACCAGCTCGCCCCGGTACATCACGGCGACCCGGTCGGCGATCGTCCACGCCAACCCCAGGTCGTGGGTGATCACCAGCGCGGCCAGGCCCAGTTCGCGGCGCAGCCGCAGCAGCAGCGCCAGGATCTCGCCGCGCACCGACGCGTCCAGCGACGCCACCGGCTCGTCCGCCACCAGCAGCCGCGGCCCCAGCGCCAACGCGCCCGCGATCACCACGCGTTGGCGCTGACCGCCGGACAGCTCGTGCGGCAACGACGGGAAGAACAGCTCCGGCGGGCGCAGCTCGGCCTGCGACAGCGCCTCGGCGACCCGCGCGGACTCGTCGCCCTCGACCCGGTGGATCCGCAGACCCTCCGCGACCGCCTCGTACACCGAGTGCCGCGGGTTCAGCGCGCTCGTCGGGTCCTGCAGCACCAGCTGCACCTGCCGCCGGTAGGCGCGCAGACCGGCCGCCGACCGGGGGAGCTCGACGCCCTCGAACAGCACCCGGCCCGCGTTCGGCTTCTGCAGGCCGAGCACGGTGCGCGCCAACGTGGTCTTGCCCGAGCCGGACTGCCCGACCAGGGCGACGATCTCCCCGGCCCGCACCTCCAGGTCCACCCCGGCCACGGCCTCCGTCGCGCCGAACGACACCCGCACGCCTTCCGCGCGCAGCAGCACCGGCCCGTCCGGGGCGACCTCCGACGGTGTCACGTGCCGTGACGCGGGATCGCCCACGATCGGGAACGCCGCCGCCAACGCCTGCGTGTGCGGGTGGGTCGGCGACGTGATCACCCCCCGCGCCGGGCCCTCCTCGACCACCTGCCCGTGCCGCATCACGGCCAGCCGGTCGCACGTCGAGGCCAGCACCGACAGGTCGTGGCTGATCATCACCAGCCCGATGTCCCGCTCGGACACCAGCCGCTTCAGCACGGCAAGCACCTGGGCCTGCACCACGACGTCCAGCGCCGTGGTCGGCTCGTCGGCGATCACCAGGCGCGGCTCGCACGCCAACGCCATCGCGATCATCACCCGCTGCTTCTGCCCGCCCGACAGCTCGTGCGGGTAGGCCCGGGCCGCGCGGGCGGGCAGCTCGACCTGCTCCAGCAGCTCCGACACCGACCCGGTGACGCCGTGCAGCCGCATCGGCTCGGCGATCTGCTCGCCCACCCGGTGCACCGGGTTCAACGCGTGCATCGCGCCCTGGAACACCACCGACGCCGCCGCCCACCGCACCGCCCGCAGCCGACCCCAGGTCATGCCCTGCACGTCCTCGCCGTCGAGCAGCACCTGGCCCTCGACGCGGGCGGTGCGGGGCAGCAGCCGCAGCACCGACATGGCCACGGTCGACTTGCCGCACCCCGACTCCCCGGCCAGCCCCAGCGTCTGCCCGGCCTCCAGGCCCAGCGACACCGATCGCACGGCCGTCACCTCGCCGCGCGCGGTCCGGTAGTGCACGCTCAGGTCACGCAGCTCCAGCAGGCCGCTCACCGCTCCCCCTTCAACCGCGGGTTGAGCACCGTCTCCAGGGCCCGCCCGCACAGCGTGAACGCCAGCACCACGCACACCACGCCCAACCCGGGCGGGATGAGGAACCACCAGGCCCGCTGCGACACCGCGCCGTGCATGTTCGCCGCGTGCAGCAGCGACCCCCACGACACGCGCGTCGGGTCGCCCAACCCCAGGAACGACAGGGTCGACTCCGACACGATCGCGCTGGCCACGGTCAACGTCGTGTTCACGAACACCAGCGGCAGCACCGCGGGCAGGACGTGCCTGCCGATCACGTGCCCGTGTCCGCCACCCAGCGCCCGCGCCCGCTCGATGAACGGGCGCGCCTCCACCGCGAGCGTCTGCGCGCGCACCAGCCGCGCCGTGGCGGGCCACGACGTCACCCCGATCGCCAGCACGATCGTGCCCAGCCCGCGCGGCAGCACGGTCGACAGCGCGATGGCCAGCACCAACGACGGCAGCACCAGGAAGAAGTCGGTGAACCGCATGAGCACCGCCGACACCCACCCGCCGAAGTGCGCCGCCGAGATCCCGACCACGGTACCGATCAGCACCGACAACACCGTGGCCGCGAGTCCCACCACCAGCGAGATCCGGGTGCCCCACCACGTCAGCAGCAGCACCGAGCGCCCGTTGTGGTCGGTGCCCAGCCAGTGCGACGCCGACGGCGGCTCCCACGGCCGCGCGGTCGCCCGCGTCACGTCCAGCCCGGACGCGTCGGTCACCCACGGCGCCAGCACGGCGAGCAGCGCGATCACCGCCAACCCGATCAGCCCTGCCAGTCCGCCGCGCTGGGAGGCGAACTCCCGCCACGTGGCCCGCGCCGCGGCCCGCCGCCGCTGCCACACGATCGCCGTCACGCCGCACGCACCCTCGGGTCCAGGACCCGGTACAGCAGGTCCGCGAACACGTTCATGGTGATCACCGCTCCCGCCAGCACGACGAACGTGCCCTGGAGCAGCGGCAGGTCCGGCCCGGTCAGCGCCTCGTAGGTCAGCAGCCCCAAGCCGGGCCAGGAGAACACCGTCTCCACCGTGATCGCGCCCGACACCACCAGCCCCAGGTGCAGGAACACCAGCGTCACGGTCGGCAGCAGCGCGTTGGGCACGGCGTGCCGCCGCCGCACCAGGTCGTCGCGCAGCCCCTTGGCCCGCGCGGTGGTCAGGTAGTCCGCGTGCATCTCCTCCAGCAGCGACGACCGCATCACCAGCAGGTACTGCGCGTAGACCACGGCGATCATGGTCAGGCACGGCAGCACCATGTGGTGCGCGACGTCCAGCGACTGCGACAGGAAGTCCGGTGGCGTGTCCGGGTAGCGCATGCCGCCGCTGGGGAACAGGTCGCCGGTGGCCAGCGACAGCAGCATGCCCAGCCAGAACGTCGGCATCGCCCACTGGGCCAGCGCCAGGCCGGTGGAGATCCGGTCCGACCGCGACCCGCGCCGCCAGGCGCCCCGGATGCCCAGCCACAGGCCGATCACCACGGCCAGCACCGTGGACGTGCCGGTGAGCAGCACGGTCGGCCACAGCCGTTCGCCGATCAGCTCCAGCACGGGCCTGCTGTAGACGTAGGACGTGCCGAAGTCGCCGCGCACGGCCGCGGCCAGGTAGTCCACGAACTGCTCGGTCAACGGCTTGTCCACGCCCAGCCGGGCGCGCAGCTCGGCGAGCTGGTCGCCGGTAACCGGGCGGCCCCGCGTCATCGCGACCACGGGGTCACCCGGGATGACCCGGAACAGCAGGAACCCCAGCGCCACCACGAACAGCAGGCTGACCAGCGCGCCGCCGACCTTGCCCGCCAGGTGCCGGATCACTCGCGGTCCTCCGCGCGCAGCCCGCGCCGCCGACCCAGCAGCCACACCGCGCCGACCAGCACGATCACCGCGCCGCCCACCACGCCGAGCACGAGCCCGGTGTTGGAACCGGCCGACTCGCCGGCCGACGCGACCGGCGTCGCGCCGTAGTACCCCCACACGCCGTTCTGCGCCATGATCACGCCGCCCGGGTCGGGCTGCACGGGGAACGAGGCGAACTTGTCGCTGCGGTAAGCCTCCAGGGCGTTGTCGTAGCCCAGGACCACGGCCGGTACCTGGTCGTAGAACCGCTGCTGCATCCTGCGCACGAGCTCGCGCCGCTTGGTCGGGTCGAACTCGGCGCGCTGCTGCGCGTAGAGGGCGTCGTACTCGGCGTCGCAGAAGAACGTGTCGGTGGTGCCGCCCTTGCCGTCGGCGTTGGGCCGCTGGCCGCAGGTGTGCAGCGACAGGATGAAGTCCGGGTCGGGGTTGGTGCCCCAGCCGGAGAACTGCAGGTCGAACGTGCCGGCCGTGCCGGACTCGTTGAGCTGGTTGTCCGACACGATCTGCACGTCCACCACGATGCCCAGGTCGGCCAGCGACCGCTTGACGAACTCGGCGGTCTGCTCGTCGTAGGCGCGGCTGGCGTGCCCGAGCAGCCGCAGCTCCATGCGCCTGCCCTCGGGCGAGACGCGGATGCCGTCCGCGCCGCGCGCGTAGCCCGCCCGGTCCAGCTCGGCGTTGGCCGCGGCCGGGTCGTAGGGGCGCACCGACTCGGGCTCGAGGTGGTAGTCGGCGAACACCGGCGGGATCGGGCCGGTGCCGCGCTGCGCGTAGCCGCCGTTGACCTTGGCGATGATCGCGTCCAGGTCCAGCGACTGGGCGATGGCCCGGCGCACCACGACGTCCTTCAACGCCGGGTGCCCGTCGCCGATCGGCTCGCCGGTGCGCGTCGCCGCACCCGAGTTGATCACGATCTCGTTGAAGCGGCGGCCCTGCGCCTGGTTGCGCGTGATGCCTTCCTTGTCCTTGAGGGAGTCGAACTGCGCCGGCCCCATCCGGTTGACCAGGTCGACCTCGCCCTTGCCCAGCGCCTGCACCGCGGCGTCGGAGGTCTTGTAGTAGGTGAACGTCAGCTCGTCGTACTTGGGCGCGCCCCGCCAGTAGTCCTTGTTGGCCTTGAACCGGATGAACTCGTTGGCCCGGTACTCGGTCAGGATGAACGGCCCGCTGCCGACCACGGGCGTCTGGTCGTTGCGGTACTCGCCGATGTCGGTGACCTTCGACCACACGTGCTCGGGCACGATCGGCACGTCCAGCGCGAGCATGGTCGCCTGCGGCTGCTTGGTCTTGATCACCAGCGTGCGGTCGTCGGTCGCGGTGACGGACTCGAAGTCGGCGGTGAAGCTGCCGTTGGCGGTGGCGGCGACCTCGTCGCGCATCATGAGGTCGTAGGTGAACGCCGCGTCCTTGGCGGTGATGGGCTGCCCGTCGGACCACTTCTTGCCCTCCGGCACGTGGAAGGTCCACGTCAGCCGGTCCTCGGAGGACTCCCAGCGGTCGGCCAGGCCCTCCACCGGGCGCTGGTCCTTGACGTCGTAGGCGGTCAGGTAGTCGTACATCAGCCTGCCGACCTCGGTGCCCGCCTGGAAGACCGACAGGAACGGGTTGAGCGAATCCACCTGCTGGGTGATCGCCACCCGCAGTGTCACCGCCTGTTGCGCCGGCGCCGGTGTGGGCGCGAGCAATACCACCAGTGCCATCGCCGCCGTGACCGCGCCGAATCGTGGGATACCCACAGTGACCGCCTCCCGCCCGTGAGTGGAAGTCAAGAAGTAACCACTACGTTGTGGCGCGCGTCAAGAACCGACATCGGCTCGGTACGGTGAACGCATGCGGATCTTGATCTCGGCGGACATGGAGGGGGCGACCGGCGTCACGTGGACCGCCGACGTCGTCCCGCAGACCGAGCAGTGGCAGCGGTTCCGACGGCTGTTCACCGTCGACGTCAACGCCTGCGTCGCGGGCCTGCGCGCGGGCGGCGCCACCGACGTGCTCGTCAACGAGGCGCACTCCTCCCAGCGCAACCTCCTGCTCGAAGACCTCGACCCGGGCGCGCGGCTGCTCACCGGGCGGCACAAGCCGCTGTCGATGATGCAGGGCGTCGACTCCGGTGTGGACGGCGTGGTGTTCCTCGGCTACCACGCGGGCGCGGGCCAGGAGGGCGTCCTCGCCCACACCTACCTGGAGAACTCCGTCACCGGCGTGTGGCTCGACGGCGTCCCCGCGAGCGAGGGCAGGCTCAACGCCGCGCTGGCCGCCGAGCACGGCGTGCCCGTGCTGCTGGTGACCGGCGACGACAAGGCGTGCGACGACGCCCGCGACTACGCGCCCGAGGCCGCGCTCGCCGTCGTCAAGGAGTGCGTGAGCCGCTACGCCGCCGTCTGCGCGCCACCGCAGGTGACCTCCGAGCTGATCACCGCGGCCGCCCGGACCGGCATGGGCCGCGCCGGGCGGGGGTCGGGCGCGGTCGCGCCGCACCGCGTCGAGGTGGAGTTCGACGCCACCCACCTGGCCGCCGCCGCGGCCGTGGTACCCACGGTGGAGCAGGTCGGCCCGCGCCGGGTCGGGTTCGACGCCGCGTCCATGACGCTGGCGATGCAGGCGTTCAAGGTCGTCACGGCGATCGCGGCGGGAGCGGTGGAGGGCATCTATGGCTGAGGACGTCGTCGACCTGTGCGCCGCGCTGCTGCGCTTCGACACCACCAACCACGGCGGCGGCGAGTCCGCGGGCGAACGCGAGGCCGCCGAGTTCGTCGCCGCGCACCTGGACGCCGTCGGCGTGCCGGCCACCCTGCTCGAACCCGCGCCCCGCCGCGGCAACGTCCTGGCCCGCGTGCCCGGCACCGAGCCCGACCTGCCCGCGCTGCTCGTGCAGGCGCACCTGGACGTGGTGCCCGCCGACGCCGCCGAGTGGAGCGTGCCGCCGTTCGCCGGGATCGAGCGCGACGGCTACCTGTGGGGCCGCGGCGCGGTCGACATGAAGGACATGATCGCCATGGTGCTTGCCGTGCTCGGCACCTGGTCCCGCGAGGGGCGACGACCGCGCCGCGACATCGTGCTGGCGTTCGTCGCCGACGAGGAGGACCGCGGCGAGCACGGCGCGCACTGGCTGGTCGACCACCACGCCGACTTCTTCACCGGCTGCGCCACCGCCATCGGCGAGTCCGGCGGCTACTCCTACCCCGTCGGCGACCGGCGCGTCTACCCCGTCGGCACCGCCGAGCGCGGCACCTCCCACCTTCGGCTCACCGCCACCGGCCGGGCCGGGCACGGCTCGCGCCGCAACGACGACAACGCCGTGGTGAAGCTGCTCGCCGCGCTGGGCCGCGTCAGCGCCGTCGAGCACCCCGTGCGGCTGACCCCGACCGTGCGGGCGTTCATCGAACGGGTCGGCGACGCGCTGCACGTGCCGGTCGACCTGGACGACGTTGACGCCACCATCGCCCGGTTCGGCCCGGCCGCCCGCCTGGTGGAGAACACGATCCGCAACAGCGCCACGCCCACCGTGCTCAAAGCCGGCTACAAGGTGAACGTGATCCCCGGCAGCGCCACCGCCGAGCTGGACGTGCGCACCCTGCCCGGCGCCGTGGACGAACTGCTGGCCTCGATCGACGCCGCGCTCGGCCCGGACGTGCGCCGCGAGTTCATCGCCGACGAGCCGCCCGTCCAGGCCCCGATCGACTCGCCCTGGTTCGACGCCATGGCCGCCGCGCTGCGCGCCGAGGACCCCGACGCCGTGGTCGTGCCCTACTGCATGGGCGGCGGCACGGACGCCAAGGCGTTCAGCCGGCTGGGCATCGACTGCTACGGCTTCGCGCCGCTGTCCCTGCCACCCGGCTACGACTACCGCGCCATGCCCCACGGCGTGGACGAGCGCGTGCCCGTGGACGGGCTCCGCTTCGGCGTCCGCGTGCTCGACCGCTTCCTCTCCTCGTGACGCCTCACCCGATCGGGTATTCCGGCCCGCGTATCCCCACCCCGCCCACCAGGCTCCTAGCTCGGGGAGTGATGGTGAAGGGAGCCGGCTCATGTGGGCGCACATCACCAGAGGAGCAGTCGCGGTGGCGGTCGTCGTGGGCGTCGCCTCGTGCGAGAGCGGGGCGTTCGACCACCCGGGCGGCGACGCCGACCCGACGACCACCAGCCGTCCGACCGGGACGGGCCACCACGACACCACCGGCGGGGGAACGGGCAACGGCGGGACTCGGTACGGCTGGTTCCTCCCCGAGGGACCGGATTCGCCGAGCTTCCCCGAGGACGACGTCTACCGGACGCTGAGGACCGGCGACTGCGACGGGGCCCAGTCGACCCTGGACGCCGAGTGGCGCTCGATGACGAGCCCGCGCAACGTCCTGCTCTACCAGGCCGCGGTGCACCTGTGCCGGGGCGGGGAGTCGGCCGGGCGCGCGGTGTCCGAGCGGGCCTCGCGGTACGGCTGGGAGGTCGACCGCGGCGCCGACGGCAGCGGCGAGGTCGACTGCGCGACCTACCAGGCCGTGCGCAGCTACCTGGAGCAACGGGCGCCCGACACCGTCACCTGCGTCGAGGGGCGGCCACCGGACTGGCCCGACGACACCCATCGGGCCGACCCGCGCACCGACACCACCGCAACGACCACCACCCGCACGACGACGGCGACAACCACCGGCAGGACAACCACCACGACCGCCGCGCCGGCGTCATGACCTGCCGGGACGCCCCCGACGAGGACCGACCGGACGCGGTGCAGCGGGTCGGCGAGGCGTTGGCCAACGTCACCGTGCTCACCGGCCTGCTGGTCTACTTCGGCTGGCGGCGCAGCGACGTGCAGGCCCGCGAGCTGGGCATCGACAGCGCCGTGCTGGGCATGTCCACCACGGACTACGTGCTGCGCAGCGTCGGACCGGTGTTCCTGCTGCTGGCCGTGGTGGTGGGGATCGCCCTGGTCTGCCGGTGGCTGGAACCCCGCGTGCGCGCGGCGAGCGCCGGGCCCGGCCGGTACGCACGGGTCCTGCCGGCGGCGTTGTCGCCGGCCTGGCTGATCCTGCCCGCCCTGACCGTGGCGCTCGGCCTGCTGTTCCCCGTCACCAGCTTCTACGCCTTCCCGCTCGCGGTCGGCGGCGGGATCGTGCTGTCCCTGTACGCGAGCCGCCTGCGCCGCCCCGACGTCCACCCGACGTGGACCAGGGTGCTCACCTTCGCGGTCGTGTCGCTGTCGCTGTTCTGGTCGGCGGGCAACTACGCCGAGGTCCGGGGCGTCGAACTGGCCCGCCGGTACGCCGCGGACGTGCACGGCCAGACCGCCGTCGTCGTCTACGCCCGCGAACGCCTGCACATCACCGCGCCCGGCGCCTGCGAGGAGCCCCTGGCCGCCGACGGCTCCCGCTACCGGTTCCGCTACCTGGGCCTGCGCCTGTTCGCCAAGGTCGGGGCCGAGTACTTCCTGATCTCCGACGGCTGGACCCGCGACCGCGGCACCGTGGTCGTGCTCGCCGACGACGACGACATCCGCGTCGAACTGGGCCGCCACCCGCCGACCTGCCCGGCCGCTACCGGCCCGGGTCGGTGATCTCGCGCAGCCTGGCCAGCGCGTCCAGCAGCGCAGCCATCCGCGGCCTGCCCAGGTGCGCGGTCCACTCGCGCTCCACCTCGGCGACCGCGGCCAGGCACACCGTGATCGCCGCGCGGCCCCGTCCGGCGACCCGGATCAGCCGGGCCCGCGCGTCGGTCGGGTCCGGGCCGCGCTCCACGTACCCGGCGCGTTCGAGCTGGTCGACCAGGAAACCGGCGGTCTGCTTGGTGATCCGCGCGGCCTCCGCCAGCTCCGTCAGCCGCGACCCGTCGCGGTCGATCCGGTGGAACACCCGGGCCTGTGCGGGCGTCACGTCGTCGAACCCCGCCGCCGCCAGGGCGGCGAACACCCGGTTCTCCAACTCGCGGTGCGGCAGGTACAGCAGCAGGCCGAGGTCGTCGGGCACGTCACTCCTTGACATCGGTCAGAGAAGTTGATCACCCTAGCGTGTTCAGCCTGCCGAGTGACTTCGGTGGCCGAAGCCGGTGTGCGTCACCGAAGTCCCCGGCCCGGGAGCTGCGGTCCCGGTGGGATCGGCACGGGTTCCGCGCGGGTGCCGACCCCACCAGGACCTCGTCACGCCTTCCGGCGCGTCACCCGGTCAGTGCCTCACACCTGCACGCACGGTCGGCCGAGCAGGTGGCCTCCGGACCAACCGTCCGCGCACACCCACGTGCCATTGTTGTACGCGCGGTTGATCTCCTGCCGGAATTCGCGCACATCGCCGGGGCTCCACCAGCTGTCACCCGCGACGTAGATGTTGAGGTGCGCCGGTGCGCCGTCGTTCGTCGACGCCGTGGCGTTCTTGACGGTGTACCCGACGATGTCGGCCGCGATGCAGATCGCACCGTCGCACGCGCTTCTGATGGAGGCTTGCGCGGGTGCGCTGCCGATGACGCTCAACGTGCCCGCGACCGCCAGCGCGGAGAACCCGGCGGCGGCGTTCTCGAGGAACTTGTCCATAAATACCTCTCAATGATTCGAATGGTGATGGAAATCCGACCGATCTTCACGGGGAAGGTTTCCGGTCGGTGACAGGTCGATCAGTTGCCGACCTTCACGCACGGCCGGCCGATGAGGTGCCCGTTGATCCAGCCGTCCGCGCAGACCCAGGTGCCGAAGTCGTAGGCGCGGTTGATCTCCTGGCGGAACTCGCGCACGTTGCCGGGGCTCCACCAGCTGTCACCCGCGACGTAGATGTTGAGGTGCGCCGGTGCGCCGTCGTTCGTCGACGCCGTGGCGTTCTTGACGGTGTTGCCGACGATGTCCGCGGCGAGGCATATCGCTCCGTCGCAGGCGCTCTTGACGTATGCCTGCGCGGGCGCGCTGCCGATGACCCCGAGCGTGCCCGAGACCGCCAGTGCGGCGAACACCGCGGAGATGGTCTTGAAGATTCTGCGCACGGTCCTGCCTCCTTCTCCGAAGTATGGTGTGTGAACAGATCCGGCCGGTTCGGCGACGAGTTCTCCGGCCGAACGGATCCACACGTTAGCGGCCGACGTGGACGCCGGCTACGGAATAGGCGGGAATCAATTGCGTCGGCGGGCACCCGGCGCCCGCCGACGCAATTCCCGCGTCGATGACCCGTCGACCGGAAACACCCGCGCCCTCGCGGACGACCTCATGCGCGAATGCTGTGCCGGCGTGTCCCGCCGCCAAGACGAATCACGCCTCGACCAGCGCCGTCGGCCTCAAGGACGCCGCGCCAGCCGGACGAGCTTGAGCGCCAGGTGCAGCTCCAGCCGCGCGCCGCCGTCCGACAGGTCCCGGCCGGTCAGCTCCGCGATCCGGCCCAGCCGGTAGTACAGGCTGGTGCGGTGCAGGTGCAGCCGTTGCGCGGCCACCCGCACCTCGCAGCCGCAGTCCAGGTACACCTCCAACGTGCGCAGCAGCACGTCGGACAACCCGGCCAGCACCTCGTCCGGCGCCGCGCCGAGCAGCAGCCGGTACGCGCCCAGGTCCGACCACCGCACCCGGTCGGGCAACCCCGGGTCCAGCCTCGCCAGCTCCGCCGCCGCCAACGCCTGCTGGTAGGCCGCGCCCGTCCGGTCCGGCGGGTGCGGGTCGCTCACCCCGACGTGCCCCGGCAGGTCCGGCAGGGCGTCACCGGCGGGCACCGTGCGCACCACCCGCGGCTCCAGCGCCACCACCACCCGCACCGGCGTCCGCTCACCCGCGGGCACCTGCGCCGCCAACGCCGCCAACCGCTCACCCAGGTCCAGCTCCGGCACGTCGCCGAGCACCCACAGGTAGCCGACCAGCGCCCCGTTGTGCCGCAACGGGAACCCGACCCGCTGCTGGAACCCCAGCGCCGCGTTCGCCGGCACCCGCACCGGGCCCGCCGCGGCCGCGATGCCATGCTGCTCCTGCCACGCGGCGACGTCCGCCGGCACCCGCCGGGTCAGGATCGCCCGCACCCGCGCCGGGTCCACGTCGTCGGTCTGGGCGCTGTGCGCGACCACCCGGCCCGCCACGTCGTCCACCGACACGCCGCGGCCCAGCACCCGGGACAGCTCGTCCAGCAGCTCCTGCATTCCGACAACTGTAGGAACAACTCCAGTCCCCGGACGGTCGCCCCGCCCTCCGCCCACGCCCTAGCGTGCTCGGTCGTGACCAACAGCAGGATCGCACCCTGGGCCTCGCCGCGAGCGCAACGCCGGCTCGCCGACGTCGAAGCCTCCGTCTCCGCCGACCTGACCGCCGCCGGCGTCGCGGCCACTGTCAGCAAGGCGCTCGATGCGCACGCCACCCAGGTCGACGACGACGGGATCGTGCTCTACGCGGGCACCAACGTGCTCAGCCCCGCCGCCGCGGCGGCCCTGCGGGCGTCGGTCTCGAGCCGGCCGAGCATGGGCTGGCCCGGCGAGAAGTACCAGGTCGGCCTCGACCACCTGGACACCCTCGAAGTCCTCGCGCCGATGCTCGTCGCCTCCCTCATGGAAGGCCGGTTCGCCGAGGTCCGGCTGCAGAGCGCCACCCTGGCCAACCTCGCCGTCTACACCGCGTTCGCCCGCGCCGGCGACAAGATCGCGGTGCTGCCCGAGTCCGCCGGCGGCCACGCCAGCCACCACGCCCAGGGCGTGCCCGCGATCCGCGGTCTCACCGTGGTGGACCTGCCGTACCTGCCCGACGAGCTCGACCTCGACTACGACAAGCTGCCCGGCTTCCTGAAGGTGCACCGGCCCCGGATCGTGGTGATCGGCGCGAGCCTCATGCTGTTCCCGCACGACGTCGCCGCCGTGCGCGCCGCGGCCGACGAGGTCGGCGCGATCCTCCTCTACGACGCCTCCCACATGGCCGGGCTCGTGGCCGGCAAGGAGTTCCAGCGGCCGCTGCACGAGGGCGCGCACCTGATGACGTTCTCCACCTACAAGTCGTTCGGCGGCCCGTCCGGCGGCTGCGTCGTCACCCGCGACCCCGAACTGGCCGAACGCGTCTCGACCGTCGCCTACCCCGGCATGCTCGCCAACTACGACGCCGGACGCCTGGGCGCGCTCGCCGTCACCGCCGCCGAACTGGCCGAACGCGGACCCGACTACGCGCGGGCGTGCATCGCCAACGCCCAGGCGCTCGGCAGCGCGCTGGCCGACAACGGGTTCGACGTCGCCCGCCACGACGGCGTGTTCACCCGCTCCCACCACCTCGCGGTCGACGCCCTCACCCTCGGCGGCGGCGACGCGGCGGCCGTGCTCCTCGGCGAGGCCGGCGTCTACCTCAGCGGCATCGGCCTGCCGTGGCAGCGCATCGACGAAGGGCTGCGCGGCCTGCGCATCGGCACCCAGGAGATCACCCGCCGCGGTTTCACGCCCGAGCACCAACCCGCCGTCGCCGCCCTCATGCGCCGCGCCCTCATCGACCGCGAACCACCCGAACGCGTCCGCGCCGACGCCGTCGCCCTGCGCCGGGAGGTCAACGCCACCGCCGGCTGAGACGTTCGACCGTGGATGCGGGACACCGGTGGACCCGGCGGTATCGCGGTGACGGCGACCGGCATAGAGGACAGGAGTTGTCCGCGATACCGCCTACGGTGACGGGGTGACCGAAACGCTGACCACCCGTGCGTTGAACCGGGCGACCCTGCACCGCCAGTTCCTGCTGCACCGGGTCGACCGGACCGCTTGCGACGTGGTGGAACACCTGGTCGGGATGCAGGCGCAGGAACCGTTCTCGCCCTACTACGGCCTGTGGTCGCGCATCCGGTCGTTCCGGCCCGACGAGCTGGCCTCGCTGCTGCTGGACCGGCGCGTGGTGCGGGCGTCGCTGCACCGCGCCACGATCCACCTGGTCACCGCCGCCGACCACGGCCGGTTCGAACCGCTGCTGCGACCGTTCCTGCACCGCCGGTTCGCGTCCTCGCCGTTCGGGTTCGTGATGGACGGCCTGGACGTCGACGAGGTCACCGAGGCCGTCACCGCGCTGCTGGACGAGCCCCGCACCCGGCGCGAGGTCGGCGACCTGCTCGCCGCGCGCCGGCCCGGCCGCGACCCCAACGCCCTGGGCTCCGCGGGCACCTTCCTGGTGCCGACCGTGCAGGTCACGCCCCGTGCGGTCTGGGGGCGGTCCGGGGCGGCGAAGTGGACGACCGCCGCCCGCTGGCTCGGCCCCGCCGGACCCGCCGCGTCGGCGGAGGAGTTCGTGCGCCGCTACCTGGCCGCGTTCGGTCCCGCGTCGGTCAAGGACGTGCAGACGTGGGCGGGCATGAGCCGGCTCAAGCCCGTGGTCGAGGCGATGGACCTGCGCGTGTTCACCGACGAACGCGGCCGGACGCTGTACGACCTGCCCGACGCGCCGCTGCCCGACCCCGACACGCCCGCCCCGGCGCGGTTCCTGCCCGAGTTCGACAACGTGCTGCTCGGCCACGACGACCGCACCCGCGTCATCTCCGACGAGGACTACCGGCGCGGGATCATCATCGGCGGTAAGCCGACGCTGCTGGTCGACGGCTTCGTGCACGGCACGTGGAAGATCGCCGACAACGGGCTCGACATCGACGTGTTCCGACCGCTGACCCGTGCGCAGCAGGCCGACGTGGAGGCCGAAGGCACCCGGTTGTTGCAGTTCGCGGGCGTCGAGGGAGAGGTCCGGCTCTAGATTTGGACGATCGTCCAGTACGATCGTCCAATGACGGTTCGCCACCGGCTGCTGCAGGCGGCCACGGAACTCATCGCGGAGAAGGGCTGGGGCGCGGTCAGCACCCGGATGCTCGCCGACCGCGCCGGCGTCGGCTCCGGCGTTGTGCACTACCACTTCGACTCCACCCAAGCCGTGCTGGTGCAGGCCGCAGTCGGCGCGCTGCGCACTGCGGTGGACGGCCTCGGCTCCGTGCTGGACCAGGCCGACACACCGGCGGACGCCTTGGCGCTGCTGCTCGGCGCGCTGGACGGGCACGGCGGGCAGGAGCTGTTCACCGAGACGTTCCTCGCCGCCACCCGCAACGACGAGCTGCGGCACGCCGTGGGCGAGGTGCTGGCCGAGTTCCGCCGCACGCTCGCGGAGTGGCTGGCGTCCCGGGGCGTGCCGACCCCGGTCGACACGGCCGCCGTGCTGGCCGCCGCCGTGGACGGCGTGCTGCTGCACCGCGCCCTGTCGCCCGACCTGTCCGCGGCCGTCGTCGTGCCCGTGCTGGGACGGGTGCTGCGGTGAAGGTGCTGATCAGCGGTGCGGGGATCGCCGGGCTGGCGCTGGCCCACCGGCTCGGGACGCTCGGGCACGAGGTCGTCGTGCTGGAGCGGGCCGACGGGCCGCGCACCAGCGGCTACATGATCGACTTCTTCGGGCCGGGCTACGACGCGGCCGAGCGGATGGGCGTGCTGCCGCGCCTGCTGGAGCTGGGCTACCGGGTCGACGAGGCCGCCTACGTCGACTCACGTGGACGGCGGGTCGCGGGGCTGCGGTTCGGCCGGCTGGCCCGCGCGGTGGGCGGGCGGCTGGTGAGCGTCATGCGGCCCGACATCGAGCGCGCGTTCCGCGAAGACCTGCCCGCCGGCGTGGAGCTGCGGTTCGGCGCTCGCGTCGTCGGCGTCGAGGACGGCCCGACCGCCGTTCACGTGCGGCTGGCCGACGGCACGACGGCGTCCGGTGACCTGCTCGTCGGCGCGGACGGCGTGCACTCCGCGGTGCGCCGGCTCGTGTTCGGCGAAGGGCACGTGCGGTACCTGGGTTTCCACACCGCGGCGTTCACGTTCGACGACCCGTCGGTCCACGCGCTGGTGGCCGACCGGTTCTGCGTCACCGACACCACCGGCCGCCAGGTCGGGTTCTACGGGTTGCGCGACGGGCGGGTGGCGGCGTTCACCGTGCACCGGACACCGTCACCGGACCTGCCCGCCGACCCGCGCGCGGAGGTCGTGCGGGCGTACGGGTCGCTGGGGTGGGTGGTGCCGCGGGCGTTGGCGCGGATCCCGGAGGAGATCTACTACGACCAGGTCGCCCAGGTGGAGCTGCCGCGGTGGTCGTCCGGGCGGGTGGTGCTGGTGGGTGACGCGTGCGGCGCGGTGTCGTTGCTGGCCGGGCAGGGCGCGTCGCTCGGCATCGGGGGCGCGTACGTGCTGGCCGGCCACCTGGACGACCTGGCCTCGTACGAACGCGCGTGGCGGCCCGTGGTGCTGGAGAAGCAGCGGGTGGCACGGTCGGGTGCGCGCTGGTTCCTGCCCGAGTCGCCGTGGCGGCTGCGAGCGCGGCGGGTGGCGATGAGGCTGTCGACCCTGCCCGGCGTCGACCGCGTGGTGGCCACGAGCCTGGTCGGCAAACCGGTCATGCTCGGCTGAATCCGCGGAAAAGCCCGCGGACCCGGCCCTACGATCACGACATGACGGACACGCCGCAGACCGCACGCGAGGTGTCGCGGACCAGTGGGCGGTCCGCGGTGGGGGCGAAGGTCGTCGGCGTGCTGTCCGCCTTGGCCGCAGCCGGTATCGCCCTGTACGGGGTCGTGGTGAGCGGCTCGTGGTGGCTGTCGGTGATCATCGGTGTGTGCGGTGCGGTGGCGGTTCTCGTCGTGGCGGGCATGACCGTCGCCATTGCCCACGACGCCGGGAAGACCGCCGCGCTGGAAACCGCGGGGACGCGTGTCGAAGCGGACGTCGTCGCGGCCGAACGGGTCGAGGGCGCGGACGAGGTGGTCTACGAGATCGTGCTGCGCATCCCGGTGCCCGACGGCGTCACCTTCGACGTCGAGCACCGGTGCACCCACTACGCCTGCGCCGCCGCCACCCGGCGGTCCGCGACCACACGACCGGTGATCGTGGACCCGACGACCCGAGCCTGGGCCGTCATCCACTGACCTCGGGACGCCGCGGGCCCGCCGCTCGCACCGCGTCCAACTCCGCTTGCAGCCGGTCGAGCTGGCTTTCCGCGCGTTCGGCGCGGACCTGGGTCTGGGCGCGGGCCTGCTCCAGGGCGTCGAGGCGTTCGCGGGCGGCGCGTTCGACCTGGTCGAGCTGGCCGCGGTGGGTGTCGCGCTGGTCGGTCAGCTCGGCTCGGGCACGGTCGAGTTCGGCGCGGGCGTCCTGGGCCGACTGCTCGGCGCGTTCGGCCTTGACCCGCGCCTCGTGCGCGGCGTTCGCTTCGGCGCGGACGGCGGCCTGTGCCTGCTCGACGCTCGCCTTGGCCTCGGCGACGGCCTGTTCGACTCGGGCCCGTGCTTCGGCCTGCGCGCGTTCGACCTGCGCCTGCGCGTCCTGCCGAGCCTGGTCGACCTGGGCCTGGGCGTCCGCGCGGACCTGCTCGACCTCGCGCACGGCCTGCCGCCGGGCTTGTTCGGCGTGGGCGACGGCATCGGTCTTCGCCTGCTCCACCTGGGCCTGCGCCTCGCGCCGGATCTGTTCCACGGCCGCCGCGGCCTCCACCCGGATGGCGGAGGTCTCCTGTTCGGCCCGCAGGACGGCGGCGTCGGCCTCGGCCCGTGCGGCGTCACGCTGTTCGTAGGCGGAGGCGGCGTCGAGCTCGGCCTGTTCGGCGGCACGCACCGCGTCCTCGGTCGTCGCTTCGGCGGCCTGCCTCGCCTGCTCGGCGTCCCGCCGCCGCCGTTCCGCCTTCGCGACCGCCGCCTCCGCCTCGGCGACCCGCCGCGCCGCCTCGGCCTCGACCGCCTGCACCTGGCTCTCGGCCACGCTCGGGTCGGCGATCGCGGACAGCTCCGCCACGGCCCCGGTCAGCGTGGTCGACAGCTGTTCCGCCAACACTCGGAACCGCTCCAACAACTCTTCAGCCCTGATCTTGCCCGCAGTCATCCCCTGCGGGCCTTTCGTCACGGTGACGACCTCCTGCTCTCCCTCCGCCGCCTGCGCCAACCGCTGCCGCTCCCGCCACGCCCGCCACCGGGTGTGTTCCGGCAGGTCGCAGTACTCGGCCGGCCGTCCCGGCCCGCCGCCTCGAATCACCGGTCGCGTGCAGCCGGGGTAGTTGCAGGTCAACGCGGAGGTCTCGCTCGTCGTCACGACAATATCGTAGCAGAATAGCGTTATCACAAACGTTATTGGGCACAACGCAACGCTACGAACCGGGGCGATCCTCACTTCCGATAAGTGAACCTTATCGGAAGTGAGCTTGGCGGTCGGTTCGCCGCGGGTATACGTGTGACGCGCAGCGGAACTGTCAGCGCTGAGCTGGGCATACGCAGCAACATGTCAAAGCGTGCGCACGCCGGATGTCAGTGACCGATCCGGTCGATGTGAGCGTGGCGCTACGTCGGCCGCAGTTCGACCCGCCCCCCTGGCCTGGACTGGGCACAGCGGTGCTGCGATCTGTAACGGCGTTGTGGTAGGTGAAGGTCGTTAGCCACGCCGTGCTGCGCCGCCGCCCGCCGAGCACGAGCGGCAGGAGGTCTTCCCCGAGGCTGCTTCACGCATTCCCGATGGGCGGCCGTTGGCCCGCTGGCCAACGTTCAAGCACGGCACCTGCCGCTTCAGCTGGTGGTGTTCGCGACGCCGTATCTGGCTTCCATCATCAGTACGGCCTCGTCCACGACGTGTGCCATCGACGCGTCGTCGGGAGACCAGTTCATGAGCAGCATCCGAGGCCAGAAGACGTAGTTGGAGATCATCCCGAGGAACTGGGTCGCTGCCAGCTCCGTGTCGTCCAGCTTCGCCGTTCCCAGGGCGTTCTCGGTGTCGAGATAGCGGCGCACCGAGTCGAAGTAGGGCATCTTGCCGCGCTCGAAGTGGGCCTCGCCCAACTCGGGGAAGCGCGGCAGCTCGGCGATGACGATGCGGAACAGAGCGGCCATGCCGGGCCGGGCGAGGAGGGCGACGTACCGGCGGCCGATAGCCGTCAGGCCCGTCCGCAGGTCGCCCGTCGGTGGGCGGAGGTCGCCTTCGTCCTCGAGCTTCCAGGACTCCGTCACGATCGCGTCGAACAGCGCCGCCTTGGTCGGGAACTGCTTGAACAGGGTCGCCTTCGACACCCCGGCCACCTCGGCGACCTTGGCCAGTGACGTGCCGGCGTACCCGGCATCGAGGAACAGGCGGGTGGCGGCGTCGATGATGGCTGCCCGCTTCTGCTCGGCGACGCGCCGGTGATAGGTCGAGGGCTCCGTCGTCATGGACGCCATCCTACACGAGACGAGTTACTTGACTCACCATCCGCCGTGACCGTAGTCTGATGGCGAGGTGAGTCACTCGACTCACCAAATCAGGGAGGACCGCGTCATGGGACGCTTCGACAAGCAGACCGTTCTCGTCACCGGCGGCACCGGCGGGCAGGGCGCCAGCCACGTCCGGGCCTATCACCAGGAGGGAGCGAACGTCGTCATCGCCGCGCTCTCCGACGGGCCGGGCGCAGAACTCGCCGCCGAACTCGGCGAGCGGGCGCTGTTCGTCCGCCTGGACGTCACCGACGAGGACGCCTGGGTCGCGGCGGTCACCGAGACCGAACGCCATTTCGGGCCGATCGCGGTGCTGGTCAACAACGCCGGCGTCCAGAACCCCGCGGCACCGATCGAGGCCGTCGAGCGGCTGGTCTGGGACCGCATTCTCGACGTCAACCTCACCGGCACGTTCCTCGGCATCAAGGCCGTGACCCCGTCACTGCGCCGCAACAGCGGCGGAGTGATCGTCAACATCGCCTCCACGATGGCCCACGTCGGCACCGCGCTCTACGCGCCCTACGTCGCCAGCAAGTGGGCGCTGCGCGGGCTCACCAGGACCGCCGCGCTCGAGCTGGGCCGGGACGGCATCCGGGTCAACTCCATCCACCCCGGCGTCATCTCCACCCCGTTGATCAACGAGCCGATCGCGGGCCGGCCGCCCATCGCCGACTTCTACTCGCCCGAGCCGTACGCCATCCCGCGGTTGGGAACCCCGGCCGACATCACCGCCCTGCTCCTCTACGTCACCTCGGCCGACGCCTCATTCGTCACGGGCTCGGAGTTCGTCGCGGACGGCGGACTCCTGCTCGGCCCCGCCCTGCAACCCGACACGACGGCGGCATGACTGCATCACCAGTCGCCCTGAGCGCCCGTCGCCTCGCCGACGCCAAGGTGAGTCGATACACCCGTCCGTCATCACCCTGAGCGCAGCGAGGGGCCGGGGAAGTTCGAATCATCTCCGGCGGTGTCGGGTCCTGTCCGCGCCCGTGCTGCGTCGAGTGCCCTATGTTCAGGACCTCCAGAATCCGCCTCCATCTGCCCGGCGAGGCAACCTCTGGACGTGGCCTTCCTGTACGTGCCCAGGATCGGTGATCCGCTGCGGTCGGCAGCACTGCAGTCGTTGCAGGCCGGTCGCGATAGCAGGATCACGCCGAATCGTTCACCGACACTCCTGATGCGCAACGGCTGACACTTTCGGTGCGAGTCGCACTACGGTGCCGATGTGGATCTCTTCTCACGCACGTGGACGGCGTTGCGGGAAGTGGTGGCCGGGTTGGCGGACGAGGACTTCGCGCGGCCGTCGGGGTGTGCCGGCTGGCTCGTGCGGGACCTGGTGTGCCACCTCGTCATCGACGCACAGGACGTGCTGATCACCTTGGTGACGCCGGCCGACGGCGAGCCGACCCGGGACGCGATCACCTACTGGACCGTCACCTCGACACCACCGACCGGTGAGGACCCGTTGGACGCGTTGACCGTCCGGCTGGCCGCCGCCTACGGGGAGCCGTGGCTGCTGAAGTTCCACCTCGACGACGTCGGTTCGGCGGCGGGTCGGGCCGCGGAGCTCGCCGACCGCGCGGCCCGCGTCGGCACGCGCGACGAGGTGCTCACCGCGGGCGACTACCTGTCCGCGTACGTCATCGAGTGGACGTTGCACCACCTCGACCTCGTCGCGCACCTCCCCCACGCGCCCCGGCCGCCCGCCGAAGGGCTCGCCGGAGCCCGCGCCATGCTGGAGCGGATCGCGGGCACGGCGTTCCCGGCGTCGTTCTCCGACGCGGACGCGTTGCTGGTCGGCACCGGGCGGCGCGCCCCCACGGACGCGGAGGTGGCCGAGTTGGGTGGGCTGGCCTCGCGTTTGCCGTTCGTGCTGGGCTGATCGGGCGAGTTCCGCCGGTGATCGGCCTGGGTAACCGGCGGATCACCCCGTGGGAAAGGATGGCCCGCATGATCGTTCCCCTGGACCTCTCCGACGACGAGACGGTGACGGCCGTGCACCGGATCGCGCGGTTGTCGTACGCGGTCGAGTCGGAGTTGATCGGCAGCACGGCGATGCCCGGGCTGCACGAGTCGGTCGACGACATCCGGGCGCTGCCGCTGCGGTGGCTCGGCGGGTACGTCGACAACGACCTCGTGGCGTTCGTCGGCTTCGCGAAGGTCGACGGCGTGCTGGACATCGACCGGCTGTGCGTGGCGCCGAGCCACTTCCGGCTCGGGTTCGCCAGACGCCTGGTGGAGCAGGTGCTGGCCGAGGGTGGGCCGGCGATCGTGTCGACGGGTGCGGCGAACGCGCCCGCCATCGCGTTGTACGAGGGCCTGGGGTTCCGGTTGGTGGACACGGTGGTGGTGGAGGGCGGGCTGCGGATCGCCCAGTTCGGCCATCCGGGGTTGATCTAGCGGAGTCGTCGCCCGCCGGGGTCCGGGTCCTGGCAGGTTGAGGGAATGCCTGTGTTCGGTGGCCTCGACGGGGGCGCGGTGGTACGGGTGGCCGCGTGACGGGGCGCGGTGAACCGCCGACGCCCGACGGGGCCACCACGGTGGAGCAGCTGACCGAGCGGTTGCGGTCGCTCCAGGCGTGGTCGGGGATGTCGTACCGGACGATCCACCGCGAGGTGACCCGCGACCGCGAGGCGCGTGGCGTGCCCGAACACCCCGTGCTGAACACGGTCTACCGCTGCTTCCAGCCCGGTCGGACGCGCCTGGACGTCGACTTGGTCGTGGACATCGCGCGGTTGCTGCTGGGCGGTGCGGACGATGTCGAGCCGTGGCGGCACGCGTGCCAACTCGTCGCCGGACTGGCGGGCGCGGCGGCGATCGTCAGCGTGGCGGATTCCTGGCCGGACGACCCTGGAGCCTTCACCGGCCGGCAGGAGGACCTGCGCCGGATCCTCGAACCCGACGACGCCCGCGGCTGGATCATTTCCGGGATGCCCGGCGTGGGGAAGACGTGCTTGGCCGTGCACGCGGGTCACCTGCTGGCGGCCGAGGGGCGTTTCGCCGAGGTGCGGCTGGCCGTCGACCTGCGGGGCTACGACCCCGCTCGCCCGCCCGCCGACCCGAACGCCGTGCTGGACGGCTTCCTGCGCAAGCTCGGCGTGCCCGGTGAGCAGATCCAGCACCTCGGCCTGACCGGTCGGGCCGGCAGGTTCCGCGAGCTGCTGGCGGGTCGCGGCGCGCTGGTCCTGCTCGACAACGCCGCCTCCGCCGAGCAGGTGCGTCCCCTGCTGCCCGCCGACCCCGGCTCGTTCGTGCTGATCACGAGCCGTCGACGGCTGCACGACCTGCCCTCGGTGCGTCCCCTGTTCGTCGACGTGCTGCCCGGCGACGAGGCGGTCGACCTGTTGCGGCGGGCGGTCGGGGACGTCGTGGACGCCGAGCCGGGTGTCGCGGCCGAGATCGCCGCGCTCGTGGGTCACCTGCCGCTGGCCTTGAGCCTGGTGGCGGGTCGGATGCGGGCCGAGCCGGACTGGGCGTTGACCGACCACCTCGAACGGCTGCGCCACTACCGGCGCAGCCTGCGCCTGGACTCGGGGGTGGAGCCGGCGATCAGCCTGTCCTACCGCGACCTCGTTCCCGCGCGGCAGCGCGCGTTCCGGCTCCTCGCCCTGCACCCCGGCGCCGACTTCGCCCTGCCTGCCGCCGCCGCGCTCACCGGCGTCGACCAGGCGCAGGCCGGGGACGACCTGGACCACCTCGTCGCCACGAGCCTGCTCCAGCAGCCCGAGCCGGACCGCTACCGCTTCCACGACCTCATCCGCACCTACGCGAGCGGTCGCGCGCACGACGACGACCCCGCCGGCGCGCGCCGTGCCGCATCGGCCCGGTTGGCCGAGCACTACCTGCACACCACGGCCCTGGCCGTGGACCTGATCTACCCCCACGAGCGGGAGCGACGGCCGCAGCTCCCCCGGCCGGGGACGCCCGAGCCGCTGGCCGACGCGGACGCCGCCCGCGCCTGGTTGGACGCCGAACGGGCCAACCTCCTCGCCGTGGCCACCCACCCGGACCTGGACGGCGCGCTGCTCGCCGGGATCCTGCACCGGTTCCTGGCGGTCACCGGCCGCCACGCCGACGCGCGGGTGCTGCACGAGCACGTCATCGCCCGCGCGCGGCAGCGCGGTGACGTCGCCGCCGAGGCGCACGCCCTGCTGGACCTGGGCGAGATCGACGTGCGGACCGCGCAGTACGACCTGGCGATCGACCACGTGCAGCACGCGGTGGCGCTGCCGGACGGGCTCGTCGGACCGATCCCCGCGGCACGGGCGTTGCGGTACCTCGCCATGGCCAACCAGTTCGCCGGCCGTTACGAGCGGGCGACCGACCACTTGGAGCACGCCGTCGAGGTGAGCCGGGAGGCCGGTGACCGGACGGGTGAGGCCAGCGCGTTGGGCAACCTCGGTGTCGTGCTCCAGCTCCGCGGCCGCTACGAGGAGGCCGCCGCGCACCACCGGCGGGCGATGGCGGTGTTCGAGGCGATCGGCGCGGTGGAGGACACGGCGCGGGCGGTGAACCACCTCGGCACCCTGCACCGGCTCGCGGGCCGGTACGAGGAGGCGGGCGAACACCACCGGCGGGCGTTGGCACTGTTCACCGAGGTGCGGGCGCTCGAAGGTCTGGCGTCCGCGCACGACCACCTGGGTGTCACCGAACGGCTCACCGGCCGGTACGGGCAGGCGCTGGAGCATCACCGGGAGGCTCTGGAGTTGTCCCGGCGGATCGGTGACCCGGACGACGAGGCCCGGGCGTTGGACAACCTCGGTGACCTGTACCTGGTGACGGGGCGGCACGACCTGGCCGTGGAGCACCACGACCTCGCCCTGCGCCGGTACCGCGATCTCGGTGATCCGGGCGGGCAGGCCAAGTCGCTCAACGGGTTGGGCGAGGTCGCCCGCGCCACCGGTGACCTCCGGGCCGCGTTGGCCGCGCACGCCGAGGCGCACACGCACGCGAGCAAGATCGGCCACCAGCACGAACAAGCCCGCGCGTGCGCCGGTCTTGCCCGTGCCCACCAGGACATGGGTGACGCCGAGCGTGCGCGTGAGCAGTGGCGGCAGGCGCTGGCGCGGTACGACGAGCTGGGTGTGCCGGAGGGCGACGAGGTCCGCGCCCGCCTGTCCGCGCTCGGGGGCTGACCCCCGTTCGACATCGTTCGGGAATCGCCGCGGGCCACCGCGCCGGGGCAGGCTCGGCAGCGGGCCGACCAGGCCCCGGTCGGCGCGGATCTGGCCGAAGGCGCGCGGTGTCCCGATCCGGGGACACCCGGAGAGGATGCAGGCATGGGGCGATCACAGGCACGTGCGGTGGTGGTGTCGCTGGCACTCGTCGGCGCACTGCTGGGGAGTTTGTTCAGCGCCGGGTCGGCGTCGGCGCAGGGCCGGTCGGCGGGGACGCAGTCGGGGGGAACCGGGTCGGGGCAGGTTCGGGCTTCGGCGACCCAGCCCGCGGACATCGACCGGGTGACCGCGGTTCCCTCCACCGGCAAGGTCAGCTGCTACGGCTACACCGGCACGTTCCTGGCCGGCACCAACGTGGTGGTCGTGAACTGGCTCAGCACCGATGACGAGTGCTTCGGCATCGCCACCGACCGGACGATCTGGCACGCCTGGCCCGGTTCGGGCGGCTGGCACAAGATGCCCGGCGGCGGCTACGCCGACTCGGTCGCCTACTCGCTGTTCCTGGAGAACCCGTCCACCGAGCAGCGGGAGGTCGTGTTCTGGACGCGGTCCAGCGACAAGTTCTGGTGCCAGGACTTCCGCCTGCCCGGCGGTTGGGACGCTTTCTGGTTCGAGTGCCACTGACGGTCGTGCACGGGGTGTGCCCTGGTTTCCGGAGGGGAGAAACCAGGGCACACCCCCGCGTCGATCTAGGACGGTACCTGTCCTACTCGCCTCTTACTGTCGACACGTGACCGAGATCCGAGAGTTCCGCATCGCCGTGCCGCAGACCGACCTGGACGACCTCGCCGACCGGCTCGCCCGCGCCCGCTGGGTGGAGCCGCTGCCCGGTGAGGGGTGGCAGCGGGGTGTGCCGGTGGACTACCTGCGCGAGTTGGCCGAGTACTGGCGCGGCGGGTTCGACTGGCGGGCGCACGAGGCGCGGCTGAACGCGTTCCCGCAGTTCGTCACGGAGGTCGACGGGCTGGACGTGCACTTCCTGCACGTGCGCGCCGAGAACACGGACGCGTTGCCGCTGCTGCTGGTGCACGGCTGGCCGAACACGTTCGTCGAGTTCGTGGACGCGCTGGAGCACCTGCGGGACTTCCACGTGGTGGTGCCGAGCATCCCGGGGTTCGGGTTCTCCGGGAAGCCGACCGGGCCGTTCGACGTGGCCCGCGCGGGCCGGGTGTTCGCCGGGCTGATGGCACGGCTGGGCTATGAGCGGTACGGGGTGCAGGGCGGCGACCTCGGCGCGTACATCGCGCCGGAGGTGGCGAAGGCCGCGCCCGAGCACGTGGTGGGCGTGTTCGTGAACGGCGGTCTGGGGTTCCCGACCGAGGAGGACCTGCCGACGTTGACCGAGGACGAGCGCGAGTTCTACTGGCAGATGCGGCAGTGGGCCGGCGCCGGGGTGGACCACCACGCGTTGCTGCGGGCCGCGCCGCAGACCTTCGCGCTGGGGTGGCACGACTCGCCGGTGGCGTTGCTGGCGTGGTTGATGCACAAGTTCCAGGAGTTCACCATCACGGTGGACTCGCCGGAGCAGGCCATCGACCGCGACCTGCTGCTGGTGAACGCCACGCTGTACTGGTTGACCGGCACGGCGGGGTCGTCGTCGTGGTTCATGTACGACACCGAGCGGTTCGCGTGGCCGGAGGGGCAGAAGCTGGTGCCGACGGGCGTCTACAGCGGTCCGCCCGCGATCCGGCGGCTGGCCGAGCGCACGAACGACATCGTGCACTGGCCGCAGGCCAAGCCGGGCGGGCACTTCGTGGCGCTGGAGGTGCCCGCGGTGTTCGCCGGTGAGCTGCGGGAGTTCTTCGGGAAGGTGCGGTGAACCCGGTGATCGGTCGACGGCTGCGGCGGCACTCGCTGCTGGGGCCGTCGACCGACCCGGTGGCGGTGGTGCGGGCGATGTGCGGCGCGCACGCGCAGGTGATGTCGGCGGCGGAGCTGTCGATCGGGCTGCGCACGACCCTGACCCGGCAGCAGGTGCGGGACGCGGTGTGGGTGGACCGGACGTTGGTGAAGACGCGGGGGCCGCGGGGCACGGTGCACCTGCTGCCCGCGGCGGACCTGCCGATGTGGACCGGTGCGCTGTCGCGGTTGCCGCACCGGTCGCAGCTGCTCACCGAAGAGCAGTCCGAGCAGGTCGTGGCGGCGATCGCGGAGGCGTTGCGGGACGCGGAGCTGACCGCCGACGAGTTGACCGAGGAGGTCGTCGCGCGCACGGGTCCGTGGGCGGGTGAGCGGGTGCTGGAGGCGTTCGGCGGGACGCCGTGGCCGCGGTGGGTGGAGGCGATGGGGGTCGCGTCGAACCGGGGTGCGATGTGCTTCGCGCCGAACAAGGGCCGCAAGACCGCCTACACCAGCCCGCAGCGGTGGTTGCCGGGGTTCGCGCCGGCCGCGGCCGGCGAGGTGGAGTTGCTGCACGCCTACCTGCGGTCGTACGGGCCGGCGACGCCGGCGCACTTCGCGAAGTGGTTGGCGGCGCCGAAGCGGTGGGTGGACGCGGTGTTCGCGCGGGCCGACGTGGAGCAGGTGGAGGGTGGCTGGGTGGTGCGGGGCGACACGGAGTGGCCGGACGAGCCGCCGGACGGGCTGCGGCTGCTCCCCTACTTCGACGCGTACGTGGTGGGCAGCCACCCGCGTGAGGTGGTGTTCCCGGGGCGGGCGTCCGAGCGGGCGCTGTCGGGTGGGCAGGCGGGGAACTTCCCGGTGGTGCTGGTGGACGGCGTGGTGGCCGGGGTGTGGCACCAGAAGCGGTCGGGTCGGCGGATCGTGGTCACGGTGGAGCCGTTCGAGGCGTTGTCGCGGGCGCGGGCGGCGGAGCTGGACCGGGAGGTGGCGCGGCTCGGTGAGTTCCTGGAGGGGCGGCCGGAGCTGACCGTCGGCGCGGTGTCGGTCGGCGGGCACGCCTGACCCGCTGATCGTTGGCCTGGCCAACGAGTGGGTAGACTGCGGTCGCATGGAGACCTCGGGCGCGCCCCAGCGGCTGCGCGGGACGACCAGCTGGCTGCTCGGCCAGACCACCACCCACGCGCAGCGGCTCGTGTCGGAGGCGTTGGGCGCGGTCGGGGCGCGGCGCTACCACTACTCGCTGCTGGCCGCGCTGGCCGAGTTCGGTCCGGCCAGCCAGGCCGACCTCGGCCGGCGCGGCGGGTTGGACCGCAGCGACGTGGTGGCCACGGTGAACGAGCTGGAGGGCAAGGGGTTCGTCGAGCGCCGCCCCGACCCCGGCGACAAGCGGCGCAACATCGTGACCGTCACCCCGTCGGGTGAGGCTCACCTGCGGCACCTGGACCGGGTCCTGGGTCAGGCGCAGGAGTCGTTGCTGGCGCCGCTGTCGACGGCCGAGCGGGAGGAGTTGGCGCGGATGCTCAACGCGGTCCTGGAGCACCACGGGTGACCGGGTCGATGCGGGCGGTCGTGCTGAGCGGGCCGGGTCCGGTGGAGAACCTGACCGTGGCGGAGCTGCCGGTGCCGCAGCCGCCGCCGGGGTGGGTGCGGGTGAAGGTGGGCGCGTTCGGCCTGAACCGGTCGGAGCTGCACACCCGGCTGGGGCTGGCGGAGGGCGTCATGTTCCCGCGCGTGCCGGGGATCGAGGCGGTGGGCGTGGTGGACAGCGAGTGCGACCTGCCGCTCGGGCAGCGGGTCGCGGCGATGATGGGCGGCATGGGGCGGGTGTTCGACGGCGGGTACGCCGAGTACACCGCGGTGCCGCGCGAGGTGCTGATCCCGTTCGACTCGGACCTGCCGTGGGAGGTGCTGGGTGCGGTGCCGGAGACGGTGCAGACCGCGTACGGGTCGTTGACCACGGGGTTGGACCTGCGGGCGGGGCAGTCGCTGCTGATCCGCGGCGGCACGTCGGCGCTGGGGTTCGCCGCGACCGCGCTGGCCAACGAGATCGGGGCGACGGTGCTGGCCACGACCCGCCGCGCGGACCGGCTCGACGTGCTGCGCGAGCACGGTGTGGCGCACCCGCTGGTGGACGACGGCGCGGTGGCGGGTCGGGTGCGGGAGCTGATCCCGGACGGGGTGGACGCGGCTTTGGAGCTGGTGGGCACGCCGACGCTGCCGGACACGCTGGCGGCGACGAGGGTGCACGGCACGGTGTGCTTCACCGGGATGCTGTCGAACGAGTGGGTGGTGCCCGACTTCTACCCGATCGGGTACCTGCCCAAGGGGGTGCGGCTCACCGCGTACGGCGGGGAGAGCTCGGACCTGCCCGCGGCGGTGTTGCAGCGGTTCCTGGACCGGGTCGCGGGCGGTGAGGTGTCGCTGGGTCCGACGACGGTCTACCGGTTGGACGACATCCGGCAGGCGCACGACGACCTGGAGCACGGGCGGCGGGTCGGCAAGCTGGTCGTGGTCGTCTGAGAATTGTCCGCGGCGATTTTCCGGCCGTGTGTCGATGTAGGGCTTCGCCGTTCGTGTAGGGGGTGCGGAGATACCCGACCTGCGAGGAGCACGAGATGACCCAGTACCTGATCAGCGTGATCGAGCCGACCGGTGACGGCGAGCCCGAGCCGGAGGTCCTGGAGAAGATCATGAAGGACGTCCAGGCGGTGGACGCCGACATGCGGGAGGCCGGTGTGTGGGTGTTCGCGGGCGGTCTGCACGCGCCGGAGACGGCGACCACGCTGCGCCCGCGGGAGGACGGCGGGATCGCGGTGACCGACGGCCCGTTCACCGAGAGCAAGGAGCACATCGGCGGGTTCACCATCATCGACGTGCCGGACCTGGACGCGGCGCTGGAGTGGGGCCGGCGGCTGAGCGTGGCGTGCACGCTGCCGGTGGAGGTGCGGCCGTTCCAGGACTTCGTCGGCTGACGTGACGGCGGTCGAGCAGGTCTTCCGGGCGGAGCACGGCCGGGCGGTGGCGGTCCTGGTCCGCGTCTTCGGTGACATCGACGTCGCCGAGGAGGCGGTCCAGGACGCGTTCGCCGAGGCCGTGCGGCGGTGGCCGGAGACCGGTGTGCCGCCGAGCCCGGCGGGCTGGATCATCACCACGGCCCGCAACCGGGCGATCGACCGGCTGCGCCGGGAGTCCACGCGGGACTCCCGGCAGGCGCAGGCGGCGTTGGTGCACGCCCGGGACGAGGTGGTCGACGTGGACGCGGTGGGTGACGAGCGGTTGCGGTTGATCTTCACGTGCTGCCACCCGGCGCTGCACCCGGCGGCGCGGGTGGCGTTGACGTTGCGGCTGCTGGGCGGGTTGTCCACGGCGGAGATCGCGCGGGCGTTCCTGGTGCCGGAGCCGACGATGGCGCAGCGGCTGGTGCGGGCGAAGGCGAAGATCCGGGACGCGCGGATCCCGTACCGGGTGCCGGGCGCGGCGGAGCTGCCCGAGCGGCTGCGCGCCGTGCTGGCGGTGGTGTACCTGGTGTTCAACGAGGGGTACTCGGCCAGTTCGGGTGGCGCGCTGGTGCGCGAGGAGCTGTGCGCGGAGGCGGTGCGGCTGGGGCGGGTGCTGGTGGAGCTGCTGCCCGACGAGCCGGAGGTCGTCGGGTTGTTGGCGTTGATGCTGTTGCTGCACGCGCGGGGTCCGGCGCGCACGGGCCCGGACGGTGGCCTGGTGCGGTTGGCCGAGCAGGACCGGTCGCGGTGGGACTGGGCGGTGGTGGCCGAGGGGCGGGAGCTGGTGCGGTGGTGCCTGCGCCGCGACCGGCCGGGCCCGTACCAGGTGCAGGCGGCGATCAACGCGGTGCACAGCGATCCGCCGCCGACGGACTGGGGGCAGGTCGTGCGGTTGTACGACCACCTGATGGTGCTGGCGCCGAGCCCGGTGGTGGCGTTGAACCGGGCGGTCGCGGTGGCCGAGGTGGACGGACCCGGTGCGGGGTTGGTGCTGGTGGACGGGCTGGGCGCGGGCAAGTCGCCGTTGGCGGGCTATCACCTGTTCCACGCCGTGCGCGCGGAGCTGCTGCGCCGCCTGGGGCGGGACGCGGAGGCGGCGGGGGCGTACCGGCGGGCGTTGGAGCTGGCGGGCAACGACGCGGAACGCGCGTTGCTGCGGCGTGGGCTGGAGTCGGTCACCGGGTCGGGGGACTCGTAGGCCACCGCCTGCGGACATGACGATGGCAAGGGAGGAATACCTCTCCTTGCCATGTTCAATTTATAGCGCACCGGGGGGCTTGCGGCAAGACCCGGGTGGTGCCGCAGAATCTGCGCCCTATGCCGAAATCCGAGGAAAACAGCATTCGTCCGGGTCGTTCTTCGACGGGGGATTCCATGTTCGACGTGATCGTGGCCGGGGCCGGGCCGACCGGGTTGATGCTGGCCGCGGAGCTGCGGCTGCACGGTGTGCGGGTGCTCGTGCTGGACAGGGAATCGGAGCCGACGAAGGTGGTCCGCTCCATGGGGCTGCACGTGCGCAGCATCGAGGTGATGGACCAGCGCGGTCTGCTGGAACGATTCCTGGCGCACGGCCGGCAGCACCCGCTCGGGGGATTCTTCGCCGGTATCGACAAGCCCGCGCCGGAACGGCTGGACACCGCGCACGGCTACGTCCTGGGCATCCCCCAGCCGATCACCGACCGGCTGCTGGGCGAGCGCGCCGTCGAGCTGGGCGCGGAGATCCGGTGGGGCCACGAGCTGGTCGGGGTGGACCAGGACGACGACGGCGTGACCGCCTCGCTGGCCGACGGGTCGCGGGTGCGGTCGCGCTACCTGGTCGGCTGCGACGGTGGTCGCAGCGCGGTGCGCAAGCTGCTCGGCATCGGCTTCCCCGGTGAGCCGGCCCGGGTGGAGACGCTGCTGGGCGAGATGCGGACGGACGTGCCGCCGGAGCAGGTCGCGGAGGTGGTGGCCGAGGTCCGCGCGGTTCACAAGCGGTTCGGCCTGGCGCCGCTCGGGGACGGGGTGTACCGGGTGATCGTGCCCGCCGAGGGCGTGGCCGAGGACCGCTCGGTCCCGCCGACGCTGGAGGAGTTCCGGCAGCGGCTGCGGGCGATCGCGGGCACCGACTTCGGCGTGCACTCGCCGCGATGGCTGTCCCGCTTCGGCGACGCCACGCGGCTGGCCGAGCGCTACCGGTCCGGGCGGGTGCTGCTGGCGGGCGACGCGGCGCACGTCCACCCGCCGACCGGCGGGCAAGGGCTCAACCTGGGTGTGCAGGACGCGTTCAACCTGGGCTGGAAGCTGGCGGCCGAGGTGGCGGGCTGGGCTCCGGAGGGGTTGCTGGACACCTACGAGGCCGAACGGCGTCCGGTGGCCGCCGCGGTGCTGGACAACACCCGGGCGCAGATGGAGCTGATGTCCACCGAGCCGGGGGCGCAGGCGGTGCGGCGGCTGCTGGCGGAGCTGATGGACTTCGAGGTGGTGAACCGGCACCTGATCGAGAAGATCACCGCGCTCGGGGTGCGCTACGACTTCGGCGAGGGGCACGAGCTGCTGGGCAGGCGCATGCGGGACGTGGGGTTGAAGCGGGGGCGGCTCTACGAGTTGACGCGCGCGGGCCGCGGGCTGCTGCTGGACCAGACCGGCCGGTTGTCGGTCGGGGGTTGGGTGGACCGGGTCGACCACGTGGTGGACGTCAGCGAGGAGCTCGACGTGCCCGCAGTGCTGCTGCGACCGGACGGGCACGTGGCGTGGGTCGGCGAGGAGCAGCGGGACCTGGTCGACGGGCTGTCCCGCTGGTTCGGCGCCGGCTGAGCGCGCCGGGAATTCAGCGCAGGCGGCGGATCAGGTCGGCGATCTCCGGCGCGGGGTGGAGTCGAGCGACACGACGCCGATGGTGAGCTCGATGCCGCACCGCGCGCCGGGTCGGTGGAGGACTTGGGGCGCTGGGGCAGTTCGACGCCGATCTCCTCGAGAATCCGCTCCGCGGCGGCGGCCGGCCAGGAGTCGGGGGTCGCGCCGCCGAGCCTGCGCCGCCAGACCGAGGCGGCGGCGATGCTGTCCCGGTCGCCCGCGAGGACCGCCCGCGCACGCCTTCCAGTCCCTTGCAGAGGGAGACGGAGACGGTGTCGAACAGGGCGGCGGGTTTGCCGAGCAGGTCGGCGATGCGCCGTTCGAGTTCCTCGGTGGGCCGGTCCGGGCGGCTTGTTGCCAACAGCGTGCAACGAGTTCCACCGGTCACGTGACGGATTCGGGCGCGGGCCGGACGCGCCTAGCCTCGCCTGCATGGAACTGACCAGGCCCGATGCCGACCTCGTCCTCCTCCACCGCGGCCGCGAGCCGTTCGACCCGCGCCCGGACGGGCTGCTGGACGTGCGGTGGCTGGCGGAGGTGGACGGTGACGGGGTCGTGACGTACTCGCAGTGGTCGGGCCCGGCGGAGCGGGACGACGCGGTGGCCTACCGGCGGTACCGGTCGGCCGGGCCCGACCGGGCCGACCGGCCGGTGGGGTGCGTGGTGCTGGTGTCGGTGCGGTTCGACCGGCCCGGGGTCGCCGAGGAGTGGGTGGACCTGGTGCTCGCCGCGTTGGCCGCCGAGGACGAGCCGGACCCGGGCGGGATCTCGGCGCACTTCCACGTGGGCGTGGACGGCACGCGGGTGCTGAACTACGCGGAGTGGACGTCGGCGCAGGCGCACGTGGACGCGCTGGCGCGGGGCGGCGGCGCGGTGGGCGAGTCGCCGCTCTGGCGGCGGGTGCGGTCGTTCCCCGGTCTGACGAGCAGCGATGTCCGCCGGTACCGGGTCGTCGGTGGGTGATACTTGCCGCATGGGAAAGACCTACGAACGGATCGAAGGACGCCTGCGCGAGTTCATCGAGGCGCAGCCGGTGTTCTTCACCGCCACCGCGCCCCTGGCCGGCGACGGGCACGTGAACCTGTCGCCGAAGGGCCGCCGCGGCACCTGGCGGGTGCTCGACGAGCAGCGGGTGGCGTACCTGGACTTCGGCGGCAGCCACGCCGAGACGATCGCCCACCTGCGGGAGAACGGGCGGATCACGTTGATGTGGTGCGCGTTCGACGGTCCGCCGAACATCGTGCGCGTGCACGGCACGGGCGAGCCGGTGTTCCGGGACGACCCGCGGTTCGCGGAGCTGGTGGCGGGGTTCGGTGACGCGGACGGTCCGGCGTTGCGGGCGGTCGTGGTGGTGACGGCGAAGCTGATCAGCGACACGTGCGGCTTCGCCGTGCCGTTCATGGACTACCGGGGCGAGCGGACGCTGCACGAGGAGTTCTTCGGCCGCAAGACCGACGAGGAGTTCTCCGCGTACTGCGAGAGCAAGACCTTCAACGCGGTGAGCATGGACGGCCTGCCCGCGCTGCCACTCCCCCTGCCGCCGCGCTGACCGTTCGCGGCGGTGGTGGTGGACGGGGCCGGGCGGGTCGGGGCCCCCGGGGATGCGCGGGGAAAACCGCGTCGTGCGGCGGGCGGTGGGTGTGGCACGGTCCGCGGCATGACGAAGTACCTGTTCTTCTGGGGGCACGAGGCGCGGCCCGGCGCGCCGGTCGGCAAGCAGTGCCTGAGCCAGTGGTGGGAGGCGCCGTTCACGGTGGACGGGCGGACCTTCCCGACCGCCGAGCACTTCATGATGCACGGCAAGGCGTTATTGTTCGGCGACGAGGGGACCGCGGGGCGGGTGCTCGCCGCGCGCACCCCCGGTGAGGCGAAGGCGCTGGGGCGGCAGGTGCGCGGCTTCACCGAGGACGTGTGGGTGGCCGAACGGCTCGACGTCGTGGTGCGCGGGAACCTGGCGAAGTTCGGCGCGCACCACGACCTGCGGGAGTTCCTGCTGGGCACCGGGGACCGGGTGCTGGTGGAGGCCAGCCCGCTGGACCGCGTGTGGGGCATCGGCCTGGCCGCCGACGACGAGCGCGCGGCCGACCCGGCCCGCTGGCAGGGGTTGAACCTGCTCGGCGAGGCCCTGATGGAGGTGCGCGCGCGGCTCCGCTCGGGGTGACCGCGTCACCCGATGAGCTCGACCCGGTGGGCGCCCACCGGCCGGACGGGTCCGTTTGCGTCCCGAATGGTGGATTCTCGATCTACGCTGTCTGAGCGGCGAGTGGCGCCGATCACCTCGGGAAGGGGGCGGTCGTGCTGGTCGATGCCCAGCGGAACCGCGGTGCCCTGCGCCGGGTGACGGGTCTGGCCCGCAGCACGCCGGGCCGGCTCAGCCTGCTGGCCCTGCTGCTGATCGTGGTGGCCCTGCTGGTCGGGGCGGTGACCGCGACCTCGGTGCAGCGCCGGTCGGACGCGCTGGAGGCGTTGGCCGACCGCAGCGAGCCGCTGGCGTTCGCCGCGCAGGAGGTCTACCGGGCGATGGCGGACGCGGACGCCACCGCGTCCAGCGCGTTCCTGTCCGGCGGGGTGGAGTCGGCGGCGCTGCGCGGCCGGTACGAGGCGGACGTGGCGAAGGCGGCGGCGGCGTTGTCGGCGGCGACCAGCGAGATCACCCGCTCCCCCGCGCTGGCCGAGGCGCTGTCGACGCTGTCGGGCCAGTTGCCGGTCTACACGGGGCTGGTCGAGACGGCCCGCGCGCACAACCGGCAGGGCAACCCGGTGGGTGCGGCGTACCTGCGCGAGGCGTCGGCGTTGATGCAGACGCGGCTGCTGCCGGCCGCGCGCGAGCTGTACGGGGTGGAGACCGGCAACGTGGTGCGCGACCTGGAGCACGCCGGGTCGTGGCCGTGGCTGGAGTTCCTGCTGGGCGCGGCGGCGCTGGCGGTGCTGGTGCTCGCGCAGCGCTACCTGACCCGGCGGACGAACCGGCTGCTCAACCCGGGGCTGGTGGTGGCGACCGCGTTGAGCCTGGTCTCGCTGCTGTGGGTGCTGGTGGCCAGCGTGCTGGTGGTCCACAACGCCTCGGACAGCAAGACCGGGGCCACGCTGGTCGACCTGCTGGCGCGGGCCCGGATCGCGACGCTGACCGCGCGCGGCGACGAGACGTTGACGCTGGTGGCGCGCGGCAGCGGCACGACCTACGAGGAGGAGTTCGTCGAGGCGGACGAGACCCTGGACGACCTGCTGGGCCGGGTGCGGGTGATGAACCCGACGCCGCCGGTGGTGGAGGCGGTGGAGCACCACGCGCGGTGGCAGCGGGCGCACCGCGAGGTCCGGCGGGCCGACGAGGCGGGCGACTTCACCGAGGCGGTGCGGTTGGCGCTGGGGCCGGACGCGGGCGGCGCGGCGACGGCGTTCGACGCGTTGGACGCGAAGCTGGTGGAGGCCATCGGCGCGGCGCGGGCGGAGCTGACCGACGCGATCGGGCGGGCCCGGGCCGCGTTGCGGGGCGTCGTTCCCGCGGTGGTGGTGCTGGCCCTGCTGGCGGCGGCAGCGTCGACGTTCGGGTTGTGGCAGCGGCTGAAGGAGTACCGATGAGACGGCTGCTCGCGGTCCTGGCGCTGGTGGTGACGGCGGCGTGCGCGCCGGTGCCCAGCGCCGCGCCGCCGATCGGGGGCGGCTCGCCCGAGCCGCCGCGGCCGGCCGACGCGGTGGAGCTGACCGAGCCGCCCAGCATGGCCGACGTGCCACCCGAGTCGTGCGACCCGACGGCGAGCCTGCGCCCGACCGGGCCGCTGCCGCCGCCGGGGCAGATGCCGGCCGGGTCGACCATGGCGCGCGTCCAGGCGCGCGGCCGGCTGATCGTGGGCGTGGACCAGAACACCTACCTGATGGGGTTCCGCAACCCGTTGACCGGCGAGCTGGAGGGTTTCGACGTCGACCTGGCGCGGGAGGTCGCGCGCGCGGTGCTCGGCGACCCCGACGCGATCCAGTTCACGGTGCTGACCTCGGAGCAGCGGATACCGGCGCTGGAACGGCGGGAGGTGGACATCGTGGTGCGGACCATGACGGCGACCTGCGAGCGCTGGCAGAAGGTGAACTTCTCCACCGTGTACCTCCAGGCCGGGCAGCGGGTGCTGGTGCCGTCCGGCTCCGACGTCACCGGTATCGAGTCGCTGGGCGGCAAGCGGGTGTGCGCGACGAAGGGGTCCAGCTCGCTGGCCAACGTGGCGACCGCGGCGTCCCGGCCGGTGCCGGTGTCGGTGCCGAACTGGACGGACTGCCTGGTGATGCTGCAACAGGGGCAGGTGGACGCGATCTCGACCGACGACACGATCCTGGCCGGGTTCGCGGCGCAGGACCCGTACACGAAGGTGGTGGGGCCGCAGTTCACCGCCGAGCCGTACGGGATGGCGTTCCCGAAGGCGGACGAGGACTTCGTGCGGCTGGTGAACGCGCTGCTGGAGCGGCTGCGGGCGGACGGCACGTGGGCGCGGATCCACCAGCGGTGGCTGGGCGAGCCGCCGGCCCCGCCCGCCGCGGTGTACCGGGACTGACGTGCGCACCCCGGGTGAGGAGCCGGCGGCGTCGCTGCGGGAGGGCGACCGGGTCGCCGAGGCGCTGCTGGCGATGGAGGACCACCCGGGGCACCGGCTGCTGCGCGGGGCGGAGCTGACGGGCGGGTCGGCGCGGCGGTGGGCCGTCGCGGACGCCGGGATGGTGCGGCTGTGGGAGTGGTTCGACGCGTACCGGGCGGTGCTGGGGCGGGTGGCGGACGCGCGTGACCCGGCGGAGGTGGCGCGGCTGCTGCACGAGCCGGTGATCACGGTGCCGGGCGCGGAGCGGACGTTGACCGGGCCGGTGCCGGAACGGATCACGCTGCGGGCGCTCGTGACGCGGATGAGAGCGGAGTACGCGCAGGTCACCGCGGTGCTGACGGAGGCGCACGAGGCGTGGTCGCGGCGGTTGGGCGTGCTGGTCCCGCTGGTCTCGCAGGTGGAAGCCCTCGACCCGCCTGTCGCGGCACGGCTGCGCGCGGAGGTGGCGGGGGCGCGGGCGCGCGCGATGGCCGACCCGTTGACGCCCGATCCCGCTGTGGCGGACCTGGTGGAGCGGGTGGCGTCGGCGAGCGCGCTGCACCGGACGTTCCCGGCGCGGGTGGCGGCGCTGTCGCGGCTGGTCGCCGAGGTGGAGTCGGTGAGGACGGGGGCCGCGCGGGTGCGGGCCGAGGTGGTGGCGACGATCGCGGGCGAGCACCCGGAGGTGCCGGGCGACGACGTGGCCGGGGCACTGGACGGGCTGCGGGGACGTTTTCCGGATGTGGCGGAATCGGACGTGGCGGCGGTGGAGTCGGCGGTGGGGTCGGCGTTGGCGCGGGCGCGCGGGGTGGTCGCGCACCTGACCGGGTCGCTGGACCGGCGCGTGGAGCTGCGCGGCCGGTTGGACGCCTACCGGGCGAAGGCGGCCGGGCGCGGGTTCGCCGAGGACGCGGAGCTGTCGGCGCTGCACCGGCGGGCCCGGGACGTGCTGTCCGGCGTGCCGTGCGACCTGAACGCGGGCACGGTGGCGGTGCGGCGGTACCAGCGGGCGGTGCCGGCCAGGACGGAGGGCCGATGAGGACGTGTCCACGTGCCGGCTGCGGCGGCGCGATCGACGACGACGGTTTCTGCGACGTGTGCGGTCTGGAGGCCCCGGTCCTCGCGGCCACCGTCGCGACCGGCGCGCCCGGGACGGGACGCGGGCCGTCCGACCAGCGCGGGAGTCGTGCCGCGGGCGACGCCGCGGGTCCTCCGGGCGGCCGGGCGGAGAACGCCGGTGGGCTCGGCGACGACGTGGCCGCGGGCGGGCCGGTCCGCGCCGCGGACGGGACCGGCGGTGGCGCGGACGATTCGCTCAGCGGCCCGGCGACCAGGCTGGACTCCGACCGCGGCGTCGTCGCCGGTGGGCGCGGTGTGCCGGAGAACGGGCCGCACGAGCCCGACGGGGGTGCCGCCACGGGTGCGTTCAGCGGGCCGGTGACCGGGCCGGACAGCGGGCCCGGGACGGCTCCGTGGTCGGGCGGGGCGTCGGTGGCGCGGTCGCGGCGGGCGTCGGCGTCCAGTCGCCCCTCGGGGCGCGGGCGGTTGGGGGCCGGGCTGGTGGAGGTGCCGCGGGTGCCCTACCGGGACCCGAAGACGGCCGTGCTCACCGACCCGGAGGTGCCGGAGGCGAAGCGGTTCTGCTCCAGTTGCGGCAAGGAGGTCGGGCGCGGGCGGGACGGCGGGCCGGGGCGGGTGGAGGGGTTCTGCGCGCACTGCGGGCACCACTACTCGTTCACGCCGAAGCTGGCGCCCGGCGAGGTGCTGCACGACCAGTACGAGGTGCTCGGCTGCCTGGCGCACGGCGGCCTGGGCTGGATCTACCTGGCGGCCGACCACGCGGTCAGCGACCGGTGGGTGGTGCTGAAGGGCCTGCTGGACTCCGGTGACGCGGACGCGATGGCGGCGGCGATGGCGGAGCGGCGTTTCCTGGCCGAGGTGGAGCACCCTACTATCGTCAAGATCCACAACTTCGTGCGGCACGAGGACCGGGCCAGCGGGGAGCTCGTGGACTACATCGTGATGGAGTACGTGGGCGGCACGTCGGTCAAGGACATGATCAAGCAGTTGCGGGCCGAGGGCACGGGAACGGAGTCGTTGCCGGTGGCGCAGGCGATCGCCTACGCGCTGGAGGTGCTGCCCGCGTTGGGCTACCTGCACGGCGTCGGGCTGCTGTACTGCGACTTCAAGCCGGACAACGTGATCCAGACCGAGGAGCAGCTCAAGCTGATCGACCTGGGCGCGGTGCGGCGGGTCGACGACCGCCACTCCCCCATCTACGGCACCATCGGCTACCAGGCGCCGGAGATCGGCACGGACGGCCCGTCGGTGGCCTCCGACCTGTACACGGTGGGTCGGGCGTTGGCGGTGATGAGCTTCCCGTTCGACTTCCGGGGTCGCCACAAGGAGTCGTTGCCGGACCCGGAGGAGCAGCCGCTGCTGCGCCGGCACGAGTCGTTCCACCGGTTCCTGCTGCGGGCCACGCACCGCGACCCGGAGCAGCGGTTCGCCTCGGCGGAGGAGATGGCCGAGCAGCTGACCGGTGTGCTGCGGGAGGTGCTGGCGCAGCAGGACGGCTCGCCGCGGCCGGGGGTGTCGCGGCAGTTCACGCCGGAGCGGCGGGCGTTCGGCACGGAGGGCGGGCTGGACGTGCGGGCGGCGGCGACGGGGCTGCCGGTGCCGCAGGTGGACACCTCCGACGCGGCGGCGGGGTTCCTCGCGACGGCGGCGACGACGGGTGACCCGGACCAGGTGGTGGCGGCGTTGCGGGTGGCTCCGGTGCAGACGGTCGAGGTGCGGTTGCAGGTGGTGCGGGCGTTGATCGAGGCGGGCCGGGTGGACGAGGCGGTGGGCGAGCTGGACGCGTTGGTGTCGCCGTTCGACGCCGACGACCCGTGGACGCCCGCGGCGGACGACTGGCGGCCCGGCTGGTACCGGGGTGTGGCGGCGCTGGTGAGCGGCCGGGCCGGGGCGGAACGGGCGCGGGCGGCGTTCGAGCAGGTGCGCGACGCGCTGCCGGGCGAGGCGGCGCCGAAGCTGGCGGTGGCGGTGTGCGCGGAGGCGCTGGGCGAGCCGGACGCGGCGGCCGCCGGGTACGAGGTGGTGTGGCGCACCGACCACGCGTACGTGTCGGCGGCGTTCGGGCTGGCCAGGGTGTTGCTGGCGCGGGGTGAGCGGGACGCGGCGGTGCGGGTGCTGCACTCGGTGCCGGACACGTCGATCCACCACGTGGCGGCGCAGGTGGCGGCGGTGCGGGCGCAGATCGGCGCGGCCAGGGAGTGCGCGGGCGGGGGCGGTGCGGAGGCGTTGGCGGAGGTGATGGCGGCCGGTGCGAGGCTGTCGGGGTTGGAGTTGGACGTGGCGAGGCGGGCCGGGTTGACCGTGGAGTTGTTGGGTGTGGCGTTGGAGTCGTTGCCGGGTGGCGGGGCGTCGCCCGCGGACCGGCTGCTGGACTGCGAGGTGAGCGAGTCGGGGCTGCGGTTGGGCCTGGAGCGCTGCTACCGGCAGTTGGCGCGGCTGGCCGACACCCCCGAGGAACGCATCGCTCTCGTCGACCGCGCGAACGCGGTCCGGCCCAGGACGTTGGTGTAGATCATGGAATCCTGTCCCGAGTGCGCGTCGCCGGTGGCGTCGCAGGACCGCTTCTGCGAGGCGTGCGGGCGCAACCTGCGGGTGCAGCGGACACCGGTGGGTGGTCCGGGCGCGCAGTGGCCGCCGATGTGCGCGTGCGGTGGTGAGGAGTTCGACGCGGACGGGTTCTGCGAGCAGTGCGGTCGGGCGCGGCCGTCGGCACGGGACCGGGTGGAGTTCGTGCTGCCGGGGGTGGCCGGGGTGAGCGACCGGGGCAAGCGGCGGCAGCGCAACGAGGACTCGATGGCGTTCGGCCGGGTGCGCGGGCGCGGTGTGGCGGCGGTGGTGTGCGACGGGGTGGCGTCGTCGGAGCGGGCCGAGCAGGCGTCGCAGCAGGCGGTGGACACGGCGGCGGACGTGCTGCTGACGGGGTTGCAGTCCGGGATGGACGCCGAGGCGCTGACCACGGACGCGGTGGTGGCGGCGAACGAGGCGGTGGGCCGGTTGGCGCGGCCGGAGGCGGCCGAGGTGGCGCCGTCGTGCACGTTCGTGTCGGCGGTGGTGACCGGCGGTTCGGCGACGGTGGGCTGGGTCGGCGACAGCCGCGCCTACCTGGTGGCGGAGACGGGCGCGGCGCGGTTGACCACGGACGACACGTGGGCGGCGCAGCTGGTCGCGGAGGGGGTGCTGACCGAGGAGGAGGCGCTGACCGACCGGCGGGCGCACGTGCTGTCGCGGTGGTTGGGCGCGGACTCCGGTGTCGACGCGCCGCAGACGGTGACGTTCAAGGTGGAGACGCCGGGGCTGCTGGTGCTGTGCAGCGACGGGCTGTGGAACTACGTGCCGGAGCCGGAGGACCTGCTGGAGGTGCTGCCGCGGGGCGTGCCGCCGATCGAGGTGGCGCGGGAGCTGGTGGAGGTGGCGCTGAAGGCGGGCGGGCACGACAACATCACGGTGGTGGTCGTCCAGCTGCGGGGTGCGCATGGCGCTTGACTTCGCGGTCGAGGTGTTCCAGAACGAGTACCTGCCGGAGGGTGCCGCGCAGGTCGACGCGATCGTCGCGGTGACCACGACCGGCGCGGCCGTCCCGGTGGTGGCGGGTGACGCGGCCGAGGTGGTCGTGGTGGACACGTCGGGGTCCATGGGCTACCCGCCGACGAAGCTGGCGGCGGCGAAGCGGACGACGGAGGTCGCGGTCGACGCGCTGCGCGACGGGGTGCGGTTCGCGGTGGTGGCGGGCACGGACTCGGCGCGCGTGGTGTACCCGCGGGAGCGGGAGCTGGTGGTGGCCGACGAGCGGACGCGGGCCGAGGCGAAGCAGGCGGTGCGGCGGTTGCGGGCCGACGGCGGCACGGCGATGGGCCGCTGGCTGGCACTGGCCGACGAGCTGTTCGCCGGGCACGGGGACGGGCCGCGGCACGCGATCCTGCTGACCGACGGGGTGAACCAGCACGAGTCGGCGGACCGGTTGGCCGAGGTGCTGGAGCGGGTGGCGGGCCGCTTCACGTGCGACTGCCGCGGTGTGGGCACGGACTGGCGGGTGGCGGAGCTGCGGCGGATCGCCGAGGCGCTGCTGGGGACGGTGGACATCGTGGCCGACCCGGAAGGGCTGGTCGAGGACTTCCGGTCGATGGCGGTGGCCGCGATGGGCAAGGTGGTGGCGGACGTGGCGCTGCGGTTGTGGACGCCGGAGGGCGCGCGGGTGCGGTTCCTCAAGCAGGTGGCGCCGGGGTTGCGGGACCTGACGGGGCGGCGGGTGGAGTCGGGGCCGCGCACGGGCGACTACCCGACGGGCGCGTGGGGTGGCGGGGAGAGCCGGGACTACCACCTGGCGGTGCGGGTGCGGCCGGCGGGCGTGGGCGACCGGATGCTGGCGTCGCGGGTGAGCCTGGTGGGCCGCTCGGGTGACGTGCTGGGGCAGGGCCGGGTGCTGGCGGAGTGGACGGAGGACTCGGCGCTGTCCACGCGGATCAGCGCGGAGGTGGCCCACTACACGGGGCAGGCGGAGCTGGCGGAGGCGATCCGGGACGGCTTGGAGGCGCGCAAGGCCGGTGACGTGGAGCGGGCGACGGCGAAGCTGGGCGCCGCGGTGCGGCTGGCGCACGAGTCGGGCAACACCGACACGGCGAAGCTGCTGGCGAAGCTGCTGGCCGGGGTGGTGGAGGTGGGTGATCCGGTGACGGGGACGGTGCGGTTGCGGGCGCGGGTGGCCGACGCGGACGAGATGGCGCTGGACACCCGGTCGACGGTGACCAAGCGGGTCCGGAGGGGTTAGGCGATGGCGACCTGCCCGGCGGGCCACGACTCCGCGACCGACGACTACTGCGACGTGTGCGGCGCGCCCGTGCCGGCCGGTTCGGTGCGTGGTGGCTCGGGGCAGGGCGGGTCCGGGCAGGGTGGGTCGGCACGGGAGGTCGAGGAGGCGTGCGCGGCGTGCGGGGCGGTGCGGGTGGGCCGGTTCTGCGAGGAGTGCGGGCAGGACTCGTTGAAGCCGGTGGGGCCGGCGCGGCGGGCTGTCCACCGGCGGCCGGGGTGGCACGTGACGGTCGCGGCGGACCGGGAGTACTTCGAGCGGGTGGTGGCGGCGGGCGGGCCGGACGCGGGCGTGGTGGCGTTCCCGGAGTTCTGCCCGCCGCGGCGGTTCGCGCTGGCGGGGCGGGAGGTGGCGATCGGGCGGCGGAGCCGGTCGCGGGGCACCTTCCCGGGGATCGACCTGGTCGGCCCGCCGGAGGACCCGGGGGTGTCGCACCACCACGCGGTGCTGGTGGCGTCGGGTGACGGGTGGTCGGTGGTGGACCTGGGTTCGACGAACGGGACGACGGTGAACGGCGGCGACACGCCGCTGCCGCCGCGCCGGCCGCACCCGTTGGAGCCGGGCGACCGGGTGCACGTGGGCGCTTGGACCACGATCACGCTGCACCGCTCGTCCGACGAGGACGCCTAGCGCTGGTGGGAGACCGACCGGGCCGGTCCCCCACCGGCGCGGCGCGCTACCTCACTTCAGGTGCCGGGCGAAGAACCGGTTCGCGTCGTCGCCCTCGAACCGGGGGACGCCGGTGTGGCCGCCCGTGTTGGCGTGCAGGGTCTTCTCCCGGGAGCCGAGGGCGTCGAACAGGTCCAGGGCCATCTGCCGGTCGTTGCCCTCGTCGTCCCACTGCAGCAGCACCAGCAGCGGGATGGTGACCCGGCGGGCCTCCTCGAACAGGGCGCGCGGCACGAAGCTCCCCGCGAACAGCACGGCGGCCTCGATCCGGGGCTCGACGGCGGCCAGCCGGACGCCGATGGAGATCACCCCGCCCGAGTACCCGACCGGGCCGCCGATGCCGGGCAGGGCGAGCAGGGCGTCCAGGGCGGCCCGCCACTCCGGGACGGCCTGGTCGACCAGCGGGAGGACGAGCCGGTCGACGATGTCGTCGGTGACCGGCTCGCCTGCTCCCAGTGCCCGGCGCAGGTCGGCCCGTGCCCGGTCGGCGGCGGCGTCGCGGGGTCGGTCGCCGGCGCCGGGCAGTTCGAGGGTGGCGGCGGCGAAGCCCCGCGCGGTGGCGTGGCGGGCCCGGTCGGCCAGCCGGGGGCGCATCCGGTCCAGTCCGCCGGGGTGGCCGAGCAGGATCAGCGGGGCCGGTCGGGCGGCGGGTGCGGGCGTCCACAGGATGCCGGGGACGTCGCCGAGGGTGAACTCGCGTTCGAGGACGTCGTCGGCGAGGGGGCGTTCGGAGGTGAATCGCACGGTCGTGCCTTTCGGGAGTGCTCGTGAACGGCGCTCCCGGACGACCTATCGCCCGACCGTGGCCCCGGAGGGGAGCACCCATGTCGATACGGTCACGGGTACCACCTCCTCGGTCTCTCGCACGGTCGCGGGAAAGCTAGCAGCGGGTGTCGTGGCCCGCCAACGGGATTTTCACGGCTTCCACGGCCGTGGCGCGGTGAACAGGTGGGTGTGGTCGGCGGCCCGGTCGGCGAAGGTGCGGATGGGAGCGGAGTTGTCGGCCGATTTCCCGCGGCGCACTGCGACGTTGGGCCGAACGGCGACCGACGGGGTGGCGCAGGGGCAGCCCGGCGACCGGACGCCGCGGCTGGGCCGGGTGCGCGGGTGCCGGTGGGCCGTCGCGCCGGTTTTCGCCGGGACGCCCGCGCGCGTTGTCGATCACGCATACGGTTGGGTCGTGCGGATCACAGGGGGGCCCGCGATTCCGGGTGCACGGCTGTCAGCTCACGGCGACCGCGATGTCGGCGCGCCGCCCGCGTCGACGCGTCGGGAGGCGTGATGGCGGACGCGGTCGACCTGGTGCTGGCGCAGTGGGCGGTGCAGCGCCCGGACGTGGACACCTCGCCGATGGCGGTGCTGGCCCGGGTGACGCGGTTGGCGCGGCTGCTGGAGCGGGAGCTGCGGGAGTTCGTGGGCCGGTTCGACCTGGAGCCGGGCGAGTTCGACGTGCTGACCACGTTGCGGAGGGCGGGGTCGGCGCAGGGCATGACGGCGGGCGCGTTCCTGTCGGCGTCGCTGGTCACGGCGGGCGCGATCACCAACCGGATCGACCGGATGGCGGCCAAGGGCCTGGTGCAGCGGGTGTCCGACGCGGCGGACCGGCGGGTGGTGCGGATCAAGCTGACCGACCGGGGCGCGCGGCTGGTGGACGGGATGCTGGCCGAGCACATGCGGCACTACGCGCGGCTGCTGGAGCCGTTGGACGGCGAGACGAAGACCGTGGTCGCCGACGCGTTGCGGATGTTGCTGGAGCAGTGCGAGTAGCGCCGCGCCCGCCGCGCCCCGGTCGGGGTCAGCGGGGCACGGCGTCGAGGGCTTTGAAGATGCGCTTGTCGGACACGGTGTAGCGGGTGCCGATGGTCTGGGCGAAGTAGCTCAGCCGCAGTTCCTCGATCATCCACCGCACCTCGTCGAGCTCCTCGTGCGGCTCGTCGGCGGGCAGGGCGGCGCGCAGTTCGCGGTACTCGGCGTGCACGGCGTGGACGCGGTCCATCCACTCCTGGTCGCGGCGGACGTTCTCGGGCAGCTTCTCCAGCCGGCGGGAGATGCCCTGCAGGTAGCGGTGCACGTCGCCGAGCCGGTCGGCGCCCGCCTCGGTGACGAAGCCCGCGTGCACCAGGCCGGTGAGCTGGGCGCGGACGTCGGCGAGGGATTCCTCGAACACCGGGCCGCGCACGCCGTTGAGGCGCAGTTCGACGTCCTGGGCGGCTTCCAGGACGCGGCGGACCTGGTGCACGACGTCGAACGTGGTCCCGCCGAGGCCGCGGCGGACGTGGTCGAGGAGCTTGGCGAACGCGGCCTCGGTCCACGCCGGGCCGCCGGCGTCGCGCAGGAGCTTGTCGACGGCGGCGGAGATGCAGTCGGCCAGCAGCGGGGCGACGCCGCCGTGCGGGTTGCGGGTCAGGGCGAGCTTCTCGGCGTTGTTCAGGCCGCGTTGCAGGGTCTTGACCGGGGAGGGCGCGTTGAGCAGGAGCAGCCGGCGGGTGCCGCGCCACATGGCCTGCCGCTGCCGGCCGGGGGTGTCGAGGATCTCGACCGCGACGGTGTCGCCCTTGTCGACCAGGGCGGGGTAGGCGGTGACGACGATGCCGGAGCGCTGCCGCTGCACGGTGCGGGGCAGGTCGCCGATGTCCCAGGTGGTCAGGCCGGTGCGGGCGAGGTTGCTCGCGGCGGCGGCCAGGGTCTGGCGCAGCTGTCCGCGCAGTTGGGCCTTGAGCGCGGCGAGGTCCTTGCCCTGGGCCAGGGCGCGGTCGTTCTCGTCGACGACGGTGAAGGTGAGCTTGAGGTGTTCGGGCACCTGGTCGAGCTGCCACTGCTCGCGGGGCACGACGACGCCGGTGAGCTTGCGCAGCTCGCGTTCCAGCGCGGGCAGCAGGGGTTCGTCGGGGTCGATGCCGGTCAGGGCGGCGGCGGCGACGTCGGGCACGGGCACGAAGTTGCGGCGCACGGGTTTGGGCAGCGACCGGATCAGGGCGATGACCAGGTCGGTGCGCATGCCGGGGACCTGCCAGGACAGCGAGTCGTCGGGCAGGGTGGTCAGCGCGGGCAGGGGCAGGGTGACGGTGACGCCGTCGACCGCGGCGCCGGGTTCGAACCGGTAGGTCAGCGGCAGGGTGAGGTCGCCGCGGCGCAGTTGGTCGGGGTAGGCGTCGGGGGTGACCGCGGCGCGGTCGTTGACCAGCATCGCCTTGTCGAAGGTGAGCAGGTCGGCCTGGGTGTGGCGGGTCTTCTTCCACCAGGTGTCGAAGTGCCGGGCGGAGACGACGTCGGCGGGGACGCGCTGGTCGTAGAAGTCGAAGAGGGTGTCGTCGTCCACGACGATGTCGCGGCGGCGGGCCCGGTTCTCCAGTTCCTCGACCTCGGCGAGCAGGTCCCGGTTGTGGTGGAAGAACTTGTGGTGGGTGGTCCACTCCCCCTGCACCAGGGCGTGGCGGATGAACAGCTCGCGGGACAGCTCGGGGTCGATGCGCCCGTAGTCGACCTTGCGGGAGGCGACGATCGGCACGCCGTAGAGGGTGACCTTCTCCAGGGCGACGACGGAGCCGCGCCTGGCTTCCCAGTGCGGTTCGCTGTAGGTGCGCTTGACCAGGTGCCCGGCGAGCTTCTCGGCCCACTCGGGTTCGATCTTCGCGACCGTGCGGCCCCACAGTCGCGACGTCTCGACCAGTTCGGCGGCCATCACCCACTGGGGTGGTTTGCGGAAGAGGCTGGAGCCGGGGAAGATCGCGAACTTCGCGTTGCGGGCGCCGAGGTACTCGGTGGCCGCCCGCTTGCCCGGGTCCCGTTTGGGGACGTCCTTGACGCCGATGTGGGACAGCAGGCCCGACAGCAGCGAGACGTGGACGTTGCGCGGGTCGGCGGGCTGGTCGTTGACGTGCACGCCGAGGGTCTTCGCGACCTGCCGCAGCTGCTGGTAGATGTCCTGCCACTCGCGCACGCGCAGGTAGTTGAGGAACTCGGTGCGGCACAGCCGGCGGAACTGGTTGCTGGACAGCTCCTTCTGCTTCTCGCGCAGGTACTGCCACAGGTTGAGGAACGCGGTGAAGTCGGAGTCGGGGTCCTTGAAGCGGGCGTGGAACTCGTCGGCGGCCTGCTGCTTGTCGGAGGGTCGTTCGCGGGGGTCCTGGATGGACAGGGCGGAGGCGATGACCATGACCTCGCGGACGCAGCCGTTGCGGTCGGCCTCGATGACCATGCGGGCCAGGCGGGGGTCGACGGGCAGTTGGGCGAGCTTGCGGCCCAGCGGGGTGAGCTTCTGCTCGGCGGGCAGGATCGCGCCGAGTTCCTGCAGCAGCTGCACGCCGTCGGCGATGTTGCGGGCCTCGGGCGGGTCGATGAACGGGAACGCGGCGATGTCGCCCAGGCCGATGGAGGTCATCTGGAGGATGACCGAGGCGAGGTTGGTGCGCAGGATCTCCGGGTCGGTGAACTCGGGGCGGGCGTCGAAGTCGTCCTCGCTGTAGAGGCGGACGCAGATGCCTTCGGAGACGCGGCCGCAGCGGCCCTTGCGCTGGTTGGCCGAAGCCTGGGAGACCGGTTCGATGGGCAGCCGCTGCACCTTGAGCCGGTGGCTGTAGCGGGAGACGCGGGCGGTGCCGGGGTCCACGACGTACTTGATGCCGGGCACGGTCAGGGAGGTCTCGGCGACGTTGGTGGCGAGCACGACGCGCCGTCCGCGGTGGGGTTGGAACACGCGGTGCTGCTCGCCGAACGACAGCCGCGCGTACAGCGGCAGGATCTCGGTGTCGCGCAGTTCCAGGACGGCCAGGGCGTCGGCGGTGTCGCGGATCTCGCGTTCGCCGGACAGGAACACCAGCACGTCGCCGGGTCCTTCGGCCTGGAGTTCGCGCACGGCGTCGCAGATGGCCTGCGTCTGGTCGCGGTCGGGGTCGGCGTCGGGGTCCTCGGGGTCGACGATCGGGCGGTAGCGGACCTCGACGGGGTAGGTGCGGCCGGAGACCTCGATGATCGGGGCGTCGCCGAAGTGCCGGGAGAACCGCTGGGGGTCGATGGTCGCGGAGGTGATGACGACCTTGAGGTCGGGGCGGCGGGGCAGCAGCTGCTTGAGGTAGCCGAGCAGGAAGTCGACGTTGAGGCTGCGTTCGTGGGCCTCGTCGATGATGATCGTGTCGTAGCGCGACAGCATCCGGTCGGTCTGGATCTCGGCGAGCAGGATGCCGTCGGTCATGAGCTTGACCAGGGTGTCGTCGCCGGACTGGTCGGTGAAGCGGACCTTGTAGCCGACGGCGCTGCCCAGCGGGGTGTCCAGTTCCTGGGCGACGCGCTCGGCGACGGTGCGGGCGGCGAGGCGGCGGGGCTGGGTGTGGCCGATCTGGCCGAGCACGCCGCGGCCGAGTTCGAGGCAGATCTTGGGCAGCTGGGTGGTCTTGCCCGAGCCGGTCTCGCCGGCGACGATCACGACCTGGTGGTCGCGGATGAGCGCGGCGATGTCGTCCTTGCGGGCGCTGACGGGCAGCTCGGGCGGGTAGGTGATCTTCGGCACGGCCTCGCGGCGCAGGGCGACGCGCAGCTCGGCGGCCTCGAGGTCGGCCTCGATTTCGGCGAGGACGGCGGCGCGGGCGCTGTCGTCGCGGACCTTGCGGGCGCCGTCGAGCCTGCGTGCCAGCCTCCGCTGGTCCCGCGACATCAGGTCGGACAGGCGTTGGCGCAGGTCAGCGTGCGACATCTGGTTCATTTGGGTCAAGGATATCGAGGGTGGGCCGGCGGGGCTGCCGATTATCGGCCGGCGGACACGGCGAGTTGGCGTGACTGGGCCACCAGCCGCCCGGTCGTGTCCCACAGCTCGACGTCCTCCTCGTGGTAGCCGCCGGCGAGGTGGCGGGTGGCGACGCGGGCGGCGAGCCAGGTCGGGGTGGTGCCGGCCGAGGTGGGACGGGCGCGGACGTGGACGGTGAGCTCGACGGTGGCGGAGTCGGTGACGCCGAGGTCGAGGACGGCGGGCGCGGCGGTGTCGACCAGGGTCGCCAGGCCGGCGGTGTCGGCGGGGCGGCCGTCGGCGAAGCGGAGCCAGAACTCGGCGCGCGGGACGCCGGTGGGCCGGCCCCTCGCCCAGCCGAACGGCTCGGGCGCGCGCACGTCGACGCGGTCGGCGACGGTGACGCCGGGCAGGCGCAGGTCGCCGTAGGCGTCGACGCACTCGTCGGGCGGCGGCAGGTCGGGCGCTTGGCCGAGCTGGAGGTCCGGTCCGGTGGCGCCGGCGGTGTCGGCGAGGTCGGCGTAGGAGGCGACGACGCGCAGCACTTCGCGGTCGCCGCAGGTCAGGCGGGCTTCGCCGGTGGACAGCCGGCGTCCGGCGCGGATGAGCTCGGTGTCGACGCGGGCGGGTCCGACGACGCCGGGCCGCAGGTAGTGGGCGCCGACGACGAGCGGGTCGGGGTGCGGCAGCACCTGGCCGAGCGCACGCAGGCAGAACGCGACGAGGTACCCGCCGTTGGGCCGCCCGCCGGCACTGGCCCACCGGTCGGTGAGCTGCGCGGCGAACCGCCCGTCCCCCGTCGCGTCCACCCGCGTGTCGGTGTCCCACTCGTACATGGGACTCACCCTAATGGGCGTTACCGGCGGGTAGTTCAGCCGCGGTAGGGGCTGCCGCCGTCGAGCATGTCGGTGGCCATCTTCTTGAGCTGCTTCATCATCAGCACGTTGTGCAGGCCGGGCCCGAAGCTGACCCGGGCCACGCCCAGCGGCGCCAGGTCGTTCGGGGTGGGCGCGCCGGGGCCGTGCGCGATGTTCACCGGCCGACGCCCGACGGCCTCGACGAACTCGGCGACCCGGTCGCCGGGCAGCCGCATCGGGTAGACGCAGTCCGCGCCCGCCTCGAAGTAGACCTGCGCCCGCCGCACGGCGTCGTCGAAGGACTTGCCGCCGTTGAGGAACTCGTCGATCCGGGCGTTGATCACCAGGTCCGGGTTGGCGGCGCGCACGGCGGCCAGGAAATCGGCCTGCTCGGCCACGTCGACCATGGCCTTGGTGCGCGGGTCGGAGTCCTCGAGGTTGCAGCCGGCCGCGCCGACCTCGGCCAGCCTCTCTCCGACCCGGGCGGGCGGCAGGTCGTAGCCACGTTCGATGTCGGTGGTCACCGGCACCTCGACGGCGGCGGCGATCCGGCGCACGGCGTCGAACGCGACGTCGGCGGGCATGTCGTGCCCGTCCTGGAAGCCTAAGACGGCGGCCACGGCGACGCTGGTGGTCGCCACGACCGGGTGGCCCGCCTCGGCGAAGACGCGGGCGGACGAGACGTCCCACGCGTTGGGCACCACCAGCGGGCTGCCCGGCACGTGCAGCGCGCGCAGCGCGTTGGCCGCCTCGGTCACATCGGTCCTGGTCACATCGACTCCCGTCACGACTGGGGTCGTGGTCGCACGGCGACCCGACCCCGTTCCACGTGGTGATCACTCGATCAGCGCCGCCAATACTGCCATTTCGCAACCCGGCGAACACCGCGTTCCGTTGCCCGGTTCTCCGGGCACCGGCCGATTTCCGACGGGCCGCGCGGTTGATTCCGCAATGTCCTCCTTTCCGCGGTTTTCGCGGAATTCGATCACCGTGCCGGTTTCCCCGGTGCGGGGGCGGGGTGGCCGGTTAGGGTCCGGACCCGTGTCGGATGACCGGGCGGACGCGGGCGTCGACCTGCACCTGGACCTCGATCCCGCGCTGACCCGGCGCGGCGGGGTGGAACGCGCGCTGCGGGAGGCGATCCGCGCCGGGCGCCTGGCCCCCGGCGCGCGGCTGCCCGCGACCCGCCGGTTGGCCGTCGAGCTGGGGTTGGCCCGCAACACCGTGGCCGCCGCCTACGACCAGCTGGTGGCCGAGGGCTACCTGACCGCACGCCGGGGCGCGGGCACCCGGGTCGCGCCGCTCCCCCGGCCCGCCGCCCCCGCCGGGCCCGCCGGGCCGGTCGCGCCGACGCCGCGGCACGACCTGACGCCGGGCAGCCCGGACGTGTCGACGTTCCCGACCACGGCCTGGCTGCGGGCCACCCGCCGGGCGCTGAGCGCCGCGCCGGCCACCGTGCACGGGTACGGCGACCCGCGCGGCCGGATCGAGCTGCGGACCGCGCTGACCGAGTACCTCGGGCGCACCCGCGGCGTGCAGGCCGCACCCGAGCGGGTCGTGATCACCTCCGGGTACGTGCAGGCGCTGGCGCTGCTGGCGTCGGTGCTGGACGGGCCGGTGGCGATGGAGGACCCGGGCCTGCCGTTCCACCGCGACGTGGTGGAACGCGCCGGGCGGCGGGTCGTGCCGCTGCCGGTGGACGAGCGCGGCGCGGCGGTCCCGGCGGACGTGGCCGCCGCGGTGGTGACCCCGGCGCACCAGTACCCGACCGGCGTGCCGCTGCACCCCGACCGCCGACGTGCGCTGACGGCGTGGGCGCGGCAGTCGGGCGCGCTGGTCGTGGAGGACGACTACGACGGCGAGTTCCGCTACGACCGGCAGCCGCTGGGCGCCGTGCAGGGCACCGCACCCGACCACGTCGCCTACGCGGGCAGCGCGTCGAAGACGTTGGGCCCGGGGGTGCGGCTGGGGTGGCTGGTGCTGCCGCCGCGCTGGGTGGACCCCGTCGTCGACGCCAAGCTGCACGCCGACCACCACACCGAGGTCGTGGGCCAGCTCGCGTTGGCCGACCTGATCGGCACGCACGCCTACGACCGGCACATCCGGGCCTGCCGGCTGCGCTACCGGCGCCGCCGCGACCTGCTGGTGCGGCGGCTCACCGGCCTCGGCGTGGCCGCGCACGGCGTCTCGGCCGGGCTGCACGTGCTGGTCGAGCACCCCGACGAGGCGGCGGTGGTGGCGCGAGCCGCCGCGCACGGCCTGGCCGTGTCCGGGCTGCGGGAGCACTGGCACGACCCGCGTGACGCGGCGCGGCAGGGCGTGGTGGTGGGGTACGCGACCCCGGCCGAGCACGCCTACCGCGCCGCGCTGAACGCGTTGACCCTGGCCCTTACGGCGTGAGGTCCAGGGCGGCGGAGAAGCTGCCGTCCATGTGGAACGGAGTGGAGGTGTGCTCGTGCGCGATGCGCCACGCCCCGTCCACCCGCCGCAGGCACACCGTGGCGCGGAACCACAGGTCGAACGCCTCCGCGCGACCGCGCGGCACGGCGGACATGCGGTTGAGGCTGTGGCAGAACGCCAGGTCGCCCTCGGCGGTGACGTGCAGGTCGCGGATCTCGTAGTCCACGGCCGAGTCGAACGTCGCGAACCACGCCCGCATCGCCTCGGGATCGCCCACCTCGGGCGCGGTGTGCCGCAGCGGCGGGGCCAGGGTGAAGGTGACCGCGTCGGGCAGGTAGTCGGCGACGAGGCCGTCCGCGTCGCCGGCGCGCATCGCGGCGGCCCGCCGGTGCAGCAGGTCGGTGATGTCGGTGTGCTCGCTCATGGCGGTGATCCTCTCCGGTGGGGCACCCCGGTCGGGCGCCCGTCACGGAGGACGTAGAAGCTGGGCGCCCGTCCTCGACATCCCCGGACCGGTTTTCCCGGAATTCTTCTTCTCGGAGGCTCGTGGTGAAGTACCTGGTCCTGATCTACAGCAACCCGGAGTCCCGCGCGATCTGGGACCGCCTGGCCACCGAGGACCGGGCGGCCGGCCTGGACGCCTACGCGGCGCTGGACGAGGAACTGGCCGCCTCCGGCGAGCTCGTGGTGTCCGAGGCGCTGACCGACCCGGCGCAGACCACCCGCGTCGCCGTGCGCGACGGGCAGGTGCTCACCACCGACGGGCCCTTCGCCGAGGCCAAGGAACTGCTGGCCGGGTTCTACCTGGTCGAGGTCGACACCGCCGACCGGGCGCTGGAGATCGCGGCCCGCGTCCCCGAGGCCGCGCTCGGCCTGGTGGAGGTGCGGCCGGTGCTGTCCTCGCTGGCCGACTTCCCGCTGTGACCGCGATCGGCCCGCTGCTGCGGGAACTCGCGCCGCGCGTGCTGGGCGCGCTGGTGCGCCACCACGGCGGCTTCGACGCCTGCGAGGACGCCGTGCAGGAAGCGCTGCTGGCCGCCGCGACCCGCTGGCCCGCCGACGGCGTCCCCGACAACCCGGCCGGCTGGCTGATCACCGTCGCCTCACGCCGCCGCATCGAGATCCACCGGGCCGACACCGCGCGCCGCCGCCGCGAGGAGGCGGTGGTCGCGCTGACACCCCCCGACACCGAACCCCCGCCCGGCGTGGACGACACCCTCACGCTGCTCACGCTGTGCTGCCACCCCGCGCTGACACCGCCGTCCCAGGTCGCGCTGACCCTGCGCGCCGTCGGCGGCCTGACCACCGCCGAGATCGCGCGGGCGTTCCTCGTCCCCGAAACCACCGTCGCGCAACGCATCAGCCGCGCCAAGCAGCGCGTCAAAGCCACCGGCGCCCGCTTCGCCCTGCCACCCGACACCGAACGCGACGCCCGCTTCGACGCCGTGCGCCACGTGCTGTACCTGGTGTTCACCGAAGGCCACACCGCCAGCTCCGGCGCCGACCTGCACCGCGTCGACCTCTCCGGCGAAGCCGTCCGCCTGACCCGCGAGCTGCTCACCCGCCTGCCCCACGACGGCGAATCCGCCGGGCTGCTGGCCCTGATGCTGCTCACCGACGCCCGCCGCCCCGCCCGCACCCGCGCCGACGGCTCCCTCGTCCCCCTCGCCGAGCAGGACCGCGCCCTGTGGAACACCGACCAGATCACCGAAGGCACCCGGCTGGTCCACGCCGCCCTCACCACCACCGCCATCGGCCCCTACCAGCTCCAAGCCGCCATCGCCGCCCTGCACGCCGAAGCACCCACCGCCGCCGACACCGACTGGAAGCAGGTCCTGGGCCTGTACGACCTGCTGCACACCCTCACCCCCGGCCCGATGGTCGCCCTCAACCGGATCGTCGCCGCCGCCATGGTCCACGGACCCGCCACCGGCCTGGCCCGCCTGGACGACGCCGCCCGCGACCCCGCACTCGCCGGACACCACCGCGTCGACGCCGTGCGCGCCCACCTGCTCGACCTCGCCGGCGACCACGACGCGGCCCGCGCGCACTACGCCCGCGCCGCCCGTGCCACCCTGAGCCTGCCGGAACGCCGCTACCTCGAACACCGCGCCCGACAGGAGTAGCGGCCGCGCCGCCGCGCAACGACAAGCCGCCGTTCGGCGGCTGGCGCACGGGCACCCCGGCCGCTGAGCTGGATCACGCGATGAGTCGGGGGACGACCCATCGAGGGGGAGTTGGCTTGTTCCGACCCGTGCCGGTGCCCGTGCTGCCGCCCAGCACCGCACTGGCCGACCTGGCGACCGCCGGCGAGCACCACGCGTGGCTGGCGGGCACCACCGGCGTGTTCACCAGCCGCCCGACCGCGCCGCTGGTGCTGCGCTGGACCGGCACCACCTGGCAGGTCGAGCCGCTGCCCGAGCTGCCCGCCCCGGCCAGCCTCTCCGGCGTGTCCGCCGCCGCGCCCGACGACGTCTGGGCCGTCGGCAACAGCGACGGCCGCCCCCTCGTCCTGCACTACGACGGCACCACCTGGGACGTCGTGCCCACACCCCGCATCGCCTGGGCCAAAGCCGTCGCCGCGGTCGCCGGCGGCCACGTCCACGTGGTCGGCACCGGCCCCGACACCCTCCACTACGACGGCACCACCTGGCGCCTGCGCACCGCCCTGTCCTCGACCCGCGAAAGCCTCCAGACCATCACCACCGCCGGACCCCACGTCCTGTGGGCCGGCGGCGGAGGACTCGCCGGCGCCGGACCCGCCACCTACGAATACCCCGTCCTCACCCGCTGGGACGGCCACACCTGGACCGAGATCACCGGACCCCGCACCGAACGCGGCCACGTCGCCCGCCTCGCCGCCACCACACCCGACGACATCTGGCTCGGCCACGTCCGCGACACCGACGGCCTGCGCGTGCACCGGTGGGACGGCGAGCAGTGGACCCCCGTCCCCCCACCCGAGGACACCGGCCGCCTCAGCGTCCACGGCGTCGCCGCCGGCTGGACCTGGGGCGTGCGCGCCACCCACCGCTCCTTCGAGACCAGACCCGCCTTCCACCGCTGGACCGGCGAGCACTGGACCCCCGTCGCCCTGCCCGACGACCTCGCCCGCGCCTCCGCCTCCCACGTCGGCCTCGCCACCACCGGCGCCACCACCTGGGCCTACCTCAAAACAGCGGCGGGCGTCCACGTCCTGCGCCACACTGCCCCGTGACCTTCCGCCTCACCGTCCTGGGCACCGCCACGCCCTACCCGCGCCCCGGCAACCCCTGCTCCGGCTACCTGCTGCGCACCGAGCACACCGCCATCTGGGTCGACGCCGGCCCCGGCACCCTCGCCGAACTGCAACGCCACCACCGACCCGACCTCCTCGACGCCGTCTGGATCTCCCACACCCACGCCGACCACGCCGCCGACCTGCTGCCCTACTACTACGCGCTGCTGTTCGCCGACCACCAACCCCGCGCCCCCATCCCCCTCTACGGCCCACCCGGACTCGCCGACCGGCTCGAGACCTTCCTCGCCGGCGCCTCCCCCAACCCCGCCTCCGCCGCCTTCGACGTCCACGAACTGCACGACGGCCACCACACCGACATCGGCGACCTCACCCTCACCAGCCGCGCCGTCGACCACGGCCTGCCCGCCTTCGGCCTGCGCGCCACCCACCACGACACCACCTTCGCCTACTCCGGCGACACCGGACCCTGCCCCGCCCTCGACGACCTCGCCACCGACGCCGACCTGCTCCTGTGCGAAGCCGACGGCGCCGGACCCCACCACTGCACCCCCGAAGACGCCGCCGACGCCGCCCGCCGCGCCCGCCGCCTCCTGCTCACCCACATCGGCCACACCCTCAGCACCGCCGAAGCCGCCGAACGCGCCCAAGCCCCCGTCGCCCGCCCCGGCGAAACCTTCACGATCAGGTGAACTCCACGCGACCGCCGAACGCCCCGCGGCGGCATCACGCCGACCGGGCCGCACCCACCGCCGCCAACCGCCGCCCCAACGCCACCGCCATCCCCGCCGCCACCAACAACGGCCCCACCAACTGCGCCACCGTCGCCACCACCACCGGCGACCCCGGCAACACCAACACCACCAACAACGCCACCGTCCCCGCCACCCACGACCCCGTGATCGCCGACCGCGCACCCAACGCGATCAACGCCGGCTGCAACACCTGCGCCACCATCAACAACAACGTCCCCACCCCCAACGCACCCATCAACACCCACGACAACCCCGCCTCCGCCCCGAAGAACACCCGCACCGCCCACGGACCCAACACCGCCGACCCCACCGCACCCACCACACCGACCACCAACACCCACACCGAGATCCGCCGCAACACCGACCGCACCGCACCCAGATCACCCCGCGTCGCCGCCTCCGTCAACCCCGGCAACAACAACGCCTGCACCGGCGAGAACACGAACAACGGCACCCTCACCAGGATGAACGCCGACGAGAACGCCAACGCCAACCCCGCGTCGTGCGGCAACCGCGCCGTCACCACGATCGGCGCCACGTTCGCCACCGCCTGCACCAACAACCCCGCCATCACCAACAACGCCAAGCTCTCCACCCGCTCCGGCCCCGCCGAACCCCCCGCACCACCGGCCACCGGCGCCGGCCGCGACCGCAACCACACCAACCCCGCCACCACACCCACGACCGTCCCCGACGCGAACGTCATCCCGAACAGCCCCGCACCCGCCACACCCGCCACCGCCAACGCGATCGCACCGAACAAACGAGCGAATCCCTCACCCGCCAAAGTCGCCGCATAACCCGTGAACCGCCGCATTCCACCCAACACACCACGCGCCAGGTAAATAGCCGCCGAAGTCACCACCGCCACCACCACCGCGCCGAACAACGGCCACGACCCTTTCAACGACCGATCCACCAACACCGGCGACACCAACGCCAGCACACCCAACACCACCACCATCAGCACCACACCCTCACGCCCCACCCGACGCACCGCCCCACCAGCGCGTTCACCCCGCGCCAACGCCCGCGACGTCGCATGACTCGCCTGCTGCTCCAACGCCGAGAAGATCCCCGGACCCACGATGTTCACCAACAGGTAGAACGCCGCCACCGCCGCCGCGTCCACCGCCGACAGCGAATGACCCGCGATCGCCACGAACGCGTAACCCGACGCACCGAGAACCAACGTGCCCAACCCCACGACGACAGCAGGGCTCAACCGACGCGGGGGCATGATGTCTGCGCTCACCGCCAACACAGTAGGCTGCCTCGTCGCCACCTCCTGAAAGCCGGTATCCCCGGCGCTCGGGTGGAACCACGAGGGACAGGGCGCAAGGGGAAGGGTCGTGGCAAGGGGATGGGTGTTCCACACCGCAGCCTGATCGTCGGTCGTACGAGGTGACCATGAACGGCATCGACATCATGCTCCCCCACTACGGGGACATCTCGTACCTCAAAACCGCCGTGCGCAGCGTCATCGCACAGGACGACGCCAACTGGCACCTCACCGTCATCGACGACAGCGTCACCGACAACGGCCTGCCCGACTGGTTCGCCTCACTGCGCGACGACCGCATCCACTACCAGCGCAACGAGCGCAACCTCGGCATCAACGCCAACTTCCAGAAGTGCCTCGACCTCGCCGAACGCGACTTCCTCGTCGTCATGGGCTCCGACGACGCCATGCTGCCCAACTACGTCAGCACCATCCGCCGCACCACCCAGCGCTACCCCGACGCCGACGTCGTCCAAGCAGGCGTCGACGTCATCGACAGCACCGGCCAGGTCGTCCGACCCCTCACCGACCGCGTCAAGCGCAGCCTCTACGCCCCCGACACCACCACCCCCAAGGTCATGGCCGGCGAAGACCTCGCCATCAGCCTCCTGCGCGGCAACTGGACCTACTTCCCCTCCCTGTGCTGGCGCCGCGAAGCCCTCAAAGACCTCGGCTTCCGCCAAGGTCTCAGCGTCGTCCTCGACCTCGCCCTCATGCTCGACCTCCTCGAACGCGGCGGACAACTCGTCGTCGTCCCCGACGTCTGCTTCCAGTACCGCCGCCACGACGCCAGCGTGTCCTCCTCCCTGGCCTCCCTCGGCCGGCGCTTCACCGAAGAGCACGACTTCTTCCTCGAAGTCGCCGACCACATGGACGAGATCGGCTGGCACCGCGCCGCCAAAGCCGCCCGCCGCCACCTCTCCTCCCGCCTGCACGCCCTGCTCCTGCTGCCCGGCGCCGTCACCTCACGGCAAACCGCCAGCGCCAAGCTCCTCGCCCGCCACGCATTCGGAACCACCAAACCCGTGAGGAAGTGATCGACGGTGCTGTCGACCGCGCCAGAACAACCGCCGCGGACCAGCCCCGAGCACACCCCGCCGCCGCCCCCCACCGCACAACCCCGCCGAGGTCTGCTCTTCGCCGCCGAAGCCGTCGTGTCCGTGGCCGCCGCAGCGCTGGTGGTGCTCCTCGCCCGCGGCGTCGACGTCAACCCGCTCGACCGGATCGGCCAGATCAGCGGCCTCGCCGCACTCCAACTCCGCTACGCCCTCATCGCCGCGGTCCTGCTCCTGCTCACCGTCGTCGCCGCCCGCGCGCGCTGGGCCACCCACGCACCCCTGACCCGCCGCATCGCCGCCGCCGCGGCCGCCGGCCTGTTCAGCGGACTCGTCGCCGGCGCCGTCCTCATCGCCCTGCGCGGCACCTCCTGGGGCCTCAACGCCAACGGCGGCGACTCAGGCGCCCTCGTCCGCTGGGCCCACACGCTCATCGACACCGGCACCATGCAAGCCGACTACCCACCCGGCTGGGTCCACGCCATCGCCTGGTTCTCCCAGCTCACCGACACCACCCCCGAACACTCCCTCAAAGCGCTGCAGATCCTCGGCACCGCCCTGTTCGGCCCCGTCGCCTACCTCTCCTGGCGACTGCTGCTGTCCCCGGTCTGGGCACTCGGCCTCGGCGTCGTCCCCGGCATGATCCTCATCGACCCCTACAAGCCCTACACCAACCTCATGCTCGTCGTCATGGCCGCCGTCCTGCTCGCCCTGCTGCGCCGCCTGCGCCGCGCCGGCGACACCCCCTGGCGCGGCATCGTCCTGCACGGCATCGGCGCCGGCGCCGCCCTCGGCCTGGTCTTCCTCACCTACTCCGGCTGGTTCGTCTGGTCCGCACCCGGCGTGCTCATCTCCGCCCTCGTGCTGTTCCCCTGGCGCACCGGCCCCCTCAAGGGCCTCGCCCTGATCGCCACCACCGCCGCCGTCTTCGTCGCCGTCTCGTTCCGCCACCTCTTCGGCCTGCTCACCGCCTCCGGCTCGGTCAAGGACCGCTACTTCTACTGGGACACCTGGACCGAACCCACCTACATCGCCATGTGGCGCAGCGACCTGCCCGGCAACACCGGCCCCTGGCCACCACCCGGTGAACTCGGCGGCGTCGGCCTGTTCACCCTCCTCACCCTCGTCGGCCTCGCCGCCGCCATCGCCGTGGCCCGCCGCCGCACCGCCGTCATCCTCCTCACCACCGTCTTCGCCGGCGCCTGGCTGCTGCGCTTCCACTTCGGCGCCCAGATGTACGCCGCCGACGCCGTGCAGCTGTGGCCGCGCAGCACCGCCGAACTGCTCTACTGCCTGCTCCTGCTCACCGGCTTCGCCGCCTACTACGGCGTGCGCCGCTTCGACGGCGTCGACCGCGTCCGCCTCGCGCTCGCCTCACCGTCGACCGGCATCGGCGTCCTCGCCGCCCTGTTCCTGCTCATCGCCTCCGCGGGCTCGTCCCTCGGCGACCGGTACATGCCCCGCACGGACAACTCCCTCGGCTACCTCGCCAGCGCCGCCCAGCTGACCCGGCAGCTCGACGGCACCTGCTCCGCCTACGCCCACACCCTGGGCAAGGGCTGCTTCGAGCAGAACGACTACCGCCTCGGCGAAGCGCTGGCCGAACTGGCCGAAGGCGCACCCAAGCCCGGCGACCTGCCGCACCCGACCCAGGGCGGCTGACCCGCGGCACGGCACGGCGAGGTGGGGGCGGTCGGAGCGATCCGGCCGCCCCCACCGCTGTCCCCACCACCGTGCGAAGATCACCCCGCCGGGTGAAAATCGACTCCGTGCTGAAGCTGACCGCCACGGTGCTCGACGCACCCGACGCCCAAGCCCTCGCCCGCTTCTACCGCGACCTGCTCGGCTGGCCGCTGCGCGACGACGAACCCGGCTGGGCCACCCTCCGCCCCGCCGACGGCAGCGCCGGGCTGTCGTTCCAGACCGAACCGGACTACCAGCGCCCCACCTGGCCCGCCGCGGCCGGCGAGCAGCGGATGATGGCGCACCTGGACATCCTGGTCGACGACCTGGAGACCGCCGGGGCGCACGCCGTCGCGCTGGGCGCGACGCTCGCCGACTTCCAGCCGCAGGAGGGCGTGCGGGTCTACCTCGACCCCGCCGGCCACCCGTTCTGCCTGTTCCTGGAAGGCTGGTGACCGGGCCTCAGGGTGCTTCGATCGCGCTGGTGATGGAGTCCAGCACGCCGGGGAACCGGCGTTCCATCTCGTCGCGCCGCAGCTCGTGCTTGCGGTAGCTGCCCTGCGGCGTCACGCGCAGCACCCCGGCTTCACGGAGCACCTTCAGGTGGTGCGACAGCGTCGACATGCTGACCGGCACGTCGAACTGCCCGCACACGATCCCACCCGATCGTGCGAGCTCGGCGACGATCCGCAGTCGGACCGGGTCGGCGAGCGCGCTCAGGACTGTGGAGAGACGGAGATCTTCCACGTCCGGGTGTTGTAGAGCGCGCACGGTTCCGCATAGTAGCGACCCTGGTCAAGTGGTCTATTAGTCCACACTGAAGATTTCAAGTACGTCGAAGCTGTTAGGGTGGCGCGGTGACCTTGCCGGAGCCGGTGCGCGCGGAGCTCGACCGCGTGCGGCACGCGGCGCTGGTGGACTACGCCGCGCTGGAGCAGGTCCGCCGCCGGTTCGACGTGGAGCAGGCCGACGCCCTGGCGGGCTACCTGCGCGCCGCCCAGTCCCCCAACACCCTGCGCGCCTACCGCTCCGACTGGGTCGCGTGGGCCGCGTGGTGCGAGGCCGAGGGCCGCACGGCGCTGCCCGCGGACCCGGTGGACGTCGCGGTGTACCTGGCGGTGGCGGCCGACACGACGAAACCCGACGGCTCCCCCGCGTTCGGGCCGTCCACGCTGGAGCGCAAGGCGGCGGCGATCGCGGCGGTGCACGCGGCCGGCGGGCTGCCCTCCCCCACGCGGTCGGACGTCGTGCGCCTGACGCTGCGCGGTGTGCGCCGCACCCGGCAGGCCCAGCCGCGGCGCAAGCGGCCGGTGCTGCTGGGCACGCTGGAGGCGTTGCTGGCGGAACTGCCGCCGCCCGGCTGGCCCACCGGGGTGGCGCGGCGACGTGACGCGTTGCTGCTGCTGGTGGGGTTCGCGGGCGCGTTGCGGCGCAGCGAGCTGGCGGCGGTGGCGCTGGAGGACGTCACGGTGGACGTGGACCCGCGCACGCACGAGCCGCTGCTGCTGGTCGAGCTGGGCGTGACGAAGACCGACCAGACCGGCGCGCACCGGCAGCGCGTCGTGCTGCCCCGCGGGGCGCGGCGGCCGACGTGCCCGGTGTGCGCGTTCGCGGACTGGGTGGACGTGCTGACCGCGCCGGACGCGCGGGCGTTGCTGGCCGACGAGGGCGAGCCGGCGGCGACGCACCGCTGCCACTCCTATCGGCCCGACCCCGCGCGCGGGCCGCTGTTCCCGTCGGTGACCAAGCACGGCCGGGTGGCCGGCCGGTCGATGTCGGACCGGGCGGTGTCGGACGTGGTGAAGCGGTACGCGGCGCGGGCGGGGCTGGACCCGGCGCTGTTCGGCGGGCACTCGCTGCGGGCGGGGTTCGCCACGCAGGCGGCGCTGGGCGGCGCGAGCGACCGGGAGATCATGCGGCAGGGCCGCTGGACCAACCCGCGGACCGTGCACCGCTACATCCGCACGGCGAACCCGTTGGAGGACAACGCCGTCACCCGCCTCGGACTGTGATCAAGAGCGCACGGTCGGTTGTTAACTTCTAACACGCCCGGTCCTTCCGGGCGGAACCGAACGGGCTAGCCGGTTGGCGCGCCAGGCCGCTTGCGCGGTTTGTTTCGGCGCTGTTTCCACCGGCCTTGAGCTGGGCTTTTGTCCCTGGGCTCGCCTGGGGCGGGCGGGCTGACCTGCGCCGGTGCCGCGACACCGCCGAACGCCGCGCGCGTCACGGGGCGTTCACCGGCGTGTCGACGCCAATACGATCGTCGGCACGAGGCCGCCCGCCCCGGCCAAGCGCACCGTGGCCCCCGGACTACCCTGCACTGTCCGGGGGCCACGCGCTGCTCACGCGCCGGTGCCGCCGCCCACGACCGCGTCGGAGGACGGCGGTTCCTCGGCCTTCTCCGGCGGCGGCACGAGGGCCGACAGGTCGCCGCCGTTGTCGTTGACGCGCAGCACGAACGGCCGGTGCTCGGTGTACTGGACGACCGACACCGACGCCGGGTCGACCACGATCCGCTGGAAGCCGTCGAGGTGGACGCCGAGCGCGTCGGCCAGCACCGCCTTGATGACGTCACCGTGGCTGCACGCGACCCACACCGCGCGGGGGCCGTGCTCGGCGGTGACGCGGGCGTCGTGGGCCCTGATCGCGGCCACGGCCCGCGACTGGACGGTGGCCAGGCCCTCGCCGCCGGGGAACACCGCGGCGGACGGGTGCTGCTGCACGACCGACCACAGGGGCTCTTTGAGCAGGTCCTTGATCTCGCGCCCGGTCCACTGGCCGTAGTCGACCTCGGCGAGGTCGGGTTCGACGGTCGCGTCCAGGCCGAGCCGGTCGAGCAGCGGCGCGAGGGTCTGCCGGCAGCGTTGCAGCGGCGAGGTGACGACGGCGGCGACCGGAATGCCGGCGAGCCGGTCGACCAGTGCCGCGGCCTGCTCCTCGCCGCGTTCGGACAGTGCCACGCCGGGTTGGCGGCCCGCGAGCACGCCCGCTCCGTTGGCGGTGGAGCGGGCGTGTCGCAGCAAGATCACGGTAGCCACGGGGCCAACCCTATGTCGGGTTGATGAGCCCCATCGACAGCAGCCCCATCAGGACGATGCCGAGCAGCAGCCGGTACCACACGAACGCCGAGTAGCTGTGCTTGGAGACGTAGCGCAGCAGCCACGCGATCGTGGCGTAGCCGACCCCGAACGACACGATCGTGGCGACGATCATCTGCGGCACGGAGGCGGCGTTGGGCTCGGCGCGTTCGAGCACGTCGGGGATGCTGAACAGGCCCGCGCCGAACACGGCGGGCAGGGCCAGCAGGAACGAGTAGCGGGCCGCGGAGGCGCGGTCCAGGCCGAGGAACAGGCCCGCGGTGAGGGTGCCGCCGGAGCGGGACACGCCGGGGATCAGCGCCAGCGCCTGGGCCAGGCCCATGCCGATGGCGTCCTTGAGCTGGAGCTTGTTGCGGATGTGCTGGGCGAACTGGTCGGCCAGGCCGAGCAGCAGGCCGAACACCACCAGCACGGTGGCGGTGATCCACAGGTTGCGCAGCGACGACCGGATCTCGTCCTTGAACAGGTAGCCGAGCACGCTGATCGGGATGGACCCGATGATCACGTACCAGGCCATCCGGTAGTCCTCGGTCTTGCGCGCGGCCTTGCTGAACAGGCCGCGGAACCAGGCACCGATGAAGTTGCCGATGTCCTTGGCGAAGTAGATCAGCACCGCGACCTCGGTGCCGAGCTGGATGACCGCCGTGAACGAGGCGCCCGCGTCGTTGCCGAAGAACAGTGTCGAGACGATCCTGATGTGACCGGACGAGGAAATGGGCAGGAATTCCGTGAGTCCTTGGACGAGTCCGAGGACGATGGCCTGCAACCAGCTCAACTACCCACTCCTGCCAGATCCAGAGCTTCGATCGCCGTGCGGAGCGCGGCGATCCCCTGATCGAGATCTTGCAGCATGGGCGAAAGGGTGAGTGTGGTGACCCCCGCTTCGGCGAACGCGCGCATCCGGTCGGCGACGCGCTCCTTCGGGCCGAGCAGGGCGGTGGCGTCGAGGAAGTCGACCGGCAGGGCCGCCATGGCGCCCTGGTAGTCCTTGGCGAGGTAGCGCTCCTGGACCTCGGCCGCCTCGGCGGCGAAGCCCATGCGGGCGGCGTTGTCGTTGTAGAAGTTCTTCTTCCGGCTGCCCATGCCGCCGACGTACAGCGCGGTGTAGGGGCGGATGACGTCGGCGCACGCGCGCCAGTCGTCGCCGACGACCAGGGGGACGGTGGCGGCGATGTCGAACCCGTCGAGGGTCTTGCCCGCCTTCTCGCGGCCCGCGCGCAGCGACGCCAGCACGTCGCCGGAGTGCTCGGGCGACAGGAACAGGGCCAGCCAGCCGTCGGCGATCTCGCCCGCGAGCTCGACGTTGCGGGGGCCCATGGCGGCGAGGTAGACGGGGATGTGCTCGCGCACCGGGTGCACGGTCAGGGTGAGGGCCTTGCCGGGGCCGTCGGGCAGCGGCAGCGTGTAGTGCTCGCCGGAGTAGCTCAGCCGTTCGCGGCGCAGGGCGGCGCGGACGATGTCGACGTACTCGCGGGTGCGGCCCAGCGGCTTGTCGAACCGCACGCCGTGCCAGCCCTCCGACACCTGCGGGCCGGACACGCCCAGGCCCAGCCGGAACCGGCCGCCGGACAGCGAGTCCAGGGTGGCGGCGGTCATCGCGGTGGCGGCCGGCGTCCGCGCCGGGATCTGCAGGATCGCGCTGCCGACGTCGACGCGCTCGGTCTGCGCGGCCACCCACGCCAGGACCGTCGGCGCGTCGGAGCCGTAGGCTTCGGCGGCCCACACCACCGAGTAGCCCAGTCGGTCGGCTTCCCTGGCCAGTTCGAGGTTCGCGGCGTCGTTGCCCGCGCCCCAGTACCCGAGGTTCAGTCCCAGTCGCACGACCCGGGACCCTACCGGTCGGTAACCTGGTCCGCCAGGGCGGGTGTGCCCCGATCGTGACGGGATTGGGCCTGCACCGCGCGCGTGCCACGACCCGCCGGTAAGTCGATCACCCTTTAGGCTCCCCCGCGTGGAACAGCGATACCTCGGGCGCAGCGGACTGCGGGTCTCCCGGATGGCCCTGGGCACGATGACCTGGGGCCGGGACACCGACGCGGACGAGGCGGCCACCCAGTTGCTGGCCTTCGCCGAGGCCGGCGGCACCCTGGTGGACACCGCCGACGTGTACGTGGAGGGCGAGAGCGAGCGGATCCTGGGCGGCCTGCTGGGCGAGGTCGTGCCCCGCGACGAGCTGGTCGTCGCGACGAAGGCGGTGGCGCGGCGCAACGACGGCCCGTTCGGCGGCGGCGCGTCGCGCGGGGCGCTGCTGCACGCCCTGGACGGGTCGCTGCGCCGGCTGGGCGTGGAGCACATCGACCTGTGGCAGCTGCACGCGTGGGACCCGAACGTGCCGCTGGAGGAGACGCTGTCCGCGCTGGACGCGGCGGTGGCGTCGGGCAAGGTCCGGTACGCGGGCGTGTCGAACTACTCGGGTTGGCAGCTGGGCACGGCGGCGGCGCTGCCGGGCCACACGCCGCTGGTGTCGACGCAGGTGGAGTACTCGCTGCTGGAGCGCGGCGTGGAGCGGGAGGTCGTGCCCGCGGCGCAGCACCACGGGATCGGGCTGCTGCCGTGGGCGCCCTTGGGGCGGGGCGTGCTGACCGGCAAGTACCGCAACGGCACGCCGTCGGACTCGCGGGGCGCGTCGGCGCACTTCGCCGGGTACGTGGAGCAGCACCGCACGGAGCGGGCGGCGCGGATCGTGCAGGCGGTGGCGACGGCGGCGGACGGGCTGGGCACGAACGCGCTGTGCGTGGCGCTGGCGTGGGTGCGCGACCGGCCGGGCGTGGTGGCGCCGGTGGTGGGCGCGCGGGACACGGCCCAGCTGCTGGGGTCGCTGGCGGCGGAGGAGCTGACGCTGCCCCCGGCGATCCGGGCGGCGCTGGACGACGTGAGCGCGGTGGAGTTCGGCTACCCCGAACGGCCGATGGGCTGAGCCGACCGGCCGGTCGGACCTGCGCGCTGCCGGAGAAGGTGTCCGCGCGGTGTTCAGCGCAGGGCGTCGTCCACGAGGCGGAACCAGTCCCGCACGTCGCCGAGCCGGTCCTCCAGCCAGGTGGCGACGTCGGCGGCGAGGTCGAGGGCGCGGGGTGTGCGGACCTGCCCGGCTAGATGCTCGACCAGGGTCTGGATGCGGCGCACGGGCGGCGGGTGGTTGCCCGCGAACGGGAGGGTGAGGCCGAGCTCGTCGGCGAGCCGGTCGGTGACCTCGTGCAGGAACAGCACCAGCAGCACGGCGGCGACCAGGCACGGCTCGTGCGCCTCCAGCTCGCGGTGCCCGAGGTCGTCGAGGCTGCGCAGCATGATCACGGCGGCGATCCGGTCGGCTTCGTGCTCGCGGCGCCAGCCGACGGACTGGGCGTCCAGCGGGCCGACCGGCGTGTCGGGGTCGGTGCGGCGGCGCGCGTGCCGCAGGTGCCCGGCCAGCACGTGCCCGACCTCGTGGGCCAGCACGAACTGGGTGGCGCGCCGCGCCATCAGCGAGACCAGCGCGGCGCGCTGCCCGGACAGCTCCGGCAGCGGCCGGGCCTGGACCGCGCCGTTGCCGTACAGGTGGGCGTTGACGGCCTCGGCCAGCGCGTAGGACGCCTGCTCCGCGCTCAGCAGGGGCGGTGCGCCGTAGTTCGGCAGGGCGCCGGTCATGGTCTTGAGCACGGCCCCGAGCAGGTCCGGCAGCGCGGTGTTGACCAGGACGAGCACGCCGCGGCCGGGCACGGGGACGCTGAGGGCGTCGAGGGTGCCGGTGGGGAACACGCCGGCCAGCACGGGCGTGGGGGTGTCCCAGCCGGCGACGCGGGCCAGGTGCAGCACCTCGGGCTGGAGCGCTTCGAGGGTGCGTTGCTGCCGGTGCAGGTGCGCGGACCGGTACGCGCCGGGCCGTACCCGCACGTCCACCAGCCGCCCGAGCAGGTCGGGCAGCGGTTCGGCGGCCACCTGGGTCCACGTGTGGTAGCGCGCGGCGGTGTCGGCGGGGTGCGCCGGCGGGTCGAGGTGGTCGACCACCCGCCGGTCCCGCAGCAGTTGCACGTGCCGTTCCCGCAGCTCCTCGACCGTCATCGCGACGCCTCCCCGTTCACTGGGGTTAGTCGCCGGACGGGCCCGAGGGGTACGGGTGGCGGCCGACTATCACCTGCCCAGACCAACGACAACACCCGCCCCCTGCGTGACGATGGTGGTTCGGTGATGGATGCTGGGAGGGCTGAACGGGGTCGACTGGGAGGTCCGACGTTGCGCCGACTGGCGGCGGTAGTGCTCACCGGGGTCGCGTTGGTCTCGGGCTGCGCGACCGAGGAGAACCCGGCCGATCCGCTCCAGCTCGCGGCGACGTTGGAGCCCGCGCGGCCCGCGGCGTCGCCGGAGCAGTCGACGGTCCCGGAGGGCCGCGTGGTGCCGCTGGGGCGGGCGACGTCGGTCGCGGTCGCGGGGGGCCGGGTGGCGGTGGCGCTGGCCGATCCGCCGTCGGTGGCCCTCTACCCCATCGACGCGGCGGGTGACCCGGTCGTGGTGGCGTTGCCCGGTCCGGCGGAACGACTGGTGACCGTCGGTGACGCGGTGGAGGCGGTGGTGCCCGCCGGTGTCGTGGTGACCATCCGGCCGGACGGGACCTCGTCGCAGCGCGCGGTGGACGGCGCGCCGGTGGACACCGCGCGGGTGGGCGACCGGACGTTGGTGGCGCAGCGCGACCTGCGGCAGGTGTCGGTGGACGGGCACGTGGTGCGCGGCATCTCCAGCCCGGACCGGCTGGTGGCGGTGGGCGACGCGGCGGTGGTGCTGGACCGGCCGCGCAGCGCGGTGTTCGACCTCGACCCGGCGGCCGACGGCCCGGGAGCGGGGCTGCGGGCGGGCGAGGGCGCGACGAACGCGGTGGCCGACCGGTTCGGCCGGGTGTTCGTGGTGGACACGCGCGGCGGTGAGCTGATGGCGTTCTCGACCGGGCCGCTGATCATGCGGCTGCGCTACCCCGTGCCGGGCGAGCCGTACGGGATGGCGTACGACGAGGCGCGCGACCTGGTGTGGATCACGCTCACCGGGCGCAACGAGGTCGTGGCGTTCGACGTGGCCGGCGCGGAGCCGGTGGAGCGGCACCGGTTCGCCGCGGTCCGCCAGCCGGACTCGGTGGCGGTTGATCCAGGCAGCGGGCGCGTGTTCGTCGCGTCCGGGGACGGCGCAGGGATGCAGGTGATCGGATGATGGGCGAAGGGGTGGTCGACGGGGACTGGGAGTACCGGCCGCTGCGGCTGCCGGCCGGTGTCTCCCGTCGCACGGCGACGACGCAGCTGGCGATCCACGCGGAGTTCTCGGGGTGGGAGCTGTCGCGGACGCTGCTGTTCGGCGACGGTTCGCGCAAGGTGTGGCTGCGCCGCAAGCGGACGGCCGCCGTGATGCCGGGTGTGATCACCTAGGACCGGTCCGTCGCGGTCTTCGCGGGCGTCACCGCTTCGGCGGCGGCGGTGGGTCTCTCGGCCCGGGAGTCCCTGGGGGTCGTCGGCTCGGCCGACCACCACAGGTGTGGTACCACAGGTGTGGTGAAGCGGGCTTCACCTGCGGCTTCGACCCGGAATCCTCCACTGTGGACGGCCTGGTCCGCCTCAGTGGACGACGGCCCAGGTGCGCACGGCCGGGTCGACGAGGACGTCGAGCACCGCGGCCGGCCGCCCGGCCGCGGTGGCGCACGTGTGGTGGTCGCAGCGGTGCTCCACCCCGAAGCCGACGCCGCCCGGCGGGGTGATCCACAGCGTCAGCAGGTACGCGGTGCCCTCGCCGTCATCGATGTGCTCGACCCCGACGACCTGCGCGCGGACCGGCACCGCGGTGGCGCGGAACGCGGCGGTCGCGCGCGCGTCCTCGGCGGCGGTCGCGCCGAGGCTCACCGCGGTGGAGATCACCAGCAGGGACGCGACCACCCACAGCGCGACTTCCCACCAGGTGTCCGAGCGCGCCACCGTGATCGTGCCGCCGACGAGCACGCCGACCGCGACGACGGCCGAGAGGATCCGCTGCGCGCGGGCCGAGCGCGGGCTGACCAGCCGCACCTGCGAGGGGTTCGGCGGTGGGGCGGCCACCTCGCGAGCGTAGGCGACACTCCCCCGACGCCGCGTGCTGTTCCGCGAACCGGGCCGGTCGACGGGGTCAGTCGGCGTCGGTGAGGGCCGCGGTCGGGTCGCGGTGCGGGGTGCCGGTGGGCCACCAGTCGCCGTCGACGGACCGGTAGGGGTACCAGCGGCCGTCGCGGCCGTAGCGGACCTGTCGGTCGTGGACGGTCCAGCGGTTGCGCCACACGGTCGGTTCGGGCAGTTCGCCGCTGTCCCAGGCGGCGCGGGCGCGGGCGGTGTCGGTCTTGCCGGGCGTCCAGGGGTGTTCGAGGACGTCGAGGGCGGTCGCGCCGCCCTGCCGCCACGCGCGCACGGCGTGGGGGTCGGCGTCGAGGCGGTCGCGCAGGGCGGGGTGCGCGGCGGCCATGCGGATGTGGTCGCGGCGGTCGTCGGGCGCGGGCCACCGGCCGGTGGCGAGGACGTCGCGGGCCTTGGCGGCGGCGTCGGCGACGAGCAGCCGCAGCACCTCGACGTCCAGGCCGGGCGCGGGTTCGAACTCGGGCAGGGGGCCGAGCTCGCCGGGCGGCGGGTCGTCGGGCAGGTCGGGGACCGGTCGGGCGTAGGCGGCGGTGGCGAGGACGCCGCCGCCCGCGGGTCGGGCACCGGCGACGACCTCGTCCTGGTCGCGGCCGCGCAGGAGCAGCAGCACCCACGGGTCGGCGTCGAGCAGCCACGACGCCTGGTGGCACAGGGCGGCGGCGTGGCGGCACGGCAGTTCCCAGCCGGGGCAGGTGCACTCGGGGTCGAGGTCGCCGATGCCGGGCAGCAGCGGCACGCCCGCGTCGGCGGCGGCGTCGGCGAGCTCGCGGGGCATCTCGCGGTCCAGCAGCGCGGCGAGGTGGCCCGCCTTGGTGGCGATCTGGCGGAGGAACCGGTTCCACTCGCCGTCGGTGAGCTCGGTGACGCGGACGACGGTGTGGTAGGTGTCCTCGGTGTCGTAGACGGTGGCGGCGAGGCGGCCGGGGCTGACGGTGATGGTGCCGACGAGGCCGGCGTGGGCGTACTTGCGGCCCTGGCGCAGCGGCGCCTGGTCCAGCGAGGTGTCCTCCAGGGCCTGCAACCACGCCTTGCCCCACCAGGAGGTGGCGCGGCGCACGCCCTTGCCGAACGGGGGGAAGCCCTTGACGCGGTCGCTCACGTGCCGCTCCTGAGTTCGACCAGGTTGCCCAGTTCGTCGTCGGACAGTTCGGTGAACGCGGCGTCGCCGCGGGTGAGGACGGCGTCGGCGAGGTCGCGCTTGGCGCGCAGCATCGCCGCGATGCGGTCCTCGATGGTGCCCTCGGCGATGAGGCGGTGCACCTGCACGGGCCGGGTCTGGCCGATGCGGTGCGCGCGGTCGGTGGCCTGGTCCTCCACGGCCGGGTTCCACCAGCGGTCGTAGTGCACGACGTGGTCGGCGCGGGTGAGGTTGAGGCCGGTGCCCGCCGCTTTGAGCGACAGCAGGAACACCGGGCACTCGCCGTCCTGGAAGCGGCGGACCATGTCGTCGCGGGCGGGGACGGGCGTGCCTCCGTGCAGGAGCTGGCTGGTGACGCCGCGCGCGGCGAGGTGGCGTTCGATGAGGCGCGCCATGGCGACGTACTGGGTGAACACGAGCACCGCGCCGCCCTCGGCGAGGATCGTGTCGAGCAGTTCGTCCAGCAGCTCCAGCTTGCCCGACCGGCCGGCGAGCTTGGGCGCGGTCTCCTTGAGGTACTGGGCGGGGTGGTTGCAGACCTGCTTGAGGCCGGTGAGGAGCTTGACGACGCGACCGCGGCGGGCGATGCCGTCGGCCTCGCGGACCTCGGCCATGAGCTCCCGCACGACGGCCTCGTAGAGCGCGGCCTGTTCGCGGGTGAGCGCGACGGGCTGGTCGGTCTCGGTCTTGGGCGGCAGCTCGGGGGCGATGCCGGGGTCGGTCTTGCGGCGGCGCAGCAGGAACGGCCGCACGAGGCGGGCGAACCGCTGCGCGGTCTCGTGGTCGTGGTCGGCCTCGATCGGGCCGGCCCAGCGGGCCTTGAACCGCGCCCGCGTGCCGAGCAGGCCGGGCGTGGTCCAGTCGAGGATCGCCCACAGCTCGGACAGGGTGTTCTCCACCGGGGTGCCGGTGAGGGCGACGCGGGCGCGGGCCGGGATGCGGCGCAGCGCCTTGGCGGTGTCGGAGGCCGGGTTCTTCACGTGCTGCGCCTCGTCGGCGACGACCAGGCCCCAGTCGACGGCGGCGAGCCGGTCGGCGTCCAGGCGCATGGTGCCGTAGGTGGTGAGCACGAAGCCCTCGTGCGCGACGTCGCGGCGCGGGCCGTGGAAGCGGCGGACGGGCACGCCGGGCGCGAAGCGCTCGATCTCGCGCTGCCAGTTGCCCATCAGCGACGCGGGGCACACCACCAGGGTGGGGCCGGGGTCGTGGTGGGGCCCGGCGGTGCTGTTGCGGTGCAGGTGCAGGGCGATGAGGGTGATGGTCTTTCCCAGGCCCATGTCGTCGGCCAGGCAGGCGCCCAGGCCGAGCGAGGTCATCCGGTCCAGCCAGCGCAGGCCGTGCAGCTGGTAGTCGCGCAGGGTCGCCCGCAGCTCGGCGGGCTGGGCGATCGGCGCGCCGTCCAGGTCGGCGAGGCGGGACTTCAGCTCGTCCAGCCAGCCGGTGGCGGCGACCTCGACCTCGACGCCGTCGACGTGGGTGGTGCCGGTCAGGGCCGCGCCGAGCGCGTCGATCGCGGTGACGGGCTTGAGGGCGCGTTCGCGGGCGCGGCGGGCGAGTTCGGGGTCGACCAGGGTCCAGCGGTCGCGCAGCCGCACCACGGGCCGGGTGGCCTCGGCGAGGCGGTCCAGCTCGTCGGGGGTGAGCGGGTCGTCGCCCAGCGCGAGCTGCCAGTTCACGGAGGTGAGCTGGTCGGGGCCGAAGAACGCGGGCCGGTCGGCGGGCCGTTCGCCGATGACGACCTTCGCGGACAGGTCGCGCACCAGGTCCTTGGGCCAGTGCACGTCCACGCCCGCGCCGGCCAGGCGGACCGCGCCGGTGGCCAGCAGGTGCCCGATGTCGGAGTCGAGCAGCGCGACCTCGTCGGGCACGGCCTGGTCGAGCAGCCGCTCCAGCGGCGGCCACGCGCGGGCGGCGCGGCGCAGGGCGATCATGGCGTCGGCCCGGGACCGCTGGTTGGCCGAGGCCCACAGCTCGGCGGCGTCGACCACGCGGGCCGGGTCGGCCAGGCTGTGGACCTGCACGACCGCGCGGAACGGGCCGAAGCCCTCGATCCGCAGGGAGATGCGCACGCCCTGGTCGGCCCAGTCGCGCAGGTGCGGCACCCGCTGGGGCGTCATCGAGGCGAACGCGGGCGCGCCGGCGGCGTGCACGGCCGCCGCGCCGCGCGGCATGGTGTCGGCGACGGCGTCGAGGAAGGCGCGCAGCAGCGGTTCGGCGTCGGGCAGCTCGAGCGGGTCGCGGCCCGGCAGCGGCACCGCGCGGGCGTGCGCGGGCATGGCGTCGGCGAGGTCGCGGACGCGGGCGTGGTCGGCGGCGTCGAGCGGGCCGAGCAGCCACGCGTCGAAGTCGCCGTCGGTGACCGCGGGCCGCACCCGGCCGCGGGCGACGAGCTGGAGCGCCACGACCACGGCCGCGCCCCAGAACGCGGTGGCGGGGTGGGCGTGCGGGGTGCGGCGGGCGCGACTGAGCAGCGGAACGGCCTCGGCCACGGGCAGGCGCAGCGCGGGCACGGTCCGCCGTGCGCCGTCGGGCGTGGCGACGGTGAGCCGGTCGGGGCCGGGGACGCCGTGGGGCTCGGACCGCGTGCCGGTCCGGTCGGGTGTCCGCCGGTCGGGCCCGCTGTCGTCGGCGGAGGGAGGCGGGTCTTCGGCGTAGAAGGCGACGGTGGACGTGCGTGGCGGGTCGGCGGCCTCGAAGACGGCCGCGTACCGCTCCAACCCTGTGTTCAGCGCTCCCCCTCGCTACTCAAGTTTGAGTATAGCCCAACTGCCGGGTGCGCCGGGCGATCCCGGCTCCCCGGCCATGGGGTACGCGCCCGCTTCCAGGCGTTCGACCAGACCGCGCGTCCACTCCGCGCCCGTGGCCGCCGTGTGCTCCCACAGGCCGTACAGCTCCTTGACGTGCGCCGGCTCCCGCCACCGCCCCGCCTGCTCGCGCGCCGCCTCACGCCGGGCCTCCAACGTCGCCAGCCGTTCACCGAGCAGCCCCACGGCCTCCTCGCGGGTCAACGACGGCAGCAGCGCCAACCCCGCCGCCAGCAGGTCCGGCCGCGTCTCCGGCCGCCGCAACGCGTCCCTGAGCAGCTTGCGGTACTCGGCCTCGCCCTTGGCGGTGACCTCGTAGTCCGTGCGGCCCGGCGGCACGAGGTCGTCGACCAGGCAGCCGTCCTTCGTGAGCTGCTTGAGCGCGTGGTAGATCGAGCCCCACTTGACGTTGGCCCACTCCCCGGCACCCCACGACATCAGGTCGTTGCCGATCAGGTAGCCGTGGGCGCGCCCGTAGCCGCGCACCACCCCGAGCACCAGCAGCCGTGTTGCCGACATCGCGTCCTCGTCCAGCGGGATCCGGGTTCCGATCCCCGGTTTCGTCGGTCAGGGTAGATCGCCGAGGATGGGCCGGTGACGCTCGCCAAGATCGACGACGCCGGGCGCCGGGCCCGCCTGGGCGTCCGACACCTGCTGTCCACCCGTGCCGCCGAGGTCGAGGACGTGGTCCACGCGGTCGTGGGCCTGCACGCCACCGACCCCGCCACGGTGTTCCTGTCCGCCTGCGCCCGCCTGCACCGGCCCTCGGTGGCGGCGGTGGAATCCGCGCTCTACGACCGGCGGACCCTGGAACGGCTGCTGTGCATGCGCCGCACGATGTTCGCCGTCACGGCCGCCACCGCACCCGTCGTCCAGGCCGCCGCGGGCGCCGCCGTCGCCGCCCGGGAACGCCGCAAGCTCCTCGACTACCTCGCCGAGGGCGTCGGCTGGGACGCCGACCGGCTCGCCGAGGTCGAGCAAGCCACCCTCGACGCGCTGCGCGCCCGCGGCGAAGCCACCGCCGTCGACCTCACCCGGGACGTCCCCGCCCTGCTCGACCAGGTCGTCGTCGCGGCCGGCAAGCCCTACGAAACCCGCCAGAACGTCTCCAGCCGCATCATCCGCGTGCTCGCCGCCGACGGGTGGATGCGCCGCGGCCGCCCCCTCGGCACCTGGCTGAGCACCCGGTTCCGCTGGGAACCCGCCACCCCCTGGCCCGAGCTCGACCCCGCCCACGCCCGCGCCGAACTCGCCCGCCGCTGGCTCGCCTCCTACGGCCCCGGCACCGAGGCCGACCTGAAGTGGTGGACCGGCTGGAACCTCGGCCACACCCGCCAGGCCCTGGCCGCGGCGGGCGCCGTCGAGGTCGAGCTGTCCACCGGCATCGGCCACGCCCTGCCCGACGACCTCGACCCCGTGCCCGACCCCGAACCGTGGGCCGCGCTGCTGCCCGCACTGGATCCGACCCCGATGGGGTGGCAGGCTCGCGACTGGTACCTGCCCGCCCGGCACCGGCCCCGCCTGTTCGACACCGCGGGCAACGTCGGCCCGACCGTCTGGTGGAACGGCGAGGTCGTCGGCGGGTGGGCCCAGCGCGCCGACGGCGAGGTCGTGTGGCACCTGCTGCGCGACGTCGGCGCGGACGCGGAAGCGGCGATCGCCCGGGAGGCGGACCGGTTGGCGTCCTGGATCGGCGGGGTGCGCGTGATCCCCCGCTTCCGGACCCCGTTGGAGAAGGAGCTGGCGCGATGATCGTGTTGCGGAAGGTGGACGACGCGGCGGTCGAACGACTGCTCGGCCTCGCGGTGGCCGACGCCGACCCGGCCGACGTGATGCCGCCGGGCTGGACGCTCGACCGGCCCGACGAGTTCCGCGAGTTCTACCGGGGCTTCGCCGACGACGCCTACGAGATCGTCCGCGACGACCACACCGTCGGCATGGTCCGGCTCACCGCCAAGGGCGAGACCGGCATGTGGATCGCCCGCTGCGCCCGCGGCCACGGCGTCGGCCTGGCCGCCCTGCGCCGCGTCATCGAGGAAGCGCCCCGGCGCGGGATCACGACCATCGTCGCCGACACCACCACCGGCAACACCGCCGCCCTCGCCGTCCTGCGCAAGGTCGGCGCCACCCTGGAGGTCGACGGCACCCGGGTCTACGCCCGCATCCCGGTGCCCCAGGAGCCCTCACCCGACACCGCCGACCCCCGCGACCTGCTCCTGGACTACCTCGACTTCTACCGCGACGCCGTGCTCCGCAAGATCGACGGCCTGTCCGAGGACGAGCTGCGCACCAGCCGACTGCCCAGCGGCTGGACCCCGCTGGCCATGGTCAAGCACCTCGCCCACGTCGAGCTGCGCTGGCTGCGGTGGTGCTTCCGCGGCGAGGACGTCGAACGACCCCACGGCAACCCCGACGTCGAGAACGCCGAATGGGTCGTCGAGGACGGCGACACCACCGACGGCATCCGCGCCTTCTACCTCGACCAGTGCGCCCGCTCCCGCGCCATCGCCGCCGAGTCCGCCCTCACCGACCGCGCCGCCCGCTGGGACCGGCCCGACGGGCCCCGCGGCACGCTCGCCTGGATCCTGTTCCACCTGCTCCACGAGTACGCCCGCCACCTCGGCCACCTCGACGTCGCCCGCGAGCTGAGCGACGGCGCGACCGGGACCTGACCGGCCCTCCGCTGTCCCCCCGTCGCCACTCGGGACGGGGGGACAGCGGACCCGGACCTACCGCGACCCCACCACCACGGTCGCCGACAACTCCTCGTCCGACACCACCTCCGCGCGCAACCCACCCCGCGCGAACGCCGCCACCGTCCCCGCCGCCTGCCGCGCACCCGTCTCCACCAACAACCGCCCACCCGGCGCCAACCACCGCGCCGCGCCCGCGATCACCCGCCGCTGCACGTCCAGACCGTCCGCCCCACCGTCCAGCGCGACCCGCGGCTCGTGCTCCCGGGCCTCCGGCGGCATCATCCCGATCGCCCCCGTCGGCACGTACGGCGCGTTCGCCACCAGCACGTCCACCCGACCCGCCAACGACACCGGCAACGGCCCGTACAGATCACCCTCGTACACCCGACCCGCACCCACGTTGCGCCGCGCGCACGCCACCGCCGCCGGATCGACGTCCACCGCGTGCAACTCCACCCCCGGCACCCGGTCCACCACCGCGGCGCCCACCGCACCCGACCCGCAGCACAGGTCCACCACCACCGCACCCGGCCGCGCCACCCCCGCCGCCACCCGCACCAGGAACTCCGTGCGACGACGCGGCACGAACACCCCCGGCCCCACCACCACCCGCAACCCGCAGAACTCCGCCCACCCCACCACGTGCTCCAACGGCAACCCGGCCACCCGCCGCGCCGTCAACAGCTCCAACTCCTCCGGACCACGCGCGGCCTCCACCAACAACCGCGCCTCGTCCTCGGCGAACACACACCCGGCCGCGCGCAACCGCGCGACAACATCAAGATCCACGACGACGAACGCCTCTCGCGAGAAACCCGCGGGCGCCCTCACACCGCCACGACGCGGCCGGGAGCGACCCGATGCACACCAGCAGAAATGGGTCCCACCTCCCTAGTCCGCGCCAACCGGCACACCGTACAACACCCCACCTCAAGCACGAGCTCGCGCCACCGCCGCCTCCACACCGTCCAGCAACACCTCCAACCCCGTCACGAAGTTCCGCACCGCGTCCCGCTCCAAGTACGGCACGCACTCGTCCCCGTCCACCGGCGGCGGCTCCTCCGCGCCCAACCACGCCGACAGCGGGAACCGCTCCGCGAAGTCCGGCACCACCTGCTCGAACACCCCCGCCCGCGAGAACCACCACTCCTCGTCGGTCATCCCCGTCTCCCGCGCCGCCCGCCGCGCCTCCGCGATCACCCCCGCCGCGCCGCGCACGAACTGCACCACCGCGCCCACCACCCCCGGCAGCACCGACAACCCCAACCCCGTCGGCCGCAGGATCCGCAGCAACGCCTCCAGCATCGCGAACTCGTTCGGTCCCAGCACCGGCCGCGCCTGCGACACCTGCAACACCCACGGGTGCGCCAGGTAGCACTCCCGCACGTCACCCGCCCACGCCCGCAACGCCGCCCGCCACCCCGCGTCCACCGGGTAGTCCGACGGCAGCTCGCCCAACACCCGGTCGCACATCAGGTCCAACAGCTCCGCCTTGCTCGGCACGTGCGTGTAGAGGGCCATCGCCGAACGACCCAACCGCTCCCCCACCGCCCGCATCGACAACGCCGCCATGCCGTCCCGGTCGGCCACCTCGACCGCCGCGTCCACGATCGCGTCCACCGACAGCCCCGACCCCGACCCGCCACCCGGCGCACGCCACAGCAGCCGCATCGACCGATCCGCGTCACCCTGCCCCGCGAACACCGCCACTTGCCGCCCCTTTACGCTGTAAAGTACCGTGCCCGCGAGCACTTTACGCCATAAGCAAACCAGGGGGAAAGCCGGCGATGGCCGCACCAGCAGACAACCACGACCTCATCCAGGTACGCGGCGCCAGGGAGAACAACCTCGCCGACGTCTCCGTCGACATCCCCAAACGACGCCTCACCGTCTTCACCGGCGTCTCCGGCTCCGGCAAGTCGTCCCTCGTCTTCGGCACCATCGCCGCCGAGTCCCAACGACTCATCAACGAGACCTACACCGCGTTCATCCAGTCCTTCATGCCCACCCTCGGCCGACCCGACGTCGACGCCCTGCGCAACCTCAGCGCCGCCATCATCGTCGACCAGGAGCGCATGGGCGCCAACTCCCGCTCCACCGTCGGCACCGCCACCGACGCCCACGCCATGCTGCGCATCCTCTTCAGCCGCCTCGGCCAACCCCACGTCGGCACCTCCGGCGCCTTCAGCTTCAACCTCCCCGAAGGCATGTGCCCCACCTGCGAAGGTCTCGGCCGCGTCTCCGCCGTCGACGTCGACCACCTCGTCGACCGCACCAAGTCCCTCACCGAAGGCGCCATCACCGTCCCCGGCTTCACCGTCGACAACTGGTACGTCCAGACCTACGTCCAATCCGGCTTCTACGACCCGGACAAGAAGCTCCAGGACTTCACCGACGAGGAATGGGACGCCTTCCTCCACCGCGAAACCACCAAGGTCAAGATCGGCAAGACCAACGTCACCTACGAAGGACTCCTGGTCAAGGTCCAACGCCTCTTCCTCGGCAAGGACCGCGAATCCCTGCAACCCCACATCCGCGCGTTCGTCGACCGCGCCGTCACCTTCACCGAGTGCCCCGCCTGCCACGGCGCCCGGCTCAACGCCGCCGCCCTCTCCTGCAAGATCGACGGCCGCACCATCGCCGACTGCTCCACCATGCAGATCAGCGACCTCGCCGACTGGATCGCCAAGCTCGACGCACCCTCCGTCGGCCCCGTGCTCACCACCCTCAAAGAACTCCTCGACAACCTCGTCGAGATCGGCCTCGGCTACCTCAGCCTCGACCGACCCGCCGCCACCCTGTCCGGCGGCGAGGCCCAGCGCGTCAAGATGGTCCGCCACGTCGGCTCCGCCCTCACCGACGTCACCTACGTCTTCGACGAACCCACCGTCGGCCTGCACCCCCACGACATCCAGCGCATGAACGACCTCCTGCTCCGCCTGCGCGACAAGGGCAACACCGTCCTCGTGGTCGAGCACAAACCCGAGACCATCGCCATCGCCGACCACGTCGTCGACCTCGGCCCCGGCGCCGGCGTCAACGGCGGCCACATCACCTTCACCGGCACCGTCGCCGCACTCCGCGCCTCCGGCACCCTCACCGGCCGCCACCTCGACCACCGCGCGCGACTGCGCGACCAGGTCCGCACGCCCACCGGCCACCTCCCCATCACAGGCGCCTCCCTGCACAACCTCAAGGGCGTCGACGTCGACATCCCCCTCGGCGTCCTCACCGTCGTCACGGGCGTCGCCGGCTCCGGCAAGAGCTCCCTCATCCACGGCTCCCTCGGCCACCACGACGACGTCGTCACCGTCGACCAGTCCCCCATCCGCGGCTCGCGGCGCTCCAACCCCGCCACCTACACCGGCCTGCTCGACCCCATCCGCACCGCCTTCGCCAAGGCCAACGGCGTCAAACCCGCCCTGTTCAGCGCCAACTCCGAAGGCGCCTGCCCGAAGTGCAAGGGCATCGGCCTGGTCTACACCGACCTCGCGATGATGGCCGGCGTCGCCTCCGTCTGCGAGGAGTGCGACGGCAAGCGGGTCACCGCCGAGGTCCTCACCCACACCCTGCGCGGTCGCACCATCAGCGACGTGCTCGCCATGTCCGTCACCGAGGCGCGCGAGTTCTTCACCGAGAAGCAGGCCAAGGCCGTCCTCGACCGCCTGGTGGACGTCGGCCTGGGCTACCTGTCCCTCGGCCAACCCCTCACCACCCTGTCCGGCGGCGAGCGGCAGCGGCTCAAGCTCGCCATCCACATGGCCGAGAAGGCGTCCACCTACATCCTCGACGAGCCCACCACCGGCCTGCACCTCGCCGACGTGGACCAGCTGCTCGGGCTGCTCGACCGCCTCGTGGACGACGGCAACACCGTCATCGTGATCGAGCACCACCAAGCCGTGATGGCGCACGCGGACTGGATCATCGACCTGGGCCCCGGCGCCGGGCACGACGGCGGTCGGGTCGTCTTCACCGGCACCCCCGCCGACCTGGTCGACACCGCCTCCACCCTGACGGCGCAGCACCTCCGCGCCTACGTCGGGCGCTGACCGTCCGGGTTGTTTTTGGGTGCCAGTCCTCCTCCGGTGCCACGTCTGCGCCGGAGGAGGACTGCCTTTAGTCAACACTGAAGTTATTAAGATTTTTGACCAGTGGGGCGAGCGGTCACCTGATCGGTGGCTGCCGTTCGGAATACCGCAGGTCGTTCCCACTGCCGGCCGATTGTCCCGCCCCGGGCGGTCCTCTAACGTTGCCGATCACGTCCGCGCGAACGTGATCGCAGAACCTCCACTCCCCGGCTGACCCACGCCGCTCTCGGGTCTGCCGGAACCCCTGCACGAGGGAGAACCCTGCAATGGGAGACGTTCGCGGATCCAGACGCGCCCTGATCGCCTTAGCCGGCGCCGCGGTGACCGCCGCGGCCCTGGCCACCGGCGCCACGCCCGCCGCAGCCGAAGGCGACATCATCGGCGCCGGCAACCCGACCGCCATCGAGGACAGCTACATCGTCGTCTACGACGAGATGTCCACCCAGAGCGTCGACGCACTCACCGCCGACCTCAGCGCCAAGTACGACGCCAAGGTCGACTTCACCTACCGCCACGCGCTCAAGGGCTTCGCGGGCACGCTGTCCGAACGGGACGCGCGCCGCCTGGCCGCCGAGCCCGGCGTGGCCTACGTCCAGCAGAACGGCGAGGTCAAGGCCACCGGGACGCAGCCGAACCCGCCGTCGTGGGGCCTGGACCGGATCGACCAGCGCGACCTGCCGCTGGACTCGTCCTACACCTACCCGAACGACGGCACCGGCGTCACCGCCTACATCATCGACACCGGCATCCGGACCACGCACACCGACTTCGGTGGCCGGGCCTCCTGGGGCACCAACACCGTCGACACCAACAACACCGACTGCAACGGCCACGGCACGCACGTGGCGGGCACGGTCGGCGGCACGTCCCACGGCGTGGCCAAGGGCGTGCGGCTGATCGCGGTCAAGGTGCTCAACTGCGCCGGCTCCGGCTCGTTCGCGGGCGTCGCGGCGGGCATCGACTGGGTCACCGGCCACCACACCTCCGGCCCGGCCGTGGCGAACATGAGCCTCGGGGGCCAGGGCAGCGACGTCACCGGCGAGACCGCGGTCCGCAACTCGATCGCCGACGGCGTGACCTACGCGATCGCGTCGGGCAACTCCAACGCCGACGCGTGCAACTTCACCCCCGCCCGGGTCGCCGAGGCGATCACGGTGAACGCCTCGACCAACACCGACGCCCGTGCCTCGTTCTCCAACTACGGCACGTGCAGCGACATCTTCGCGCCGGGGCAGAACATCACCTCGGCCTGGAACACCAACGACACCGCGACCAACACCATCAGCGGCACGTCCATGGCGTCCCCGCACGTGGCGGGCGGCGCGGCGGTCCTGCTCGGCGCCACGCCGTCGTTGACGCCCGCGCAGGTCGCCTCCGCGATGATCACCAACTCCACCGCGAACAAGATCACCAGCCCGGGAACGGGTTCGCCGAACCGGCTGCTGTTCGTCAACACCGGCGGCGGCCCCGGCCCCGGCGACCCGGCGATCACCCCACCGGGCAACCAGACCGGCAGCGTCGGCACCGCCACCAGCCTGCAGCTCAAGGCTTCCGGCGGCGCGCCGCCGTACACGTGGTCGGCCACCGGCCTGCCGCCCGGCCTCACCATCGCCGCGGCCACCGGCCTGATCTCGGGCACGCCCACCACGGCGGGCACCTACAGCGTCACGGCGAACGTGACCGACAGCGCGGGCAAGTCCGCGAGCACCTCGTTCACCTGGACCGTCAACCCGCCGGGCGGCTCGTGCGCCGCGCCCGGTGAGAAGGTGGTCAACGGCGGCTTCGAGAGCGGCACCACCGGCTGGTCGAACGCCACCCACACCATCGCGGCGTGGACCGGCGAGGGCGCGCCCCGCACCGGCACGCGCTCGTCGTGGATCAGCGGCTACGGCTACAGCAACACCGAGACGCTGACCCAGACCGTCACCATCCCGGCGGGCTGCGCCAACACCACCCTGTCGCTGTGGCTGAAGATCAGCACCGAGGAGTACGAGCCGGAGGTGTTCGACACCTTCACCGTCTCGGTGGCGGGCACCACGCTGGCGACCTACACCAACCTCAACCCGTCCGGCTACGAGGTGCGCACCTTCAACCTGGGCGCGTACGCGGGCCAGAGCGTCACGCTGAGCTTCACCGGCGCGGAGGACTGGTCCTACCAGACCTCGTTCGTGCTGGACGACGTCTCGGTGAACGCCGCCTGACCCCGTGCGTGGGGGCCGGTCGCGACCGGCCCCCACGCCGTCAGCTCAGCACGCGATGGGCGAGGAGCCGACCGCCACGTCGTCGTACCAGAGGGTGTTCGCGCCGTCGCCGTAGCTCTCCCAACCCAGCCGCAGGTCGGTGACCGCGGGCCGCCAGTTGGTCTTGCGCAGCCACTGCGAGTCGATGTCGGGCGTGGACACGCCGTCGGCGACCAGGCCCTCGACCACCGAGCCGTTGAGCGAGGTGGAGATCCTGCCCGCCGGGTCGACGGTGAACTGGACGCAGTTCCACTGGCCGGTGGGCAGCGGCTTGCTCTTGGACACGCCGGTCGGGCTCTGCTCCGGCAGGGTCGCGTCGTCGGACTCGCGGTTCCACTGCAGCGCCGAGCTCTGGCCGCCCATCCGCAGGTCCTTGCCGCCGTCGGCGGAGTCCTTCATCGCCATGAACGTCACGTGCTGCTGCGGGAGCGCCGTGGTGTGGCGGACGTAGAACCGGCCGTGCACCACGCTCGTGCCGGTGATCGGCGTGCCGAAGAAGATGTGGTTGCAGTAGCCGGACGCGCCGTTGACCCGCACCGACTTCGAGCCGCTGTGCGCAACCGAGTTGTCGATGGCGACCGCGCCCTGGCCGGTGCAGTTGGGCGCGCCGACGGTCCAGCGGCCGCCCGGGGCGGACCCGGTCTGCTGCTCGAAGTCGTCGCAGACCGCCGCCGTGCCGCAGCCGACCGGCGGGTTGCCGGTCGTCGTGGTCGTCGTGGTCGTGGAGGTGGTGGTGGACGTCGTGGACGTCGTCGTCGTGGTGGTAGTGGTGGTCGTGGTCGGGCCGTCGCCACTGCACGAGACGCCGTTGAACGCGAAGTCGGTCGGCACCGCGTTCGTGCCGCTGTAGGTGGCCTGGAAGCCGAACTGGGCGCTCGCGCCCGTGGCCAGCGTTCCGTTCCACGGCATGTTGGACGCCGTCACGACGGCGCCGGACTGCTTCACGTCGGCGCTCCAGCCGGAGCTGACCGACTGGTTGCCGGCGAACGTCCAGGTGAGCTTCCACGAGGTGACCGGAGCGGACTGGTTGGTCACGGTCACGTTGGCGGTGAACCCGGTGGCCCACTGGTTGAGCTTGTAGTCCACGGCGCAGACGGGAGCCGCACCCGCCGTGCTGGCCCCGCCGATCACCACCAACCCGGCTATCGACACCACAGCGGCCACCGCCGCCAGCAGATTTCGCACAACAACCCCTTCGTTGTCGTTTCTGGGAGCGTTCCCAGAAACAGACTGTAACGATTCCGTCACCTCAATGGAATACTCCGCCTGCCGCAACGGTCACCCGGGACGAAGGCGTGCCGGAACCCGATCTCGGCGCGGGGATGGTCAGCCGACCACGGTGGACGACGTGCCCAGCCCTTCGAGCTGCCGCCGGACGCGTTCGGCGTCGTCGTGGCGTCCTTGTTCCCGGTAGAGCTCCCCCGCCTCGCGCCACGCCGCGCACGCCTCGGCGTGCCGCCCGAGTGCGGCGCACGCCCGGCCCTCCAGGTCGCGGACCCCGGCTCCGTGGTACGCGTCGCCGGCGCGGCGGAGCAGTCCGGCGGCTCGTCGGCAGCGGTCGACGGCCCGCTCGTGCTCGCCGGTGAGGTGGTCGACGTAGCCCAGGTTGGCCAGCGCGTGCGCCTCGCCGCCGGCGTTGCCGTGCCGTCGGTGCAGGGCGAGGGCGGCGTGGCAGTGGGCGCGCGCCGCGTCGTGGTCGCCGAGCCGGGCGGTGTGCCAGCCCACCTGGTTCAGCGCGTCGGCCCGCCACACCGGGTGGGCGTCGTGCCCGGTCGCGAGGTCCAGGACCCGTCGCGAGTGCTCCAGGGCTTCCCGGAAGTCGCCGCGCCGCTCCGAAGCCCACGCCAGGTGGAAGCGGATGTGGCCTTGGTGGACCACGTCGTGGTCGCGTTCGGCCAGGTCCAGCGCCCGGTGGAGGTGTTCGGCCGCCTCCGCGTGGTGTCCGAGGTCGGCGTGCGCGACGCCGAGGTGCTGGTGGATGACGCAGCGGACGGCGGCGTCGGGCAGGTGGCCGGCGGACTCCAGTGCCGTCTGCCACACCGCGAGATCGTCGTGCAGGTGTCCCCGCCGGGTGTGGAAGGAGCTCAACGTCCAGGCGATCCGCCACACCGCCTGGTGGTGCCCGCCGGTGGCGGAGGCGTTCTGGGCCGCGAGCAGGTTGGCGTGCTCCGCGTCGAACCAGGCCAGCGCGGCCGGCGCGTCCGGCAGCGGGTGGGGCCGGACACCCGGTTCCGGCGTCCCGGGTCGGACCGGCGGGCGGTGGGGGTGCAGCAGGCGGTCGGCCTCGTGGGCGGTGCGGGTGTAGAAGTCGAGCAGCCGCCGCGTCGCCGCCCACCGCACTTCTCCGGGCAGGTCGGGGGCGAGGGCGGCGGCGCGGGCGCGGACCAGGTCGTGCATCCGGTAGCGGCCAGGGGCGTCCTGGACGATCAACGACGCCTGTTCGAGCCCGCGCAGCAGGGTCCTGGTGTCGTTCGGGGACAGGCCGGTGAGGCACGAGGCGGCGGGGAGGCCGATGTCGGGCCCGGGGGCGGTGCTCAGCAGCGCGAACGCGGCCGCCTGGTCGGCGGTGAGGGCGCGGTGCGACCAGGAGAGCACGGCGGGCAGGCTCGCGGCCGGGTCCCCGTCGTCGAGCCCGTCCGGTCCGCTCTCGCGCAGCTCGGCCGCGAGGGCGGCGAGGGACAGGTGCGGTGGGTGCGGGCGCGGCCCGCGATGATGCCCAGCGCCAGCGGGAACCCGCCGCACGAGCGCACCAGGTCGGCGACCGCGGCGGGCTCCGCCTCGACCCTGGCGGCGTCGAGCCGGGCGGTGAGCAGGCGGCGGGCCTCGGAGTGGTCGAGGACGGGCAGCGCCAGCAGGTGCGCGCCGTGACCGGCGACCAGGCCGGGCAGGCGGTTGCGGCTCGTGACCAGCACGGTGCAGGAGGGGGTGCCCGGCAGCACCGGGGCGACCTGGGCGGTGTCGGCGGCGTTGTCCAGCACCAGCAGCACCCGCTTGTCCGCGACGAGGCTGCGGAACAGGGCGGTTCGGGCGTGCGCGTCGACCGGGACGCGGCCGGGCTCGACGCCGAGTGCGTCGAGGAAGCCGCGCACCGCCGCGGCCGGGTCCAGGGGCGGTCCGTCGGGGCTGAACCCGCGCAGGTCGACGAACAGCTGTCCGTCCGGGAAGCGGTGGGCGTTGCGGTGCGCCCAGTGCAGTGCGAGCCAGGTCTTGCCGATGCCACCCGGACCGGCGATGGCCGCCACGACCGCGGTCGTGGCGTCACCGGCGGCGGTGGTCAGCGTGGCGAGTTCGACCGCGCGGCCGGTGAAGTGCGGTGGCGCGGCCGGCAGTTGCCGGGGCGCCGGGCGCGGGACGGCCGGCGCGGGTCCGCTCGCGGTGAGCGCCGCGTCGGCGGTGAGGATGCTCTCGTGCAGCGCGCGCAGCTCCGGGCCGGGGTCGGCGCCCAGTTCGTCGGCCAGCCGAGTCCGCACCGCGTGGTAGTGCGCCAGGGCGTCGGCCTGCCGGCCGCACCGGTACAGCGCCACGAGGTACTGCGCGGCGACCCGTTCGTCGAGGGGGTCCTGCCGGGCGCGGGCGGCCACGACGGGCAGCACGTCGGTGTGCCGGCCGGCCCGGAGCGCCAGTTCGGCGTGGTCCAGCTCGGCGGCCCGGCGTCGCTGCTCCAGCGACTCCCTGACGGAGTTGATCCAGGGCGTGTCCAGCCCGGCGAACGGCTCACCGCGCCACAACGCCAGCGCCTGTTCCACCACCGCCGACCCCGCCGCCGGGTCGGCCGTGCTCCGGGCGCGGGCGAGCAGGCGCCCGAACCGGTGCAGGTCCACCGCGTCCGGGTCGACCCGGAGCTCCCACCCGCCCGACCGGCGCACGATGGTCACGTCCCGCAGCTCGGACAACGCCCGGCGCAGCCGGGACAAGTAGGCGTACAGGGTCTCGCGGCCCTTGGCGGGCACCCGCTCGCCCCAGGCCCGGTCGAGCAGGTGATCGGCGCCGACCACCCGGTTGGCGTCGACCGCCAGCGCCACCAGGACGCACTGCTGCCGGGCGTGCCCGACCTCGACCCGCCGAGCACCGGCCCGTGCTTCGACCGCGCCCAGCAGCCGCAACTCCCCCACGACCGCGTCCCCCTCGTCAGCGGCGGATCCCTCCCGTTCCACCGATAGCAGGACCACCTGCGGTTTTCAGGATCTTCGCAAGGTTCGTACCCGGACGGCCCACCACCGTGGCACGCATGAGACCCAAGATCCTGGCCGTGCTCGCGGCGACGTTCGCCGCGGTGCTGATCGCGCCGTCACCCGCTTCCGCCCACTCGACCGACGACTGGGTGAAGGTGAACGAACCCGACGTGAGCGGGTGGAAGCACCGCGTCGCGAGGAGCACCGCCGGCGGCGTGCTCCAAGTCACCGATATCCACTGGGACGACTACCGCGTGGTCGTCTCCGGTGGCGTGTGGGACCTGAAGACCGACGGGTACTGCGGAGCGATCGAGATCCGCTACGAGATCGCCGACTCCGCCGGGAACTGGTCCGGTCACTGGCACCACCGGCCGCTCTCCCCCGCGGTCGACTGCAGCACCGACACCCTGTCCAGTCACAGCTACGAGTGGAAGTCCCGCTATCCCACCCGTGGCCTGGGAGCACGCGCCTGCCACGCCGGTTCCGACGGCGCGATCATCCACTGCGAGTCGACCTGGCACTGAGCACGGTCACCGTGCCGCGACCGCCGTCCACCCGGAGGCGGTCGCCGGTGGTGATGCGGGTGGTGGCGTTGCCGCAGCCCACGACGGCCGGGATGCCCAGTTCGCGGGCGACGATGGCGGCGTGCGACAGCGGCGCGCCGACGTCGGTGACCACGGCGGCGGCGCGGGGGAACAACGGGGTCCAGCCGATGTTCGTCACCGTGGTCACCAGGATCTCGCCCGGCGCCAGGTCCTGCCCGTCGGCGACGTCGTGGAGCACCCGCGCCACGCCTTCCACCACGCCCGCCGCGCCCGGAAGCCGGAGACGTCGTCGCCGAGGGGTGCGGCGGAGGCGTCGTGCACGTCCAGGCGGCGGTTCGGGTCGGCGGCCCACGCCTCGGGGGCGAACCGGCCGCGGATCACCGTCGGGTACGGCGGCAGCGCGCGGTAGCGGTCGTAGGCGGCGCGGTGGGCCGGGACCGCGGCCAGCGGGGTCTCGTCGCCCCCGAGGACGCGCAAGGTCTCCTCGATCGGCAGGAAGAACACCGCGTCGCCGTGCCCGGTGACCTCGCCCGCCCGCACCAGGAACGCCCGCAGCACGGCGAAGGTCCGCGCGAACTCCGAGCGCGCCCGTTCCCGTTCACGGGCGAGCGCGGCGAGCTCGTCCACCTCACGGCGCAGCCGCGCGACCTTGCCCGGGTGGGCGGCGCGCAGCCGCTCCCACGCCGCGTCGCGCACGGCCGCCTGCCTGGCCAGCAGCTCCTCCGGGTCGACGCCTCCGTCGTCCGGGCGGGGCCACACCGGGTCCTCGGCCGGGCGCGGCGCGGACACCTCGAACTCGTCGGCGAACCGGTGCCCGTACTGCCGGGCGTACGCCTCGCGCGTGATCTCGCCGCGCTTGAGCCGCGCCAGGCCGAGCACCGGGCCCAGGCTCTCCAACTCCCCCGCCGCGCCGTGCGCGCCGGTCAGCAGCGCGGTCGTGTCGTCCTCCCCCACCAGCGCCACGAGCTTGCGGCGCAGCTTGACCGACGACAGGGAACCGGTGCGCGCGCCCGAGTCGAACACCTTGGCGTCCACGTGCAGGACGTCGGCCACGTCGGACTCCCACAGGGCGAGCAGGTCGGCGGGCGTGCCGGCGGCGCGGAACGCGGCGCACAGCCGTTCGGCCCGGTCGGGCGCGGACGCCAGCAGACCGTCGATCTTCGCCCGGAACTCCCGCCCCTGCCGCAGGAACGGCAGCGCCGCGCCGATCGCCGCGCGCAGCACGGCCAAGCGGGACAACGGCAGCGGCGGTACCCGCACGCCCGGCGGGATGCGGCCGAAGTACAGCTCGACCGTCCGCCGCATGAACCCGCCACGGGCCAACCCGAGGGCCTGGCCGACGGCCAGCGCGGCGCTGAGGTTGAGGTAGAACCGGCCGCCGATGTTGCCCGACGTCGGGTGCCCGGCGATCGGCGGCGCTGCGAGCACCCGGGCGAACGACCAGGTCGCGGGCGTCATCACGCTGGGCACGGCCTCGCGCAGGTTCGCGCACGTCCACAGGTAGTCGCCGCGCAGGGTGTCGTTCCAGACCTCGGCCGGCGCGGTGATCGGCCGGGCTTGGAGCACCGCGACCCGGCCGTTGGCCACGGCCCACTCGACGTCCACCGGCACGCCGTACAGGTCCTGGATTCGCGCGCCCACGGAGGCCAGCTCCCGCACCTGCCCGTCGGTCAGCAGCGAGCCGGCCGTCCGGCGCACCCGGCCGTCCGCCGCCACCACGTACTCGTCGGGCGTGACCGTGCCGCCGACCAGGGCCTCCCCCAGCCCGGGCGCGGCGTTGACCACGGTCTCCGTCCGCTCGCCGGTGACGGGGTTCGCGGTGAACAGCACCCCGGCCACGTCGGCGGGCACCATCTCCTGCACGACCACGGCGAGCGCGACGTCGGTGATGCCGTGCCGGGCGCGGTAGGCGACGGCGCGGGCCGTCCACAGCGAGGCCCAGCAGCGCTTGACCGCGTCGAGCACGGCATCACCGGACACGTCGAGGAACGTGTCGTGCTGGCCCGCGAACGACAGGTCCGGCAGGTCTTCGGCGGTCGCCGAAGACCGCACGGCCACCGGGCCGGGCGGGAGGGCCGCGCGGATGGCGTCGGCGATGTCGTCGGGCACGTCCCGGGCCTCGAACGCGGCGAGGACCGCCGCCTCGTCGCCCAGGCCGTCCGGGTCGAGCCCCTCGGTGAACCGGCGGTATGCGTAGGTGGTCAGGTGGAACCCGGCCGGCACGGGCAGGCCCGCGGCGGCGAGCCTGGCCAGCGACGCGCCCTTCCCGCCGACCGTCTCCAGGTCGGCGCCGGGATCGGCGAGCGGCAGCACCAGCGCGGAGGTCCCCATGGGCCGATCCTGGCACCGGCGACTACGGCACGTGGTGCGAACGCCTCGACCGGGCGGCCAGGGCGAGGGTGAGCCCCAGCGCGACCGCGGCCACCCCGGCGGCGACGACGAGCGCGGCGACGTGGCCCGCCGACGTGAACGCCAGGCCGATGACCGCGACGCCGAAGCCGCCCGCCAGCTCACGGCTCGCGGTGACGGTGGCCGAGGCGACGCCGGCGGCCCCCTCGTCCGCGGTGTCCAGCACCGCCGCGGTCAGCGGGGTGGTCAGCGCCGAGCCGAAACCGACCACCACCAGGCACGCCGCCAGCGCCGGCGGGGTGGCCCACGGCATGGCCGCCAGCCCGGACGTCACCGCGCCCAGCCCGCACGCGGCCGTCCGCCACGGGCCGAGCCGGGCGACCAGGGCGGGCACGACCGGCGCGCCCGCGATCACGGCCAGCGCGGCGGGCACGAAGAACAGCCCGGTGCCCAGCGGGGTGAAGTGCTCGGCGCGGTGCAGGTGCAGGGGCAGCACGAACAGCACGCCGCTGACCGCCAGCCCCCACAACGCCTGCGCCACCGTGCCGCCGACGAACACCGGCCTCGCCAACCCGGCGGGGAACAGCGGGTGCGCGGCCGTCCGCTCCACCGACACGAACAGCAGGCACGCCGCACCCGACAACGCGGCCAACGCCGCCACCGGGCCGTCACCGCCGACGCTCAGCACGGTCGCGGTCACCGTGAAGACGGCCGCCGTCAACGCGGCCGTGGACCGGATCGGCACCGGTGTCGGCCGCGTGGTCCGCCGCGCCGGCAGGGACCAGGCCAGGACGGCCGCCGCGACCGACAGCGGCACGTTGCCGAGGAAGATCCACCGCCAGTGCGCCGCCTCGCTCAGCAGGCCGCCCAGCGCGGGCCCGACCGCGAGCGCCACGGCCAGCGCGCCCGTCCACGCCGCGATCCCCGTCCGGCGTCCCGCGGCGTCGAGGTGGGTGCGCAGCACGGCCAGCCCGGTCGGCACGATCGCCGCCGCCGCCGCGCCCTGCGCCGCCCGCCACAGCGCCAGCTCCCCGCCGTCGTGGGACGTGCCGCAGCCCAGTGACGCGGCGGCGAAGCCGAGCAGCCCGGTCACCAGCACCCGCCGGTGCCCGAACCGGTCGCCCGCCGCGCCCGCCGCCGGCATCAGGCTCGCGAAGACCAGCGTGTAGCCGACCACCGCCCACTGCAGGCCGTTCGTGGACAGGGCGAGGTCGCGGCCGATGGTCGGCAGCGCCACCATCAGGATGCTGTTGTCCAGCGCGGTGACGAACGCGGCGAAGCACGCCACCAGCACCGCCGCGCGGTTCACGTGAGCGCGGACATCAGCATCGGCCAGGACGCCCGCAGCTCGCGTTGCCAGTACTTCCAGGTGTGCGTGCCGCCGCCGTAGGCGTTGACCGTGATCGGGATGCCCAGCGTCCGCATCCGGGCCACGAAGTCCGGCGAGGTGGTGCCGACGATCGTCTCGAACGGGTCGTAGGACCACCAGTCGGTGTCCAGCGCGCCCCTGAACCCGTTGCCGTAGGACATGTAGAGCTGGAGACCGCGCAGGTTCGCGGCGAGCTGCTTGGGGTTGTGCGCCGACCAGACCGCGGGCACCAGCGACTCTCGACCCCACGGCCCGTACGGGTCGAGACCTTCGCGCACAACGGTCGTGTAGATGAACTGGGGGACGCCGACGAACTGCGTCGACAGCAGACCGCTGTAGGAGGCGGCGGCCCGGAACAGGCCGGGGTGCTTGGCCGCGTACCCGAACGCGCCCGTGCCGCCGGCCGACAGCCCGGCGACGGCGCGGGCCGTGCCGCCCCGGTAGTTCCGCTCGATCAGCTGCGGCAGCTCGCCGGTGTGGAAGCTCTCCCACCGGGGCGTGCCGCCGCGGCCGCCGTTCCACCAGTCGGTGTACCAGCCGGCGCGCCCGCCGTCGGGCATGACGACCAGGACGTCGTGGGTGGCGCTGAGCTCTTCGACGTCGGTCTCCCGGGTCCAGGAGGTGTAGTCGTCGCCGACGCCTTGGAGCAGGTAGAGGACGGGCCACGTCCGGGGCGCGGTCGGCGACCAGCCCGGCGGGGTGAGGACGCGGACGGGCACCTGCCCGCCGATCGCGGGCGAGGACACGGTCAGGTCGACGGTGCGCCCGTCGAGCCACCTCTCCCCCACCACCTGCGCCCCGTCGTCGGCCGTGACGGGTGTGGCTCGCGCGGGCACGACCATCAGGGCGACCGCGGACAGGACGAGCAGCATCACGCGCAACATCACTTCTCCCTGGGGTGGTCAGGAGACGGGGAGTTCACCGGCGAGGTAGCGGTCGCGGCAGGCCGAGCGGGAGAGCTTGCCGCTGGACGTCCTCGGCACCGAGCCCGGTTCGACGATCACGACGTCCCGCACCCTCACGTCGTAGCGCCGGGACACCGCGGCCCGTACGCGCGCTCGCACGCGTGCCTGGTCGACGGACTCGCGGGGCACCTTCGCGGCGCGTTCGGCGACCACGACCATCGCCTCACCGCCGTCGGACGGCACGGCGAAGGCGGCTACGTGGCCCGGTCGGACCACGTCGTCCGCCCCGGTCGCGGCGGCCTCCACGTCCTGCGGGTAGTGGTTGCGGCCGTCGATGACGATCAGGTCCTTGATCCGGCCCACCACGTACAGCCCGCCCTCGTGCAGGACGCCCAGGTCGCCGGTGCGCAGCCACGGTCCGGCAGGCAGGCCCGGGGCGTCGAGCCGGGCGCCGAACCCGCCCTCGCGGGAGCCGGAATCCGGGCCGGACCAGTAGCCCGGCGAGACGTTCTCCCCGCACACCCAGATCTCCCCGACCCGGTCCCCCGCCACCGGCGCGCCGGTCACCGGGTCCACGATCGCGAGGTGCTGGTCGACCGCCCCGCCGCAGCCGACCAGCACGCTCGCCCGCTCCGGGTCCTCCGCGGTCACCACGCGTCCTCGGGCCAACGCGGCACGGTCGAACCCGGTGGTCGTGGGCCGTGACGCGGCGGTCACGAACACCGTCGCCTCGGCCAGGCCGTACGACGGGCGCTGGGCGTCCGGCCGCAGCCCGCACGGCTCGAAGGCGTCCTGGAACCGCGCCACCGTCGCCGCGCGCACCGGCTCCGAGCCGTTGATCAGCGCGACGACCCCGCTCAGGTCCAGCCCGGACCGGTCGGCCGCCGACACCCGCCGCACGCACAGGTCGTAGGCGAAGTCGGGCCCGGCGCTGATCACGTTCCGCCGCCCGCTCATGGCCCGCAACCAGCGCGAAGGCCGGTACAGGAACGCCGACGGGTCCATCAGCACCGCCTCGGCGCCGGTCATCAGCGCCACGCCCACGCCGAGCACCAGCCCCATGTCGTGGAACAGCGGCAACCAGCTCACCGGCGACGGATCCACGTCGGCCAGCCCGTACGCGGTGAGGGCCTGGCGCACGTTGACCCGGAAGTTCCGGTCGGTGACGACCACACCGGCCGGGGTGCGCGTCGAGCCGGACGTGTACTGGAGGTAGGCCGGACCGCCGAGCCGCGGCGCGGGAGGGTCGGCGGACGGCGGCACGCTGCCGACCACCACCACGTCCGGTCCCGGGTCGACGGGGGCCGAGGTGAGGGTGAGCTTCGGCGCGCAGTCGCGCAGGATGCCGTCGAGGCGTTCCCGGTGCCCGTCGCCGGTGATCGGGAACAGCGGCACGGCGAGCACGTCGGCGTACAGGCAGGCGACGAACGCCACCACGTAGTCCAGGCCCTGCGGCAGCAGGAGCAGCGCGCGGTCACCCGGGGCGCACCGGCGGCGCAGCTCCGCCGCCAGCCCGCGGGCCCGTGCGTCCAGCTCGCCCCACGTGATCGACACCGGCACACCGCGCGGGTCCGCCTCGTGGTCGAGGAACGTGAAGGCGGCGTGGCCGGGCCGTTCGCGTGCCCAGCGCAGCACGGCGTCCACGACCGTGCCGGCAGTGGTCGCGGTGACCGTCATGAGCACCCTCTCCTCTGCGCGATGACACAATTCCGAAATGGGTTTTGTGCGGTTGTCACAACTTTCGCCGAAGTGATTTCCGGCACGTCGGCCGCAGAAGCTACCGGCGAGTACGAGAACTGTCAACGACTACTCCACGCGCTTATCCTTAACCCGATCGGCGTATTGTTCACAGACGTTCACCCAGGCCACGATCGGTCGCACTCCGCAGCCACTCGGACCGCGGACTTTTTGTCCCAGGTCTCGCGAATTCGTCGAGACTGTGTGCGGGAATCGCATGAAAGGTGACCCATGACCGGCCTCGGCATGCCCGCGGAAGCGGAACTCCGCGCGTGGTTGGCGCACCGAGTCGCGGAACTCGCCGACCTGCCCGGGGGCGAGGTGGACGTCGACCAGCCCCTGGCCGAACTCGGGCTGTCCTCGCGCGACGCCGTGGTGCTCGCGGGCGCGTTGGGCGAGTTCCTGGACGTGCCGCTGCCCGCGACGGTGTTCTACCAGCACCCGACGATCGCCCACCTGGCCCGCCACCTCGCCGGCCCCGCCCCCACGTCGCAGCCCGCACCGACCGGCCCCGCGGCCGAGGGCGTCGCCGTGGTCGGCGTGGGCTGCCGGCTGCCCGGCGGCGTCGACGGACCCGACCGGCTGTGGGACTTCCTGCGCCGCGGCGGTGACGCGGTCGCGCCCGCGCCGCCCGACCGGTGGCCCGGCCTGCCCGACGGCACACCCCGGTTCGGCGGTTTCCTGGCCGACATCAAGGGCTTCGACGCCGAGTTCTTCGGCATCGCGCCGCACGAGGCCGCGCTGATGGACCCGCAGCAACGGCTCGTGCTGGAGGTGTCGTGGGAGGCGCTGCACCACGCGGGCATCGCGCCGGACACCCTGCGCGACACCCGGACCGGCGTGTTCGTCGGCATCTCGACCGGCGAGTACGGCGCGGCGGGGGCGGCCGACCTGGGACGGGTGGAGCCGTGGACGGCGACCGGCGGCGCGTTGAGCATCGCCGCGAACCGGCTGTCCTACCTGCTCGACCTGCGCGGGCCGAGCCTGGCGGTGGACACGGCGTGCTCGTCGTCGCTGGTGGCGGTGCACCACGCCTGCCAGAGCCTGCGCGCGGGCGAGACCGACGCCGCCGTGGTCGCCGGGGTGAACCTCCTGCTCGGACCCGCCGTCACGCTCACCTTCCACCGGGCGGGCCTGCTGTCGGCCGACGGGCGGTGCAAGCCGTTCGACGCCTCCGCCGACGGCATCGCCCGCGCCGAGGGCTGCGCGGCGGTCGTGCTCAAGCGGCTGTCCGACGCGCGCCGGGACGGCGACCGGGTGCTGGCGGTGATCCGGGGCAGCGGCGTGAACTCGGACGGCCGCTCGAACGGCCTGATGGCGCCCAACCCGCGAGCACAGGCCGACCTGCTGCGCCGGGTGTACGCGGACGCGGGCGTCGACCCGGCGCGGGTGGACTACGTCGAGGCCCACGGCACCGGGACGCTGCTCGGCGACCCCATCGAGGCGGGCGCGCTGCGCGAGGTGCTGGGCCGGGACGGCGGTCCGCTGCTGCTCGGGTCGGCGAAGTCGAACTTCGGCCACGCCGAATCGGCGGCCGGGCTGGTCGGGCTGGTCAAGGTGGTGCTGGCGGTGCGGCACGGCGAGCTGCCGCCGAGCCTGCACTTCCGCGCGCCCAACCCGCACATCGACTTCACCGGCCTGCGCGTGGTGACCGGACCGACGCCGTGGCCTCGCTACTCGGGCCGCATCACGGCCGGGGTGTCGTCGTTCGGGTTCGGCGGCACGAACGCGCACGTCGTGCTGGAGGAGCCACCCGCACCGGAGCCGGTGGACCGCCCCGGCGGCCCGGCGTTCTTGGCGGTGTCGGGCACCTCCGAGGGGCGCGTGCGGCGGCACGCCGGGGACCTCGCGCGGTGGCTGTCGTCCACGCACGCCGACCTGCACGAGGTCGGCGCGACCCTGGCCCGGCGCCGCGGGCGCGAGTCGCACGCGGCGGTGGTGACGGGGCCCGACCGGGCCGCCGTGGTCGCCGGGCTGCACGCGCTGGCGTCCGGTGAGCGCCCGGTGAGCAGGGCGGTCAAGCGGGACGGCGCGGTGTGGGTGTTCTCCGGGTACGGCTCGGGCTGGGCGGGCATGGGACGTCGGCTGCTCGCCGAGGAACCGGTGTTCGCGGCGGCGGTGGACGAGGTGGACCGGCTGATCGCGCCGCACTCGGTGCGAGCCCTGCTGGAGACGCCGTCGGACACCCTCGGCGACGGCCAGATCGCCCTGTTCGGCGTGCAGATCGCCCTGGCCCGGCTGTGGGAGTCGCACGGGCTGCGCCCGGCGGCGGTGCTCGGGCAGTCCGCGGGCGAGGTCGCCGCGGCGGTCGTGGGCGGCGCGTTGTCCCTGGCCGACGCCGCGCTGGTGATCACCACCCGGGCCCGGCTGCTGGACGTGGTCGACGCGTCCGGCGACGGTGGCATGGCGGCGGTCGAGCTGCCCGCCGACGAGGTGGACGACCCGGCGCTGTCGGTGGCGGTGCACGCCGCGCCACGCCGCTGCACGGTGTCCGGCCCGGCGGACCGGCTGGCCGCGCTGGTCGCCCGGGTCGAGGCCGACGGCGGCTTGGCGCGGGTCCTGCCGCTGCGCACCAGCGGCCACTCCCCCGCCGTCGAGCCGGTGCTGGACGAGCTGACGGCGGCGCTGCGGGACGTCACCGGGCGGCGCGGCGACGTGCCGCTGTACGGGACGGTGCTGGCCGACCCGCGGCACGCGCCGCCGTTCACGGCCGACTACTGGGCCGCGCACATGCGCCGGCCGGTCCGGTTCACCCAGGCGGTGAGCGCCGCGATCGAGGACGGCTTCACGGCGTTCCTGGAGGTCTCGCCGCACCCCGTGGCGCTGCCCGCGATCGCCGAGCACGCGCCGGACCTCGTGCTGGTCGGCTCGCTGCGCCGCGACACCGACGACGTGGCCACGTTCCACGACAACCTCGCGTCGCTGCACCTGCACGGCCTGGTGCCGGCCCACGGCGTCACCGACGTGCCGACCGCGCCCTGGGAGCACCGCCCGCACTGGACCGCTCCCCCGTCCCGTCGGGCCGGCCACCCGCTGCTCGGCGACCACGTGGAGCTGCCCGACGGCACGCACGCGTGGCAGGCCGACGTGGGCCTGGCCGCGCTGCCGTGGCTGGGCGAGCACCGGGTGCAGGACACCGCCGTGCTGCCCGGGGCGGCCTACGTGGAGATGGCGCTGGCCGCCGCGGCGCAGGTGGTGGCCGGTCCCCTGACCGTGCGGGACGTCGTGTTCGAGTCGCTGCTCGCGTTGACCGACGAGGTGCCGGTGAGCACCACGTTCCGGGACGGGCGGGTGGAGGTGCACGCCAAGACCGCCGACGGCTGGGTCCGGCACGCCACCGCGACCGTCGTCCCCGGCGAGGCGCCCGGCACGCCGCCGCCGGTCCGCGGCGGACTGCGGCCCGTCGGCCTCTACGACCGGCTCGCCGACGCGGGCATGAACTACGGCCCGGTGTTCCGGGGCGTCCGGTCCGCCCGCGCCGCGGCGGGCGCGGCCAGCTGCCGGGTCGACCGGCCCGACGGCCCGGACCGCGCGCTGCGCCTGCCGCCGACGCTGCTCGACTCGTGCCTGCACGCCCTCGCCGCCGCCGCGCTCGACCTCGCCGCCGGCGGGCCGTACCTGCCGGTCGGCATCGGGGCCGTGCGGCTGCACGGCGACCCGCGGCGGGCCGACCGGTGCGAGGCGGTGGTCCGGGAGACCGGCGGCGAGCTGACCGGGTCGGTGTGGCTGTACGACGACGCCGGCACGCTGCTGGTCGAGGTGGCGGACGTGCGGGTGCGGCCCGCCTCGGTGGCGTTGTCCGGGTTGGCGCTGGAGACCCGGTGGGAGCGCCACGACCTGCCCGCCGTAGACCTTGCGCCCCGCACCTGGCTGCTGCTGTCGGACGACCGCGACCTCGCCGACGCCCTGATCGACGCCGGGCAGCACGTGACCACCGACCCCGCCGCCCCGGCCGACGGCATCGTGTTCGGCCCCCGCGGCCTGGAGGAGGATTTGGTCCGGCTGTCGGCGTTAACACACGACCCGCGACGCCTGTGGATCGTCACCCGGAACGCGGCCTGCGTGCTGGACGGCGAGGCGGGCGTGCCGGACCAGGCCGCGTTGCGCGGCGCGGTGCGGGTGCTGGCGTTCGAACGGCCCCGGTCGCGCGCCACGGCCGTGGACGTGGACGACGTCGCGGCGCTGCCCCGCGAACTCCTCGCCGACCAGGCGGACGACGAGGTGGCCTGGCGTGGTGGGGTGCGGTACGCGGCGCGGTTGCGCCGGGCGGAGGTCGACGTGCCCGCGACCGGGTCCGCGGTCGACTCGGGCGCGTACGTGATCACCGGCGGGCTGGGCGCGCTGGGCCTGGTCATGGCCCGGTGGTTGGCCGAGCGGGGCGCCGGGCGGATCGTGCTGTGCGGTCGGCGCGGCCCGTCGGCGGACGCGCGGGCCGAGGTGGCGAAGTTGCGGGCGCTCGGCGCGGACGTGGTCGTGGTGACCGGTGACGTCGCCGAACCCGGCGTGGCCGACCACGCGGTCGCGGCGGCGGTGGACGGCGGGGTGCGGCTGTGCGGTGTCGTGCACGCGGCGGGCGTGCTGGCCGACGCGCCGTTCGACCGGCTCGACCCGGCCGACGTGCGGCGCGTGCTGCGGCCCAAGGTCGACGGCGCGCTGCGGCTGCACGAGGCCACCTCCGGCTGCCGGCCGGACTGGTTCGTGGTGTTCTCCTCGGCGGCGGCGCTGCTCGGCTCACCCGGTCAGGCCGCGTACGCGGCGGCCAACGCGTGGCTGGACGGGTTCGCCCGCCGGCGGCGCGCGGCGGGGCTGCCCGCGACGACCATCGAGTTCGGCGCGTGGAGCCGGGTGGGGTTGGCCAAGGACAACGACAACCCGCTGCTGCGTCCCCTCTCACCGGCCGAGGGCGTGCAGGCGGTGGAGGCGCTGCTGCTGTCCGACCGGGTCGCGACCGGTGTGGTGCGGTTCGACCGGCGGCGGGTGGTGGAGCTGTTCCCCCAGCTCGCGCGGCGGCCGTTCTTCGAGTCGTTCCTCCAGCCGCCGTCGGACGCGCCGGAGGCGGACCGGCTGAGCGCGATCGTGGCGCGGGTGATGGGCGGCGTGCCCGACCCGTCGCAGCCGCTGACCTCGCTCGGGCTGGACTCGTTGATGGCGATGCGGTTGCGCAACGCGGTCGAGCACGACCTGGGCGTGCAGCTGCCGGTGCCGTTGCTGCTGCGGGGTGCGAGCCTGCGTGACGTGGAGCGGCACCTCGCCGGCCGCGACCCCGGGGCCCCGACCCGGGTCGAGCCGCGCGACCCGACCGAGCGGTGGCTGTCCGGCCTGTGGGCCGAGGTGCTGGGGCGGCGGGACTTCGGCGTCCACGACGACTTCTTCGCGCTCGGCGGCTCGCGCGAGCGGCTGCTGGCGGCGGTCCGTCGCCGGGTCGCGGCGGACGGGTCGCTGTTCGCCGTGCCGACCGTCGAGGCGATGGCCGAACGGCTGCGCGCGGCGTTCGAGGACGCGGGCGGACCGCTGCGGGTGCTGCGCGCGGGCGGGTCGCGGCGACCGCTGCACCTGTTCCACCCGGCGGGCGGGCCGACCAGCGTGTACGAGCCGCTGGTGGGGTTGCTGGAGGACCGGCCCTGCTACGGCTACGAGCGGATCGACGACGTGCCGGACATCCCGGCCAAGGCGGCGCGGTACGCGGAGCTGGTGCGGTCGGTGCAGCCCTCCGGGCCGTACGTGCTGGGCGGCTGGTCGTTCGGCGGGTGCCTGGCGCACGAGGTGGCGTGCCTGCTGCGGGACGCGGGCGCCGAGGTCGAGCTGGTGGTGATGATCGACACGGTCCGGCCGCTGCCCGCGCCCGACGTGACGCCGGCCGAGCTGGTGCGGCACCGGTTCGCGCGCTACGCCCGGCACGTCGAGGAGGTCTACGGCAGGCGGGTCGAGCTGCCGTGGGAGTCGTTGTCCGGGATGGACGACGAGGGGCAGATCGACGCGGTGCTGGCCGCCGTCGCCGACCTGGGCATCAGCCCCGGCGCGCTGCGCCACCAGCGCACGTCCTACCTGGACGCGCGGGCGGCCGAGCGGTTCACGCCGCGGCACTACCCGGGCCGGGTCGTGTTCTACCGGGCGACCGACCGGGAGACGCTGACCACCGTGCTGGACCCGCGCTACCTGCGCCGGCAGGACGACGACGACCTCGGGTGGGCCGACGCGTGCGGCTCGCTGGAGGTCGTGCCGGTGCCCGGCGACCACCTGTCCATGGTGGACCTGCCGCACGTGGCCGTGGTGGCGCGCCACCTGTCGTCGGTGCTGGGCGCATGAGACCGGTCGGATGGTCAGCCGTTCGCGGCGGCGTCCCCTCGCGGCGGCTGCGCTTTCGGGCGTCGGGCAGGTGATGGGCGCGGACCGCGACGCCGATCATCGGGGTTCCCCGGCGCGCGGGGTGAGGGCGTCGCCCCCGCGCGCCGGGGAGGTTCACAGGCCGTTGGTGAACAGCAGGCGGTTGACCGTGCCGCCGGTCGCGCCGCCGCTGACCACGTCCGGCGTGGCCGAGGAGTTCAGCCAGTTGTGCACGGTGGCGGACGACTGGTCGCCGAACCGCTGCTTGTAGAGCGCGGCCACGCCCGCGACGTGCGGCGTCGCCATGGACGTGCCGCTCATCGCGCCCGAGCCGCCGGTGCGGAGGGTCGAGATGATCGAGCTGCCGGGCGCGTAGACGTCGACGCACGCCCCCGTGCTGGAGAACGACGACCGGGCGTCGGTGTTGGTCGAGGACGCCACCACGCTGGCCGTCTCCACCTTGCGCGGCAGGCGGTCGCAGGAGTTGCCGCCGGTGTTGCCCGCCGAGGTGGCCAGGAAGACGCCCGCGGCGATCATGTTGCGGATGGCGGTCTCCAGGCTGGCCGACGCGGTGAAGTTCCACGACGTGTTGGCGACGGCCGGCTTGGTGTGGTTGGCGGTGACCCAGTTGATCGCGTTGAGCGCCGACGTGGTGGTGGCGCTGCCGGAGCAGTTCATCATCTTCACGCCGTGCAGCCGCACGCCCTTGGCGATGCCGTAGGTGTTCGAGCCGATCGTGCCCGCGACGTGCGTGCCGTGGCCGTGGCAGTCGGTGTTGTTGGTGTCGATGCCGTTGTAGTCGAACGTGGCCCGGCCGCCGTAGTCGGCGTGACCCGGCGTGATGCCGGTGTCGATGATGTAGGCGTGCACGCCCGCACCGGTGTAGTTGTAGGTGAAGCTGTTCGACAGCGGCAGGGTGCGCTGGTCGACCCGGTCTACGCCCCACGACGGCGGGTTGGCCTGGGTGGCGTCGAGCGCGTCGGTGACCAGCACGTCCTGCTCGATGGTGGCCACCGCCGGGTCGCGGCTGAGCTTGCGCACCTGGGCCGGGGTCAGCTTGGCGGCGAAGCCGTGCAGCGCCACGTCCCAGACGTGGGTCGGCGTGACGCCGGCCGTGGCGGCCACGCTCGCGCCGCTGCGGGCGGTGGCGTTGAGCGAGACGATGTAGGAGTCCTTGATCGGGTGGACGGTCGCGGAGGCCGTCGCGGTGATCACGTCGGCCTGGTGCAGGGGTTCGGCCGAGGCGGCGGCGGTGGTGAGGCCGACGGCGGTGGTCGCGGCGGCCAGGACGGCGAGTGTTCGGTGAACAGGACGCACGGGTTGGCTCCTTCGGGTGAACCCGGGCGAGCGCGCCCCGACGCAGGGTTGACGAGGCGGACGGTCGCTCGCACGAGGTCCAGACCAGCAGCCTGACCAGCGGTTATGCCATGGTCAACGGTGGTCGGCCGAACGGCCGCCCGCCCCGTCACCCTCGGTGGACATAACGGACAACTGGTAATGCCCGCGTCGCTCGACCGGGCGCTTGCCCGCCGCCGACCGGGCCAGTGCCAGCCGGGTCAGCGCCACCCCGGCCAGGACGACGGCCATGCCCGCGACGATCCGGGGCGTCAGCGGCTCGCCGAGCACCAGCGCCCCGAGCCCGACCGAGACGACCGGCAGCAGGTACCCGACCGTGGCGGCACTGGTCGGGCCCTCGTCCTCGATGATCCGGTAGTTGAGGATGAACGTGAAGCCGGTGCCGAAGACGCCCAGCACCACCACGGCGACGACGGCCGTGACGTTGGGCGTGGCGGGCGTGTGGTCGAACGGGACCATCAGGGTGCTCAGCGCGGTGGCGGCGAGGAGCTGCGCCGCCGACACCGCGACCGGACCGCCGTGGCCGACGAGCTTGCGCCCCATGTAGGCGAACGCGACCGCGTAGCTGGCCGCCGCGCCGAGCAGGGCGAGCGCGCCCAGGCTGACCACGCTCGCCTCCTCCCACGGGGCGAAGATCAGCGTCACGCCGGCGAAGCCGACGACCAGGCCGAGCACCCGGACTGGCGTAACCGGACCGTCCGTGCCCAGGGCGAACCCGATGATCAGGGAGAACAGCGGGGTGGTCGCGTTGAGCACGCCCGCCACGCCGGAGTCGACGGTCTGCTGGCCCACGGCGAACAGCAGGAACGGCAGGGCGTTGCAGAAGAACGCGGCGACCGCGAGCCGCCCCCACAGCCGGCGCGGCAGCTTCTGACCGTTCAGGCGCGCCATCACCAGCAGCGTCACCGCCCCGAGGGCGCAGCGGACCACCGTGATCTGCGTCGGCGACAGTCCGGTCAGGGCCAGTTCGATCCACAGGAACACCGAGCCCCACAGCAGGGCCAGCGCACCCATCCGCATCACGCCGCGTCCGATCATGGGACCACCGTCCCCCACGACCGACTTCAAGAAAAGTGAAACCTCATGACGACGCGTTAAGTAACGCTACAAGGTTCGGACCTGGATGCAGCACCCCCGCGAGAGTCCCACATCCAGGTCCCGTGAGTCCTACGTCCAGGACCCCTGAGTTCAACGCTCAGCGCGTGTGGACTAGCAGCGAGTCGACCCCGTGCACGATGGACGCGGTCCGGAACGCGGGCCGCGCGTCGGCGAGCCGGAGGTCCGGGAACCGGCGCAGCAACGCCGGGTACGCGGCCCGCAGCTCCATCCGGGCCAGCTCGGCGCCGACACACCGGTGCGCGCCGTGGCCGAACGCCAGGTGCGACGACGCCGGGCGGCCCGCGTCGAAGTCGGACGCCTCCTCGCGGTTGGCCGCCGACAGCGACACCACGACCACGTCGCCTTCCTCGATCTGCTGCTCACCGACCCGCAACGCGTGCCGGGCGAACCGCGGGAACGCCACCTGCACCACGCTCAGGTGCCGCAGCAGCTCCTCCACCAGCGGCGCGGCGGCCGCGTCGTCGTCACGCATCGCCGCACGCGCGGCGTCGTCCTTCAGCAGCACGATCGCGCCCAGCGCGAGCATCGACGCGGTCGTGTCGAACCCGCCGGTCAGCACGCCGTCGGCCAACCCGGCCAGCTCCACGTCGCTCACGTCGTCGCCGTGCTGGCGGATGATCGAGCCGATCAGCCCGTCCCCCGGCGACCGGCGCTCGCGGCGCACGATCTCCTCCATGTAGGACAGCGACTCCGAGATGGCGCCCAACGCCTGCCCCGCGCCGCCGAACAGGTCGAACCGCGCCGCCGCGAGCTCCTGGAACCGGTCGCGGTCCTCGTAGGGCACGCCGAGCAGCTCGCAGATCGTCAGCGACGGGATCGGCAGCGCGAACTCCTGGACCAGGTCGACCGGCCCGGTCGCGGCCTCCATGGCGTCGAGCCGCTCGGTGACGATCGCGTCGATGCGCGGCACGAGCCGCGACAGCCGGCGCATGGTGAACTCCGGCGTGAGCAGCTTGCGCAGCCGGGTGTGGTCGGGCGGGTCGGCGAAGCCGAGGCCGCCGGGCGACTGCTCCAGCCGACCGACCGCCGCGCCCAGCCGCGCGTAGTCGTTGCTGAACGCGCCTGTGTCGGAAAGCACCTTCTTCGCTTCGTCCTGACCCGTGACCAACCAGACCCGCAAGCCGAACGGCACCGGGATCCGGTGGACGGCGCCGGCCTCCCGCATCCGCTCCAGCTCGGCGACCGGCACCACCCCGTCCCGCTTCAGCGGGACCAGCGCACGGTCCGGGAGCAGCGCGAACGCCCGCGAACCGATCTTGCCCAGCACCCACCGCGTCGCCGAACGCCGTGCGACCCACGCCACCAAGCCGTCGCGCACGGACGCCAGAGTCGTCATCGAACACCCCTCTTCCCCAGATCGAATCGCCCGACGGTAACCGTACGTAGGGGTGAGCAGCATCGCGCCAGAGGCGGATTGACACGCCGAGGTCGGTGACAGACGATCGGCAATCGCGCGCGAAACGGGGGAAGCCGGTCGAAATCCGGCGCTGACCCGCAACGGTAGGTCCCGGCCGGGACGAGCCCGAACACCCGTCGCTGCGTGCCACGCTCCCGACACCGTCGAGGTCAACGGGTCGGAGCCCGGGGGAAGTCGCTCACGGCTGTCCGGGGTCCGCCCGCGCCTCGCGCCCCCGGAAAGGTCGATCATGTCGTTGAGACGGACCGCCGCCGTCATCGCCGCCGCGGCGGTCGCCGCCCTCGTGGCGGCACCCGCCGCCCAGAGCCAGGCGCGGGCGGTGCCGACGACCGACGCGGGCGACGCGGCCGCGGGCTGGCTGGCCCGGCAGCTCGTCGACGGCGACCACTTCGAGAACGTGCTCGACGGCGTCGCCTACCCCGACCAGGGCCTCACCCTCGACGCGCTGTTCGCGTTCACCGCGGCGGGCGTCGCGTCCGACAGCGCCGACCAGGCCGCCGCCTGGCTCGCCGAGCCCGCCGTCCTCGCCAACTACCTCAACTTCGGCGACCCCGCCGACGCCTTCGCGGGGGCGCACGCGAAGCTGGCGCTGGCCGTCCAGGTGCGCGGCCAGGACCCGACGGCGTTCGGCGGCGTCGACCTGATCGCCGGGCTCACCGCGTTGCAGGCGCCGAACGGCCGGTTCCGCGACAAGTCCCGGCACGGCGACTACTCCAACGGCTTCACCCAGGCGTTCGCGGTCCTCGCGCTGGACCGGTGGAAGGGCGCACCGCGGGCCGCGGTGGACTACCTGGCCGGCGCGCAGTGCCCGGACGGCGGGTTCCCGCTGATCCTCGAGGCGACGCCGTGCGTGTCGCACGTGGACGCCACCGCGATGGGCGTGCAGGCGCTGCTCGCGGTGGACAGGACCGCCCCGGCGGGCAAGGCGCTCGACTGGCTGCACAACGTCCAGCAGGCGAGCGGCGGTTTCCTCGACGAGAAGGCGACCGGCGAGGGCAACGCCAACAGCACGGGTCTCGCCGCGCAGGCGTTGCGCGCCGGCGGGCGGACCGCCGACGCCGACGAGGCGACCGCGTTCCTGCGGTCGTTGCAGGTCGGCTGCTCGGCCCCGGAGGCCGCGCGCGGCGCGATCGCGTTCGACCGGACCGGGTTCACGCAGGCCGCGTCGCTGCGGGCGAGCGCGCAGGGCGTGCTCGGCCTGGTCGGGGTTAACTTCGCGGACCTGACGGCCCAGGGCGGCCGGTCGGGCGCGCCGGTGCTCGACTGCCCGGTCACCAGCACGTCGCCGACCACGTCCACTTCGGTCACCACGACGACGAGCACCACCGACCCGGCGGCCACGTCCGGCACCACCGCGACGAGCACCACGTCGGCAGCGGCGGTGGTGGCCGTGGGGAGCAACCGCGCCCCGCTCGCCCGCACCGGCGCCGAGGTCGGCCCGATGCTGTGGCTCGGCGCATTGCTGCTGGTCGGCGGTGTGCTCGCGGTCGCGCTGGCACGCCGGCGGGTCGCGGAGGCGCGGAAGTGACGGCCCGGGTCCGCGGCACGGCGTCGGCCGCGCCCGTCCTGCCGTGACGGGCCGGTTGCGGCGGGTCCTGGCGGCGTGCGCCGTCGCGGGGCTCGCGCTGACGTGCGCGCCGCCGACCGCGCAGGCCGCGGACTGCGCGGGCGTGACGGTGGTCGTGGACTTCCGCTCGCTGGGCGGCGGCGTGCAGACCGGGTGCGCCCCGGGCGACCCGGCGACGGGGACGGCCGCGCTGACCGCCGCCGGGTTCGGCTACACGTTCGCGTCCCGGCAACCGGGGTTCGTGTGCCGGATCAACGGCAAGCCGAGCAGCGACCCGTGCGTCACCACCTCACCGACCACGGCGTACTGGGGGTACTGGCACGGCCGACCCGGCGGGTCGTGGGTCTACAGCAACACCAGCGCGAGCGCCTACGACCCGGCGCCGGGCAGCGTGGAGGGCTGGTCGTTCGGGGCGGGTGAGCAGCCGGGCATCGCGCCGCCCGCACCCGCGCCGCAGCCGACCCCGCCGGCGCCGCAGCCACCCGCGCCCGGACGACCGGCGCAGCCCGCACCACCGCCCGGACAGACTCCGGCCCAGCAACAACCGGTGCCGCAGTCGGAAGCCCCCACGGCGACCACAACGGAGACGACGAGCGCGCCGCCGACTTCGTCCGTTCCCACGACAACGACGACGACGATCAGCTCCACGCCCGGTTCGGCGGCACCGACGAGCGCGGTGGCCGTGGAGCCGACGGCGGGCACGTCGTCGTCCGGGGGCACGGTCGGCCTCGTCATCGGGATCGTGGTGATCGCCGCGTTGGCGGGTCTCGGCGTGTGGACCGCGCGGCGGCGCGCCCAGGCGGCGGAGTGAGGCCGCACCCCGGCGCGTGGTGGCTGTGGGCGCTCGGCCTGGCCGTCATCGCCGGCCGCACCACGAACCCGGTGCTGCTGGCGCTGGTGATCGCGGTCGCCGGGTACGTGGCCGTGTCCTGCCGCGAGGACACGCCGTGGGCCGGCGCGTACGGGGTGTTCCTCAAGTTCGCGTTGGTGGTGCTGGCGATCCGGGTGGTGCTGCACGTGCTGCTCGGCGGGGTGAGCGGACCGACGGTGCTGGTCACGTTGCCGGAGATCCCGCTGCCGGAGTGGGCGAAGGGCATCCGGCTCGGCGGGCCGGTCAGCGCCGAGGGGCTCGCTTTCGCGCTGTACCAGGGACTCCAGCTGGCGACGTTGCTGTGCTGCGTGGGCGCGGCGAACGCGCTGGCCAACGCCAAGCGGCTGCTGCGGTCGCTGCCGGCCGCGTTGTACGAGGTGAGCGTGGCGGTCGTGGTGGCGTTGACGGTCGCGCCGCAACTGGTGGCCAGTGCGCGCTCGGTGCGGCGGGCCCGGGCCCTGCGGGGTGACGTGGTGCGGGGCGTGAAGGCGGTCCGGGTGCTGATGGTGCCGGTGCTGGAGGACGCGTTCGAGCGGTCGCTGGTGCTGGCCGCGGCGATGGACTCGCGCGGGTACGGCCGGACGGCCGGGCTGCCGAAGCGGACCCGGGTGGTGACCGGCGCGCTCGTGCTCGGCGGGCTGCTGGGGCTGTGCGTCGGCGCGTACGGGCTGCTGGGCGGCGGCGCGCCCACGACGCCGATGCTCGTGGTGGGCGCGGTGCTGGCGGTCGCGGGTCTGTGGAGCGGGTCGCGGCGGGTGCGGCGCAGCCGGTACCGGCCCGACCGGTGGGGGCCGCGCGAGCTGCTGATCGTCGCGTCCGGGGTGGTCGCGGCGCTCGCGACCGTCCTCGCGCCGTTCGACCTGGGCGGCTCGGCGTTGACGCCCGGCACGGTCCCGCTGACCGCGCCCGAACTGCCGCTGCTGCCCGCGGTCGGCCTGCTGTGCGCGCTCGCGCCCGTCGTCATCGCCAGGAACAGGGTGAACACGTGATCCGGTTCGAGAACGTCTCCGTCACCTACCGCGACGCGGACGCGCCCGCGTTGGCCGGGGTGGACCTGCACGTGCCCGAGGGTGAGCTGTGCCTGGTGGTCGGGCGGACGGGGTCGGGCAAGTCGACGTTGCTGCGCGCGATCAACGGCCTGGTGCCGCACTTCACCGGCGGCACGCTGACCGGGCGGGTGCTGCTGGCCGGGCGGGACACCCGCACGCACCCGCCGCGCGAGCTGGCCGACGTCGTGGGCGTGGTCGGGCAGGACCCGCAGGCCGGGTTCGTGACGGACTCGGTCGAGGAGGAGCTGGCGTACTCGATGGAGTCGCTGGCGCTGCCGAACCCGGTGATGCGCAAGCGGGTCGAGGAGACGCTGGACCTGCTCGGCCTGGCCGAGCTGCGGCACCGGCCGCTGGCGACGTTGTCCGGCGGGCAGCAGCAGCGCGTGGCGGTCGGCGCGGCCCTCACCGCGCACCCGCGCGTGCTGGTGCTGGACGAGCCGACGTCGGCGTTGGACCCGGGCGCGGCGGAGGACGTGCTGGCCGCGCTGCACCGGTTGGTGCACGACCTGGGCATGACGGTGGTGATCGCCGAGCACCGGCTGGAACGGGTCGCGCAGTACGCGGACCGCGTGGTGTGGTTGCCCGGCGGCGGGGTGCCGCCGGTCGCGGGCGCGCCGGGACCGGTGCTGGCGGACGCGCCGGTCGCGCCGCCCGTGGTGCGGTTGGGCCAGGTGGCGGGGTGGGAGCCGGTGCCGGTGTCCATCCGGGACGCGCGGCGGCTGGCCGGTCCGCTGCGCGACCGCCTCGCGTCGCCGCCGGTCACCGCTCCGGCGCCCGCGGCGGAGGTGGTGCGGGTGCGCGACGTGCGGGTCCGCTACTCCACCGTGGACGCGGTGCGCGGTGTGTCGTTGAGCGTGGGCGCGGGCGAGCGGGTGGCCGTGATGGGGCGCAACGGGTCGGGCAAGTCGAGCCTGCTGTGGGCGGTGCAGGGCACCGGTAAGCGGTCCGGCGGCGAGGTCGCGGTGGACGGCGTGGACCCGGCGACGCTCAAGCCGGGGCCGCGGCGGCAGGCGGTCGGTCTCGTGCCGCAGCAGCCCGGTGACCTGCTGTACCTGCACACGGTCGGCGGCGAGTGCGCGCAGGCCGACCGCGAGTCGGGCAGGCCCGCGGGGACGTGCCGCGAGTTGCTGGACCGGCTCGCGCCGGGCATCCCGGACGGGCGGCACCCGCGTGACCTGTCGGAGGGGCAGCGGCTCGCCCTCGTGCTGGCGGTGTCGCTCACCCCGTCGCCGCGGGCGGTGCTGCTGGACGAGCCGACGCGCGGGTTGGACTACCCGGCCAAGACGCGGCTGGCGGCGGCGTTGCGGGACCTCGCGAACGACGGGCACGCGGTCGTGCTGGCGACGCACGACGTGGAGTTCGTCGCCGAGTACGCGACGCGCGTCGTGGTGCTGGCGGACGGCGAGGTCGTGGCCGACGGCCCGACCGCCGAGGTGGTCACCGCGTCACCGGTCTTCTCGCCCCAGGTGGCGAAGGTGCTCGCGCCCGAGCCGTGGCTGACGGTGGCGGACGTGACCGCGGCCCTGGCGGCCCGATGAGGCCGCGCTCCTCCGCGACCGCCCGCGCGTGCTTCGCAGGGGTCCCCGCCCAGGGGATCCCTGTTCACGATCATGCCAGGTGGGACCGACAAATCCGCGCCGTCACGGTCGCGCTGTGGACAACCGGAGGCGGCGCGATCCCGGTGGTGGCGGCGTGACCAGGTCGATCCGCGTGAGGCCCCGTGCCACGCTGGCCCTCGCCGTGGCGGCGGCGATCAGCGTGGTGGCCTTCGGCTGGCCGTTGCTGGTGTCCGCGGACGCCGTCATCGCGCAGGGCGCGACCGGGCCGTGGACGTTCGCGCTGGTCCTGCCGCTCGTGCTGGCCGTGGTCCTGGCCGAGCTCAGCGAGGGCGGGCTGGACGCGAAGGCCGTGGCGATGCTGGGCGTGCTCTCGGCCCTGGGTGCGGCGATCCGGCCCCTCGGCGCGGGCACGGCGGGGATCGAGACGGTGTTCTTCCTGCTCGTCCTCGGCGGCCGGGTGTTCGGGCCCGGGTTCGGGTTCGTGCTCGGCAACACGATGTTGTTCGCGTCCGCCCTGCTCAGCGGCGGCGTCGGGCCGTGGTTGCCGTACCAGATGCTCGGCGCGGCCTGGGTGGCGTTGGGCGCGGGGCTGCTGCCGTCCTGGCGGGGCAGGGCGGAGCTCGCCCTGCTCGCCGCGTACAGCGCCGTCGCGTCCCTCGTGTACGGGCTGCTGCTGAACCTGTCGTTCTGGCCGTTCGCGTTGAGCGCGGGCAGCACCTCGCTGTCGTTCCAGCCGGGCGCGCCGATCCTGGACAACCTGGTGCGCGTGGTCGCGTTCAGCCTGGCCACGTCCCTCGGCTGGGACGTCGGCCGCGCCATCACCACCACGATCCTGGTGCTCGCGACCGGCCCGGTGCTGCTGCGGACGTTGCGCCGGGCCGCCCGGCGGGCGTCGTTCGGCGACCCGGTGTTCACCGGGGAAGCTGGGCCGCCACCTCCGCCACCGCGTCCAGCACCTCCGGCGTGACGTACCCGGTGGCCACCTCCGCCTCGGCGACGGCGACCGTGGTCCGGTCCCGGTCCGAGCCGTAGTTCGCGCCGGTGAACGCGACGTCCGGCAGCCCGACCTGCGCCGTGCCCAGCGCCTTCACGTCGCCGGTGCCGGGCGCGTCCACGAGGTCCTGGAACGCCTGGGCCTCGCCGCCCGAGGCGAACCCGACCCAGGCCACCGCGATCACCGCCGAGTTGCCCGCGTCGTCGCCGACGGTGATCAGCGCCCGGTCCATCGACGTGCATTCGTGCCGCCGCAGGAACTCCCGCACACCGCCGAACGCCGCGTCCACGCACTCGGTCCGCTGCTTCCCGGTGTGCTGCAACCCGCGCAACCCCATCCGCCGCCACGCGCCGTCCGCGTCACCCCGACGTGCCAGCTCACCGCCGGCGTCCTTGCGGTCCTCGACGCTCGGCCCCGGACCGCCGCCACCGGCCGAGCCGCCCGCGCTGAGGCCGACCGCTCCCCCGTACCCCACGGCGCTGAGCGCGATCAGCCCCGCGAGCAGCGCCGACCTGCTCCGCCTGCCCCCGCCGGCGACCAACCGCACCCGCACCCGACCGCGATCGTCGGTGTAGAAACCCTTGGGCACCGTGACCTCCTCCCCCCCCTGGAGGAAGGTTTAGCAACGCCGCAGGGGCCCAGACCCGAATTTCGCGGAGATCCGCTCGAAGAGCGCAAACCAGACGGTCGGTTCACTGACCGTGCGTAGCCCGCCACCGGTCGTAGTCCCCGGGTGTCCGAACGCCGTCGTCCAGCACCGACCGGTAGACGTCGAAGCTGCGGTAGTCCGGCCGCGAGTGCTTGATCAGCAGGATCGCCGCCCGCGTCTCCGGCGTGATCCGGGCGGGCAGGGCGCGCACGTGCCCGAGGTCGGGCTGGCGGTCCGGCTCGTCGACGAACCAGATGTCGGCGTTCCACTCGGGCGCCTCGTCGTGCCCCCTTCCCTCGGGCCGGTACTTCAGGCCCAGGTACAGCCCGTCCGGGTACGCGTCCGGCTCGGCGTTCCAGCGGCCCGAGTCCTTGCGGAACTGCACCACGCGCACCCGCTCGGGCCGGGCGAGCCGACCCGCGAGCGCCACCACGGCGTCCACGTCCAGCGCCGGGCACACCACCGTGATGTCGATGTCCGGCACCACCATCAGGCCCAACGCCGAGCTGCCGGTGCGCACCGGCTCGCCCAGCCCGGACAGCGCCGAGTCCAGCCCGAGGTCCGCCACGACGGCGTCCGCGCCCGCCTGCAACTCCGCCTGCCGCCGCAGCAGCTCGTCGATCACGCGTCCAGTATCGCGTCCTTGCGGCGTGCCGCGAACAGCAGCGCCACCCCCAGCGCCGACATCGCCAACCCCATGCCGTACGCGGTCCGGAAGCCGAAGTGCTGCGCGAGGCCGACCAGCGGTCCGGTGAGCATCGCGCTGGTCTTGTAGGTGTTGGTGAACAGCGTGCTCGCGTACCCGGGCCGGTCGGGCGCCAGGTCCTGGAAGTAGGAGATGCCGACGCCCATCACCGCGGAGATGACCACGGCGTGCAGCACCTGCGCCGCCATCACCTGCCAGGTCGCCTGCGTGAACAGCATGACCGTGTAGTAGGCCAGCGCGACCATGCCGCCCGACAGCACGAGGACCCGGTGGTTGACCCGCATCGCCAGCGCGCCGAAGCCCAGCATCAGCGGGATCTCCAGCGCCGCGCACAGCCCGAGGACCAGGCCCGCGTCCCGGGTGGTGCCGCCCAGGCTCTCGGTCACGAACAACGGCATCGCCGTCACGCCGACCGTGGTCGCGCCCTGCAGCAACACGAACGCCAGCGCCGCGAGCACCACCTCCCGCCGCAGCCCCGACTGCCGCGCGACCTCGTGCGTCGGCGGTGCCGACGGTCCCAGCTCGGGCAGCCAGGTCAGCGCCACCAGGACGGCCAGCACGTAGATCGCCGCGCTCACGCCGAACAGCCAGGTGAACCCGCCGCCCCCGATGAGCAGCGCGCCCAGCGGCGGGCCGCCCACCCAGGCGATCGACATCGTCATCCGCAGGCCGCTCATGGCCAGCGGCGCCTTCGACGAGCCGCTGCGCTCCAGCAACTGCCGCGCGTACGCGTACATCTGCGGGATCTGCGAGGACGAGACCGCCCAGAAGGTGACCGCGACCACCAGCAGCAGCCAGTAGTTCCGCAGCGCGGAGAACAGCACCCAGCCCACCGCGCCCGACACCCCGGCCGCGACGAGCAGCGTGCGGCGGATCGCCCGCGCGTCGGACAACCGTCCGACCAGCGTGCTCACCACCATCGACGCCAGGGCGCTGATCAGGAGGAACGCGCCGACGGCGACCGGTCCGGCGTGGACCTCCTTGATGAGGAACAACGACAGGAACGGGCCTGCCAGCGCGTAGCCGACACCGGTGAGCAGGCTCATCGACACCAGCGGGACGAACGAGTGGGACCGGGGCTGGGCGGGCGTTTCGCGCAGGACGGACACGTGAGGAATCCTCGTCGCCCGATCGGGCGACGAGGAAGCCGATTTCCACCATCCGGACCGGTGAGTGCGCGCTCACACGACGGCGCGCGCCACCAGCACCGCCATGTCCAGCGGCAGCTCGCGGATGTCCTGCAACGCGAAACCGTTGACCGCCAGGAGGTCGCGGTGCTCCTCTGTGGTCCGCTCACCGCCCTGGACGGTGTTGACCATCATGTGGACGTTGAACGCCAGCGGCAGCAACGTGCGCGGGTCGTCCTGGATCGGGCGTTCCACCACGGCCAGCGTCGCGCCCTCCGCCATCGCCGCGCGCACGTTGCGCAGGATCGTCGAGCACCGCTCGTCGTCCCAGTCGTGCATGATCCGCGACAGCAGGTAGAGGTCCGCGCCCGCGGGCACCGGGTCGTGGAAGAAGTCACCCGCGACCACCGACGCCCGCGCGCCGTGGCCCGCCAGCACCTCGGCCGCCGCGCCGATCACGTGCGGCCGGTCGAACAGCACGCCGCGCAGGCCCGGTCCGGCGGCCAGCACGAGGTCGAGCAGCCGCCCGTCACCGCCGCCCACGTCGACCACCGTGCCGGTGTCGGGCAGGTCCAGCAGTCCGGGCACCAGTCCGAGGAACGCCGTGCCCGCCGCCATCGCGCCCTCGAACAGCCGCGCGTCGGCCGGGTTCGCGGCGAAGTGCTCGAACGGCTGCGCGCCGTAGACGTGGCTGAACCCGCTCTCCCCGGTGCGCACGGCGTGTTCCAGGCCGCTGAACGACCGGTAGAACAGCCCGCCGTAGATCCGCGCGAGGTCCCGCTGCGACCCGGCCACGTCACCGCGCAGCAGCGTGCCGACCTCGGTCAACGACCACCGCTCGCCGTCGCGGCCCAGCACGCCCAGCCCGGCCAGGTAGGCGAGCACCCGGCGCAGCTTGTCCGCGCGCGAGCCGGTGCGGGCGGCCAGGTCGGCGGTGTCGAGGGGGCCGTCGGCGAGCAGGTCGGCGATCCCCAGCTCGGCCGCCGCCGCCACGGCCCGGGTGCGCCACGCGCCGGTCATCAGGTCGAGCATCGAGCGCCGCGGCTGGTCGGGCCGCCCGACGTGGTGCTCCAGCGCCTCGGCGTGGTGGCCGGGGGCCTGCACCGCGAGCCGGGTCGTGCCGCGGAAGTAGAGGGTGGTGTCCTGCCCGTCGTGGCCGCCGCCGTCCGGGGTGAGACCGGCGTCCCGCAAGGTCGCGCACACCCCGCGCAGCACCACCTCGTCGTCTTCGTCGACGCGGAACGCCACGTGCGACTCGGCCTCCCGCTCGGCTTCGGACATCTCCGCCCGCGGCACGAGCAGCCGCACCTCGCGGGACCCGACCGCGCCGCGCACGACCCGCACGTCGAGCTGCTGCCCGGCGCGCACCACGCGGCCCCGGTGCGGTTCCCGGGCGTCCACGCCCAGCCCGGCCAACGCCCCGACCAGGCCGGACGGCTGCGCCGCCGCCACGAACACCGCGGCGTGCCCGAACTCCAGGTGGCGCACCAGGCAGGCGGGTGGCTCACCGCCCACCACGGCGGCCAGCGCGTCCCCGGTGCCCCGGTCCCGCACGAAGGCCACCGCCTCCGCCAACCGGCGGAGGTCCCTCTCGCCGAGCGCGCCGGGCGCGCCGCTCACCGTCACGGTCATCGCTGATCCTCCCCAGAGGATGGCCGTGCCCCACCCGCGGGCGGGGCACGGCGGACTCGTCACCCCGAGCGGGGCTAAGGTCTGCCGAGCTCCGGGTGGAGCTCGATGTCGCACCAGCGCACCAGGCCGGCGATGCGCGGCTGCCCGTCGTGCCGCCACACCATGGACGCCTTGGTCATCGAGCCGGGCGCGGACACCCGGCTCGCACCCAGCACGGCCAGTTCCCGCGCGGTGCGCCGGAACTGCTCGCCGACCGCGCCGAGGCCGACGTTCTGCAGGTGCTTCGCGAACGGCCGCATCGCGTCCACCGCCGCGTCCACGTCCGACACGGCCACGATCCGGGCGACCCGGTTGCCCGCGCCGCTGAGCGGCATGAGCGCGTCGTCCAGCACGACCGTCCACTCCAGACCGTCGGGCGCCCAGACCTCGCCGGCGTCCGACGTGGCCGCGCGCCACTCGGCCACGAGCCGGCGGTGTTGCAGCACGGTGGCGTCCTGCTCGTCGATCGTCCCGGGCGGGCTGTCCCGGGCCTCGCGCCGCATCGCCTCGGCCAGGTGCTCGGCGATCACGCGGGCGTGCTCCTCCTGCACCAGGTAGACCTGCGGCGACAGGCACGCGTGCTGGTCGAACTCGCTGCAGTCGGCGGCGATCCGCCGGGCCACCTCGGCCGGGCCGTGCAGGGTTGCGTACTCCGCGCTGACAATGCCGAACGACAGCTTGTGCCCGTGCTCCTCGTACAGCTGGTGCGGCCGCACCCTGGCCCGGATCGCCGCGCACGCCTCGTCGCCGCCGTAGGCGATCACGGCGTCGGCCTGGTCCAGCGCGGCCTCCAGCACGTCCTCGTCGTCGCGGTCCCAGTAGGTGGCCACGACGGCGTCGGCCAGCAGCGGCTCGACGTCGTGCAGGGTGCGCAGGAACGCGGCGGTGAAGTGCGGTTCCCTGGCGGGGATCTTGGCGATCACGGACGCCTTCACCAGCAGCGCCCGCACCAGCGACCGGGCGGGCAGGCCCGGGACGTTGCCGGAGAACACCGCCAGCACGGTGCGCGGCCCGACCGCCGTCGTGCCGTCGCGGAACCCGTCGAGCACCTCCGGGTCGCCCAGCTCCCGGGTCAACGCGGCCAGCAGCGACTCGGCGCGCAGGTTGCCCAGCTCGGCGTCCAGCGCGCGGTCGATCGTCTCCTCCGACATGCCGGTGACCAGCGCCGCGTCGCGCACCGCGGCCCGGCGGGCGGTGAAGTCCCGCTTGGCCCACAGGTCCACGACCGCGTCGATCGCCTCCACGATCCGCCGCACCGGCAGCCGGCGCAGCTCCTCGTGCGCGGCGCGCAGGCCGTCGCCGACCGCGGCCCAGTCGGTCGGTCGCACGCCGCGCCACTCGTGCGCGCCGGACGCGAGGGTGAACGGCACGCTGTCGGCCGTCTGCCAGTCGGGCAACCAGGACACCGTCACGCCGCGCCTCCCGTCATCTCGTCCAGGGTCAGCGAGCAGCCGCGGCTGGTGCTGCCCGCGATGCGGCCCGCGATCGCCACGCCCTCCGGCCCGGCGATGCCGACGTCGCCGGTGAGCAGCACGTGCGGCCGGTCCAGCAGGGACAGGTCGGTGATCTCCAGCAGGCCGCGCCCCTCGGTGAGGTGCTCGCGGGTGCGCGGGTCGCGGACCTTCGGCCCTCCTGCCGGGTGGCTGCCCTTGGGACGTTCGCCGAGCGGTCCGACCGGTGTGTCCGAGGCGTCGTAGAGCATGTTGGCCAGCTCGGTCATGCCGAAGATGTTGCCGTGGTGCTCGATGCCGAAGACCCGGCGCACGGCGGCGCGCAGGTCGTCCACGCGCATGATCCGCGAGCGGCCCTTGAACCCGCCGCCGTCGTACATCCGGGAGCCGGGCGGCAGTTCCCAGCTGCGCCCCTGCGCCTCCAGCGCGTCGCAGATGTTGACGAACGCGAAGGTCGCCCCGACCAGCACCACCGGCAACCCCTCGGCCACGGCGGCGTCCAGGCGCCGCCCGAGCAGGTCGAAGTCCACCCCGTCGACCCCGACGACGGCCGTGCTGAGCTCCGGGTCGCCGCACGACTCGGCGACCCGGGCCATGTCGAACGCGATCGCCATGTCCGGCGCGGCCTCCTCCGTCGGCGCGAACGGCAGGACCACCGGCCGCACGCCGTCGTCGGGCCGCAGGTGCCGCTTGGCGTTGGCCTCGATGGACAGGCGCTTCAGCTCCAGGCCGCGCGCGGAGTAGCGGACCGTGCCCCGGACGCTCCCGGTCGTTCCGCTGGTGCGGAACACGCGCACCGGTGGCGCGTCCGGAAACAGGTGCGGACCCCCGTCTTTGTAGGCGGTGTCGGGGATGCCGACGCCGACCCCGACCTGCTTCCAGTAGCGGGCCACGTCCGGCGAGTTCGCCAGGGCGAGCTCGACCAGCTGCTCGTGGAGGTCGAGGGGGTCGCCGACGCCGTCGCAGACGAGCCGTGCCATGTGGTCGAAGAGCCGCGCGACGTGGGGATCGTCGTGGGCAACGGTCATCGAGAAATCCTCCTGGGGTGAAGGTCGAACCCGGAGAGGTCAACAGCGGGCGGACGCGTCGGACAAGGTCCGTCCCCGGAACGGGGCACCGCTGACCGGGGGTTCTCCGAGGGCCCAGGATGACTCAGGGAAGGCTTGCGTAGAACCGAACGTCAGCGTTCCGCTTCGGGAAGCGGAACGCCGAGCGGTCCGGTCGGTGCATGCGGACCGCCCCCGGAACGCCCCGGAACGCGTGCGAACGTCCGTGAACGCCCGGCATGTCATCGGGACGGCTCTTGACACGCTCGTCGACATGCGCGCTGACACGCGTCTGCACGCCCGTTGACATGTCCGTCCCGGACCGTCTGCCCCGTACAGCAGGGGAAGGGGAAAGACATGGAGTACGCCTTCGAGGCGGAAGGGCTCGTCAAGCGGTACGGCAAGACGACCGCGCTGGCCGGCGTCGACCTCGCCGCGCGGCCGGGCACGGTGCTGGGGGTGCTCGGGCCGAACGGCGCGGGCAAGACGACCGCGGTGCGCATCCTGGCCACGCTGCTCCGGCCGGACGCCGGACGGGCCGCCGTCGGCGGGCTCGACGTGGTGTCGGACGCGGCGCGGGTGCGCCGGCTGATCGGGTTGACCGGGCAGTACGCCTCGGTGGACGAGGACCTGACCGGCGTGCAGAACCTCGTGCTCATCGGGCAGCTGCTCAACCTGCGCACCGCGCAGGCCAAGGCGCGGGCCGCGGAGCTGCTGCGCGACTTCGAGCTCACCGACGCCGGCGCGCGGCCCGTCAAGACCTACTCGGGCGGCATGCGCCGTCGGCTCGACCTGGCCGCGAGCCTGGTCGGTCGGCCCGACGTGATCTACCTGGACGAGCCGACCACCGGGCTGGACCCGGCCAAGCGGGACGACATCTGGAACGTGGTGCGCGCGCTCGTGGCCGACGGCGCGACCGTGCTGCTGACCACGCAGTACCTGGAGGAGGCGGACGCGCTGGCCGACGAGATCTCGGTCATCGACCACGGCCGGGTGATCGCGCACGGCACGCCGGCGTCGCTCAAGCGGATCGTCGGCGGGCAGACCGTGCTGGTGCGGCCCGCCGACCCGGCCCGGCTGGCGGAGGCCGCCGCGGTGCTGGCCGAGGTGTCCGGGCACCAGCCGGAGTCGACCGGGCGGGGCGTGGTGACCGTTCCGGTGGACGGCGACGCGGCGTTCACCGAGGTGGTGCGGCGGCTGGACCAGCGGCGGATCGCGGTGACCGAGCTGTCGCTGCGGCTGCCGAGCCTCGACGAGGTGTTCTTCACGTTGACCGGAAAGCACACGGAGGTGGCGGCATGAGCGCGGTGACGGTGTCCCCGGCGGTGGCGGCCCGGGTGACGGCGCAGCGGCCGTTCGCCCTGGCCCGCCACAGCCTCGCGCTGGCGCGGCGCAGCCTGATCAAGACCATGCGCTCGCCGGAGCAGCTGCTGGACGTGACGTTGCAGCCGGTGATCTTCGTGGTGCTGTTCGTGTACCTCCTCGGTGGCGCGGTGTCCGGGTCGACGCACGAGTACCTGCAACTCCTGCTGCCCGCGATCATGGTGCAGACGACCATGTTCGGCGGGATGGCGACCGGGGTGAACCTGAGCACCGACATCGGCAAGGGCGTGTTCGACCGGTTCCGGAGCCTGCCGATCGGCCGGTCCGCGCCGTTGATCGGCTCGGTGCTCGGCGACCTGATCCGGTACGTGGTGGCGGTCGTGTCGCTGCTGCTGTTCGGCACGCTCATGGGGTTCCGGGTGGAGACCGGGGTGCTGCCCGCGCTGGCGGCGTGCCTGCTGGTGATCCTGTTCGCGTTCAGCCTGAGCTGGGCGTTCGTGCTGGTGGGGATGCTGGCGCGGCAGCCGGGCGCGGTGCAGGGCATCGGCTTCCTGGCCCTGTTCCCGCTGACGTTCGGCACGAGCATGATCGCGCCGGCGGAGACGCTGCCGGGGTGGCTGCGGGCGTGGGTCGAGGTGAACCCGGTGACGCACGTGATGGACGCGTCACGCGGCCTGATGGTCGGCGGACCGGTGGCCGGCCCGGTGGCGTGGACGGTGGCGTGGTCGGCGCTGTTCGTGGCTGTGTTCGCGCCACTGGCCGTGCAGGCTTACCGCCGTCGCGCCTGAGCGTTCAACTCGCGTGTTCCGAGCGTAGGACTCACGCGTTCCGAACGTAGGACTCGCGCGTGGGGGTCAGCGGGGGGTGGTTTCGGGGACGCGGGCCTGGCCGTCGCTGTTCGGCAGGCCCGCGCCCGTCGTGATCAGGCTCGGCAGGCTGGTGGTGACGTAGAAGCCCCAGGCGTTGGCGCACACGTCGAAGCACTCGTAGGCGGGCACCAGGCCGTGGTGGGTGAAGCGGACCTCGGTGCCGTCGGCGCGTTCCGCGATGTCGAACGTGACCGTGGTGCCCACCCACTCGGTCTGGTCGGAGGTGAAGTCGAAGTGGTTCTCCAGCACCAGCCACGACACCTTGCGGCCGGGCACGGCCTCGGTCACCCGGATCCGGCAGCGGTGCACGTCGCGGAAGTGGTAGTCGAACTCGGCGCCGGGGTGGTCGGTGGGCCCTTCCACTTCCTCCGACCACCAGCCCCGGACGTCCACGACGGCGTCGAAGACCTCTTCCGGCGACTTGTCCACGGTGAACGCGGTGGTGAATCCCTGATCGGTCATGGTGTCCTCACGTTTCGTCGGTGTCGGCCGCGGTACCGCGGTCCAAGTGGTCTTTCAGGGCGCCGAGGGGGCCGTCCCAGTCGCGGGCGAGCGCGGCCAGGAACCGCTGCGCGACCTGCATCGGCGCGGACCGCAGGCGGTACCGCACCCGGCGCCGCTCCCCCGGTTCCGCCGTCACCAGGCCCACGTCGGCCAGGAGGGCGAGGTGCCTGGCGATCGCCTGCCGGGTGATGGGCAGGCGATCGGCCAGGTCGGTGGCCGTGGCGGGACCCCCGGACGCCAGCGCGGCCAGGATGGCGCGCCGGGTCGGGTCGGCCAGGGCGGTGAAGACCTGTTCGGCGACGGTCTCGGCGTCAGGCGCCACGGACGTGGTCGACCAGCTCACCCAGCTCGCTCGTCCAGCCCTCGCTGTGGGCGTCGTAGGCCCTGCGGTGGTTGTCCTCGGGCAGTTGGGCGAACCCGGTCTCGGCCACGGTCAGCCGGGTGCCCGTGCCGACCGGTTCCAGGGTGAACTCGACGTACGTGCGCCGCGGGTCGTCCTCGGGCATCCCGAACACCGGCCAGGTGAAGCCGAACACCGTCGGCTCCTCCACCCGCTCGACCCGCATCTCGACCGTCGGCCCGTCGTTCCAGCTCATCCGCGCGGTGCCGCCCGGCCGCAGGTCGATCGTGGCCGCGTGGCCGAACCACGCCGCCAGGCCCTCGGCGGTGGTGATCGCCGCCCACACGGCGTCCGGCGGCTGGGAGATCTCCACGACCCGCTCGATCCGATCCGGGAATCCCATGCCGACCTCCATCAAGTAGCAACTGATTGGTTGCTACAGTATGGCAACCAGGAAGTTGCGTCAACCGCGATGGCACGGGTGGGGACCGGCGGTCCTGGGCTCAGGCGCGGACCAGGGCGATCGCGTCGATGCGGTCCAGCGCCACACCCGTGGCATAAGCCAGGTCGTAGGCGGCGTCACCCACGTCGGCGCGCAGGCGGTCGGCGAGGCGGACGACCTCGGGATTGCGGGAGTCCGGCGCACCGCGCAGCCGCTCGCCCGCGCCCAGCGCCTTGGCCGCGTCCGTCGGGTTGCCGAACCGGGCGTGCACGGCCGCGGCAGCGACCGCGACGTGGGCCAGCACCGGCATGTCCTTGGCCGACATGGCGTGCTCGAACGCCGTGCCGATCGCCGCCGCAGCCGCGTCGCGGTCACCGCGCTCCACCGCGAGGTGCGCGTGCGAGGTGAGGATCCGCGCGTGGAACTGGGGCACCACCAACGGCTGGCGTTCGAGCGCCGCGCCCGCCGCCTCGTACTGCCGTTCCGCCTCGGCCAGGTCGCCCTCGTACCGCGCCAGGTCGCCCAGCACGAGCCGGGCGAACGCGACACCGCGCGCCGCCCACGGCCTCGGTGTCGGCTTGGTCAACGCCAGGCAGTCCGCGCGCGCCCGTGCCACGTCGCCCCGCTGCACGCGCGCGGTGGCGAGCAGGATGCGCTCGTGGGCCGCGTCGTCGTCCGGGTCCAGCTCGGCCAGCAGCCCGATCGACTCCTCCAGCGCCGCCATCGCCTGCTCCGGCTCGCCGAACGCCAGGTGCGCCTCGGCGGCGCCGGTCAACGCCTGGGCCAGCGCGAACCGGTCGCCGATCTCGCGCAGCCCGGCGATGGCCGTGGCGATGCCCTCCCGCGCGCCGCGCAGGTCGCCCTCGTTCTCCCGGACCGCGCCGCGCACCATCCACAGCACGGCCCGCGTCCACGGGTCCGGCGTGTCCAGCCGCTCGTCGACCGCCGCCAGCGCCCGCTCGCCGTCGTCGAGGAACAGGCCCAGCATCGGCTCCAGCAGCACGAGCACCGGGTGCTCGCCGGTGGACTCGGCGGCCAGCTCGGTGAGCGTGGCGATGTGGGTGTCCAGGTCCCTGAAGCCGCCCGTGACCGCGTTGTTGACCAGCAGGTACGCCGACGCGACCTGCCTGGCGGTGTCGGGCGGGTGGCCCGGCACGGCCAGCGCGAGGCGCAGCCACGGCACCGACTCGGCGCGGTTGCCGCGCATGGTCCAGAACATGCCCATCGCGGCGGCCAGCCGCACGGCCGTGTCGGCGTCACCGCTGTCGGCGGCGAAGTGCAGCGCGGCGACCAGGTTGTCCCGCTCGGCCTCCAGCCGGGCGATCCAGGTCATCTGCTCCTTGCCGCGCAGGTGCGGTTCGGCGGCCTCGGCCAGGTCGCGGAAGTACGCGGCGTGCTCGGCGCGCGCGGCGGCGACCCGGCCGCCCTCGGCCAGCCGTTCCAGGCAGTACTCGCGGATCGTCTCCAGCATCCGGTACCGGGACCCGGCCACGACCTGCACCAGCGACTTGTCGACCAGGGCGGCGAGCAGGTCGAACGCGCGGTCGCCGGCGAGCCGTTCCGCGGCCTCCAGGTCGAAACCCGCCGGGAACACGGCCAGCCGCTCGGCGAAGTCCCGTTCGGGGGCCGACAGCAGGTCCCAGCTCCACGCCACCACCGCGCGCAGCGTCTGGTGCCGGGGCATGGCGGTGCGGCTGCCGCCGGTGAGCAGGCGGAACCGGTCGTCCAGGCGGGCCGCGAGCTGCTCGACCGACAACGACCGCAGCCGGGCCGCGGCCAGCTCGATGGCCAGCGGCAGGCCGTCCAGCCGGCGGCAGACCTCGGCGACCGCGTCGGCGTTCTCCGGCGTCACGGCGAATCCGGGTCGCACGGCCGCCGCGCGGTCGGCGAGCAGCCGCACGGCCGCGTCACCGTCCAGCGGCGGCACCGTGCTGACCACCTCCCCGTACACGCCGAGCGGTTCGCGGCTGGTGGCCAGCACGCGCGCCCGCGGGCACCGGCCCAGCAGCTCGTCGGCGAACCGGGCGGCCGCGTCCACCAAGTGCTCGCAGTTGTCCAGCACGACCACGGCCTCGCTGCGCGACAGCACGTCCACCAGCCGGGTCATCGGGTCGGCCACCGCCACCGGGCGGTCGACCGAGCGCTGGTCGCGCAGCCCGAGAGCGCCGAGCACGGCGGGCGCGACGTCGTCCGGGTCGGTCACCGACGCCAGTTCGACCAGCCACGCGCCGCCGGGCAGCCGGGCCGCGACCGTGGTGGCCAGCCGGGTCTTGCCCGCGCCGCCCGGTCCGACCAGGGTGACGAGCCGGTGCTCGGCGAGCTGCCCGACGATCCGGTCCACGTCGGCGGACCGGCCGACCAGGCTCGTCAGCGGCGCGCGGAGGTTTCCGGCCCGCGGCAGGTCGCCCAGGCCCGCCGGGTCGGCGCGCAGGATCTCCCGGTGCGTGGCGCGCAGTTCCGGGCCGGGGTCGGCGCCGAGCTCGTCGGCGAACCGGCGGCGGATCTCCTCGTAGCCCGCCAGCGCCTCGGCGGCGCGGCCCGACGCGACGAGGGCGCGCAGCAGCAGCGCCTGGAGCCGTTCACGCAGCGGGTGGCGCGCGGCGAGGTCGGTGAGCTCGGCGACCAGGTGCTCGGCCCGGCCGCACGCGAGGTCGGCCGCGGCGCCGTCCTCCACGACGGCCAGCCGGGTCTCGTCCAGCCCGGCGACGTAGCCGACCGCGAACGGCGCGCCCGCCGCGTCGACCAGCGCCGGGCCGCGCCACAGCGCCAGCGCCTCGGCCGCCGACCGTCGCGCGGCCACCGGGTCGCCGGCGGTCAGCGCGGCCCTGGCCTCGCGGGCGAGCCGGTCGAACCGCAGCGCGTCGACCGCGTCGGCGGGCAGGTCCAGCAGGTAGCCGCCGGGGGCGGAGCGCAGCACGTCGGCGGGCAGGGCGCGCCGCAGCCGGGACACCAGCGACCGGACCGCGGCGACCTCGTCGGCCGGCCGGTCCTCCGGCCAGAGCGCGTCGGCCAGCTCCTCGGTGGTGACGACCCGGCCCGCGGCCACGGCCAGCCGGACCAGCAGCGCGCGCACCCTGGCGCCGCCGACCTCGATCGCCGTGCCGTCCGCCGTGACCTCCAGCGGCCCCAACACCCCCACCAGCATGCGATCACTGTGCCACGGCCGGTGGTGGCGGGAGGCGCGGGCCACCCGCGGTCGCGGCGCCGCGACCGCCGTCCGGGCGGGCCGGAAATCCGAGTGATCCTCCGGAGCCCGCCCGGGGTCTCGCCAAGCACCCGGTCGAAGATGTTCACTACGACAAAGAACTTGCACGGTTTTCCGCAATAGTGCGGATAACGGTCGGACATCCGACCATTCGTACCGTAACAATGTCAGGGATGCGCTAACGAATGCCCGGAGCAACCGATATCGCCGCTATGGACGAGGATTCCACTTCGGTGGCGCGTGGACCCGCGCCCGAACGTCGCAAAGCGGCGTCCGAACGCCGGAGCCGCGCCGTCGCAGACCGAGCAACCACCTGGGGTGCCGGATGAACAGCCGCATGGTCGAACTCGAAGCAGTCCTGGCCCGGTCCGCGCCGGACCGGCAGGCGGCCCGCCGCCTCGCGGTGGACCTGGCGCGCTCGCTGGACGCGCTCAGCGCGCGCCGCGACGTGGACCGCCTGCTGCGCTGCGCCGCCGGGCTGACCCGGATCGGGTCCGCCGACGCCGCCGACGCGCTGCTGATCGCCATGCTGGCGCTGGTGGACCCGACCGGACCCGAGGCGTCACGGGTGCGCGACCAGCAGGCGCTGGCGTCGGTGGCCCGCGGCCGGCGGGAACCGGGCACGACCGCGCCCCGGCAGGTCCGGCGCAGGCCGCCGAGCAGCGCGTTCGGCCGCGGCACGCCGTTGCGCCAGGTGGTCGGCGACTTCCTGGACCCGCTGCCGGTGCCCGACCCGGTCGCCGTCGGCTCGATGGCGGTCGCCGTGGAACCCGCCAAACCGAGCGAAACGGGCGCGCTGGAACTGGCGTTACAGCGCAACGCGGCGGTGCTCGGGTCCAACCACCCGCAGACGTGCGTGCTGCGGTTGAACCTGATGTGCGCGCGGTTCCGGATCGCCCGCGACCACGGTGACGCCGAAGAGGTCGCCGAGTCGCTGACCGACCTGCGCGACGCGACCGACCGCGTGCTCAACGCGCTGGGCACGCACCACCCGAGGGCGTTGGTGGCCGCGGCGAACCTGGCGTCGGCCGAGTTCGAGCTGGCCCGCGTGCGCCGGTCCGCGGAACGGGCCCGGCTCGCGCTGCCGAGCCTGCGCTCGGCGGCCGACCGCACCGCGACCCGGCTGGGCGCGGACCACCCGCACGCGGTGATCGCGACGTCGAACCTGGCCTCGGCCGAGCTGGAGCTGGCCCACCTCGACGGCACGCGGTCCCAGGCGCAGCGGCTGCTGGACGTGGTGCGCGACGCGTCGATGCGGGCGGTGTCGGCGCTGGGCGCGGACCACCCGGCCGTGCGGGCGCTGGACGAGCAGCGGCGCGCGTGCGAGGCGCTGCTGTCCGGTGTCGGGCCGGACCCGTCGTTCGAGCGGGGCTACGCGTCGTTCGCCGACGCGGGCCGGTCGCTGGCCACCGCGAAGCCGGGCGCGCCCGCGGTGCGGCAGAACCCGACGACCGCGGAGTGGCCGCCGGGCACGTTGCTGGCGAGGCTGCGGGAGAGCAGCCGCCAGGAGCTGATGTCGCTGGGCACCACGGTCCGCTACGCCGCCGACCGGGAGATCATCGTCCAGGACGCCACCGACACGCACGTCTTCCTGCTGCTCGAAGGCGTGGTGAAGGTGCTGGTCAACGACGCGAGCGGGGACACCGCGGTGCTCACCGTGCGGGTCGCGGGCGACCTGGTGGGCGAGCTGGCGGCACTGGACCACAAGCCGCGGTCGGCGACCGTGATCACGTGCGGTGACGTGACCGCGAAGCTGATCACGAGCGCCGAGCTGCACGGCTTCCTGCACCGCCGCAACGACGGCTTCGTGGAGCTGATCGGCGTCATCGACGACCAGCTGCGGTGGGCGAACCGGCGGCGGCGCGACTTCCTGTCCCACACCGCCGCCGAGCGGGTCGCCCGGGTGCTGGCCGAGCTGGTCGGCGCGCACGGCAGGCAGGAGGTCGGCGGGTGGGTGCTGGGCATCCCGCTGACCAAGGTCGAGCTGGCCTCGATCGCCGGGATGAAGCCGCGCACCGCCGAGAAGGCGTTCGCCGACCTGCGCAAGGCCGGTGTGGTGGTCAGCCACCTGCGGCGCGACGTGGTCGTGCCCGACCTGGACGGGCTGCGGCGGTTCGCGCGGATGTGAGGCCGGTCAGGCGCTGAACCAGCCGTCGACCAGCGGGTTGCGGAACGTGCGGTCCGGGTCGAGCCGGTCGCGCAGCTCGGCGAACCGCGCCCAGTGCGGGTACCGCTCGCCGGGGTCGGCCAGCTCGAACAGCTTGCCCCAGTGCGGGCGCGGTCGCCACGGGCTCAGCGCCGCCTCGACCTCGCGCAGCACGGCGCGGACCGCCGCCTCGTCCGGCTGCCAGGTGAAGTGGAACGCCGCGCTCGGCCGGTCGTGCACCGGGCTGAGCCACTGCGCGTCGGCCGCGATCGTGCGGACCTCGGAGGTCAGCAGCACCGGGGTGATCTCGGCGGTCAGGTCGTTGAGCGCCCGCAGCGCGTCGGCGGCGTGCTCGCGGGCCACGAAGTACTCGGACTGCAACTCGCGGCCGACGCTGGGGGTGAAGTCGGCGCGGAAGTGCGGCAGCCGCTCGTGCCACGGGCCGGGCACGCCGAGCTGCGTCGTGCAGTGCAGGGCGGGCTGGCCGGGCACCGGGTGGACCGGTTCGGTGGCGGGCGTCGCGCCGGTCCAGGCCAGGTCGTGCCGGGTGTCGGTGGTGCGGTGCTTGGCGAACACGTGCGCCACGCCCTGCCAGGTGGTGAAGGCGCTGACGCTGTAGGCGCTCGCGAACACGGCGTCCACGTGCTCGACCAGGGCGTCGAACGGCATGTCGCGGTAGACGCGCTGCTCGACCTCGAAGGCCGGCACGACGTCCAGCTCCACCGCCACCACGACGCCGAGCGAGCCGAACGCCACCACCGCGCCGTCGAACCCGGCGTCCCCCCTGGTCAGGGTCGTGGTGCTGCCGTCGGCGGCGACCAGGTCGAGCGAGCGGACCAGGCTCGCGAGCGACGGGACGTCGTTGCCCGAGCCGTGGGTGGCGGTGGCGCACGCGCCGATGATCGTGATGTGGGGCAGCGACGGCATGGCGGGCAGCGCGAGGCCGGCGGCGTGCAGCCGCTCGGCCAGCCGCGCCAGCCGCGTCCCGGCGCCCACCTTCACCGTCGCGCCGCGGACCTCGAACACCTCGGGCATGCGGTCGAGGCTGATCAGCGTGCCGTCGGTGTCGGCGATGGTGCTGAACGAGTGCCCCGCGCCGACCACGCGCGCCGACCCGGCGGCGCGGACGACGTCCTGGAGCTCTTCGACGGACGTCGGGTGCGCGGTGTGCGCGGCGGAGAAGGTGAAGGTGCCTGCCCAGTTGGTGCTCACCGGCCCGATTCTGCCCCATCGCCCACCGCCTCCCGGCCACCCGAGGCGGTGGGTGGAACGGATCACCGCCGCGTGCCGTCCCACGCGGGGAGGTGCCGAGATGCTGCGGTACATGACGGTGGCGGGTGCGCTGTGCGCCGCGTGCGCGCCGTTCCTGCCGGGTGGCGTGCCCCGGCCGGACGTCGACGCGTCGGTGATCGGGATCGTGGTCGGTGTCGTGCTCGCGGCGCTGCTCGCGGTCGTCGGCGACCGGGCGGCGCGGGTGCCGGCCGCGGCGGTGGGCGTCGGGTCGGCCGTGGCCGTGTGGTGGCTCCTGGCGTCGGACCTGCTGATCGGCCTGACCGGTGACGACCTGCCGGTGTTGGCGGTCGGTTCGCTCGCGGTGGCGGTGGGTGCGATCGGACTGGTGGGACGGCGTCCACCGGCTGAGCCGGACGACGCCGCGGGACGACGGCCGGACCGGTGGCGGGTGCGGCCGGCCGGCGCCTTGGCGGCCGTGGTGGTGGCGGTGGCGGCGTGGTTCGCGCCGGTGGCGGCGGAGGCGGTGGTCGTCCGGTCCGACCCGCGCGACGCCCGGGACTTCGCGCCGGAGCCCGTGGCGGAGCGGCCGGGTGGTCGGCAGTGGGCGTGGCAGCCGCCGGCCGACGTGGTCGACGTCGCGCCGATCCTGCACGGGGTCGCGGTGGCCACCCGGGACGGGGCCGTGGTCGGCTTGAACGGGACCGACGGGCGGGTCGAGTGGCGGTACGCCCGGCCCGGGGCGCCGGTGGGCGCGGTAGTGGGGTCGGTGGACCGGCGGACCGTGGTGGCGTCCTTCCGGTCCGCGCACGACACGCGGGCCCAGTCGGTGGTGGTGCTCGACGCCGACACCGGGACGCCCCGGTTCGGGATGGTGGTCCGGTCCGTGCTGGTGGAGACCGGGCAGCTGATGCCGGGCGCGCGCACGCTCACCGTGCGCGACGGCGAGGTCGTCACCGGGTACGACGTGATCAGCGGCGAGCCGCGGTGGCGGTGGTCGCCGCCGGACGGCTGCACGTCGTGGTTCGGCCAGGTGGCGTGGGGCCGCACGACCGTCCTGGTGCCCACGGAGTGCGCGGAGACCTTGGGCGTCACGGCGTTGGACGAGGCGACCGGCGAGCCGCGGTGGCGGCACGAGGTCCGGCGCGTCGAGGGGGGCGACGAGCGGCAGGACGTCCGGCTGCGCGGCACGCCGGACGGGTCCACCGTGCTCCTGGAGACCTTCGGCTCGGCGCAGGCGCCGGGGGCGGTGCCGAACGGGTTGCTGGACGCCGACACCGGCCGGGTGCTGTCCCGGCCGGAACGGCCCTGGACCGTGCGCACAGACGTCGGCGCCACGCCGTTGGTCGAGGACAGCGAGGGCGGCCAGGTCAACGGTCTCACCGCGCTGGACCCGGCCACCGGCACGACCACGCCGCTCCCCGTCGGGGACTGCCCGCTGCGCACCGCGGACCTGACGACCGCCACCACCTACGTGCGGGCGTGCGGCGACAACGGCCGTGAGCTGACCGTGGTGACGCACCCGCTGGACGGCTCGCCGCCCACCTCCACCCCGGTCCGCCTGGACGGCTCGGGGGCGCGCGGCCGGCCGGACGTGCTGCTCGTCGCCGCGCCCGGCGCGATCGTGCTCACCCGGACGTCGTTCGGCGGCACCCCCGCCCCGGTGGTCGGCCTCAGGTGAGCCGGGCGCTGATCGCCAGCCGGTTGTAGGCGTTGACCACCGTCGCCACCCACACGACCTGCTGCACCCGCACCTCGCCCACCGCGCGGATCGCCGAGTCGAGCACCGCGTCCGGCACGTGCCCGTCGTGCACCAGCGTGACCGCCTCGGCCAGCGCCAGCACGGCCCGCTCCGACCCGGTGAAGGCGGGGTCGGTGCGCCAGGAGGAGACGTCACGCGTCTCCCCCGCCGCCGCGGCGGCCTCGCCGTGCAGCCGGGTGCAGTAGGTGCAGCCGTTGAGCTGCGAGCACCGCAGCCGCACGAGTTCGACCAGCCCGACCGGCAGGTCCACGTCGTCCACGGCCTTGGCCAACGCCTCCAGCGACGCGAACCCCGGCCCCGCGAACGGATCCAGCCTCAGCACCACCACGACCTCCTACGCGTTCCCGACGGACTGGTCCTCGCGGCCGGCGGCGTGGTGCTCGGCCGCCAGCCTGGTCACCGTGGGCAGGCAGACCTTGCCCGTGCGCCCCAGCGGCAGTTCCGGCAGCACCACCAGGCGCTCCGGCAGCTTGCGGCGGCTCAGGCCGCGCTCCCGCAGGAAGGCGGTGAGCTGGTCCAGCGACGGCGCGCGGTGGCCGGGGCGCACGGCCACGCACGCGCACAGCCGCTCCCCCAGGTCGGGGTCGGGCACGGGCACGCACGCCGCCTCCGCCACCACGGGGTGGCCGTCCAGCGCCCGTTCCACCTCGGCCGGGCTGATGGTGTAGCCGCCCCGGATCACCACGCGCTTGAGCCGCCGCACCACGTGCAGGGTGCCGTCGTCGTCGAAACGGCCCTCGTCGCCGGTGCGCACCCAACCGCCCGGCAGGCGGTGCCGCCGGTCCAGCTCGGGCGCGTCGACGTAGCACAGCGGCGTCATCGGCCCCCGCGCGCAGATCTCCCCGTCCACCACCCGGATGTCGGTGACCGCCGGGTCGGGCCGGCCCACCCCGTGCTCCGGTGTCGCGGTGTGGCAGTTCACGCCGTCCGACGAGCCGTAGATGTTGATCACCGGGCACCGGAACGCCGAGCGCACGGCCGCCAGCGCCCCCGGTGTCAGCACGTCCCCGCTCGACACCACCGCCCGCACCGACGACGTGTCCGCCGTGGACGCCAGAGCCGCCATCCGCCGCAGCATGGTCGGCACGCCGAACACGTGCGTCGGCCGGTGCAACGCCACCGCCCGCAACGCCTCCGCCGCGTCGAACCGGCGCATCAGCACCAGCGTGCCGCCCCACCGGCACAGCGTGATCGCCGCGCCGAACGACCCGAACGCCGACGCCAGGGGCACCAGCACCAGGTCGCGCGGCACCGCCGTGTCGCCGTGCACGGCCCGCACGTAGTTCCCCCGCCCGCCCGCGAACGCGTTGTGCGAGTAGGCGACCAGCTTGGGCGCGGCCTCCGACCCGGACGACACCAGGATCCGCGCGGGCGCCTCGGGGTCGACCGCGATCGGCGTCCACGGCACGTCACGACGGGGGTCGGTCGCCGCGGCCACCGCCTCCGACACGTCCGTGACCACCGTGCTCACCACCGGTGAACCGCCGTCGGGCAGGTGCACCGCGACCCCGCCGACCGCGGCCACGGCCAGTTCCGCCACGACCGCTTCCCGCCCGTTCGGCACGTCGATGCCGATGATGTCGGCGGGGCCGTACCGGCGCAGCGCCCTCGCCTGCCACCTCACCGCCCGGTCCAGCGCGGTGTAGTCCCACGACCCGCCCGCGTCGATCACCGCCGTCCGCGCGGGGTGCGCGGCCACCCGGTCGCGGAACAGCGAGTACAGGTCCCGGTCGGGGCAGTGCCCCGCCGCGACCCAGGACCGGCGCAGCGCGGCGGGCACCAGGTCGCGCACCACCACCCCGGTCGACGACGTCCAGCTCATCCGAACTCCCACACCGGACCCGGCACCACGCACCGGTCGGACACCAGCGCCCGCGCGAACCGCGGGTCGCGCGCCAGCGCCGCCAGGTCGGTGCACACCGGCACGCTCAACGGCGCCGTGCACCGCCGCGTCGCCCGCGCGTTCAGCCGCGCGGCGGCCGACAGCAGCGACGACGCCACCGACTGCCCCGTCCCGGACCTGATCCGCTCGCCGAGGGCGTCCACGACACTGCGGGCGCACACCACCCCGCCGAACACGTCCACGATCGTCATGAGCGACGGCGGCACCCCGGCGTGCGCCTGCACCACGAAGTCCGTGCCCAGCGGCGGTCGCGGGCCCAGGGCGTCGCCCCAGCCGGACGCGTGCGCGTACACGATCCCGGGCCGCACCCGGGCGACGTCGCGGGCCCGCAGCGACCAGGCGGCGGCCTTCCCCGGCCCCCAGTTGTGCAGGAACACGTCCGCGCGCGACGCCAGCTCCAGCAGCTCCCGCCGCCCGGCGACGGTGGTCAGGTCGACGGGCACGACCCGCTTGCCCCGGTTGAGCGCGTGGAACCGGGCCGACACGTCGCCCGCCATCGGCGGCACGCCCCGCAGCGGGTCGCCACCGGGCGGCTCGACCCGCACCACCGTCGCGCCGAGCTGCCACAGCAGGTGGCCGGCCACCGGACCCTGCACCCGGCGGCACGACTCCAGCACCACCAGCCCCGACAGCGGCAGCACGCCGGGGCGCGGCGCGCCGTCCCCGACCGGCCCCGTGCCCACACCCAATGGCCGCACCACGTACGGAGGCACGTCGTCCACCGCGCGGTGCGCCACCCGCACCAGCGTCATCCCGGTCGACGCGGCCACCCGTTCCAGCCGCACGATCGGCAGCCGCGCGGTCAACCCGGTCAGCTCCGGCGGCAGCGGGCACGTCGCGGTGGCGAACCGGTGCTGGAACGGCCGCCACGCCCGCGCCACCGCGCCCCGGTCGGCGTCCAGCGCCGTCCAGAACCGCCGCCACACCTCGGCGTCGAGCGCCTCGACCTCGAACGCCACACCGTCCGCGGACAGGAACGGCGGCCCGCCCACGCCCGTCGGCACCGGGTCCGGCTCGTCCGCGGTGGCCGCCGCGAGGTACTGCGTCACCGCCAGCAACGCCGCCTGCGCCACCGACGTGGCCGCCGACCGCACCGGGGCGCCGCGCAGCCGCGCCACGTCCAGCGCCGACGCGCCGATCGCGTCCAGCTCGGCGGCCACGATCGAGGCGTAGTCCAGCCCCAGCGCGGTCGGCCGCCCGAACCGCCTGCCGTGCACGTGCATGAGCCCGCACGCCGCCTGCACGTCCAGCTCGCCGCCCAGCGGCAGGTCCACCGGTCCCGACCACGGCAGGGCCGTCAACGTCGACGTCATGCCGGCCGCCGCCCGTGCACCGAGTAGACGACCGGCGAGGTCGCCAGGAACCGGCCGTCGGCCAGCAGCTCGCGCACGGCCGCCAGCTGCGCGTCGGTCATGCCCGCCTCCACCAGCTTGTCCCGCAGCATGTGGGTGGTGTGCGCGAGCAGCCGCACGCCCGGCGACCCGGCCCGCCACGGGTGCACCACCACCCGCGGGTCCACGTCGACCAGCCCGGCGTCGACCATCGCGCCCGCCGCCTTGCGGCCCCACGCGCCGTCCACGCCGTACGCGTCGAACACGCTCTCCTTGACCGCCAGGAACGTCTCGTACAGCTCGGCGGCGTCCCGGTCGGGCGCGAGCAGCACCGGGCTGTAGGAGTTGTCGAACTCGTCCACCTGGAGCCAGCCGCCCGGTTTCAGCGCGGCGACGAGCTTGCGCAGCACCGCGTCCCGCTCGGGCAGGTGGCGCAGCACGAGCCGCACGTGGACCAGGTCGAACGCCGCGGCGGGCAACGGGTCGCACACCACGTCGTGCCGCAGCACGGTGAGCCGGGGCGCGGGCGGCAAGTGGTCGGGCTGCACGTCGGTCGCCAGCACGGTCGCGCCGCGCCCGGCCAGCCAGTGCGCCACGCTGCCGCCGCCCGCGCCGACGTCCAGGCACCGCCACCCCGCCCGGACCCCGGTCTGGGCGAGCCGGCCGAAGGTCACCGGGTCGTAGGCGGCGGCCAGGCAGCGGTGCTGCTCGGCGACGTGGGCCTGGTCGAACACGTAGGTGGTCACGTCCACCGCCCGCTGCCGTGCGTCTCGGCGGTGCCGACCAGCCGGGTGAGCAGGTCGAGCCGGCGGACCTTGCCGGTGGCGGTGCGCGGCACGTCCTCCCACGCCAGCACCCGCGGGTCGGCCATCGGCGGCAGGTCGGCCACCGCGCGCCGCCACGCCACCGGGTCCAGCGGGCCGGACGTCACCAGCACCGGGATGGGCGGCCGGCCCGGCGTGCCGAGCACCACGCACTCCACCACCTCGGGCAGCCGGTCCTCGACCAGGTCCTCCACGCGCAGGCAGCTCAGCCCCGGCACGGAGTCCACCTCGCGGTCCAGCAGCCGCACCGCGCCGCCGCGGGTGAGCACGCCGAGGTCGCCGGTGTTCCACCACGGCCCGGTGTTCTTGGCGTGCCACCGGTCCTGCTCGCCGACGTACCCGACGCACCGGGCCGCCGTGCGGGCCAGCACGAGCCCGCTGTGCCCGCGCGGCACGGGTGTGAGGGTGACCGGGTCCACCACGCGCAGCCGGGTCCGGCCGGGCACCGGGCGGCCCAGGTCGCGGGCGTCCGGCGAGCGGTCCAGCGCGCGGCGGGTCAGGAAGCGGAACGTCAGCGGTCCGGTCTCGGTCTGGCCCCAGCCCTGCATCCACAGCGGCCGCCTGCGGCGGGAGGCGTGCAGCATCGCCCGCATCGCCGGCGGGTGCATGGCGTCGTAGGTGCTGACGAACAGCCGCACGTCGTGGAACGGGTTGTCCGGCCGCGCCGCCAGCGGCTGCCACCGCACGTAGGCCGAGGGCAGCGCCTCCACCGCGGTCGGCCGGTGCCGGGCCAGCACGGTCTCGGCCGCGTCCGGGTCGCTGAGCACGACGATCTTGCGCGGCGCGAGGCAGAACACGCTGGCCGTCCAGCAGAACGTGCGGCCGTGCGCGTAGGAGCTCGCGTTGGCCACCACGTCGTCGCGCCGCACGCCGATCACCGGCCAGCGCACCGCCTCGAACCGGGCCAGCCGGTGCACGATCGTGCGGGTGGTGTGCACGACCAGCTTGGGCACGCCGGTCGTGCCCGAGGTGTGGTTGACCACCAGCGGTTCGTCGTCGTGCCTGCGCCGGGGCGCGGGCACGCGCGCGCCGCGCACGTCGTCCAGCGTCAACGCGCCCGGCGCCGGCTCGCCCAGCGACAGCACCCGCCGCGCCAGCCCGGCGGGCGGCACGCGGTCGGTGACCAGCACCGCCGGGTCCAGGCGCTTGAGCAGGATCTCCAGCACGTCGTCGGGCAGGTGCCCGGACAGCAGCGCGGGCACCGCGCCGATCCGCACCGCCGCGCACGCGAGCAGGTCGTAGTCGTAGTGGTTGCGCTTGACCACCGCCACCCGGTCGCCGCGCCGCGCGCCCGCCTCGTGCAGCCACCCGGCGACCTCGCGGACCAGCCCGGCCAGCTGCGGCACGGTGTAGTCGACGCCCGGCCCGTGGCCCGCGGGCAGGATGTCGAACGGCCGGTCCAGGTGCACGGTGGTGTGCGTGCCGCGCGCCGCGATCTCGTCGAACAGCGTGCCCATGTCGTGCGGCCTCATGCGTGTTGCCTCCTGTTGCCGGTGTCGGGGGACACGGCGTGGACCCGTGCGGCGGCTGCGCGGCCCGCGCGCACCGCGGCTTCGCTGTAGGGGCTCAAGGACACCCAGTCGCCCGCGTAGTCGACGACCCCGCCGAGCCGGGACGCGAACTCGCCGCGCAGCGCCAGGGCGCGCGGCGTGGCCTCGGGCAGGCCGTGGCGGAACCGGTGCACGACCGAGCCCGTCGCGGCACGCAGGCCGGGCACGAAGCGCTCGGCCTCGGCGGCGAGCGCGGAGACCACCTCGTCGTCCGGCGCGTCCAGCATCGCGGGCGCGACCAGCGGGTTGGCGATCACGGTGACCAGGCCGCGGCCCTCGGGCGCGCGGTCGGGGTGCTTGAGGTGGTCGAAGAGCACCACCGACACCGACGGGCTCTCCGACCGCGGTACGGCCAGCAGGTACACGTCCGGCTCGGGGCGGTGGTCGAGCATGAAGTGCGCCTTCACCATCGGGGTGAACGCGCAGGCGTCCAGGAACGGCCGCTCGTGCTCCGGCGGGTTGACGTACAGGCCGCGCGCGACCGGCGCGGGCACGGCGAGCACCGCGGTTCGGGCCCGGAACTCCCCGGCCGGACCGGTGATCCGGGCGTACCCCGGCCCGGCCAGCACCTCGCGCACCGGGAACGACGTGGCGACGTCGAGCTCCGCGGCCAGCGCCCGGGCCGGCACGTCCATGCCGCCGGCGTAGGTCCGCCAGGCGGTGGCCGGTCCGATGGCGGCGAGCAGGGCCAGGAACGGCGCGGCGGCGGAGCGCTCGGGCTGCCACCCGAAGAACCCGGACACCACCGGCTGGCACAGGTACTCCAGCACGTCGCGGTGGTAGGGGGCGCAGAACTCGGCGACCGTGGCCCGGCCCGCCCGGGACGCCTCGGGCCGCGCGGTGTCGATCCCGGTCAGGCCGCGGGTGGCGCGCGCGAAGTCCAGCCGGGCCCGCACGGACAGCCCCGCGCCGGTGACCAGGCCCAGGGCGTGCGCCAACCCGCGCCGCACCCGCCCGTCCCGCCACACGCCGAGCTGCCGTCCGATCCTCGGCACGTCGTCGAGGCCCAACCGCCGCAACAACTCCCACGTGTCCGGGTAGCCGCGGGTGGAGATCTGCTCGGCGCCGGTGTCGACCACGAACCCGGACTCGTGGCGGGTCGCCATCCGCCCGCCGACGTGGTCGGCCGCCTCGAACACCCGCACCTCGCGCCCGGCCCGCGCCAGCTCGTGCGCGGTGGCCAGTCCTGCGATCCCCGCGCCGATCACGGCCACGTCGAGGTCCATCACCGCACCACCAGGTTCACCACGACGAGCGTCACGACGGTCACCCGGTGCACGTCGATGCCGATCCGCCGGGCCCGCAGGATGTCGCCCCGGCCGAAGCCGACCCGCAACTGCCTGAGCCGCAGCACGACCGTGGGCAGCAGGGCGAGCGGGAACCACCACGGGCCGCCGACCAGCGGCAGCGCCAGGATCAGCAGGAACTCGCACGCCGACACGGCCCGGACGAACAACCGGTTGCCGCGCGGCGTGGTCAGGGCCGCCACCGTGGGCCGGCCGACCCGCCGGTCCCCCTCGACGTCGTTGGTGTTGGAGTAGACGCCGAACAGCAGCGGCCCCAGGCCGAAGATCAGCGCCTGCACGACCACCACGCCGTCGACCTCGCCGGTGGCCAGGCCGTACGGCGCGAGCACCAGCGCCCAGCCCAGCGCGGCCAGGAAGAACTCCTGGAAGCCGCGGTAGCTCAGCTTCACGCCCCACGAGTACTGCAACGCGAAGAAGTAGGTGACCGCCACCAGCGCCACCGTCCACAGCGGACGGTGCGGCGCGACGGCCAGCGCGCCCAGCCACACCGCCGCGCCGACCGCGGCGGTGACCAGCGCGAACCGCAGCACCTGCGGTTCGGTGAGCGTGCCCGCGACCAGCGGTTTGCGGTTGAGCTTGCGCGCGGGCGCGTCGGGGGCGTAGTTCGCGACGTCGCTGCCGTCGCGGTAGCCGGTGAGGTCGTCCAACGCGACCATCGCGACGATCACGAACACCTCGCCGACCAGGAACACGCCCAGGGTGGCCAGCACGCCGAGGTCCAGCCGCAGCGCGGGCGCGAGCAGCGCCCACACCACGAGGACGCCGAGGTAGTAGTCGACGATGTCGAGCTTGGCCAGCTTCACGTACGCGCCCGTGGATCCGGGCGTGACGACGGTGGTCATCGAGGTCTCCTCAGCCGTGTGCGCCGGAGGTGGCCGCGAACCGGCACACCTCGTCGGCGATGCGTTCCACCTGCGCGTCGGTCAGGTGGGGGTGGATGGGGATGGCCAGTTGGCGGCGCGCGGCCGACGCCGCGGCGGGCCAGTCGCGGTCCCGCTGGGCGTGCTCGGCGAACGCGGGCTGGCGCGGCAGCGGCGCCGGGTAGTAGACGTGCGAGCCGATGCCCCGCTCGGCCAGGTGGTCGCGCAGCGCGTCCCGCCGGTCGGCCAGCAGCGAGTAGACGTAGAAGCAGCGGCCGTCCCGGCCCGGCGGCGGCGCGAGCACGCCCCGGCCGGCCAGGTCGGCGAACCGGGACGTGTAGTACTCGCCGATGCGCGCCCGCCGTTCCAGCCGGTCGGCCAGACCCGCGAAGCGGCGCAGCTGGAAGGCCGCCATCACCTCGTCGAACCGGCTGTTGAACCCGACCCGGTGGTGCACGAACCGGTGCACGCCGTCCTGGCCGTGGTTGCGCAGCATCCGCACCTCGCGGGCCAGCGCCGGGTCGCTGGTGACGACCATGCCGCCCTCGCCGGGCATGCCGAACGTCTTGACCTGCACGAACGAGAACACGCCCGCGTCGCCCCAGGTCCCGGCCGCGCGCCCGGCGAGCACACCGCCCTGCCCGACCGCGGAGTCCTCCAGCAGCCGCACGCCCGCCCCGGTGGCGATCCGCCGCAGCGCGGGCATGTCCGCCATCACCGAGAACACGTGCGCGGGCATGATCACTTTCGTGCGCTCGGTGACCAGCTTGTCGACCTCGGCGGGGTCGACCACCATCGTCCACGGGTCCACGTCGGCGAACACCGGCGTCGCGCCCAGGACCAGCGGCGCGGACGCCAGCGGCGCGCACCCGTAGGCGGGCACGACCACCTCGTCGCCCGGACCCACGCCCATCGCGCTCAGCACCAGCGTCAACGCCCCCGTGCCGCTGCCGCACGCCACCGCGTCCGCGACACCGAGCGCGTCGCGCAGCACCGCCTCGAACTCCGCGGTGCGCGTGCCGAGGATGAACCGCTGGTCCGGCGCGAGGCCGACCTCCTCGACCACCTCCAGCAGCAGGTCGCCGTCGAACAGGTCCGGCGGGAAGAACGGGATGCTCACGCGGGCTCCCCCGAGTAGAACGAGCGGATCTCCGCGCACACCCGGTCCACGTCACCCAGCGCCAGGTCCGGGTACAGCGGCAGCGCTAGGGTGCGCCCGCACGCCGCCTCCGCGTTCGGGAAGTCGCCCCGCCGGTGCCCGAGGTCGGCGAAGCACGGTTGCAGGTGCAGCGGCGAGGGGTAGTAGGTCTCCGTGCCGATGCCGCGCGCGGCCAGGTGCGCGGCCAGCTCGTCACGCCGGTCGACCTCGACCACGTACACGTAGAACACGCCGCGCACGCTCGCCCGGCGCGGCAGCACGGACGGCAGCTTCAGCACGCCCGGCGCGCCGGCCAGGCCCTCGGCGTAGCGGCGGGCCAGCACCGCGCGGCGGCGGATGTCGGCTTCGAGCCGGTCCAGCTTGGCCAGCAGCACGGCGGCCTGGACGTCGTCCATCTTGCTGTTCACGCCGACCGCGCCGGTCCCGGTGGCGATGCCGGGGAAGTTGTCGATCGTGCGGCCGAACCGCCCGTGGTGGCGCAGCGCGCTCACCGCCTCCGCGATCCCGGGATCGTTGGTGATCACCGCGCCCGCGTCGCCGAGCGCGCCGAGGGTCTTGGTCGGGAAGAACGACAGCACTCCCCCGGCGCCGTGCAGGCCCGCGTGCACGCCCTGGTAGCGCATGCCGATCGCCTCGGCGCTGTCCTCGACCACGGTCAGGCCCAGCCGGCGGGCCACCTCGGCCAGCCCGGTCAGGTCGGCGAGGTGGTGGAACAGGTGCACCGGCATGACGAACCGGGTGCGCGGCCCGGCGACGGCGGCCACCGAGGCCGGGTCGAGGCCGTAGCCGTCCGGCTCGACGTCGGCGAACACCGGCCGCCCGCCCGCGAGCACCACCGAGGACGCCGACGCGATGAACGAGAACGCCGGCACGACCACCTCGTCACCGGGGCGCAGGCCGCACGCGCGCAGCAGGAGCACGAGCGCGTCGGTGCCGCTGTTCACCCCGATCACGTGCGCGGCCCCGGTGTACGCGGCCAGCGCGCTTTCCAGTTCGAGCACTTTTCGCCCGTGGGAGTACTTGCCGTTCCGAATGACTTCGACAATGTGCCGTCGCGTTATCGGCCACAATCCGGAAAATGTCGCCGATTGCGTGAAGAATGGCACGGCCAGCGCACTCACCTCCGCGGTCACCGCTTCCGGGGGTGAGCGTATGGCAGGTCACCGGGCCGGCGGCCGACCACCGGGCAGTTCACTCTTCCTGGTCAACTCATCCGCGCGCGGTTGACATGCCTTCCCGAATGGGACACCGTCGGGCTCATCAATTGAGCGCGGACATCGCTCATTCACGATGGCTTCGAGACCGGACGAGACAAGACGGGGCTCACTAGTGCGCACACTCGTCGTGGGACTGGGCCGAGCCGGTGCGGATCTGCACCTGCCGGTACTGGCCAGGGCGCGGACCTCGGTCCGACAGCTGTTCGACGACCGGCCGATCGTGGCGTGCGACCCGAGGCGGCTGCCCGCGGAACGACCCGGACTGGCCATGGTGGGCAGCCTCGCCGAGGCCGCCACGCTGCTCGACCCGAGCGACACGGTCGCGCACGTGTGCACACCGCCGTCCGTGCGCGCCGAGGTGATGGCCGAGCTCGCCGAGCGCGGCTTCCGCAACGTGATCGCGGAGAAGCCGCTGGCCGTCGACACCGACGACCTGGCCCGGGTGATCCGGCTGCGCCGCAAGCACGGCCTGCGGATCGCGGTGGTGGAGCCGTGGCTGACCAGCTCGCTGACCGTGCGGCTGATGGAGCTGGTGCGCGGCGGCACCCTGGGCGAGCCGCGGGCGATCTCGATCGTGCAGAACAAGCCGCGCTTCCGCCGGTCGCTGACCAGGCCGAGCCACCAGACCGCGTTCGACGTGGAGCTGCCGCACGGCGTGGCGCTGGCGCTGCGGCTCGCGGGCAGCGCGCGGGTCACGCACGCGGCGGGCCACGACCTGACCGTGGGCGACGTGGTCGTGCCGCGGATGGGCGGCGCGCGGATAGGGCTGCGGCACAACAGCGGCGTGCGCACCGAGATCAGCTCCGACCTCACGTCGCCGGTGCGGGAGCGCCGGATCACGGTGGAGTTCGAGAAGGGCCGCGCGGTCGGCCACTTCGCGGTGAGCGACGACGACGACCACTCGCAGCTCACCGTCACGGTCAACGGCCGGCGCGAGCACGAGGTGCTGAGGGACGATTCGCTGACCGAGTGGGTGCTGCGCGCCTACCGGCTGTTCCACGCGGCGGGCGACCAGCACGCGCGGGGTTTCGCGTTCGCGACCGACGTGGTGCAGCTGCTGTCGGTGGCCAAGAACATCTGCGCCGAGCCGGTGATACCGGCCGCGCGCGGCGAGGCGTCGCCCGGCCCGGTGGCCGCGCATGTCCGGTAGACAGCAGCCGGTGCTCGCCGGCATCACCGACGAGGCCGCGCCGGACCTGGCGGGCCAGCTGGCGGTGCTGGCCGAACTGGGCTGGTCGCACGTCGAGCTGCGCACGGTGGACGGGCGCGCGGTCGCGGACCTGGACGACGACGAGTTCGCGGTGGTGGCCGAGGAGCTCGCGGCGCGCGGTGTGCGGGCGGTGTGCCTGGCCTCGCGGATCGGCGGGTGGGCGCGGCCGATCAGCACGCCGTTCGAGGACGACCTGGCCGAGCTGGACGTGCTGCTGCGGCGGTGCGCGGCGCTGGGGGCCCGGTTCGTGCGGATCATGTCGTACCCGAACGCGGGCCTGTCCGAGCGGCGGTGGCGCGACCGGGTGATCACGCGGGTGTCGATGCTGGCCGAGCTGGCGGAGGCGGCCGACGTCGTGCTGCTGCACGAGAACTGCTCCGGGTGGGCGGGCACGAGCGCGGAACGCGCGCTGGACCTGCTCGACGCGGTGGACAACCCGGCGTTGAAGCTGCTGTTCGACACCGGCAACGGCGTCGCGCACGGCTACGACGGGTACGCGATGCTGCGCGAGGTGGTCGTGCACGTCGAGCACGTGCACGTCAAGGACGCGACGGGTGACCGGTTCGTGCCGCCCGGAACGGGTGACGCGCGGGTGGCCGACTGCGTGGAGCTGTTGCGCGCCCACGGGTACCGGGGCGCGTGGTCGCTGGAGCCGCACGTCGGCCTGGTCCCCCACCGGTCGGGAGCGCTCGCCCCGGGCGCGGCGGACGCGTTCGTCGCAGCCGGTCGGGCGATGGCCGGGCTCGTGCGGTGATCGGCGAGGACCGCGACCTGCTGCTGGAGCTGCTCGCGCTGCCGACCGCCGGCCCGCTGGAGACGACCGACGAGGTCTTCCTGTGGGACGCGGCGCACGCGTACTCGGCGGCGGCCGAGTCGTTCGGGATGCGGACGGTGCACCTGGGGCCCGCGCGGGAGGTCGACGTGCTGCGGCACGACGTGCCCGCGGTGGTGCGCGAGGCGATCGCCGAGGACCCGGACTTCCTGGCCCGGCAGCCGAACCTGGTGCTGCGGGTCGGCCACGCCGAGCCGGTGGTGATGTTCAACGTGCACCTGGACACGGTCGCGCCGTTCGAGCCGGCCGGGTTCGACGGCATCCGGTTCCACGGCCGGGGCGCGATCGACGCCAAGGGGCCGGCGGTGGCGCTGCTGGCCGGCGTCCGCGCCGCGATGACCGACCCGGCGGTGGGGCGGGACGTGAGCGTGCTGATCCAGGCCGTGTCCGGCGAGGAGGGCGGCGCGATGGGCGTGTTCGGCACCCGTCCGCTGGTCGAGGCCGGGTACCACGGCAGCCTCAACGTGTTCTGCGAGCCGACCGGGCTGCGCTACCTGCCCCGCTCGACGGCCGCGATGACGGCGTGCGTGCAGGTGCGGGGCGAGGACGCGATCGACGACCGACCGCAGGCCGGGCACAACGCGTCGGTGCTGCTGGGGTTCCTGGCCCAGCACCTGGCGGGGGCGTTGGCCGGGCGGGTGCCGGACGGCCAGGTGTGCGTGGCCGGGCTGCACACGGGCCGGCTGCACAACCGCGTGTACGGCAGCGGCGACCTGCTGCTGAACCTGTCCTACGGCAGCACGGCGTCCGCGCGGGCGCTGGCGGTGGCGCTGGACGTGGCGCTGCGCGACGGGCTGGCCGAGTTCACCGCCCGCTTCCGCGACGTGCCGCCGTTCGACCGCACCGCCGCCGACGCCGCCGCGATCACCCGGCTGGTGTGGCGCAAGCGGGGGCTGCCCGCGCTGCCGCCGCAGGACGTGCCGCTGCTGGACGCCGTGGCGCCGCGCTGGCCCGCGCACGAGCCCGCGTTCACCTGTGACGCGATCTGGCTGGCCGACGTGCCGGGCGCGCGCACCGCCGTCCTCGGCCCCGGATCGCTGGAGGCCAACAACGCCCACGCGCGCGGCGAGCACGCCGACGTCGCCGACCTCGACCGGTTCACCGACGTGGTTCGGGACATCGTCGTGCGGTTCGCGCGGAACGGAGGAGCATGACCGTCCTGGTGCCCTACCCGACCCTGCTGGACACCGTCACCGGTGTGTTCCGGGCGCGCGGTGTGCCGCCGGACCGGGCGGAGGTCGCGGCGGAGGCGTTGTGCCACGGCGACCTGACCGGGATGAGCACGCACGGGCTGGTGAACCTGACCCGGCTGTACCTGCCGCTGTTCGACTCGGGGCGCACCGAGGCCGCGGCCGACATGGCGGTGCTCGCCGACCGGGGCGCGTCCGTGCTGGCCGACGCGCGGCGCACCCTCGGGCTCTGGTCCGCGTCGCAGGCGGTGGAGCTGGCCTCGGCGCGGGCGGCGCGGTACGGGGTCGGGGTCGTGGCGCTGCGCGGGGCGACGCACATCGGGTGCGCCGGGTACCACGCGGCCCGTGCGGCGGCGCACGGGATGGTGGGGTTGGTCGCGTCGAACTGCGGCGGGCAGCGCATCGCGCCCGCGCCGGGCGGCCGGGAGCCGTTGCTGGGAACGAACCCGCTGGCGTTGGCCTGCCCGGCGGGCGACCGGCCGCCGTTCGTGCTGGACATGAGCACCACGGTGGTGCCGACGGGCCGGGTGCGGGCGGCGGCGCGGGCCGGTGAGCCGATCCCGCCGGGGTGGTTGGCCGACGAGGACGGGGCGCCGGTGACGGACCCGGCGGCGTTCGACCGGGGTGACGGGCGGCTGCTGTGGCTGGGCGGCACGCCGGAGACGGGCGCGTACAAGGGTTTCGGGCTGGGGCTGCTGGTGGAGGTGCTGGCGGCGTTGGTGCCGGGCGCGGCGACGGGTCCGCTGTCGTCGGTGTCGCGGGACGACGACATCGGGGTGATGGCGCTGGTGTTCGCGCCGTCGGCGCTGCGCTCGGGCTTCGACGGGGACGCGGCGGCCCTGTTCGGCGCGATCACCGGCACGCCACCGCTCGACCCGCGCCGGCCGGTGACCTACCCCGGGTGGCGCGAGGGTGAACTGGCCCGCTGGCGGCGCGTCCACGGCGTTCCGCTGCCGGACGGGCTGTACGAGGAGTTGCGGGAGATCGCGCCGACCCTGCGGGCCGCCGGGTGAGCGGCACCGAGGGACCGGGGGCGGGCACGCCACCACCGGACCGGGCGCAGGGAGACGAGGCGGGATCACAGCAGGACCGGTTCCAGCGGCCCCTGCCGGAGCAGGACCGGTCGGGGCGGGATCGGTCGCAAGGGCACGGACCGGTCGACGCCGGGGCCGCGCCGAGCACGTCCGGCGCGGGCCGGTCGTCGGTGATCCGGCTCGGGGTGGTCGGGTTGGGCGTGATCTCGCGGTTCTACCTGGCGGCGATCGCGTCCTCGCCCCGGTTCGAGCTGGCCGCCGTGTGCGACCTGGACGAACGCGCGGCGGCCGGTCACGGCGTGCCCGCGTTCCGGTCGCACCGGGCGATGCTCGACGCGGGCGGGATCGACGCGGTGGTGGTGACCGCGCCCAACGACGTGCACGCGCGGGTCGCGCTGGACGCCGTCGAGCGCGGCCTGCCGGTGTGCGTGGAGAAGCCGCTGGCCACCACCCTGCGGGACGGGCTGGCGGTGGCCGAGGCGGCGCGGCGGCGGGGCGTGGCGCTCTTCACCGCGTTCCACCGGCGGTACAACGCGAACGTGCTGGCGCTGCGGGACAAGCTGGCGGGTGCCGCGCCCGTCGCGGAGCTGACCGTGCGCTACCTGGAGCGGATCGAGGAGCACGTCGGCGCGGACCGCTGGTACCTCGACCCGGCGCGGTCCGGTGGCGGGTGCGTGGCCGACAACGGGCCGAACGCGCTGGACCTGGTGCGGCTGTTCCTCGGCGAGGTGACGATGGACTCGGCCCGCGTCACCCGGGTGGGCGGCATCGACCGGCAGGCGGTGCTGCACGTGCGCGGTTCCGCGCCGGCGGTGGTGGAGCTGGACTGGTCGCACCCCGGCGAGACCAAGGACGTGACCGCGCGGCTCACCGACGGGACCGTGCTGCGGGCGGACGTGCTGGCGGGCTACGACGAGTTCAAGGGCTCGCTGTGGCACGAGTACGAGGGCGTGCTGCGGGACTTCGCGGCGGCCGTGGCAGCGCGGTCGGCGTGGCGCGACGGCGGGCTGGCCGCGTTGGACCTGGTGGACGAGGTGTACCGACGAGAGGGTGCTTGATGCTGGAGGACGGCGAGAAGCGGGCGGTCGGCAGCCGGGTGGTGAAGGTGCTGGTGCACCGGCGCGACGACCGCGGGATGAGCCTGGAGCCGTTCGCGAGCCGCTGCGTGCGCCGCGGCGAGGTGCACGAGCTGGTGACCACCGACCACGACGACCCGGCGGCCGGGGCGCGGATCGACCGGGTGGCGTTCCTCGGGTTCGTGGAGATCGGCAACGCGGGCGTCATCGACCGGGGCGACGAGGTGTGGTGCGACGGCGAGCTGGTCGGCACCGTGCTCGGGTTCGACGCCTGCCACCACCCCAACCACTACAACATCCTGATCACCACCCCGGTCCCGCGCACCGGCCCGGAACTCGGCCTGCGCCCGGAGGTGGAGGTCGTGTTCAGCCCGGCGGTCGTGCCGGCGTTCTGACCGCAGGACGACGACGCCCCGGGGAACAGTCCCCGGGGCGTCGTCGTCGTCAGGTCAGTGACCGAGCAGCGGCACGTCGAGGGTGCCGAAGTGGTAGGCGCGCACCGCGGCCACCAGCTCGTCGACGGCCAGCGTCCCGCTGCCGTTGGTGTCGATGGTCCGGAACGACTCCACGGCGGACGAGTCGTCCACGCCGATGGCCTTGAGCCACTTGCGGAACTCCGACGGGTTCACCTCGCCGTCCCCGTCGGTGTCGCACAGGCCCACCATGGCGGCGACGGTCGGCCGCACCACGCGGTTGAACCCGGCGTCGCCCTCGGCGAACACCTGCGCCTCGGCCACGTCGAGGAACTGGTCCTCGGTCATCGAGCCGTCCGCGCCGACGCCGGCCTTCTCGGCCAGGAACTCGAACATGGACGTGTAGGCGTCGACCAGCGCACGAGCGCTCGGCGACGACGGGTCCGCGCCGAACGCGTCGATGATGCGGTGCGCCTCGGCGATGTAGTCGGACTTCTCGATGCGGCCGTTGCCGTCGACGTCCCACTTCTCGAAGCGCTTCTTGAGCCGATCGCTCTTGACCGGCGTGGACATGACCATTCGGACACTCCTAAAGGTAGTGAGGTGGTTCCGGCGATACCTTGCGTTGATCGGGGGTCCCCCGCCTCGGGGGTCTCAAAGGCGCATGACCTCCCCTCCCGGCACGCTGCCCGTGACGTCGAGCAGCCGCCGCGCGTTCCTGGCCAGGCGGCCGGGGTCGTACCCGCTGTGCGCGACGAGCAGCACGGTGGCGTCGCTCGCGCGCAGCGCGGAGTCCAGGTCGGTGGCGGGCGGCCCGAGCGCGGGCACGTCGCCGGCCACCGGGTCGTGGTGGGTCACGTGGGCGCCGAGCGCCCTCAGCTCGGCGGCGATCCGGAACGCGGCGGACTCCCGCGTGTCGGGCACGTCGGCCTTGTAGGACACGCCCAGCAGCAGGACGCGGGCGCCGTCCACGGGCACGTCGTCGCGGGTCAGCATGCGCACCGTCCGTTCGACCACGTAGGACGGCATCGCCGAGTCGACCCGCCGGGCCGCTTCCACCACGCCCAGCCGCGCGCCCTCGCGGTGGGCCTTGTCCAGCAGGTAGCGGGGGTCGACGGGGATGCAGTGCCCGCCGACGCCGGGTCCGGGGGTGAACGGCTGGAAGCCGAACGGCTTGGTGGCCGCGCAGTGCAGCACGTCCCACACGTCGATGCCGAGCTGGTCGCAGAACACGGCGATCTCGTTGACCAGCGCGATGTTGACGTACCGGTAGGTGTTCTCCAGCAGCTTGGCCATCTCGGCCTCGCGGGTGCCGCGGGCCACCACGACCTGGTCGACGAACCGGCAGTAGAAGGTGGCGCAGTGCTTGGCGCACAGGGGGGTGTGCCCGCTGACGACCTTCGGGGTGTTGCGGATGCCGAACTTGCGGTTGCCGGGGTCGATGCGCTCCGGCGAGAAGCCCAGCGGGAAGTCTTCGCCGGCCACGAGGCCGTGGCGTTCCAGGATCGGCCGCACCACCTCGTCGGTGGTGCCGGGGAAGCTGGTGGACTCCAGGATCACGAGGGTGCCGGGGCGCAGGTGGTCGGAGACGGTCTCGGCGGCGGCGCGGACCGCGCCCAGGTCGGGTCGCCCGTCAGGCCCCAGACCGGTGGGCACGCAGAGGACGACGGTGTCGGCGCCGGTGATGACCGCCGGGTCCGAGGTGGGGGTGAAACCCCTGGCGCGCATGGCACGCAGCTCGGTGTGCGGCACGTCCAGCACGTGCGAGCGGCCCTCGGTGAGGGTGCGCACCACGACCGGGTCGGTGTCGTACCCGGCCACCGCCATGCCCGCGGCGGTGGCCGCCGCCGCCAGCGGCAGCCCTACGTAGCCGACTCCGACCACGACCAGATCGAAGGACACGTGCGCCCTTTCCACGACGTCGGTTTGGGTTGGCGGCCAAGGCGGTCAGGCTTTGAAGGTCGCGCCGTAGTTCGGCACGTGCGTGCCGTAGCCGGGCCCGACGACGACGAGCGGCGAGAAGCAGGCCGGGTCGCCGTAGATCGTGACGTCGCGGTCGGTCAGGTTGGCCAGCACGTGCGCGCCGACCGGGAGGGTCTTGCAGCCCTTGGGGTCGTCGAAGGTCTCGAGCGGGGTGACCTCGACGGAGAACACGACCACCTGGCCGGTGGCCGCGTGCGCCGCCGGGGTCGTCAGGGCAGCCGCGGCGAGCGCGCTGAGCACCACGCCGATCACGCGTTTCATCGTCGCCTCCTCACTAGGTGTCATCACTGTCCGGAAACTAACAGTCACCGAGAGCAAGAAGCGGTCGTTGAACCGAACACCACTCGGGCAGGTTGCATCACCGGCCGTCGGGTTCATCCGGTCGGTCACCACAGCCGTGGCATGGGTGGGTGTCAGTGATCCGGGTACTGTCCGGATTCACGAGTTCGAGCGAAAGCGCCGGTCAGGCTGTCCGATCAAGACGGGTTTCAGAAGCACGGCGTGACGAAGCCGCAAAAGGACGGTCACTGCCACGCACGCCACCGCACGGTCGAGCGCCGCCCCGGCGCGCCGACATCGGTGAGCGATCCTCAGTGGACGGTCACGGACGGTGATGGTTTGATCCGCATCGCTCCACAATGGACTTACCGGACGCGACCAGGTGGCGGGCCCGTGCGCACGCGGGGTCAGGCCAGGGTGGGCAGCACGTCCGAGGCCACCACGTCCAGGATCGCCTCGTCGCCGGCGAACGGGCCGTCGGGCCTCGGCCACGGGGCGAGCACGTCGGTGAAGCCGAGCTCGTCGGCGCGACCGAGGAAGTCGCGGTAGCACTCGACGCTCGACAGCGAGAACACGGGGGCGGCGTCGGTCTGCAGGAAGCGGCGGACCGCGGCGCGGTCGCGGGACTCGGCGGCCAGCGCGTCGTCGAAGCGGGCGGACAGCTCGGCCAGCGACGTCCACCACGACTCCAGCGAGTCCCGCGCGGTGCCCAGGGTCACCCAGCCCTGACCGTGCCGGGCGGCCAGGGCCATGCCGCGCGGGCCGTTGGCGGCCAGCACGAACGGCGTGCGCGGGCGTTGCACGCAGCCCGGCGCGGTGCGGGCGTCGACGGCCGTGTAGTACTCGCCCGAGTAGTCGACCCGGTCCCGGGTCAGCAGGGCGTCGAGCAGCTCCACGAATTCCTCGTACCGGCGCGCCTGGCTGACGACCCCTCCCCCGCCGAACACCTTCACGTCGTACCCGCCCATGCCGCCCGCGCCGATGCCGACCGTGATCCGGCCGTCGGACACGTCGTCCAGCGCCAGCACGTCCCGCGCGAACGGCAGCGGGTGGCGGAAGTTCGGGGAGGCGACCATGAAGCCGAGCTCGATCCGGGACGTCGCCACCGCCGCGGCGGTCAGCGTGGGCACCGAGCCGTACCAGCGGTGGTCGACCAGCGGACCCCAGCCCAGGTGGTCGAACGTCCACGCGTGCGCGAACCCGTACGCCTCGGCCGCGAGCCACCGCGGCTTCGCCTCGGCCCAGGTGTACTCCGGCAGGATGGTGATCCCGGCCCGCATGGTCCCCCCTGTCCGAACACGACGTGAGTTCATTCGAACAGAGAATGAGTGAGTGGTCAACACCGGATCAGGTGAGCCACGCCCCTGCGGACACGCGAACGCCCGCCCCCGGCCCCCGTGGAGGGGGTCGAGGACAGGCGTCCTCCGTGCTCAGCCCCAGATCGACGCGACCCACTCCGGGTGGTCGATGAACGGGTTGCGGTTGTGCTGGTAGTTGTCGTAGATCACCTGGTTGCGGCGCTTCTCGAACGCGTCCGGCGGGTCCTGGGCGTGCCACTGGAGCAGCACGGACAGCTTGCCGTGGTAGGGCGCGGTGCCGTTGGAGACGCTGTTGTTCATCTCCAGGTTCGGGTAGCCGTCGTTGCCCTCGTACCGCACGGCCATGTAGAAGAGCATCCGCGCGACGTCGCCCTTGACCGCGTTGCGGGGCTCCCACGAGTCGGCGTCGGTGTAGTTGCCCGGCGCTTCGCCGACCGGCGAGCCGCCCGTGTCGAAGTCCTTGTTGCCCCGCGTCGCGTTCACCGACACGTCGGTGGGCCGCAGGTGGTGGATGTCGGTGCCCGGGCCGGTCGCGGTGCCGAAGTCGCCGTGCGACTTGGCCCAGACGTGCTCGCGGTTCCAGTCGTCGGGGTCGCCGCCGTTGCCGGTCTTGCTCTGCGAGCGGCCGGTGTAGAGCAGGATCACGTTGGCGCTGTTGTTCGGGTCCTGGTCGGTGACCTTCAGCGCCTCCCACACCTGGTCGTAGGACAGCTTGGTGTTGGTGCGGATGATCCCGTTGAGCGCGGTCTTCAGCGACGCGCCGGTCTTGCCGAGCGCGTTGCGGTAGTAGGTGTCGTCATAGCCGCCGCCGGGGACCGTGGTGGTGCTGGTGGTCGGCGCGGTGGTGCTGGACGTCGGCGAGGTGCCCGCGTTGGCGAAGGCGGTCGGCGACGTGAGGCCCGGGTGGGAGAAGTACGCGGCGAGCGGGCCGGTGACGTCGATCTGCCTGCCGAGCAGGCCGGGGTTGGTCCGCAGGCCCCACTGGGCCCGGAACGCCGACGTGATCTGCACGTACAGCATCTGGCTCGTGGCGGTCTGACTCGGCGAGTCGGCCAGCGCGAGCGCGTAGTCGGACGGGAAGTTCGACCGCACGACGGTGGTGGTGGCGGTGGGCTGCCCGACGACGTAGCCGCGCACGGTGGCGGACGCGCCGTTCTGCTGCCCGATGGCCTGGGCGACGGTGATCGGCGTGGCGCCGGCGGCGGCGGTGGGCACGAGCAGGGCCGCCGCGACGGCGAGGACGGATACGACGACGGCGAGCGGGTTCAGCAGGGGTCGTGGTCGCACGATGGGGTGTCTCCTCCCTGGTGCGGCGGCGCAGGGTGGCCGCACGCAGGCAGGATCGCACGAAAGATCACTCGTCAGAGTGAATGATCACGGAACATTCGTGGCGGGCCCGGACAGTTCTTCACTTAACACTGAAGCCGGCGCTCACCCGTCGGTGACGGTGGTGGCGCGCGTGATCAGCGCCGCGTCGGCCTCACCGAGGCGTCCGGTCAACGCCGACAGCACGTCGGCGATCTTGCGCTCCTCGTAGGTGAAGTGCGTTTCCATCAACGCGGCAACGCCGTCCACCTCGCGCGCCAGCGCCACCGGGTCGACCTCGGGCGACCCGGTCAGCGCGGCCAGCGCGGTCAGCGCCTCGGAGACGATCCGGTGGTCGCGGCCCAGCTCGTCCAGCACCGGCCGCAGCTCGGGGTGCTCGCGGGACAGCACGGGGAACACGCCGTCGTCCTCGGCGGTGTGGTGGCGCTCCAGCGCGGCGCAGAACGACAGGCAGTGCGACCGCAGGTCGACGACCCGCGCGCCGTCGGCCAGGCCGTCCCTCAGCCGGTCCAGCCGCTCGCGCAGCGCGATGTGCGCCTGCACGAGCTGGTTGCCGAACGCCACCAGGCGCGACGACGGTTCGATGACGTGCTCACCTCCGGCCCCAGACCGCGATCGCGGGCATCGGGATCACCAGCCGGCCCTCCCCGTCGGAGAACCGCGCCGCGGTCTCCCGCACCCGCTGTTCGATCTTCTCACGGTCGGCGTCGCTCTGGCCGTCGAGGAGCGCGCCGGTGCGCACGGTCGCCTGCCGGTAGGCGGGGAACAGCTCGTCCACGCTCTCCAGCCGCCAGTCCAGGGCCAGCACCTCGGCCCCGGTGTCGGAGAACCCCGCGTCGGCCAGCGCCGCGCGGCAGTTGTCCGGCTCGCTGTAGTGGTAGAAGTCGGGTCCCTCGGGCAGCGCGACGGGTTCGCCGAACTCCATGATCGCGTCCGAGAGCAGCGAGAACCCCACCGCCTCGTCGGGCGAGGCCCACACCGTGAAGCCGAACGCGCCGCCGGGCGCCAGGACGCGGAACGCCTCGCGGATCGCGCGCTCCGGGTCGCCCAGGTGCAGCAGGCCGAAGTTCATCACGACCCGGTCGAACGCGCCGTCGGCGAAGGGCAGGTCGAGCGCGTCGCCCTCGCGGAAGTCGACGTCCGGGAACAGCGCGCGCGCTTTCGCGACCATCTGCGCGGAGAAGTCCACGCCGACCGCCACCGCTCCTCTTCGGGAAGCCGCACCGGCGACATATCCCGGCCCGGTGGCGATGTCGAGCAACCGCGTTCCGGGCGGCACGCCGATCGCGTCGAGGAGCCCCGAGCCGGCCGAACCGGTCAACTCGCCCCAGGATCGGTGATATCTGTCGACCACGCGTTGCCAGCGCGACAACTCGAAGGCGTGGAAATCCCGCGCATCCTGCGACAAACCCCCGGACAACGTGCCTCCCCAGTACCCGCATGCCCATTACGGCCACCGGTCGATCGGGTGGCCAAGGATGCGTCGTCGGGATGCTAGCGGATCGCGCAAGTCCTGCCCCCGACCGGCCCAGGGCGCTTGACCTGGCCATATAGAGGGCGCATGCACGTCGTTGGGACATCCGGGTGAAGTATCGGACTGCGACGTGTTTCGGTTTTATTAATCTGCGTTAATCCCGATCTTCGCCACTGGGCCAGTACAGTGAACGTGCCCGATGACGGCGTAACCAAGTGCGACCGATCGGCGCATCAAGCCGTCCGATCGGCCGAGCGAGCCGCAAAAGTGCGGTCGCCGAACTGCGGAAACCGAGGTAATGTCCCCGACCGCGACATCATCTGTTGACTAGGGGGAACCGGTGTCTGTCGTTCGCGAGGAGTCCGCCTGTCCTGTGGACCGGGAACCGGACGCCGCTTACCCGGAAATTGTTCGGGCGGCGGAGAATGTGCTCGCGCCGCACGAGTCCGATTCGGCCGCGCTCGGTCTCGATTCCGGCGCGGTGGTCCGCCGCGCCGCAGACCTCGCGGTGGGCGACCTGCTGGCGCTGGCGCGACGGGACCCGGCGAGCCTGGGGTCGTGGCAGTACGTGCTGGAGGCGTACGCGTGCTTCCAGGCGGTGCTGTCCTACCGCGTCGCGCACGAGGTGCTGACCGCGCCGTGCGGCGACCCGTGGCGGCAGCGCGTGCTGGCCCGCAAGATCTCCGAGGGGGCGAAGGTGCGCACGGGCGTGGAGATCCACCCCGGCGCGACGATCGGGCCCCGGTTCATCATCGACCACGGCATCGGCACGGTGATCGGCGAGGACGCGACGATCGGCGCGGACTGCTACATCCTGCAGGGCGTGGTGCTGGGGGCGCTGGGCATCGCGGACAACGCGGCGGGCAGGCGGCACCCGACGCTCGGCGACCGGGTGCAGGTCGGCGGGTTCGCGCGCGTGCTGGGGCCGATCACCGTCGGCGACGACGTGATGATCGGCAGCCACGCGCTGGTGCGGGCGGACGTGCCGGCCGGCGCGCAGGTGGCGGTGCTGCACCAGTACCAGATGGTCGCCGGGCCGCGGCCGATCACGGTCTACGGCGTGGAAGGGCTGGGCGAGTACCGGTTCCGGTTGCACGGCAACGACCTGGACCGCCCCGGCCTGGAGGTGCAGTTGCTGGGCCCGACGCAGCTTCCGCTGGCCGCGGGCGACTGGTCGGTGCTCCAGAACAACGCGAAGTGCCTCACGTTCCAGATCTCGCCCCGGGCGCGCGGGCTGCGCTCGGTGGCGCACATCCGGGTCCGCCACGGCGGGTCCGAGGTGACCGTCGGCATCCCGCTGGCCCGCAAGTCGCGGGTCGCGTCGCTGCCGCGCACCGCGGCGGGCTGAGCCGCCGCGGGTCCGCCGTCGCCGCACGACCAGCACACCCTCGTCCAGTCTGGAGATCCCGCTCCATGTCCGCTCCTGAGATCGAGGCGTCGCGGCCCGGTGCCGCAGCCTCGACGCCCGGTCGTCCCCGACAGCTGAAGGCGTTGGTCGCGGTGAGCTTCGCCGCGGTCGTGCTGATCTGGGGTTCGACCTGGATCGCGATCAAGCTCGCGATCACCGACATGCCCCCGCTGACCGCGTCCGGTCTGCGGTTCGTCGTCGCCGGTCCGGCGTTCATCGCGGCGTGCCTGGCACTGCGCAAGCCGCTGCGCTACCCGCGCGGCATGGGCTGGTTCTTCGTGTTCATGGTGGGCTGCTACTTCACCGTGCCGTTCTTCCTGTTCAACTACGGCGAGCTGTACGTGTCGTCGGGCCTGGCGTCGATCTGCGTGTCGTCGGTGTCGATCCTGATGATCGTGTTCAGCGTGCCGATCCTGCGCACGCGCATCACCACGACGCAGGCCGCGGCGGTGCTGGTCGCGTTCGCCGCGCTGGGCATGCTGATCGTGCACTCGCAGGGCGTCGCGGTGACGAACGTGATCGGTGTGGCGGCGCTGCTGGGCGCGGCCGTGATCCACGCGCTGGCCTACATCATGATCAAGAAGCACGGCGGGAAGATGCCCGCGCTGACGCTGAACACGCTGCCGATGGCCGTCGGCGGTGTGCTGCTGACGGCCCTGGGCCTGCTGGTGGAGCGGCCCGGCGCGGAGGCGTTCACCGCCCGCAGCATCGGCGCGACGATCTACCTGGGCATCGTGGCGTCCGCGATCGGGTTCGCGGTGTACTTCTGGCTGTTGCAGCGGATGGACACGGTGCTGGTGTCGTTCGCGTTCGTGCTGTTCCCGATCATCGCGCAGTTCCTGGCGGTGATGATCGAGGGTGCGTCGTTCGGCTGGGTGGACCTGCTGCTGACGCTGGTGATCCTGGGCGCGTTCGGCGTGACGCAGTGGAACCAGCGCAAGGTGCTGCCGCCGCCCGTGACGCCGGCGGTCGTGCCCGCGGTCGACGAGGACGGGCGGCCGTCCGAGGCGGCGCTGGCCGAGGTCTACCGGCACGTGCTGGCGCGCTACCCGTCGGAGGCGTGCGGGTTCGTCCGGGCGAGCGGGGTGAAGGACTGCGTCAACGCCATCGAGGACCGGCCCGAGGTCTACGACCGGGAGAGCCGCACCGGGTACGCGTTCGGCGTGGCGGACCTGCGCGAGCTGGAGGACTCGTTCGACGGCGACGACCCGGTCCGCGTGATCTACCACTCGCACCCGGACGCGGGCGCGTACTTCAGCGACGAGGACCACCGCTTCGCCGTCTACGAGGGCACGCCGGTGTACCCGGTGCGCCACCTGGTCGTGGACACCTCGCGGGACGAGGTCCTGGGCTCGCGGCTGTTCGACTTCGACGCGGCCCTGGGCCGCTACACCGCGATCGCGACGTTCGGCGCGCCGCGCGAGAAAACCGTCCCCCCGCACGTCACGCAGGAGTGAGCATGGGCAAGGGCATCGCCGACTCGGTCTTGGACGCGATCGGCGACACGCCGATCGTGCGGCTGTCCCGGCTGGAACCGGACCTGGACCGCGAGCTGCTGGTGAAGCTTGAGCTGCTCAACCCGGGTGGCAGCCACAAGGTGCGCATCGCGTTGAACATGATCCTGGAGGCGGAGAAGGACGGCGAGCTGGTCCGCGGCAGCGGGCAGACGATCATCGAGTCGACCGGCGGCAACACCGGCATCGGGCTGGCGATGGCGGCGGCGATCCTGGGCTACCGGCTGGTGCTGGTGATCCCGGACAACTACAGCCCGGCCAAGCAGCGGCTGCTGCGCAGCTACGGCGCCGAGGTGCGGTTGTCCGACCACACGCTGGGCAACAACTCGCACGCCGACATGGCCTTGGGGCTGCTGTTCGACAACCCGGACTGGGTGATGCTCAACCAGCAGGCCAACCCGGCGAACCCGGCGATCCACGAGCGCACCACGGCGGTGGAGATCATGGACGCGCTGGGGTCGCGGCTGCCGGACGCGCTGGTCGCCGGGGTCGGCACGGGCGGGCACATCACCGGTGTGGGCCGGGTGCTGTCGGAGCACCAGCCGTCGATGCGGGTCGTGGCCGTGCAGCCGGAGGGCTGTTCGTTGCGGGAGAACAGGTTCGTGACGCACCCGATCCAGGGGCTGGCGGTCGGCCTGGTGCCCGCGGTGCTGGACCTGGGCCTGGTGTCGGACGAGGAGCAGGTGTCGTTCGAGGACGCGCGGCAGATGATGCGGCGGGTCATGCGGACCGAGGGGCTGGCGGTCGGGATCTCGTCGGCGGCGAACCTGGTGGCGGCGTGCCGGGTGGCGCGGGCGCTGCCGCCCGGGTCGCGGGTGCTCACGTTCGCCTACGACGGGGTGCACGACTACCTGGACGCGCTGCCGGACGAGGACCTTGCGTTCGTCGAGGGCGCGGCGGCCGGGGACGCGCGGTGACCCTGTTCCTGGACCCGGACCGGACGGTGCGGCCGTTCGCGCGGCACCGGCCGACCGAGGGCGCGCGGTCGGTGCTGCCGGCGGTGCTGGGCGCGGACCTCCAGGTGCCGCTGGGGTCGGGGGCGACGGCGTCGTTCGCGAACTTCGACCACGCGGCCACCGCGCCGTGCATGGTGGCCGTGGCGGAGGCGGCGCAGGCGTTCCTGCCCTGGTACGCCAGCTCGCACGAGGGTTCGGGCACGCTGGCCGGGATCTCCACGTCCCGCTTCGAGGAGGCGCGGCGGGTGGTGCGCGCGTTCGTCGGCTGCCGGGACGACGACTACCTGGTGTTCACGCGCAACACGACCGACGCGGTGAAGCTGCTGGCGATGGCCGTGCCGGAGGGGACGACGGTGGTGGTGTTCGACAGCGAGCACCACGCGCTGCTGCTGCCGTGGCGGGACGTGCGCAGGTTGCCGATCCCGGCGTCGGTGGAGGAGATGCTGGAGTCGCTGGACGAGGAGCTGCGGACGCTCGGCGGTGACGTGCTGGTGGCGGTGAGCGCGGTGCTCAACGTGACCGGCGAGCTGATGCCGCTGGAGGACGTGGTCGCGTTGTGCCGGCGGCACGGCGCGCGGGTCGCGGTGGACGCGGCGCAGCTGGCCGCGCACCAGCCGATCGACATCGCCGCGCTGGACGTGGACTACGTGGCGTTCAGCGGGCACAAGATGTACGCGCCGTTCGGGATCGGGGTGCTGGCGGGGCGGCCGGACTGGCTGGAGGCGGCCCGGCCGCACCTGGCGGGGTGCGGTGCCACGGTGGACGTGGGCGACGGCGCGGTGACGTGGGCGTCGGGCGCGGCGCGGCACGAGGCGGGCGGGGCGAACGTGGTGGGCGCGGTGGCGCTGGCGGCGGCGTGCCAGACGTTGAGCACGGCGTGGAACTCGGTGATGCCGTACGAGTCGGTGCTGCTCAACCGGTTGCGCTCGGGGTTGGCCGAGGTGCCCGAGGTGGTCGAGGTGTCGTTGTTCGGCCCGGCCAGCGAGCGGGTCGCGATGGTGGCGTTCACCGTGGACGGGGTGGACTCGGCGTTGCTGGCGACGGCGTTGTCCGTGGAGTACGGGATCGGCGTGCGGCACGGCGACTTCTGCGCCCGGCCGCTGGCGCGGCACCTGTCCGGTGAGCGGACGGCCGTGCGGGCGAGCCTGGGGTTGGGCATCGGGGTGGACCACGTCGACCGGCTGGTGGACGCGGTGCGCACGATCAGCGAGATCGGGCCGCGGCTGTTCTACGTGGCCGAGGACGGCGCGTGGTGGCCGAGCACGGAGGCCACTGGGTCACGCCTGCACGTGCCACCGGCGCGGTAGGCCGGGTCAGCGCGCCGACGCCGTGGCCTCCAGCGCGACCGGTGCCGGGGTGGGCGCGGACGTGGCGGGCTCCCGGTCCCGCGCCCACTCGGCCAGGCGCGGGGCCAGGAGCCGGTACACCTCGGGGTCCAGGCCCATGCCGGTGTGCGAGCTGCTGACCTCCACGCAGTCGGCGCACGGGTCGGCGCACAGCTGCCAGGGCGCGATGAGGTCGTTGCGGGAGAACACCGCGATGGCGGGCACGGTCAGCGGCGCGGCCATGGCGGTGGAGTTGGTGTCGTAGCAGGCGCCGGCGAAGCAGTCCTCGTTCAGCAGGCCGGGGATGCCGGCGCGGGAGAGCCGGGCCAGCGTCCGCGCGACGCGCACGACGCTCGGGTGCGCTCCCAGCTGGTCGAGCACGGGGCTGGCGAGCATGACCAGGCCGCGCACCAGTTCGGGCCTGCGCACCGACAGCAGCCGGGCCAGGCCGCCGCCGCGGCTCTGCCCGAACAGCACCACCGGGCCGCCGGTGGCCTCGGCGTGCGCCTCGAGCCTGCGTTCCAGCCGGTCGACCAGCTCGGAGGTGCAGCCCACGTTCATCCCGATCCGGGCCCCGGTGGGCACGTAGCCGCGTTTGCGCAGCCAGGTGGCGGTCAGCCGGAGGCTCCAGTCGCCGAAGCCGAAGCCCGGCACGAGCAGGACGCCCAGTCCGCGTCCCTCGTCCGGGTCGGTCGCGCGCCACGCCTGATCGGCGAGCAGGCTCGGGATGCCGAGCGCCATCGCGACCAGGACCTGTTCACGGGCCACCGCACGGGTCGCCTCCACCACGCCCATCCGACCTCCCTGCGTCCGGGCCACGGGGGTTCCCCGGTGGGATGCGGAACAATCCTGTCGTTTGCGGGCCGTGCCGCCGGGAACCACAGTCCTATGTGGTTGTTGAGGCCGCCGGGCGTGTACCGGCCCCAGGAAGACACGTGGCTGATGGCCGAGGCGTTGACGCAGGCCGGGATGCCGCGCGGCGGTCGGGTGCTGGACGTGTGCACCGGCACCGGCGCGCTGGCGATCGCCTCGGCGGTGGCGGGCGCGGGTGAGATCACGGCCGTGGACCTGAGCAGACGGGCGCTGGCGGCGACCTGGGTCAACGCCCGATTGCGCGGTCTGCGCGTGCGGGTGCGGCACGGCGACTTCGGCGACCTGGTCGGTCGGGGCGAGTTCGACGTCGTCACGGCAAACCCGCCGTACGTGCCCAGCGCCGATGTGCCGGACCGGGGCCCGGCGCGGGCATGGGACGCCGGGCTGGACGGGCGCAGCGTGCTGGACCGGCTGTGCGCGGTGCTGCCGTTGTTGTTGGCGGACAGGGGCATGGGCCTGATCGTGCACTCGGCGTTGTCCGATCCGGACGTGACGTTGCGGCAGTTGCGCGGCGGCGGGTTGAAGGCGTCGGTGGTGGCGCGCCGCACGGTGCCGTTCGGGCCGGTGATGCGGGGCCGGGCGGAGTGGTTGGCCCGGCGCGGGTTGATCGAGCACGGGCAGGAGCAGGAGGAACTGGTGGTGATCCGTGCCGACGCGGCGTGACGCCCGGGTGGTGACCGTGGTGCCCGGTGGGCCCGTCCTGGTGGAGGGGCCGGTGGAGGTGCGGCTGGAGGACGGGACGGTGGTGTGCTCGGACCGGTTCGTCGTGGCGGTGTGCGCGTGCCGCCGCAGCAAGCGTTATCCGCTGTGCGACACGAGCCACCGCAAACGACGTTGACCGGTGGGGCCTACAGGGGCAGGCGCAACGCCGTCTGCCCCTTTTCCCACGCGTCGAGCAGGTGGTCGCCGAGGCGTTGTTCGAGCAGTTCGGTGGCCTGGACACCGAACACGACCGACTCGGTCAGCTCGGGTTCGCGGGCCAGCAGGTCGCCGATGACGTCACGGCGCATCACTTGTTCGTGCACGGCGTCGGCTTCGATGTGCTCGGTGAAGAACTCGACGCAGTCGGGGTGGGCGTCGAGGCGTTGCAGCGCCTTGGCCATGCGGGTGGCGCTGGGCGCGGTGGTGATCTCGGCGGCGGCGAAGTGGCCGACCAGCGATCCGCGCAACGACCGGTGCAGGCCGCACAACGACATCAGGTTGACCGTCGCGAGCATCACGGCGGGCGCGTGCTCCAGGTAACCGAGGTAGCGGTGGTCCAGTCCGGCACCGACGAGCAGGTCCGCGAACAGCCGGGAGTGCATGCGGTCGCCGCGGCCGGCGCCGAACTCGTCGAACTCGACGGCCACCAGCGCCGCCTTGGCCGGGCCGCGCAACCGCGGGATGACCCAGGCGTGCGGGTCGGCCTCCTTGAGGTGGTAGATCGAGCGCAGCGCCAGGTACTCGCGCATGTGCCACCACTGGCCCTCGTCCTTGAGGAAGTGGCTCACGCCGACGCCGTCTACCGGTTCGACCAGCAGTTCGTCCAGCACGCCGTCGATGTCGGCGCCGCCGGGCACGTCGGCGCGCAGGGCGTCGAGGAAGACCCGTTCCAGGCGGGCGCGAAACCGCAGCAGCTCGGGGTCCCACTCCCAGTCGTCCGACACGCCCGCGAAGCCCTGGTAGTGCAGCTCGTAGCACACGTGCAGGGCCAGGTGCAGGTCTTCACCGTAGGGGTCGGCCGAGGCGGACGGGGGCAGGCCGATGGCCGGCGGGTCGCCGCGCAGGGCGTCCAGGACGGCGGCGGACAGGGGTCCGCGCGCGGCGGGCAGCACGGCGCGGTCGAGGGCAGGGTCCACTGTGGTCATGCCCGTGGACTACCCGTTCCGGTGCGAGTGCACGCGAGCAGGTCGACGGCGGCCTCGGGTGATCCCGCCCTCAGTTGCCGCTGCGCGCCCGTGCCGTTGTCCAGCACGTCGCGCACGAGGGCGTGGACGAGGTCGCGGTCCTCGCCCAGCGCGTCGTCGACGTGGTCGAGCAGCGCGTGCACCAGGTCGACGGCGGGCACCTGGCGTGCGCTGAGCGGGTCGACGCCGGGGCCGGACAGCCCGTGGCGGGCGGCCGACCACACGGCGGCGGCCAGGACCTGCTCGTCCGGTTCCAGCGCCGGGGCGGACTCCACGGCGGCCACCAGCGCCAGGGTGAGCCCGGCTTGGAGCAGGGCGTGGTCGACGGTGGCGGCGGTGTCGGCGACGCGGACCTCGACGGTCGGGTACCGGGGTGAGGGCCTGGCCAGCCAGAACGTCTGGCTGCCGTCGACCAGGGCGCCGCAGTCGACCAGCCGGGTGACGCGGGCGGCGTGGTCGGCGGCGCTGTGGCAGACCGGGGGCACGCCCGAGCCGGGGAACCGCGCCTGGTCCATCATCCGCCAGCTCGCGTACCCGGTGTCGCGGTCGTGGTCGAACGGGGAGTTGCCGCCCAGCGCGAGCAGGGTCGGCAGCCAGGGCCGCAGGTGGTTGACCACGTGCACGGCGGTCTCGGGGTCGGGCACGCCGACGTGGACGTGGCAGCCGCAGCACTGGTAGGCGTCGACCTGGCCGCGGTAGAGCGACTCGATGCGGTCGAACCGCTCCCCCGCGCTGAGCTCCGGTCGCGGGTCGGCCAGCGGCGGGGTGCCGGAGGCGACCAGCCACAGACCTTCGGCGTGGGCGGCGTCGGCCAGCGCCTGCCGGCCCGCGGTGAGCTGGTCGCGCAGTTCGCGCAGGTCGGCGCACACGCCGGTGGCGAACTCGACCTGGACGCCGCTGAGCTCGCGGTGGACCCGCGCGCCGGGTGGCAGGTCGCGGACGCCGGCCAGCACGTCGGCGGCCCGTGCCACCGGGCGGCGGCTCTCGGGGTCCACGAGGAGGAACTCCTCCTCGACGCCGACCGTCATGAGGGGTCGCGTCGGGGCAGCGGCTTGGTGGCGGGCCCTTCGAGCACGGCGCCGTCGACGTCGAACCGCGAGCCGTGGCAGGGACAGTCCCAGCTGCGTTCGGCGGGGTTGAACCGGACCAGGCAGCCGAGGTGGGTGCAGCGCAGCGACACGCCGTGCACGCCGCCCGCCTCGTCGCGGTACACGCCGGCCTTGCCGGTGCCGTCGCGGACCACGCGGGCCTCGCCGACGGGCACGTCCGCGACGGTGTCGACCTCGGCCGACTTGAGCCGGTCGCCGACCAGGTCCACGGCGACCTTGGCGTTGAGCTTGGCGAGCTTCGGCGTCGCGCCGAGGGTGAGCCGGTGCGGGCTGAACCGCGCCGCGAGGGGGTTGTCGCGGCCCACGATGAGGTCGGTGAGCAGCTCGGCGGCCATGGTGCCGTTGCTCAGGCCCCACTTCATGAAGCCGGTGGCGCCGTAGAGGGTGTTGGAGCCCGGGGTGTAGGGGCCGATCATCGGCAGGTTGTCGTAGGAGGTGGGGTCCTGGGCGGACCAGCGGTGGGTGACCTCGGCGATGTCCCAGTGCTCGGCGGCGAACTTGGTCAGCTCCTCGTAGGGCTCGCCGGGGGACGACCCGGTGGCGTGGCCCTGGCCGCAGACGATGAGCAGGTCGCCGGAGCTCGACAGCGACCAGGAGGGGCTGCCCGTGCTGATGGCCAGGCCGGTGGGCGGTGTGCCGGAGGCGAGGCGGACGGCGACGCAGTAGGACCGCATGGGTTCCAGGCGGGCGAAGTACAGGCCGCGGTCGAGGATCGGGTAGTGGGTGGCGACGACGACGCGTTCGGCGACGACGGTGCCCTGGTCGGTGTGGACGCGGCTGGGGGTGCCGTCCTCGATGCGCAGGACGCGGCCGGCCTCGTAGACGCGGGAGCCGTCGCCGTCGACGGCTTCGGCGAGGCCGCGCACGTACTTGACCGGGTGGATGGCGAGCTGGTCGTCCAGCCGCACGGCGGCGGCGACGGGGAACGGCACGCCCATCAGCTCGCCGCGGTCGCGCGCGACGGGCAGGCCGGCCTTGGCGGCGGCCCGGGCCTCCTGCTCGACGGCGTCGCGGGACTCCTCGTCGAAGGCGAAGGTGTAGGCGGGCATGCGGCGCAGGTCGCAGTCGATGCCCAGTTCGGACACCAGCGAGGCGACGCGCTCGACGGCGGCCATGTTGCCGTCGGCGTAGTCGGCGGCGGCCTCGGCGCCCTGCTTGCGCTCGATGGTCGAGTACACAGTGGACTGCAGTGCGGTGACCTTGGCGGTGTTGTTGCCGCTGACCCCGCTGCCGACGCGGTCGGCCTCCACCAGCACGACGCGCAGGCCGGCGCGCTTGAGCAGCAGCGCGGTGGTGGCGCCGGTGATGCCGCCGCCGACGACCGCCACGTCCACGGCGGTCTCGCCGGTGAGGGTGGGGAACCGGCCGTGCGGGATCGAGTCCGACCACAGGGAGTGGCGGGCGGTCGTGGTCGCTTCGGTCATGCTTTAGCTCATACCCGCGACTTCGGTGTTCGAACCTCCGTCCACGCGGTAACCCCGGCGCATGCGCACCTTCGCCGATCTAGCCGACCTGGTGTCGTTGGTCGAGGACCGAGCGCCCGCGCGCGAGCTGTACGTGCGCTGGTCGCAGGGGCCGGAAGCGGACAGTGACCGGTGCAGCCGGGACGGGTTGAGCGGTGTGCGGCTGCCCGGGCTGTCCGCGAACTCGTTGGCCATCGAGCCGTGGTGGGGCGACCGCCCGCTGCGGCTGTGGGTGGCCCGCCGCCTGCACGACTACCGCCACCTGAAGGAACGCCGGGGGCCGGGGACGCGGCCGTGGATCCTGGAGGGCCGCGAGGTGGGTCGCGGCCCGGACAACGAGCCGTTGATCGAGTGTCACCACCCGATCGGGTGGATCGCGGACGACGTGCTCGCCGAGTGCGAGCGCCTGGTGGACGAGCACGCCGCGACGAGCTGGGGTCCGCTGGACCGGGAGGGCGACTGAGGGCCCGGCCGCGGGCCTAGCCGACGGTGAACGTCCTGGTGACGCCGGTGAACGGGGTGATGGCGCCGGTCCAGCCGCTCTTCCAGTCGCCGTGGTGGACGATGCGGTACTCCCCCGCCGGCGTGTCGGCGGGGATGGTCCAGGTGATCGTGGCGGTGGAGTTGGCCACGCCCTCGCGCTGCCAGCGGTAGCGGGTGGACCAGTCGCCGTCGTCGGCGTGACGGGTCCAGGCGCCGTCGACGAGGCGTTGGACCTCCAGGAAGGTGCCGTTGCGGCGCAGGTTGTTCTTGGGGTGGCCGGTGACGAACGCGGCGGTGGCGGTCTGGCCGCGCGCGTAGCCGGCGGCGGGTTGGGTGAGGACCTGGCCGAAGGTGTGCCAGGGCGCCTTGTCGTCGAGCACGACCCCGGTCTGGAGGTTGATGTCGGTGAACGGCGGCTTGGTGGGCGTCGCGCCGGGCGCGAGGGGCGTGCCGGCGCGCAGGGACGCGGCGAGCTTGCCGAACTCCTGCTGGTAGGCGGGCAGGGTGTTGCGGCCGAACAGCGTGGAGCCGCCCTCGTACTGCTGGAGGTCGTACTCCTCGGGGGTGGTGATGTACTGGCTGTAGTCGTTGGCGTAGCCCTGCACCAGGACGTTCTCCAGGGGCACGCCGGCCTCGGCGGCGACGGCGCGGCGGATGCGCAGCCCGGCCACGATGGTGACCTCACCGGGCACGGCGACCAGGTGCAGGGGTCCGATCCGGACGATCTGCAGCGGCAGGACGTTCGGCGTGGCCTGCACGAGCCCGGTGGGCACGAGGGACGCCTTGGGGTACTGGCAGTCGCGCAGCCACTGCGGCACCTCGACGTCCAGCGGCTCGAACAGGGCTTTGAGCGGGCTGGTCATGCCCTCGCTGAAGCCGGGGATCGCCGGTCCGTCCTCGACGCTGCCGGCCATGGTGGACGCGCCGACCACGCCGGGGCAGGTGGTGCCGGGTCGTCCGTCGGTGGTGTGGCGGCCGTCGACGGTGACGGCGGACATGTCCACGAACCGCATCCGGTGGTCCACCGGGCCGGTGACGGGGGTCTGCGGGCCGGCGAACACCTGCTGGGCCTTGCGGTTCTGCCGCTCGCCGATGATCCGGGTGTTCTCGACCTCGTCCTCGGTGGGGCCGGAGCCGGGGCGCAGGTTGAGGTTGGGCGACATGTCGCCCGCGTTGGTGTTGGGGAACGCGGCGACGAAACCGGGCCGGTCCTCCAGGTAGCGCACGCCGCGGTCGTCGTGCTCCCACTGGTAGGAGGCGTAGCCCTTGTTGTCGGGGCTGATGAGGGTGTTCTTGTTGGTCATGGACGTGTTGTGGGTGGCGAACCAGCTGATCGCGCCGACGTCGGTCCCGTTCTGCCGGAACTTCAGCACGGTCATGGCGGGGTCGATGCCGAGCGGGAAGTGGCCCTTGTCGGGGTTGCGCTCGAAGGCGGTGCGGGAGCGGTTGACGCTGGCGTCGGTCAGCTCGCCGCGGCCCAGGGACAGCTCGCCGGGCTTGAGGTCCTCGTGGGCGCGCACGACCGACTCGGTGATGCCGTCGGTGATCGCGGCCAGGGTCTGGGGCTGCATGCCGAGGATCGAGAGGTTGTAGGCGAGGTTGTGGGAGTAGCCGCCGGGGCCCGCGTGGGTGTGGGTGGCCGACAGCAGCACGTTCTCGCGGGTGTAGAGCGAGCCGTAGCGGGCCTGGAGCTTGGCCAGCACGCCTTCCTGCACGGCCCGGAAGATCATGGCGAGGTCGGCGTTGACGTAGGCGACGCGCTTGCCGGTGGCCTGGTCGACCACGACGTAGGCGCGGGAGCGCTGGCGCTGGTGGATGCCGGTGGTCTTCTGGTCGAACGCCGAGTAGCCCATCATCCCGTTCTCGGCGGCGGGCCCGGTGACGTCGGAGATGCCGCGCCCGACCAGGTAGGGCTGCGGTGCGGCGTCCGCCGCCGGCAGCCCGACCACGACCAGGGCGGCGACCAGCGCCGTCGCCGTCAACGACCGTCGTGAGACTCGCATCCGCACTCCCCGACATACGCGAAAGCTCTTCACCTTTACTCGACGGTAGGTGATCGGGGCCACTCCGGCAAGCCTCGCGTGGCACAGTCGTGACCGTGCGCGAGGAGGACGTGCCGGTCTGGCTGCCGGGGTGGTGCGCGGACCACGTGGGCGGCGAGCCGGTCGCGGTGCTGTTCGTGGCGAGGTCGATGTCGGCGGTGTTCGGGCTGCGGTTGGCCGACGGGCGCGACGTGGTGGTGAAGGCGCGGAAGGACCGCGGGCGGGCGGCGTCGTGCGTGGCGGTGCGGTCCGCGGAGGTGTTCGCCCGGCTGATGGCGGAGCTGGCGGACGTGGCGGTGCCGCCGCCGGTGCCGAGCCCGCGCTGGGCGCGGCGGGACCACGGGGACCGGCGGCTGTGGCCGGCGATCGGGTTGCTGGACGGGCGGGACCAGTCGGTCGTGCCCGCGCACGTCGTGCGCACGGCGCGGCGGGCCCGCGCGCGGCTGCCGGCGGCGGACCTGCCGCGCGTGCTGGGTCATGCGGACTTCGAGGCGCAGAACCTGCGGTGGCGGGCCGGCCGGGTGTGGGTGGTGCACGACTGGGACAGCCTGGCGTGGCAGCCGGAGGCGGCGCTGGTGGGCGCGGCGTGCGGGACGTTCGCCAACTCCCCGCCGCCGTCGCTGGTCCCGGTGGAGAGCTCCGCCGCGTTCCTGGGGGCCTACCAGGTGCTGCGGGGGCGTCGGTTCACGGCGGAGGAGCTGGAGGTGGCGTGGGCGGCGAGCCTGTGGCCGGCGGCGCACAACGCGCGGTGGGAGGCGCTGCACGGTGACGCGCCGGTGTGCGGCGAGGTCGTGCGGGCGCAGGCGGCCGAACGGCTGCGCCGGGCGAACGCCTAGCGTGGTCGCATGCACACGGTGGCCGTCCTCGCCTTCGACCGGGTCGTGCCGTTCGACCTGTCCACGCCGATCGAGGTGTTCACCCGCACCCGGCTGCCCGACGGGTCGCCCGCCTACCGGGTGCTGGTGTGCGCGGCCACGCCGACGGTGGACGCGGGCGCGTTCGCGCTGCGGGCGCCGTGGGGCCTGGACGCGCTGGTGGAGGCGGACACCGTGATCGTGCCGGGCTGCGCGGACGCCTCGGCGCCGGTCGCGGAGGAGGTGCTGGGCGCGCTGCGGCTGGCCGCCGCGCGCGGCGCGCGGCTGGCGTCGATCTGCTCGGGCGCGTTCGTCCTGGCGGCGACGGGGTTGCTGGACGGGTCGCGGGCGACGACGCACTGGGCGGCCGCCGCGGCGCTGGCCGCCCGGCACCCGGCGGTCGAGGTGGACCCGGGTGTGCTGTACGTGGACAACGGGCAGCTGCTGACCTCGGCGGGCGCGGCAGCCGGGTTGGACCTGTGCCTGCACCTGATCCGCCGCGACCACGGGTCGGCGGTGGCCGCCGACGCGGCGCGGCTGTCGGTGATGCCGCTGGAGCGGGAGGGCGGCCAAGCGCAGTTCGTCGTGCACGAGCAGCCGCCCGTGCCGCGCGGGTCGGTGCTGGAGCCCGTGCTGCGGTGGGTGGACGAGAACTGCGCGCGGGACCTCGGCCTGGAGGACATCGCGGCGCGCGCGGGCATGAGCACCCGCACGCTCAACCGCCGGTTCCGGGAGCAGACCGGCACCACGCCCCTGCGGTGGCTGCACCTCGCGCGGGTGCGGCGGGCGCAGCACCTGCTGGAGGCGACCGACCACCCGGTGGACCGGATCGCCGCGCAGGTGGGCTTCGGCTCGCCCACGGCGTTCCGGGACCGGTTCAAGCGGGTGGTCGGCACCACCCCGCACGCCTACCGCTCGGCGTTCCGCGCGCCGGCTCAGTCCACCCCGGCGTAGGAGTGCAGGCCGACCGCGACCAGGTTGACGAAGAAGAGGTTGAACAGCACCACGACCATGCCGACGACGTTGAGCCACGCCGAGCGGCGCCCGCGCCAGCCCGCGGTGGCGCGGGCGTGCAGGTAGGCGGCGTAGCAGACCCAGGACACGAAGGCGACGGTCTCCTTCGGGTCCCAGCCCCAGAACCGGCCCCACGCCTGCTCGGCCCACACCGCGCCGGTGACTATCGCGAACGTCAGGGTCAGGAACCCGACCGTGCCGGTGCGGTAGGCGATCCGGTCCAGGTGCTCGACCGGCGGCAGGCGGCGGCTCGGCGGACCCGCGCCCTTGCGGCGGAACTCGCCCGTGCTCGCCAGGTGCAGGGCGCTGACCACGCCGGAGAGCAGGAACACGCCGCTGGCCATGATCGCCGCGGCGACGTGGACGATGATCCAGTACGAGCGCAGCGACGGCACCAGGGGCGCGGCCTCGGCGTAGAGCCGGTTGCCCGCCAGGAACAGCAGCGACGCGATGGGCAGCAGCACGAACACCGACATGCGGCGCAGGTCGTGGCGGGACACCAGGTACACCCACGCCACGACGGCGACGAGCCCGACCGCCGACAGGTACTCGTACATGTTGCCCCACGGAACGCGACCGGTCGCGACACCGCGCAGCACCACCGATCCGAGGTGCAGCAGTCCGCCCAGGACGGTCAGCGCGACGCCGGAGCGCCCCAGCCGCACGGCGAACGCGGGCGGGCTCGCCGCGTGGCGGGTCAGGGCGTACTCGGCCGAGCACAGCAGGGCCGCGAGCATGTAGACGCCGAACGCGCTGGTGAACAGCCAGTCGCTGAGCAGCGCGGGCGTGGCGAGGCGGTCACCCATGGCCGGCCCACAGCTGGTCGAGCCGCAGGTTCATCACCGGCACGCTCAGGCAGGCGACGGTGAGAACGCCCGCGCCCCAGCGGGTCCGCTCGGCCACCGACCACACCGCGCCCAGCGGCAGCACGACCGCGACGCCGACCAGGTAGCCCACGAACGTGGCGCGGTCGAGGTCGCGGTCGGTGCCGAGCAGCGCGAAGACCCCGATCACGGCCTGCGCCAGCAGCCCCGCCTCCAGCAGCAGGACCGCGCCCGCCAGCCCGAGGGTCGGCTTGGTGCGCAAGGTGATCGGGTGGTCGAGCACCGCCAGCGCGAGCGCCCAGACCGCGGCGGCCACCGCGACGACCGTCAGCGCGGTCGTCAGGACTTGGATCATCGACACACCCCTCCGAGATGACTACTACGAAACGTAGCACTACACGTTGTAGTAGTAGCCGGAGAGGGTCACCGGACCAGGAAGCTCACCGGGATGCAGACCAGCACCAGGCCGCCGACCAGGGCGGACCAGCGCGCGAGGGCGGGCAGGGGCGGCAGGCCGGCCAGGCGGTCCAGCCGGGCCGCGACCGCGACGTCCGCCGCGCCCAGGGCTCCTTCAGGGGCGGGGGTCGAGCCGAACCGGCGCAGGGCCGCCGCGAGCGGCTGCGCGCCGTGGCGCAGGCTCGCGCTCTCGTCGGCCCGCATCTCCACCAGCAGCGCCACCGCCCGTGCCACCGACCGCGCCAGGCGCGCCTTCGGCAGCACCGCGCACAACGCGCTGAACGGCAGCAGCACCAGGTCGTGCCGCTCCCGGCCGTGCGCGTGCTCGTGCCCCAGCACGGCGTCCACCTGGTCGCGGGTCAACGCGGTCAGCGCGCCGGAGCTGAGCACGACCGCTGACCGCGCGCCGGGCACGCAGTAGGCGACCACGTGCGGGTGGTCGAGCACGAACGCGCCGGGCGCGGCGTCGTCGCGGCGGGCCACCAGCGCCAGCACGTCGCGGTGCCGCCGCCGCACCCGCAGCACCGAGCACCACGTCCACAGCAGACCGATCAGCAGGTCCGACGCGGACAGCAGCCCCAGCACGACCAGCACCGACGCGGGCGTCACCTCGCCGCGCACCGCGTCGTGCGCCCACCGCCCCAGCGCGACCGGGATCGGCGCGTCGTAGGGCGCGAGGCCGAGCGCGAGCAGCAGCCCCACCGCGGACAGCGCCCACGACAGGCCCAGCATCTGCCACAGCAGGATGCCGGTGCGCGGCGCGCGCCACACCCACCGGGCGCGGGCGAGCGGACCCGCCGCGGCCACGCACAGCACCAGCGTCGCCGCCAGGTGCAGCGCGGCGTTCACCGCTCGTCCAACGCCTGGCTCAACGCCTCCGCCTCGGGCGCGGTCATCGACTGCGCGAAGTGCGCCAGCGCGGTCTCCCGGTCGCCGGTCAAGGACAGCGCGTCGAGCATCAGCCGGGCCACGTACTGCTCGCGGCTGGCCACCGGCGCGTAGTACCAGGCCCGACCCTCGCCCGCCTCGCGGCGCACGAAACCCTTCTTGGTCAACCGGTTCAGCACCGTCATCACGGTGGTGTACGCGAGGTCGCGGTCGGCCAGCGCCCGGACCACGTCGCGCACCGCGACCGGCTCGCCGCGGTCCCACAGCACGTCCATCGCGGCCCGTTCCAACTCGCCCAGCCCGGTCACCGCCACCCTCCGCCCGTCACGCGCCGATCGTACGAGGCGCGACGGCGGCCGTGCTCACGTGCCGCTGATGTTGACCATCCAGGAGATGCCGAACCGGTCCTGGCACAGGCCGAACTCGTCGCCCCACATCTGCTTCTCCAGCGGCATGGCGACCGTGCCGCCGTCGGACAGCTTCGCGAAGTAGCCGCGCAGCTCGTCGGCGTCGTCGCCGCTGAGGCTGATGGTGACGTTGTCGCCGGGGTTGTGCGGCATGCCGGGCGGGGTGTCGGACGCCATCAGCGTGTAGCCGCTGTCCGTCTCGAGCTGGCCGTGCATGATCTTCTCGGCCTCGGGCGCGTCCGCCGCGCCGTACTCGCCGAAGGTGTTGAGCCGCAGGGTGCCGCCGAAGACGGACTCGTAGAACTCCATGGCCTCGCGCGCGTTTCCGGCGAAGCTGATGTAGGGGTTGAGCCGAGAGGTCACCACGTCCTCCTCGAGGTCGTACGGACGGGCCCATCCTGGCAGCCCGACCGCCCACCCGCAGCGGGAGCGACCGCGGCTAGGTGCCGGCTAGGTGACGTCCTGGACGTCGCCGGTGGTGGCCGAGCGGACCGGGCCGGTGGACAGGTCACCGGGCGGGATGCCCGGGTGGTGGCCGGTCCGCGCGCCGGGCGCGGGGGCGGAGGGGGCGAGGGAGAGGCGGGAGACGATCCGGTAGCGGTCGCCGCGGTACAGCGAGTGCACGTACTCGACCGGGCGGCCGGTGGTGTCGTTGGTGAGCCGTTCGAACAGCAGCGCGGGGGCGAAGACCGGCACGCCCAGCAGTGCGGACTCGGCGTCGTTGGTGACGGTGGGCTCGATGGACTGCACCGCGTCGCTGACGTGGACGCCGTGGTCGGCCAGCCGGTCGTAGAAGTTGCCCGACTCCATGTCCTCGACCGTGAGGTCGGGAGCCACGGCCACCGGCACGTGCAGGTACTCGATCGCCATCGGCGCGCCGTCGACCAGGCGCAGCCGGGCGATGTAGGTGATCTCGGCGGCGGGCGACACGCGCAGCCTGCGGCCGACCCGCGCGCCGGCCGGGACGCGGGCGTGCTCCAGCACCCGGCTGGTCCACGCGCCGCCCGCCTGCGGCAGGGTCATCGCCCGGTCGGCCGACACCAGCTCCTGGGTGATCTTGGCGGGCGCGACGAACGTGCCGCGGCCGTGCTGGCGCACCAGCAGCCCGGTGTTCACCAGTTCGTCCACCGCCGAGCGCAGCGTGGGCCGGGACACCTCCAACTGGCGGCACAGCACGCGCTCGGCCGGGATGGGCGCGCCCGGCGGTTGGGTCTCGATGAGTTCGAGCAGGTAGTCGCGCACCCGTTCGCGTTTGAGGATCGGTTCGGCCATGCCGCCTCGCTTCGTCTTGCCGGTCGCCGCCCAGTATGTCAGACCAGTGGTCAGGTCCGGTTGCTACAAGATCGAGAGCGCTCTCACCGCTGTGAACTGGGTGTTGACTGCCACATTGGTCTATGCCATCTTCGGACAGGCTCCACCGAGGTTTACCAATTGGTCAGCTGAGAGGTGAGACGTGCCGCACCGCCCCGTCGCCCTGGTCCTCGCGTCGTTGCTCGTCCTGTCCGCCTGCGGCTCCGACCCGGGCGCGTCCGGCGGCAAGCAGGACATCACCGTCTGGCTGATGAAGGACTCGGCCACCGACGACTTCGTCAGCCGCTTCGAGACCGAGTTCGAGCGCGACCACCCCGACCTCGACCTCGACATCCAGGTCCAGGAGTGGAACGGCATCACCCAGAAGGTCACCAGCGCGCTGGCCAGCACCGACCCGCCCGACGTCATCGAGGTCGGCAACACCCAGGTCGCCCAGTACGCCGCCAGCGACGGCGTCACCGACCTCACCGCCAAGGTCGCCGAACTCGGCGGCGACGACTGGATCCCCGGCCTGGCCGAACCCGGCGCCGTGGACGGCAAGCAGTTCGGCGTCCCGTTCTACGCCGCCAACCGGGTCGTCATCTACCGCAAGGACCTCTTCGCCGCCGCCGGCGTCACGCCACCCAAGACCCGCGACGAGTGGCTCACCGCCACCGCCGCCCTCGACCAGGGCGACACCCAGGGCATCTACCTGCCCGGCCAGAACTGGTACGTGCTGTCCGGGTTCATCTGGGACGAGGGCGGCGACCTCGCCCGCCCCGACGGCGACAGGTGGACCGGCTCCCTCAACACCCCCGAGGCGCTGGCCGGCGCGGACTTCTACGCACGCCTGCAAGCCCTCGGCGACGGCCCCAAGGACTCCGACGAGGCCAAGCCCCAGCAGACCGACGTCGTCGCCGCCGGGAAGGTCGCCCAGTTCATCGCCGTGCCCGGCGCCGCCAAGCTCGTCGCCAAGGCCAACCCCGACCTGGCCGACGAGCTCGGCTTCTTCCCCATCCCCGGCAAGACCGCCACCACCCCCGGCGCGGTGTTCACCGGCGGCTCCGACCTGATCATCCCGCTCGCCTCCACCCGCCAGGACGGCGCCTACGCCGTGGTCAAGGCCCTGGCCGGGGAGAAGTGGCAGGTCGAACTCGCCAAGGCGATGAACTACGTGCCCAACCGCACCTCCCTGGCCGGCGCCGTCGGCGACGACCCCGGCGCCGCCGCGATGGCCGCCGGAGCCGTCAACGGCCACGCAACCCCCAACTCGCCCAACTGGGCCGCGGTCGAGGCCCGCAACCCCATCAAAGAGTTCCTCACCGCCGTGCTGACCGGCGCCGACCCCGCCACGGCCGCCGCCGAAGCGGACCGGGTGATCACCCAGGCGCTCAACTCGGGCGCCTGACATGACCACGACGCTGACGCGGGCGGTCCCGCACCGCCCGCCGGCACCCCCTCCCCCACCACGCCGCCGCCGCACCTCCTGGTGGCCCTACCTGCTCATCGCGCCCACCGTGCTGGCCACCGCGTTCCTGCTGCTCTACCCGGTGGCGCGCAACCTGGTCATCTCGTTGCAGGAGTTCGGCCTGCCGCAACTCGTGCGCGGCGACGCGCGGTTCGTCGGCCTGGCCAACTACACGCGCGTGCTCACCGACCCCGAGTTCTGGTCGGTCCTGCGCCGCACGCTGCTGTTCACCGCGATCAACGTCGTGCTCATCATGGTGCTGTCCACGCTCGTCGCCCTGCTGCTGGTGCGCCTGGGCAGGTGGACCCGCCTGCTGGTGATGTCCGGCCTCGTGCTCGTCTGGGCCACCCCCGTCATCGCCGCCACCACCGTGTTCCAGTGGCTCTTCCAGTCCCGCCTCGGCGTGGTCAACTGGGCACTGGTCGCACTCGGCTTCGAGGGCTACCGCGACTACACCTGGTTCGCCGACGGACCCGCCACCTTCGCCATCCTCGTCACGCTCATCGTGTGGCAATCCGTGCCCTTCGCCGCGCTGTCCCTCTACGCGGCCATGGTCACCATCCCCTCCGAGCTCTACGAAGCCGCCCGCATCGACGGCGCCGGCGCCTGGCGCGTGTTCACCTCCATCACCTTCCCCGTCCTGCGCGCCATGTTCGGCCTCATCACCTGCCTCGAAGTCATCTGGGTCGCCAAAGCCTTCGTCCAGATCTGGGTCATCTCCCAAGGCGGACCCGGACGAGCCACCACCACCCTGCCCGTCTACGCCTTCCAGGTCGCCCAGTCCTTGCAGCGCTACGACCTCGGCGCGGCCGTCTCCACCCTCATGGTGCTGCTCCTCGTGCTCGCCCTGCTCGCCTACTTCCGGCAGCTCTACCGCCAGGAGGACGCCACGTGACCGGCCGCCTCCTGCGCGGCCTCGCCGCCGTCGTCGTGTTCGCGGTGTCGGTGTTCCCCGTCTACTGGATGGTGCTCACCGCCTTCAAACCCACCCGCGACATCCAAGCCGAAACCCCCACGTTCCTGCCCCTGTCGCTCACCTTCGACCACTTCACCACCGCCGTCTCCGCCGCCGGCTTCTGGTCGTTCTGGCGCAACAGCCTCCTCGTCGCCGGCGGCGCCGTCCTGCTCGCCCTCGTCGTCGCGCTCCTCGCCGCGTTCGCCGTCGCCCGGCTCCAGTGGACAGGCCGACGCGGCTTCATCCTCATGGTCTTCATCGCCCAGATGACACCGTGGGAAGCACTCCTCATCCCCGTCTACGTCATCGCCCGCGACACCGGCATGCTCGACACCCTCTGGATGCTCACCCTCGTCTACTTCATGATCACCCTGCCCTTCACCGTCGTCACCCTGCGCGGCTTCCTCGCCGCCATCCCCGTCGACCTCGAAGAAGCCGCCCTCGTCGACGGCTGCTCCCGCACCCAGGCGTTCCGCCGCGTCGTGCTCCCCCTGCTCGCACCCGGCCTCCTCGCGACCTCCCTGTTCGGCTTCATCACCGCCTGGAACGAGTTCGCCTTCGCCAACGTGCTCATCATCAAGAACCAGGACGACCGCACCCTGCCCGTGTGGCTCTCCTCCTTCAGCAACACCTTCGGCACCGACTGGGGCGCCACCATGGCCGCCTCCACCCTGTTCATGCTCCCCGTCCTGCTGGTGTTCCTCGTCCTCCAAGGCCGGGTCACCACCGGGATCGTCGGCGGCGCGGTCAAAGGCTGAGGAACGGAGTACACGTGATCGTGCCCCGACCCACCAGGCTCATCCGACGACACGGCCGCTTCACCCTCGACCACGACACCGCCATCCGCGCCACCCCCGGCGCGCACGGCGCCGCCCGACTCCTGCGCACCCTCCTGCGCCCCGCCACCGGACTGCCCCTGCCCCTGCACGAAGACGGCCGCATCGTCTTCGCCCTCGACGACCGCCTCGTCGGACTCGGCGACGAGGGCTACGCCCTCACCGTCAACGAACACGCCGTCGTCCTGCGCGCCGCCACCCGCCACGGACTCGCCCACGGCGTCCAGACCATCCGCCAACTCGTCACCCCGACCGCACTCGGCACCCGCCCCCCGTCCGCAGTGGACTGGGCACTGCCCGGCATCGACGTCCGCGACGCACCCCGACTCCCCTGGCGCGGCGTCCTCCTCGACGTCGCACGCCACTTCCACCCCACCACCGTCCTGCGCCGCTTCATCGACCTCATGGCCCTGCACAAGCTCAACGTCCTGCACCTGCACCTCACCGACGACCAGGGCTGGCGCATGCCCGTGCCCCGCCACCCCCGCCTCACCTCCATCGGCGCCTGGCGCACCGAAACCACCGGCGACGGCACCCCCCACGGCGGCTCCTACACCCCCGCCGAACTCACCGCCCTCGCCACCTACGCCGACGAACGCGGCATCCGCGTCGTCCCCGAGATCGAGATGCCCGGCCACGCCCGCGCCGCCCTCGCCGCCTACCCCCACCTCGGCAACTTCCCCCGACGACACCTGCCCGTCTGGACCCGCTGGGGCATCAGCCACGAGACCTTCGGCGTCCACGACTCCACCCTCGACTTCTGCCGCGACGTCGTCGACGCCGTGGTCGACACCTTCCCCGGCCGTCACATCCACCTCGGCGGCGACGAGTGCCCCACCACCGAATGGGAATCCAGCCCCAGCGCCCTCCGCCGCGTCCGCCGCGAACACCTCGCCGGACCACACGAACTGCACCGCTGGTTCCTGCGCACCATCGCCGACCACGTCACCCAACGCGGACGCGTGCCCGTGACCTGGGAACCCACCGGCGACCCCCGAACCATCGTCATGCCCTGGCGCGACGCCACCGACGCCCGCACCGCCCTCGACCTCGGCCACGACGTCGTCATGGCGCCACACCGCTCCACCTACCTCGACTACCCACAGACCCACGACCCCGACGAACCCCCCGGACAACCCGGCCTCGTCGTCACCGCCCACGACGTCTACCACCTCCCCCTCCCCGACGGCGTCCTCGGCGCCCAATGCGCCCTGTGGACCGAGTACGTCCCCACCGCGCACCACCTCGAACGCCTCGCCTACCCACGACTCGCCGCCCTCGCCGACACCCTCTGGACCCGACACCCCGACTGGACCGACTTCACCGAACGGATGCACGCGCACACCGGCCGCCTGAGCGCGCTCTCCGTACCCCTGAACGGAAAGGAGGACCACACCCGCTCCCCTGTCCCACCCTGCTGACTTGAGGAGAGAACGCAGTGCACGCACGCATGATCGCCGCGATCGGCGCCGCCGCGGTGTCCGTCGCCGCCCTGGTGGCCGCACCGATCGCCCTGGCCGCCGACGCGGTCACCGCCCAGTACCGCACCAGCGCCTCCGGCGCCACCACCGACCAGGTCGAACCCTGGCTCAAGCTCGTCAACACCGGCGGCACCACCGTGCCGCTCAGCGAACTCAAGGTCCGCTACTACTTCAAGAGCGAAACACCCGACGTCGGCTACCGCTACGCCTGCTCCTGGGCCGTGCGCGGCTGCGGCAACGTCACCGGCACCTTCGGCACCCTCACCGGCGGACCCGCCGACCGCTACCTCGAAGTCGGCTTCACCACCGGCGCGGGCTCCCTCGGCCCCGGCGCCGACACCGGCGACCTCCAACTCCGCTTCTACCGCGCCAACTGGGGCCAGATCACCCAGACCGACGACTACTCCTTCCGCGCCGCGAGCACCTACTCCGCCTGGTCACGCGTCACCGTCCACCGCGGCGCCACCCTCCTGTGGGGCACCCCGCCCGGCGGCACCGGCCCCACGACCACCACCACGACCACCACCACGACCACCACACCGCCCAACCCCAACGGCCCCGCTCTGTTCGACGACTTCAACTACACCAACTCCGCCGACACCCGCATCACCCAGCGCGGCTGGACCGTCCGCTCCGGCGGCGGCGGCCCCGGCGTCCCCGGCGCCGTCTGGGACCCCGCCCTCGTCACCTTCCCCACCGTGGACGGCCAGAAGTCCCTGCGCCTGGAATCGACCAACAACGGCTCCAGCGCACGCCAGACCGAGCTGTACCACCAGCGGAAGTTCTTCGAGGGCACCTACGCCGCCCGCGTGAAGTTCTCCGACGCCCCGACCTCCGGCCCCGACGGCGACCACGTGGTGCAGACGTTCTTCACCATCACGCCCCTCAACAGCAACATGGACCCGAACTACGGCGAACTCGACTTCGAGTACCTGCCCAACGGCGGCTGGGGCGAACCCGCCAACATCCTCTACGAGACCACCTGGGAGACCTACCAGAACGAACCCTGGATCGCCGACAACATCCACACCGAGCAGCGCCAGAGCTACGCCGGCTGGCACGACCTCGTCATCCAGGTCTCCGGCGGCCGGGTCAAGTACTTCGTGGACGGCACGCAGGTCGCCGACCACGGCGACAAGTACTACCCCGAGACCCCGATGTCGATCAACTTCAACCTCTGGTTCATCTCCGGCGGCCTCGTCGGCACCCCCGGTGACCGCGCCTACCAGCAGCACGTGGACTACGTCTACTTCGCCAAGGACCAGGTGCTCAGCCCCGCGCAGGTGCAGTCCCGCGTGACCGGCTACCGCTCCTCCGGCGTCGACCACGTCGACACCGTGCCCGCGAGCTAGTCCACCGCGGGGGTGCCGGGCGACGACCCGCCCGGCACCCCCGCGGGTCACACCGGCCCGAAACGCCCCCGATGACGGCCGAGGAACTCCCGCAGCGGAACACCCGGCCGACCCGTCAGCCGCTCCACCGTGTCGAACGTCGCCGCCACCTCCGGCAACGAACCCTCCCCCGTCCGCACGAACACGTTGCGCACGCAGTCCATGTACAGCGGATCCGCGCCCGCCGCCGTCACCGCCGCGAAGAACTCCGCCGGCTCACCCGACTCGTACCGCCACCCCCGCCCGGTCACCTCCGACAGCAACCCGGCGATCGCACCCACCGTCGCGACCTCCGTGCCCAACCCGTAGGCACGACCGCGGTGCTCCTCCGGCGACCGCAGCACCACCGCCGCCACCGCCCCGACGTCCGCCACGTCCACCCAACTCGTCGCCGCGTCCCCGATGTAGTGCCTGAGCACCCCCGCCCCCGCGTCACTCATCGCCGGCAGCAACAAGTTCTGCATGAACGACGTCGGGCGCAGGTGCGTGTACCCGACCCCGGAGCGCTCCAGGTACGCCTCCACCACCTGGTGCCAGCCGAAGTGCACGACCGTGCTGTCCGGCTCGGCGTGCGCACCGAGCCGCACGACGTGCTCGACGCCCGCCCGCCGGGCCGCGTCGACCACCGCCTTCCCCCGGCTCACCATCCGCACGTCGTACCCCGACGCCAGGAACACCCGCCGCACACCCTCCAGCGCCTCGACCACCGGCCCCAACCCGTGCCGCTCGGCCGAGTCCAGGTCGACGTGGCGCACCTCGATCCCCCGCTCCTCGAACGCCGCCGCGGCCTCGGGCCGGCGCACCGCCGCGATCAGGCGCAGCGCACCGTCGCGATGGTCGTCGAGCAACCGGTCGACCACCGCCCCTCCGGTGCTGCCGGTGGCTCCGAACACGAGCACCGTAGGTGCCGACATCGTGTGACCCCCTCTTGATAGACGGACCGATCGGTCCCGGACCGACCGGTCCGTCACTCTTCCGCCGATTCGGAGCGGCGTCAAGAGGACTGGACCGAACGGTCCGCTAAGGTGGCGACCGGAGGCAACGATGGCGCGTCAGCCCGCACCGGGCACCCGGGACCGCATCCTCGACACCGCGGCGCGACTGTTCACCGCGCACGGGGTGCGGGCGATCGGGATGCAGCGGATCATCGACGAGTGCGGCTGCGGCAAGAGCCTGCTGTACCGCGAGTTCCCCAGCAAGGACGACCTGGTCATCGCCCACCTCGCCCGGCTGCGCACCTCCTGGCGGGATCAGGTCGAGGCGGTGACCGCACCGCTCGCGGGCGACCCGGCGGCCCAGCTCGCCGCCGTCGCGGGACTGGCGGCCGACCAGGTCGCGGCGGCGGACTACCGCGGCTGCGCGTTCCGCAACTGCGTCACCGAGTTCCCCGACCACCCGGTGGGCCGGTTCGCCGGCGACCACCTGGCCGACGTGCGGGCCCACATCGGCGACCTGGTCCGGCAGCTCGGCGTCCCGCGGCCGGACGAGCTGACCGACCGGATCTGGCTCGTCGTCGAAGGGATGTACGCCAGTGCGGCCCATCCCGGTGGCGAACGGGCTCGTGACGTCGGGGTCGCCCTGGTCGTCGAGCTCGTCGGGAAGTCGTGAATCTTTTTCGATTTGCACTGAAGTCATCGAGGTGACTACGAGAGTTGTCGGCGCGGGCCGCGGTCGGATCGTGCCGAAGTCGCTGTCGCGCAGCCGGCGCGGAAAATGCGAAACTCTTCCGCCTATGCGGAAGATCACGGGCGGGGTCCGGGTCGGGTACGCGACCGGGTCGTTCGTCACCGGCGCGTTCGGCACCGTGCCCGGACTGCTGCTCCTGCCCTACCTGACCGACACCCTGGCCGTGCCCGCCGCCGTCGCCGGACTGCTGGTGCTCGTGCCGAAGGCGTGGGACGTGCTGTTCAACCCCGTGGCCGGCCGGATCAGCGACCGCGCCGGGGTGCGGCGGCCGTTCCTGCTGCGCGGCGGCCTGGTGACCGCCGCGCTGTTCGCGCTGCTGTTCGCCGGGCCGTTCACCGGTCCGGGCGCGGCCGTCTACGTGGCGCTGGTGTTCCTGGCGTGCGCCACGGCGTACGCGTTCTTCCAGGTCCCCTACGTGGCGATGGCCGCCGAGATCACCGAGGACTACGACGAGCGCACCCGCCTCATGGCGTGGCGGATGGCGTTCCTGGCGCTGGCGATCCTGGTCAGCGGCGCGGGCGCGCCGGCGGTGCGGGACGCGGTCGGCTACCCCGGGATGGGCGTCGCGGTCGCGGCGCTGATGGCGGTCGGCGCGGTGGCCACGGTCCTGGGCACCCGCGGCGCGCCGACGTCCCGGCGGGTCCCGGCGGCGGCCGGTGTGGGCGAGCTGGTCGCGGCGGTGCGCGGGTCACGGCCGTTCCGGCTGCTGCTGGCCGTGTTCGTGGTGCAGGCCGTGGGGCTGGGCACGATGCTGGCCGGCGTCGACTACTTCGCCCGGCTCGTGCTGGGCGAGCAGGGGTTGCAGACCGCGTTGTTCGCCGGGTTCGTCGGGCCCGCCCTGCTGGTGATGCCGCTGTGGCAACGCGTCGGGCGGCGGCACGGCAAGCGCGTCGGGCTCGTCGCGGCGTCGGTGCTGTTCGCGGTCGCGGTGGCCGGGCTGACCGCGGCCCAGGTGCTGCCGGTGGCGGTGGTGCTCGTGCTGATGGCCGTGGTCGGCGTCGGTTACGCCGGGATGCAGGTGTTCCCGCTGGCCATGCTGCCCGACGTGATCACCGCGGAGGAACGGCGGACCGGCGCGACCCGGGCGGGCCTGTTCTCCGGGGTGTGGACGGCCGGCGAGACGCTCGGGCTGGCGCTCGGCCCCGGCCTCTACGGCCTCGTGCTGGCCGCGGGCGGGTACGTCGCGAGCACCGACGGCTCGGCCGTGCAGTCCCCCGGCGCGGTGACGGCCGCGCTGCTCGGTTTCACCGCCATCCCGGCCGTGCTGGCGCTGGCGGCCCTGCCCCTGCTGCGTGAGGAGACCGCGTGACCGACGACGTCTTGGCCGAGCTGCGCGCGTTGCGTGCCGGTGACCTGCCCACCCACGGCGGGCGGACGCTGGCGTACGTGTACGACAGCGCGCTGCCGGGGCTGGACGAGCTGGCCGCGTCCGCCCACGCGCTGGCCTCTTCGGTGAACGGCCTCGACCCGACCGCGTTCCCGAGCCTGCTGCGGCTGGAGAACGACGTGGTGCGCACCGCCGCGCGGCTGCTGGGCGGCGGTGACGCGGCGGTCGGCACGGTGACGTCCGGCGGCACCGAGTCGTGCCTGCTGGCGGTGGTGGCCGCGCGGGACTCGCGGCCGGACGTGGCGCGACCCTCGATCGTGCTGCCGGAGACCGCGCACGCGGCGTTCCACAAGGCCGCGCACTACTTCGGCGTGCGGGTGGTCGCGGTGCCGGTCGACCCGGACACGTTCCGGGCCGACCCGGCGGCGATGGCGGCGGCGATCGACGACTCCACCGTGCTGGTGGTCGCGAGCGCGCCGTCCTACGCGCACGGCGTGGTCGACCCGGTCGCCGGGATCGCGGCCGCCGCCCTCGCCCGCGGCGTGCGCTGCCACGTGGACGCGTGCATCGGCGGGTGGGTGCTGCCGCACGCCCCGGACGTGCCGCCGTTCGACTTCTCCGTGCCGGGCGTCACCAGCATCTCGGTCGACCTGCACAAGTACGCGTACTGCCCGAAGGGGACGTCCGTGCTGTTGCACGCGTCGGCCGACCTGCGCCGGGCCCAGTACTTCGCGTCGGCCGCCTGGCCGGGCTACACGATGCTGAACTCCACCACCCAGTCCACCCGGTCGGGTGGGCCGCTGGCCGCCGCGTGGGCCGTGCTGCGGCACGTCGGGGACGACGGCTACCGCGCGCTCGCGTTGCAGGCGTTGGAGAGCACGCGGGTGCTGCGCGAGGGCATCGGCGAGATCGACGGGCTGCGGGTGCTGGGCACGCCGACCTCGACGCTGCTGGCGGTCACGGCGGCGCGGGACGACTTCGACGTGTTCACCGTGGCCGACGAGATGAAGGCGCGGAACTGGTACGTCCAGCCGCAGTTCGCCTACCGCTCCTCCCCCGCGAACCTGCACCTCACCGTCACGGCCGCGAACGCGGGGCACGAGTCGGAGCTGCTGACCGACCTGCGGGCGTCCGTCGAAGCCGCCGTCGAGGCCGGGCCGGTGCAGGTCGCACCGGAGGTGTCGGCGTTCATCGGCGGGCTGGAGCCCGACTCGCTCACGCCGGAGGAGTTCGCCGGGCTGCTCGCCGCGGCCGGCATGGGCGGCGGTGACGGCGGCGTGCTGCCCGAGCGGATGGCGACGGTGAACGCGCTGCTCGCCGCCGCCTCGCCCGCGTTGCGGGAACGGCTGCTGATCGAGTTCCTGGGCGCGCTGTACTCGTGACCGGCGGCGTTGGGCCGTGTGCGCGATCATCGTCGGCATGCACCTGGATCTGAGCGGGAAGACGGCGCTGGTCACCGGTTCCACGCAGGGCATCGGCGAGGCGATCGCGGCGGCGCTGGCGCGGGCGGGCGCGCGGACCGCGGTGAACGGGCGGCGGGCCGACGTGGTGGACGAGGCGGTGGCGCGGCTGCGGACCGTCGTGCCGGGCGCGGACGTGGTCGGCGCGACGGCGGACGTGTCGACGGCGGAGGGCGCGGCGGCGCTGGTCGCGGCCCTGCCCCGGGTGGACGTGCTGGTGAACAACGTCGGCGTGTTCGGCGCGCGACCCGCGCTGGAGATCAGCGACGACGAGTGGCGGCGGTACTTCGAGGTGAACGTGCTCGCGGCCGTCCGGCTGACCCGCGCCTACCTGCCGGGGATGCGGGAGCGCGGGTGGGGCCGGGTGCAGTACATCGCCAGCGACTCGGCCGTGGTGATCCCGGCGGAGATGATCCACTACGGCGTGTCCAAGACGGCGCTGCTGGGCGTGTCGCGGGGGTTCGCCAAGGAGGCGGCGGGCAGCGGCGTCACGGTGAGCTGCGTCATCGCGGGCCCCACCCACACCGGCGGCGTGGAGGACTTCGTCTACCAACTCGTGGACCGCTCGCTGCCGTGGGAGGAGGCGCAGCGGGAGTTCATGCGCGTGCACCGGCCGCAGTCCCTGCTGGGGCGGCTGATCGAGCCCGAGGAGATCGGCAACCTGGTGGTCTACCTGGCCTCGCCGCAAGCGTCGGCGACGACGGGCGCGGCGGTGCGGGTGGACGGCGGCTACGTCGACTCGATCCTCCCGTGACCCGGCCCGGTCGGAGCGGCCGAATTCGGAAGACGGGCCGCTCCGACGTGGGTGATCATCGTCGGCATGGTGGCGGACGAGAACGCGAGGCGCGGGCACCTCGGGGTCGACGACCTGCGCGGTGTGGCGCGGGAGGTGTTCGGGGCGCGGGAACCGGTGGCGGTCGAGCGGTTGCGGGGTGGGACGAAGAAGGGGGTCTACCGGCTGCGGTCGGCCGGCGGTGGCAGTGCGGTCGTCTACGTCTGGCACCCGGACGAGAACTTCTGGCCCGAGGCGCCCGGCACGGAGGACGAGTTGTTCCCGCACGCCTCAGGGTTCGGGTTGTTCGAGCGTGCGCACGACCGGCTCACGGCCGTCGGCGTTCGGGTTCCCCGGTTGCTGCTGCGCGCGCCCGGCGGCCCGCTGGGTGACGTGGCGGTGGTCGAGGACGTGCGCGGCGGGACGTTGGAGGAGTTGACGGCCCGCGACCCGCACCGCGCCGAACGGGTGCTCGCCCGGCTCGGGTCGGCGGTGCGCGCGCTGCACGCCCAGCCGGCCGACCCGGCGCTGCACGGCGTGGAGCACGTCGTGCTGCGCCGGGCGCTCGCCCACCTCGCCGAGTCCGCCGCCCGCGTCGACCGGATCGCCGACGTGCGCGAACGTCTGGCCGACCTGCTGCGGACGCGGCACGCCGCCGTCGTGCCGCGGTCGCGGTTCGGCCTGGTGCACGGCGAGCTGGGCCCCGACCACGTCCTGGTCGACGCCGACCGGGACGAGCCGGTGCTGATCGACATCGAGGGCGTGGTGCCGTTCGACGTCGAGTGGGAGCACGCCTTCCTCGAACTGCGCTTCGGCCCGCACTACCACCACTTCGCCGACCCGGACCTCGACCCGGCCCGGTTGGCGCTGTACCGCCTCGCCACCTACCTCTCGCTGGTGGCCGGTCCGCTGCGCCTGCTGGACGGCGACTTCCCCCACCGCGCCGGGATGCTGGAGATCGTCGAGCACAACGTGGCCCGCGCCCTGGCGCAGCTGCCGGGGCGGGGCTGAGGTGGGCGCGGCACGCCGCCGAGGTGCCGCGCCCACCTCCCGGGCCGGTCCGACCTGTGGGGTCAGTGGCCGACCTGGAACGTGGCGTCCGCGCGATCCGACGCCGTGCTGACCGGGTCGATGCGCAGGACGTAGTTGGCGTGCCTGATGTACCGGTCGGGGAAGTTGTGCGACCGGAACGACGTCCACGAGCTGTCGGCCAGGCCCGCGACGCGGTGGAACGTGGCGTCCGCGGCGAAGGTGGAGCTGCCGTCGTTCGCGGCCAGCGTGAGCGCGTAGTCCGCGTGCCGCAGGTAGCGGTCGGGGAAGTTGACCGAGCGGAACGACACCCCGGCCGACGACGCGAGGCCGGGCACGAGCTGCCACAGCGAGTCCTGGTAGGGGTCGAACGGGTACGGGTCGATGCGGCCCGCGTTGCTCGCGTGCCGGATCAGGTGGTCGGGGAAGTTGTAGGACTTGATCCGGTTCCAAGTGGGCGCGCCCCAGCGGGACAGCAGGTTGGCGTGCTCGGTCGCGGTGATGCCGCAGATCGTGGGGTGCTTGGCGTTGAGCGGCTGGGTGTACTGCGCCTTGGTCAGCGGCGTCCACGAGTTGCTGTTGATGTCACCGCTGCGCCACGCGTACAGCTCGCCGTTCACGGGGGAGAACGAGTCGCCCCACAGCCACCACTCGTTGCGGTTGTGCGCCTTCACCACGATGGGTGCTTCGATGCCACCGTTGACCACGCCGCTGGTGTACGTGCCGCGATCGAAGCTGCGCGGATTCAGCGTGGTGGACCGGGCACCGTAGAGACGACCGTCGGCGAAGCTCTTGTAGTACAGGTAGTTCATGCCGCTGCCGACGTGCATGGTCGCGTCGAGCACGTCGAAGCCGGGGTCGAAGAACAGCTGCGGAGCGCTGACGGTGACGAAGTCGGTGGTGTAGTTGACGTAGAAGGCGTCACGACCGCCGCTGTTGGCCGAGTAGAGGATGCCGTACTGGCCGCGTGAGGCGTCCCAGAACGCCTCCGGCGCCCACGTGTGCGTCGCCATCGAGTGCATCTTGAGCCGCCGGTACCCGGTGAACGAGCGCAGGTCGGCCGAGTCCCAGGCGTGGATGTACTGGTTCTGGCGGGTGAAGTCGGTGCCGGTGAGGTCCGTGGCCAGCACGACGAACCCGCCGTTCTGCTTGCGCATGATGAACGGGTCGCGCAGGCCGCCGGTGCCCGCGGTCGGGGTGGCGACCGGGTTGCCCTGGTTGAGCGGGGTCCAGGTGAGGCCGTCCGTGCTCACCGCCAGGTGCAGGGCGTACCGGTCTGCGACCTTGTTCGGCGACTCGGCGAAGTAGCCCATCACGTAGGCCGAGTCACCCGGCGCGGCGGCGGCCACCCCGGTCCGGGCCAGTGCGAGCGAAGCCAGTCCTCCGGCCAGCAATGTGCGTCGTTGCAACATGGTGCGACCTCTGTTCACGGGGAGGGGGTGGCCGGCGGCGGGAGACGGGCCGCCGGCCACCGGGTGGGGAGGACGGTCAGGAGGTGGGTTCGCCGCTGGGCGCGGGCAGGGTGGTGCCGAGGCGGACCGGGGTGCCGAAGTTCGGCGTGCCGTCGGAGTTCCAGGTGAACTTCTGCGCGCGGGTGGAGCGGTTCATGTCGCAGCCGCCGGAGGCCGAGTCGTTGGCGTGGTAGACGATCCAGTCCTCGGTGCCGTCGGGCGACTTGAAGAACCCGTTGTGGCCGGGGGCGTAGACGCCGTTGCCGTCGTTGCGCTGGAACACCGGGTTGGGCGACTTGGTCCAGTGGGCCCGGTTGAGCGGGTCGGTGCCGGTCAGCGTGAGCAGGCCGAGCTTGTAGTCCGGGCCCCAGCAGGCGCTGGCCGAGTACACGATCATCGTCTTCCCGTTGTGGTACAGCGGCTCGGCGCCCTCGTTGACCGGCGCGGTCTGCCGCTCCCACGACAGCGTCGGCTGGGAGATCGTGCGCCGCGAGCCGCTGAGCGTGTACGGGTTGGACATCGGCGTGATGGTCAGCGACTGGGTGCCGTCCATCGCGCTGCCCATCAGGTAGAGCTTGCCGTTGTGCTGGAGGATGCTCGGGTCCAGCTCCCAGGTGCTGCCCAGGTCGGCCTTGAAGCTGTAGGGGCCCATCGGATCGGTGCCCGAGGACTCCAGCACGTGCAGGCGCTGGGTCGGGTTGTAGTCGGACACGTTCTGCCCGGCCACGTAGTACAGGTACCAGCGGCCGTTGAGCAGGAAGAACTCGGGGGCCCACATGTTGCAGCAGCCGTTGGGCCTGCTCAGGTTGAACACGACCTGGTCGGCCGCGGTCGACAGCCCGGCCAGGGTCCGGGACCGGCGCATCGTGATGGTGGAGTTCCACGTCGTCGTGGCCAGGTAGTAGTACCCGTTGTAGTACTGCATCCACGGGTCCGGGCCGTTGCGCTTGATCGGGTTGGTGAACGTGCCCGGCGCGGACGCGCCCAGCTTCACCAGCTGCCACTGCTGGTTCGTGCCGCCGGTGTCGGGCCACTGGATCAGCTGCGCGCCGTCGGCGGTGGAGAAGTCCAGCACGTCCACGGCCTTGTTGCTGGCGCGGTTGACCAGCCGCACGTACCCGCCGGACGAGTCGGCCAGCCGGAACTGCTGGTTGGTGCCGTTGCGGTCGGTCCACTGCGTCAGCCCGGTGCGGTCGGCGGTGTCGGCGAAGTCGAGCACCTTGCCGCTGTGCCGCGACTTCAGCCGGTAGTAGCCGCCGCCGGAGTCCACGAACTGCCACTGCTGCCACGCGCCGTCGTTGCGCGTGTACTGGGAGATCCGCGCGCCGTCGTTGGTCGCCAGGTCGTACACGTCCAACGCCTTGCCGCTGTTGCGGTTCACCAGCACGTACGACGCGGCGGTGTCCACCACCGCGGCCGACGCCGTCGGCGGCAGGGCCGCGGTCACCGCGCCGAGAAGCGTGGTGACGGTGGCGAGGACGACGCCGCCGCGGCGCGCGCCCCGATAAGTCGATCTCATGGTTGCTCTCCCTGCGACGCTGCATGGACGAACACGGTCGGCCCGGGGCGTGGAAGCCGGGGCGGGCCGGTGGGACGACGTGGCGGCGGATCGCGGGTGCGGACGGACGGGATCACCGACCACCGCATCGCGGCTGTTAACGCTAACAGGACGATCGTCGACGGTTCAATAGCCGCATCGCTCCGACCTGCCCGCAACGCTCTGTGGTCGAACGCGATTCGACACGTTGCGCCGTTCGGCGGTGTCACACCCTTCTGTTAGCGATAACAAGTGTCGCGATTCCACCCGTGCCGAGAATTGGCTGACACCGACCTCGAGAATGCCTCCGGTAACCAGTCGGACACGGCGCGCGACGTTCCATAGGAAGGCCGAATCGTGCGCGCAACGCATAACTTATGACCGGTTCGACCGTTCAGTGGATTCCACATTCCGAGACGCGCCGCGTAACGTTGCGCGAACCGAACACCCGCCCACATCCGCCTAGGGCAGGAGATCACTGCATGACTGACAAGAACACCGATCACCCCCAATTCCTGGTCGTGGTGAACGACGAGGAGCAGTACTCGGTCTGGTTCGCCGACCGGGACCTCCCGCCGGGGTGGCGGGCCGAGGGAACGCGTGGCACCAGGGAAGACTGCCTGGCCCACATCGACCGGACGTGGACGGACATGCGACCCCGCAGCGTCCGCGAGCACCTCGCCGCGCACCGCGGCTGACGCTCCGCCCGAACTCGCCTCGCGCTTTACCGCACGTCCGCGCCAAATGCGGTCAACCCTGCCCTGAAATGGTCGCCGGGAATTCTTCCCGGTGGCCGGTTCGGTCGTGCGCGCCGGAAACACGTTCGTCGGGGAGGTTGTGTGCACACGGATTCTGCGCCGCGGCTCGCGCCGGCTCTGCCGTTGCAGAGCGGAATGATCGCGGCCGGGTTGCGCGACCCGTCGGCCGGGACGGACGTCATCCAGTGCGTGCAGCACTGGCCGCACGGGCTGGACACCGCCGCGTACCTGGCGGCGTGGCGGGCCGCGGTCGTGCGGCACCCGGTGCTGCGGACCCGCTTCGCCTGGCGCGCCGACGGCGGCATGGAGCAGTGGCCGGGGCCGGCCGACGACGTCCCGGTGCTGGTGGACGACTCGGTGGCGGACCTCGACGCGTTCCTGGCGGCCGACCGGCGGGCCGGGGTGGACCCGGTGGCAGCGCCGCCGCTGCGCGTCGTGGCCCTGCCCGGCGACGTGGTGGTGGCGACGTTCCACCACGCGATCCTCGACGGCCGGTCGCTGGCGATGCTGCTGGCCGAGATCGACGACGACTACGCGGCCCGGCGCACGGGCGGCGCGCTGGAGTTCGCGCCGCGGCCGGACTTCGCCGACTACGCCCGGTGGCACGACGCGCGGGTCGCGCCCGACCACCCGGGACGGCGGGCCGACGAGCGGTTCTGGGCCGCGGAGCTGGCGGGGTCGACCGAACCCGGTCCCCTGCCGCTGGAGCACGCCGGCCCGGACACGCCCGTCATGGCCACGGCCGCGCTCGACCTGTCGGACGCCGAGACCGAGGCGGTGCGGGAGCTGGCCGCACGGGCCGGCGTCACGGTGAACACGGTGGTGCTGGCCGCTTGGGGCCTGGTGACGACCGCGCACGCGCACGCCGACGAAGCCCTGTTCGGGGTGACCAGGGCGGCGCGGCACGGCACCGTCGAGGGCGCGCAGGAGATGCTGGGCCTGCTGCTGGCGACCGTGCCGCTGCGGCTGCCGGTGGACCGGGACGCGTCGGTGGCCGACTGGCTGCGGTCGGTGCGGGAGCGGTCCGTGCGGGCGCGCGACCATCAGTTGTGCCCGTTGCCGGCGATCCAGCGGGCGTCCGGGCACGACGTGCCGCTGATGCGCAGCCTCGTGCTGTTCGAGCACCGCGAGCTGGGCACGGTGCTGGCCGCCCGGCCGTCCGCGCCGCCGGGCAGGCGGGTCCGCATCCTGCGCACCCCGGGCTACCCGCTGACGCTGTACGCGTTCGCCGAGCCGCACCTGAGCTTCCAGCTCATCCACGACACCGGCCGGTTCCCGGCGTGGGCACCGGAGGCGGTGCTGGCGCAGGTCCGCGACCTGCTGGCGGGCATGGCCGAGGCGCCGGATCGGCCGGTGCGGGAGCTGGGCGGGCCGCGTGACCGCGCGCGGGTGCTGCGGGAGTGGAACGACACCGCGGTCGACTTCCCGGCGGACGCGACCGTGCCGGACCTGTTCGCCGAGCAGGTGCGGCTGCGGCCGGACGCGGACGCGGTGTTCGACGGCGAGCGGTGGCTGTCCTACGCCGAGCTGGACGAGCGGTCGAACCGGTTGGCGCACGTGCTGCTGGCGCGCGGCGCGCGGCCCGACCGGCCGGTGGCCCTCGCGCTGCCGCGCGGCGCGGACTTCGTGACCGCGGTGCTCGCCGTGCTGAAGACCGGTGCGGCCTACCTGCCGCTGGACCCGGGCAACCCCCCGGCGCGGGACGCGGTGGTACTGCGCGAGTCCGGCACCTCCCTGGTGGTGTCCGAACGGCCACGCGCGCTGCCGGACGGTGTGGTCCCGGTGGCGCTGGCCGAGTTGGACCTTTCAGAGCAGTCGCCGGTATCTCCCGCGGTCCGGGCGCATCCATTAAGCGTGGCCTACGTCAATTACACGTCCGGGTCGACCGGCACGCCCAAAGGCGTGGCCGTGCCGCACCGGGGTGTGGTCCGGCTGGTCACGCGTCCGACGTTCGCGCGGTTCGGACCGGGTGAGACGGTCCTGCACCTGTCCGCGACCGCGTTCGACCTGACCACGCTGGAGGTCTGGGGCGCGCTGCTGACCGGAGGCCGCGTGGTGGCCGCGCCGTCCGGCCCGCTCGACCCGGCCGTGCTGGCCGAGCTGCTCCGCGCGCACCGGGTGAGCGTGCTGTGGCTGACCGCCGGGCTGTTCCACCAGCTCGACCCGGCGCTGCTCGCCGACGTCGGGCAGCTGCTGGCGGGCGGTGACGTGCTGGCGCCGGACGCGGTGCGCGCGGCGTTGGCGGCACGCGGCGGCAAACCCGTGGTCAACGGGTACGGGCCGACGGAGAACACGACGTTCACCACGTGCCACGTCGTGCGGTCGGCCGCCGACGTGGGCGCGACCGTGCCGATCGGCACGCCGATCCAGCGGACCTCGGTGTACGTGCTGGACGAGGCGATGCGGCCGGTGCCGGTGGGCGTGCCCGGCGAGCTCTACACCGGTGGTGACGGGTTGGCGCGCGGGTACCTGGGCGCGCCGGGGTTGACGGCGTCGAAGTTCGTGCCGGACCCGTTCGCGCCGGATTCACCGGGAACTGTGCCGGGCGGGCGGCTGTACCGGACCGGCGACCTGGCCCGGTGGCGGCCGGACGGCGTGCTGGAGTTCCTGGGCCGCGCGGACCGGCAGGTGAAGGTGCGCGGGTTCCTGGTGGAGCCCGCCGAGGTCGAGGCGGTGCTGCGGGCGCACCCGGCGGTCGCCGCGGCGGCCGTGCTGCCGTCCGGCGACGACGACGCCCGGCACCTGGTGGCCTACGTCGTGCCGACCGGCTCGTTCGAGGTCGACGACGTGCGCGCGCACGTCGCGGAACGGCTGCCCGCCTACCTCTGCCCGGCGCGGTACGTGCCGCTGCCGGAGCTGCCGCTGAACCGCAGCGGCAAGGTGGACCGGGCGGCACTGCGGTCGGTCCGTGCCCCGGGCGCGCGGGGCACGGACCGGACCCGACCGTCGACCGCCGCCCAACGGCGGCTGGCGGCGTTGTGGCAGCACCTGCTGGGCGTGCCCGAGGTGTTCGCGGAGGACGACTTCTTCGCGGTGGGCGGCAACTCGCTCCTCGCGGTGCGGCTGGCGTTCCGGGTGCGCGAGGAGTTCGGGGTCGAGGTGCCGGTCGCCGACCTGCACCGGGCGCGGACGCTGGCGGCGTGCGCGGCGGTGCTGGACGCGGCGGTGTCGGACGCGGTGGCCGGCACGTCGCCGAGCCGCGCCCCGATCACCCGCCGGGACCGGTCGGCGTACGCGGTGCCCGCGCAGCGCACGTCGGCCCGACCGGTCGCGGACCACCTGGTGCTGCCGCGTGACGGCCACTGGGCGGCGTGGCGGTGGGTCGAGCTGCGCGCGCCGGGCTTCGGCGTCGAGCCGCTGCTGGCCGTGGCGAGCCCGGAGGCCGCGCGGGCCGCGGAGGCCGTGCTGGCGACCGAGGACGCGGTGGCCGAGGCGCGGTGGGCGGCCTTCCGCGTGCTGCGGGAGGTGGAGGACGAGGCGCGCGGTGAGCGGCGGTCCGCGTTGCGGCGGATCGGCCGACTGGTGCGCAAGGGGCGCTTCGCCGAGGCCCGGTCGGCGGTGGCCGCCCTGCCGGCGGCGGACCCGGTGACGGTCGCGCTGCCCATCCAGGACCCCGATCCGACCCCGCCCGTGCCCCTGGGTGCGACGGGGACCGACCCGGCGCCGCCCGTGGCCGAGTCGACGGCCTCGACAACCCTCGTGGCCGAGCCCGCGGTGGACTCCGTGCCGCAGGCGACACCCGACACCGGACCGGCCGCGGTGCTGGTCGTCGCGGCGGGAGCGGCGTCCGACCGGGAGGTCGACGCGGCGCTGGCGGCGGCGGCCGAGGCCGCGGCACGGCACGAGGCGGCGACCGCCGAGTACGAAACCCGGTTCGAAGCCGGACAGCGGGCCGCCGCCGAGGTGCTGCGGGTCGTCAGCGGCGACGCCAGGTTCCGCGAAGCCGTGGCCTGGCAGAACCCGCGCGCCCTCCAGACCGCCGTGGACGCGTTGCACCAGGCCCTGTCCGGCGAGCGCCCCACCACCCGCAACGTCGACTACCGCCGGTGGGAGCACACGGTCGTCAGCTACCTCCAGCGGTACTGCGCGAAGAACGACACCATCGGCTTCTTCGGGCCGGTCGGCTGGGCCCGGGTGGTGGACGACGCCCCCGCCGCGATCACCGCGCGGCCGGGGCCGGGCCTGGTCGACAAGCGCACCACCTACCTGGAGAACTGGGCCGTCCACCAGCTGGCCGAGGCGCTGACGACCGACGCCGTGCGGCCGTGGGCGGTGCCCCGGCGGATGCCGTTCCTCGACGTCGTGGGCGACACGCTGCACGTGCCGATGACCGACCCGGTCCGGCTGCCCGCGCCGGACGCGGCCGTGCTCGCCGCCTGCGACGGCCTGCGCCGCGCGCCCGAGATCGCGCGGGACCTCGACCGGCCCGTGGACGACGTGCTGGCCACCCTCGAACGGCTGCGGCAGGCCAAGCGGATCGCGTGGACGTTGGAGGTGCCGCCGGAGGCGTTGGTGCCGGAAACGGCGCTGCACGAGCAGATCGCGGCCATCGGCGACCCCGAAGCCCGCGCCGGCGCCGAACGGGCGCTGCGCGAGATCGAGCGGGGACGGGACGCGGTCGCCGCCGCCGTCGGCGACCCGGACCGGTTGGTCGGCGCGATCGGCGAGCTGCACGAGAAGTTCACCGCCATCACCGGCACGGCGGCCGTGCGTCGGCCCGGCCTGTTCTACGCCGGCCGGACCGTGGTGCACGAGGAGTGCCGGCGCGACCTCGACGTCACCCTCTCCCCCGCGCTGGTGGAAACGCTGTGGACGCCGTTGTCCCTGGTGCTGGAGGCCGCGCGGTGGTTCACCTCCGCCGGTTCCGCCCTGTACGGGCGGGCGTTGCGCGAGGTGTACCGGGAACGGGTGGCGGCCACCGGCTCGGACCGCGTGCGCCTGGCCGACTTCTGGCTGTGGGCCAACGACACGATCTTCCGCCTCGACGAACGGCTCATCGGCCGGCTGGTCCGGACCCTGCAGGACCGCTGGGCCAAGGCCCTCGGGCACGCGCCGGACGGCCGCGAGGCCCACTACCGGGTGGACGACGTGCGTGACGCCGTGCTCAAGGCGTTCGCCGCGCCCCGGCCCGGCTGGCGCGGCGCGGTCCAGCACAGCCCGGACGTCCTCATCGCGGCGCGGGACGAGGACGCGATCCGGGCGGGCGACTACCGGTGGGTGCTGGGCGAGGTGCACCCCGGCGTGAACACCATGCGGTCGGCGCTGTTCGTGTCCCAGCACCCGGACCCGGCCCAGCTGCGGGCGGCGATGCGGCACGACATGGCCGGGCCGCGGATCGTGCTGGCCACCACGCGCGAGGAGGGCGGCACGCCGCAGCGCCTCGCCGACGCGCTCGTCTCGCCGGACGACCTGAAGATCGTGTTCGGGCACGACGCGTGCGGGCCGGGGTTGCGCGACGCGGTGCCGGTCGGCGCGTGCGAGGTGACCGAGAGCGGCGGGCGGCTGGTGGCCCGCAGCCGGGACGGCCGGGTGGACGTCGACCTGGTCGACCTGCTCAACGAGCAGGTCATGGCGCAGTTGGTGCAGCACTTCCGGCTGCTGCCCGCGGGTGAGCACACGCCGCGGGTCAGCCTGGACCGGCTGGTGGTCGCCCGGGAGGGCTGGCGATTACCCGCCGCGAGGTCGGCGTTCGCGTTCGCCCCGGACGAGGCGACCCGCTTCCTGCGGGCGCAGGCGTGGCGACGCGAGCACGGCATGCCGAGGTTCCTGTTCGTGAAGAGCCCGGTGGAGCACAAGCCGTTCTACGTGGACCTGGCGAGCCAGCCGTCGGTCGAGCTGTTCGCGCACGCGGTGCGGGCGCTGGACCGCGAGAAGCCGGACGCGCCGCTGGGCGTGGGCGAGATGCTGCCCGGTCCCGACCAGCTGTGGTTGACCGACGCCGCGGGCGCTCGGCACACGGCGGAGTTCCGGGTGGTGGCGGTCGACCGGAGGGGTTGGCCGGAGGGTGTCGGTCCGAGGGGGGAGGGACCGCGGTGAACGCGGTGACGAGTCAGGACGAGGTGTTCCGGTTCCCGGCCTCGTCGGGGCAGCGCAGGTTGTGGTTGGTCGACCAGCTGCTGCCCGCGAGCCCGGTCTACAACATCGGCTGGCGGGTCGGGATCGACGGCCCGCTGGACGCCGAGGCGTTGCGGGTGGCGCTCAACGCGCTGGTCGCGCGGCACGAGGCGCTGCGGACGCGGTTCGCGGCCGAGGACGGCGTGCCGGTGCAGGTGGTGTCCGCGGCGTCGACCGTGCCGCTGGCGCGGCTGTCGGGTGACGTGGACGCGGTGGTGCGCGAGGAGGTCGGCCGGCCGTTCGACCTGCACGGCGGGCCGCTGCTGCGCGCCGGCCTGGTCGAGGTCGGCCCCGGCGAGCACGTGCTGGTCCTCGTGCTGCACCACACGATCGCGGACGGCTGGTCGTGCGCCGTGCTGTTCGACGAGCTGGCCCGGCTGTACGAGGCCGAGGTCACCGGTGCGCCGCACGGGCTGCCGGACCTGTTGGTGCAGTACCCGGACTACGCGGTGTGGCAGCGCGAGCAGGACGAGGGCGGCGCGTTCGCGGCCGACGCGGAGTTCTGGCGCGAGGCGCTGCACGGCGTGCCGACCGTGCTGTCGCTGCCGACCGACCGGGCCCGACCGGCGACGCCGACCGGGCGCGGCGCGGAGCTGCGGGCCGGGCTGGACGTGCCGGACGGGTCGTTCGCGCGGCTGCTGGCGGTGTTCCAGTGCGTGCTGCACCGGGTCACCGGGCAGGCGGACTTCCTGGTGGCCACGCCGGTCGCGGCCCGCACCCGGCCGGAGACCGAGGGCCTGGTCGGCTTCGTGGCCAACACGCTGCCGCTGCGGGCGAGGTTCGGCCCCGCGACCACGTTCGGCGAGGTGGTCGCGGCGGCAGAGGAGGCGACCGTGGCCGCGCTGGCCCACCAGGACCTGCCGTTCGAGCGGGTGGTGGACCTGGTCGCGCCGCAGCGGACGCTCGCGCACGCGCCGCTGGTGCAGGTGCTGTTCGCGGTCGAGCCGGTGCCGCCCGCGCGGTCCGCCGGTCCGATCACGCTCCGGCCGGAGCCGGTCGCCAACGGCGGGGCGAAGTTCGACCTGTCGCTGACCGTCGAACGGGCCGGTGAGCGGTGGTTCGCGCGGTGGCAGTACGACTCGGAGCTGTTCACGCCGGAGACGGTCGCCGCGCTGCACGCGGTGTTCGCCGCCGCCGTGCACGCCTCCCCCGCCGACCGGGTCGCCGAGCTGTGGCTCGGGGACCACGCGCCGCAGGAGGACGCCGTCGAGGTGCCCGCCGAGACCGCCGCCGACCTGGTGTTCGCCGCGCTGGCCGAGCACCCGGGCGCGGTGGCGGTCGAGGGCGCGCTGACGTGCGGCGAGCTGGACCGGGCGGCGAACCGCCTGGCGCACGTGCTGCTGGCCGCCGGCGCGCGGCCGGACCAGCCGGTGGCGCTGTGCCTGGACCGGGGCGCGCCGATGGTGGTCGGCATCCTGGCCGCGTGGCGGGCGGGCGCGGGCTACCTGCCCCTGGACCCGTCCTGGCCGACGGCCCGGCTCACCGCCATGGCCGAGGGCTCCGACGTGCCGGTGCTCGTCACCGACGGCGCGTCGCGCGCGGTCACGGGACCGCTGACCGGGCCCTGGACCGAGGTGGACCTGGACACCGTCGACCTCGACGGCCGCCCGGACACGCCTCCACCGGCCGCCCCGCAGCACCCCGGGATGCTGGCCTACGTCATCCACACCTCCGGGTCCACGGGCAAGCCGAAGGGCGTGCGGTGCACCCAGGGCGGGCTGGCCTCGTTGCTGCGCGCGATGGGCGAGCTGATGGAGCTGACGCCGGACGACCGGCTCGCGTCCATCACCACGCCCGCGTTCGACGTGTCCACGGTGGAGATGCTGGCACCACTGATCAGCGGTGCGACGCTCGTGGTGGTCCCGGCCGACGACGTGGCCGATGGCGCGCTGCTGCGGGCGCGCGTCGAGGAGACCCGGGCGACGGTCGTGCAGGGCGGTCCGGCGAGCTGGCGGATGATGGTCGCGGCCGGTGGCGTGCCCGCGCGGGTGCGGCTGCGGATCAGCGGCGGCGAGGCGATGACCCGCGACCTGGCCGACGATCTCCAGACCGACGGCGCGACCCTGATCGACGGCTACGGGCCGACCGAGACCACGGTCTACTCGGCGGCGGGAGCGGTGTCGCGCGCGCCGGACCCGGTGCGGCTCGGCCCGGCGGTGAAGGGCACCTCGCTGCACGTGCTGGACCCGGCGATGCGCCCGGTGCCACCGGGCGTGATCGGTGAGCTGCACATCGGCGGCGCGGGCGTGGCCCGCGGCTACCACGGGCAGCCCGGCCTGACCGCCGAGCGGTTCCGGCCGGACCCGTTCGGGCCGCCCGGCGGGCGCCTCTACGCCTCGGGCGACCTGGTCCGCCGGCACGCCGACGGCCGGCTGGAGTTCCTGGGCCGCGCCGACCGGCAGCTCAAGGTGCGCGGCTACCGCATCGAGCCGGGCGAGATCGAGGCCGTGCTCCGCGCCCACCCGGACGTGGCGCAGGCGGTCGTGGTCGCCTGGTCGGCGCACGCCGCCGACGTGCGGCTGGTGGCGTACGCGGTGCCCGCCGACCCCGGCCTGGGCGAGGACGAGCTGCGCCGCCGGGTGCGCCCGCACCTGGCCGCGAGCCTGCCCGACTACATGCTCCCGGCGGCGGTCGTGGTGCTGCCCGCGCTGCCCCGCACCGGCACCGGCAAGATCGACCGGGACGCGCTGCCCGATCCGGTGTGGACGACCGACGACGTCGAGCTGGTCGCACCGCGCGACGACGACGAGCGCCGGCTGGCGCAGATCTGGCGCGAGGTGCTGAGCATGCCCGCGGACGCGCCGCTGGGCGTGCACGACAACTTCTTCGCCCTGGGCGGCCACTCGCTGACCGCGACCCAGATGCTCGCCCGGGTCCGGGCCGCGCTGGACGTGGACCTGCCGCTGGCCGCGCTGTTCGCCGCGCCCACCATCGCGGAGCTGTCCGCGAACCTCGGCCGCGGCACGGGCGCGGCGGCCCGGGGACCGGTGCCGTTGCTGGACCAGCTGGACGAGCTGTCCGACGAGGAGATCGACCGCCTGCTCGGCGCCCTGGTCGACGAGGACGAGGCATGAGCCGGGAAGCGCTGGTCGTCGGCGCGGGGCTGGCCGGGTCCCTCACAGCCGTCTACCTGGCCCGCCGGGGGTTCCACGTGCGGGTGCTCGAACGGCGGGGCGACCCGCGGGCGCCGGGTGCGCGCGAGGAGGGCCGGTCGATCAACCTCGGCCTGTCGCAGCGCGGCATCGTGGCGTTGCGCGAGATCGGCCTGCTGGAGCGGTTGGCGCCGCTGACCGTGCCGATGCGGGGCCGGGTCGTGCACCTGCCGGACGGCACGCTGCGGTTCCAGCCCTACGGCGTGGCGGAGGACCAGATCCTGCACTCCGTGCTGCGGCACGACCTCAACGTGGCGCTGGTGGACGAGGCCGACCGGCTCGGCGTCGGGTTCTCCTGGGGCTGCCGGGTCACCGCCGTCGACCGGGACAAGCCCGCCGTCACCACCGACGAAGGGGCCGTGCACACGGCGGACCTCGTCGTCGGCGCGGACGGCGCGTTCTCCGCCGTGCGCACCCACCTGGGCCGCGGCCGGCGGATGGACCTGCACCAGGAGTTCCTGGAGTGGGGCTACAAGGAGCTGCTGATCGACGTCGGCGACGACGGCGAGCCGCGCACCGAGCTGCGGGCGCTGCACGTGTGGCCGGGCGACGAGGGCCTGATCGTGGCCCACCCGAACGTGGACGGCTCGCTCACCGCGACCGTGTTCCTGCCGTTCGACGGCGCGCACGGGTTCGCGGGGCTGACCGAGGCCGAGCGGGTGCGCACGTTCTTCGCCCGCCGGTTCCCGGACACGCTCGCGCTGATCCCGGACCTGGTGGAGCAGTTCCTGGCGCACCCGCCCGCGAGCCTGGTCACGGTGCGCACCGCGCCGTGGCACGTCACCGCGGACGAAGGTCGGGGCATCGTGCTGGTCGGCGACGCGGCGCACGCCGTGTACCCGTTCTTCGGGCAGGGCATGAACGCCGCGTTCGAGGACTGCTCGGTGCTCGACCGGTGCCTGGCCGCGCACCCGGACGACCTGCCGGCGGCGCTGGCGCGGTTCGAGGCCACCCGCCGGCCGCACACCGACGTGCTGGCCGAGTTGTCCAAGCGCAACTTCGTGGAGCTGCGCGACAAGGTGCGCTCGCCGCTGTTCACCGCGCGCAAGAAGGTCGACCTGGCGCTGCACCGGCTGTTCCCGAACACGTGGGTGCCGCTCTACACCCTCATCTCGCACACCACGGTCCCCTACGGCGAGGCGTTGACCCGGGCACGGCGGCAGGACCGCGTGCTCGGCGGCGTCACGGCCGCGGTGGCCGGTGCGGCGCTGGCGGGCCTGGTCCGCCGGTCCCGGAACAAAGGCAGGTGGAGTTGATGCTGATCCATCCGACCCACCGGGCCCACCCCCTGGTCGAGCCGGCGGACTTCGCCGCGCCTCGGCTGCCCGACGCGGTCGCGGCGCACGAGCTGCCGCTGCGGACGGTGTTCGAGTGGGCCGGTGAGTACCTGTGCGGACCGCACCCCGACCTGGGTCGTCGGGGCGCGGTGTGCCCGTTCACCGACACGTCCCTGCAACGGGGGCTGTTCTACCTGTCGGTGCACACCGGCACGCCCGAGCAGCCCGACGAGCTGGCCGCGCTGCTGCTGCACTACCGCGACTGGTTCACCGAGCTGGAGCCGATGCGGGGTCCGGGCGCGCAGTTCAAGACCATCGTGATCCTGTTCCCGGACCTGACCGAGTTCGGCGTGGTCGACCGGGCGCAGGAGCTGCTCAAGCCGCAGTACACGCGCGACGGGCTGATGCTGGGCGAGTTCCACCCCGGCCCGCCGCAGAAGGCCGGCCTGTGGAACCCGGGCTTCCGCCCGCTGCACAGCCCCGTGCCGCTGCTGGCGATCCGGCACATGGTGCCCACCGACTTCCCGTTCCTGCGGGACGACGACACCACTGTGGCCGCCTACCTCCAGCGCTTCGGCGACCGCGTGCCGACGCACCTGCGGGAGCACGTGCGCGCCGCGGCGGACCGGCTGACCAAGTCCGGGAGCGCGTCATGACCGAGTTGAAGGACACCGGCGCGTCGGCGTCGGCGTCGGCGTCGGCGTCGGCGCGCAAGCGGGAGCTGTTGGCACAACGGCTGCGCGCCCGTGCCGCCACGCCCACCGCTTACCCTTTGTCGTTCGGGCAGCAACGGCTGTGGTTCCTGGACAAGTTCTCCCCCGGCAGCGCCGTCTACAACGTGCCCGTCGCGTTGCGCCTGCGCGGACCGCTCGACCGGACCGCGTTGCAGCGCGCGCTGGACGTCCTGGTGGGCCGGCACGCGTCGCTGCGCACCACGTTCCCGGACTCGGGCGGTGAACCCGTGCAGCTGGTCGCGCCCACGGGCACCGCGACCCTCACCGCGTACGAGCTGCCCGACGGCGACCGTGACGGCGAGGCGCAGCGGTTCGCCGACGAGCGCGGCGGCGTCGGGTTCGACCTGCGACAGGGGCCGCTGTTCACCGCGAGCCTCGGCCGGTTCGCCGACGACGACCACGTCCTGGTGCTCAACCTGCACCACGTCATCGCCGACGCCTGGTCGCTGTCGGTGCTGCTGGGCGAGCTGGGGCAGGGCTACGACGCGGCGCTGGAGGGCCGTGACCCGGACCTGCCCGCGTTGCCGTTGCAGTACCCGGACTTCGCGGTGTGGCAGCGCGACCGGATGGTCGAGGTGACCGCCGGGCACCTCGACTTCTGGACGCGGCACCTCGCGGGCGCGCCGGAGCTGCTGACCCTGCCCACCGACCGGCCCCGTCCGCCGGTGGTCACCCACCGGGGCGCGCTGCGGTACGGCTACGTGCCGCTGAGGCCGCTGGAGGAGCTGGCCCGCGCGCACGGCGTCACCGTGTTCATGGTGCTGCTGGCCGCGTTCGCGGCCCGGCTCGGCCGGTTGGCCGGGCAGGACGAGGTGGTGGTCGGCACACCGGTCGCCGGGCGGTCCCACGCGGACCTGGAAGGTCTGATCGGGTTCTTCGTCAACACCCTCGCGCTGCGCACGCACGTGGGCGGCGACCCGACCTTCACCGAGCTGCTGGCCCGGACCCGGCAGGTCGCCGCGGCCGGTCTCGCGCACGCCGACCTGCCGTTCGAACGGCTGGTGGAGCACCTGAGCCCGCGGCGCAGCACCGGGCACGCGCCGATCTACCAGGCGCAGCTGATCTTCACCAACACCCCGCCGCTGGACATCGCGCTGACCGGGCTGGAGGTGACGCCGCTGGTGCCCGACCCGAAGGTGGCGAAGTTCGACCTGACGGTGGCCGCCGACCCGCAGGGCGACACGCTCGCCCTGGGCGTGGAGTACAACACCGACCTGTTCGACGACTCGACCATCGCCGGGTTCACCGACCGGCTGATCGCGCTGCTCCTCGCCGCCGCCGAGCACCCGGAGCGGCGGATCAGCGAGCTGGACGGGTTGACCGGCGTGCGGCGGTGGGAGGTGCTGGAGGGCTTCAACGCCACCGACCTGGAGCTGCCGCCCGCGCGCACCGCGCTGGACCTGGTCACCGGGCGCGGCACCGCGGTGTCCGGTGTGGACTCCGCGCTGTCGTACGCGGAGCTGGACACCCGGGCCGGGCAGGTCGCCGCGCTGCTGGAGGCGCACGGCGCGGGACCGGGGTCGACGGTGGCGTTGTGCCTGCCGCGCACCCCGGACCTGGTGGCCGCCGTGCTGGGCGTGTGGCGGGCGGGCGCGGCGTACGTGCCGCTGGACCCGGCCTGGCCGACGGACCGGTTGGCCGCGATGCTGGCCGACTCCGGCGCGGCGGTGCTGGTCGCGGACCGGGCGCTGCCGTTCGGCGGCACGGCGGTGGACCTCGCCGACGCCGACCGCTTCGAGCCGTCCACGCGACCGTGCCCCGCGTCGGGCGAGGACCTGGCGTACGTCATCTACACGTCCGGCTCGACGGGCACGCCCAAGGGCGTGGAGGTGCCGCACCGGGCCGTGGTGAACCTGCTGGTGTCGTTCCAGCGGCTGCTCGCGCTCGGCGAGGGCGACCGGCTGGCCGCCGTGACCACGCTGTCGTTCGACATCTCCGTGCTGGAACTGCTGCTGCCGCTGACCGCGGGCGCGGAAGTGCTGGTGGTGCCGTCGGAGGTGAGCGCGGACGGCGGCGCGTTGCGGGACCTGCTGGTGGAACGCCAGGTCACCGCGGTGCAGGCGACCCCGGCGACGTGGCGGCTGCTGCACGCGGCGGGCGGCGTGCCCGCCGGGGTGACCACCCGGATCTGCGGCGGCGAGGCGCTGCCCCGCGACCTGGCCGACGACCTGCTGGCCGACGACGCGGTGCTGTGGAACGCGTACGGGCCCACCGAGACCACGGTCTGGTCGTCCGCCGGGCTGGTCGAGCCCTCCCCCGCGCCGGTGGTCCTCGGTCCGCCGATCGGCAACACCCGGCTGTACGTGCTGGGTCCGGGGCTGGAGCCGGTGCCGCCGGGCGTGGTCGGCGAGCTGCACATCGGCGGCGCGGGCGTGGCCCGCGGCTACCACGACCGGCCGGCGCTGACCGCGAGCCGGTTCGTGCCGGACCCGTTCGCCGCGCGGCCCGGACGGCGGCTGTACGCGACGGGCGACCTGGTGCGGCACCGGGCGGACGGCACGCTGGAGTTCCTCGGCCGGGCCGACCACCAGGTGAAGGTGCGCGGGTTCCGGATCGAGCTCGGCGAGGTCGAGGCCGCGTTGCTGGACTCCGGCGAGGTGCGTGAGGCGGTCGTGCTGGCCGTCGACGAACGGCTGGTCGCGTACGTGGTGCCGGCGGACGTGCCGCGGGACGGGCTGTGGACCCGGCTGCGGGCCCGCCTCGCGGAACGGCTGCCGGACTACATGCTGCCCGCCGCGGCGGTGGTGCTGGACGCGTTTCCGTTGACGCCCAACGGCAAGACCGACCGCAAGGCGCTGCCGCCGCCGGTGTGGGACGTCGGGGGCGACCGGGTGCCACCCCGTGACGCGGTGGAAGAGGTGCTGGCGGGCATCTGGGCCGAGGTGCTGGGCGTGCCGGAGGTCGGCGTGCACGACGACTTCTTTGCGCTCGGCGGTCACTCGCTGCTCGCGGCGAAGGCGCTGGCCAGGGTGCGGGCGGCGTTCGCGGTGTCGGTGCCGATCGGCCGGATGTTCGCCGCGCCGACGGTCGCCGGCGTCGCCGCCGCGCTCGCCGCCCTGGACGACCCCGCGCGGGTGGCCGCCGTGGCCGAGCTGCGCCTGGAGCTGGCCGCGATGTCGGCCGAGGAGGTCGAGTCCATGCTCGGTGGTGAGCGGTGACCGCGCCCGGTCTGCGCCGGTTCGCCGTGGTGTGGGCCGGTCAGCTGGTGTCGGTGATCGGCTCCGCGCTGACCGCGTTCGTGCTGGGCGTGTGGGTGTACCTGGGCACGGGGTCGGTGACGACGTTCGTGCTGATCCAGTTCTGCGCCGTGGTGCCGGGCATCCTGCTCGCGCCGTACGCGGGCGCGGTGGCCGACCGGTACGACCGGCGGCGGATCATGCTGGTCGCGGACTCCGGCGCGGGCGTGGTCACGGCGCTGATGCTGGTGGCCGTCTCGACGGGCTCGCTGGCGGTGTGGCAGGTCTACGTCGCCACCGCGCTGACCGCGACGCTGAACTCGTTCCACATCATCGCCTACACGGCACTGGTGCCCGCGCTGGTGCCCAAGGAGCACCTGGGCCGGATCAACGGGCTGATGCAGGTGACGCAGGGCGTGCAGATCGCCGCGCCGCTGGTCGCGGGCGCGTTGCTGGCCTGGGTTGGGCTGCGGGGCGTGCTGCTGGTCGACCTCGTGTCGATGGTGTTCGCGGTCGGCGCGCTGCTGCTGGCCCGGCTGCCCGACGACGCCGTGCGGCCCGCGGGCGCCTCGGACGCCGAGCGCGAGGGCATCGGCGCCGGGTTGCGGTGGCTGCGCGGCGCGCCCGGGTTGTTCGCGCTGTGCGCGGTGTTCGGGGTGTGGAACTTCCTGTTCGCCATCGCGGGTGGGCTGGTGCAGCCGCTGATCCTGTCGTTCTCCAGCCCGGCGACGCTGGGCGTGCTCATGGCCGCGGGCGGCAGCGGGCTGTTCGTCGGCGGCCTGGTGATGGGCGTGTGGGGCGGGCCGCGTCGCCGGGTGCACGGCATCTACCTGGGCCTGGCCCTGGGCGGTGTGTTCCTGGTGCTGCACTCGCTCGCGCCGTCGCCGTGGCTGATCGGCGTCGCCGCGCCCGCGTTCCTGTTCACCCTGCCGTTGATCAACACGTGTTGCGTGACGTTGTTGCAGACCAAGGTCGACCCGGCGGTGCTGGGCCGGGTGCTGGCCGTGGTGCGGATGCTGAGCACCGCCGCGATGCCCGTCGCTTTCCTCCTGATCGGCCCGCTGACCGACGGCGTCGCCGAACCCCTGATGGCCGCCGACGGCCCGCTCGCCGGTGGTGTCGGCGCGCTGATCGGCACCGGTGAGGGCCGCGGCATCGCCCTGATCTTCCTCGTCGTCGGCGTGCTGATGCTCGCGCTGGCGGCCTACGCCTGGTCCCGGCCACGCCTGCGGACCGTGGACGACCTGCCCGACGCGGTGCCCGACGAGACGCCGTCACCTGAAAGGACCCGGGGATGACCGAGCTCTCCGACCACCGCGAACGACTCCTGGCCAAGCTGCTCGCCGAGCGCGGCCTGGCCGCCACGCCCCGCCAGGCCGTGCCGCGCCGACCCGCGGGCGCGGTCGTGCCGCTGTCGGGCAACCAGCGCGGCCTGTGGCTGACCGGGCGGCTCGGCCTCGACGCGGGCGCGTACGTCATGTTCGCCGCGCTGCGGGTCGCGGGCGAGGTCGACGAGGACCGGTTGCGCGCGGCCGTGCGGACCGTGATGGGGCGGCACGAGGCGTTGCGCACCCGGATCGTGGACGCCGACGGCGTGCCCGAGCAGCAGGTCGTCGACGACGCGCCCGCCGACGTGGCGTTCTCGGCCGTGGCCGACGAGGACGAGCTGACCGCGTTCCTGGTGTCCGAAGTGGACACGCCGTTCGACCTGGCCGTGGCGCCGCTGTTGCGCGTGCGGGTGGTGCGCATCGGGTCCGGTGGCACGGCCGTCGTGTTCAGCGCGCACCACATCGTGTGCGACGACCTGTCGCTCGGCGTGGTGGCGGGTGAGGTCGGCGACGTCTACGCGGGCGTGACGCCGGAGCCGGTCGGGGCGCAGTTCCCCGACTACGTGCACTGGCAGGCCGACCGGCTCGCCGACGGGGAGCGGCAGCGGCAGCTGGACCACTGGCACGACCGGCTGGCCGGTGCGCCGGACGTGCTGGACCTCGCCTCGGACCGGCCCCGCACGCCCCACCGCACCACCGCGGGCGGCAGCCACCGGTTCACCGTGCCCGCCGCGCTGGCCGGGAAGCTGGCCGAGGTGACCCGCGCGCACGGCTGCACCACGTTCGCCGGACTGCTGGCCGCGTTCGGCGTGCTGCTGTCGCGCCGGTCGGGCGCGGACGACCTGGTGATCGGCTCGCCGACCACGCACCGGCCGTTCCCCGAGCTGGAGGGCTCGGTCGGCATGTTCGTCACCACGACCGCGCTGCGGCTGGACCTGTCCGGCGACCCGACCGTGGCCGACCTGCTCGGCCGGGCGCGGGCCACCGCGATCGACGCGCTGGACCACGCCGAGGTCAGCTTCGACGAGGTCGCCGCCCGGGTCGCGCCCCGCCGCGACCTCGCCCACCACCCGGTGTTCCAGGTGATGCTGGTGCTCAACCGGGGCGGCGCCACCGGCTCCTGGGCGGGCATGGACGCGACCGAGCTGCCGATCGACCGCGGGACGAGCCGGTTCGACCTCACGCTGCACGTGCGCGAGACCGACGGCGCCTGGCCCGCCAACCTCGACTACAGCACCGACCTGTTCGACGCCGACACCGTGGCGCGGCTGGCCGACCACCTGCTCGCCGTGCTCGCCGCGCTCGTGGCCGACCCGTCCGCACGGCTGTCCGCGGTGGACACGACGACCCGCGCCGACCGCCTGGCCGCGGGTCGGCTGAACGGCGAGCCGCAGGACGCCCTGGACCCTGCGCTGTCGCTGCGCCACCCCAACGTGCTCGACCGGATCGCCGCGCAGGTCGCCGCCCACCCCGGCGCCACCGCCGTGCTGGACCTGGCCGACGGCCGCGAGGTGACGTTCGCGCAGCTCGACCGGCGGGCCAACCGGGTCGCGCACGTGCTGGCCGGGTGGGGCGTCGGCCCGGAGACACCGGTCGGGCTGGCGGTGAAGGCCGGGCCGGAGGCCCTGGTGGCGCTGCTGGCCGTGCTCAAGGCCGGTGGCGCGTACGTGCCGCTCGACCCGGCGCACCCGCCCGCCCGGCTCGCCGGGCTGCTCGCCGACTGCGGCGCGCCCGTGGTGATCACCACGCCGGCCGACCGCGACCGGTTCGGCGAGTTCCACGGCGCGGTGCTGGACACCAGCGACGACGCGTTCACCGGTGAGGCCGACGCGCCGCCCGCCGCGGACGTGCCCGACGACGGGCTGGCCTACATCGTCTACACGTCCGGGTCGACCGGCGTGCCCAAGGGCGTGCAGGTGCAGCACGACACGCTGGCGAACCTGACCGGCGCGTTCATCGACCTGCACGGCTTCGCGCCCGGTCAGCGCATCCTGATGATCCCGCCGCTGAGCTTCGACGCGTCGGTGGGCGACGTGTTCCCGGCGTGGTGCGCGGGCGCGGCGGTCGTCGTGCACCCCGAACCGGCCTCGATCGGCGGCGCGGACCTGCTCGGGCTGTGCGCCGACCACGCCGTCACCGCCGTGGACTCCCCCGCCGCGCTGTTCAAGCGCTGGGTCGCGGACCTGGCCGGTCTCGTGGTCGACCCGGGCCCGCTGACCGTGATGATGATCGGCGGCGAGGCCGTGCCGACGGCCGCGGTCGCGCAGTGGGCGGCGTCGACCGGCGGTCGGGTGGCGGTGGTCAACCACTACGGCCCGACCGAGACCACGGTCTGCGCCACGGCCTACCGCACGGTCGACGCGTCCGAGGTCGACCCGCGCGCGGTGACGCTGCCGATCGGACGGCCGCTGCCCGGCGTGCGGGCGTACGTGCTGGACACCCACTTGCGCACCACACCCGTGGGCGTGCCCGGCCAGTTGCACATCGGCGGGCTGGCCCCCGCGCGGGGCTACCGCAACGACCCGGAGCGCACGGCGTCGGTGTACCTGGCCGACCCGACGGTCCTGGGCCGCCGGATGTACGCCACCGGCGACCTGGTCCGCTTGCTGCCCGACGGCACGCTGGAGTTCCTGGGCCGGGTGGACGACCAGGTCAAGCTGCGCGGCCACCGGATCGAGCCGGGCGAGGTGCGGTCGGCGCTGCTCGCCCACCCGGCGGTCGCCGAGGCCGCGGTGGCGGTGCGCGGTGACCTCCTGGTGGCCTACGTGGTGCCGCGCGCGGAGGCCCCCGAGCTGGACGAGCTGCGGGCGTTCTGCGCGGGGCGGCTGCCGGACGCGATGCTGCCCGGCGCGGTCGTGGTGCTGGACGAGCTGCCGCTCACCCGGCACGGCAAGGTCGACGTCGCGGCGCTGCCCGACCCCGACCCGACGGCCCGGCTCACCCCGTACGAGCCGCCGCGCACGCCGGTCGAGCGCACGCTGGCCGAGGTGTGGGCCGAGGTGCTGGACGTGCCGCTGGTCGGCCGCCGGGACAGCTTCTTCGGCTTGGGCGGGCACTCCCTGATCGCGGCCGCGGTGCTGGCCAGGGTCCGGTCGCTGCTCGGCGTCACCGTGCCGCTGCGCGCCCTGTTCGCCACCGCCGACCTCGCCGAGCTGGCCGAGGTCGTCGAGCAGGCCGCCGCGTCGGACCACACCTTCGCCAAGCGGTACAAGTCCGGGCTGCCGTCCGTGCCGGAGATGCGGGCCGACGCCGTGCCGCCGGACGACATCCAGCCGCGGCACCCCGTGCGGACCGGACCGGCCGAGCGGGTGCTGCTGACCGGCGCGACCGGGTTCCTCGGCGCGCACCTGCTGGCCGAGCTGCTGTCCCGCACGGACGCCGAGGTGCACTGCCTGGTCCGGGCCGAGACGCCGGCCGTGGCGCTGGCCCGCGTCCGGGCCAACCTGCGGCGCGCGCACCTCGACGTGCCCGAGGAGCGGCTGGCGCGGGTGGTGCCGGTGGTCGGCGACATGTCCCAGCCGCTGCTCGGCCTGGCGGAGAAGGACTTCGACGCGCTGGCCGAGAGCATGGACGCGATCTACCACAACGGCGCGGTGATGAACTTCGTCCTCACCTACCAGTGGATGATGCCGCCGCACGTCGGCAGCACGGTCGACGTGCTGCGGCTGGCCACCCGGTACTCGACCAAGCCGCTGCACCTGATGTCGACGCTGGGCGTGTTCCTCGGCGTGAACTACGACAAGCGGCTCGTCACCGAGGCCGACCGGCCCGAGGACCCCACCGGCCTGGACACCGGCTACCACACCACCAAGTGGGTGGCCGACACGATGGGCGTGCTCGCGCGGGACCGCGGCGTGCCGGTGTCGATCCACCGGATCGCGGCGATCGTCGGCGACGTGCGCACCGGGACGGCGAAGACCGAGTCGTACCTGAGCCGGCAGATCGCGACCTGCGCGCACGCGGGCGCGGTGCCGCGGACGCCGGACGTGATCGACATGCTGCCGGTGGACCGGCTGGCGGGTGCGATCGCGGGCATCTCGACGCGGCCCTCGACGCTGGGCCGGGACTTCCACTACTACCGGGCGGACGGGTTCAGCTACGCCGACCTGGGCGAGGTGCTCACCGAGAAGGGCTACCCGACCCGGTTGCTGGAGTACGCCGACTGGCGGTCGTTGATGCTGGAGAGCCCGGACAGCGCGTTCGGCCCGCTGGCGTTCGGCCTGACCACCACCCACCGGGCGCACCCGGTGTTCGACTGCTCGGCCACGTGGGCCGCGGCGGCGTCGTGCGGGGTGGAGTTCCCGCCCGCCGACGCGGAGATGATCGCCCGCCACGTCGACTTCCTCGCCGCCGCGGGCGTGCTGCCGGAAAGGGCCTGACCATGCCACTGCACCTGGGACCGGACGACGGTCCGCCGTCGTTCCACGACATGCTCGCCACCGCGGGCTACCGCGCGGTCGCCGCGGGCCTGCGGCTGGGCGTGTTCGACGCGCTGGCCGACGGCCCGCGCCGGGCGGCGTCGCTGGCCGCGGAGATCGGCGCGGACCCGCGCGGCGCCGCGCTGCTGGCCGAGGCGCTGGTGGCGTTCGGGTACCTGACCGGCGGGCCGGACGGGTACGCCAACACCGACGAGACCGCGAAGTGGCTGACGGGCGGCGGGTACTCGGAGGTGGACAGGTTCTGGTCGGTGGTGCTGTTCGAGTCGTGGGAGGGCCTGGCGGAGTCGGTCCGCACCGGCAAGCCGGCCCTCGACTTCTACGGGTGGCTCGCCGAACGGCCGGAGGTGCTGCGCCGGTTCCAGCGCATGCTGGCCGGGCACGCCGACGCGATCGCGCCGGAGGTGGCGTCGATCGTGCCGGTCGGGTCGACGTTGCTGGACGTCGGTGGCGGGCACGCCAAGCACGCGATCCGGCTGTGCACGGCGCACCCGTCGCTGGAGGCGACCGTCATCGACCTGCCGGACGCGCTGGCGGTGGGCGCGGCGGCGGTCACCGACGCGGGCCTGTGCCGGCGGATCACGTTGCGGGCGGGCGACTACGACACGCTCGACCTGGGCTCGGACTACGACACCGTGCTGCTGTTCAACGTGGTGCACGGCCGGACGGCGGCGGCCAACCGGTCGTTGCTGGAGCGCGTCGCCGCGGCGCTGCGACCGGGCGGCGCGGTCGTCCTGCTGGAACACGACGAGCACTCCCCCGACCGCGCGTCCGACGCCTTCGCCCGCGTCTTCAGCCTCAACCTGTTCCACGGCCAGGGCGGCCAGGTCTACGGCACGGCCGAGATCACCACCTGGCTCACCTCCGCCGGCCTGACCTCACCGACCACCCACCCCCTGACCACCTCCCCCGGCCAGTCCCTCCTCGTCTCCCACAAACCCTGACCCGCCGGCCGAGCGCCCGGTACGGCGACACGAACACAGAAACCACGGCCTGTGCGACACTGCGTTCCGACCTGCGGAGATGCCGTCACCCAGCGTCGTACCGCCCAGGACGACCTGCGGACGTGTCCACGCCCCGGCGCACGGACTGAAGATCATGGGTCATGCCCCTCAACCCCGCACCGGTCTCCCGATACGGTCGGCGACGGATCCGGCTCCCGCCGTCCCGGCCACGTCGACGGGTCGGGAAGGTCTCGGCCTCGCCCGGATGCGGGCGTGTCCGCCCTCCCTCGTGAGTGGGTGAGGGCTACGGAGGGTGCTGTGGTCCGGAGGAAGCCGAACGGGGACGAACACCGCGGACGGTCGACGCGGCGGCCCCGATGGAGGTGGTGTGCCGCGGGGGCGACCGTCGCCGGTCTCCTGGCGCAGGTGGTCGCCGTGATCAACGGGATCAACGACCTGCTTCCCGGGTAGGTTCGAGCGGGGCGTGCCGCGAGGCGCGTCCCGCCTCGCCGTCGAGCACCACCGGTCCCGACGCTCACCTCGTGCCGGGCCCTCCCGTCGATCGCCGACGCCGGCCACTATGCGTTTACCGACCCCAGCCGGATCGCGCGGCCGAGGGCGGGCGTAGCGACCGCTCCGAGCACGACCACCCATCCGGCGAACAGCAGGGACGTCGCGCCCGGGGTGACCACGTCGAGCAGGACGCCCGCGGCGGCGGCGCCCACCGGTGTCGCCGCCCAGATCAGCAGGCTGAACCCGGTGCCGACGCGGCCGAGCAGGTGGTCGGGGGTGGCCTCCAGCTGGTAGCTCAGCGCGGCCACGCCGAAGCACGGCATCGACACCGTGAACAGCGCCAGCACGACGCCCACGGCGATCAGCCCGGTGGAGAACGCCAGCACGACCCACAGCGCGCCCTGGAACCACACCACGGACAGCAGCAGGCCGGTCAACCCGAGACGTGCCTTGAGCTTCGGCGCGATCACCGCGCCCACGACACCGCCGATGCCCAGGGCGGCGAACAACCCGCCGATCGCGGTCGGTGACGCGTCCCGCGCGGCCACGATGGCGACCAGCGCGACACCGGAGATCGCGACCTGCAACCCGGCCGCGGTCAGGGCGATCAGCCGCAACGGCCGGTGACCCCACAGCCACCGCACGCCCTCGGAGACCTCCCTGCGCAGACCGTCCCGCGCGGGCTCGGCGCGGGAATCGGCCCGGAAGTCGGTCCGCACCAGTGCCAGGCACAGCGCCGAAGCCAGGAACGACACCGCGTCCACCAGGAACGGCAGCCCGCGGCCCCACTGGAGCAGCGCGCCGCCGACCGGCCCGGCGAGCACCCCCGTGGCCGCCTGCGCGGTCTCCACGCCGGACACCGCGTCGGTCAGCCGGTCCTCGTCCACCACGTTCGGCAGCACGGCGTTCTCGGCGGCGGAGAAGAACACGTGCAGCACACCGCCGACGAACCCGGTGATGAACAGGTGCGCGGGCGTCAGCGCGGAGAACAGCACCGCCACCGGCACGGTCGCCATGGTGACCGCGCGGGCGAGGTCGCACCGCACCATCGTGCGCCTGCGGTCCCAGCGGTCCACCAGCGCCGGCGGGCAGGCCCAGCACCAGGTACGGCACCGCGCGCACGGCCGCCAACGCCCCCGCCGCGGTGGCCGAGCCGGTCAGCGCGAGCATCAGCACCGGGTAGGCGAGCTGCGAGACGCCGTTGCCGAACGAGGACAGCGTCTGGGCGGCCCACACCAGCCGGAAGTCGCGGACCCGCCAGACGCTCACGAGAACCGCTCCCACGCCGACTGCCTGCTCATGCCCAGCGCCGCGCCGATCCGCGCCCAGGTGACGCCGCGGCCGCGCAGTTCGGCGACCCGGTCCTTCAACCCGGTCTCGACCTGGCTCGCGGTGGCCGCGATGCGCGGCAGGTGGGCCAGCAACTCGTCGTCCGACATCGCCGACCACTCCGGGACGGTCACGTCGGAAATCCCGTCGTCGGCCTCCAGGATCGCCACGCACGCGGACACGCACCCGTCGCAGATGTAGATGCCCGGCCCACTGATGATCTTGCGCACGTCGACGGCGGCCTTGCCGCAGAACGAGCAGCCCGGTGGGTACGTCATCGGCCCTCCGCAGTTGTCAGGCAATGCCTGACAACCGTAGCGGTGATCACCGAATGCCATCGAATCGGCCTCGAACCTCCCGATTCGTCCGGTTCCGGGGGAGGATGCGCTCTTCGTTGGTCCGGGTTCGACGCGGGACTCAGCCGCAGGAACGCAGGTGATCGCCGTGGATTCCGCCCTGACGAGCGTCGGCCTCCCGGTCGCGCTGGCCGTGGTCATGTTCGGGCTCGGGCTGTCGTTGACCGTCGTCGACTTCGCCCGGATCGCGCGCGAGCCGCGGGCCGTGACGGTCGCGCTGGCCACCCAGCTGGTCCTGTTGCCGGTGGCGTGCTTCGGGCTCGTGGTCGCGTTGGGCCTGGACCCCGTGCTCGCGGTCGGCATGATGCTGCTCGCCGCGTCGCCCGGCGGCACCACCGCGAACCTGTTCAGCCACCTGTTCCGCGGTGACGTCGCGCTCAACATCACGCTGACCGCGGTGAACTCCGTGGTCGCGGTGATCACCCTGCCGCTGGTGGTGAACCTCGCCCTCGACCACTTCGGGCCGGTGGCCGGTGGCGCGGTCGGGCTGGAGTTCGGCAAGGTGGCGCAGGTGTTCGCGATCGTGCTCGTGCCGGTCGTGCTGGGCATGCTGGTGCGCCGCTGGTCGGCGGCGTTCGCCGAGCGCGCGGACAAGCCGGTGCGGATCTTCTCGGCGGTGGTGCTCGTGGCCGTGATCGCGGGCACGATCATCGCCGAGCGGGACGACGTCGGCGCGTACCTGGCCGACATCGGGCCGGCGGCCGCGCTGTTCTGCGCGGGCAGCCTGGCCGCGGGCTACCTGGTCCCCCGGCTGGCGAAGGTCGGCGAGCGGCAGGCCATCGCGTCGGCGTTCGAGGTGGGGGTGCACAACAGCACCCTGGCGATCACGGTCGCGGTGACCGTGCTCGGCAGCGAGCGGTTGGCCGTGCCGGCCGCCGTCTACGGGGTGGTCATGTTCCCGCTCGCCGCCGCGGCCGGGTTCCTGCTGTCCCGCACGCGGGCCGCGCGCGACACCGCGTTGGACTGAACACCGAGGCCGCGTACGCCGGACGGATCACGGCCGAGCCGATTTTTCGGGGTGACCGATAGGCCGCCCGGATGAGACCGACCGGTAGCCCGATCGTGGGCGGACAAAGCAGTGCGTGACAGACGTTCCCGTGTCACCCTTCCGTGCTCACCCAGAAGTGTCACGAAGGGAACGAAACGGGCTATGCGATTACTCCGCCGCGCACCACTCTCCCCGCGTTCGAGACGCGTGACCGCCGTGGCCGCCGCGACCCTCGTGGTCGCCGCCACCGCAGTGGCACTCCCCCCGACCGCTGCCGCCGCCGTGCCCGCCGGCTTCGCCGACACCCTCGCCATCGGCGGCCTCACCTCGCCCACCGCCGTCTCGTTCGCACCGGACGGCCGGGTGTTCATCGCCGAGAAGAGCGGCCTGGTCAAGGTCTTCGACTCGCTCGCCGACACCACCGCCACCGTGTTCGCCGACCTGCGCCCGCAGACGCAGGACTTCTGGGACCGCGGTCTGCTCGGACTGGCCGTGGACCCGCAGTTCCCGACCCGCCCGTACGTCTACGTCGCCTACACCTACGACGCCGTGCCCGGCGGCACGCACCCGCGCTGGGGCGACCAGTGCCCGACCCCACCCGGGGCGACCGACCAGGGCTGCGTGGTCACCGGCCGGGTCTCCAAGCTCACCATGGGCGCCGGCGGCACCATGACCGCCGAGCAGCCGCTGGTCACCGACTGGTGCCAGCAGTACCCGAGCCACTCCATCGGCACGGTCGTCTTCGGCCCCGACGGCGGCCTCTACGTCGGCGGCGGTGACGGCGCGAGCTTCAACTTCACCGACTACGGCCAGGTCGGCAACCCGTGCGCCGACCCGCCGTCGCCCGCGGGCACGAACCTCACCGCGCCCACCGCGCGCGGCGGCGCGCTGCGCTCCCAGTCGATCCGCCGCCCGGCGGGCGAGCCGGTCAGCCTCGACGGCTCGATCGTGCGCATCGACCCGGACACGGGCGCGGGCCTGGCCGGCAACCCGTTCGCGGGCCACGCCGACGCCAACGCCCGGCGCGTCATCGCCCACGGCCTGCGCAACCAGTTCCGCTTCGCCTTCCGGCCCGGCACCGAGGAGCTGTGGGCGGGCGACGTCGGCTGGAACACGTGGGAGGAGATCAACCGGATCGCCGACGTGAACGACGCGACGGCGGAGAACTTCGGCTGGCCCTGCTACGAGGGCTCCGCGCGCCAAGGTGGCTACGACGGCGCGAACCTGACCCTGTGCGAGTCGCTGTACACCGGCGCGGGCCAGACCACGCCGTACTACGCCTACAACCACTCGGCGAAGGTCGTGGCCACCGACCCGTGCCCGACGGGCGGTTCGTCGGTGTCCGGCATCGCGTTCGAGTCGACGAGCAACTACCCGCCCGCCTACGACGGCGCGCTGTTCTTCGCCGACAGCTCGCGCGGCTGCATCTGGGCCATGCAGACCACCGCGGGCCAGCCCGACCCGGCCAAGCTGGTGCCGTTCGTGACCGGCGTGAACGTCCCGGTCCAGATCACCACCGGTCCCGGCGGTGACCTGTTCTACATCGCGCTCGGCGCGGGCCAGCTGCGACGGGTCAGCTACCCGACCGGCAACCAGGCGCCGACCGCCGTCGCCACGGCCACGCCGCAGTCCGGGCCCGCGCCGCTGGCCGTGCAGTTCAGCGGCACGGGGTCCACCGACCCCGATCCCGGCGACACGCTCAGCTACGCGTGGGACCTCGACGGGGACGGCCAGTACGACGACTCGACCTCCGCCACCCCGACCCGCACGTACACCACGCAAGGCGCGGTGACGGTCCGGCTCAGGGCGACCGACCAGGCGGGCGCGAGCGGCACGACCTCGATCACCGTCACCGTCGGCACGCCCGTGGCCCAGGACCCCGTGCCGGTGATCGACACGCCGACCGCGCCGCTGAACTGGGTGGTGGGGCAGAACGTGCCGTTCTCCGGCCACGCCACCGACCCGCAGGACGGCGCGCTGCCCGCGTCCGCGCTGAGCTGGAAGCTGGGCATCCAGCACTGCGCGACCACCGGTTCGTGCCACGAGCACGTGGTGCAGACGTGGTCGGGCGTGGCGTCGGGCTCGTTCATCGCGCCGGACCACGAGTACCCGTCGCACCTGGAGCTCACGCTGACGGCGACGGACTCGTCCGGCCGGGTCAAGAGCACCACGACGAGGCTTGACCCGCAGACGGTGGCGCTGACGTTCACGTCGAGCCCGAGCGGTCTCCAGCTCAGCGTCGGCGGCACGGCGCAGACCACGCCGTTCACCCGCACGGTGATCGTGGGCTCGAACAACTCGATCAGCGCGCCGAGCCCGCAGGGCGGCGCGCTGGTGTTCCGCTACGGGTACAGCAGCTGGTCCGACGGCGGGGCGCAGACGCACAACGTCACCGCGCCCGCGACCGCCACGACGTACCAGGCGAACTACACGCTGTGCCTGTGCTGACGTGAGCGACCGGCCGCGGACGGGTGTCCGCGGCCGGTCGTCGTCGGGTCAGGCGATGGTCGCGGGGAACCTGTCCCACACCCGGTGGGTGCCGAGCAGCGTCTGCACCTCGCCGAACACGTCCGCCGGGGTCTCGCCGACCACGATGCCCAGGTCACCGGCCGAGCACCCGGCCTCGACCAGCGCGGCCTCGCCGTTGCCCCACGCGCCGATCACCTTGGCGTGCCGGTAGCACTCCTGGACCATCAGCACCACGCGCGGGTCGACTGCCGTGGCGGGCGCGCCGGCCTTGTCGTCCCGGGCGGGGATCGCGTCCGGGGCGGGCGGCGGCGCGGCGGCCAGCAGCAGCGCGTCGAACTCGATCGAGCGGGCGGTCAGGAACGTCCGCTGCGCCACCAGGCCCTCGTCCAGCTGACCGCCGCGCGCGGCGATGATCAACGGCACCATGCCGCCGGCGGTGATCGTCTGGCGCAGGGTGTGCAGGCCGTCCAGGCTCGCCGGGTCGTCGGCGTCCACGACGATGCCGATCATCCGGCCGTCCGGCGGCCACACCTGCCCGATCTGGGACACCGCCGGGCTGGGGGTGACCTCGGCGGCGGGCTCGGTCGCCTCCGGCGCGGGCAACCCGAGACCGGCGGCCACCTGCGCGCACAGCTCGGCGTCCACGTTGGCGAGCACGCGCAGCTCGCGTTCCTTGACGGCCTGCTCGTAGCACTTGCCCAGCTCGAACGTGAAGGCCCGGACCAGGTGCTCCTTCTCCACCGGGCTCAGGCTGCGGTAGAACATCCGCGGCTGGCTGTAGTGGTCGGCGAACGACGCGGGCGCGCGGCGCTCCTTCACCGCCTCCGCGACCGGCGTCGGGAACTCCACGAACGCGCCCGTCTCCAGCCCCGCCATGAACGGGCAGCCGCCGTCCAGGGTGTTCGGCTTGTACGGCGCCACGCCGCTGTGCACGGCGTGCTGGTGGAAGCCGTCGCGCAGCATGTCGTTGACCGGGGCGTGCGGCCGGTTGATCGGGATCTGGTTGAAGTTCGGGCCGCCGAGCCTGCTCAGCTGCGTGTCGATGTAGGAGAACAGGCGGGCGTGCAGCAGCGGGTCGTCGGTCACGTCGATGCCCGGCGGCAGGTGGCCGACGTGGAAGGCGACCTGCTCGGTCTCGGCGAAGAAGTTGGTGGTGTTGCGGTTGAGGGTGAGCATGCCGATCGGCTGCACCGGGGCCAGCTCCTCCGGCACGAGCTTGGTCGAGTCGAGCAGGTCGATGCCCTCGAAGGTCTGCTCCGGGGTGTCCGGGAAGACCTGGATGCCCAGCTCCCACTGCGGGTAGGCGCCGGACTCGATGGCGTCGAACAGGTCGCGCCGGTGGAAGTCCGGGTCGACGCCCGCGATCAGCTGCGCCTCCTCCCACAGCAGGGAGTGCACGCCCAGCTTGGGCTTCCAGTGGAACTTCGCCAGCGACGTCTGGCCCTCGGCGTTGACCAGGCGGAACGTGTGGACGCCGAAGCCCTCCATCATCCGGTAGGAGCGCGGCACGGCCCGATCGGACATGTGCCACATGACGTGGTGGGTGGCCTCGGTGTGCGTGGAGACGAAGTCCCAGAACGTGTCGTGCGCGCTCTGGGCCTGCGGGATCTCCCGGTCCGGGTGCGGCTTGGCGGCGTGGATGATGTCGGGGAACTTGATGCCGTCCTGGATGAAGAACACCGGGATGTTGTTGGCCACCAGGTCGAAGGTGCCCTCGGACGTGTAGAACTTCGTGGCGAACCCGCGGGTGTCACGGACCGTGTCGGCGGAGCCGCGAGATCCCACGACCGTGGAGAACCGGGTGAACACCGGGGTGGTCACGCCTTCCGCCAGGAACCCGGCTTTGCACACGTTCGTGGCGTTGCCGTAGCCCACGAAGACGCCGTGGACGCCCGCGCCCCGCGCGTGCACCACCCGCTCGGGGATGCGTTCGTGGTCGAAGTGGGTGATCTTCTCGCGCAGGTGGTGGTCCTGGAGCAGTGTCGGCCCGCGCGCGCCCGCCTTGAGGGAGTGGTCGGCGTCGTACAGGCGGGTGCCGGTCGACGTGGTCAGGTACTCCCCCTGCTGCTCCCGCACGTCGGCCGCGGCGCCGGTCTCCGCGCCGGTCGCGGTCCGCGTCTGGGGGGAGGTCTGGTCCGGCTTGCGCGGCAGCGGCCCCTGCGGCTCGCTCGGCGGGTCCAGCGGGGGCGGCGCGCTGCCCGGCGTGCCCGGCACCGGCGGCGTGACCAGGTCGGCGACCTTCTCCACGGCCTTGTCCAGGGCTTCCTTCACGACCTTGGCCGGTTTGAACGCGTCCACGTGCTCCTCCTCGTCGGCAGTCTTCCGCCGACTACCCGCCGTGGAGCGACCTACACCCGGTAACGCACGCTCGTTTCAGAGGGCGACGAGACCCGCGTTGGTCGGCTGGAACCCGCAGCTGTCGAAGTAGAACGCCTTGAGGTGGTCGTCGAAGTCGACGTGCAGCCACTCGCACCCGGCGGCGCGCGCGGCGTCCACGGCGGTGGCGACGAGGTGACGTCCGACACCTCGTCGGCGTTCGGCGGCGGTGACGAGGGTGTCGAGGAGGAAGGCGTGGATCGCGCCGTCCCAGGCGACGTTGACGAACCCGACGAGGGCGTCGCCGCGGCGTGCGGTCACCCAGCCGAGGCTGTGGCTTGTCACCTGGCCCCACCAGTCGTCGGCCAGGGGCGCGTGGTCGAAGCCTTCCGCGTGCAGGGCGTTGACCTCGGGGTTCTCGAAGTGGCCGCGCCACTCGTAGCTGATCATCCGGTGCAGCGTACGGAGCGGGCGGCCGTGGGCCGAGGGAGTGATCACTCCACGGCGGGGCTCGGCGGGCCGCACGATGTGTGAACCACGACCCGTTCGCTGTTCGTGCCGCCGTTGGTGCTGCCGACGATCAGTCCGCCTGCACATGCGGCGGTCGAGCGCGGCTTGACCGTGGTGTCCGACGTGTCGGCCGTTCCGGACGGGGCGGTGCACTACTACAGCGGGCCGTTGTTCGCCGATCGGGTGGCCGATGGCCTGGGACTCGGGGCTGCCCGTTCCGGTGTTCGCCAAGCCGCCGGCCGACAAGAGCTTCACGGCACGCGTGTACAGGGACGGTGGTGAGCTGCCCGTCGACCTGCCGGACGGGACGGCGGTGCTGGTGGGCGAGGTGGTCGCGTTCGCCGCCGCGTTGCCCGGGTTGCCGGGTGCGGTCGTGGTGGACGTGGGGCTGGCCGGACCGCCCGACGAACCGCGGGCGTCGCTCGTGGCGGTTGAGGGGGACATGGCCTGCGTGCGGCCCCATCGGACCCCGGTCTGACACCGAAATCCGGACCGTGAGCCGATCCGCAACCCGGCCGTCCCCGGCATCGTCTCCCCCATGACCTACACCTTCCCCGGCCGGTGGATCGGCGCCGGCACCCTGATCCTCGCTCCGCTCCTGCTGCTCGCGGGCCTCCTGCTGCGCTGGCCGTTCCACTACTTCTTCCCCCAGCAGCTGGCGGCCGTGGCCGAGCGACCCGGTTTGATGAGCGCCGCGCACGCGTTGACGATCGCCGGCACCGTCCTGCTGGCACCGGCCGTGATCGCGCTGGCCCACCACATCGGACAGACCCGGCCGGTTGCGGCGAGCTGGGGCGCGTCACTGGTCCTGGTGGGCTTGTTCGAACGGACGTTCCACGCGGGCATCGACCAAGCCGCGCACAACCTGGTGCGCCACGAGGGCCCGACCACCGCGACCGACCTGATCGCCCAGTCCTACCAGGACCTGCACCTGTTCAGCTTCCTCTCGTTCACCATCCTCCTCGGCTGGCCGGTCCTGGCCTTCGCCGCCTACCGAAGCCGCACCCTGGGCCCGTTCCGCGCCCTCGCCCTCGCCACCACGTGCCTGCTCCCGTTGGGCGTCCTGAAGGGCACCGAACTCACTTCCGTGATCGCCGCAGTCGGCTTGTGCGCCGCCTTCGTGCCCACCGGCCTGCAACAGCTGCTGACGGGCCCGAGACCGACCCGGAAGTCGGTCCTCCTCACCTTGAGCATCGCCCCGGCTCTCGGCGCACTCGCCTACGCCAGCACCCTGGGCTGACTTCCCCCACAGCTCTCTGAGCCGACCACACCCGATCAACACCCTGAGCCGACCACACCCGATCAACACCCTGAGCCGACCACGCCCAAGCAACGCTCAGCCCGGTGAACGCATCCGAAACCCGTTATCCGCAACCTCACCACCTGGGGTCCTCCGATGAACACCCGCCCGCGCCCACGGCTGACCTCACCCACCGGTAACCCGTCGTCCGCGAAGTCCCGCCAACCCGATGTCCGAGAAGCACACCGCCCAGTGACCGGACAACGACTGTCCGAGCCGCAGTGACACGGTGCCGCCTGCCGTTCCGTTCCGGGGTGGGCGTGGCCGGGCTGGTAGGCGCGAACTGCTCGATCGCGGTCGAGTGGGTGGTGGTCTGGGGCGGGATCAGGGAGCCAACCACGAACAGCGCGCCTCCAAGCCGACAGCCATCCGAGGCGAGGGCTGTGTCCGTGCCGTCCCACAGTCGGATCACCGGGACCAAGCGGTTCGAGGTGGTCGTCCACGGTGTCGACCTGAAACGATCTGCACCAGGGTTCAGTCGTGGTGGCTGTGAGGTTGGTCTTCGGCGTCCGCAGGTGCCACGTGCCCGATGACGCACACCGCCGGTGGGTCGAGGGCGAGTACTTCGGTTCGGAGGTGGACGTAGCCGGCGGCGGTGAGCAGCGCAGCCGGATCCTGGCCGGCCGCGGCGGATGTGGCGGCGACGGCGCCCGGGCACCGGGGTTGGGACACCAGGGCGAGGCGTCCGCCGGGCCGCAACGCCCGGGCCAGTTCGCGCAGTCGAGTGGCTGGGTCGGGCCACATGCCGACGGTGTTGACCGCCAGAGCGGCGTCGAAAGACCCGTCGCCGATCGACAGGCCCTCGACCGACCCGTGCACCAGGCGCACTCGTCCGGCCCGGATGGCGAGCCGGTTGCGGCGGCGCGCTTGGCTGACCATCACGGCCGAGTGGTCGACGCCGACGACGTTGTCCATCGGTGAACTGTCCGAACGCACCGGCGTCCCGACGAGCGCGCTCCGCTACTACGGCGAACTCGGCCTGGTGCGGCCGACCGCACGGGTGGCGGGACGGCGGCGCTATGCCGCGTCGGCGGTCAGCGAGGTCGACGTGGTCCTCTTCCTCCGCGAGATCGGGTTCACGCTGGCGGAGATCGGGCACTTCCTCACGGGTGAGCGGCAGGACCGGCGCGACCTGATGGATCGCAAGATGCTCGAGCCGGCCGAGCAGCAGCACCGCATCGAGGTGGCCCGCACCGCCCTCGACCACGGTCGGCGCTGCCCCGCCGACGATCCGGTGAGGTGCTCGCGGTTCTTGTCGAGCGGCGGCGCGGCCTCTCGCTGGAGGAAAGCCACGCGCGAGCGCACTGACGGCACTCACAGGGCAGCACTCGGAGGGCGGCTCAGAGGGCGGCGAAACGGCGGCGGTTGGTCCGGGTGCGGGTGGCGAGGGCTTCGGCCAGGGTGGCGCAGGGGGTGATCTCCTGGTCCAGGCCGCTGATCTCGAACGGGCGGAGCACGTGGCGGTTGGCGGCGACCACCCGCAGCGGCACGCCGGCCTCCAGCGCCGCCAGGTGGCCGCGGTGGAGTTCGTTCAGGCCGGCGGCGGCGAGGAAGTCGACGTCGCTGAGGTCCACTACGACCGGGGCCGGTGGGGTCGCGAGGGCCAGGCCGACCGAGATCTCGTGCCGCAGTTCGCGGACGGTCATCGCGTCCACTTCACCGGCGACACGCACCACGACGGCATAGCCGTGCACTTGCCGATCCACCCTGAACGGGTGACCGAACGGTTCCGTCATCACGGTCCGCAGCCTCCTCAGGGTCGAAGAAGGCAGTGGCTGCTGGCTCAACCCGCTGCGTCGTACCCCGACGGTACCCCCGAACGCCGAAACCCGCAGCTCACCGCCCCTTGATCACCTCGCCGAAGCACGCACACCGGCGAACAACGCCACCGGCCACCCCTTCGGCCGCACGGGAACGCGCCGGACGTTCGCGAAGTCCGAGAACAAGTCGCGTTCGAGCCGCGCGAAGCGGAAGTCGTACACCAGCAGCACGCCGCCGGGACGCAGCACGCGCCGCAGCTCGGCCACCGCCCGACGCCGGTCCGGCCACTCGTGCATGCTCAACGTCGACACCACCACGTCGACGCTGTCGTTCCGCTGCGGCAACGCCGTCACGTCCGCGACCTGGAACGTGACCCGCGACGCCCGACGTGCCGCGGCGGCGCGGGCGATGGCCACCATGTCGGCGGACAGGTCGACACCGCAGAGCACCAGGTCCGCACGACGGGCCGCCAGCTCGTGCACCAGCCGCCCGGGGCCGGTGCTGACGTCGAGCACGACCGCCTCGGGCTCGGCGACCTCCGCCACGTCGGCGACCACCCGTCGGTGGAAACCGCCCAGCAGCCGCGTGGCCCGGCGGTCGTAGGAGGCGCTGCGCTCGCGGTCGAAGTAGGTGGTGGACACGTCTGCTCCTCAGCGGTGGTTGACAACACCGCCGACTGTGCAACTTCATGTCGACATGAAGTCAAGCGAGGGGCTGTCGATCGGCGCGGTGGCCGAGCGGTTCGGGCTGGCCACCCACGTGCTGCGGCACTGGGAGGACGTGGGCCTGCTCGACCCGGAGCGCCGGGCGAACGGCCGGCGGCGGTACGGGCGCGCGGACGAGGCGCGGATCGCGATGATCCTGCTCGCCAAGGACGCCGGGCTCGGGCTCGACCACATCCGGCTGCTGTTCGCCGCCACCGCCGACCGCCCGGCCCGGCGCGCCCTCTACCGCGAGCACCACGACCGGTTGGCCGAGCGGATCGCCTCGCTCCAGGCGTCACTGGCGGTGCTGGAGCACGCGATGGGCTGCGAAGCCGAGGACATCACCGCGTGCCCCGACTTCCAGGCCGAGGTCGCCGCCCGCATCCCCGACTGACCGGATACCGCGGACGGCGTATCCGACAATGGGCCCATGGCGCACATCGGCAGCGTGGTCCTGAGAGTCTCGGACGTCCGCCGCGCGGCGGAGTTCTGGTCCGCGACCCTCGGCTACGACCTGGTCAACGACCCGATCGGCGACGAGAGCCCGGTGCTCGCGCCGAAGGACGGCGGCGGGCCGCCCCTCACGCTGGACGAGTCCGACCGGACCCACCTCGACCTGCACGTCGCCGACCGGGCCGAGCTGGAGGCCGAGGTCGAGCGGCTGGTCGGCCTCGGTGCCGAACGCGTCCCGTGGGACTACCCGCCGGACGCGAACTTCGTCGTCCTGGCCGACACCGAGGGCAACCTGTTCTGCGTGGTCGACGCCGGCCGGGACTGACCTCCGGGTCACTCGTCCGTCGTCAGCCCTTCGAAGTACGCCTTCTGCGACGGGTAGTAGTCGTCGAAGGCGGGCAGCGCCGCACCCGACCGGGAGGCGATCAGCATGTCGAGGTAGTACTCCCACCCCGGCCCGATCTCGCCGATGCCCTCCTCCGTCGACAGGTGGTGCACCAGCCGCAGCTCGGTCACGCCGTCCACTTCGGACAGCAGCAGCTCCGTCCGCCACGTGCCGGCCTCGTCCACCATGGACAGCGCCAGCCGGCGGGGCGGGTCGCAGGCGTCGATGCGGACCTCCACCCACGGCCCCTGCTCCTCGAACACCATCTGCACCTTCACAGTGCGCCCCGGCCCGGCCTCGCCCTCCCACGGGCCGAACCACCGGGCGGTGCGCTCCGGCTCGGTCAGGCTCGCCCACACGTCGTCGGCGAGCGCGCGGAACGTCCGGGTGATCACCAGGTCGCTGCCCTTGTCGGTGCGGAACAGGCGACCGGTGGGGGTCGGGGTCATGCGGTGTTCTCCTTGACGTCGGTGTTGGGGAGGGGGAGGGAGTCGGGGCGGCGTTCCCGCCGGGTGCGGTAGACCTCGGTCTCCAGAGCGTCGAGGCGGTGCGCCAAGCCGGACACCAGGTCCGGTGCGGCGGGCTGCTCGAACGACGCCAGCCACCGCGCGAGCGGCGTCAACCGGGAGGCGTCGAGCACGTAGAACCGCTGCCTGCCCACGAGCTCGTCGCGCACCAGCCCGCTCTCGCGCAGCACCCGCAGGTGCCGGCTCACCGCAGGACGGCTGATCGCGAACCGCTCGGCGATCTGCCCGGCCGACAGCCGCGCGTCGGCGCGCAGCATCTCCAGGATCTCCCGCCGCACGGGATCGGCGATCGCCCCCGCCACCTCGTCCACCCCGAAAGCGTAACCACTGGGTTACACGTTAGGCAATGCCCTCCAGGAACGCGATCAACGCCCGCCGGTACGGCTCGACCGTGGCCAGGTCGGCGTACTCGTCCGGCCCGTGCTGGCCGTCGCCGCCCACGCCGAAGATCACCGCGTCGATGCCGCGCTGGAAGTAGAACCGCGAGTCGGCCGCGCCGTGCTTGCGCAGCAGGTCGCCCGAGAACCCCTGCGCACGGGCGGCGCGCTGCAACGCCGCCAGGTCGGGGCCGTCCGGGTCGGCCCGGTGCGGCGGCTCGAAGTGGTCGACGGCGGCCGTGACGCCGGGCAGGCACAACGCGGTGAAGTGCGCGGCGACCTCCTCCCTGGTGCGGCCGGTGAAGTCGGCGTCCTCGGGTGGGAACCGGACGTCCAGCCACGCGGTCGCGTCAGCGGGCACCTGGTTGAGCGCCTGGTTCCCGGACGTGATCCGGGCGACGTTCACCGTGGTGCGCCACTCCTCCCCCGCCGCCAACGGGTACGCGGCCAGCACGCGGTCCACCGCGCGCATCACCTTCAGCACCGCGTTGTCGCCGAGCCACTGGTACGCGCTGTGCGCCGCCCGCCCGACCGCGTTCAGCCGCACGGTGATCAACCCCTTCGACTCCGCGACGACCCGCAGCGCGCTGTGCTCCCCGATCACCACGAACGACGCCGTCACACCCTGCTCCAACTGGTGCAGCGTGCCGTCACGCCCGCCGACTTCCTCGTCGGTGACCAGTTGCAGCCCGATCGGGTACGGCAGCCGCGCGGCCGTCTCCCGGAACACCGAGGCCAGCACCACCGCGGACAGCTTCATGTCCTGCGCACCGCGCGCGATGAGCCGGTCACCGTCGCGGCGCGGCCGGAACTGCTCGTCCGAACCCGGAACCACGTCCAGGTGGGCGTTGAAGAGCACCCGGAAGTGCGGTCGGTCCGCGCCGAGGTGGACGAGGGCGCTCGGCTTGCCGTTCGCTTCGAACCGCTCCACGGTGAACTCCGGCCCGACGAGGTCGAGCACGAACTCCAGCGCCCGGTGCAGGTCGTGGGGCCGGTCGGCGGTCGAGCGGATGCCGAGCAGCTCCTCGGCCGGTGGCAGCAGGTCCATTCCCGGTAACAGCTCCATCCCGCCATCGTGCCCACCGGCGCGGCTCACGGCGCGTCCGGGATCGCCTGCTCCGCGCCCTCCACCGCGGCCGGGCAGCGCGGCCGGGCGCGCAGCTCCACGACCGCCACCACCAGCGCCAGCGACACGGCCACCACCGCGCCGGCCAGCGCGACCGACACCGCCACCGGGAAGTCCCGCCCGGTCGAGCTCAGCACGAGGTAGAACACGCCGGTCAACGCCGCCGTGCCGATCGCCGAGCCGATGCGCTGCCCCGTCTGCAACGCCCCGCCAGCCGCACCGGCCATCGCCACCGGCACGTGCCGCAGCGTCAGCGTGGTGTTCGGCGCGATCACCCACCCGCCGCCGACGCCCGCCACCAGCAACGCGGGTGCGACGGCCCACCCGGCCACGTGCGGCGGCGCGAACCGCAGCACCACCGTCGCGACCGCGAGACCGGCAACCACCAGCGTCAACCCGGTCACGGTCAGCTTGCGGCCCCACTTCTCCACCAGCCGCCCGCCGATCACCGCGGACGCCGCCGACCCGACCGCGAACGGCGTCACGGCCAGCCCCGACTGCAACGGCGTGTAGCCGAGCCCGGTCTGGAAGTACAGCGCGAACACCAGCCAGATGCCCGCGAACCCGACGAAGTAGACCGTCCCGAGCAACGCGCCCGTGCCGTAGCCGGGCGTGCCGGTGAACAGGGCGATGGCCAGCAACGGGCTGCGCCCGCGCGCGGCGACCCGCCGTTCCCACCGCACGAACAGCACCAGCAGCGCCGCGCCGAGCCCGAACAGCCACCACAGCCGCGTCAGCCCGCCCGCCTCGGCCAGCACCAGCGGCAGCATCACGGCCAGCACGCCGGTGCCGAGCAGGGCCGCTCCGACCAGGTCCAGGTGGCCGCGCGGGCCGCCGCGGGCGCGGGGCAGCAGGCGGGCGGCCAGCACCAGGGCGAGCACGCCGATCGGCACGTTGACGTAGAAGATCCAGCGCCACCCGTCGTCCTCGCCCGCGACGGCCAGGATGACGCCGCCGGCCACCGGCCCGACGGCCGTGGAGATGCCGACCGTGGAGCCGAAGAACCCGAACGCCCGGCCGCGTTCCGCACCCCGGAACAGCTGCTGGATCAGCGCCGAGTTCTGCGGCGCGAGCGCGCCCGCCGAGACGCCCTGGGCCAGGCGCGCCGCGATCAGCGCCTCCGTGGTCGGCGCGATCCCGGCCAACGCGCTGAACACCACGAACCCGCCCAGCGCGGCCAGGAACATGGTCCGCCGACCGATCGCGTCACCCAGTCGCCCGGCGGGCACCAGGGCCAGGCCGAACGCCAGCGCGTAGCCCGAGACGACCCACTGCACGCCCGCGGGCGTGGTGCCGAGGCCGTGCTGGATGGACGGGAGGGCGACGGACACGATGCTCACGTCGAGCAGGCTCATGAACCCGGCGACGAGCGTGACCGTGAACGCCTTCCACCGCCTCGGGTCCGGCTCGTCCGCGCTGGTCACCACCTCTTCCTACCCGCCGATCCGTGCACCCGCACGCCCACGACGTGTGGCCGGGGCGGTTGTGGATACCCCTTGGTCATGGATGTGGAGCCGACCCGATTGACCGATGAGGACCTGCGCCGGTTCGTGCTGGACCGGCTGGCCGAGGACGAGGAGCGGCTGGCCCGCGAGGAGCTGCCGCTGCTGGACGAGGCCGAGAGCCGGGGCCGGTTCCGCATCCTGCGGTCCGACGACGGCTTGGAGCTGCTGCTCGTGCCGCACGACACGCAGGCCCAGGACCACCGCGCGCCCGCGCCGTTCGCGGAGAAGGCGGAGTGGCTGCGCCGGGAGGTCGCGGGCGGCGCCGACCGGACCGTGCTCCAGCTGATCGCCTCGGCCTACGACACCCACCACGGCTGGCAGGAGGAGTGGCGGACGTGACCGGCGCCGGCCACCCGGACGACGACCTGCCGCCACCCGCCCCGCCGCGCAGCGCGTTGACCCTGCGGCTGTGGCTGGCCGGGTTCGGCGTCGTCTTCAACGGGGTGGCCGCCGTGCTGTGCGTCCGCGCGGGCCTGGCGTGGCTCGCGGTGCTGCTCGGCGTGGTCGTGGTCGCGCTGGTGGTGGACTTCGCCTGGGTGGTGCACCGCAAGCGGCGCGGCGACCCGGGCTGACCTCAGCGGATCCCGACCTCAGCGGATCCCGACCGGCTGGGACGCGCGCGGCGCGGGCACGTCGTGGTGGCGGCTGATGTTGTCCCGCAGCAGGGCCTGCGACTCGGCGACGTCGATCGAGTCGTCCGGCAGCACGCCGTCCGCCGCCTTGAGCCGGACCATGGCGTCCTCGATGGCCGAGTGCGCGGCGAACAGGCACGGCGTGCTGTAGATGGCCACGTCGACGCCCAACCCCGTCAGCTCGCGCAGCGACAGCTTCGGCGACTTGCCGCCCGCGATCTGGTTGAACAGCAGCGCCTTGTCCCCCACGACCCGGCGGACCCGGCGGATCACGTCGACCGACGGCATGCCCTCGACCAGCACCACGTCGGCGTCGGTCCCGGCGAACGCGGAGGCCCGGCGCAGCATCTCGTCCTCGTCGGTGGCGTCGGTGCGCGCCACCACGACCAGGTCGGTCCTGGTCCGCAGCACCAGGTCGAGCTTCTCCAGGTACTGCTCCAGCGGCAGCACCCGCTTGCCCTCGACGTGCCCGCACCGGCGGGGCCGCTGCTGGTCCTCCAGCATCACGCCGGACGCGCCGACCTGCTCCAGGGCGCGCACCACCTGGCAGGCCACCTCGGGGTCGGTGTACCCGTCGTCGATGTCGACGAGCAGGTGCTGCCGGGGCAGCGCCAACCGCAGCCGCTGCACGAACGCGACCACGTCCGGCCAGGCGATGAACCCGACGTCGGGCAGGCCGTAGTGCGAGGCGGAGAAGCCGAACCCGGAGACGAACAACCCGTCGTAGTGCCGGGCCGCGATCGACGCCGACAGCATGTCGAACACGCCGATCAGCGGCGTCGTCCCGGGAGCCGCGACGGCCTCGCGCAGTGCCTTGCCGTAAGCCATGCGACGAACCTAGGCGGCACCCCGACCATGGTCGAGATATCGGAAGGATGAGATCCACTCACCCCATCGGCATCACCTCGGCGGCCACGATCACCACCCGCTGGTGGGGTTGCGCCTCGATCACCACGTGCGCGCACGGCACGTACACCGGCTCGAACCGATCTCCATCACCCGACCCGAGAGCGTCGGCTGCAATGCCCGCGAGGGCCTGCCTTTTAGCTGGTCAGCGTTCTTTCCTGTCGGTGATTCGCCGGGCAATTCGGTATTTCTACGGACCGGCCGACCACCCCGTTCGGACCACGCTGTGCCGACCACCCCGCCAGTGCTGACAGGACGGTGGACCGTGAGTGCGTTGTCCCTTGAGGACGTTTCGGTCGAGCAGGACCGTGCGGTGTCGCGTTCGGCGTGGTCCAGGGCCTGGCCGGCACGGCGACGGCTGGGACTCCGTCGCCTGACACCTTCGAGAGGAACACCCATGTGTCACGCCGATGACTCGCGCCCACCCGCGCCGCCCGGTCCGGCCTACGGTGCCGTGGCCGGCGCGGTCGCCTCGGCCGGGCCGCTGCGGCTCACCTCCGGCGACGGCGCGGACGTCCTCGCCTACCGGGCGGTGCCCGACCACCCGACCGGCGCCGGGGTCGTGGTGCTGCCGGACGCGCGCGGCGCGGACGAGTTCTACCGCGACCTGGCGCGCGGGTTCGCCGAGGCCGGTGTGGCGGCCGTGGTGCTCGACTACTACAGGCGAGTCGCCGACGACGACCGCGGGCCGGGCTTCGACGGGTTCGCGCACGTGGCCCGGCTCGACCGGGACCTCACGCTGCTGGACGTCCGGGCCGCCGTGGACCACCTGCTGTCCCTGGGCGTCACGGCCGCGTTCACCGTCGGGTTCTACCTGGGCGGCGCGATCTCGTGGGGCCAGGCCGCCCTCGAACCGCGCCTGGCCGGCGCGATCGGCTTCTGCGGCCGGCCCGCCGAGTGCCGGGACCTGGTGCCGCGGATGACGCGTCCGGTGCTGGTGCTCGCGGCGGGCGCGGACCAGCTCACCCCGGTCGAGGACACCCTCGACTTCGACCGGGAACTCGCCGAGGCGGGCGTGCCGCACGAGTTCCGGCTCTACGAGGGAGCGCCGCACTCGTTCTTCGACGGCGCGCTGCCCGACCAGGCCGACAACGCGGCCGACGCGTGGCGGCGGGTCCTGGCGTTCATCGCCGAGCACAGCCGGGAGTCGGCGTGCGGCCGTGCTGCGGGACTTCGACGCGCCGCTCAGGGCTAGGAGGCACCTGATGACCTACCCGACGCCGCCGGTGGCCGCCGAGCAGTTGTTCGCGGCGAGCGAGCTGGGCGTGTTCGCGGCGCTCGACCTCGGCCCGGCGACCGTGCTCGAACTGGCCGAACGCGCCGAGCTGCCGGAGCGCTCGGCACGCGTCCTGGCCGACTCGATGGTGGGCCTGGGGCTGCTGGAGCACGCCGACGGCCGCTACCGCTACGCGCAGTCGATGCGCACCGCCGAGTCCGGACCGATCGAGCCGCACGAGAACCGCATGGGGGTGTTCATGAACGGGGTGCAGACCTGCAACCCGCTGCACGCGGTGATGCTCGCCGAGCACTACGACTTCCGGCCGCACCGGCACGTGCTGGACCTGGGCGGGTTGTCGACCGCGTTCCTGGCCGAGGCCGCGGCTCGGCACCCGAAGCTGACCGGGGCGTTCGTCGGCACCCGCGAGTTCCTGGACGTGGCACGCGGCTCGACGCCCGCGGCGGTGGCCGACCGGATCGCTTTCCACGAGGCCGACCCGCTCACCGGCCCGGTGCCCGGCCACTACGACGCGGTGCTGCTGGAGCACGTGATCCACCGGTTCGCCCCCGAGCGCAACAAGGCGATCATGCGCGTGGCGCGGGAGGTCGTCGACCGGGGCGGGCGGCTGCTGGTGCTGGACTTCCTGCTGTTGGCCGAGGACGCGCGGCGGCTCGGCCCGGTGCTGGCGGGCGAGTACCTGGTGATCGACGGGACGGTGGTCTACCCGGAGGGCGAGGTGCACGGGTGGCTGGCCGACACCGGCTGGAACGTGCTGGAGACCCGTCCCCTGCCGGGCAGCCCGCGCCTGGTCGTCGCGGAGGCGGTGTGATGGGCCGGTCGCGCTGGTGACCGGCGGCTCCGGCGGCGCGACCGCGACGGTGCTGTTCGGCGCGAGCCGGGTCGACCCGAGCGGGAACTAGCGCGATCCCGGCGGCACGCCGGTCGCCGGTGCCGCGCGCGGCAGGTCCCGATATCGGTGGGCGACGCCGCCGGGCAGCAGGTACTCGGTGAGCGGGTTGCCGGTCCGGAGGGAGGGCAGCCCCATGTCGTGCATCAGCTCGTCGGCGCAGTGGAGGTCGTAGGGGCCGAAGTCGTAACCGCCGGAGCCCGGGAGCGCCCGTTCCTGCCAGTCCAGGCGGGCGTCGACGGCCCGCACCACCTCCCGCTCGTCCGAGGTGACGCGCAGCGCCCCCAGGAAGTGGCGGACCAGCCAGTACGCGGTGAGTTCCATGCCCAGCGGGTTGTTGAAGACCTGGCGGAAGCCGACGAACCCCAGCCGGTCGACACCGGGTGGCACGATCCCCCGGTACAGCCGCAGCCGTCCGGCCCGGTCGTGCACCGGCAGGTCCAGGAACGGGAAGACCCGGTCGTGACCGGTGGCGAACACGATCACGTCCGCCGCCACCTGCCGGCCGGTGGCCAGGCGCAACCCGTCCCGCGTGAACGCCTCGACGGCACCCACCTCGGCTTTGAGCAGACCGCGGCGCAGCGCCCGCACGTAACCGCGCGGCATCACGCCGGCGTGGACCAGGTGAAACGGCATGGGCAGCGAGGGCCGCAGGCGCTTGGGCAGCCGGTAGAACCCGGCGGAGAACAGCATGTCGCGGGTGATGAGCCACCACAGCACCCGCTTGACCCGGTCGTCGATCCGGTCGATCGGGCGGACGCACGCCGGGTCGTGGTAACGGGGCAGCAGCGCCTCTCCGAGCCGGGTGAACAGGATCCACTTGTAGCCGACCGTGCCGAGCACGAACCGCTCGGGGATCATCCAGTTCACCTTGCGCTGCACCAGGGTCGCCGAGGCCGCCTCGTGCGCGGCGCGCGTCGCCAGGTCCAATGCCGACTTGCCACCACCCACCACGACCACGCGCCGGCCGGTGAACGTCCCGGACCGCACGTCGTTGGAGTGCAGCACGGTCCCGGCGAACGAGTCGCGACCGGGCAGGTCCGGCACGCGCACGTGGTGGTGGGCCCCGCTGGCGACGACTACGTGGTCGAACGTGTCGCGGCGGACCGGCGCGGACGCGTCGTCGGCGGGCCGGGAGTCGACCGTCCAGCCGTGCGCGCCCACCGCGCCGGGTCCTTCCACCGGCCGCACGGCGACCACCTCGGTGCCCGGTCGCAGGCACTCCAGCACGCCGAAGGTCCCGGCGTAGCGCTCCAGGTACCGCTGGGTGTCGACGGCGCCGGCGAAGTGCAGGCGGTTGGGCAGGTCGGCGAACTCGAAGAGGTGGCGAGCGGCCTGGTTGGCCAACCCGTCGTAACAGCCGCCGGGCGACCAGATGCCGCCGACCCGGCGGTACTTGTCGAAGACCGTGACGTCGAAGCCGTGCTCCCGCAGCACCTTGGCGGCCACGATCCCGGCGGGACCCGCCCCGACCACGCACGCTCTCACCGGCCCCCACCTCCCCGCCGGTCCGACCCGTCCGGCACGCCCATCGTCCCGCCTGCCGACGGCGGTGGCCAGAGCTGTCATCCGGATGCGGCCGACAGCCGAGGAACCCTCGTCGACCTGCGGCGCACGGTGTCGGCCGGTGCGGTTGTCCAGACCACGCGGTCCGCGTAGGTTGTCCGCCTACGCCGCTGGCCCCGCTCACCGAGGAGGCGCGATGGACACCACCAGGGTGGCCTCGGCGATGCGCATCGGCGCCGCACTCGGCAGCGCGGCGGACGTCGAGTGGGACGAGGTCTTCGCCGGCCTGCGCCAGGCCGTGCCGCTGATGTGCGCGGTCCAGGTGACCGGCTGGGACCCGGTGGCGCGGCGGTTCGTGATCCTGGGCGAGCACGGCTACCACCGGGCCATCAGCCACGAGCTGGCGCACGAGCTGCCCAGGACGAAGTGGGGCGGCCAGCTGTTCGACTCGCCCGTGCCGCTGCTGATGGACGACATGCCGCACAACTTCCGCGACTCGCCGCACTACCAGGAGCAGCTGCGGCCCGCCGGGTTCGAGGACGGCCTGTCGGCGACGCTCAAGCTGGGGCCCCGGCAGGTGGTCGGGGTGCTGCACCTCAACGCGCCGGAGCGCTCGGCGTTCGACGAGGAGACCCGCCGGTTCGTCGCCGAGGTGGGCACGTTCCTGGCCCGCCGCGTCGACCCGCTGCACCACCCCAGGCTGGACGCGTGGTTCGGTCCCGAGTGGACGGCGAGCTGGGTGCTGCCGGTTCCGGCGCCGGTGACGGGTCGTTCCCCCGCGCCGCTCGCGCACGACCCCGGGCTGCGGGCGCTGGCGGAGCGATTCGCGGCGCTGGGCGTGCGCACCGTGCCGTTCCTGTGGCCGGCCAAGGACGGTTGGCACCGCGTGCGGTTGGTGCGCGTCGCGGACGACCCGCGTGGTGGTGGCGTGATCGCGGCCTGCACGGCGTTCGAGAACACCCCCGGCCTCACCGCCCGAGAGCTGGACATCGCCACCGGCCTGGTGGCGGGCCTGAGCAACCAGGCCATCGCCGAGGCGCTGGTCGTCAGCCGCCGCACGGTGGAGACCTACGTCGAACGCCTGCTCACCAAGCTCGACTGCCGGTCGCGAGGCGAGGCGGCGGGCGTCGCGGCGAGGGCCGGCTTCATCCGCCCGTCCCCGGCCGGCTTCGGCGACCTGGCCCGCCTGACCCGCGGCGCCGACCCGCACTGGGGCTGATCTTCGCGCTGGAGGGGCTATTGCGCCGGACGAACGCACGGCGATACGTTGCGTAGCGGTGTCGACACGATCCGGATAGCCCTGGGGTTGACGATGATCAGGACACGCCGCGCGGTGGTGCTCACCGCTCTCGCGCTGACCGCGCCGCTCACGTTCGGCCCGCAGGCGTCCGGGGAGCCCGCGCCCAACGCGGTCGTCGTCTGGGACCTCAACGCGCAGACCGCCATCTGGGACGTCGCCCACCAGTCGCCGCCGCAGGTCGCCGGACGCGGGTTCGCGATGGTCAGCGGCGCGGTCTACGACGCGGTGAACGCCATCGAGGGCACGCCGTACCGGCCCTACCTCGTCGCACCGCGCACCAACGGCCACGAGTCCACCGACGCCGCCGTCGGCACGGCCGCCTACCGGGTGCTGGAGGCCATCTTCCCGGAGCAGCGGGACCGGCTGCGCGCGCAGTACCTGGACTGGCTGGCCCGCATCCCGGACGGACCGGCCGAGCGCGGCGGGGTGCGGGTCGGCGCGCAGGCCGCCGCCGCGATGGTCGCGGCACGGCAGCACGACGGCGCGTTCGACCCGCGGCCCTGGACGGTCGGCACCGAGCCCGGCCGGTACCGCCCCACCCCGCCGGACTTCGCCAACACCGGCGCCTGGGTCGGCTTCCTCACGCCGTTCGCCGTCCCGGACGCGACGATGTTCCGCACCCCCGGGCCGCCCGCCGTCACGAGCGACGCCTACACCCGCGATCTCGACGAGGTCAAGCGGCTCGGCTCGGCCACCAGCACCGCCCGCACCGCGGACCAGACCGACGCGGCGCTCTGGTGGCACGACCGGCGTTCCGTCAGCTGGGGGATGAAGCGGGACCTGGCCGTCACCCAGCAACTCGACGTGCTGGAGACCGCGCGGTTCTACGCGCTCGCCGACTTCACGGGCACGGACGGCGCGATCGCCTGCGCCAACGACAAGGAGTTCTGGCACTTCTGGCGGCCGATCACGGCGATCCGGTCGGCCGACACCGACGGCAACGCCGCGACCACCGCCGACCCCGGTTGGACGCCGCTGGTGACCACCCCGCCGAACCCCGACTACCCGTCCGGCCACACCTGCCGCACCGCGGCGCAGATGACGGCGTACGCCCACTTCTTCGGCCGCGACGACGTCCCCTTCAGCGCGTTCAGCGTCGACAGCGGCACCACCCGGCACTTCGACCGCTTCTCGGACGCGACGGCCGAGGTGGTCGGCGCGCGGATCTGGGCAGGCATCCACTTCCGCTCCGCCGACGTCGACGGCACCGCCCTGGGTCGGGCCGTCGGCGAGCACATCGCCGAGCGCTACTTCCAGCCGCGCCGCTAGAGCTCCCGCATCCGGGACCTCAGCACGTCGAACTCGCACCCCGGCGCGTCCGGGTCGAAGCCGTGCTCGATCAGCCAGCGCGACGCCGTCAGGCTGCGCAGCGACCACCAGCCGCGGATCACCTCCCGATCGACGCCGGGGCCGTAGCCGGCCAGCAGGTCGTCCAGGCGTTCCTCGTGCCCGAGCGTCAGGATGGCGAGGTCGAACAGGGCGTCACCGGCTGCGGCCTCGGACCAGTCGATGATGCCGGTGACCTCGTCGCCGTCCACGAACACGTGGGTGATCTGGAGGTCGCCGTGGATGAACGCCGGTTCCCACGGCCGGAGCGCCGCCTCGGCGATCTCGCGGTTGCGCCGCACCACCTCGGCGGGCAGGACGCCGTTGGCGAGCAGCCACGCGCACTCGCGGTCGAGTTCCGCCGCCAGGTCCTCCGGCCTGGGCCCCGGCCAGGGCGGCAACGGCGCGTCGTGCAGCCTGCGGATGGCCGCACCCGCCGCGGCCCACGCCGCCGACGACGCGGGTGACGGTTCGCCGAGGACGCCGAGCGCCTTGCCGGGCACGGCGGCGATCGCGAGCGCGGGCGGCTCGTGCCACAGGACCGCCGGGGTCGGCACCGGCGCCATGGCCATCGCCCGCACCTCGACATCGGCGTGCGCCGGATCGACGTCGACCTTCAGGAACACGTCACCGACCCGCAGCGTCGCCCGCTGGCTGTGGGCGACGACGACCTCGACCTCTTCCACACCGGCCATCCTGGCGGGGGGTGATCGCCGATGTCGCCGGATTTTTCGGCCGGCGGGTCAGGACAGGGCGGCGATCACGTCGTCGGCGGTGACCGGCACCGAGAACATCGGGAAGTCGAAGCGCAACGCGTTGTCGTGCTCCTCCTGCGACGTGGCGGCGACGCAGTCGGTGAGGGTGACGACCTTGTAGCCGTTCTCGTAGCCGGTGCGCATGGTCGACTCGACGCAGCAGTTGGTCAGGAACCCACCGAGCACGATGGTGGTGATGCCCTTGCTGCGGAGGATGAAGTCGAGGTTCGTGCTGGCGAACGTGTCCAGCCCCCGCTTGCCCTCCACCACGATGTCGCCGTCCCGGGGCGCGAGGTCGTCCACGATCGCCGCGCCCCAGCTGCCCTTGACGAACGCCTTGCCGTCGACGACGCCCTTGAGGATGCCGTACGGGTGGGACGAGAGCTCGTGGTAGCCCTCGACGAACGTGATGGGCGCGTGCATCACCGTCACCCCGGCCGCCCGTGCCGCCTCCACCAGCGCCACGGTCTTGGGCAGCATGCCGGTCGTGCCCATCACCCCGCTGACCGCGCCGTGCAGCACGCCGCCCTCGCTGGTGAAGTCGTTCTGGTACTCGATCAGCACCAGCGCGGTCGTCTTCGGGTCCAGCACCAGCTCGGTCATCGGTGGCTCCTGGGTTCGGCGGGTCGCGGACCCGATTCAACGACCCCGCGCCCGCGCCCGCAATGCGGCGTCCGGGTTCACTCCTGGCTGGTGAACACCTCCGACGCGGCCTCGCGCACGTCCGGGTCCCCGTGCCGGCGCAGGCCGCGCAGCAGCTCGCGCCACGGCTCGGGCCACCCGGCGTCCCGGCCGGCGGCGGTCACGACCGCCAGCGCCAACACCGCCGCGCCCTCGGCCACCAGTGCCGCGGCGACGTCGAGCAGCCGTGGCCGGGACACGCGCCGCACGACGGCCGGGAGGACGCCCGCCACCTCCTCGGCCGCACGCCACGTCGACGCCGGGCCCACCGCCAGCCGGGCGACCTCGCGCAGCCCGTCGAGTTCCGCGCCCGGCTCCTCCCACGGCACGGCGACCACCGCCAGCCTCACCGCCCACGAGCGGTAGCCGGCCTCGGCCAGGTCCCCGACCAGCGCCCGTGCCGCCGCGCGCGACCGGTCCGAGTCACGCGTGTCGGCCAACCGGCACACGAGTGCCGCGATCCGCTGCCGAGCGGGCAGGTCGCGGTCCTCCTCCGCGTCGAACGCGCCGTCCGCGGCGAGCAGGGAGCCGACGGCGGCACGCAGGGGCGTCACGTCCGCCGTCGCGGCGGACAGCTCGACCAACGCGGTCAGCGCGGGCCGCCACGTCGCCGTGTCGGCGAGGTCGGTCACCCGGCCGACCAGCAGGTCCGTGCCGCCCGGCGACCAGCGCGTCCAGTGCGGCAACGCGCCCAGCCCGAGCCGGGCCGTGTCCTGGTCGGCCGAGTCCGCGAGCACGCGCACCAGCTCCGCGTACCGCGCCCGGTGCCGCCGGGGCACCACGTCGGGCCACTGGACCACCGCGCCCGCCACGGCGTGCTCGTCGGCGACGGCACGGGCCAGCAGCTCCCACGCGGCCTCGTCGTCCAGGAACCAGCGCGTCGCCGACACCAGGGCACGGCGCACGTCGCGGTGCGCGTCCTCCCACGCCCGCGCCAACGCCTCCGCCGCACCCGGCGTGCGGTGCTGCGCCATCAGCCGCGCGGCTTCCTTGCGCGAGGTCACCTTCGCCCCCGCCAGGACGGGGGCGAGCAGCGCGCCGAGCCGTTCGGGCGCGGTGAACCGGGCGCACCGGGTCACCGCGTACACGGCGACCCGCGCCCGGTCGGTGTCGACGTGCGCCAGCAGGTCGGGCACCACGTCGGCGGGCTCGTCGGTCCACGCCAGCGCGGCCAGCGCCGCCTCCGCCACCTGCACCGCGTCGTCGGCGAGGAACCCCCGCACCCGGTCGACCGCGCCCGGCACCCACCCGAGCGACCGCACCGCCGACGCGCGTTCGAACGGGTTGGCGCGGCGGGACGCGCCGAGCGCGGCCAGCTCGGCGGCGTACGCCTCGACCTGACGCGGCAGCCACCGGTCGAAGCACTGCCGGAACGGCGGCACGTACCGCACGCCGCGCCGCAGGAACCGGCCGTGCACCGGGCGGCCGATCACCCGGTCCAGCAGGTCGGTGCGACGCGTCCCGATCGCCTGGAGCACGGCGTGCACCGTGATGGTGGACGGGTCGTCGCGGAACACGCGCTCCACCCGTTCGTCGCGGTGCCGCGGGGGTGCCAGCCACAGCTCCACCGCGCGCCGCACGACGCCGTCGTCCTTCGCCGACCGGGCCTGGTCCACCAGGTCCTGCAACGCGGGGACGTGCCACGCCCGTCGACCCAGGCCCGACGCGAGAGCGAGCAGCACCTCGAACCGGCCGCGCCGGGCGTCCGCGGTCAGCCGGGGTCGCAGCGCCTCGAACACCTGGTGCTCGGCGCCCCTGGGCAGCGCCCGGTCCAAGCCGTGGAGGTTGATCCACGGCACCGAGCCACCCAGGTGCCCCAGCCCCGCCAGACCTGTCTCGACCAGTTCCGGGCGACGGGACACCGCACCTTCGCGGATGAGCGCGTCGGCCAGGGCGCGGACCGCGTTCTTGGTCTGCCAGGAGCAGTCGCGGGCCTGGGCCGCGTCGGCCATCAGCCTGGTCAGCGCGTCGGCCTCGGCCGGGCGGAACAGCCACGCCGGGATCGCGGCGAGCGCGGCCAGCGCGACCGACCGCACCGGGTCCTGCTCGTTGGCGAGCCTGGTCAGGCCCGCGATCACACCGCCGACCACCTCGGGATCGCGCGTGGCGGCGGCCGCGGCCAGGTACAGCGGGTACGCCTCGGCGCGCTCGTCTGCGGTGGCGCGACGGGTCGCGGCGAGCAGCGGGTCACGGGCGTCGGCCCAGTCCAGGCGCGCGGTGACGGCCAGGCGGCGGGCCGGGTCGTCGGCGACCTGGCGCGACGCCAGCAACCGCCGCGCGACCGCGGGCCGTGCCGACACGGGCAGCTCGTCCACCGCGACCAGCGGCGCGTCCGACCGGTCGCCGAACGCTCCGGTGAACACCGCCGCCCGCCGGGACGGCGCGATGGCGTGCAGGAACCGCGCCAGGTCCGGACCGTCGAGCAGGCGGGCCAGGGCGATCAGCTCCTCATCGCCGGTCCCGGCCAGGGCGCGCCACAGGGACCGCCGCCGCGGCAGGCGGCCGGTGCGGCGCGGGTCGGCCAGCAGGCGGGCCACGCGCGTGGGCGCGTGCCGGGCGAGGCCGCCGATCGCCCCGTCGAGCTGCCACGGCAGCGGCGCGTGCGGAAGCACCCGGGCCAGCAGGTCGAGCGCGCGGTCCGGCTCGGCCGGCGCGGCTCCGACGACGGCCGCGCCGAACCGGTGCCACACCGCAGGCCGGCCGACCGGCGCGGTGGCGTCCAGCTCGGCGGTCACGAAGTCGAGCAGCACGGCCGGGTGGCGACGGCCCAGCGACGTCCAGTTGGTCACCGCGTGCTCCAGGTCCGGCAACGCCGCCGCGACCACCGCCGACGAGCACACCGGCAGCAGGCCGGCGGCCTCGTGGTCGCCGAACGTCCCGCGCACGACCGGCAGCAGCCGCTCGGCCAGCGCTCGGCGCTGGTGGCGCCGCACGGCGGTGTAGAGGGTCTGGCGCAGCGCGGACGGCAGGTGCGGCAGCCGGTCCAGGAACACCTCGGCGGGCAGGTCCAGCCGGATGGCCACACCGATGGCCTGGCGCACCACCACCGTCTCGCGGGCCGACAGGCAGCGCGCGACGTGGTCGCGGTGGCCCGCCACGTGCGCGAGGTGCAACGCCAGCCGCCGCTCGAACACGCCCCGCTGGTCCAGGTCGGCCAGCAGCGCGTCCAACGCCGGGGAGCCGGTCAGCTCGCGGGCGGTGCGGGCGAGGAGCCGCTGACGCGCGCCGTGCGGCAGCGGGTCGAGGTCCTTGAGCAAGCTTCGCGCGGTGGTCACGGCGGGATTCTGGTCACTCGCCGCGCCACCCGCCACCGGTTTCGCCACAATGCCGCGGAAATGGTTTGACGGTGCCGCGGCCCGGTCGGCACGATGTGCGCACACCGAGCCGAGGAGCGGACATGCCGAACACGCGTCGACGCCGATCGGGCGGCCCGTGCTCCCCGCCGTGACCTGTTGAAAGGTCCGGTGCCGGGAGCCGCCCGTCGGGGAACCGACCAGGGCGGCTTTTCCTTTTCCGGCCACACCGGAAAAGGAAGAGCACAGGACCGCGGAACCATTTCACGGCCCGGTGACCCGAGGCCCTCATAGCTCAGCAGGACAGAGCGCGCCGCTACGAACGGCGAGGTCCCAGGTTCGACTCCTGGTGGGGGCACCGCTGGAACCCGTGCCACCGCGACTCTCCGGGACGAACCCGGCGGGGCGCGGTCGGCGGTTCCAGACCAGCACCGCCTTCGCGCGCGGCGGGCGAGAATAGCCGCGCGGAGCATTCCCGGTTAGCCGGAATGGGCGTTCGGTGACACATATGTGAACCAGCCCGTCGAATAGTCCGGCCACATATGTGAACCTCGCCTTCGGGCCGCCATGGGCCGTTGACACGCCGGAAACATGCGCTACGGTGCGATCAGAGAGCGCTTTCCCGATAACCCCTGCACTCACCCCTCATACGGGAGAGGAAATCGCCATGCCCGCATCTTCCGGGAACCGGCGCGCCCTGCTGAAGGTCGTCGTGGCCGCCGCCGCACTCGCCACGACCACGGTCGTCCTGCCCGGCGCCGCACCGGCGTCGGCGGCGACCACCGCGGACGGGTTCGCCTCGGTGAACGCACTGGGACAGAACGGCACGACCGGCGGCGCGGGCGGCGCCGTCGTCACCGCCACCACCACCGCCCAGTTCTTGAACTACATCTCCCAGCCGGAACCACTGGTCGTGCAGGTCAAGGGCACGATCACACTGCCGACCGGTTCGTCGGACGGCATGCACGACGTCGCCTCCGACAAGACGATCACCGGTCTGGGCACCGACGCCCGGCTCGTCGGCGGCGGGCTGAACATCGGCGTGCCGGTGGACGACGACGTCACCTCTCCCCCGGCCGATGCCGTGCACAACATCATCATCCGCAACCTGGCGCTGACCGGGGCGACGGACGACCTGATCAACGTGCAGATGTTCAGCCACCACATCTGGATCGACCACAACGACTTCTCCAACGGTGACGACGGCGCGGTGGACATCAAACGCGGCAGCGATTTCGTCACCGTCTCGTGGAACAGGTTCCACGACCACGACAAGACGTTGCTGCTCGGCCACGACGACGACAACGGCGCACAGGACATCGGCCGCTTGCGGGTCACGTACCACCACAACTACTTCGACGGCTCCGACCAGCGCAACCCGCGCGTCCGGTTCGGCGAGTCGGTGCACGTCTACAACAACTACTACCGCGACAACAGCTACGGCGTCGCCTCGGCGATGAACGCGGGCGTCGTGCTGGAGGGCAACTACTTCTTCAGCGTGAACAACCCCGGCCGGGTCGACTTCAGCGGCGACCTGGGCCGCATGGTCGCCCGCGACAACATCCTGGTCGAGTGCAACCACGCGATCGAGGTCCGCGGTTCCGTGGTCGAGCCGCGCACCTACTACAGCTACTCCCTCGACCGCGCCGCCGACGTCCCCACGATCGTGCCCGCCGGCGCGGGCACCGGTCGCATCTGACAGGAGCATCCGGACCGATGAGCGACATCAGCAGGCGCAGCCTCCTCGCCGGCGCGGCCGCGACGGCCCTCACCGCCGTCACCGCGCGCGCCGCCTCCGCGGGCACCGCCCACCACAGCCCCGTCACCACCAACCCGGTGTGGGCGGCGCCGTTCCAGACCGCCGACGGGTTCGCCGGCACGAACACCCTGGGCCAGAACGGCACCACCGGCGGCGTCGGCGGACCCGTGGTCACCGTGCGGGACACCGAGACGTTCCTGGACTACTGCGACCGCAACGAGGCGTACGTGATCCAGGTCGACGGGATCATGACGTTCAGCAGCAAGCAGGGCCTGCGCTCGAACAAGACCGTGATCGGCCTGCCCGGCGCGGAGATCCGCGGTGGCGGCCTGGACATGTACCGCCGGCAGAACGTGATCATCCGCAACCTGAAGTTCACCGGGGCGGACGACGACGCGATCAGCATCCAGCAGTCCTCGCACCACATCTGGATCGACCACTGCGACCTCAGCGGCGGCGCGGACGGCCTGATCGACATCGTCCGGGGCGCGGACTTCATCACCGTGTCGTGGAACAACTTCCACGACCACAGCAAGACCGCGCTGCTCGGGCACTCCGACTCCAACGCGGGACAGGACACCGGCAAGCTGCGCGTCACGTTCCACCACAACTACTTCAACGGCACCGACCAGCGCCACCCGCGCGTCCGGTTCGGCGAGCCGATCCACGTCTACAACAACTACTTCCGCGACAACCGGCTGTACGGCGTCGCGTCCACGGAGAACGCGGGCGTGCTGGTCGAGGCCAACTACTTCGAGAACGTGCCGCACCCGATCTACTCCGGCTACGACGAGAGCGGACCCGGCCGGGTGGTGGAGCGCAACAACGTCTACGTCAACTCCGGCGCGCCGCAGACCCTCGGCACGGTCGTGGAGCCGCGCACCTACTACTCCTACACCCCCGACAACCCGTCCACGCTGCCCACCACCGTCCCCGCCGGTGTCGGCGTCGGCCGGATCTGACCAGGAGGACCGCGCATGAGTCCCATCAACCGCCGACGCCTGCTCGCGGGCTCGGCCCTCGCCGCCGTGGCCGCCGCCGTGCCCCGTGCCGCGTGGGGATCGACCGGCGCGCTCGCCGTCGCCGACGGGTTCGCCGGGGTGAACGCGCTCGGCCAGAACGGCACCACCGGCGGCGCGGGCGGCCAGGCGGTCACCGTGACCACGGCCGACGCGCTCGCCGATTACGTCGGCCGCAAGGAGCCGTACGTCATCTCCGTGTCCGGCCGCATCCAGGTCGGCGACGAGATGCTGACCGTGGTCGCGAACAAGACCATCGTCGGCGTCGGCTCCACCGCCGAGATCACCGGCGGCGGCCTCCAGCTCGGCTCGACCACCCGTCCGGGCAACAACGTCATCATCCGCAACCTCCGGTTCACCGACGCCGCGGACGACTCGATCAGCGTCACCAACTCCGCGCACCACGTGTGGATCGACCACTGCGACCTGTCCGACGGCTACGACGGCCTGCTGGACATCAAGCGCAACTCCGACTACGTGACCGTGTCGTGGAACCACTTCCACAACCACAGCAAGGCCGCCCTGCTGGGGCACTCCGACACCTACACCAGCGACAAGGGCAAGCTGCGCGTCACCTACCACCACAACTTCTTCGACGGCACGGACCAGCGCCACCCGCGCGTGCGCTTCGGCGAGCCCGTGCACGTCTACAACAACTACTACCGGGGCAACTCCCTCTACGGCGTCGCGTCCACGATGGACGCCGGCGTCGTGGTCGAGGGCAACTACTTCGAGAACGTGGCGCACCCGATCCTGTCCGGCTACGACAAGAGCGGGCCGGGGCGCGTGATCGAGCGCAACAACGTCTACGCGGGCTCCGGCGCGCCGGAAACGCTGGGGACCGTCGTGGAGCCGCGTACCTACTACAGCTACGCGGTGGACGACCCGGCGTCCGTGCCGCGGCTCGTCACCGCCGGCGCGGGGGTCGGCCGCGTGCAGGGGGTGGCCTCGTGAAACGGACCGCTCTCGTCGTGATCGCCACGACGCTGCTCGGCGGCCTGGCCGTCGCGACCACCCCCGCCTCGGCCGCCGAGAGCGCGCCGATCGGCTTCGCCGCCGTCAACGCGATGGGGCAGAACGGCACCACGGGCGGCGCGGGCGGCCCCGAGGTCACGGTGTCCACCGCCGCCGACCTGATCGCCGCGATCAAGGCCACCGGGCCGCGCGTGGTGCGGGTGCAGGGGATGATCACCGTCCCGGCGGGCATGCACGACGTCAGCTCGGACAAGACGATCGTCGGCGTCGGCGCCGCGTCGGGCATCACCGGCGGCGGGCTGAACATCGGCCTGCCGGTCAGCGAGACCACCACTCCCCCGGCGGACGCCGTGCACAACGTGATCATCCGCAACCTGGTGTTCCGCAACGCCACCGACGACTCGATCAACGTGCAGATGTTCAGCCACCACGTGTGGATCGACCACAACGACCTGTCCCGCGGGTACGACGGGCTGATCGACATCAAGCGGGGCTCCAGCTACATCACCGTGTCGTGGAACCACGTCCACGATCACGCCAAGAACATGCTGCTCGGGCACTCCGACAGCAACGGCGCGCAGGACACCGGGTACCTGAAGGTCAGCTACCACCACAACTTCTACGACAGGACCTCGCAGCGCAACCCGCGGACCCGGTTCGGCAACCCGGTGCACATCTTCAACAACTACTTCCTGAACAACAGCGACACCGGCCCGGCGTGCCAGGCCCAGTCCGGCTGCTGGATCGAGGGCAACTACTTCGACAACGTCGAGGAGCCCATGACCAACAGCTACTCGGGCCCGAAGGGCAACATCGTCGAGCGCAACAACGTCTACGTCGCCAGCGGCAAACCGGTCGTGGGCGGCACCGTCACCGATCCACGCACCTACTACCAGTACTCGCTCGACCCGGCGGCCGACGTGAAAACCCTGGTCACCCAAGAGGCCGGCACCGGCAAGATCTGACCCGCCCCGTCACGCGGAGCAGGGCGACCCGACCCCGCCGGTCGAACCGCCCTGCTCCGCGTTCGCTGACGGGTGACGATCCACCATCGTGCCGTGCAGGTCTCTAATGCCGGACCGCTGCGCGGGTCGGGGCCGCGTGCTGCCCGCCCGGATCGGCGAGTGCGAGGTCTTCCTGCTGCTGGTGACCGAGACGTCGGTGCGCTCCCAGTGGGCGATGCGCGAGTTCGACTGGGCGGCCGCGAGCGTGCCGACCGTGCTGCCGCCCGATCCGCGAGCTCCCTACCAGTTCTCCGAACCGGAACTGCTCGAATTCTGCGCCGCCGGCCGGATCGGCGAACGGCGGGTCGTGCTCGACTCGACCGGGGTCCTGGCCCGGCGGATCTTCGAGCTGACAGTGGGAGAAGCCGTGCTCGACCTCGTCACGCGGTGGCACCCGGCGACTCGGGAAGAGCTCGCGGACGTGGCCGTCGAAGCCTGTCGAACGGCCGTCTCACGAGCCGGCACTCTCCAGGGGATCCGCCGTTCACGGCAGGGTGCGGGTCACCTCTTCCGGGCCTTGGACGCGACCGCAGGGCGGGAGTGGCTTCACGTGGGTCTCGCAGGGGACAAGTACAACGCGATCGCTTTCCTCCCGGCTCAGCACCTCGACGAGGAACTGCTCCGGAACGGGTTGTCGCATCCCCGGATGGAGGTGAACGCGGAAGACCGGATCACCCTTGGCAACCTCCAGGTCGCGGCACACCATGCCTGCGGAGGTCGCCGACGTGCCGTTCGCACTGGACAAGTTCGGCATCTCGCTGCGGGATCGCCACCACGTCGGTCTTCGGTGACGGGCCTGCTGGGCGGACAGCGTTCCGCGCCCACCCCTGCCCGGGTGGGCGCGGAACGGTCATCCGGTCACTGGAAGATGACGTCGCTGCAGAAGTAGTACGACTGGTCGGAGTGGCTGGCCTGCCAGATCGCGTAGACGACGTGGCGACCGGTGCGGCTGCCCGCGTTCACGGCGACCCGGTAGTGGTCCGAGGGCGCGTAGCGGCCCGTGGTGGCGACCAGTTCCAGGTGGTTCCAGCCCAGCGGCGTCGTCGTGGCGTCGTAACCCTGCCGCGACACGTACACCCGCAGGTAGTCGGCGCCGTGGCGGGCCTGGTCCCAGATGTCGAGGGTGAACTGCCGCGGCTTGGTCACGGCCTTCCACTGGCCCGGGTTGTCCAGCGCCGCGTACCGCATCCCGCCGGTCCGCCCGCCGCTGCACAGTTGGCCGTTGGGGATCGCGCCTTGGTGGTTGCCCGCGACCCCTTCGCGGTACAGGCCGTTCCAGTTCCACATCGCGGTGGTGTCGGCCTGCCACGCCTGCCAGCACATGGGGTCCTGCTGGGCCATCGTGGGGTTCTGGAAGTCGCTGCCCCACCGCTGCCAGCAGCCGTAGTTGCGCGACGGCGGGTCGACGGTCGAGCCGTGAGCCCGGGCGACGCCGGTGGTCACGGTCATCATGCTCGCCATGAGCCCGGCGACGACCGCGAGCGTCGCGAGGGCCTTGCCGAGCAGGCTCTTGTTCGCAGGGACGGATATGAGCGCCACTCTTTCCTCCTCGTTGAGGACAACCATGTTGGGTACCGACCATGGGTGGGCTGGGAGCGCTCCCAAATCGCACTGTAACGAGCCGTGCACGCGCAGGGGAAGTGTTGGCGGACAACAGGTTCGCATTCGACGCGCATTCGACCGCAATTCGACGAAACGCCCTCCCGACGGCTGCGGGAGGGCGTTTCGGGCACGCCGCCGCTACAGCACCGACAGGTCGACGGCCTCGGCCATGGCCCGGTAGCCCGCGTCGTTCGGGTGCAGCCGGTCACCGCTGTCGTAGGCGGGCCGCAACGCGTCCGGGTCCGCCGGGTCGGCCATCGCGCGGTCGAAGTCGACGACCGCGTCGAACTCGCCGGACGTGCGGATCCAGGCGTTCACCTCGTCCCGCACCGCCTCGCCGGCCTCGGTGTAGTAGCCGGCCCCCTTGAACGGCAGCAGCGTCGCGCCGACGATCCGCACGCCCCTGGCCCGCGCCTGACCGATCAGCTCGCGGTACCCCGCGATCAGCTGGTCCGCGGTGACCTCCTGGTTGGGCGTGGTGCACTCCATCGGGAACCGGCTGAACCCGATGTCGTTGATGCCCTCCAGCAGGATCACCGTGCGCACGTCGGGTCGGGACAGCGCGTCCCGCTCGAACCGCGTCGTCGCCTTTTCGCCGAAGCACGCCGAGTCGTTGAGCACCCGGTTTCCGCCGATTCCCGCGTTCACCACGCCGCGCCGTCCGCCCAGCCGCTCGGCCAGCTCGTCCGGGTAGCGGTTGTCCGCGTCCACTGTGGACGCCACGCCGTCGGTGATCGAGTCGCCGAACGCGACCACGACCTCGCGGCGCGGGAGGAGGTCGACCACCTCGACGCCGTTGAGGTAGTACCACGACTGCGACGTCTCGGTGAACGCGTCCGCGGCCACGTCGGCCCGGTGGTCACCCGACGCCCGCCAGGTCGTCGCACTGGCAAAGGCGTGCCCGGTGGCCGGCCCGGTCCTCCCGGCCAGGTACAGCGTCACGGTCACCTGGCTCATCGCTGCCACGGGCAGCGGCGCGAGGTCGCCGACGACCTCGCCGCCGACCGGCACGGTCACCGAGCGGTGCCCGTGGAAGGACAGGTGCCGCACCGAGTTCGGCCGCACCGTCGCGCCCTGCGCCGTCTGGGCCACCGTCGCGCCGGTCACCACCAGCGGCGACGTGCCGTAGGCGTTGGACAGCCTGATCCGCACCGCCGCGCCGCCGTCGCTGATCCGCACGACCTGGCGGACGGTGTGGTTGTCGAACCCGGCCACTCCCCAGTTCGGCCCGAGGAACTCCGTCGCCGCGTGCGGCGAGGCGGTCCACGTGGCGTTCCAGCCCAGCGGCGAACCCGCCGCGACACCCGGGACCAGCGCGATTCCCAGCGCGGCCACGAGAGTTGTCGCCAGTCTTCTCATGTGCGTGACCCCCGCTCACGTAGTAGATCCATTGCCCACGGTAGTCGCACGACTGCGGAGGGCAAGGCCGTTTCCGGGGCCGGACAAGGCAGGGTGTCGTCTTGACTGGCTCTTGACGATCGCCCGGCGGCCGACTTAGGGTCCGGCATCTCGAAAATTGCCGGATCAATGACGAAACTTTCGAACGCCGCCGTCGTAGTCGTCCGAGAAAGCGAAGACCGCCATGAAGTCGATCCGCCTCGTCACCGCCGCCATCGCCGCGGTGGCGTTGACCTCGCCGGCCCTCGTCGCCGCGGCCTCACCCGACCAGGGTGAGCTGTCGCCGGGGCACGCGAAGAAGGACAGCCTCCGCTGGGTGGCACCCAAGGGGTTCTACATCGGCACCGCCGCAGCCGGTGGCGGCCACCACGAGTCGCAGCCCTACCCCGACCCGTTCACCAAGGACCTCGAGTACCGCTCCGTGCTGGCCAAGGAGTTCAGCTCGGTGTCCGCCGAGAACCAGATGAAGTGGGAGTACATCCACCCGGAGCGCGACCGCTACAACTTCGGCATGGCCGACGCCATCGTGAAGTTCGCGCAGCAGAACCGCCAGGTCGTCCGCGGGCACACGCTGCTGTGGCACAGCCAGAACCCGGAGTGGCTGGAGCAGGGCGACTTCACCGCCGAGGAGCTGCGCGAGATCCTGCGCGAGCACATCACCACGGTCGTGGGCCGCTACAAGGGCAAGATCCAGCAGTGGGACGTGGCCAACGAGATCTTCACCGACGCGGGCGCGCTGCGCACCACCGACAACATCTGGATCCGCGAGCTCGGCCCCGGGATCATCGCGGACGCGTTCCGCTGGGCGCACGAGGCAGACCCCAAGGCGGACCTGTACTTCAACGACTACGGCGTGGAGAGCGTCAACGCCAAGAGCAACGCCTACTACGCGTTGATCAAGGACCTGAAGGCGCAGGGCGTGCCGGTGCACGGCTTCTCCGCCCAGTCGCACCTCAGCACCCGGTACGGCTTCCCCGGTGACCTGGAGACGAACCTGAAGCGGTTCGCCGCGCTCGGCCTGGGCACCGCCATCACCGAGCTGGACGTGCGGATGGACCTGCCGGCGGACGGCGTGCCGACCGCGGAGATGCTGGCCAAGCAGGCCGACTACTACAACCGGACGCTGGTGGCGTGCCTCAACGTCGACGGCTGCGACTCGTTCACCATCTGGGGCTTCACCGACAAGTACTCCTGGGTGCCGGTGTTCTTCCAGGGCGAGGGCGCGGCGACGGTGATGTGGGACGACTTCACCCGCAAGCCCGCCTACGACGCGCTGAAGTGCACGCTCGCCAAGGAGTCCGTCGAGCGCGGTGAGCGGCACCCGCACCTGCCGGCCTGCGCCAAGTAAGCAGCACCCCGACGCGCGCACGACCGCGTCACCGTGACCGTCGGCCCCCGTCCGAACCGAGAGTTCGGCCGGGGGCCGATTCCACGGTCAGCCGCCGAACGCCACCACCGCGCACGACGTGGCCAGCGCCAGGCACAGCGGCGAGTAGAAGCGCAGGTCGAGCCGGGCGAACTCGGTCGACTTCCGGGACGACGCGACCACCCCGCCCGCGCCGCGCAGCAGGAACACCGCCGCCACGCCCGCCGTGCCCACGACCGGCAGCCACGCCGGGCCGGGCACGCCGACGAGGTCCGCGCGGCCCGCGACGAGGTAGGCCGCGAGGCCGAGCAGCGCGGCGACCGCCAGCGTCAACCCGGGCGGCGGCAGCTTCTCCGGCGGCACGTCCACCACCCGCCGGGCGAACTCCTCGCGGGACCGCAGCGGCCACGGCGAGAAGACCCACACCACGTGCAGCGCGCCCACGGCCGCCAACACCCCCGCCGTGAGCAGGGCCAACACCGCCATACGACACCTCCGTACGCTTGCGTATGGTCGAGTGGCCGAACGGTAGCGCACGAATACTGAGAGCCAGTGACGCACGTCACGTCACGACGGGAACACCGGAGCGGGCCGGACCGTTGGAAGACTCGGTCGGTGCGGTCCGTGTCCCCGGGCCTCACCAAGCGCCTTCGCGGAATACCGTTCGGCTGGAGCCGCGTCGAGCCACTCGCCGAGAGGCGACCGCCGCGCCGACCCCTTCACCTCACAGCGGCAGCACTTCCAGCGAGCCGGGACCGGCGACCTGCCGAACCCCTGCCGTCACGCACTGGATCGGGTCGAACGTCAGCCGCGCGCTGACGAGGACGAGCGTGCGGCCGGCGAAGTCGCCGGAGTTGACGGTCGCCACGACGATGCCGACGTTCTCCCCGACCGGCCGCTGGCTCAGCGTGATGCCACCGGTGAAGCCGGACGTGCCCGTGTGGTGGCCTTCCGCGTCCTGCCACCTGACCGTGCCGGACGCGTTGGTGATGGGCGCGTTGATGCTGCAGCTGATCAACCCCGAAGCGCTGGCCGTGTAGTCGGCGAACACGTGCTCGTCGTCGACGATCTGGTTCGCGCAGGGGCCGAACCTGCCCTCGACCGTCACCGCGTTGAGGCGGGGCAGCAGTGTCAGCCCCGGGTCGATGGTCTGCTCGACGTAGCCGGGGCACGCCACTAACGGCGCGTCGGCGTGGGCGGCCGGCGCGGTCGCCAGAGCCGCGCAGAGCAACGCCGTGCCGGTCAGGAACGCCGTGAGGCGAGAGGAGCGCTTCATCGGGCGACTCCGTCCTCGATGGGATTCTGGCCTTTCGCGAGGGGAATCGCCCTGTCGGCCCCACCCCGTTAGCGGCCGTTCAGGTGAACCGGGACGCACCCGTTCGGCGGCTTCCGCGTTGCCGCGCAGACGGCCACCATCACCGGTGCGCCTCAGGTGTGGATGTCGCGTACAGGGCGGCCAACAGGGTCAGCGCGCATGCGGCGTACGCGGTCGTGCGCAGGGAGGTGACTTCGGCGAGGGCCGGCCCGACCAGGGCGCCGACGAACGTGGCCGCGGCTTCGCCGGTGAACATCACGGCGCTGACCCGACCCAGCACCGCCGTGGGCGTCACGCGTTGCAGGACGGTCTGCGTCACGACGAGGGCCGCCGAGCCCGCCAGCCCGATCACCACGGCGGCCGGGAGGGCCTGGGCCGGCGATGTGGACCCGAACAGCAGCACGAACCCCACCGACGTGACGCCGAGCGCGGCCGCCAGCACCGCACCTGACCGCAGGCGGTCGACCAGGACGCGACTCGCGGGCGCGCCGAGCAGGAAACCGACGCCGAGCCCGGACATCACCAGCCCGACCGGTCCGGTCCCGCCGAGCGTGGTGACGCCGAACGGCACCAGCAGCGCGCTGAGCGACGCGTTGGCGGCGAGGAAGACCGTGCTGACGACGAGAAGCGTCCTGGCGGTGCGTTCCGACCTGAGGAAGGCCAACCCCTCCGCCAGTTCCCTCCCGACACCGGTGCGCCGACCGTCGCCCGGTCGCCGCGCCAGGAACGCGAGCAGCGCGGCCGAGACGAGGTAGCTCACCGCGTCCGCGACCACCAACGCCGGGAACCCCACCAGCGCCGTCAACGCGCCGCCCAGCGGTGCGCCGACGAGCCGGGCCACGCCGTCGGTGAGGGAGTTGAGGGCGTTGGCACCGCTCAACGCCGTGCCGGTGCCGACCACGACCGGTGTGTGCGCCTGGGCGGCCGGCCGGAACACCACCGTGCCGGCGCTCTCCACGACCAGCGCGACGTACACCAGCCAGAGGTCGCCGGGGTCGCGCGCGAGCAGCAGCAGGAGGACAGCGGCGGCCCGCAGGACGTCAGCCGCCACCATCACCCGCCGCCGGTCCCACCGGTCGACCAGCACCTCCGCCACCGGGCCGAGCAGCACCGGCGGCAGGAACTCCGCCGCCAGCGCCGCGCCCGACGCCAGCAGCGAGCCGGTCAGGTGGAAGACGTGCGCGGGCACGGCGACGACGAGCAGCCAGGTGCCGAACACGCTGACCGTCCGCGCCGCCCACAGCAGCCGGAAGTCGCGGACGCGCAGAGCGGTGACCACCCGGTGACTATCTCCAGAAAATAGTCATCCCGGGTAGTGTTCTGACAAGATTGCCGCCGTGGCAGACGAACTGGGCCGGCGGCTTCGAGCGCTGCGCGCCGCCAGTGGGCGCACGGTGGCCGCGGTCGCCGCCGACGCGGGACTCTCGGTGCCGTACGTGGCGAACCTGGAGAACGGCCGCGGCAACCCGACCGTGGACGCCCTCACCCGGTTGGCTCAGGCGCTGGGCACGCGGCTGACCGTGGGGTTCGGCGACACCGGGGACCCGCCGCCGCCGCTGCCCGCCGCGCTGGTCCGGCTGGGCCGCGCGCCCTCGTTCCGCCGCGAGGTCCGCGCCTGGGCCGAGGCGACCGGTCAGGACGCGGACGACCTGGCCGGGCGGCTGCTGGACGCGCTGGCCCGCCTGTCCGCCCTCACCGGCCGGGAACTCGTCGAGCGCGACTGGCTGCGGCTGCTCGACGCCCTGCTGCTGATCGCGCTGCACCCCGACCCGGGCGAGGCGGCTCAGTAGGCCATGAACAGGATCTCGTCGCGCGAGTAGTCGTGGCCGGGGTGGTTCTCCTTGAGGTGCTGCTGGGTCTTCGCCACCAGGTCGTCCTCGTCCTGCCCCGTGATGTGCTCGCCACAGGGGCAGGTGATGTTCCGCTTCATCGCAATCCTCCGCTGGTGATCTCTCCCCACCGACTCTACTGAACGTGACGACACCGTGACGACGTTGTCGACCATTCGGGTTCGGCAGGACGGGACCGCGTCGGGGTGGCCGCGCCGGCGTCGTTGCCGCGCGGCCACCCCGGCCGAGGCGTCAGCCCGCGTACGCCTCGAACTCGCCGAGCTGGGCGGCGGGCCAGCCCGTGTTGCCGGTGACGGTCAGCCGCAGGTAGCGGTGGTTCGCCGCGACCGGGATGCCGACCTGGTTGCCGGACGCGGGGTCGAACCGGAACCCGGCCGACGCCACGAGCTGGCCGAAGTTCGTGCCGTCCGCGCTGCCGGACACGCTCAGGGTCTGCGTGCGCGCCTCCCACGCGGCGGCCGGCGGCAGCTTCAGCACGATCCGGTTCACCGCGACGCGGCTGCCCAGGTCGACCGTGAACGTCTGGGGGAACGCGTTGTTCGGGCTCTCCCAGTAGGTGTTCGCGTCGCCGTCCACCGCGTTGCCGCCCGGGAAGCCGCCGTTCGACGCGGCCTGGACCGGCTTGCCGCGCGCCACGTTGCCGGTCGGCTGAGCGGTGGTCGTGGTGGTGGTGGTGGTCGTCGTCGCGGTGCCCGCGTACACCTCCAGTTCGGCCAGCTGCGCGGCGGGCCACGCGGTGTTGCCGGTGAACGTCAGCCGCAGGTGGCGGTGGGCGCCGGAGACCGGGATCGTGACCTGGTTGCCGGACGCGGGGTCGAACCGGAAGCCGGCCGACGCCACGAGCTGGCCGAAGTTCGTGCCGTCCGTGCTGCCGGACACGCTCAGGGTCTGCGTGCGCGCCTCCCACGCGGCGGGCGGCGGGAGCTTCAGCACCAGGCGGCCGACGTTCTCCGACCGTCCCAGGTCGACGGTCACCGACTGCGGGAACTGGTTGTTCGCGCTCTCCCAGTAGGTGTTCGCGTCACCGTCGACGGCCTGGGCGGCCGGGAAGCCGCCGTTCGCGGTGGACGCGGTGACCGCCTTGCCCCTGGCCAGGTTGCCGCCCGGCAGGACTGTCGTCGTGGTCGTGGTCGTCGTGGTCGTGGTGGTGGTCGGCGGGGTGGTCGGGTCGGTGTAGATCGGGTCCGGCCACGGTCCGCAGTACGCCGGGCCGTCCCAGCCGGAGTTGCCCGCGCCCCTGGTGATCTGGAACGCGTTCTCGCCCAGGCAGCTGTAGACGCCGGCCCGGCCCAGGCCGGTCGCCGTGACGTTGGTGAACGACGCCGCCCCCGGCGACTGCAGCTGGATGCCGAACGTGCCCGCGCCGTTGATGCGCACGCCGTCGAAGTGGACGTTCGTGATGGTGCCGCTGATGAACTGGATGGCCTCGTAGTTGCTGTCGACCAGGTCGGTGTCGGTGACGTCGATGCGGCCGTTCATCGCGCCGTCACGGGCGTCGAACCACAGCGCGCCCACGCCGAACTGCCAGTTCGAGTCGAGCACGCCCGCGCGCAGCGTCGTGTTGCGCGACAGGGTCGTGGTGCCGGACAGGGGCACCGAGGAGAAGCGGTTGCCGACGTGGATTCCGCCGCCCTGGTCCTGGGTGTCGGCCACGACGTTCTCGGTGGCGACGTTGTCCCGGCCGCCGTAGATCGCGATGCCGTTGGCCTTCATCGGCACGACCACCGTGTTGCGGCGGATCGTGTTGCCGTGGTCGGCCTGGTGCTCGGACCAGAACGCGATGCCGTCGTCGCTGATGTTGCGGAACAGGTTGTTCTCGATCAGCACGTCGCTGATGCCGCGGTGCAGGTTCATGCCGTCGGCGAGCTGGTCCACGACCTTGTTGCCGCGGATGGTGAGGCCGGAGAACGGGCCGTCCAGCCACAGGCCGACCTTGGTGTGCTGCAGGAACATCCCGGAGATGACCGAGCCGCCGCCCAGCGCGCCGCCGATGGCGTTGGTCTGGTCGCAGTCGACCCGGTTGGTGACCTCGCCGATGATCGCGAAGTCGTGCAGGCCCACGCGGGTGCTCACGCCGGAGTTGCCGCCCTGGCCGCAGCTCGACGGCTCGCCGAGGCCGTAGAAGCCGACCCGGTCGCCCGCGACCACGCTGTGCCAGTGACCCGCGCCGCGGACGGTGACCTGGTCGACGGTGATGTGCTTGGTCACGGTGAACCGGCCGGCCGGGATCCACACCTCGCGGCCGGAGGTCTTCGCGGCGGCCACCGCGGCGTCGAAGGCGGCGTTGTCGTTGGAGCCGTCGTTCGGGGTGGCGCCGTGCTCGGTGACGGACACCGAGTTGGCGGGCCGCGTCGCCGCCGGTGCGACGAGCTCGAAGTCGGCCAGGTCGATCGTGTAGGACGGTGCGGTGTCACCCGCGTCGACCTGGAGCTTCACCTTCGAGCCCGCGGCGAGCGTGCGCGGGAACAGGGCGCGGGTGGAGTCGTAGAGGTGGTGCGGCTTGCCCTGGTTCGGGTCGTTGGCGTACGGGTAGCCGCCGTAGCGCCACGCGTACTTCGAGGTGAGCGTGAGGCTGCCGGTCTTCGTGCCGTCGAGGTAGAGCGACAGGGGCGCGGTGATGCCCGCGCCGCCGTTGCCGTCCGGGATGCTGTAGCGGATGTCGATCGAGTTCGCGGGCTCGGTGAGGGTGAACTCGACGTACCGGCCCTGACCGGACAGCGTCACGGCGCGCCGGCCGGACGCCTCGCCCTCCAGCGTGCCCTGGCGGCGGCCGGGGCCGATCTTCGTGCCGTTCGTGGCGGCCGACTCGGCCTCGTGCTCGACGAACGGCACGTCGGCGCCGCGTCCGGGGACGTCGAACGGCGAGGTGGCCGCCGCGGCGACCTGGGCGGCGACCTCGTTCGGCGCGACGGCGACCGCCGTCGCGGCCAGCAGGGACGTGGCCACCGCCGCCGCGCCGAGCGCCAGGGGGCGCCGGAGGGTGGGGTTGACTCGCATGGGTTCAGCCCTTCGTTGGACGGGACCTCGACGCCACGGAGCAGGGTGTGGCGTGGCGCACACCATAGGCAGGCGGCTCACCTGATCGCAAGATGTCTACTGAAAGACGCAAAAACCTGACTGCGACGGATTCGGAGACATCTCGCGACCCGCTTGCAGCCGGTTTGCGGAAACTTGCGCTCACTTGCAGTGGGTGCCGAGCGGCTGTCGAGGCCGGCCCGAAGTGCGTGCGGCCGTCGGCGGCAGCCCGTCCTCGGGTCCGCCGGTCGCCCCTCCGCGAGGGCGCGCGTCAGTAGGTGCCGCTCAGCTTGCGGTGGTCCCAGGAGACCACCGAGGTCGGCGCGAACCGCAGCCCCACCCGCTTCGCCGCCTGCGCGGCCACGAACGCGTCCAGCTCCGGGCCGCTGTGCCCCGAGTACCGGGCCGCCACCGCCGCGCCGATGCGGGCAACCTCGGCCGGCTCCTCCACCAGCCGCGCGTCGCACTCCATCGTCACGCCGCGCAGCTGGTCGTAGGTCTCCCCCGCCTCCAGCTGGAGCGTCGCCTCGGGCTTGCGGCGCAGGTTCGCCACCTTCTGCGACGCCCGGTAGGTCCAGCCGGCCAGCTCGCCGTCCTCCACCACGAACCACAGCGGCACGAGGTGCGGGCGGCCGTTCGGGCCGATGGTGGCCACCGTGACCACGCGCTGCTCCTCCAGGAACGCGCGCACCTCGTCCGTCGTCATCGTGATCAGGGCGCGGCGTGACATGGCGTCAGGATAGGCGGCTGTCCTCGCGCGGCGCGGGCCCGGCGTTCAGGTCGCCCACCACGCCCTTCTCCAGCAACGCCAGGAACACGTCCACCAGGTCCGGGTCGAACCGCGCGCCCCGACCGGCCCGCAGCTCTCGCACCGCCTGCTCGTGGGTCAACGCGCGCCGGTGCGGCCGGTCGGCGCGCATCGCCGCCCACGCGTCGCACACGGACAGGATCCGCGCCTCGATGCGGATGGTGTCGCGGGTCAGGCCGTTCGGGTAGCCCGCGCCGTCCCACCGCTCGTGGTGCTGGCGGATGACCTCGGCCACCTCGCCGTGGTCCGGCAGCACGCTCACCATCCGCGCCCCGCTGTCGGGGTGCTCGTGCAGCAGGTGCCACTGCTGGTCGGTCAGCGGACCGGACTCGGTGAGCAGGTCGTCGGGCAGCACGATCATGCCGACGTCCAGCAGCCGCCCCGCGCGGTGCGCGTTGTGGATCTCGGCCGGGTTCCGCTTGAGGTGGTCGGCGACGGTGCGCGCCCACTCGGCGATGGCCAGACTGCGCCCGGGACTGGCCACGCGCAGGTCGACCAGGTCCGCGACCTGGTTCAGGTAGTCCACCGCGACGTCCTCCCGGTGTTCGGTGAGCGATGTGCCACCGGCGACCGCCCGGTCCCGGCCGAGGTCCTTGGCCAGGTACAGCGCGCGATCAGCGGCGGACACCAACGCGGACGCCGTGCCGTAGTGCGGCGCGAACGCGGCGGTGCCGGCGGAGAGCGTAACCGTCACCGATCTCCGACCGCTCACGGCGATCGGATGGTGGGAGACGCCGTGCCGCAACCGTTCCGCGAGCCGGCTCAGGTTCTCCGCGTCCGCACCGGTCGCGATCAGCGCGAACTCCTCGCCGCCGTACCGGGCGAGCACCCGGCCCTGCCCGGCGATCGCGCGCAGCCGGTTCGCCACCTCGACCAGCACCCGGTCACCCGCCGGGTGCCCGAACCGGTCGTTGATCGACTTGAACCGGTCCACGTCGAGGATCACCACGCCCAGCGGGCCGCCGGTGCGCCGGGCCCGCACCACCTCGTCGGCCAGCCGCGCCTCGAAGTAGCGGCGGCTGCGCAGCCGGGTGAGGCTGTCGGTGATGGCGAGCCGGCGCTGGTCCACCGCCAGGCCCGCGAGCCGGGTCGCGGTCAGCGCGAACAGCACCGCGCAGCCCGCCGCGATCACCGGCACGTCGCGGCGCACGCCTTGCGCGTGCTGCACGAGCAGCAGCAGCGGGCCGATCAGCGCGCCACCGGACAGGAGCGCGAGCCGCGGCCAGCTCAACCGCAGCGCGGGCACGTCCACCGCCTGCGCCATCCGGCCCATCGACGGGTGCAGCGCGCACGCGCCCAGCGCCAGGTTGCCGGTCAGCCAGATCGCATCCAGGAAGTTGCCCGCCTCGTAGCTGAGGTCCAGGCGCTGCAACACGTACACGGTGTCCGCGGTGAGGATCGCGGTCAGCCACAGGGCGAGCAGCGCGAACGACCCGTCACGCCGTCCGGCGCCGAACAGCAGCCGCAACGACACCAGCAGCAGCACCAGGTCCATCAACGGGTAGGCCAGCGACACCATCTCGACCAGCACCGGCGTGCCCAGGCGGGTCTGCGGGCCGATCACGAACACCCAGGACAGCAGGCCCGCGACCACGGTGAGCGAGACCGCGTCGAGCAGGCTGGGCAGGTCGCGGTCGGAGCGGCGCTGCCGGATGAGCATGAGCAGGCCGACCACGACGAGCGGGTAGTGGGCCAGGTAGAACGCGTCGGCGACGGCCGGGTAGCTGGCGTCGTGGAGCACGTAGTGCGACATGTAGAACGTGGCGTCGGCCAGGGCGTACACGAGCTGGCTCAGGCCGAGCACCAGCCAGGGCGCGCGGGGCTCGGGCCGGTTGCGCCGCACGCCCCACCAGACGGCGAGGGCGGCGGACGTGCTGACCGCGCAGTAGACGACGACCCGCAGCGGAATCGTGCCGACGAAGATCGGCAGGGCGTAGTAGGCCCCGACGGATAACAGGCCGAAAGCCAGGTAACCCATCCACAGCTGATGTTGTTTTCCGATCGGGATTCCGCGGTTTTCGACCGACGTGGCTCCGGCGACGCGCAATCCCGGCACTCCCTACTGAGGCAACGCTGACGTTCGACAAGGCGGAGCCATGAGACCGGAAAGGGGAGTCCGCGTCAATCCCTGTTGCCGAGTCTTCATCCGCGCAACCGGAGCGGATGCCCATCCGCATGGCGTCGGGCGGCTCTATAGAGTGCCTATTGGTCATGCCGCCGTCGCCGGTGACGTGCGGTGCCCGGACGAGGGGAAACGATGGCGAAGGACGCGAAAGACCTGTTGGAGCGGGTGCGCGCGGAGCTGAAGCGGGACGGCGTGACGAACCGGCTGGTGCCGTTGATCGCTTCCGGCGAGGCGCCGCGGGCGGCGTTGCGGGCGTTGGCGGCGGAGGAGCACCGCATCGTGCAGAGCGATTGGCGAGCGTTCCTCACGTTGGCCGCGCAGGCTCCCGTGCCGGCGCAGCGGGAGTTCTTCGCGATGGTCGCGGGCGGCGAGGGGTTGGCGTTGGCCAAACTGGCCGATTTCGCCTCGGCGACCGGTCTGACCCCGGATGACGTGGCCACGTACCGGTCGCTGCCCGGGTGTCAGGCATATCCGTCGTACGTGGCCAGGCTGGCGTTGGCCGGCAATCCGCACGACGCGCTCCTCGCGATTCTGGCGAACTTCGCGGAATGGGGTGGCTATTGCGCGGCGATCGCCGCCGGGTTGCGCGAGCACTACGGTTTCGACGACGCCGGCTGCGCGTTCTTCGACTTCTTCGCCGAACCGGCCCCCGAACTGGACGCCCTCGGCCTGCGCGCCCTGACCGACGTCCTCGCCACCGGCTGGACCCCGGACGCCGCCCTCCCCGCCGCCCACCTCCTGCACTCCTACGAGCTGATGTTCTGGAACACCCTCGCCGACCTCCCCTGACCCGAGAGTCGAACCTCCGTGTCCCGCGTGTCGAACCTCCAGGACCACTGAGTTCCACGTTCAGGTACCGCCGAGCGTTCAACGCCGGGGACCTGAACGTGGAACTCGGGGGTCCTGAGCGTTCGACTCTCGGGACCTGAGCGTTCGACACGCGGGACCTGAGCGTTCGACACGCGGGACCTGAGCGTTCGACTCTCGGGACCTGAGCGTTCGACTCTCGGGACCTGAGCGTTCGACTCTCGGGACCTGAGCGTTCGACTCTCGGGACCTGAAGGTTCGACACGCGGGACCTGAAGGTTCGACTCGCGCGGGATCAGTGGGGGACGGAGGGTTGGGCGTCCCAGTTCTCGGCCAGGTCGGGGCGGCCGAAGAGGTAGCCCTGGGCGTAGGCGCAGCCGGCGTTGCGCAGCCAGTCGGCCTGGGCCTGGGTCTCGATGCCCTCGGCGACGGTGTGCGCGCCCAGGACCTCGGCCAGGTCGATGATGCAGCGCACCACGCCCGCGGTGCGGCCGGTGTCGGACAGCGCCCCGGTGAACGAGCGGTCGATCTTCACCACGTCGAACGGGTAGCGCTGGAGGTAGCTCAACGACGAGTAGCCGGTGCCGAAGTCGTCCAGCGCCACCCGCACCCCCGTCTCGCGCACCTCCATCAGCCCGCGCATCGCCGCGCCGTCGGCCCACACCGACTCGGTCACCTCGATCGTCAGCCGCTCCGGCGGCAGCCCCGTGGTCTTGAGCACCCGGTCCAACGACGGCAGGAACGCGGGCGCGGACAGCTGCCGCGTCGACACGTTCACCGTCACGCCGAGCGCCCGCCCCTGCTCGCGCCACCGCATCGCCTGCTCGCACGCGCCCGCCAGCACCTTGTTGCCCAGCGGCACGATCAGCCCGGTCTCCTCCGCCAGCCCGATGAACTCGCCGGGCCCGAGCAGCCCGTGCCCCGGCCGCTGCCACCGCACCAGCGCCTCCGCGCCGGCCGCCGCCGACGTCGCCAGGTCCACGATCGGCTGGTAGTGCAGCACGAGCTGCCCGTCGGACACGGCCGTGCGCAGGTCGGCCTTGTCGCGCTGGCGGGCCAGCACCTGCTCCCCCATCTCCGGCCGGAACAGCCGGATGCGCCCGCCGCCCTCGCGCTTGGCCACGTACATGGCGGTGTCCGCGTCACGCAGCAGGTCCGCCGTCCCGACGCCCGGTGACGACACCGCGATGCCGACGCTGGCCCGGATCACCGTCTCGTGCCCCAGCCCGGTCAACGGCCGCGCCAGCTCCGACAGGATGCGGGTGGCCAGCCGCGCCGACTCGCGCACGTCGTGGCCCGGCGCGAGCACCGCGAACTCGTCGCCGCCCAGCCGCGCCGCCGTGGCCACCCGGCCGACCGCGCGGCCGATCCGCTCGGCCGCCGACACCAGGTACCAGTCGCCCGCCTCGTGCCCCTCGGCGTCGTTGACCTCCTTGAACCCGTCGAGGTCCATCACCAGCAGGCCGACCGCCTCGCCGGCCAGCAGCGCCTCGTCCACCAGGTGCAGGAAGTGGGTGCGCCCGGCGAGCCCGGTCAGCTCGTCCCGCTCGGCCCGGCTGCGCAGCGCGTCCTCCAGCTCGCGGCGCTTGCTCACGTCCAGCGCCGTGACCAGGGTGTGCTGCTCCGAGACGTGCTCGACCGGCACGGCGTGCACCGCGAGCACGCCGGTCGAGCCGTCCGGGCGCTTGACGCGCACCTCCACGCCGTCGTCGGCGGAACGGCAGCCGCGTTGGCACTCGGTGATGTCCGGGCCGTGCGGGCACGGCACCCGCCCGGGTTCGGCGGACCACGCCAGCAGTTCCCGCGCCCGGTCGTTGTGCAGCCGCGGCGCGCCCTCGGCGTCGACCAGCACGAGCCCGATCGGGCTGGCCCGGACCACCGCCTCGACGGTGCGGTGCGCGTCCCGCACGAGCCGCCCCGAGCGCACGGTCTCGTGCAGCGCCATCGACGCGACCACCAGACCCACCAACGGCATCACCACGGACGTCACGAGCGGGGCGGTCACGGCGACCGGCGTCACGGTGATCCAGACCGTGAAGCCGCTCAGGTACCCCAGCAGCGCGGGCACCGCCTGCAACGGGAACCGCTCGTTCTCGCCGCGCATCGCCCGCCGCACGGTCACCGCGAACAGGAAGCCGATGATGGGCTGCGGGTTGGGCAGCACGAACACCGCGCCGTGGGCGATCACGCACTCCGCCAGCGCGACGAGCCAGCCGCCCCGCTTCGGCCGCAGCCACCAGGTCAGCAGCACCAGCAGGACCAGGCCGGCGAGCACCAGGCGGCCGGGCCGCACGCCGACGAACGACAGCTGCACGGCGAAGGCGACGCAGGTGACCCAGGAGTAGACCTCGGTCAGCAACCCGATCCAGCGCAGCACGGGACGACCGGGTGACGAGAGCGCGTCGTCCACCACGGTGCGGGTTGGACGAGCCACGCCCGGTTACCCCCAAGTCAAGCGGCGATCGACTGAACACCCACGCGGAAGATCGAACTATCCATATCGGTGTTCACGTTCTCAACCGCCATTCGGGTGAGTCCACTATGGACCCGCCGGGGGTCGCCGCTCAGGAGCCCGGGGTGGAGCCCTCCGGCGGCTCGCTGTCGGGCATCGGGTCGGGCGTCGTCCTGGCCAGGTCGGCGGCCACCCCCTTGGCCTCGTCGATCGTGCGCTGCGACTCGGCCAGCCGCGCGTCCTCCTCCGGCGTCTCGACCCGGAAGGCGTCCGGCGGGTGGGTCTCGCGTTCGTGCTCGTCAGCCATGTGATCAGGATTGCCGCGCGCACGGCGGCCAAACTTGGACACCGGCCGCGCGGCGGGTTACCGTCGATAAGAGCCCGCTGGTCCGTAAAGCCGTCGAGGAGAGCCGATGTCGAGCACGACCGCGCCGCCCCGCCCGTCGACGCGGCGACGCGCCACCTTCGCGGCGGTGCTCCTCACGGTGACCGCGCTGTTGTTCTGGGTGCCCTGGACGGGGCTGCTCGCGCCGGGCGCGCACTGGCCGTGGCCGCTCCAAGCCCTCGGCACGGCGTTCTTCGTCGTCACGTCGGTGGCGTTCCCGCTGCTCCTGGTCCGCGCCCACGGCCGCCGCCACTCCGACCGGGCGTCCCGGGTCGCGCACCTGATGCTCGGCGTCGCGTGGGTGTTCTTCGCGTGGACGCTGATCACGCACGTGCTGAGGCTGGTGCTGGCGGTCGCCGGTGTGGAGAACCCGTTCCGGGCGCGGTTCGTGGCCGTCGTGCTGCTCGTGGTCGGTCTCGCACTGGTGGCCCACGGCCTGCGCGAGGCGCGCCGGGTGCCGAGGGTGAAGCGGACCGAGGTGGTGCTCCCCCGGCTGGACCGGGCGTTCGACGGGCTCACCGTCGCGGTGCTCGCCGACACCCACTACGGCGCGATCGACCGCACGAAGTGGTCGGTGGGCACGGTCGCGGCGGTCAACGCGCTGGAGCCGGACGTCGTCGTGCACGTCGGCGACATCGCGGACGGCACGGTGGCGCAACGCCGCGGGCAGGCCGCCGCGCTGGGCGACGTCCGGGCGCGGCACCGGTTCTACGTGTCCGGCAACCACGAGTACATCTCCAACGCCCAGGCGTGGCTGGACCACATGGCCGAGCTGGGCTGGACCAGCCTGCACAACCAGCACCGGGTGCTGGAGCGCGGTGCCGCGCGGCTGGTGTTCGCGGGCGTGGACGACGTCACGGGCGCGCACTCGGGCGAGGCGGGCCACGGCGCGGACCTCGACGCGGCGCTCGCGGGCACGCGTGCCGGCGACCCGGTGGTGCTGCTGGCGCACCAGCCGAGCGAGATCGGCAAGGCGGTCGCGGCGGGCGTCGACCTCCAGCTGTCCGGGCACACGCACGGCGGCCAGATCTGGCCGTTCCACCTGCTCGTGCGGTTGCAGCAGCCGGTGCTGGCGGGCCTGAGCCGCCACGGCGGCCGCACCCTGCTCTACACCAGCCGGGGCGCGGGGTTCTGGGGCCCGCCGCTGCGCGTCTTCGCGCCGAGCGAGATCTCGCTGCTCACGCTCCGCTCCGCCTGACGGACCGCACACCCACCCAGACGAGCACTTCGGGGATTTCGGCCCCACTCACACCGGTGCATGGCTCACACGAATGGGTGAGCGCCGTTGTCGGGGACACACCGCAGTCGCACGCTCGGCAGGGAGAGGGACGGTCGGTCGCGGTCAGGACGCCGTTGGGGGACCTCGAACCACCCTATGCCGCCGAAGGACTGCCATGAACGACCTATCCCGCCGGGACCTGTTCCGCCACGGCGCCGCAGCCACCCTGATCGCCGTCACCGCGACCGGGCTCGCGGGCCTCGCCTCGTCCGGCGCGACCGCGGGCACGAACCGGGCCGCGGGCCAGGCCGACCCCCGCGACTTCGAAGAGGACTACAAGGGCAAGAAGATCAAGGGCGAGCACGACAAGACCCGCGGCAAGCACAAGATCCACATCAACGGCCGCAAGCTCGGGGTCGTGCAGGTCCAGCTGCCCGTCCGGCCCGACTCGACCGAGACCTACACCGCGGTGCTGAGCACGCTCAACCACTTCGACCCCGTCCCGTTGGACGAGGGCAACAACCGCGACGGCCTCAAGAAGCTCGCGAAGCTCGCCGTGGACCAGCTCGGCGACCAGGAGCTGACCCACGACGCCGACCACGAGCACCCCTGATCCGCGCTCGACCGCCCCGAGAGGACCGAAGCCATGGGCACCCGCAAGAGCGCGGCCGCACTGACCGCCACCGAGAAGTCCGACTTCGTCGCCGCCGTGAAGGCGTTGAAGGCGAAGACCGAAGGCCGCAACTACGACTGGTTCGTCCGCGCGCACATGGACTACTTCAGCACCGTCAACGGCCACAACTACGCGCACCAGTCGTCGTCGTTCCTGCCGTGGCACCGGCGGTACCTGCTGGAGCTGGAGAACGCCCTGAAGGCGATCAACCCGGCGGTGAACCTGCCGTACTGGAACTGGACCGCGAACCGCTCCACCACCGGCGCGCCGTTCACCTCCGACTTCATGGGCGGCAACGGCTCCGGCGGCAACGGACCCGTCATCAGCGGCCCGTTCGCGGGCTCGTCGCAGTGGCGGATCAACGTCAGCGCCACGACCTCGACGTCGCTGCGGCGGGCGATGACGCTGCGCGGCTCCCTGCCCACGACCTCCGACGTCGACGGCGTCATGGGCGTGTCGACCTACGACACGTCACCGTGGAACTCGTCGTCCAGCAGCGGCATGCGCAACCGCGTGGAGGGCGGCCTGTCGCCGAACCTGCACAACCGGGTCCACGTGTGGGTCGGCGGCCACATGGCGCAGATCGACTCGCCCAACGACCCGGTGTTCTTCCTGCACCACTGCCACATCGACCGGCTGTGGTCGCGCTGGCAGGAGCGCTGGGGGTTCGACTCCACCCGCTACCTGCCCGGCGGCGGTGTCACGAACGTCGTGGACGTGGACGAGGTGCTCCAGCCGTTCGGCGTCACCGTGGCCTCGACTTTGGACCACCGCGGCAGCTACACCTACGCCTGACCGCCGCCGAACGGGCATGATCGACCCGTGCGCGTTCTGGTGGTGGGTGCGAGCGGGTTGATCGGGCAGCACGTCGTAGGGCGGCTGCGGGCGCGGGGGCACGAGGTGACGACCGCGGCGCGGACCGCGCGGGACGGCGTCGACCACGCCCTCGACGCGACCTCGGCGACCGAGGAGGAGTTCCGGGCGCTGCTCGCGGGTCACGACGGCGTGGTGTTCGCGGCCGGGGCCGACGACCGGGACGTGCCGCGCGAGCCCGCGTACCCGGTGTTCCACCGGGGCAACGTCGCACCGGTCGTGCGGCTGCTCACGGCCGCGCGGCAGGAGGGGCTGAGCCGGGCCGCGGTGCTCGGTTCGTACTACACGCACTTCCACCGCGGGCACCCCGAGTGGCGGCTGGCCGAGCGCCACCCGTACATCCGCAGCCGGGTCGAGCAGGCGCGGGCGGGCCGGGCGGCGGCCGGCCCGGACCTGCCGGTGGCCGTGCTGGAGCTGCCGTTCGTGTTCGGCCGGGCGGGCGACCGGCTGCCGAACTGGTCGGGCCCGCTGGACAAGTGGGTCCGGTCCCGGTCACCGCTCGTCGCACCGCCCGGTGGTAGTGCCGCCACGACCGCCGCGCACGTGGCCGAGGTGCTGACCGACGCCCTGGAGCGGGCGTCGGGCGCGGACGTCCCCGTGGCGCTGGAGAACCTGACGTGGTCGGACATGATCGGCCGCGTCGCCGCGGCCGCCGGTCACCCCCGACCGGTGCGCCGGCTGCCGGGTGCGGTGGTGCGGGTGGCGTTGCGGCTGACCGGGGTGGCGCAGGGGCTCACCGGCAGGCAGTCCGGGATCGACCCCGCGCACGCGGGCTCCCTGCTGCTGCGGGAGCTGTTCGTCACGCCGACCGGCTCGGGCTCGGTGGACGACGCCGTCGCCGAGACGTTCCCCCGCGACTAGTAGGCGCGGCGACCGGTGCGCGGGGCTTCGTAGTCGTAGTCGTCGTCGGACACGTCGAACGGCAGGGGCCGGTTGGTCCACGAGTCGACGACCACGACGATCACGGCGCAGACGATGACGACGACGCCGACCCAGCCCAGGCCACCCCAGATCAGGATGCCCGCGATCAGCACCAGCGGCAGGACCATGAACAGGCAGAACGGGTCCACCCGCCCGAAATGCCGCCGTCCTCCGGAACTCGCCATCTACGCCCTCCCAGTCAAGCGCCTCCCTGGGTGAACTTACGCGACGAGCCCCGCGCACCGGTCAACCGGGCGGTCACGCGCCGCGCTGTTCCCGGCCGGGGTACCGGCCTCGGGCGCGTTCGAAGACCGTGGCGAGCACGGCCGCGATGATCATGCCGGCTCCGAGGCCGAGGTGCAGCAGGTTGTCGGCGGCGTTGAACGGCGCGAAGTTCGCCGCGTCACCCTCGTGGTCGACCGAGTGCACCACCGACCCGTAGACCCACAGCACCAGGTAGAGGAACCCGCCTGCGCCCAGGAACAGGCGTGACGTGCCCCGCGAGGCCGCGGCCAGGATCCCGGCCACGCCGAACAGCAGGTGCAGCGCGTTGTGCAGCACGGACACCTGGAACAGGCCGAACAGGAGGGCTTCGGAGTGCGGTCCGGCGAAGCGGATGCCGTCGAGGGCCGTCGTCGCGCCCGGCACGAATCCCAGCACCCCCACCAGCAGGAACACCGCGCCGACGACCAGCGCGAGCGCCTGGACGGGGCGGCGGCGGGCGCCGACGCGGTCGGTCGAGGTCGTCATGGCGGGTCCTCCGATCAAGGCGTGTGCTGGGCGTACCCGGCGGTCGCGGGGTGAAACCAAGATCACACTCCTCCGCAGGTGCGGAGTTATACTGCTCGGCGTGCCGAATCTGCGGATCAGCGACGCCGCCGCCCTGCTCGGGGTGAGCGACGACACCGTGCGCCGGTGGATCGAGCAGGGCCGGCTGGCCGGGGTGCAGCTCGACAGCGGCCGCAAGGGCGTCGACGGCCGGGAGCTGGCCGAGTTCGCCCAACGGCTGGCCGAGGCGCCCGAGCCCGGCGTCACGGTGGCCGCGTCGGCCCGCAACCGGATGCGCGGGATCGTCACGCGCGTGGTCAAGGACGGGGTGATGGCGCAGGTCGAGCTGCAGGCCGGGCCGTTCCGGGTGGTGTCGCTGATGAGCCGCGACTCGGCCGACGAACTGGGTCTGGAGATCGGCAGCGTCGCCGTCGCGTCGATCAAGTCCACGCACGTCGTGGTCGAGATCCCGGAGGCGTGATGCGGGTGTTCGCGCTGGTCGTGCTGCTGGTGGTGGCCGGGTGCGGCGCACCGGGCGCCGGCGCGGACGGCCGGGTCGCGGTGTTCGCGGCGGCGTCGTTGACCGAGGTCTTCACCGAGCTGGCCGAGGACTTCGAGGCGGCCGAGCCCGGCGTGGACGTGGTGCTCAACTTCGCCGGCAGCTCGGCGTTGGCGCAGCAGGTCGGGCAGGGCGCGCCGGCGGACGTGTTCGCGTCCGCCTCGTCCGCGACCATGGCGCAGGTCGTGGCCGCGGGCGCGACGGCCGCCGAACCCGTCACGTTCGCGCGCAACCGGCTGGAGATCGCGGTGCCGGCGGGCAACCCGGCCGGGATCACCGGGCTCGCCGACTTCGCCGACGCGGACGCCAAGATCGCGTTGTGCGCGGAGCAGGTGCCGTGCGGCGCGGCGGCGCGGCGGGCGTTCGAGGCCGCCGGGGTGACGCCGCGGCCGGACACCCTGGAGCAGGACGTGAAGGCGGTGCTGACCAAGGTGCGGCTGGGCGAGGTGGACGCCGCGCTGGTCTACCGGACCGACGTGCGGTCGGCGGGCGCCGAGGTCGAGGGCATCGCGTTCCCGGGAGCCGACGGGACGGTGACCGACTACCCCATCGCGCCGCTGGCCAAGGCGGGCAACGCGGCCGGCGCGCGGAAGTTCGTGGCGCACGTGCGGTCCGACCGGGGCCGGGCGGTGCTCGCCGCGGCCGGGTTCGACGCGCCGTGAGGTCGACCCGCCGTCGGACCCGTGGCCGGCTGCCCGTGGCGCTGGTGCTGCCGGCCGTGCTCGGGCTCGCGTTCCTGCTCGTCCCCCTGGTGGGGCTGCTGGTCCGCGCGCCGTGGCGCACGTTGCCGTCGCGGTTGTTCAGCGCGTCGGTCGGCGAGGCGCTGCGGCTGTCGTTGGTGTGCGCGAGCCTGGCGACGGTGGTGTGCCTGGTGCTGGGCGTGCCGCTGGCGTGGCTGCTGGCCCGCGGCGACGTGCCGGGGCGGGGCCTGCTGCGGGCGCTGGTGACGGTGCCGCTGGTGCTGCCGCCGGTGGTGGGCGGGGTGGCGCTGCTGTTCGTGCTCGGCCGGCGCGGGCTCGTCGGGCAGCACCTCGACGCGTGGTTCGGCGTCTCGCTCCCGTTCACCACCGCCGGGGTGGTGCTGGCCGAGGCGTTCGTGGCGATGCCGTTCCTGGTCATCTCGGTGGAGGGCGCGCTGCGCGGGGCGGACCCCCGCTACGAGGAGGCCGCCGCGACGCTGGGCGCGTCGCGCTGGCTGGCGTTCCGGCGGGTCACCCTGCCGTCGATCCTGCCGGGCGTGGTCGCGGGCACGGTGCTGTGCTGGGCGCGGGCGTTGGGCGAGTTCGGCGCCACCATCACGTTCGCGGGCAACTTCCCCGGCGAGACGACCACCATGCCGCTGGCGGTGTACCTGGCCCTGGAGACCGACCCGGACGCGGCGGTCGTGCTGAGCGTGGTGTTGCTGCTGGTGTCGGTCGGCGTGCTGGCCGCGCTGCGCGACCGGTGGGTCAGCGGGCCGTCATGACGTTGCACGCCGACCTGCGGGTCACCCGCGGCGCGTTCCGGCTGGCCGCCGAACTGGTGGTGGAGCCGGGCGAGGTGGTCGCCCTGCTCGGCCCCAACGGCGCGGGCAAGAGCACCGCGCTGCGCGCCCTGGCCGGGCTGCTGCCGTTGACCGGCGGGCACATCCGCCTCGGCGAGCACACGTGGGACGCGCCGCCGGACGTGTTCCGACCCGCCGAACGGCGCCCGATCGGCGTGGTGTTCCAGGACTACCTGCTGTTCGCCCACCTGTCCGCGTTGGAGAACGTCGCCTTCGGGCTGCGTGCGCGTGGCACCGGCCGTGCGGCGGCACGGACCGAGGCGGCGCGGTGGCTGGACCGAGTCGGGCTGTCCGCGCACGCCAGGGCCAAGCCGCGCACGCTGTCCGGTGGGCAGGCGCAACGCGTCGCGCTGGCCCGTGCCCTGGCCACCGGCCCGGACCTGCTGCTGCTGGACGAACCGCTGGCCGCGCTGGACGCCGCCACCCGGCTGCACGTGCGCGCCGAGCTGGGCCGCCACCTGCGCGACTACCCCGGTCACACGCTGCTGGTCACGCACGACCCGCTGGACGCGATGGTGCTGGCCGACCGGCTGGTGGTGCTGGAGCACGGCGAGGTCGCGCAGCAGGGCACGCCGACCGAGGTGGCCCGCCGGCCGCGCACCGACTACGTCGCCGACCTGGTGGGCCTCAACCTCTACCGCGGCACGGCGCGCGGCGCGGTGGTGGAGCTGGACGCCGGCGGCACGCTCACCGTGGCCGCGCCGACGACCGGCCCGGTGCACGTGGTGTTCCCGCCGAACGCGGTCAGCCTGCACCCCGAGCACCCGACCGGCAGTCCGCGCAACGCGTGGCGCGTCACCGTGGCCGGGATCGAGCAGCACGCCCACACCACCCGCGTGCGGCTGGACGGCGTGCCGCCCGTGCTGGCCGACGTCACCACGGCGACGGTGGCCGACCTCCGGCTCCAGCCCGGCGACGGGCTGTGGGCCGCCGTCAAGGCCACCGAGGTGCACGCGTACCCGTTCTGATGGTTGTGAGTGACCAACCACTCTTATCGGATTCGCGCTTGACGTCGCCGCAGGCGCAGCGTTGACTACTTCATGAGTGACTGACCACTCACAGATGGAGGAAGCGATGCGCACCCAGTCCACCGAGCAGGTCTTCGAAGTCGTGCTGCCGGGCGTGGTCGAGCCGGACGGCCTCGTGCTGCGCCACCGGGCCCGGCCCACGCCGGGGCCGGGCCAGGCGCTCGTCCGCGTCGAGGCGTCCGGGGTGTCGTTCGCCGAGCAGCAGATGCGCCGCGCCAGGTACTACGACCAGCCCGCGTTCCCGTTCGTGCCGGGCTACGACCTGGTCGGCACCGTCGCCGAGGTCGGCCCCGGCGTGGACGCGGCGCTGCTCGGCCGGCGGTTCGCGGCGTTGACCAAGGTCGGCGGCTGGGCCAGCCACGCGCTGGTCGACGCGGCGGACCTGGTGCCGGTGCCGGACGGCGTCGACCCGGCCGAGGCGGAGACGTTCGTGGTCAACGGCCTCACCGCCTGGCAGATGCTGCACGGCATCGCGAAGGTCGGCGCGGGTCGGACCGTGCTCGTGCACGGCGCGAACGGAGGCGTCGGCTCGACCTTGGTGCAACTGGCCCGCCTGGCCGGGGCGCGGGTCATCGGCACCGCCTCGCCGCGCCACCACGACGCCGTCCGCGAGCTGGGCGCGACCCCGGTCGACTACCGCTCCCCCGACCTGGCCGCCGAGGTCCGCGCGCTCGCGCCGAACGGCGTGGACGCGGTGTTCGACCACGTCGGCGGTCCCGGGATCGTGGACTCGTACCGGCTGCTCGCACCGCGCGGCGCACTGGTCGCCTACGGCACCGCGTCCACCCGCGACCAGCAGGGCTCGTCCCGCCTGCCGGTGCTGAAGCTCTTCGCCCGCCTGCTGTGGTGGAACGCCCTGCCCAACGGCCGCACCGCGCGGTTCTTCAACATCTGGGCGGGCAAGCGGAACGCGGCGAAGTTCCGCGCCCGGCTGAGCCGCGACCTGGGCGCGGTGCTCGCCCTGCTCGCCGACGGCTCGTTGCGCCCCCAGGTGGCGGCGCGCGTGCCGCTGGAGCGGGTCGCGGACGCGGTGCGACTCGCGGAGTCCGGCACCGTCACCGGAAAGGTCGTGCTGATCGCGAGTTGACCTGGAGCGCGCTCCAGCCACTAGCGTCCGCACCATCGGTTACGGAGCGTGGGAAACGGAGCACGACGTGCGATTGGGTGTGCACATCAACCGGTTCAACCAGGGTGCGGCACGGCTCGGCGGCGACCTGGCCGCGGCGGGCGCGGCAGCCGAGGCGGGCGGCCTCGGGTGGCTCTCGGTCATGGACCACTACTTCCAGATGGAGCACAACGACGCCGCCGAGGACCCCATGCTGGAGGCTTACACCACGCTCGGGTTCCTGGCGGCGCACACGTCGACGGTCCGGCTGGGCGCGCTCGTCACCGGCGTCACCTACCGCCACCCGGGCCTGCTGGCCAAGATCGTCACCACGCTGGACGTGGTGTCGGGCGGTCGTGCGACGTTGGGCCTCGGCGCGGCCTGGTACGAGCGCGAGCACCGGGGGCTGGGCGTGCCGTTCCCGCCGCTGGGCGAGCGCTTCGAACGGCTGGAGGAGGCGCTGCGGATCTGCCGGCAGATGTGGGACCCGACCGACGACGGTCCGTTCGAGGGCAAGCACTACCGCCTGGCCGAGACCCTGTGCGTGCCCGCGCCGGTGAGCGCGCCGCACCCTGAGATCATGATCGGCGGCAACGGCGAGCGGAAGACCCTGCGGCTGGTCGCCCGCTACGCCGACGCCTGCAACCTGCTCCTGCCGTCCGCGGAGGAGGTGCCGCACAAGCTCGACGTGCTGCGCCGGCACTGCGACGACCTCGGCCGCGACTACGACGCGATCCGCAAGACCGTGGTGCCGCTCGGGCAGCTCCCCGACGACGCCGACGGGCTCACCGCGGCCCTAACCCGCTACGCGGAACAGGGCATCGACACGGTCGTCCTGCGGTCACCGGACGGCGACCTGGCCCGCTGGATCGACGGCGTGGTCGCGCCGGCCGCCCGACGGCTGGCCGAATGCGGCTGACCGACCACCCCCGTGTCCGGTGTGGACCGTCGCGCGGGACGGCCGCCGACCCTCGGCGGGCGGCACCGGCGCGGCCTGGGACAATCGCCTCTCCGACGAAGGAGGATGTGCCAGGTGAGCGTTCACCACCAGGAGGTTCCGTCGCTGCTGGAACAAATCGCCACGACGATGTCGGGGGCGATCGGCCGGGTCCGTGCGGATCTGGCGGGCGCGGATCCGGTGGTGCGACGATCCGAGCGAGCGGACTTCCAGTGCAACGCGCCACTCGCGCTGGCCAAGCGCGTCGGCGTGAAGCCGCGCGACCTGGCGGCGGACGTGGTGGCCGGGCTCGACCTCGACGCGGACGCCGTGCTGGCCTCGGTCGAGCCGTCCGGGCCGGGCTTCCTCAACGTCACCGTGACCGACCGGGCGGTGTGGGCGCAGGTCGCCGCGCGCCTGGCCGACGACCGGCTCGGCGTCGGCGTGCCCGAGCTGGGCCGCAAGGTCGTGGTCGACTACTCCGCGCCCAACATCGCCAAGGAGATGCACGTCGGGCACCTGCGCACGACGATCATCGGCGACAGCCTGGCGCGCGTGACCGGGTTCCTCGGCGCGGACGTGCTGCGGCAGAACCACCTGGGCGACTTCGGCACGCAGTTCGGGATGCTGATCCAGTACCTCGACGAGCACCCCGACGCCGCGTGGCACCAGGACGAGCTCGGCGCGGACACCTCGGCGGTGTCCGCGCTGGACGGCCTGTACCGGGCGGCGCGCGCGGAGTTCGACGCCGACGCGGAGTTCGCCGACCGCGCCCGGTCGCGGGTCGTCGCCCTCCAGTCGGGCGACCCCGCGACGGTCGCGGTGTGGCAGGACATCGTCGCGGAGTCCGAGCGGTCGTTCAGCGCGATCTACGACCGGCTCGGCGTGCTGCTCACGCCGGAGGACTCGGTCGGCGAGTCGTTCTACAACCCGATGCTGGGCGACACCGTCGAGGAGCTGGTCGAGGCGGGCCTGGCGGTGGAGAGCGACGGGGCGCTCGTCTTCTACTCGCAGGAGGTGACCGGGCCGGAAGGGCGACCGGTCACCCTGATGGTCCGCAAGCGCGACGGCGGGTACGGCTACGACACCACCGACCTGGCCACCATCCGCTACCGCCTGCGCGAGCTGAAGGCCACCCGGCTGGTCTACGTCACCGACTCGCGGCAGGCGCTGCACTTCCAGCTGGTCTTCGAGGCGGCCCGGCGGGCCGGGTGGCTGACCGACAGCGCCTGCGCCGAGCACGCCGCCTACGGCACGATCCTCGGCCCGGACGGCACGCCGTTCAAGACGCGGTCCGGTGGCACGGTCCGGTTGATGGACCTGCTGGACGCCGCGGTGTCGCGGGCGCGGGCGGTCGTCGAGGAGAAGAACCCCGACCTCGACCCGGCCGAGCTGGACCGGATCGCCGAGTCGGCGGGCATCGCCGCGGTCAAGTACGCCGACCTGTCGACCTCCCGGGTGAAGGACTACTCGTTCGACGTCGACCGGATGGTGTCGTTCACCGGCAACACCGGCGTCTACCTCCAGTACGCCCACGCCCGCATCAGCTCGATCCTGCGCCACGCGGGCGACCCGGACGTGACGGTCGACCCGACCGTCCCGCTGCACCCCGCCGAACGGGAGCTCGGGCTGGTGCTCGACGGCTACGGCGCCGTCGTCACCGAGGTCGCGGCGACCCTCGAACCGCACCGCCTGTGCGGCTACCTGTACGACCTGGCCCGCGCCTACACCGCCTTCTACGACAACTGCCCCGTCCTGAAGGCCGACGAGCCCGTGCGGGGCAACCGACTGGCCCTGTGCCGCCTGACCGCCCGCACCCTCGGCCACGGCCTGGGCCTGCTGGGCATCACCGCGCCCGAACGGATGTAGTCGCCGCGGGGCCCGCGCGGGGGGGGCCCCCCCCCCCGCCCCCGGGGGGGGGGGGCCGGGGGCCCGCCCCCCGGGCGGGGGGCCGGGCGGCCCGGCCCCGCCCCCCCGGGGGGGGCGCCCCGGGGGGGCCGGGGGGGGGGGGTGGTGGGGGTGGGGGGGGGGGGGGGGGGGCCCCCCCGCGCGGGCCCCGCGGCTCGTCCGGCCGGCGTTCAGCCGGTCGTGCAGGCGGCCGTCGTGCCGGTCCCGGTCCCGCTCGCCAGGAAGCCGAACGTGGCCGAGCCACCCGGTGACAGCGTGCCGTTCCAGCCCAGGTTCCGCGCCGTCACGGTCGGTCCGGTCTGGCCGGCGGTGGCGTTCCACGCCTGGTCGAGCCGCTGACCGCCGGTGAAGGTGAGCGTGGCCGTCCAGCTCGCCGTCGTCACCGGGGCGTCGTTGCGCACGGTCACCTCGCCCTGGAAGCCCCCGTTCCACTGGCTGACCACGCGGAAGGTCGCGGTGCAGCCACCGACGGGCGGGACCGTCGTGGTGGGCCGTGTCGTGGTGGTCGTCGTCGGCGGTGTGGTGGTCGGCGTGGTGGTGGTGCTGGGCGTGGTGGTGGTCGTGGTGGGCGGGGTGCCGAGTGCGGCGGTGAGGGCGGGGTACCAGCGGTCGGCCATCTTGCGGAAGCCCGCGTCGTTCGGGTGCACGCCGTCACCGGTGTCGGTGGCGGTGTCGAAGCCGGTCCACTGGTCGACCACGGTGATCGGCGACCGCGCGGTCGTCCTGGCCGCCGCCCAGCCGGGGATGGCGTTGTTGAGCGCCACGACGTGCGTGCACTCGGGGCACGCCATCGGGATGATCTTCGCGACCAGGATCTCCACGTCCGGGTTGTGCGCCCGCATCTGGTCCACCAGCACGGAGTACGCGGCGATGACGGAGTCGACGGGGCGGAAGTTGCCCCACATGTCGTTGGTGCCCAGGTGCATGAGCACGACGTCGGGCCGCGCCGCGGCCAGCCACGGCGGCAGTTGGCCCTGCTCGGCGATGCCGATGGCCGAGTAGCCGCCGTGACCCTCGTGGTCGACGTCGAACGGCACCGAGCAGCCGCCGCCCTGCTGGGTGCCGACGGCGTCGATGTCGGTGTGGCCGGTCCTGCGCAGCCGGTCCCACAGGTAGGCGCGCCAGCAGCCGGGACCGGCGGTGATCGAGTCGCCGAGCGGCATGATCCGCACCGGTCCGGCGGCGGCCGGGGCGGCCGGGGCGGCGGAGGAGGACGCGGGCTGGGCCGCGGCGAACGCCAGCGTCGCGACGAGCACCGCCACGAGGACGTGCGGCACGAACTTCCGGGACATCTCTTCCCCTTCGGGTGCGGGGTCGCGGCGTGGCCGCGCCACGCCCTGGGAACGCTCCCAGCATTGTCTGCACCCTCGGAGCCGCGAGCCGCGGCTGTCAATCCACCTGTCTGCGACCGGACAACGAATCACCCGACCGGCGCCGTCGGCCCGTCTCACCTGGACGCCGGTCGTCGTCGAGCGCGGTGAGCCGTCCCCCAGAACCGGCTCACCGCGCTCACCGACAACTCTGCGGGACCGCTTGTGCAAGCCCCTTGCACGATCCTGCAATCCGCAGGTCGTGGGGGCCGGGCCCGGTGATCAGCGCTTGAGCACCAGCGCCTCCCACGGCCTCAGGTCGACGCGACCGGGCGAGACCAGCGCCTCACCGGCGTTGGTCAGCACCACGTCGGCCAGGGACCACTCGCGGTCGACCTCGACGGTCTGCGGCGTGCCGCCGAGGTTGGCCACGACGAGCAGCCGGGTGTCGTCCAGCGTGCGTTCGTAGGCGTAGACGTGCGGGTGGTCGGCCAGCAGCATGCGGAAGTCGCCGAGGGCGATCACCGGGAGTTCGTGGCGCAGCCGGATGAGCCGGCGGTAGTGGTTGAAGACGGAGTCCGGGTCGTCGTACTGGGCTTCGGCGTTGAGCCAGGTGTGGTTGGGGTTCACCGCGAGCCACGGCTCACCGGTGGTGAACCCGGCGTGCGGGCTCGCGTCCCACTGCACGGGGGTGCGGGCGTTGTCGCGGCCCATCGCGCGCAGGCCGCGCAGCACCTCGTCGGGGTCGGCGCCGGCCGCGACGGCCTCGCGGTAGTGGTTGAGCGACTCGATGTCCCGCATCTCGTGCACGCCGGCGAACGGCGCGTTGGTCATCCCGAGCTCTTCGCCCTGGTAGACGAACGGCGTCCCGCGGTGCAGGTGCAGCACGGTCGCCAGCGCGGTGGCCGACGCGCGCCAGTGCTCGCCGTCGTCGCCGAACCGCGACACCACGCGGGGCTGGTCGTGGTTGTTCCAGTACAGGCTGTTCCAGCCGACCTCGGCCAACGCCGTCTGCCACCGCCCCAGCGACGCCTTCAGGTCGCGCAGGTCCAACGGCTTCGGGTCGAACTTGCCGCCCGGCCCCTGGTCCAGCGAGACGTGCTCGAACTGGAACACCATGTCCAGCTCGCGCCGCGCCGGGTCGGTGAACAGCCGGGCCTGCTCCCACGTCACGCCCGGCATCTCCCCCACCGTCAGGTACTCCCCCGGCCGGTCCCCGAACACCTCGTGGTGCATCTCCTGGAGGAAGTCGTGCACGCCGGGACGGGTGGCGAAGTGCGGGAACCCGTCACCGAGGCCGCCGACGCCGATGGTGGCGCCGTCGGGCAGGTCCGGGTCCTTGGAGATCAGGTTGATCACGTCCATCCGGAAGCCGTCCACGCCCCGGTCCAGCCACCACCGCATCATCGCGTACACGGCGTGGCGGACCTCGGGGTTCTCCCAGTTCAGGTCCGGTTGCTTGACGTCGAACAGGTGCAGGTAGTACTCGCCGGTCACCTCGTCCAGCGTCCACGACGGACCCGAGAAGAACGAACCCCAGTTCGTCGGCTCGGCACCCGGCTGCCCCGCCTCGAACCCGTCGCGCGGCGGACGCCACCAGTACCAGTCCCGCTTCGGGTTGTCCTTCGACGACCGCGACTCCACGAACCACGGGTGCTCGTCGGAGGTGTGGTTGACCACCAGGTCCATCACCAGCTTCATGCCCCGCGCGTGCACCTCGGCCAGCAACCGGTCGAAGTCCTCCAGCGTCCCGAACGCCGGGTCGATCGCCTGGTAGTCCGAGATGTCGTAGCCGTTGTCCGCGTGCGGCGACGCGTACACCGGCGACAGCCAGATCACGTCGACGCCCAACCGGCGCAGGTGGTCCAGCCGCGCGGTGATGCCGTTCAGGTCACCCACGCCGTCGCCGTCGGAGTCGGCGAAGCTGCGCGGGTACACCTGGTACACCACCGCGGAGGTCCACCACGGCGCCGTGGTCGGGGTCGCCTGGGCCTGGTCCAGAGCCATGTTCCATCCTCACCCGGTTCGTCGGACGTCCTCCCAGTCCACCACCGGCCGCGCCGCGTCGCACCCCCCGCCCTTCGCCGCCGCCCGCCGGTCTTCCGGTGCCGCCGCGCGCCGATAGGGGTGTACCCGCGTCGAAGCAGCAGATCACTAGGGGTCGCTCGGCCGTTCGCTGGCCGGCTGCGGTCGTGCCACCTCGGCCGGGCACGGCCCGCCGAGTGATCTTCACGACGTCCGGCCGGACGTCTCTCCCGCCGACACCCCACCGGCAACGCGGTGGACCCGGTCACCCTCGACGGCCTGCCGGACCACGTGCACGTGCGGGCGTGGGTGCCGCAGCTGGTGCTGCACAAGCCGGCCGGCACACCTGGCGGGAAGTGGAGCGTTGGCATGCGAACACCGGACAATCCGAACACCTCGGACCGACTGGCCCGGTCCGCGCCGGCCCGCGACGAGGCCGTGCCGGACCTGGACGCCTACCTGGCCGCGTGGGCCGAGGCGGCGATGTCCATGTACACCAACGTCGAACGGGTGCCCTTCACGAGACCACCCCGGAGCGAACCGCGGCGGCCAAGATCGCCGCGTTGGACGCGCTGGCCGCTCACCTGGCCGCGCGTGCCGGGTCGACGGCGTGGAGCTGCCCGCGTTCCGGGGGCACCTGGTCAACTCCGAGGCGCCGTCGGCCGAGGCGCGACTCGCGGCGGATGCTGTGGGCGTACCACTTGGTTGAGCGACCCCATGCACGGCACGGCAACAGGGTCCGCTTGCCGTCCGGTCGCAAGACCCGGTTCCTGGAACAGGTGGCGCGGGATGCGGGGGCGGTGCGCGACGTGCTGACGCGGGAAGGGCTGCGGTTGGGTGGGCTGCACCTGGAGACGGCGGCGACACCGGTCACCGAGTGCGTCGGCGGCCCGATCACGAGCGAGGACGACCTGGCCGCGGACTACCGCACGCTGTGCGACCCGCGACTGAACCCGGAGCAGGCGCGGGAGCTGATCGACGCCCTGTTCCGACCTCCGGGCCGCGGCGCCCCACGCCGCGCGCTGTGCCGACCGGCGGTCCCCCGGGCGTGGGTCGCCCGGTGGTGCGTCGATCATGCCGGGGTCGGCCCCCTCGGCTAGCATCGGGCCAGCCGGTGTGGAACACCAGCCGCTCAGGTCGTCGGCACGCGCGGGGCCTGTCCGGTGCGGGGATGTCTCCGCCTGTCACAGGGGGAGGCGTTCGGACGTGGTCGAGTGGTCGGCGCGGCGGTTGTTCCCCGGTGACGACGCGACCAGCGCCGCGCACCGCGCGCACGACTGGGCGTCCACCCCGCTCGGGCCGGTGGGGTCGTGGCCGGTCGAGCTGCGGGCGGCGATCCGCACGGTGATGCCGTCGCGGGTGCCGATGCTGCTGTGGTGGGGCCCGCGGCTGGTGCAGATCTTCAACCACGCCTACACGCCCGTGCTGGGCGGCAAGTACCCGCGCGCGATCGGCCGGCCCGGGGCCGAGTGCTGGGCCGAGGTGTGGGACGAGCTGGAGCCGTTGGCGCGGCAGGCGATGGACGAGGGCGTGTCGACGTACTCGGAGAACCAGCTGCTGTTCCCGCACCGGCACGGCTACCGCGAGGAGACCTACTGGACGTTCTCCTACAGCCCGGTGCTGGCCGAGGACGGCTCGGTGGCCGGGATCTTCGTCGCCACCACCGACGTGACGGCGCGGGTGCTGGGCGAGCGCCGGCTGGAGACGTTGCGCCAGCTGGGCACGTTGTCGATCGCCGAGGCGGACACGGCCGCGGACGCGTGCCGGGCGGCGGTGAAGGTGTTGGCGGGCAGCGCGGCGGACCTGCCGCGGGTCGCCGCCTACCTGCGCACGGGTGACGAGGAGCCGGTGCTGGTGGCGTCCACGGGCGGCGGCGCGGTCACCCCGGCGGAGGTGGTGGGTCGGGTGTCGGCGACCGGGCGGGCGGAGATGCTCGGGCGGGACGAGACGCTGGTGCTGCCGTTGACGGCGGGCGCGCGTGGCACGCACGGCGCGCTGGTGGTGGGGTTGAGCCCGTTCCGCAGCTTCGACCAGCCGTACGCGTCGTTCGTGGACCTGGTGACGGCGGGTGTGGCGACCGCGGTGGACGACACGGTCGCCTACGAGGCCGAACGGGCGCGCGCGACGGCGTTGGCGGAGCTGGACGCGGCGAAGACGCGGTTCTTCCAGAACGTCAGCCACGAGTTCCGCACCCCGTTGACGTTGCTGCTCGCGCCGCTGGGCACGTTGCTGGAGGACCACGCCGAGGTGTTGCCCGCGGATCAGCGGGAGGCGGTGTCGGCGGCGCACCGGGCGGCGCTGCGGTTGCGGCGCCTGGTCGACACGCTGCTGGACGTGGCCCGCGCCGAGGCCGACCACCTGCACCTGCGGCCGGAGCCGACCGACGTGGCCGCGCTGACCGCGGACTGCGCCGCGATGTTCCGCGCCACGGCCGAGGGGTTGGGCCTGGAGCTGGTGGTCGACGTGTCGGGCGGGACGGTGTGGCTGGACCAGGAGATGTGGGCGCGGATCGTGCTCAACCTGCTGTCCAACGCGGTCAAGTTCACCCCCGAGGGCACGGTGGCGGTGACCGTGCGCACCACGGAGGACAGCTGCGTGCTGACCGTGGCCGACACGGGCGTGGGCATCTCGGAGGCCGAGCAGGGCCGCGTGTTCCAGCGGTTCCACCAGGTCGACGGCGTCACGGGCCGCAGCCGCGAGGGCGTGGGCATCGGCCTGTCGCTGGTGGCGGACCTGGCGGCGGCGTTGGGCGGCACGGTGTCGGTGCGCAGCGCGCCGGGGCGGGGCAGCACGTTCACCGTCACGGTGCCGAAGTCGCGGGCCGAGGCGGCGGTCCGGCGGGTGGCGCTGGACGACCTGGGCGCGAGCTTCCTGGGCGAGACGCGGCAGTGGGCGCCGCCGGAGGCGGCCGAACCGGTGGCGGGCCGCGCACGGCGGCGGGTCCTGCTGGTCGAGGACAACGCCGACCTGCGCGACTACCTGACGCGGCTGCTGTCGGCGCAGCACTGGCGGGTGGACGGGGTCGGTGACGCGGAGGCGGCGCTCGAGCACGCCCGCACGGTCCGGCCGGACCTGGTGCTCAGCGACGTGATGCTGCCGGGCCGCGACGGCTTGGCGCTGCTGGGCGAGCTGCGGTCCGACCCGGTGCTGGCGCGCGTGCCGGTGGTGCTGGTGACGGCGCGGGCGGGCACGGAGTCCGCGATCGAGGGGTTGCGGCACGGCGCGGACGACTACGTGGTGAAGCCGTTCCACCCGGCGGAGCTGATCGCCCGCGTGCGGGTGCACCTGGAGCTGTCGAGCTTCCGCGAGGCGCTGCTGGCGGAGGGTGAGCGCGAGGCGAGCACGTTGCGCGAGGCGTTGGCCAGCCGCAGCACGATCAGCCAGGCCGTCGGCATCCTGATGGCGCTGCACCGCTGCGACGCCGACGCGGCGTTCCGGCGGATCACCGCGCTGTCGCAGCGCCGCAACGTGAAGGCGCGTGACATCGCGGCGGAGCTGGTGGCCCGGTTCGTGGCCGGTCTGTCCGCGGGGTGAGGCGGGTCAGGCGGGCACGGCCGCCGCGGTGTCGGCGGGCACGCGGAGCAGCGCGATGACGAGGTCCGCGCGCAGCCGGAAGCCGAGCGACTCGTAGAGCCGGATCGCCGAGGTGTTGCTCGCGGCGGTGTGCAGGAACGCCTGCTCGCCGCGGGCCCGGATGCCCGACGTCACGGCCCGCACCAGCCGGGTGCCCAGGCCCTGGCCCTGGTGGGCGGGGTCGGTGCACACGGCGCTGATCTCGGTCCAGCCCGGCGGGTGGAGGCGTTCGCCCGCCATGGCGATCAGCGCGCCGTCGCGGCGGATGCCGAGGTAGGTGCCCAGCTCGACGGTGCGCGGCAGGAACGGTCCGGGTCGGGTGCGCTCGACCAGGTCGAGCATCTCCGGCACGTCCGCGGGGCCGAGCCGGACCGCCTCGGGGTCCTCGGCGACGCGCACGCCGGCGTCCACGAGCTGCACCACGTCGAACCGCTCGACCACCTCCCAGTCGGCGGGTGGCGGGTGCGGCGTGGTGATCGGCACGATCGCGCCCGGTCCGGCGAGCGCGGCCAGGTCGGACCAGGTGCGGTCGTCGGGCCGGTCGGGCAGCGCCACGAACGTCGCCACGTCCGGTTGGTAGCGCAGCACCTGCCCGCGTCGTTGGGCGAAGCGGGCGTGCGGCCCGGTCAACGCCGTCCGGGCCGGGTTGTCCAGCGGTGAAGCCATCGCGGTGCCCCCAAGTAGTTCGCGATCCACCGGATCATGCGTGCCTCCGGGTCGGTCTGTCCACCGCCTGACCGCCCACCGCCTCATCGCCCACCGCCTGATTGACCGGTGTCCGATCGCGCACAGCCGAATCCGCGCTGGGCGCGCTGGCCGACGGTGGGTTGGCCCGGCAGTTCGGCATCACCGCGCCGTTCTGGTTCGCGGCCGTGGTGGTGGTGGTGGCGGCGGGGGTGGCCCTGGTCGCGTGGCGGCCGTTCGCGGCGGCGACCGGCCTGCACCGGTCGGCCGCCGCCGCGTCCTGGCTCACGTCACCTCGCCGTCCTCGAGGTGCAGGCGCGTGCCGCGGAACGCGTCCCGGGTGCGCCGGTCGTGGGTGACGACGACCAGCGCGCCCGGGTAGTCGGCCAGCGCCTGCTCCAGGTCCTCGACCAGGCCCGGTGACAGGTGGTTGGTCGGCTCGTCGAGCAGCAGCAGGTCGACCGGCCGGGTCACCAGGCGGGCCAGCTCGGCGCGCCGCCGCTGCCCGTAGGACAGCTCCCCGATGCGCGTGCGCAGATCGCGCCGGTCGAACAGGCCCAGCGCGAGCAGCACGTCCACGTGCTCGTCGGGATGTCCGGGCAGGCCCTCGGCGAACGCCTGGATCACGGTCAGCTCGGGCCGCCACGGCGGCTCCTCCTGCCGCAGGTGCCCGACCCGGCCCGGCACGTCGACCACGCCGGAGTCGGGGCGCAGCTCGCCGCCGAGCACCTTGAGCAGCGTGGTCTTGCCCGCGCCGTTGGGCCCGGTCACCAGCAGCCGCTCCCCCGGCCGCACGGTCAGGCGCAGCACCCGGAGCCGGTCGCCGACCCGCACGTCCGACAGCTCGGCCGCCCACCGGGCGTCACCGCCGCCACCGGCGATGCGGGTGGAGAACCGCAGGGGTTGCGGCGGCGGCGCGACCGGGTTGGCGGTCAGCCGCGCCCGGCGTTCCTTGGCGTTGCGGATGCGGCTCATCGCGCCGTGCCCGCGGCCCCGGGCGCGGAACGGCCCGGCGGCGAACACGGCCAGCGGCAGCTTGCGGGGGATCTCGCCGAGCTGCCGCGTCGCCGTGGACAGCAGCCGGTCCTGGCGGGCCAGCTCGGTCCGCCACTCCCGGTGCTCGCGCAGGCGTCGGGCCCGGTGTGCGGCCTTGGCCACGAGGTAGCCGTCGTAGCCGTCGCCGAACCGGGCCACCCGGCCCGCCTCGACCTCGACGATGGTGGAGGTGACGCGGTCGAGGAACTCGCGGTCGTGGGTGATCGCGACGACGGTCCCGGTGTGCCGGGCCAGGTGCTGTTCCAGCCACGTCACGGCCTGGTCGTCCAGGTCGTTGGTCGGCTCGTCGAGCAGCAGCAGCTCGGGCGAGGACGCGAGGGTGGCGGCGAGCGCGAGCCGGGACAGCTCGCCGCCGGACAACGTGCCCAGTGCGCGCCGCCGGTCCAGCCCGGGCAGCCCGAGGCCGTGCAGGGCCACCTCGACCCTGGTGTCGGCTTCGTACCCGCCCCTGGCCTCGAACAGCTCGACCAGCGACGCGTAGTGCTCCGGGTCGGCGTGCGGGCCGGCCAGGTCGGCCTCGGCCCGGCGCATCCGGGCCTCCAGGTCGCGCAGGTCGGCCAGCGCGAGGTCGACGACGTCGGCGACGGTGGCGTGCGGCGGCAGGTCCACGCACTGGGCCAGGTACCCGATGCCGCCGGGCGCGACCACGGTGACCTCGCCGTGGTCGGGCGCCACCCGGCCCGCGACGATCGCGAGCAGGGTGGACTTGCCGGAGCCGTTTTCGCCGATCACGCCGACCTTCTCGCCGGGCTTGACGGTCAACGAGACCGCGTCGAGCACGACGCGGTCGTGGTAGCGCTTGGTGACGTTGTGCAGGGCTAGTGTCCTGCGCCAGGAATTCGATCAAGATATGAGGCGAGGCGGTCGAGGATCTCGTCCGCGTCCTTGGTCCAGACGAAGGGCCTGGGGTCCTCGTTCCAGGTCTTGATCCAGTCGCGGATGTCGTTTTCCAGGGCGCGCAGGGACTTGTGGGCGGCGCGGCGTAGTCGTTTGTCGGTGAGCAGGCCGAACCACCGCTCGACCTGGTTGAGCCAGGAGGAGTA
>NZ_JBIVUG010000004.1:0-776409 GCF_044757065.1 Actinosynnema sp. NPDC091369 | reverse complement strand
CTGCGCTACTTCGCCCTCAACGGCACCGACCACCGCACCCACGCCGAACAGAACGCCGCCATCGCCTCGTTCATCCGCTGGCGCAACGCCCGAGCCCAGCCCAAGACCGGCTTCGCCACCGACTCACCCATCCGCACCTGGACCCATTACCCCGCCAAGGCTGCGTGACAAGCCACTAGCAGGACGGCCAGCCAAGGGACTTGAGGGCCGGCCAGTTGCAGTGGCTCAGTGTCATTGAAAACAAGATAGCAGACGCCGTTGAGCATATCGGCGTTGAAGTCAATCACTGAAGAATGCGGGAACCGCAACCACCTGCCGTATGCGAAACACATGGTGCAATACGTCGTTACGACCACCCGAGCGGGGCAGTGCTCACGCCACTGAGGTGCGGCCTGGTCCTTCGCGCGTCGTTTTGCAAGAGAGTTGCTCACCGCATTGAATGCCAAACCGGCTGCTACAACAGTGGTGATCCGAGAACGAAGCCGCCGGATTGTTGATAAGTGACATCTACGGCGTAGAAACGGGCGTAGCCGAGCGTGAGATCGGAGTAGGTCTCCTCGCCCGGTGCGAGCAACAGGGAAGTCGTGACCTCTTCGGGTTTGCCGCCGTTTACAAGGTGCCGGTATAGGTTAACCGCTCCGTCCCAAGCCGCCGCCCACTCATGGCTCGACGGTAACGGCCCAGTAGTCATCGGTTCCTGCCTCGCTGATCACGGATGATTCGGTTGTACAGTCTACGTTGGGTGGTCAGGGAAGACCTGCAGGTGACACCGGTAGGCCGACCGGCAGACCACCTTGCCGCCAACGCGGCCATGGATGACCACGAGAGTGCGGCACAGGCTCTTCGGTTTCACTGGAACTTCTTTGTGACGATTGTTCGCAAAGACTTGTCGGTAACCTTCTCCTGTATGGAGGAGTTATCGGCAAGTATAACGTGGATCGTGTCCGAGTCTATGGGCTGCGTTGATCAAGTGATGTCTACGAGGTACCTGTCCCTGCGTCGATGGCGTTGCTTCCGGCACGGACTTCGGCCACCTGATTCGTGTGCATGGGTTCGACCATCGTAGCTGGAGTGTTCCTGCACCGTCGCCACCTTCTGGTCATCGTCGGGGGAGTGCAGCACTGTCGACTCCGGGGTGCTCACCCCATGCAAGCTGTAGCGCTCGCGCACCGACACGCCAGCATCCTCACGGTCAACCAGACTAATGATCACGGTCGGTGAACTGCGGCAATGGCTCCTCGAGCGGCACAGGTCCCCACCGATCTGCAATCCAGTCTTTCAGGAAGGACCAGGCTCTTCCTGTCCGCGTGCGGCGCTCGGCCCTGATCTTGGGGTCGGTATCACAATGCGCCCCCTCCTTCCTTCGGCGGACGACCTCGTGCCGGGGGGCGAGAGTGCTGGAGTGGTTGAGCTCCGACACCCGTAATTGATCCGCCAGTACCGCCTGGCACTTGACTACCGTGCCGGCCTTGCCACGCCAGTAGGTGAGGTCGCGGCGATTGGCGAGGGTGTCGGGATGGTCGGGTCCCAATACCCGCAAGCGGTCAGCCAGCACCGCTTCGTACTCGGCCACCGCACCTTCTCGATCACCCGCTCTGCCACGCCAGCGGGCGACGTTGCTTCGGGTGGACAAAGTCTGGGGGTGATTAGGCCCGAGCACCCGCAGGCAATCCACCAGCACCGCCTCGAATTCGGCCACCGCACCGACGCGATCACCGGCTTGACCTCGCCAGTAGGCGAGGTTGTGGCGGGTAACGAGGGTGTCGGGGTGGTCGGGGCTCAAGACCCGCAGGCGATCGGCCAGCACTGCCTGGTACTCGTTCACCGCTGCCAGAGGGTTACCCGCGCCGCCCAGCCAGCGGGCGAGGTTGCTCCGGGTGGCCAGGGTTTGAGGATGGTCAGATCCCAGTACCAGGAGCCGGTCCGCCAGCACTGCCTCGTACTCTGCCACCGCGGCGACGGGATCGCCTGCCGCACCTCTCCAGTAGGCGAGACTATGTCGAGTGGCGAGGGTGTCGGTGTGATTCGGGCCGAGCACCCGCGACTGACCCGTCAGCACCGCCTCGTACTCGGCAACCGCACCGTCGGTGTCACCTGCCCTACCACGCCAGCGGGCGAGGTTGACCTGGGCGCCGAAGGTTCGGGGATGGTCGGGGCCGAGGTGGGTGCGGGCTTGCTCGTGAAGCGTGCGGAAGTAGGCGACCGCGGCTGCGGCTTGACCGGTCCGGCCCAATGAGACGCCCGCGCGGGACAGCACGGGGTGGCCCTCGCGGTTCCACAAGGCGGGTGACGTGTGGGCGTGCAGGGCGGCGGTGCTCGCGCGCAACGACTGGGCCAGGTCGAGGTCGAGGGTGTCGGTGTCCGGCCAGACGGTGAGCAGGGCGTCGGCGGTGGTGCGGGCGAGGAGCTGGAGCGCGGTGGGGGTGAGGGTGTCGCGGACGGCACGTTGGACCAGGGTGTGCACCGCGACAGCACCGGCCCGCTGATCAGGGTTTAGGGTGATCAAGGAGAAGCGGTGCAATCGGGTCAGGCCGTCGTGGACCTCCGCCGTGGTGACCTTTCGACTCGTTCCGGTCGCCAGGTGGTTCAGGACGGGTCGGCTGGTGAACACCTCCAGCGGTGTGCCGGTGGAGTCCAGCAGACTGGCGATCTCCAGCAACGGTCGTGCCAGACCTCTGCCCGGTCGTGCCGGGTCGCCGGAACGGTCGGCTCGTTCGATCGACAAGGACCACGTCGCCGCCACCGTCGCCTGGTGCTCCGGCGACACGTCCTCGGACGAGGTGAGTTCGACCAGGGCGCGGTGCCGATGAGCCAGCGACTCCCGATAGGCGGCGATGGTGAGCAGGGGTTGGTCGGCGATGACCGCGGCAGCCTGCCCCAAGGCCAGCGGCAGGCACCCCAACTCCTCTGCGAGGTGCGCCATCTGCCCCCGATCGGCGCCGATGGCGGTGCTGCCCACAGCATCGTTCAGGTAGTCCACGGCCTCGCCGGCGGTGAACACGCCCAACTCGATCACCCGACAACCGCCGAGGGCCAATGCGACGTCGCGGCGCCGACTGGTGACGAGCACGTGCCCGCCGGGGCCCGGGTACGGTTCCAGTCCGCGGAGGTCGGCAGGGTCCTGCACGTCGTCCAGCACTATCAGCCAACGTTGCGAGGTGGCGGCAAGCCAGGCCCGCAACGCCTGCGCGGCTTGTTCCGGCGGGCGCTCGGAGATCTGCGGATCGTGTTCGACCAGCACCGAACTCGCTGCCTGGGCATAGGCGGTGGTCACGGCGTCTCGCGACAGCGCCGAGACCCACACCGCCATGTCCACACCGGCGTCCGACCAGATTCGCCGGGCATGTCCGGCAACCAACTGGGTCTTGCCCACCCCGCCCAGCCCCGACACGACCAGCACCGCGGCGTGCTCGGCGACCAACGCCTCGGTCAGCAGCGCGTGCGCTTGCCGTTCCCGGTGGTGCGCCGCCGGCACCGGTGGAACTCCGATTCGGACCGGCCACATCACCCGCCGCGGCGGGTGCTGCACCTTGACGAACGCGTCGCGCCCGGCCTGCACCACCAACCCGGGACCGACGACGCTCGCATGTTGAACGACATCGGCGTGCACATCACCGGCGTCGCCACCCTCGGTAATCTCGTTCATCGAACTCCCCGGGCCGTGCCGCGTCGACCAGTCCACTCAACAGGTGTGACACCAGACCCGCCGCCTGCGGTCGTGACACACTACGCCGCTTCACGATCACGCCCTACGTCCCGTTGTGAACGAATGCCGCGGTTCAGCGTTCTAATGCGATCACCTTGGGAGCACCCCACACCGCGTGAACCGGTTCGCAGCTCGACTCGTCGGCGTTCACCAATGAGCTGCGCAACCCGATGGTAGAGGCGCCGTCCGGCAGGTTGACGACCATCTCACCCACTCCGCCTTCGACGACCACCACCTCCTCCACCACGCCGTCGTCGCGGTCCAGGACTTCGAACTTGAGGGACGACCGAGCGGAGGTGGAATCGGCACCCACCGCCCGGACCTCCAACCGTCGGAAGCCCGTCACCTGGAACCGCTGCACGACGGGCTCGTCCTCACAGGTGGACAATTTCGCCCATACCGATGACGGGTAGGTCGTGCCTTGAATATCCCTGTCACCGTGCCCGAATCGCCAGGGGTGTTCCGGCAGTGTCTCGAGGAGCACCGAGGTCGTGCCACCGGCACGCGGCGAACCGGTCGGCGCAGGAACGGCAGTGTTCGTCGTCGTCTCGGACGACACCGGGGGCGAGGATGTGGGCCAGCCGGAAGTTTCCGCCTTGGGAGGGGGTTCGGCTGTGTCTGGCCAGCGCAGGCTCGTCGAGCGTCCCCAGAGAAACCCGGTCAGCAGCAGGACCGCCACGCCCGCCGTCCACAGCACCGACCACCTGGCCCGGCGCATGCGGGGCCTGCGGGTGCCGGTCGGAGCACCGCGCAGTGCCTCGCGGAGCTGGCGACCGAATTCCGGGTTGTTTTGAACGTGCCGGACCAGCTGGAGGTACAGGGTCTGCGTCATGAGCGAGTCGGTCGGTGACGCCTTGAACCGCTCGAGGGCTTCCGCGGCGAAGGGGTCGGACGCCACCTGCACGTCGACCCGACCGAGCAGGACCTCCAGCTGGGCATCGTATACGCCGCTCCCCGTCTGCTGCTTCCGGATGAGGTACTGCTCCAGCGGCCGCACCACCGACCACGCCAACTTCTCGTGCTTGTTCATGACGCACTCCATTAGGTCCACGCTTTTCGACGGGGTCGCCCCGTGCCCACGGTGCTTCGCAGCAGCGGGGTCAGCCGTCCTTCTTGTCGTCCTTGGTGTGGTTGAGGAACAGGTCGCGGAGGAGGGTCAGCGTCCCGGGCGGCAGGATCGGCTTGCCGTCCGGCTTGATCGGCATGCGCCCCGAGCCGGGGTCGACGCCGCCCACGAGGAAGTCGCGCACCGCGGTGGTCGTGGCGTTGAAGAGGCGCGTGAGATGTGGTGGCACGGTGGTGCCGCTGTGCTCCTTGAGTTGGTCCGTGAACTTCTGGGTCGCGTTGAGCAGGGCGTCGATCGTGGCGCCGCGCAACGGGTCGCGCGCCTGGTCTCCGCCGGCGAGCTTCATGAGCAGCGACACGGCGTCCGGCACCTGCCGGTCGACGTTGCCCATCTCGCCGGCGATCGTCCTCGCCAGCGACTCGGGGTGCTCCAACCTGGTGACCACGTCGAAGATCAGTGGCTCGATCCGGCGGGGTGCCGCGCGGAACAGGGATTGAACGACGGGCACCAGGTCGGGGTGCCGCGGGAGCGCCCGGCCGAGCACGGTCAACGTCGAGGTGAGCCACTCGTCCGGGAACGCGGCGACAAGGGTCGTTACGAGCAGGGGCTGCGCAATCAGGGTGTCCGCGACGAGGCGTTCGCCGAGCAGGTCGGGGTTCAATGCGTTAACCGGGTGCGGTCCCGGGTACAGCCGTGACCAGAGTTCGAGATACTCGTGCACGGCCGCGGTGTCCTCCCCCAGGACGTCGGGGAGCCTGGTGATCAGCGCCTCGGCCCGGTCCTGTGAGGCTGGGGCGCACAGCGTGGCTAGCGTGCCGATAACCGCGAGCGCGGTCCGCGCCGTCTCCGACGCGCCGGGGTCGCTGATCGCCGAGGTCCACCGTTTGCGGTCGTGGCCGAGCACCTGAGTCAGCGGGTCCCTGTGATCGGCCGATCCGAGGACTGCTCCCAGAGCGAGCGCGTGGAGTTCCAGCACTGTTTCCGCCCTCCCGGTGGGAGGCGGTGTCACCGGTAGACCGAGCGCGTCCGCGAACGCCGTCACCGCCGCCTCGGGCGTCGCGCTGGCCGGAACGCCATCGAGCGTCACCGCACCGACGCGGTCGGCTTCGTCGAACAGCGCGGCGACCCGGTCGTCGGCGTGTTTCCGCAACGGGGTCAGCCAGCCACCTGTCGATCGACTTAGCACCAGTAACCTGCTCGGAGCGCCGCGGGCCGATGAGCGGTCGACGAGCGCTTCCGTCAACACCGCCAGCTGCTCGGATCGCAGTTCACCGTCCGGGACGACGATCAGGAGGGGCCTGTCGACCGCGCCGGCGCGGCGGATCTGCGCCGCGGGTGCCTGTCCATTGAGCACGCCGGCGAACCAGCCGGTGCGGCGCAGCCTGTCACACAGCTCCAGCGCCAGCCGACGCCGCCCCGAGCCGGGGCGGCCCACGAGAAGGCGTACGGCGTTGGTGGCCGGGTCGTTGGCCCACGCCATCAGGTCCGTGAGTTCCCGTTGCCGACCGGCGAATGGCACCACGCCGTGTTCCGCCCGCAACAGCACGCTGGGCGCCACGTCGGCGCCGGGCGTGGGTACGGGCTGTACGAACAGTTGCGGTACGGCGAGGGTGGGCACCAGCGCGACCAGGCGCTCTACCAGGTCGGCCATGTCCTTGCCGAATCGCCGCTGGCTGAAGCGCGCGGCCTGGAGGCTGGCGAACCGCCTGATGTTGACAGGCAATTCGTGGTGGCGCGGCGCGCGGGCGTTGTCCGGGGTGTCGAGCAGCAGCACCGGGACGATGGGGATGCCGTGGCTCAGCGCGTGGGCGATCTCCATCCGTACCCAGTCGTCCTCGGATTCAATACGGGCTCTCCCGGTCGACGGGTCCTCCACCATCCAGTTCGGACCGACGACCGCGACCAGGATGTCGGCCGCGTACAGGGCGTTGCGGATGGTCTGCGGGTAGGGCTCGCCCGGATCCATGGAGACGCAGTCCCGGAACACCAGGTCCTCGCCGAAGCTGTCGCTCAACACCTGGGCGATTGCAGCGGCGGCGACCGGGTTGTCCTTGGCTCGGTAGTTGACGAACACACCTGCCACGTGATCAATCCTCCGCTTCGGTAATCGCATCGACGAGGCGTGCCCCGCCACGTCGAAAAAGTGACAGCGGCGCACATTTGCACTGTCTGGCGACCTTCATTCTATGTATCCGCATAAATGCGGGTGATCTGGGTATGTCGGTTTTGCGGTGAGTGGAACGACTATTGCTCGTATTTTGCGACTCGGTAGGCGGTGTCTCGATGCGGCATCCTGCGAACGTGTGCGCCACATCGTCGGGCGCGCCCGCCCGGACCCGCCAGTCCGTTCGGCCTGATCCGCTCGGTCCGAGGCACGGCCCACGTCCGAGCCGAACGGCAACGGTGCCGGCCGGTGGTACCTGAAGGTGCCGTTCGCGGATGAGGATGAGGCCAAGGAGGCAGTGAAAGCCCGATGGGACGCCAAGGTCAGGCGCTGGTACGTGCCGCACGACACGTCCCGGCACCTCGTGGAATGGTGGCTGTAGCCCGCTCGGAGCAAGGTAGTTGAGGCCGAGTGGGAGAACCGGTCTGCTCGACGTTGGCTGGCCCGTCACCTTCAGTGCCGCGAGGTGTAGATGCAGGTGTGCGGGTCGAGGGCCATGCCTGCGGCAGCGGGTCGAACGCCGAAGGTCTTGTCCTGGTGGGAACGAGCCGACCAATAGTGGTGTCCACACCATTGGGAGTAGGGTGCCGCAAGACGGCATACCAGCTCTGACCTGCAGCTTCAATCGCTGCAAGCTGCGTCCCTGTCGATCAACCGCATCGTCTCGGCTACGGCTACGGCTACGGCTACGGCTACGGTAGCTGCGGCGCACTCTGCGGGTGTCGAGGTCGTGTATCGCGGCGGGGTGTTGCTGAGCTTCGGGTGGTAGTTGGTGGCGGGCCTGGTGGGGCGGTGTCGGTTGTAGTGGTGTTCGTAGGTCTTGAGGACGTGTCGTGCGTGGGTCTCTCCCGTGATGTGGATGTGGTCGAGGAGTTCGCGTCGGAGGGTGCCGATGACCCGTTCGCAGTGGGCGTTCATCCGGGGCGCCTGCGGTGCGCTTTTGATCACGTGCAGGTCGTCGGTCTGGAAGATGGCGTCGAACGTCTGGCTGTACTTGCCGTCGTGGTCCCGGAGAAGGAAGCGCAAGGACTCCGTCCGGTGTCCGAGGTCGGCGGTGAAGTTCCTGGCCTGCTGTGTGGTCCATGCCTGGGTCGGGTGGGCGGTGACTCCGGTGATGTGCAGGCGTCGGGTGTCGTGTTCGAGGAACGCCAGGGCGTAGAGGCGCTTGCCGAGCACGGTGTCAAGGTGGAGGAAGTCCGCCGCGATGATGCCCTGGGCCTGGGTGGTGAGGAACTGCCGCCAGGTCGGGCCGGTGCGGCGTGGTGCCGGGCCGATACCGGCGTCGTGCAGGATCTGCCAGACCGTCAAGGGTCCGATGTGGTGGCCGAGTCGGGCCAACTCACCCTGGATCCGCCGATGACCCCATCGCGGGTTCCCGGGCGAGGCGCGGCACGAGGGTCTTGACCGCGGCTCGTGTCGGTGGGCGTCCGGTGCGTCGACGCGCGGAGTGGTCCCACTTGCGGGCCACGAACCTGCAATGCCAGGCGATCAGGGTGCCCGGCGTGTCCGGGAAGACCTCCCGCCACCGGCGACGATCGAGCAGTCCGGACAGGTCGGCGAACCAAAGCCGGTCCGCAGGCTCGTAGCGGACCGGACCCGCGAGTTGCCGGCGAAGGACCGCGTTCTCGTGCCGCAGCACGAGCAGCTCGGTGATCCTTCGCCGTCCCACTCCGAAGGATCACCGACGGGACGGACAGCAACCTCCGGGTCACCTTGTAAAGCAGGGACACGATCACATGGACATGGTCCCAACGCGGCGACACCCCGCTCTACCAGCGGCGATGACTTTTCGAGCGGCACACGCCTGCACCAGTGCGGGGTCGGCGGCCGGGGCCTCCTCGGGGTGGCGGGCGGCCCACTTGACGACGTAGGGGCAGAGCGGGGCGACGGGGACGCCTCGCGCCCGGCGATGCCCTGGCCCTCGTGCGCGGGCTCGACGATGGTGTGCACCGGGGCGAGGGCGCCCGGGGCGTCGGGGACGAAGTACTCGATACTGCCGACCACTTCGTCCCCGGCGAGGGCCTACAGACGGCCGGCGCCCCGGTCGTCGCGGATCCGGATGTCGCTCATGGTGCACTCCTCGGGATGGGGTGCGGACCCGGACGACGAAGTGCGGCTCAGGCCGGGACGGCCTGCGGGCTGCGCTCCTGGTCCGAGCCCGGCACCGGCTCGGACGGATCGGCACCCAGGGCGACGATCCGGTTGTCGCGGTCCACGTGCACGACGCGCGGCTCCAGCGACCGCGCCTCGGCGTCGGTCACCTGAGCGTAACTGATGATGATCACGAGATCGCCGGGGTGCACGAGGTGGGCGGCGGCGCCGTTGATACCGACGACGCCCGAGCCGCGCTCGCCCTCGATGACGTACGTCTCCAGGCGGGCGCCGTTGGTGATGTCGACGATGTGCACGAGCTCGCCGGGCAGCAGGTCGGCGGCGTCGAGGAGGTCCGCGTCGATGGTCACCGATCCCACGTAGTGCAGGTCGGCCTGGGTGACGGTGGCGCGGTGGATCTTGGACTTGAACATGGTGCGGAACATGGCGAAGCTCCCGGGTCGTGGTTGGGGCACTATCGCGCCGAAAGGTCTGTGATGCGCTGGATCAGGTCGTCATAGGTCCAGCCGGCCTCGCGCGCCGCGAGCGGCAACATGCTCCCCGCCGTCAGGGACGGGAGCCCGTTGACTTCCAGGCACATCGGCTCGCCCTGCGCGTTGCAGCGGAAGTCGGTGCGCGAGTAGGAGTTGCTCCCGAAACCGAGGGCCTGGTGCCCGCGCAGAGCGTGTTCCTGCAGTCGGGAGGTGAAGGCGGCCGGTGCGCGTGCAGGGCACACCTTGTTCACAGCCCCCGGCTGGTACTTGGTCGCGTAGTCGAGGATCGGTGTTGTCAGCTCGATTTCCACCACGGGTAGCACTTGATCGCCGACGACGGGCACGGAGAACTCCCGGCCGGGGAGGTATGGCTCCACCACGAGCTCGGACTCCTTGGGAGCCGTCTCGGCGAGGTGAGCCAGTTGTGACAGGGAGTCGGCGAGGCGTACGGACACGCTCGATCCGTTCGCGGCAGGCTTTACCACCACTGGCCCCGCACCCATCAGCTTCTCGACGTCCTGAGGAATCTCGCCGGAGACGGGGAACCACTGCACCTGCTCGGCCACCGGAAGTCCCGCCGCGGCCAGCACTGCACGCGCTCGTCCCTTGTGGAAGGAGGCGGCACATGCTGCGCTTCCCGCGCCGGTGAACCGGATATCAGCCATCTCCAGCAGGGCTTGGACATGTCCGTCTTCACCCCACCCGCCGTGCAATGCGATGAAGACCAGGTCTGCTTCGCGCAACAGGTCAAGCACCGGTCCGCCGGTCAGAGCCGTGTGCATGCGCTTTCGCCTCTGCCGCTGGTCGTCGAGAAGCGGCGGTTCTTTGGGGATGGACGCTTCTTCGAGCGGAGCCTGCGGGCCGAGAGGACCGGCCAGGACCGGCGTCGGCGCGGCCGGATCGACCACCACCACCTCGTGTCCTCGCTCCTGCAACGAGCGGGTCACCGCCCAACCCGAGGCCAGGGACACATCGCGCTCCGAGCCTTCTCCGCCACACAGGTTGACGATGCGCATGGTCGGTCTTTTTCCTCTCCTTGGACTGTCTGACGCAGGAGGGCCTACTGCCCTGCTGCTTCGTGCGGGTGTCGCACGGGAACGGGGCTGGTCCGGTGCGTGTCAATGGATCAGTACGTCCACCGGTAGGCCGCTGCGATGCCGTCGTCGTCGAGGCCGGTAACCGCCTCGATCTCACCGCATCGCACGGCGATCACCGCGTCGGCCAACGCCGGGCCCAGGACATCGCGGAGCGTTGTGTCAGCGCGGAACTCCTCGACTGCCTCCTTGAGCGACGTGGGCAGGCGGTGCACGCCTCGTAGCTCGGCCTCGGAGGCGGTGAGCCGCGCGGGATCCCCGGCGATTTCCTCGGGAAGGACGGCAGCTGAGCGCATGCCGTCGAGTCCGGCGGCGATCGTGCAGCCCAGTGCCAGATACGGGTTGGCCGCCAGATCTACCGGCTTCACCTCCACGTTGGCCGCCTCGGCCTGTCGGCCCCGGGGGCCGGCGATCACACGAAGTGCTGCCTGACGCGTCTCATATCCCCAGGCCGTGTAGGGCCCGGCGCTGTAGGAAGGTTTGAGCCGCAGGTAGCTGGCGGGACTGGGAGCGGTGATCGCAGTCAGCGCAGGAAGGTGAGTGAGAATGCCCGCCACGAAGGCTTCGGCCTGCTCGGTCATGCCGTAGCGCCGTTCACCGCGGGAGTGCAGGTTCCTGCCGTTCTGCCAGGCCGAGAGATGAAGGTGACCGCCGTTGCCGAATCCCTCGGGTACCACAGCGGGCGAGAACGAGGCTCGCAGCCCGTGGCGCATCGACACGGCCTGGATGGTCTGACGTACCAGCACACTGCGGTCCGCAGCGGCCACCGGGTCGAGCGCGTCAACGCTCACCTCGAACTGGGCGGCCCCGGTCTCGGGATGAAACTGGGCTACACCGGTGTCCTGGGCGGTGAGCACGCCCATGAGATCAGCCGTGTAGTCACTCAGTTCCGCCAGCCGCACCGCGCCGAAAGCACCACCCGAACAGGCGGGAACATAGTCCGTGTCGTGTGGTGCTTGGGCTTTGCGGCCGACAGACCATTCCACCTCGATCGCGGCTTTGAACGTGATGCCGTGATGCTCAGCAGCTTCCGCGACGACACGGCGCAGGAACGTACGGCCGCACCCGGGGTGCTGCCTGCCGTCCTGGCCGATCCGGTCCACCGCCGTCCACGCCCAGCCGGGCTGTCCCGCGAGAACCGTGATGCCATCGAGGTCCGGAAACATGCACAGATCACCGTCGCCCGGGCCGAGAGCGTCGATCGGGACGTACGAACCGTTCGCGAGGTAAGTGTCGTGGACCGGCGCCACGCCGACGCCCCATGCTGCCGCGGAGGAGAGCCGCGCCGTGGGAATCGTCTTCACCCGGCAGACACCGGAGGTATCGACGTAGGCCAGGATCACCCCGTGAACGCCGCGCTCGGCCAACTGCACGCTGAGGGTGTCGGATGGAGCGCCGTAGCGGTTGGCCATCATCACCGATGCACCATGCCTTTCCGCGGTGGTGTTGTATGGGCAGTGAGGTTTGCACTGCGACGGGTCGTATCAGCGCGTGCACATGCGGTATCGAGGGCAGATTCGATGTGCTGACACCCACCAGGCTGCCCTGGTCCCCGTCTCACCTCTATCCCGGACACTGCCGACTTGGGGTAGCACAGGCACTACCACCCCCGGTGCGGCCGCTTGGAGGATCCGTTCACTCCCGGAAGGCACCGGAGCGTCCACACGCACGTCGCAGCTGGGCCGCCCGAGCCAGAACTGCGAGTATCCGTTGCGGGCGGGTTCAACTCGGGCTGGGCTTGCGGGTTGCTTGCAGCGGGAAGGTCTGTGGCCCGCCCCCGAGGCTGCTACTGACCTTTTCGTGAGTTCGGTGGGTGTGGTGGCCGTGTGGGTGGGAGGGCGTCGGGGTGGCATATCAACCTTCCTCTTCGGTTGCCGGTTCTTCCCTTCCTCCGTTGTCGCGGCCTCAGTTGGCGGAGGCGCGTCGTGTCCGGGCAGTCGAGTTGTTCGAGGGCGGCGTTTCGAATGCGGAGATCGCGAGGGCGGTGGGGGTGCGTGCCGAGGGTGTGCGGCGTTGGCGGCGGGTGTGGGAGCAAGACGGTGCTTCGGGCCTGCGGAGACGGGCAGCCACCGGACGCCCGCCCAAGCTGGACGACACCCAGGTCGAGATGGTCCGGGCCGCGTTGGAGCAAGGTGCCCAGGCGCATGGTTTCGAGGCCGACCTGTAGACCCTGGAACGAGTCGGTGTGGTCGTCACCCGGGCAACAGGGGTGGTGTTGTCGAGGGCGTCGGTGTGGCGGCTGCTGACCGGCCGGCTCGGATGGAGCCTGCAACGGCCCGAGCGGCGGACGGTCGAGCGGGACGAGTCGGAGATCGTCCGATGGATCGCGCACGAGTGGCCGCGCATCAAAAAGGGCCGCGAACACACGTGCCTGGATCGTCTTCCTTGACGAATCAGGCGCTCCCTGCTCCCTCAGATCCGCCGCACCTATTCGCCCCGAGGCGGCGGACTCCGCTCCTGCGGCACCGGTTGAACTGGAAGCGCGCGTCGATGGCCGGGGTCTTGGGCTACCACTCCACCGACCCCGCTCGCGGGGCCCGACTGTGCTTCCACCTCAGGCCCGGCAGCTACGACACCGCCGGACTCATCAAGGTCCTGGAGCAGATGAAGGTGTGCTACCGCGGCGAGCGAGTGGTCTAGGTCTGGGACGGCCCGTCCACCCACTGGAGCAGGGATGCGGGCCCGGGTCGCCGAACAGGACTGGCTCACCCTGGAACGATTACCCGCCTACGCTTCCGAGCTGAACCCGGTGGAACTGCTGTGGTCCTCGCTCAAGAAGCGTGAACTCGCCAACCTCGCCGGCGACCACCTCGCCCATACCGGCCTGACCATCCACCCACCACACCCACCGAACCTACGAAAAGATCAGGTAGGGCCGCAGAGAATCAACGTGTTGCTTCCTGTGATGCGGCTCGTTGTTGTGTTATTCACATGTCCATGAACTGGCGCGGCCGGCGGCTCACCAGCCACGAGGTCATCGTGAACAGCGTCGCGGCGACCACCACCCGCAGCGGGCTGACCGATCACGCCGAACTCGCCCTGGGCACCTACGACACCGGCATCAAGGTCACCGCCAGCGATATCGACGCCCTGCCCACGCACCGGCACCGCTTCCACGGCGACTGGAACTACACCCTCCCCCTCAACCTCGCGACACCACACAGCCGATGCGGCCAAGCCCCCGCGATCAGCTGGCTCATCCCCACAGCCCGGCACTGGGTGTCTGCGTAACCCGGAGCTGACCGGGGTGCTCGAGCTGGCATTGGACGAACTCGTCGTCCAACTCACCTGGAAGCTCGACGAGTTACGTGAGGGAGGACGGCTCCACCAGCGAGGAGGTGAGCGCATCCGTTCTCGCTGCGCAGATGCCGTCTTCAGGTACGAGGCGCCAGTAGGTCTTGCCTGGGTCTTTCTGCGCTCCTTCATCACGGTCGACCCTAATGCCGTCGACCGGCCTGCCGGCTCTGGCGGAGCTCGAAAGTACAGCCTGCTGTACGTCGCAATGGGCGGCTCGCGGGATCGGCTGCGGGGGGCCGGATCCCTAGCATCCAGAACGGATCAGACCACGGCGACGATGCGCCAGACGAGCCCCGGAGGACCCCCTCGTGCCGCAGCCAGACCAGTACCGCCTGAGCAGCACCTCGACTCATGGCCCGGGTCACCGAGCGCATGCCCCCGGCGGAGCCCTTGGCGGAGACGCCGTTCGTACGCTGCTGTGGGCGGCAATCGTGCTCAGCGCGGTTGGGAACATGCTGGCCTCCTACAGCGGTGCCAGCACCTGGGTGCTTCTCGTCTGCGGCGTGGTCAGCGCGTTCGCCGCCGGCACCCTGATCGTGCGTGCCGTGCGAGTGCGTCGATGAGAACTGCCGTCGCCGCCACCCTTGACCACAAGGCGCCCGCCATCGCGCTGGAGCACGTCACCAAGACCTACGCTGGAGGTGTACGGCCCTGCAGGACGTTTCACTGACAGTGAGCCCGGCACGTTCCTCGCGGTAATGGGACCGTCGGGATCCGGCAAGAGCACCCTGATGCACTGCACTGCACTGCACTGCCGGACTGGACTCCCCGACCTCGGGCAGCATCCGCATCGACGGCCAGGAGATCGCGCAACTGAACGAGACCCGACCCACCGAACTGCGCCGTGAGCGCGTCGGTTTCGTGTTTCAGGGACGGTCGCAGTGACGTCCTTTCTCACTGTTGAACTGCCCACCCGACATGCTTTGCACACCGCCTGCGGAGCATTGCGCGCCGCGTGAGCCGTTCACAGCGGTGGCGAGGGGCCTGAGCGCATGTTGGTGCCTCCGCAAAGGCACCCCTTCGCTCCAGGGCGCGGATGGTCGCCCTCGCCCGACGGGCAAGGCCGATCAAGTCAGCACCGACGTCAGGCCGAGCAGTTCCCCCAAGACGTCGCCACCGTGCACAAGCAACCACATCCCATCGTCTCATCACCGCCTTCCCGATGCTCTACTTAGGAGACATAGCATGACATCACCTGTAACTTTTCCCAGGTACGGGGGCATTGGAGGGCGTACGGCTGTCGCGGCGCGAGCGCGACAGGTCGTGAAGGCGTACGGGTCCGGAGAGGCCCGCGTGGTCGCCCTGGACCATGTCGACGTAGACATCGCACGGGGTCGATTCACCGCGATCATGGGCCCCTCGGGGTCCGGTAAGTGCACGCTGATGCACTGCCTCGCCGGCCTCGATACCGTCACCTCCGGGCAGATCGTCCGTGAAGAGACGGAGATCACCGGCCTCGAGGACAAGAAGCTCACCCAGCTGCGCCGGGACCGGATCGGCTTCATCTTCCAGGCGTTCAACCTGCTGCCGACGCTGAACGCGATAGAGAACCGCACGCTGCCGACGGACATCGCGGGCCGCAAGCCCGACAAGGGATCGCTCGACCAGGTCGTCGAGACGGTCGGCCTCGCCGACCGCTTCAGACACCGCCCCACCCAGCTCTCCGGCGGTCAGCAGCAGCGCGTCGCGGTGGCCCGCGCCCTCGCCGCCCGGCCCGGAATCATCTTCGGGGACGAGCCGACCGGAAACCTCGACTCCCGTGCGGGCGCCGAGGTTCTGGGCATTCTGCGCCGCTCCGTCGACGAGCTCGGCCAGACCATCGTGATGGTCACCCACGACCCGGTGGCCGCCTCGTACGCGGACCGCGTGCTGTACCTGGCCGACGGCCGCATCGTCGACGAGATGCACCGGCCCACCGCCGAAGCCGTGCTGGACCGCGTGAAGGACCTCGACGCCCGGGGACGGACGTCATGACCTTCGTCAAGACCTCGATGCGCAACTTCCTCGCGCACAAGGGACGCATGGCCCTGTCGGCCGTCGCCGTCCTGCGAGCCCTTCCGGCTTCCACCCTCCCGCCGCGGGGCGGCCGGATGAGAGGGGGTCGGGGGCCGATGGATGCAGGGGGAAGGAATCCGTTGGGCCAGGGGGAGACGGACACGCCGCAGGCGCGAGCCGGCGCAGTGGCGGACGGACGGGCGGAGGCCCGCCGGCGGCGGGCCGTGGTCGCCGCTCTCATGCTCGCCATGGCGCTCGCGGCGCTCGACTCCACGATCGTGTCGACCGCCGTGCCGCAGATCGTCGGCGACCTCGGCGGCTTCTCCGTCTTCTCGTGGCTGTTCTCGGGCTACCTGCTGGCGGTCACCGTCACCCTGCCGGTGTACGGCAAGCTCTCCGACACCTTCGGCCGCAAGCCGGTGCTGGTCGCGGGCGCCGTCCTGTTCCTCACCGGTTCCCTGCTCTGCGCCGCCGCGTGGAACATGGCCGCGCTCATCGCGTTCCGCGTCGTGCAGGGGCTCGGCGGCGGCGCGCTCCAGGGCACCGTCCAGACGCTCGCCGCCGACCTGTACCCGCTGAAGGAGCGCCCGAAGATCCAGGCCAGGCTGTCCACGGTGTGGGTGACGTCGGCGGTCGCGGGCCCCGCGCTGGGCGGGCTCCTCGCGGCGTACGCGGACTGGCGCTGGATCTTCCTGATCAATCTGCCGATCGGCGCGCTCGCCCTGTGGCTGATCGTCCGTCACCTCCACGAGCCCGAGCGCGTCGCCCGCCGGGAGCGGCCGCGGATCGACTGGGCGGGCGCGCTCGCCGTCTTCGCCTGCGGCGGCGTCCTGCTGACGGCGCTGGTGCAGGGCGGGGTCGCGTGGGCGTGGCTGTCGGCGCCGTCCCTCGCCCTGTTCGGCACGGGACTGGCCCTCGTCGCGGTCGTCGTCCTGGTGGAGCGGCGGGCGGCCGAGCCGATCATCCCGGGCTGGGTGTGGCGGCGCCGGACCATCGCCGCGGTCAACCTGGCGCTCGGCGCGCTCGGGCTGCTCATGGTCGCGCCGATCGTGTTCCTGCCGACGTACGCGCAGGCGGTGCTCGGTCTGGCGCCGGTGGCCGCCGGATTCGTGCTGTCGGTGTGGTCGTTGAGCTGGCCGGTGTCGGCGGCGCTCAGCCAGCACGTGTACCGGCGGATCGGCTTCCGCGACACCGCGATGCTCGGGATCGGCGTCGCCGCGCTCCTGCTGCTCGCGTTCCCCTTCCTCCCCTACCCGGGCGAACCGTGGCAGCCGGCCCTGCTGATGCTGCTCCTCGGCGGCGCGCTCGGCCTCTTCCAGCTCCCGCTGATCATCGGGGTCCAGTCCACCGTCGGCTGGGAGGAGCGCGGCACGGCCACCGCCTCCGTGCTGTTCTGCCGCCAGAGCGGGCAGACGGTCGGCGCGGCCCTGTTCGGCGCGGTCGCCAACGGGGTGCTCGCGGCCCGCCTCGGCGGGGCGGGCGGCCTCGACCCGGTGACCCGCGCGCTGGACTCCGGCCGTGCCGACGGCCACCTGAGCAGGGCGGTCGCCGCCGCCGCGCACGCCGTCTACCTGGGCGCGGCCGGTGCTGCGGTCCTCGCCTTCGTGGTCCTGCTCGTGCTGGCGCCGCGCCGGTTCCCCGTAGTGGAGAACCAGGGGAGCTGACCCCGGGACGGCCCTTGGGCGGATGCCCGGACGGTGGGGTTGACGCGGGTAACACCGCAGGTCATCGAAGTAAGCGCTACCGACCGCTCAGTTTGCGGAAAGTGCCGGGCGCGCCGGGTACCTGCGAGTAGCGAGCCTCGCTCACCCCCGGCTCCCTGCGGTCCGCAAGGCCCGAGCCGCGCAGGGAGAAACTGGATGCCAGACGCGTTCTTCCCCCGAGTACCAACCGAACCAGCAGTTCCGTACAACTCCTCACCTTCGTACGCCACTCACCCCTGGGAGCCGCCGCCCGCCCCGCCCGCGCGGGCACGCCGGCCGCGCCACCACGCGCTAGGGCAGCACAGCGACATCCGCCTGCTGCGCAGCGCCTACCGCTGGCAGCGCCGCGTGGCCACCCTCACGGCGCTCGGCTACTTCGTGCTGTTCCTCCTGCTCTCCGCGTTCGTCCCCTCCCTCATCTGCTCTGCCTGCTTCCAGCCTTGCTGGACTCGTGGAAGCCCTGAGCAGCGATGTTCGGGCAGTGGCGAAGACGTCAGTGCCTTGGTGCACTGGATCAGCCGGATCTTGAGACCGCGGCGGCTGATGTCACACCGATGGCGTCCGTGTTCGTCGGACCCGGGTCGACGTCGGCGCCACGGAGCGGGCAGGTGCAGCCTGCGCTACCAAGAACCGCCCGCAGCCTGGGTCGTTTCGGCCGACGAGCGACATTACGGTTCTGTCCTGGAACTCAAAGAATAGGACCTCGGGTTTATTGTGATGTCAATCCATAATGTACAGACTGATGGATCTCCTGGTGCGGGCGTTGCCAGTTCCGCGTCGGCGGTGCGGGTTCAGGGCCTGAAGAAGGTCTACGGCACGGGACCGCAGGCGGTGACTGCCCTTGCGAGCGTCGACGTGATGTTCGAGCGGGGTACGTTCACGGCGGTGATGGGGCCGTCGGGTTCGGGCAAGAGCACGTTGCTGCAGACCGCGGCGGGGCTGGACCAGCCGACCGGCGGCCAGGTGTGGGTCGGTGACACGGAGTTGTCGCGACTGTCCGAGACGGATCTGACGAAGCTGCGGCGGTCGAAGATCGGCTTCGTCTTTCAGGCGTTCAACCTCATCGGAGCGTTGACCGTGCAGGAGAACATCGTGTTGCCGTTGCAGTTGTCGGGAGAACGCGCCGATGCCACGTGGGTGCGGCAGGTCGTCGACCGGGTCGGGTTGACCGAGCGGTTGGCGCACCGGCCGTCGGAGCTGTCCGGCGGTCAGCAGCAGCGGGTCGCGATCGCGCGGGCGTTGGCGACGCGCCCCGAGGTCATCTTCTGCGACGAACCGACCGGTGCCCTGGACACTCAGACCGCGGGCGAGGTGCTGAGTCTGCTGCGTTCGGTGGTGGACGAGGCGGGACAGACGGTGATCATGGTGACGCACGATCCCGTGGCGGCGTCGTATGCGGATCGTGTGATGGTGCTGGCCGACGGCCGGATCGTGCACGACATGCCGCAGCCGGGTGCGGAGCGCATCGCGGAGCACCTGGCGTCGCTGGGTCGTCGCCCTCGCATGACGCAGGAGCGCTGACCGATGCTGAAGCTGGCCGCGAAGATGCTGCGCTACCGCATGGGCAGCGCGGTCGCCACCCTGCTGGCCTTGACGGCCGGAGTGGTGCTCTTGATGTCGATGGGACTTCTGGTGGAGTCCGGCCTGCGGTTCGAGGCCGCGCCGAAGCGTTACGCCGCAACAGACGTTGTTGTTGCCCATCGCGACATCACGGTCACGACCAGCGGTGAGGAGAAGGTCACCGTAGAGCTGCCTGAAGGGGGCACCGTCCCGACCTCGATGGTCGAACGGCTCCGGCAGGTACCGGGTGTGGCCACGGTTGTGGGGGACACGTCGGTGGCGGCGATCCTGGAGAACGGCGGGGCCACCGGGCACGGGTGGAGCAGCACGGTGCTCACCCCCTACGAGCTGGTCTCGGGTGCCGAACCGAAGAAGGGTGAGGAAGTCGCGCTGGATGAACGCCTGGCCGGCTCGACAGCGCCCGGCGACGAGGTCCCGATCCTGGTGGATGGGACGGCACGCGTCTACCGGATCAGTGGCCTCGTCCGCAATGCCGGCCCACGGCCGGCTCCTGACGCGTTGCCTGCGGTGTTCTTCACTGACGAGCACGCGGCGGCCGTGTACCCGCGGCAGGGCCGGGTCGACGCTGTCGGCGTCATTGCCGAGCCCGGTGCGTCCAGTGCCGCAGTGGTCGCCGACGTACGCGAGCTGGCCACCGAGGCCGGAGCCAAGGCATACGCCGGCGCCGAGCGCGGGTTGCTGGAACAGTCCGCGGATGCGGCGGCCGGCCGGATGCTGGTCCAGCTCGGCACTGTCTTCGGCGGGTACGTGGCGCTGCTGGTGATGTTCGTCGTGGCCGGAACCATCGGCCTCGCGGTCCGGCACCGACGACGCGACCTCGCCTTGCTCCGGGCAGTCGCCGCCACGCCCGGCCAGATCACCCGGTTGATCCTCATCGAGGTGGGGCTGCTCAGTCTGCTGTCGGTCGTGATCGGCGTGCCCTCGGGCTGGTTCGCCATCCGATGGCTGCGCGGGGAACTGGTCGACCACAAGTTCATCCCGGACACGTTCCCGTTCAGCGGCGGTGTGCTGACCGCGGTCGCGGTGGTGGTGGCGACGATAGCGGTGGCGGTGGGTGCCGCGCTGATCGCCGCCCGTCGGACGGTGCTGATCCGCCCGACGGAGGCACTCGGCGAGATCGCTTTGGAACCCCGCCGGAACAGCAAGATCCGCTTGTTCTCCGGGTTCGTCGCCTTGGCCGGTGGCGTTTACCTGACCACGCTCACCACTGCGCTGAAGGGGACCGCTGCCCTCGGCACCGCGATAGGCGTGCTGTTCGTGCTCGTCCTCGCGGTCGCGCTGCTCGCCCCCTGGATCAACCGGGTGGCCGCCCGGCTGCTCGGCCCGGTGCTGCGCGCGGTGTGGGGCGACAGCGGTTACCTCGCCGCGGCGAACCTGCGCGCCAACGCCCAAAGCATGGTCACCGTGCTGACCGCACTGGTGCTGTCGGTTGGCCTCGGTGGCTCGATCTGGTTCCTCCAGGACAACCAGCAGCGAGCGGCCGTTGAGCAGAGCCGTGACGGGATGCTCGCCCAACACGCCGTGATCTCCGCCGCAGGTCTGCCTGACTCCGCCCTCACGGAGATCCGCGGGATTCCCGGCGTGGTGGCCGCCACCGGAGTGCGTAATACTTCGATCATCCCGGCCGGGGGAGAGGACGCCGGCGGTGTGCAGGCGATCGATCCGGCCGGCGCCGAGCTGACGATGGACCTCCGGGTCCGCAGCGGCAGCTTGGCCGACCTGCGTGGCCCCGCCATGGCGGTGTCGACCTTGCAAGCCGATTCCAACGGCTGGGAGATCGGCGAGCAGGTCGAGGTGTGGCTCGGCGACGGCACACCGGCCACCCTGCGCATCGTCGCGATCTACGACCGGGGCATGGGTTTCGGCGACGCTACCGTCGCCAAGGACGTCATCGACGGCCACACCGCCGCCACCGGCTACGAGCGGATCCTCGTCCGCAGCGAACCGGGCACTGACATCACCGCCGCCCTGGCCGACGTCGCCGACCGGCACCCCGGTAGCGCCGTGACGAGCACCGCCAGCCTCACCGGCCAGCTCGCCGACGATCTGGAGCTGGGATCCTGGTTGAACAAGCTGCTGGTCGGCATCATGGTCGGCTACGCCGCCCTGGCCGCCGCCAACATCATGGTCATGGCCGCCCTCACCCGTGGCCGTGAACTGGCTCTGTTGCGCTTGGTCGGCGTCACCCGCAAGCAGGTGAAGAGAATGGTTCACGCGGAACAGACCGGCCTGCTTGGCGTATCCCTGCTGATCGGTGGAACCATCGCCGCGATCACATTGGTGTCGGTGGTACGCACCCTCACCGGGCGGACCGTGCCCTACGTTCCCACGCTGGGATGGGTGTCCATCATCGGCGGCACGACGCTACTGGCCCTGCTCACCACCGTCCTGCCCATCGCGCGACTGCTCCGGATCCCGCCGATCGCCGGTATCGGCGTCAAAGAGTAACGATCGCCTGGGGCAGCAAACCGTCCCGATCCCGCTGAACGACAACCGAAGGGCGTCCGCACCGCGAGGACGCCCTTCGGTTGTCGTCGTCAAGCGTCTGGACGACGAGGACGCTGTCGACGGTGTTCGAAGCCCTGCGCCACAGGCCCGAGTCGTTCGACTCACCGCCCGCTCCGGGTTCGCTCCGCGTCCGCAATCCGTGTGGAGCTCGGTTCGCACTCGCAGCGCCGGAGCCAATCGCTCGGTCAGGACAACGCAGCCACGTCTTCATGCTCCCGAGGTACTTCGAGCCAGTCGGTTGAAGGCCGGAGAGGCAACGGTCGATCACTGCGGCGTAACGCCGCTCTGCGCTCGCGCGGTGGCCGACCATCCGTCGTTACTTCGGTCCGCTGCCTTCGAGGTAGCGCAGGACCGCGGTGACGCGCCGGTCGGCACGGTCGTCGGGTGCGAGGTCGAGCTTCGCGAAGATGCTGCGGATGTGCTTGTGCACTCCGCCTTCGGTGATGACGAGCTTCTCGGCGATGGCGGAGTTGCCGAGTCCTTGCGCCATGAGCGCGAGCACGTCCCGCTCCCGGGGGCTCAGCCGACCCAGCGCGCTGGTGTGCGGGTTTCGGGCCAGCAGCTGACCGACGACTTCGGGGTCCACGGCGGTGCCGCCGGCGGCCACCCGGTGCAGGGCGGTCAGGAACTCGTCGACCCGCCCCACCCGTTCCTTCAGCATGTAGCCGAGCCGGCCGGCGCCGGCGGCCAGCAGTTCGGTGGCGAACGTCTGCTCCACATACGCCGAGAGCACGAGCACCGCGAGACCTGGCCGCCGGCGGCGGGCTTCGACCGCTGCCACGATCCCCTCGTCGGTGTGGGTGGGCGGCATCCGCACGTCGACGATGGCGACGTCCGGCTCGTGCTCGGCCACCGCGGCCAGGAACGATCCCGGCGTGTCGGTGGTGGCCACCACGTCGAGCGACTCGGCGCGCAGCAGCAGCGCCAACCCCTCGCGCAGCAACGGGTCGTCCTCGGCGATCACGATCCGCACGGCAACTCCACTCGCATCGATGTCGGCCCGCCGGCCGGGCTGTCAAGGGTGAAGCGCCCGTCGTATGCCTCGATCCGCCGGCGTATGCCGGACAGGCCCGACCCGCCGCGCTCGTCCGCGCCACCCCTGCCGTCGTCGCAGATCCGCAGCAGCAGCCGGCTGCCCTGCCTGGTCACCTCCACCACGGCTTTCGTGGCGCCGCTGTGCTTGGTCACGTTGGACAGGGCCTCGGCCACCACGAAGTACGCGGTGGCCTCGACGGAGGCGGCGCACCGGCCCGGTACGTCCACCACCAACTCACACGGCACGCCGCAGCTGCTCGCGAGGCCGTCCAGGGCGCCGGCGAGCCCGCGGTCGGCCAGCACCGGGGGCAGGATGCTGCGCGCCACCGCACGCAGCTCGGCAAGTGCCTGTTCGGCGGCGTCCTGAGCTCGGTCCAGCGCGGAATGGGCCGCGGCGGGGTCGCGGTCCACGGCTCGCCGCGCGGCGCCGAGCAGCACGTTCACCGCGACGAGCCGGTTCTGCGTGCCGTCGTGCAGCGACCGCTCGATGCGGCGCAGCTCGGCGGCGTGCGCGTCGAGAGCGGCGGCGCGGGTAGCGGTCAACTCGACGACCCGCAACGAGAGGTCGGCGCCCGCGGGGGGCGCCAGCAGGTGCCGGCCCGGCCACTCCTGCGCCCGGGCGAGAGCCGGCCCGAGCACGACGATCAAGGCGCCGCAGAGCACGCCGGTGGCGCCGACGGTCAAGGGACCCGTGATGGTCCAGAAGAGGAAGCTGGGGGAGTTGTCCTCGGGCGGCAGCAAGTGGTACCAGAACGGGTACGTCGTGTTTTGCAGCATCACGGCCGGCAACGAGAGCCCGATGAACCCGGCGGCGAAGCCGGCTGTGGCGTGCAGCAACAGCCATGCCAGCTCACGTCGCACCGTCACGTCGCGCAGCGCGGCCCGGGCCCGGTGCGGCACGAGGCCGGGGCCCAGAACATCGAGCCGGGCCCGTTCCCGGTTCGCGACCGCGCGCAGCACACTCAGAGCGGAGGGCACCAGGACAATGCCGACACCAACGCAGCTGAGCAGCACGACCACGCCGATCCAGACGAGCACGGCCATTGCGAGCAACGCCGTCGCCAGGCCGCCTATCAGGCGCGCAACGGCATCGAGCGACGCCCACAGGCGCCGCGACACCCGAGTCATTCCACCTCCCGAGCCCGGACCCTATCCGATCAGCAAACTCCACATCGGACCGAGTCGACCTACCCTCCGTCGCCCACCCACCAGGGCAAGCTGGTCGCTGTCACGAGGTCGTCTGTGTCGAGAAGTCGGACGGACGTGCTCAGGCCGTCGACGCCTGGCGCCGAACAATCGCGAGCCGCACGGAATCGTTGATTCCAAGGCAGAACGTAATGTCGTCCGCTGGTCAGAGCGACCCAGACTGCAGGTGGTTCTTGGTAGCGCAGGCTGTACCTCTTGCTCCGCGGCGGCGATGCCGGCCCCGGCTCGACGAGCACGAACGCCGTCGACGCAGCGGAGGGGGACACCGTGCGTCGTCACGTCCGCACAATCCCGGCGGTCGTGGCGGAAGCTGTTCGCCGTCAGCGGCGAGCAGCCCTATCAGTCGTCCGACCCGGATGCGAGCGGTCGGACGCGGGAGAACATCTCCACGTCGGACCGTCGCCCACCCATGGCCTGCCAGTTGCGCAGCAGTCCTTCCCGAACGAACCCTGCGCTGAGCGCCACTCGCTTCGACGGTTCGTTCCACGGCTCGATGCACAGCTCGACGCGCCGGCTGCCGAGCTGGTCGAACGCCCAGTCGGCGAGTCCGGTCACAGCCTCGCGAGCCACCCCTCGGCCGCGCGCCGACGGCAGAACCCAATAGCCGAGCCCGACCCGGCCGAGGTCGAGATCGCGCAGGCGGAGGCTGATATGTCCGACGACAGAGTCGGTGACCCGGTCCGCGATCGCTCGTGGCACCGTGATTCCGTCGGCCGACAGCTCCGTCATCCGGCGCAGGAAGCCATGTACCGCTTCCGTCGTGCACGTGGCCGGAACCGTCGTGATCGATGTGATGTAGGGGTCGGTCGCGGCCTCCGCCAGCACGCTCAAGTCACTCTCCCGCCATGGCCGCAGCTTGAACCGATCAGTCGTTACCTCAACGGTTGCCAAGTTCTCAGTCTGCAATACGCGCCTCCTCTGTCAACGCCTCGCAACGGCGACATCCAGCCGCGTGGTGGCACCTAGAAGGTCTTCATCGTACTGGTCGTGCCGTCGTTCGAGTGCTGACCGTGGGTTGTCGAACCATTGGGGCGAGTTCCCGCCGAGAGCTCGGCTTCATCTGTCATTGCTGTGGACCAGGGGTGCTCTCGCGTGAGCCGACGAAGGCGGCAAACCGCGGCATCGGTTTCAGGGAACGAGCACGATCTTGCCGAAGGCGGCACCGGACTCGAGCTTGTCATGCGCGTGCGCCGCGGCTGCGAGAGGGAACGTTTCATCGATCAGACTGGCAATGGTTCTGTCGGCGACGAGTTCCAATAGCTTCTCCATGCGTGCGCGGAGCTCTGCACGGCTGATCGAGGAGAGGCTGAGCATGAGCAGGGTCGGGGATGCCGTGAACCGGCCGAGCAGGATCGAGCCGAAGTCCGGCGTGGGGAGACCCGCCACTCCTCCGCACAGCACGTACCGGCCGTTGGGAGCCAGCTTCTCCAGGAAGCGATCGAACTCCGGGCCGCCGACCGGGTCGATGATGATGTCGTATTCCTCGTACGCTTGAGCATCGGCAAGACGGTTCACGACAGTCGACGCCCCCAGTGCCGCTAGCCGTTCACCGCGACGAGCGGAGCCGGTCACTGCTGTCACCGCAGCCCCGAGGTGGATGCCCAGCAGGGTCGCCGTGAGCCCGACTCCGCCACCGGCACCACGGACCAAAGCCTTGTCTGCCCTGCGCACCTCGGCACGTTCGAGCGATGTCAGAGCGGTCAACGCGTTGAAACCAAGCGCGACCGCGTCCGCTTCACCGACCTGGTCGGGAAGAGCGACGACAGCCTCGACGTCTGCCGTGACCAGCTCGGCATAGCCGCCACCAGTCCGGTCCAGCATCGCGTAGACGCGGCGGCCGACCCACGCGTCGTCGACGTCCCCACCGGCCGCCACGACGACACCGGCCACCTCGATGCCTGGCACGGAACCGGGAGAACCACCGAACTCACCTCGGCGGGACATGACGTCGACGTGTCCCACACCGGCCGCCCTGACTTCTACCAGCACTTCTCCCGGTCGCGGCCGGGGATCGGGGAGGTCGGCGAGGACAAGGTTCTCCACGCCTCCGAATGCCTTCAGAACAACAGCCTTCATGATCAGCGTTTCTCCTCGGTGGGGCTGCGTCCGATTGGATCGCACTATCACTGTATGAGGCTTGGACCAGCACATGCCATGCGCGTATGTGCCGCATTCATGCGCGATTGTGCCTATGCTTCCGGTGTGGACGTGTTCAGTGATGTGATCGGCAGTATCCGGGCCGGGCGGCCGGCGTTCTGCCGCACCTCTGGCAGCGGCGCTTGGGGACGGAGCTTCGACGACTTCACCGGGGCCGGCTTCCACGTGCTGCTCCGTGGTGCGTGTTGGCTTCTGCTGCCCGGTCGGACGCCGTTGGCGCTCAGTCCAGGCGACGTGGTGCTTCTGCCGCACGGGACTCGGCATGGGCTGAGCGAGCGACCGGATCGACCACTGGCCGATCTGCCGAGGGAGGCAAGTCTCCCCTCAGGAGCTGACTTGCGACCGGAAGTGCCGATCGACCCCGCGGTGGCGCACGCGGACATGGTGTGCGGCGCCTACGAGTTGCAACTCCGGCCGCTGCACCCGTTCTTGCGGGCGCTGCCGGACGTCGTCCACGTGCCTGCGCGGGCCGGCCGGCACCCGGCGCTACGCGCGGCGGTCGATCTCCTGGCCGCCGATGTGGTGGACGCGCTCCCCGGTGCTGACGCGGCCGTGCCCGCGCTCATCGACCTGGTGGTGATCTACACGCTCCGCGCGTGGCTGCAGGAAGAGTCCGAGTGCACAGCCAACACCGGCTGGTGGGCCGCGCTGGCTGACCCCGCGATCGCCGAGGCACTTCAGCACATGCACCGGGAACCCGGTCGCAAGTGGACAGTGCAGGAGCTCGGTGAGGCGGTCGGCCTGTCCCGAACCGCGTTCACCCGGAGGTTCACCTCCATGGTTGGACAGCCTCCGCTGGTCTACCTGACGAATTGGAGGTTGGGCATGGCCGCTCAACTGCTGCGGGAAACCGATAATCCGATCGCCCTCATCGCGGGTCAGGTCGGCTACCGGTCCGAGTTCGCCTTCGCCAACGCCTTTCGCAGAGCGTTCGGCGTGCCCCCTGGGCGTTTCCGGCGCGCTGAGCCACCTGTCAGCCGTGGTCGTGAGAGTCATCGGGAGGCAGGCGCCACCGCATCCGCCAGGTAAGTTCTCCCACTTGCGGCGGCACCACCACTTCTGCCGACGAGGGCGTCTCACAGCCCAGCGGAATGACACCTCTGATCACGGTAGGCCCGCCTGGCGGACTGACGATCTTCGTCGTGCCGGCGAACGCGGCGACCCTGCGCTGGATACCGGGCAACCCGGCGCCGTGCGCGTCGTCGGCGCCACCATGACCGTCGTCGTGACCGTCAAGACCGAGCTACCCGCGTTCCTGAACCGCCGGCGGTGGCGCGGTGATCGGCGTTCCCAGGAATCGTCTGGTGCGGTTGCGTTCACGCACCGCGAGCAGGTGGACGAACGGCAGCACGCCGGACAGCAGCGGCAACGTCACGAGGTCCGCGATGGTCACGCCCGGACGGGTGGGTGAGTCATCCTCCCTGGTTGGCCGGTGCGACACCAGTGAGGGTGAGGCTGCCGGGAATGGCGGCGAAGGCCGCGAGCGTGTCGGTGGCGAGGTGCTCAACGGTCGGGTCTTGCGGCCGGTCTGCCCAGGTCTCCAGCGCGCGGTGGAACGCGGCGGCGAGGATGTCCAGCGCCAGGCGGGGGCGTAGGTCGTGTGGGTCGAGCCCGAACCTGCGGTGCAGGACGTCGAGGGCGGCGCGGACGGTGACGCCGCAGAAGTACAGGCAGTGCGCCTCGATCGCCGGAGTCCTGCCGGCCAGCCGTGTGCAGGACAGCAGCCGGTGCGCCCAGTCGCCGGTGTTCATAGTCCGCATCGCGGCGAGCACAGCGTCTTGCAGCACCTGCAGGATCGAGCGTCTCGCATCCACCGGCCGGGTTTCCAGCTCGTCGATGAACGCCTTCCACATGTCCTCGTACGGAGCCATCGCCACTTCTTCCTTGCTGGCGAAGGTGCGGAAGAACGTGCGCTTGGACACCTCCACCCGGTCGCACAGCTCGTCCAGCGTCACGCTGTCGAAATCACGTTGCGTGAACAGGCGCAGCGCGGTGTCGACGAGCGCCTCGCGTGTGCGCTGTTTCTTGCGCTCCCGCAGCGTCGGCCGTGGGCCGGGAGGCGACACGGAGTCGATGGCCATGCGGCGATCTTACCTCAATGCCACATGCCGCTTGAAAGCAAACGCCACTCAGTGGCAGGCTGGTGCGGAACGATCACCGAACCGGGAGGCACCTATGCAGGCCCTGCTCCTCGACCACTCCGCACCCGGCCACCTCCGGCTCGGCTCGGTTCCCGACCCGGAGCCGGCCGCCGACGAGGCTGTCGTCCGTGTGATCGCCAGCTCCGTCAACCCCGGTGACCTCTACCTGGACGCCGCTCCGGAGGGCAGCGTGCCCGGTTACGACGCCGCCGGGGTCGTCGTGCGGGCGGCGGCGGACGGCTCGGGTCCAGCTGTCGGCACACCGGTGGTGACGCTCGGCTTCGCCGGCGGGTGGGCCGAGCTTCGCGCGGTCCGGACCGATTGGATCGGCGTCGCCCCGGCCGGCGCCGACCTCGCCGCCGTCAGCACGGTTCCGGTGGCGGGTACCAGTGCGCTGCGCGCGCTGCACAGGCTGGGCCCGATTCTCGGCCGCCGAGTTCTCGTGACCGGCGCCACGGGTGCGGTGGGCCGATACGCCGTGCAACTGTCCCGACTTGGCGGCGCCTACGTAGTGGCCTCCACCGGTGACCCGGACGCGAACGGTGACCAGTTGCGGGCGCTGGGCGCCGATGAGGTGGTCCGCGAGCCAGGAGACCTCGACGAACCAGTCGCCGGCGTCATCGACGTGGTCGGTGGTGAACGCATGGTGCAGGCGTACGAGAAGCTCGCGGAAGACGGCGTTCTGGTGTCGGTCGGGCACATGAGTGGCGGAGGGGAGCACTTCCCCGCCTTGGCCTTCTCCGGTCACGACGGCCGGAACAACCGCAGCATCACCTCCTTCTTCCTGGGCGCCTACGCCGGACTGTCCACAGACCTGTCCTGGTTGGCGGCGCGGGTCACGGACGGCACCCTGAGCCCAGGCATCTCCCGGCGCGAGGATTGGAAGAACGCGGGCACGGCCATTCATGCGCTCGTGGAAGGCCGCGACCGCGGCAAGCTGATCCTCGACATCGGCCAGCACAGGTAGGACACCTCCCGCTGTTATGGCCGCGCGGATGACGTGCCACGCGTCCGGTCCCGCACTGCTACGCACGACCGATGCCTTCAGTGAACTGCGCGGCGGGCCACCGGAGACCGCCCAAGGCCGGGCCGCTTGGGGGTGCCACCACTACCTCGGTTGTTCAGCAAGCTGGATTGTCCACTCCGGAGGAGATGAGGAGCCTGGAATCAGTCGGTCACAGCAAGACTGACGTCCGTGGAACCCAGGAGTTGTCTGCCTTGTTCACTTCCTCTTCCCACCGATATCGGCCTTCCTCGGGGTATCGCCGCGTGGCCACCATGACGGCGGCGGCGGTCGCTGCAGGTGGTCTCGCGTTCGCCGGCCCGGTCCCAGCCGCCCAGGCCGAGCCTCGCCGCGACGCGGTACAGCAGAGCATCGACAAGCTCGTCGAGGTCGACCGGCACCCAGGAGCGCTGGCCGCAGTCCGGGACCGGCATGGCCGGACCCGCCACTACACCGCTGGGCGCGGTGACCTGCGGACCGGCGAGCAGGTGCCGGTGAACGGCAGGGTGAGGATCGGCAGCGCGAGCAAGATGTTCGCCTCCGTGGTCGTGCTGCAGCTCGTCGGGGAGGGCAGGCTGGAGCTTGACGCATCGATCGAGAAGTACCTGCCGGGCCTGGTGAGGGCCAAGGGCGTGGACGCCTCCAAGATCACGGTTCGCCAACTGCTGCAGCACAACAGCGGCCTGCCGGACTACACCGAGTCGATGTTCGCGCCCTTGGGCGACTTCTTCCCGTACCGGCATGTCTACCTCGAACCGCGTGAACTGCTCGACCTGGCGAACGCCCGGGAGGACGGCCGGCCCGCCGGCAGCGGCTGGTCCTACAGCAACACGAACTACGTCCTGGCCGGCCTGATCGCCCAGCGGGTCACCGGTCGCCCGTTCAACGAACTGGTGACCACCAGGGTCATCGAGCGGATCGGTCTGCGCGACACGTACGCGCCCGAGGTCGGCGAGCAGGACATCCGTGGCCGACACCCCAAGGGCTACCAGCGCAACCCGACTACCAAGGAGCTGTTCGACTTCACCCGCATGGACCCGAGCTGGGGCTGGGCAGCCGGTCAGCTGGTCTCCACACCCGACGACCTCAACACCTTCCTCCGCGCGCTGCTGGGTGGCAAGCTGCTCGAACCGGCCCAGCTGGCTCAGATGCGCACCACCATCCCGACGGACCCGGAGTCGGGCCAGGGCTACGGACTCGGCATCTTCAGCATGCCGTTGAGCTGTGGGAAAATTGCGTGGGGCCACGGCGGCGACATCCCGGGCTACTCGACTCTCAACGCGACCACCGATGACGGTCGCGCGGCGACCCTCACGGTCACCTCGCTCAACGGATCGGTGACCGACAAGTCCGTCGCCGCGGACCGGGGCGCACTCATCGACGCCGCTCTTTGCGCGAACTGACCCCGGTAGAGAAGAGGTAGCTTCCGCGCTTGGGAAGCCACACAACGGCAAGGGCTCGGGCGGGTGCTCAACGCATCCACACCCGAGCCCTTGCCGCACGTGCGTTTCCGCCGGGATCCGACCGGTCGGGGCGTCGACGGAGGTGGTGCTGGCTGTACCAGAGTTGGGCAGGGCAGGGGATCGTCGGGAGCCGGAGGCGCGGCAACACTATGGGTGTCAGTGCGAACCATCCAATTTGGAGAGTGCCTTTTGCTGAAAGGTCTGATTCGCCCAGCCGGAACCAGCCCGGGTCCAGCGCGTCGGCGTGGTGGTGTGGTCGTGGCGGCAATCGCGGCGGTGGCCGTTGCCGGTATCGCGGTGACCTCGGTGGCCTCGGCGGATGCGCTGAAGGAGAAGTCGACGCCGGTTCATGACAAGTCGCTGCAGGCGGGCCTGGAGGAGTTGGTCAAGGACGGAACACTGCCGGGGGCGCTGATGTCCGTGCGGAACCGGGACGGGCGGGTGGTGAACTACACTGCCGGGGTGGGGGACATTCGGACGAAGTCGAAGGTTCCGACGGACGGCTACGTGCGAATCGCCAGCAGCACCAAGATGTTCGTCGCGGTGGCGGCCTTGCAGCTGGTCGGCGACGGCAAGCTCTCGCTGGACGACACGGTCGAGAAGTACTTGCCCGGTGTGGTGCGGGGTACCGGTGCCGGTGCGGCGATCGACGGCCGGAACATCACGATCAGGCAGCTCCTGAACCACACCAGCGGCATGACCCGCGAGATGCCTCTCATTCCCGAGCAGGGGATCCTGCCGATCAGGGACAGGTACTTCGAGGCGAGGGAGCTGTTGGATGCCGCGCTGACCAAGGCCCCCACGTTCGCTCCTGGACAGGACCGGGTGTGGATGTACAGCAACGCCGGGTACGTGCTGCTGGGTCTCGTGGTGCAGAAAGCGACTGGGCGACCGCTCGCCGAGGTGATCACGAACCAGGTCATCAACCGTGCCGGGCTGAAGCAGACGTACTATCCCGGACCGGGCGACCGCGACATCCGTGCGCCCCACCCGCAGGGCTACCTGTTCGCCAAAGACGACAAGGGCAACCCGATCCCCGGTGAGCTGGTCGACATCACCCGGTTCGACCCGTCGATCGCCGGTGCCGCAGGACAGATCATCGCGACCCCGAGTGATCTGAACAAGTTCATGGTCGCCCTTCAGGACGGCCGACTGCTCAAGCCCCGTCAGCTGGCGGAGATGCGTCAGACGGTCGAGGCCCCCGGCTTTCCCGCGGGATGGCGCTACGGCCTGGGGACCATCGAGATGAAGCTCAGCTGCGGAGTCACCGCGTACGGCCACGGCGGTGACGCCGACGGCTTCCAGAGCCGCGCCGCGATCACCCCGGACGGCCGGGCGGTCACCGTCGTCGTGACGAACGACGACCTCGGGGTCGGGGCGCCGGAGGTTCTCGCCTTCTTCGACAAGGCCCTGTGCGCCACGAAGTGAAGCCGTTCGCTTGAACACCCTCACCGGCCGGTGCGATGGAGAAACCACCGCACCAGCCGGTGAGCTTTGTCGGCACGACCCAACGATCTGACGATGCTCAGTCAGACCGGGACGACGCGCGTCGGCTCGACTCCTGCTCAGCTGCGACTCCGAACCGGTATTCGACGCGGATGCCTGTGCGTCAGCGTTCGTCCGAACACCGGCGCGTGCCGCTGCTCGGGAGGATCGTTCGGGCCTCAAGCGCATTGAGCCATGTAGTGCACCAACGAGAAAAGCCGGACGGTGGCCGAGTGGATCGAGGCCCGGCTCGCCCTGAAGGCGACACGATCACGGCTGCGCTTCATGCAGGACCGACCGCCGTCGAGCTGGTCGCAGAGGTGCCGAACACCGTTGTCGGCAAACATGACGTACACCTCGTGGACAGGCTGATCCACAACGCCGGGCGCCGAAAACTGCAGGAGCGTTGTGCGGCGGCAGGTATCGATACCGACGGCCCCGCACACCGCGCCCTCGCCGACGCGCGCACGACCGCAGACCTCCCGCGCACTACCTGCGCCGGCCACCGTCGGCAGGAATGACTCGAGACTGGTTGGTGCGGTGATCCGTCGCGTTCCCAGGGATGGTGCGACTGGATCTCGGCAATGGCAGGCGTGCCGCCTCGCGCGCATGGGGTGGATCGGAGATGCGCACGATGCAGCAGAACAAAACCTGTATTTGATCGCGGGGCTGGAGAAGGGCCTGGGGCACAAGCTCGGCTACCAGCAGATCACGTACCGGGCGCTGCGGAGGGCGGCGAGGCGCACTGGCCCGGCGAGGGACGGCACCACGTCTGGGATACGAGCCACCGACCGCAAACAACGCTAGGCGGGCCGCGGCGACAGAGTCGGGTTTCGGCGGCCGCAAGTGGGTGTCAGCACGTATTTCCGCGACGCCATCGCGCGGACTGAGCTACCAGGACTGGGTGACCTGCGTCTGAGAAGGCCGTCCGTCACGATGCTGAACCGCGACGAGGAACGCAGACCCCGCGAGATCGAACGATCGCTGAAGCGCCAGGTCCCGAGTTCGTCCAGCGGATCACCGCTTCGGCAACCACGGCCTGTCGGTGTGGGCCGACGGAGTCGTGGCTGTGGACGTGCTGATCGCCGTCCTGGACGTGCTCAGCGGTCTCCGGTCAGTGGGCTGAGCGTTCTGCCGGCCGCGGTCGGCCGTGCCCTGCGCCTGGCAGCGGCGGCGTCGGAGGCACTTCCTCCGATGGATGACGACAGCCACACCTGGAAGTGACGTTTCACCACTCTCGCCCCGCCAAGACTCTCGATCATTACGGGACAACCTTCAGGCGCGTTGGACGAGGTCCTGCGTTTAACGCAGCGGCTGTTGATGTTCGCGAGCCTGTCACGCCGGCGTTCAACGTGGCGGATCAGTACGGCAAGGCAGCGTTCGACGCCGTCGATTTCCACCACCCGGCTCACCTGCCCGTCGAACAACAACCATGCCGACAAGATCATTCTATTAAGAGCTTCAAGGGTTGTCGGTGCAGGAAACGCGTGTCGTGGCCGAAGCGGTTGCGGGTCGTACAGGGCAGCGCAGCCCATCAAATTGTGGAAATAGGAGCCGTGACGGGATCTCCACCATCGTTGTCCTGTGGAAATCCCACATCTTTGGTCGTCTTCGGCCAGTTGTCATACGGACGGCCGGTCCGACGAGGCTGGGCTTGTGGCATTGCGCCCAGGGTGACCCGCTTGCCGTGCGGATGCTGCGTCGTTCGTTGGCCGATGACCTGCTTGCCGGACAGGACAGGAAACATTTCGAGCGTGCGTTCGACATCCTCCTGTCTTTGCAAGGCCAGCGCTGACGGAACTGGATCAGGCCGCCGCCCGCGTGAAGGCGCGTTCCGGGTCCGGTAAATCCGCGCCGTCGGGAGGTTCCATTTCCGGACCACCGCCAACATTCGCACGATGACCACCATCTGAACAGTGACGACCCCCACGACCTCGGGGGACAGGTGCAGGGTGAACCCGAGTCCTACGAGGATCCCACCACCGAACGCGGGCAGCGCGTAGATCTCCTTGTGCAGCATCGTCGGCACTCTCATGACCAGGACCTCGCGCATCAGGCCACCACCGACAGCGTTGATCATGCCGATGATGCCGGCCACGTAGACCGGCGTACCGTGCTCCATCGCCCTGGTCGCGCCGGTGATGGCGAACATGGCCAGTCCGACCGCGTCGCAGAATCGCAAGGGCATGTCGAACCGCGACAGCCGCGGGTACCAGAGGGCCACAATCGCCGCTATCACCAAGCTGGCCACGAAGTACCACGCGGTCAGCAACCCGATCGGTGGCTCGACCCCGAGGAGGATGTCCCGCAGTACGCCACCGCCGATCGCGGTGAGGATCGCTGCCGTGCCGATCCCGAACAGGTCCAGACGCGACCGTGCAGCATCCATGGCGCCCGCGAACGCGAAAGCCAAGATGCCCAAAACTTCCATGACCACGAACACAGCTTGACCCCAAGATGTCCGAGAATGTGGCAGTTGCCGAAAGCAGGTGAAGGATCAGACGATGATCTCGTCATAAGCCGGCAGTGTGGCCACAGTGTGCATTCCTACGAGCAACCCTCTGCGGGAAGGGGGACTGGGTCACCTGGAGGTGCCTATTTGGGTACACGCCCCGGTACCCATTCGATCCGAACCGGGACAACGTGAGTACGAAGTAGACCATCGCCCGCGATGGCAGCTTCCGTGCACGACATTGCACCCGCCGGGTCACGTCAAGCACCTCGTCCACCAGTGCAGACGCTTGTAGGGTAGGGACGCGATCATTCGGAGTTGTTCGGCGCAAGTACTTCACTGCTCCGCGGTGACGATAAGTTGTCGCGGAGCACGCGCTTCATTTCCGCGAACCTCTGAGGTTCTTGCGGTAGCTGGAGAAAAGCGTGACACCGCTGGCGACGGCGACCATCCCGAAAGCGGCGCTGATGTAGGAGCTCAGGCCGAAGGCTTGAGTGGTGACGTTGGCCACGACGCTGCTGACCAGGAGCACCGCCAGCAGCGCTCGGCTGCGGGTGAGCGAGGAGTTCGGTTCCTTGTTCATGACGGAGAAGTTAGTTGTGTTCGCCAGCGCCGCCCATACCGCAGGCTTCCAGGTGTCAGGTAGAGCAGGCTGTACTCGTCCTCGTGAGCAGGTGCGATGGTTTCGGCTCAGATACCGGGGGAACGTCCGTGCAGCCGCCCTCGAACCGGGCCGGCCAGTCGAGGCCGGTGGGGATGACGTGTCACCCGGCGCCGGGTCGGCCGACGAACCTTCTGCGGGCCACGGTCACGCCACAGCTGGACCTGCGAGATGTCGACGGTGGCGAGGGGGCCGATCCCGAGCAGGTCCTGCGGCACGTACCGCTGCCCGGGGTCCGCCTGGACCCAGGTCGCGCCGGCGTACAGGGCTCGGTCGGCGAGGCTGAGCAGCCTTTGGTGGCGGCCGTGCGCGACACGCGTTTCCTGGTGGCGGTCCTCGACCATGGTGCGCAGCTGACGGAAGTCGGCCGGCAGAGACCGCGTCATCGCCAGGACCTCGCGCAGCTGCTGCTTCACCTCTTCCAAGGTCGCCAACCGCGCCTTGCCCGAGACGATGTCAGCGCGCCTCTTGCGCAGCTCGTCCATCTGCTGGTCGATGCGCCGGGCCTGCACCTCTCGGTCCGGGTTGGTCATGTCGGCGAGGTGACGCACCGCGTGCGAGATCGACCCGAGGCGGGCGCCGCTGACGGTCGTCTCACCCTCCACCAGATCGCGGACGAACCGGAGTGCTCGAAGCGAGTGGGGCGACAGGCGGTACCGGAGTCGGCCGTTGCGGTTCTCGGTTTCCAGCCAGCGCTTCTCGATCCAATCGCGGCAGTGTTCAGCCGGCGTGACGTTGCTCCTCCATTCGGGTGTCTGCTCGCGGGCCTCGGCGACCCGCTCGTGGAACCATTCTGCGGAAACCGTCCCTTCGACCTGTTCGAGATGTTCGGTGAACAGCGGCAGGACCCAGTCCCTCGAATACGCCTTGAGCAACGTCAGCGTCGGGTTCGCGCCCAAGGCTGCCCGGATCTGCTCACCAGCTATTCCCATAGTCGCCCATCGGGTCGGTGTTGATCGTCGCGGAACGAGGTACAGCGCCTTCTCGATCATGACCAAGAGCTCGACCACGGGGCTGGACCCACCCTCCTGCCGAGGTGCGGGCGGCGCACCTGCTTGAGCAGGTGACCGATCAGGAGCGGAGCTTCGCCTCGGTGTTCGCGAGCGGACTGCAGATCGGCGCCGACGCGTCAGCGGCGTTCCGGTCCGGGGTGCCCGAGTACGACTGGAAGGGCTTCTTCGCGCACCCGATGATCGAGAGCCCGCACAGCGCCGTATACCTCAACAGCATCCCGGTGCTCGACCTGGGGCAGTGCCAGCCGCGCGACCACGTCATGCGGATGTTCGGGCGCATCGACGAGACCGAGGGCACGAACCTGTCGCCGGGCGCAGTGCGGGCGGCCCGTGGTGACGCGGGCGGGGCGCCCATCGAGTGGGGTGTTCAGCCTTCGGTGGCGATGAGGTTGCTGGACTTGTCCCAACCGCTGACCTTCCACACAGTGCTCGATGCGGTGCGCACGGCGTGCAAGGCGGACGACACGGTGCCGGCGAAGGCCGTGCTGGGGATCGCTGTCGGTGCGGCGACGTTGCTTGAGCCGCTGCTCGTGGAGGCGACGAGTGATCTCTGAGACGGTCGCCGGCTATCTGGAACAGACAGACGAGGACCGCATGCCACCTTGGGTGGGTTGCTGCTGGGTGAGGAGCACGGCGTCGCGCCCGCCGACGCCGACCGGTTTCGCCGGTTCGCGAGGTCCTGGCTGGACAACGAGAAGCGACAGCTGCGCAGCCGGATCGAGGACAGCGAGACTTACCGCCTCTGGGCGGCGACCGCCGGGTCGGGACAGACCCTGGAGCCTGCCGTCATCGCCGGAATCCTCGCCGATCAAGGCGAGGACGAGGACACGGCGGCGGTTGTCGCGGTGCTCGTGGCGCGGGACGAGCAGGCGCGGACGATGGTGTACGACATCGCGGTGTCGTTCGCGTCCGAGCAGCGGGACTACGTCGAGCGGACGGTGTCTGCGGCGAAGGCGCTCGGGCTGGCGGTGTTCTATGACCGGGACATGACCCACGCCTGGTGGGGGCGGAACTTCGTCATCGAGCAACGTCGGGTCTACGGACAGCGAACACTGCACTTCGTGCCGTTCCTCTCCACCGAGTACCTGGCGGGCCAGTACCCGCGCGATGAGTTCTCCTACGCCATGCTGGCCGCTGTCCGCCGTGGGGATGACTACGTCCTACCGGTGCTGGTCGGAGACGTCGTCGTACCGGAGGAGGTGCTGCATCCGCACATCGCTTATCTACGCGCCGAGGACGTCACCCCGGACGAACTCGCCATCCACATGAAGGCGAAGGTCGACTACTCCAGGGCCCACGGCCGGAGCCCTCGCGACTTCGGCACCATCGTCACGGACGTCCTCGACCTAGGTCGGCACTGACCACGGTTAAAATCGTGCGCAGGCGCCATGAGCCAGAGATTGCTCTTCGAACCGGGTGACAGATCGGCCAAGCCTGTTGGCGACAGATGGCAGCGGATGCGGGTGCTCATCACGGTGAAAGCCGGGTCCCCGGCTGATAGCCGCGACGGTGACAAGGTTGAGGAGGTGGCACGCGCGCCGGAGACGGCTCACACAATCAGGTCGTCTTCGGCGCACCGGGCTGCCAGCGCCCCGCGGACGCCGGGGACACGGTCGAGCTGCTCAGGACGCGCAGTCTGGAGTTGCTCAGCCGTGGTCACACGTCGGATCACGCCGACACATTGGCGACGGACCGAGGAGCACCAGCTAGTGCGTTGACCACATAGGTTCGCCGGGTTGGTCAGGTTGCTCGTGGTCGGCCCCAGCGTTGGTGGCGTTCGCTGCGGATGCGTGCTCGTTCGCGGCGTTGGGCGGCGAGGACGTCGGGGTGGCGTGCGTTGGCGTTGCGCCAGCGCAGATGTTCTTGAAGGCGGCGTGCCACAACCGTGTGGTTGGGGTGGTTCGAGTTGGCGATGACGAAGGTGCGCAGTGGTCCGAACTGCGGCTCGATGGGGTTGGCCCAGGAGGCGTAGGTCGGGGTCAGGCAGATCTCGACATTGTTGGCCGCCGCCCAGTCGAGGATCTTCGGGGTCTTGTTGGCCGACAGGTTGTCCATGATCACGTAGATCGGCGCGCCGTCCGGCCTGGCCGCCCTGATTGATTTCAGGGCGGCCAGGCTGTGGTCACCGCCCTTGCGACGGCGGTTGACGCCCCAGAGCCGGTCGTCGCCGACGGAGTAGCAGCCGTGGAAGTAGCGGATGCCGTGCGTGCGTCGGTAGGTCGCCGGCAGCCGGTCGGGACGCTTGCGCGGTGCCCAGCCGGAGCCGTGGTGCGGTCGGATCGACAACGGCCCGAACTGGTCGAAGGCGAAACACCGCTGCGGGAACCGGGTCAGGACCTCGTCGATGCGGTCGAGCTTGGCGTCGAAGGCGGGATCGTTCGAGGTCTTCCAGGTCCGGGTGCGCTGGAAGCTGATCCCGTGTCGGTGCAGGAGTTGTCGTAATCGTTCCCGGCCGATGCGGACCCGCCGGTCGGGGTTGTGGTGCAGGTGGGCGGCGAGTTTGCGCAGGCTCCATCGGGTGAAGGGCAGGCCCGCCCGGGCGGGGCGGGCCTTGGCCGTCGCCACGACGAACGCGATGTCGTCGTGGCTGATCAGGCGGGGACGGCCTCCCGCCCAACTAGGGTCCAGGGCCGCCAGGCCGCGGGCGTTGAAGTCGTGGATCACGTCCCGGACGGTGTCCGGATCTGCGGCGACGAGACGGGCGATCGACGGCGCGGGGGTCCCGGACGACGAGGCCAGGATGATCATCGCCCGGCGCATCCGGATCGTGCCCTGCTTGCCCCGACGCACGTAGTTCAGCAGACGGCGGCCCTCGTCCTCGGTTAATCGACGTGCTCTGACCGGCTCGGCCATCGATGCCTCTCATGCTCGGCGGCGACTACGTCACCGCCGAGCATGAGATCACCACGAACCGGCGTCGGGGATCTTGACCGGCGTGTCCCCAACCCGGTGAACGTATGTGGTCATCGCACTAGCTACCGAGTCGAACGAAGATCAGGTACAGCAGTCGTAACGCCACGCCTCACGATCGTGCCCTGGTGGTCCAGCGTGCGCGGTCGTCGCAGCTCAGCATCCCAGTGCAAGGTCCTGACACCCCACAGGCACTCGCCGACAGCAGCGACGTCGTCGCGGCCAACCGACGTGGGAGACCAATCTGACACTGTCATATTGACAGTGTCAGTTACAGTCGTGTCGTGAGCGACGAGGGGCTGTGGACGATCGGGCAGCTGCCGGACCGGGTCGCCGCGCTGCTCGCCGACGATTACGGGGGCCAGCGGAGCGGCCGGGTGCGGGAGTTGCCGAACGGGCGCGCCATCCGGTGGTACACGACCATCGGGTTGGTGGATCGGCCGGTGGCGTACCGGGGACGCGCCGCGCTGTACGGGCGGAGGCACCTGCTCCAGGTGGTCGCGGTCAAGAAGTTGCAGGCCGCCGGGCACACGCTGGCGGAGATCCAGGCGGTGGTGGTGGGCGCGGACGACGGCAGGCTCGCCGAGCTGGCCGGGGTGACCCGGCAGGTCGAGCCGGCTGGACGAGCCGAACCCGTGGGACGGTTGGACGACAGTGCCGCGGCGTCCCGCAGCGGGGCCTTCTGGCGCGACCGGCCCGCGTCGTCGCCACCAGCGCCGTCCGCAGTGGTGCCGCCGGCCGCTCCCGCACCGGTGGCCTCCGCGCCCCCGGCCGCCGGCGTCACCCGGGTCGTGCCCGGTCTGCGCCTGGGACCCGGCGTCACCCTCGTGCTCCACGCCGCCGACCGCGTCCCCGACGCGGCCGAACTCGCCGCCATCGAAACCGCCGCGGCACCCCTGCTCGACCTGCTCGCCCGCACGGGTCTGACCCCGACCACTGGAGAGGACAACGGATGAGCACCCGCATCGCAGTCGTGGGAGACGTCGGGGCCACCCGGCCCACCGAGGACGACGGCCTGGGCTGCCTGCGCACCGAGCGTGGCAACCTCCCGCTGGAAGCCGTCGACGTCCACGCGACCATCACCGGGCTGGCCTCGCGCACCACCATCACGCAGACCTTCCACAACCCGCACCCCGACCCCCTCGAAGCGACCTACGTCTTCCCGCTGCCCGCCCGTGCCGCGGTGACCGCGCTGCGCGTGGAGGCCGACGGCCGCGTGGTGGAGGGCATGCTCAAGGAACGCGCGGCAGCGCGGGCCGACTACGACCAGGCCGTCTCCGACGGCAAGCGCGCCGCCATCGCCGAGGAGGAGCGGCCGGGCGTGTTCACCACGCGCGTCGGCAACATCGTGCCCGGCGAGCGGATCACCGTGCGCCTCACGATCGTGGGCGTGCTCGCCTACGAGGACGACACCGCCGAGTACCGCCTGCCGCTGGTCGTCGCACCCCGCTACGTCCCCGGCACCCCGCTGCCCGGCGACCAGGTCGGCGACGGCGTGGCCCGCGACACCGACGCGGTGCCCGACGCCTCCCGCATCAGCCCTCCGGTGCTGCTGCCCGGTTTCCCGAACCCGGTCCGCCTGTCCCTGGTGGTGGATGTCGACCTGGCCGGCCTGCCACCCGCCGAACCCTCGGCCAGCCTGCACGCCACCGCCACCGAGGAGACCGCCGGCGGGTTCCGCGTGCGGGTCGAGCCGGGCGCGCGCGTGGACCGCGACTTCCTGCTGCGCCTGCGCTTCGCCGACGCCGACGTGGTCCGCACCTCGCTGGCCGTGCGCCCGGACGAGGACGGTGAGGGCGGCACGTTCGCGCTGACCGTGCTGCCCCCGGCGGCCGGCGGACGGCTGCCGAGCCGGGACGTGGTGCTGGTGCTGGACCGGTCGGGATCGATGCACGGCTGGAAGGTGGTCGCGGCGCGCCGGGCCGCGAGCCGCGTGGTCGACTCGCTGCGCGCGGACGACCGGTTCGCCGTGCTGGCGTTCGACGACCGGCTGGACAGCCCGGACGAGCTGCCCGCCGGCCTGGTCGAGGCCACCGACCGCAACCGCTACCGCGCGGTGGAGTTCCTGGCCGGCCTGGAGGCCCGGGGCGGTACCGAGATGCTGAACCCCCTCCAGCGCGCGGCCGGGCTGCTCGGTGCGGAGGGCGATCGGGAACGCGTGCTGGTGCTGGTGACCGACGGCCAGGTGGGCGACGAGGACCGGTTGCTGCGCGAGGTCGCCACGAGCCTGGCGGGCGTGCGGGTGCACACCGTCGGCATCGACCGCGCGGTCAACGCGGCGTTCCTGCAACGACTCGCGGGCTCGACCGGCCGCTGCGAGCTGGTCGAGTCGGAGGACCGGCTGGACGAGGCCATGCGTGCCATCCACCACCGCATCGGCGCGCCCGTGCTGACCGGCCTGGCGGTGCGGGCCGACGGTCTGGCCGTGGAGGAGGGGTCGCTGGCCCCCGCGCCGCTGCCCGACCTGTTCCCCGGCGTCCCGGTCGTGGTCACCGGCAGGTACGCGGGCGAGCCGTCGGGCGCGGTGGAGGTCACCGGCTCGGGTGGGTGGCGGCAGCGGGTGGTGGCGGTGGCGAGCGACAACCCCGGGCTGGCCGCGCTGTGGGCCAGGGCTCGGGTGCGCGACCTGGAGGACCGCTACGTCGTGGGTGCGGGCGACCTCGACGCCCTGGAGCGGCAGGTCGTGAGAACATCGCTGGAGCACGGCGTGCTGTCCCGGTTCACCGCGTTCGTCGCGGTGGACGAACGGGTCGTCAACGAGGGCGGTCGGGTGCGGCGGGTGACGCAGCCGGTCGAACTGCCCGACGGCTGGTCATCCGTCCCCGCGTTCGCCGGCGGAGGCGGCTACGGCGCGGCTCCGGCCGGGATGCCGGTGGCCGGGGCGCCGATGGCGGCCATGCCGTTCGTCCCCGCCCCGGCTCCGGCGGCACCCCGCGCACGGAAGACGCGGGCCCGTGCCGGTCTCGAAGCGGCCGTGGCGATCAGCGCGGACCTGGCAGCACCCAAGCCCGTCGCACCCGCGCCGCCCGTCCCCGCGCCGGCGGAGTTCGCCGCGGAGGCGTTGACCGGGCTGCGCGAGGCGCGAGAGCCGGCCGCTGCCCTGCTCGAGCACCTGCACCAGGCCATCGGCCGCCACCTCCCGTCGTGGCGGGCCGCGGGCGCGCCCGCCGAGGCGCTGCGGACGCTGTCGGACCTGGCCGCGGAACTCGCCGTGCCCACCACCGATCCCACCGAGGTCGACCGCCGCCTGCGGCACGCGATCGCGACGCTGGAGACCCTGGCCGAACCCCCGTCAGGCCAATCCCGGCCCGCCGAGCCCCGCCGGCGCAAGCCGTTCTGGAAGCGGTGATCTCCCGTTTCCGGGGCGGAGCCCGCCTCCCCGCCCCGGAAACGGTCCGCCGCAGACGACGACGCTGCCTGTTGTCGCGGCGCGGTACCGACGTCGTCGCGGTCAGGCACCCGAGGTCATCGGCCGCGAAGTCGCGCCGTAGGTCGGCGACACCAGCCGATCACCCGAACCGGCGAGCACCCCTCGTTCGAGTGTGGCAGTCCAGCTACCGGGCCTTCACCGACGCCTGCCAGAACGCCGAGGTGACCGTACCCATGGGCGCGGTCGGAGTTGCTCCCGGCTGGCGCTCCTTCCGCGACCGGGTGGGGTGAGGACCGTCGTAGCGGACCCTGGAGGGTGCCAAAGGTCGGCTACATGAGCTGACCAGCGGTTAGGCTGCTGCGGATTCGTACTCGTTGATCAGGCCACCGGGGACTGGTCGACGGCGTATTGAGGTGCGGCCCGGCTCCGCGATCGGGTGGTCCGGTCGTGGTGGTGCGTAGGGCTTGGTGTGTTCGGCGGTGGTTGTAGTGGGTCGCGTAGCGGTCGAGGGCCGCTCGCAGGTGGGGTTCGTTGAGGATTGTCGGTCGATTGCGTCGGGTCGGACGGTGCTGATGAACCGTTCGCTGCTTGTTGCGTAGTCCACGGGCCGTTCGGATTGGTGGTGTTGCCGAGGATGTGGACGTAGCGGGTGGCGACTCCCATCACGAAGAACACGTAGACCCGTTTGAGGGTGACCGCGTAGTCGACGTGGAAGAAGCCGCAGGCCAACAGGCTGGCTGCCTGAGCGCGGAGGAACCGTCGCCAGGAGGTGTCGGTGTCGCGCTGGGGCGCGGGCGGTACCCGCAGGCGGTTGAGCACGCGGCGAACTGTTGACGCGGCTACTCGGTGGCCGAGCTTGAGCAGTTCACCCTGGATCCGGCGGTAGCCCCACCCGGCGTTCTCCCGGGCCATTTTTTTCGCGACGAGGCGCCGTGCCATCGCAGAAGGGTCCCCGGTGTCACCAACCGGTGTCCCCGAAACCAGCCTGGCAAGCGTCGCACCAATGCGGCGAGCACGGCGCGATCGGCCCAGTCCACCCGCGGGCGAGGGGTGGTCCGGCGTAGCACGACGACCTCGTGCCGCAGCACCACGTGGTGCGCGATCATCGCAGCTCAGCGCCTCAGAGCAGAGTTTGGAACCCCGCACGCGCTGGAAGTCCGTTGCCCGGTCGTCAGATCGCGTTCCACCTCGGCGGGATGGCTACCGGACAGGTTCACGCCCCGGTGCCACAGCTCGCCCTTCCGGCGCGTGGGGCACTCGGAGTCGGTGCGCGCGGTCCGGGTCGCGAAACTAGACTCGGACTGTGGACCTGGACCGACTTGAACTCGCTGAGCTGTGGCGTCTGGCTCGCGAGACCCTGGAGGGCGGCGGCCGGTCTGCGTTCAGCATCTATGTCGAGGACGAGAGGACTGCCGCGGCGCTCACCGAACTGTTGCGCAAGCCGGTCGCGCACCCGGCCCGTCGGCAGATCTCCCTGGCGCGGCTGGACGAGCACATCCGTGCGCACGGCAGCACGCTGACCGAGGTGCTGGAAGCGTTGCACGGCAAGCCGATCGGCATGTCCACGGCCGAGGAGGCATCGACAGCCGACGCCGTGCTGAAGTTCGCACTGCGTCAGCACAACCTGCTGCACGAACCGTGGGCCGCACCGTGGATCGCGTACGTGCGCCGGTACGGCAAGGTTCCGCAACCGGCATTGCCGATGCTCGCCAACCAGGCGGCCTCGGTACTCGGCAAGCTCGGTCCGACCACGACTCGGTACGCCTTGGCCGGCAACGACCTCGACGACGGACGGCCACTCGCCCGCATCGTGGGCAAGGCGCTCGAACTCATGGGCACGACCTGGGAGCAGGCGGGGATCCTCAAGGACGCCTACAGCGACCCGGTGCTGACCTCCCAGGGCTACCTGACGCTGAACGACACCCTCGAGACCCCGGAGATCACCGTTGTCCGCAGCCCACGCCTGCTCGAATCCGGCGTGCCCGGCCCGTTGATGGTGCTCCCGAACGGCCTCACCGCACAGGCCAGGCACCACCTCGTCGGCAAGGTGGTCCGCTGCCATAACGACTTCACACCGGACGGTGTCCGCGCGACCAATGACACCCTCGCCTGGACCGGCGGCACGGCGTGGCGCATGTCGGCGAACGACTACCGCGAGGCCGTCGCCACGTTGATCGCCCGCAGCGTCGACCTGCCGACGTTGAACAGCCGCCCCCCGGACGCCGCCTGGGATCCCGACCTGGCGGAGACCATGGCGACCACCGGCCTGGTGGTCACCGAGGAGCACCTGCTGCCGTCCCTCCTCTGACGGCGCGAACCACCTCACGTCACATCGCCCGTGCCTCTCGACAACTTGCGCCCGATCCTGTGCCGCTCGAAAGTCATCGCGGCTGGTCAGGCGGCTTGTCTGTACTGGTTGACGAGGCTGCGTCCTCGGGCACCGTCGAGGAGGTGGGTTGGGTGCCGGGTCGCTTGCCGCCGACAGCCGTGTCGCGTGTGGCGCAGCCCTGGCCACTTGATTCGGGGCCAAGAGAGTTGACGCCTGCCCACGACCGCGGCACCGGGTCCGGGCGCACGCCGGCACCGACCGGCGGTGGGTATCTGGACCATCGGGGCACGGCGGCGAACATCGGCAACGGTGTTCCGTCGATGCTGCCGATGGAAGTTGGCCGTCCGATTCGCCCTTTTTTTCGCGTGTCGGTTCTGCCGTGTTCGACTGCGGATGACGCTTTTCTTGGGGGCGATTCACCGTTCAGGTGGTATACCGGTTACCCGATTTCGTTGGGCCCGGTCGGGGCGGGGTGGGCCGTCGGCCGCGGTGGAGTGCGGCGTGGATCTTGGTCGCGGATCGGGTGTCGGCGCGTCGCCGGGACGGGGGTGGTGTGCCGCGTCGGCTCGGTGCGCTGTCCGCGGCGGGGGTGCGACTGTGGTTGCGGCTAGGGTTCGATCAACCGATGACGGCTCGGTCGGGTCGTGCTATGGCACGTCCCGAAATCGCGCAGCCGCAGCTCGGCACTCCACGATTCGGTCGTACCGGTTGGCCCGTTCGCCACGGTCGAGACAGGGTCGTCACAATTTGGCTTGCGTGATTACGAAGGGTTCGCGGCACGCCGACGACCTGGGTTCGCCATTGTTATCGGGTAGTGGCGTTCAAGGCCCTGGACAGGCCGGGAAGTCGTGCTATAAAGCGTCCCGTGGGGGGTGCTGTAGCGAAAAGACCACCCGTCGCTGCGCTGGAGGGAACTGGACGATTGGTGCCGACGGACCATGGTGATGCGCTCGCCGAACTGGCCGGCCTGCTCGCCGAGTGCTCGGCGGGGACAGGCGGGCTTGCCCTGGTCAGCGGCGGTCTGGCCAGCGGGAAGACCGAATTGCTCCAGCGGTTCCAACGGCACGCCGCCGCGGCCGGGGCGCTGTTGCTGACCGCGACCGGCGCGCCTGCCGAGCAACCCCTGCAGGCCGGGGTCATCGACCAGCTGTTCGACGGCGCAGGGCTGCCGCCGGAAATTGCGGACCGCGTTTCGCACCTCATCACTCCTATTGCCGCGACCGTGGACGACTCCGGTGCGGACGTGCAGGGCATCCGCCATTCTTACGTGCGGCCCGTGCATGAATTGTGTCAAATCCTGATCGAGTTGTCCCGAGAACGCCCGGTCGTGTTGTGCGTGGACGACGTGCAATTCGCCGACAGCTCGTCGCTGCAATTCATCCTCTACCTGCGGCGGCGGATGAGGACCGGGCGGGTGGTCGTCGTGCTCGCCGAGTGGGAGCGGCCGCAGCCGACGCTGCCGCTGTTCCACGCCGAGCTGACCCGCCGGCCGCACCGCCGCATCCGGCTCGCACCGCTGTCGGCGGACGGGATCGCCGAACTGCTGCGCGACCGGGTGCTCGACCCCGACGCGCTCGCCCCTGCCTGGCACGACCTCAGCGGAGGCAACCCGATGCTGGTCCGCGCCCTGATCGAGGACCTGGAGGCCGGGCACGAGACCGGCCCCGGCCAGGTCGGTCCCGCGTTCAAGCGCGCGGTGCTGGAGTGCCTGCACCGCTGGGACGCCGGGCTGCTCGAGGTCGCGCGTGCCATCGCGGTGCTCGGCGAGGAGCGCACCACGGTCCTGCTCGGGCGGCTGGCCGGTACCACGCCCGAGGCCGTCGAGCAGGCGGTCGACGTGCTCACCGCCGCGGGGCTGCTGCACGACGGCGGCTTCCGCCACCCCGGCGCGGCGTCGGCGGTCCTGGACAGCACGCCGGGCGCCGAACGGGTGCGGCTGCACGCCCGCGCCGCCGAACTGCTCTACCAGCGCGGCGCGGCGGCGGCCGTGGTGGCCGACCACCTCGTGGCCGCGGACCGGGTCGCGCCGGGCTGGCCGGTCGGCGTGCTGCGCATCGCCGCCGAGCAGGCGCTCATGGGCGACGACGTGGCCGCGGCCGTGCGCTACCTCGAACCCGCGCTGCCCGTGGTCGAGCGGGACGAGCGGCTGGGCATCACCAGCGTGCTGGTCCGGGCGCTGTGGCGGGTCAACCCGGCCGCCGCCGTCGTGCACATGGAACCCCTGCACGAGGCGATGTGGGCGGGCGTGCTGCGCGGCCGGGACGCCATGACCGTCGTGCAGCACGCGCTGTGGATCGGGGACGAGGCCACGGCCGTGCGCGCGCTCGCCGTGCTGGACGAGAACCCGGGAGTGCTGGACGCGCAGAGCGCGGCCGAGCTGCGGATCGTCTGCCAGTGGTTCCACGGCCTCGGCCCGGCGACCGCGGTGGCCACCGACGTGGTGGCCGACGCGGACCCGTGGGTGGCCGCGGCGCAGGCCGTCGGCACCTTCTGGACCGCCGAGTTCCACCCCGACGCGATCGCCAGCGCCGAGCACATCCTGCGCAGCTGCCAGCTCGGCGACATGTCGCTGGAGGTCGTGCTCACCGCCCTGCTGATCCTGGTGCACAGCGGCCACCCGGACCGTGCCGAGCGGTGGTGCGACCGGCTCGTCGACGAGGCCACCCGCGGCGGCGCGGTGACCTGGCAGGCGATCCTGGAGGTCGTCCGAGCGGACATCGCGCTGCGCCGCGGGGAGGTCGTGGTGGCCGCCGCACGCGCCGAGACCGCGCTCGCCCTGCTGCCGCACCAGGGTTGGGGCCTGTCCATCGGCTACCCGCTGGCCGTGCTGCTGGAGGCCAACATCGCGCTCGGTCGGCACCGCGTGGTGGCCGACCTGATGCGGCTGCGCGTGCCCGACGCCATGTTCGCCACCGCCGCCGGCCTGCGCTACCTGCACGCCCGCGGCAACGGCAACCTCGCCGCCGGGCGGGTGCTCGCCGCCATCAGCGACTTCCAGAACTGCGGCACCCGGATGCGCGAGTGGGGCATCGACCTGCCGGTGCTCGCGCCGTGGCGCTGCGGCCTCGCCCAGGCCAACCTCACCCTCGGTCGCCCGGAGGTGGCCCGCGAGCTGATCCACGAGCAGATGCTGCTGCCCGCGGGCGACCGCCGCACCCGCGGCGCGGCATTGCGGGTCCTCGCCGCGGCGGGTGAGCTCGCCGAGCGGCCCGAGCTGCTGCACGAGGCCGTGCGGCACCTGCGACGGGCGGGTGACCGGGTCGAGCTGGCCCGGGCACTGTCCGACCTCAGCGAAGCCCTCGACGCCTTGGGGGAGCACGACAAGGCGCGCGAGCTGTCCCAGGTCGCGGCGGCCGAGACCAAGGCTTCCTACTCCGGCGCCCTGCCCATCCCGGTCGACTGGGAGGACGGCGGCGGCGGCGACGCCGGCGACGGGCGACCGGCCCTGAGCGACTCCGAGCTGCGGGTGGCCGAACTCGCCGCGAAGGGTCACACGAACCGCGAGATCAGCGGCATCCTCTACATCACCGTCAGCACCGTCGAGCAGCACCTCACGAGGGTCTACCGCAAGCTGGGCATGCGCAGCCGGGCGGACCTGCCGCACCGCCTGTCCCAGCGGACGGGCGCAGACCCGCGGGCCTTCGAAGCCCGCGGGTGACCCGCGCACCACCTGAGCAGAAAGAGCCCGCCAATGCCCAACCAGTCCACCTGCCGCGTCTGCGCCGGGACCGTCACCGAGTTCGTCGACCTCGGTGACCAGCCGCTGTCCGACGCGTTCCGGCGCCCCGAGGACACCTCCGTCGAGTTCACCTACCGCCTCGCCGTGGGCGCGTGCGCGGACTGCGCGATGGTGCAGCTGATGGAAGAGGTGCCCAGGGAGAAGATGTTCCACGAGGACTACCCCTACCTCTCCCAGGGGTCCGCGGTGATGCGCGGGCACTTCCGCGCCCTGGCCGAGCGGTTCCTCGACACCGAGCTGGCGGGCGAGGACCCGTTCGTGGTCGAGCTGGGCTCCAACGACGGCACCATGTTGCGCACCCTCGCGGAGGCGGGCGTGCGTCACCTGGGCGTGGAACCGTCCGGCGCGGTCGCCGACCTGGCCGCCGAGGCGGGCGTGCGGGTCCGGAAGGACTTCTTCGAGGAGTCCACCGCGCTGTCCATCCGCGAGCAGGACGGCCCGGCCGACCTCGTGTACGCCGCGAACACGTTCTGCCACATCCCCTACGTGGACTCGATCCTGCGCGGCGTCGTGGCGCTGCTCAAGCCCGGCGGGGCGTTCGTGTTCGAGGACCCCTACCTCGGCGACATCGTCGAGCAGACCTCGTTCGACCAGATCTACGACGAGCACTTCTTCCTGTTCAGCGCCACCTCGGTGGACGCCATGGCCCGCCGGCACGGCTTGGAGCTGGTCGACGTCGAACGCCTGCCGGTGCACGGCGGCGAGGTCCGCTACACCCTGGCCCTGCCCGGCGCGCGCACCCGCTCCGAGGCCGTCGCCGCCCTGCTCGCCGAGGAGGAGGCGCGCGGCCTGCACGACCGCGCTGTCCTCGGCGGGTTCGGCGACCGGATCCACGCGATCCGCACCGACCTCCGGGCGCTGCTGGAGGACCTGAAGGCCAAGGGCGAGCGGGTCGTCGGCTACGGCGCGACCGCCAAGAGCGCCACCGTCACCAACCTCTGCGGCATCGGACCGGACCTGGTCGAGTTCATCAGCGACACCACGCCCGCCAAGCAGCACAGGCTGGCGCCCGGCTCGGGCATCCCGGTGCGCCCGCCTGCCGCCTTCGCCGACCCCTACCCCGGCTACGCGCTGCTGTTCGCCTGGAACCACGCCGCGGAGATCATGGCGAAGGAGGAGGCGTTCCGCGCGGCGGGCGGCAAGTGGATCCTGTACGTGCCCGACGTCCACGTGGTGTGACCGTGCCGGGGACACTGGCCGGCACGTTCGTCGCGGTGCTCGGCGGCTCGGGGTTCGTGGGTTCCGCGGTGTCCGCGCGGTTGGCGGCGAAGGGCGCGCGGGTGCGAGTGGTGGCGCGCGACCCCGGCGTGCCGCCGTTCCCGTGCGAGGTCGTCGCGGCCGACCTCACCGAGCCCGGCGCGGTCGCCGCCGCGGTCGCGGGCGCGGACGTGGTGCTGCCGCTGGTGCTGTTCACCGGCGGTGGCAGTTGGCGGGTCGCCGACGGTGGCGCGGACGACGCCGCGCGGGTCAACGTCGGCATCGTCGCGGAGGCGGTGGCCGCGGCTCGCGGGCCGGTCGTGTTCGCCGGCTCCACCTCGCAGGTGGGGTCGGGTGCGCCGGAGCGGATCGACGGCACCGAGACCGACCAGCCCGACTCGGAGTACGACCGGCAGAAGTGCGCCGCCGAACGGCTCGTGCGCGACGCGGGCGGCTGCTCCTTGCGGCTGCCCACCGTCTTCGGGCCCTCCACCGGCTCCCCGGACCGGGGCGTGGTGACCGCGATGGCACGGCGTGCGCTGGCCGGCGAGCCGTTGACCGTGTGGGGCGCCGGGGACATGCAACGCGACCTGGTGTTCGTCGAGGACGTCGCCGAGGCGTTCGCGGCGGCCGTGGCGCACGCCGACCGGCTGGCCGGTCGGGCGTGGCTCGTCGGCTCGGGCGCCGGGGTGGCGGTGCGCGCGTTGTTCGAGCTCATCGCCGCCACCGTCGCCGACCACACCGGCCGCCCGGCCGTGCCGGTGCGGTCGGTGTCGCCACCGCCGCACGCCACCGCGTCGGACTTCCGCAGCCTGGTCGCCGACCCGGCCGCCCTCACCCTGGCCACCGGGTGGCGGCCCCGGGTTCCGCTGGCCGACGCGGTGTCGAGGACCGTCGCGCACCTGGCGCAGTCCTTTGCGGACAGTCCTCGGTCGGGTACCCCTAACCCCCGATAGGGGTTCCCCTAAGCTGGTTGACCGCGCGGGCCGGGCCGCTGCACGCTGATCACCGCCTGAGACGGAGGTCGTCGATGAAAGCCCGCGCACTCTCGGTCGGTGGGGCTTGGGAGTTCGAGCCCGAGGTGTTCCCGGACGACCGCGGCCTGTTCGTCTCCCCGTTCCAGCACGAGGTGTTCGTCGAGGCGGTCGGCACGCCGCTGTTCACCGTGGCACAGGCCAGTGCCAGCGTGTCACGCCGCGGGGTCGCCCGCGGCGTGCACTACGCCCGCACGGCACCGGGTTGCGCGAAGTACGTGACCTGCTCGCGCGGGCGGGTGCTGGACATCGTGGTGGACCTGCGGGTCGGCTCGCCGACGTTCGGCGAGTGGGACTCCGTCGAGCTCGCGGGCGACGACTTCCGCGCCGTCTACCTCCCACCGGGACTCGGCCACGCGTTCGTCGCCCTGGACGACCACTCCACCGTGCACTACCTGCTGTCCCGCGCCTACGAACCCGCCGACGAGCTGGCGGTGTCCCTGCTGGACCCGGACCTGGGGCTGCCCGTGCCGGCCGACGTCGTGCTGTCCGAACGCGACCGCGCCGCGCCGGGCCTGGCCCTCGCGCGGAGCACCGGACTGCTGCCGGCACACGCCGCCTGAGCCGAGGAGAGCACACCAGGTGACCGCGCCCACCCGTCGTCCCACCCAGGTGCGCCTGGCCGAGTCGATGCTCGCCGCCCGTGACGCCGACGCCGCGCACGCCTGGCTCGCCCGCACCGCCGAGCGCAGCTGGATGCACGTCGAACGCGTGCCGCTGGACGGCCTCGCGGGCTGGCTCACCGAACCCGGCACCGGCAACCTGCGCCACCACACCGGCCGGTTCTTCAGCGTCGAGTCGCTGTCCGTCGAGCTGCCCGGCGCACCGGTGCCGCGGTGGTCCCAGCCGATCATCAACCAGCCGGAGATCGGCATCCTGGGCATCCTGGTGCGCGAGATCGACGGCGTGCTGCACTGCCTCATGCAGGCCAAGCACGAGCCCGGCAACCCCAACGGCCTGCAGCTGTCGCCGACCGTGCAGGCCACCCGCAGCAACTACACCCGCGTGCACCAGGGCAAGCCCATCCCGTACCTGGAGCACTTCCGCGACACCTCCGGCCACCGGGTCCTGGTGGACATCCGGCAGTCCGAGCAGGGCGCGTGGTTCTACCGCAAGCGCAACCGCAACATGGTCGTCGAGGTCGACGGCGAGGTCGAGGTGCGCGAGGGGTTCCGCTGGTTCACCCTCGGCGAGATCGCCGGCCTGATGACCGTGCCGGACCTGGTGAACATGGACGCCCGCACGGTGCTGGCCTGCCTGCCCGGCGGCGGCGCGGCCCTGGCCGGCGCGGCGACCGACCCGTTCAGCGAAGCCCTGGTCCGCTCCGCCGACCCGGCCACCCCCGGCGTGCACACCATCGGGGACGTGCTGAGCTGGATCACCGAGGTCCGCACGCGCACCGACCTCCGGGTGACCCTCGGCCCGTTGTCCGGGTTGCCGGACTGGACCCGCGAGAACGGCGTCATCGCGCACCGCGGCGGCGGGTTCTTCAGGGTCGTGGGCGTGGACGTGCGGGCAGGCGGGCGTGAGGTCGGCGCCTGGTCCCAGCCGATGATCGAACCACGCGGCACGGGCGTGATCGCGTTCCTGGTCAAGCAGATCGGTGGTGTGCTGCACGTGCTCACCCACGCGCGCACCGAGGCCGGCTACGCCGACGTGACCGAGCTCGCGCCCACCGTGCAGTGCGTGCCGGAGGCGCACGACCACCTGCCGGTGCGGCCCCGGTTCCTCGACGACGTGCTCGGCTCGACCAGGATCCGCTTCGACGCCGTGCTGTCGGAGGAGGGCGGTCGGTTCCTCGGCGCGCGCAACCGGTACCTGGTCGTGGAGACCGACGCCGACGTCGCACCGGACGACCCCGAGTACCGGTGGCTGACCCTGCACCAGTACGAAGAGCTGCTCAAGCACAGCTTCTACGTCAACATCCAGGCCCGCAGCCTGCTGCTGTGCCTGCGCAGCCTCGTCCCGCGCGGGTGAGGCGGGCGTCGCCGCCCGCCCCGGCCCGGTCACAGCGTCGCCAGCACCTGCTTGAGCGCGTCCACCACGTGCTCCTGCGTGTCCTGGGGCAGTGACGGGTACATCGGCAGCGAGAAGATCTCGCCGGCCACCCGCTCGGTCACCGGCAGGCTGCCCTCGGCGTAGCCCAGGTGCGCGAACCCGGTCATGGTGTGCACCGGCCACGGGTAGCTGATGTTCAGGTGGATGTCGTGCGCCTTCAAGCGTTCCAGGATGTCGTCGCGACGCGGGTGGCGCACCACGTACACGTAGTGCACGTGCGTGTTGCCCGGCGCGGTCGTCGGCAGCACCAAGTCGGTGTCCGCCAACGCTTCCGCGTACCGCGCGGCCACCGCCTGCCGCGCCGCGACGTAGTCGTCCAGGCGGACGAGCTTGCGGCGCAGGATCTCCGCCTGCACCTCGTCGAGCCGGCAGTTGTGGCCGGGCGTCTCCACGACGTAGTAGGTCTTCTCCATGCCGTAGTAGCGGTGGCGGCGCAGGTTCGCGTCCACCACCGGATCGTTGGTGATCGTCGCGCCGCCGTCGCCGTAGGCGCCGAGCACCTTGGTGGGGTAGAAGGAGAACGCGGCGGCGTCGCCCATCGACCCGGCCACGCGGCCGTGGTGGCGCGCGCCGTGCGCCTGGGCGCAGTCCTCCAGCACCAGCAAGCCGTGTCGCCGTGCCAGCGCCCGCAGCGGTTCCATGTCGACGCACTGGCCGTACAGGTGCACGGGCAGCAGGGCCTTGGTCCGCGGTGTGATCACCGAGTCGACCTGGGCGACGTCCATCAGGTAGGTGTTCGGGTCCACGTCGACGAACACCGGCGTGGCGCCGACGGCGTCGATCGCCAGCACGGTCGGCGCGGCGGTGTTGGACACCGTGACCACCTCGTCGCCGCGGCCGACGCCGAGCGCCTGGAGGGCCAGCCGGATCGCGTTGGTGCCGTTGTCCACGCCGACGCAATGGGCGACGCCGTGGTAGTCGGCGAACTCGGCTTCGAAGGACGACACGCTCGGCCCGAGGACGAGCCTGCCGGAGGAGAACACGGTCTCGACCGCGTCGAGTATGTCCTTGCGCTCCGATTCGTATTCGCGCGAGTAGTCCCAGACGAGCGTGGCCATCGGCAGCCCTTTCGCGGTGGTCGGCATCCCGTCCAGCCTAGGTCTGGCCCCCGGCTAGGGGGTAACCCCTAACCTGCAGGTCAGGGTGGCCGGTGCGGGCCACAGGGGTGAACGGCCACTAGTCCGTTCGCGCGTTGTCCGGGCCTCGGGGGAATAGGGGGGTTAGGGGTGTCCAGGCCGCTTCCGGGCGCTTTACGGTGGCCACGCTCCCGGCGGGGTCGCCGGATTCCAGCACATCCATTGGGGCGAGGACGACGAATGTCGCGGCATTTCCTGTTCATGTGCCACCCGGACCACGGGCACGTCATCCCGAACCTCGCGGTGGTCACCGAACTGGCCGCGCGCGGGCACCGGGTCACCTACCTGACCGCGCCGAGCATGGCGGAGATCGTCACCGAGGCCGGCGCCACCGCCGTGACCTACCCGTCCCGGTACCGCGACGCCGACTTCGCCCTCGTGGCCAACGATCCCGGCTACCTGATGGGCGTGCTGCTCGACGAGAGCGAGGCGATGCTCGCCACCGCGACGGCCGAGCTGGACGGCGACCGACCGGACTGCCTGGTCTACGACACCTCGGTGCTCTACGCGGCCCGGGTGCTGGCCCGGCACTGGGACCTGCCCGCCGCGCAGGTGATCCCGGTGTTCGCGTCCAACGAGCACTTCTCGTTCCTCAACGCCATGTACAACCCCGAGTCCGACGCCGCCGAGCGGCCCGCGGCGGAGCGACCGAAGGAGATGCCCGAGTGGGTCGGCGCCACGATGGCGCGCATCGGCGCGCTCTGCGCCCGCTACGGGGTGGCCGCCGCGCCGCACGAGGTGTGGTTCGAGGTGCCGCCGCTGAGCCTGGTCACCGTGCCGCGCGAGTTCCAGTACGCGGGTGAGACCTTCGACGAGCGGTTCGCGTTCGTCGGGCCGTGCGTCGGCGACCGCAGCTTCCTCGGCACGTGGACGCCGCCCGCCGACGGCCTGCCCGTGGTGCTGGTGTCGCTCGGCGCGGTGTTCAACCAGGACGAGGGTTTCTTCCGCACGTGCGTCGAGGCGTTCCGCGGCCGACCGTGGCACGCGGTGATGACCACCGGCGGCGGGGTGGACCGCGCCGCGCTCGGCGACCTGCCGCCCAACGTGGAGGTGCACGACTTCGTGCCGCACGTGGCCGTGCTGGAGCACGCGTCCCTGTGCGTCACCCACGCCGGCATGGGCACCGTGATGGAGGCGCTGCGGTCGGGCACGCCGATGGTGTGCGTGCCGGGTTCCGCGCTCGACCGGCCCACCGGGTGGCGGGTCCGCGACCTGGGCCTGGGCACCGTGCTCGACCCCGCCGACCTCACGCCCGCGACGCTGGTCGACGCGATCACGTCGGTGCTGGGCGACGAGGAGACCGCGGTCCGGTCGGAGCTGATGCGCAAGGCCGTCGCGGAGTCGGGCGGCACGGTGCGCGCCGCCGACGAGGTCGAGCAGCACCTGGCGCGGTCGCGTTGACCGCCGCTGCGACCGAGTTCGGCGTGCTGGGCCCGATCCGGGTCCTGCGCGAAGGCGTGGAGAAGCGGGTGGGCGGGCCCCGCGAGCGCGCGGTGCTGGCGCGGCTGCTGTTCGACGCCAACCGCGTGGTCAGCGTGGACCGGCTCATCGAGGCGGTGTGGCACGGCGACCCGCCGGCCAGCGCGCGCGGCCAGGTCGCGATCTGCGTGTCGCGGCTGCGGCGGGCCCTCGGCGAGTCGGGTCGCGCCATCGGCACCGCGAGCCCCGGCTACGTGGCGCGGCTGGACGAGGGCGCCGTGGACTGGTTGCGGTTCAACGCGCTCGTCGGCCGAGCCCGCACGCGCGCGGCGGGTGGTGACGCGGCGGGCGCGGTGGCGTTGTACCGCGAGGCGCTGGGGCTGTGGCGCGGTGTGCCGTTCGAGGACCTGCCCGGCCTGCGCGCGGAGGCGGTGTCGTTGCAGTCCGCGCGGTTGGACGCGGTGGAGGCGTGCGCCGAGCTGGAGCTGCGGCTCGGGCTGCACCACCGGGTCGGCAAGGACCTCGCCGCCGTGGTGGCGGAGCACCCGTTGCGCGAGCGGGCGCGGGCACAGCTGATGCTGGCCCAGTACCGGTCGGGTCGGCGGGCCGACGCGCTGCGCACCTACCAGGACGCGCGGCGGGTGCTGGTCGAGCAGATCGGCCTGGAGCCCGGCCCGGAGCTGCGGGAGCTGCACGAGCAGATCCTGCGCGACGCGCCGTCGCTGCTCGCCGCACCGGCCCGTGCCGAGGTGGCGGCGGTGGCGCCGTCCCAGTTGCCGCGCCAGGTGCTGCCGTTCGCCGGTCGGTCGGCCGAGCTGGCCGAGCTGGACGCCGCCCTCGCGACCGGCCCGGACGTGCCCGGCGCGGTCGTGCTGTCCGGTCCTGGCGAGGTGGGCAAGACGGCGCTGGCGCTGCGCTGGGCGCACCACCGCCTGGACCGGTTCCCGGACGGGCAGCTGCACGCCGACCTGGTGGACGACTTCGATCGCCCGGTGCCGCCGGCCGTGCTGCTGGACCGGTTCCTGCGGGCGCTCGGCGTGCCCGGGTCGTCCATCCCGGACGACCCGGGCGAGAAGGTCGCGCTGTACCGCAGCACGGTGTCGCGCAAGCGCGTGCTGGTGGTGCTGGACGGCGCGGTGGACCACGCCCAGGTCCGGCCGCTGCTGCCCAGCGGTGCGCACACCCGGGTCATCGTCACCAGCCGGTACCCGATGGACGAGCTGGTCGCCCGTCACGGCGCGCACCGGGCGTTCCTGGAGCCGCTGAGGCCGGAGGAGTCGTGGGAGCTGCTGACCATGCTGCTCGGTCGCGACTGGGTGGCCGAGGAACGCGGTGAGGCGAGCAGGATCGTCGGCTCGGCCGACGGCTTCCCCCTGCCGCTGCGCCGCGCGGCGGCGGGCGTCCGGTCCGCGCCGCACCGCCCGGACCGTCGATGGCTGACCGGCGTGCCCGCCTGACCGACGTGTCCGCTCGGCCGCGTTTCCGCTTGGCCTGTGCACGCCGTGGCGGGCGGGTCAACCACGTGCGAGAACCGTGTCGACCGCCGCCGACAGCGCGTCCGCCGACGCGGCAGCCGTGCTGCGCCAGGCCACGTGACCGTCCGGCCGCACCAGCACCGCGCCCAGTTCACCCACGCCGTAGGCCGAGGCCCACACGGGCGACACGACCTCGGTCGAACCGTCGGCCGACACCTCCACCGCCGTGACCGCCGCGCCGGTCCGGGCGGTGACCTCCTTCGCCGCCTGCGCCCAGCCGCTGCCTGCCGGGGTGAGCAGGACGAGACCCGCACCGAACAAGTCCAAAGTGGACAACGTCTCCGCGCCGCGGGTCAGCGGCACGTGCGGCGCGCGGTGACCCGGTCGCGCGGTGGGGACGTAGGTCCGGTAGGGGTCCTCGACCGCCGGGGCGTCGGTGCCGTCCGGCACGACGGCGGCCGAGTCGTAGTGGAAGCCGAGGACCAGTCCCTCGCAGCTGCGCCGGCCCGCCTGCTGCGCGATGGCCTCCTTCATGGACAGCTTGCCCTCCATCATCTGGAACGTGATGAAGGCGTTGGCCAGGCTCTCACCGACGGTGCGCTCGCCGATCGGGTGGCGCTCGGCGTCGTAGGTGTCGAGCAGGGCCTCGCCGGCCGGGCCCGCCAGCACCGCGGCCAGCTTCCACACCAGGTTGTGCGCGTCCTGGATGCCGCAGTTCATCCCGAACCCGCCCTGCGGCGTGGACACGTGCGCCGAGTCGCCCGCCAGGAACACCCGACCCGAGCGGAAGCTCGTCGCGGTCACCGCCTGTTGCAGCCACGGCATCACGCCGACCAGCTCGACGTCCAGGTCCGGCACGCCGACCGCCTCGCGCACCACCCGCACGCAGAACTCGGGCGTGAAATCGGCTTCGCTGCCGCCCTCGTCCGGGTCGTAGCCGGTCTGGATGATCCAGCGCCGCTGGTTGTCCACCGCCTCCACCGCGCAGGGGATCGCGCTGCGGATGAAGTACAGCGCGCACATCCGATCGGTCAGCAGCGGCACCAGGTCGGCGTCGAACATGATGCTGATCATGTGCCCGAGCGGTGGCGGGCCCTCGACTCCGATGCCGAGCCGGTCGCGCACGGTGCTGCGCCCGCCGTCGGCGGCGATGGCGTAACGGGCGCGGACGCCGGCGCGGCCGGACGCCGACTCGATCACCGCGTCCACACCGGACTCGTCCTGCTCCAGGGACGTGAGCGTGGTGGCGAACCTGACGTCCGCGCCGGGCAGGCTCTCGGCCAGGCCGCGCAGGACCACCTCGAACTTGTCCTGCGCGCAGATGTAGGTGTACGTGGGGCTGTGCGGCGCGTCCTCGGCGAGGGGAGCGACCTCGCGGTGGAAGTCGTCCGCGGTCAGCGAGGAGCCGACGCCGACGGCCAGGCTGTCCTCGCGCGGCAGGCCGACGCGCTCCACCTCCGCCGCCAGCCCCCACGACCGCACCAGCTCCATCGTGCGGGTGGACACCAGGCGTGCCTTGGGGAAGATCGACGTCCCGGCGTGCCGCTCCACCAGCAACGACGTCAGCCCGTGCCGGGAGCACTCGATCGACGCGGCGAGGCCGACCGGGCCACCACCCACGATCAGGACGTCGACCTCGAGATCAGCCATGGGCATGAGCCTGCGACACCGCCGCGGGGACGTCAAGGCGACGGATATCGAAGTGATAGAGCGCTGAAGTCGCAGGTCAGTAGCTTTGTGCCGAACGACGGCGTGCGCAGCGGGCAAGCCTTGGACAACGTGGGGAGGCACCATGTTCGCCGAAGGATCGGTCGCCGTGGTCACCGGCGGGTCGCGCGGGATCGGGCGGGCCGTCGTGGTCGACCTGGCGGCCCACGGCGTGCACGTCGTGATCAACTACTCGCGCTCGGAGGAACAGGCCAAGGAGCTGGTCGCGCAGGTCGAGCAGAACGGTGGCAGCGCGAGCGCGGTGCGGGCCGACGTGACCGACGAGGACGCGGTGCGCGAGCTGTTCCGCTCCGTGCGCTCCGAGCACGGCAGGCTCGACGTGCTGGTCACCAGCGCGGGCGTGACGCGGGACCGGCACCTGGTCGCGATGAGCAGCGCCACGTTCCGCGAGACGATGGACATCAACCTGCACGGCACGTTCCTGGCCTGCCGCGAGGCGATGCGCATCATGCAGCACCAGCGGCGCGGCGCGATCGTGACCCTCAGCTCCGCGAGCGGCCTGGACGGCGGCTTCCCCGGGCAGACGAACTACGTCGCGTCCAAGGGCGCGATCATCGCGTTCACCAAGGCGCTGTCCTACGAGGCCGCGCCGCACGGCGTGCGCGTCAACGTGGTGGCACCGGGGTTCGTCGAGACCGACATGACCAAGGTCATCCCCGCGAAGCTGCGCGACGGCTACTCCTCGCGCATCCGGCTCGGCCGCATGGGCCGACCCGAGGAGATCGCGAACCTGGTCACGTTCCTGGCCTCGGACAAGGCGTCCTACATCACCAGCGAGACGTTCGTCGCCAACGGCGGCGGGCTCGGCTGATCCCCGGGCCGGAACACCCCCGAGCCGGACCACCCAGCGGACGGAAGGACAAGCGTGAACCTCGACGAACTGCGCGCCACGGCGGCCGCCCGGCACGACACGTGCGCCCAGATCAAGAAGATGATCGTCTCGCGGCTCGACCTGCCGATCGAGCCCGCGTGGATCACCGACGACCAGCCGCTGTTCGGCCGCGGCCTGGAGTTGGACAGCCTCGACGTGCTGGAGCTGTACGTGGCGATCGAGGCCGAGTTCGGCGTCGCCCTCTACGACAGCGACATGTCGGTGTTCGGTTCGGTGTCGCGCCTGGCCGACCACGTGAACCCGGCCCTCGTCAAGCAGGCGCCGACCGGTTCGGCATGACGACCACCCGGGAGCCCGTGCGGGCGGGGACGTCGCTGAGCAACGACCAGCTCCGGGAGATCCTGCCGCACCGCTGGCCCTTCCTGCTGATCGACCGGGTCGAGAAGGTCGAGCCGGGTGTCGGCGCGGTCGGGATCAAGAACGTCGCGGCCACGGAGATGTGGTTCCAGGGGCACTTCCCGACCGCGGCCGTGCTCCCGGGCGTGATCGTCGTCGAGGCGATGGCCCAGCTGGCCGGCGTGGTGTTCGCCCTCGCCGGCGCGGGGCCGATCGGCTACCTCGCGGGCGTGCGGGCGATGCGGTTCCGCCGTCCCATCGTGCCGGGGGACCAGCTCGTCCTCACCGCCGACCGCACGGCGGGAGGCCGCGGCTTCAGCGAGTTCAAGGTGAGCGCCAGGGTCGACGGCCAGGTCGCCGCCGAGGGCACCATCACCATCGCGGACCCGGCAGCCACCAGCCCTACCGGAAAGGTTTGACACGACAATGGAATCCCTGACGTCGCCGGTGAAGGCCGCGCACCCCGACGGCGCCGTGTACGGCACCGTCCTGGACGCCGAGGTCGCGCTGCGGTTCAGCACGCTCGACGCCGAGTACGAGGCGATCCGGGAGCGGGCCGCCCTGCTGGACCTGTCCGGCGAGCGGATCATCGAGCTGTCCGGCAGCGGCGCCACCGACTTCGCGCAGAAGGTGCTGGCGCGCGACGTGGAGTACCTGACCGCCGAGCGCTGCATGACGAGCCTGGTGCTCGCCGAGGACGGCACCGTCGTGGACCAGGTCGTGGTGTGGGGCCGGGAGGACGGCCTGCTGCTGGAGTCCTCCACCGGCGCGGGCACCCGGCTGCTGGAGCACCTGCGCGCGCACGCCGAGCCCGGCGTGGAGATCACCGACCGCACCGCCGAGCACGCGCTCTTCGGCCTGGAGGGCCCGTACGCGTGGGGCGTGGTCGGCCGGCTGATCGACGGTGAGCTGGCCGCGCTGCCGTTCGAGTCCGTCGTGGACAGCCAGTGGGACGGCGTGGACATCCTCTTCGCCCGCACCGGCGTGACGGGCGAGTACGGCTACAAGGTGCTGGTGCCGCGTGAGTCGGCCGAGCGCCTGTGGGCCAAGGCCCTGGAGCAGGCCGTGCCCGCCGGCCAGGAGGCCGTGGAGCTGGCGATGCTGGAAGTGCGGCAGCCGGTCGTGCGCCACGAGGCGGGCGAGGGCGTCGACGTGCTGGAGATGGGCGCGAGCTGGCTCGTGGACATCACCAAGGACGAGTTCGTCGGACGTGACGCCGTGGTGGCCGCCTTCGAGGGCACGGCCGAGCGCCGCACGGTCGGTTTCTCCGGCGGCACCGAGGTGCCCGAGCCGGGCACGCCGGTCACCGTGGGCGGGGAGAAGATCGGCGAGGTCGTGCACGCCGTGCACAGCGTCGGGCTGAAGTCCGCCCTCGGCCTGCTGCGGCTGCCGCCGGACCTGGCCGCCGCCGGGCTCAAGGTCACCGTCGGCGACACCGAGGTCACCACGCTGACCAGCCCGTACGTCACGCCCAAGAGCTGGAGCACCCCGATCATCTGATCTGGTCACCCGGGCGGTCGCCCGGGGTCGCGAGGAGGAGCAAGCATGGCGCTGCGGCCAGTGGTCATCACCGGGGTCGGGGTGATCTGCGCGGTCGGTCGGGACCCGGAGGAGTTCTGGGCGCGGCTCACCGCGGGCGGGGGCGGCATCACCGCCGTGGACGACGAGCGGTTCGCCGCGTTCGAGGCCAGGTTCGCGGGCCAGGTGCCCGACGAGTGGATCGACGCGCAACTGCCGGCCGACGACACGGGGCTGGACCGCACGGCCCGGCTCGCCCTCGTCGCGGCCCGGCAGGCGGTCGCCCAGGCCGGGCTGGGCACGACCACGCCCTCGGACCTGCCCGCCGAGCGGTTCGGGCTGGTCCTCGGCAAGTGCCAGGCCACTCCGACCGCGGCCGGCGGCTACCAGCCCATGCACGCCACCGGTGACGTCGTCGCCCACAAGCTGGGCCTGGCCGGCCCGCGCATCCTGGTCTCGACCGCGTGCGCGGCGGGCGGCAACGCGGTCGGCCTGGCCAAGGACAAGATCCTCACCGGTGACGCGGACGTGGTGCTCGCCGGCGGCGTCGACCCCCTGCTGTTCGGCACCTACGCGGGGTTCGCGGGCCTCCAGGCCCTCAGTCCCCAGCCGTGCGGCCCCTACAGCCGCTCGGACGGCCTGAACCTGGGCGAGGGCGCCGCGTTCCTGGTCGTGGAGGCGCTGGACCACGCGCTGGCCCGGGGTGCGGAGCCGCTGGCCGAGGTCGCGGGCTACGGCCTGTCCGCCGACGCCTACCACGCCACCGCGCCGGACCCGACCGGTCGCGGCGGTGCCACGGCCATGCGCCGGGCGCTGGCCGACGCCGGCCTGGACGCCGACGCCGTGGACTACGTCAACGGGCACGGCACCGGCACGCCCGCCAACGACGCCATGGAGAAGAAGGTCATGCGCGCCGTGTTCGGCGAGCGGGCGCCGCAGGTGCCGACCAGCAGCATCAAGAGCTTCATCGGGCACACGCTGGGCGCGGCGGGCGCGGTCGAGGCGGTGGCCAGCGTGCTGGCCCTGCGCACCGCGACCGCACCGCCGACCATCGGGTTCACCGAAGAGGCGATCGCGCAGTCCACCCTGGACTTCGTGCCGAACACCGCCCGCGCGCTGGACATGGACGTCGTGGTGTCCAACAACTACGCGTTCGGCGGCAACAACGCCTCGCTCGTCCTGCGCCGCCCCGGCGGACCGCGCGAGTACGACGAGCTGCCCGCCACCGAGGTCGTCCTCACCGGCCTCGGGCCGGTCACCGGCCTGGGCACCGGCATCGCCGAGGTCGCCGAGGCGGTCGCCAACGGCCGCACCGCGGTCGGCGCGGAGCCGTCCCTGGAGGGCCGCACGTTCGCGCCGCGCTCGCTGTGGCGGCACATGAACAACCTGTCCCGCATGGCGATCGCCGCCTCCCGGCTCGCCTGGGAGGACGCCGGGCTGAAGCTGCCCCGCGCCGCCCTGGACAACGTGGGCGTCATCTTCGCCACCGCGGCGGGCTCGGTGGAGAGCACCGACGGGTTCGACGAGAGCGTGCTGGCGAACCCGAACAAGCCCGCCGTGCTCAGCTTCTCCAACGTGGTGCTCAACGCCACCGGCGGCGCGGTCTGCCAGACCTTGGGCCTGCGCGGCCCGACCACCACCATCTGCAACGGCAACGCGTCGGCGTCCATCGCGCTGGACTGCGCGGTGGAGACCATCCGCGCGGGCAAGGCGGACGTGGTGATCGTGGTCGCCGCCGACGAGGCGTCGAGGTCCGGCGACGGCACGCAGGTGAACCCCTACGACCGGGACTCGGGCGAGGCGTCCGCGTCCGCGTCGGTGGCACTGGTCGTCGAGTCCGCCGCGCACGCCGCCGCCCGGGGCGCGACCCCGTACGCGCGGGTGCTGGGCAGCGCCCACGCGGGCGCGGGAGCAGGCGACGAGCGGTCCCTGGTGGATCGCGCCATCGCCGCGCTGCCCACCGAGGGCGTGGACCTGGTGGTCGGTGCGGCCACCGGCGGCGCGACCGACGAGGCGGAGGCGGGCGCGGTGCTCGACGCCGTCCCGTCCGCCCGGCTCACCGCCACCGCGGGCCTGACCGGTGACGCGGGCGCGGCCACCGGCGCGCTGAACCTGGCGCTGGCCGCGCTCGCCCTGCGCGACGGCGTCGCACCGGCCATCGCGGGGCTGAGCAGCCCTCGTGCCGGCGCGGTCGAGTCCTACGTCACCAAGCCGGAGCTGCCGACCGCACCGGCCAAGGCCCTCGTGCTCAGCGCCGCGCCCGGCTCGGTGCGCGGCGGAACCCTGCTGGGTGCGGTATGACCGACGGGCCCTTCGACGTGCTGGAGACCGACCGGCTGCTCACCACCACCCGGTCGGTGCGCCGCCGGCTCGACCTCGACCGGCCCGTGCCGCGCGAGGTGATCGAGGAGGCGCTGGAGGTCGCCGTCCAGGCGCCGACCGCGAACGACCAGCAGAACTGGCGCTGGGTCGTGATCACCGAGCAGGCGGTGAAGGACCGGTTCGCGGAGCTGTTCGACATCTCCTGGCAGTTCCACCAGAAAGAGGTGTGGACGCGGTCCGGGCGCCGGCGCAACAACCCGCAGGCCAGGAAGAACAACGCCTCCGCCGCCACGCTGGCCGAGACCATCGCCAGGGTGCCCGCGCTGGTGATCCCGTGCGTGCTCGGCCGGCCGCCGGACATCGGCGCGATCGACGCCGAGTGGCTCGGCGCGACCGGCACCCGCAATCTCGGCACCTGGCAGGAGGGCGTGCGGATCGGGGCCATGCGGGCCAGCAACTTCTACGGCTCGATCTTCCCCGCCGTCTGGTCGTTCCAGCTGGCCCTGCGCAGCCGCGGCCTCGGCAGCACGATCACGTGCATGCACCTGCCGTTCGAGCGGCAGGTCGGCGAGCTGCTCGGCATCCCCGCCGGTGTCACCCAGATCTGCCTGGTGCCGGTCGCCTACACGATCGGCACCGATTTCCGCCCCGCCAAGCGGGTTTCGGCCAAGGAGCGCACGTCCTGGGAGAGGTGGCAGGCATGACCGTCGAGCACACCGGGATCGACGTCGTCGTGGTGGGCGGCGGCATCGCGGGCGCGTCCGCCGCGGCCAACCTCGCGCTCAACGGCCTGTCCGTGGTGCTGCTGGAGAAGCAGGAGACCTACCAGGACATCGTGCGCGGTGAGTGGATCGCGCCGTGGGGCCTGCGCGAGGCGCAGAGGTTGGGCGTGGAGGACGCGTTCGGCTTCGGCGGCGCGTGGGAGATCCGCGAGTGGACGCAGTGGGACGAGACGGTCGACCCGGCCGAGGCGGAGACCGTGGACATGACGCGGTTCGTGCCCGGTGTCGGCGGCCCCATGTCGTTCCCGCACCACGAGGTCTGCGCCTTGATGGCCGAGCAGGCCGAGGACAACGGCGCGACGGTGGTCATGGGCGCGCAGCGGGTGCGGGTCACCGCCGGGACCAGCCCGGAGGTCCGCTGGACGCAGGCCGGGCAGGAGCACCTGTCCAAGCCGCGCCTGGTCATCGGCGCCACCGGCCGCGGCTGCACGGTCGGCCGCCAGGTCGGCGTGTCCATGGCGACCTCGGTGCACCACTGGGGCGGCGGGCTGCGGGTCACCGGCCTGGACGACTGGCCGATGGACGTGCAGGCGATGGGCACCGAGGACGAGAAGATGTTCATGGTGTTCCCGCAGGGCGACGGCAACGCCCGGCTCTACATCAACTTCCCGACCGCCAACCGGAAGCTCTACCAGGGCCCGGAGGGCGAGAAGCGGTTCATCGCGGACTTCGAGCTGGCGTCCCTGCCCGACCGCGGCAAGGCCGTGTACGGCGCGGCGAAGGCGATCGGGCCGCTCAAGCTGTGGCCGTCGGTGGCGATGTTCCCCGAGCAGCCGATCGTCCAGGACGGCGTGGTGCTCGTCGGGGACGAGGCGGGCAACGCCGACACCGTGCTCGGCACCGGCCTGTCGTGCAGCCTGCGCGACACCCGGGCCGTGTGCGAGGTGCTGACCGGCGGCGACGACTGGTCGCCCGCCGCCTTCGAGGGGTACCTGGCCGAGCGGAAGTTCCGGATGGACCGGCTGCACTTCGGCGCGGGCATCATCGCCAAGCTGCACTGCGAGTTCGGGCCCGCCGCCGCCGAGCGCCGCCGCCGGGCGCGCGAGTTGATGGCCGAGAACTTCGCCGCGTCGGTGACCGGCCTGCTCAACATGGTCCCGCCGGAGGACGTGCCGGAGTTCGGGTTCAGCGAGTTCTTCGCCGAGAGGCTGTTCAGGGAGAGGGCATGAGCGTCAAGGACACCCTGCTGACCGGGTCGGCGCACGTCAACGGCGTCGACATCGCCTACGTGGACAAGGGCGAGGGCGACCCGGTCGTGCTGCTGCACGGCTTCCCCGACTCGCACTACCTGTGGCGGCACCAGATCGACCCCCTGGTGGAGGCGGGCTTCCGCGTCATCGCGCCCGACCTGCGCGGTTTCGGCGAGTCGGGCAAGCCGCAGGAGGTCGAAGCCTACGACATGCGCACGATCGTCAACGACGTCGTCGCCCTGACGCAGCACCTCGGCATCCCCAAGGCGCACATCGTCGGGCACGACTGGGGCGCCGCCATCGCGTGGATGTACGCGTTCCTGATGCCGCGCCGCGTCGACCACCTCGCCGTGCTGTCGGTCGGCCACCCCGGCGTGTTCAGCACGCCGTCGATCGAGCAGCGCAAGGCCAGCTGGTACATGCTCTTCTACCAGTTCCCGGGTGTGAGCGAGCAGTTGCTGCGGCGCAACGGGTGGCGGCTGTTCAAGGAGATCATGGGCGGCGAGGGCGACCACCAGCGCTACCCGCGCGAGCTGGCCAAGCCGGGCGCGCTCACCGCGGCGCTGAACTGGTACCGCGCCAACCGCTCGCCCGAGGCCGAGCTGCGCGTGGAGGGCAACTTCCCGCCCGTGCTCGCGCCCACCCTCGGCATCTGGTCCACCGGTGACAAGGCGCTGCTCGAAGAGGGCATGACGGGTTCGGCGAAGTTCGTCAAGGGCTCGTGGCGCTACGAGCGCGTCGAGGACGCCAGCCACTGGATCCCGCTGGACCAGCCGGAGATCGTCACCAAGCTGCTGCTGGGCTTCCTGGGCACCGAGAAGGCGGCGGCGGTGCCCACCCGGCGGCGCCGGCTCTAGTCGGTGCCCGGCTCGTCGGCAAGGCAGCGCAGGAGACTGGAGGTTCGCAGGTGATCGGCTTCGTGTTCCCCGGTCAAGGCACGGTCCGGATCGGCATGGGCGGCTGGCTGCGCCGCGACCCGGCGGGCGCGGCGGTGCTCGCGCGCGCCGACGAGCTGCTGCCCTCGCCGGTGTCGGAGCTGTGCGCCCGCGGGCCGTTGGACAAGCTCGTCGACACCCTGCACGCGCAGCCCGCCGTGACCGCGTGCAACCTCGCCGCGCTCGCGGTCCTGGGTGAACGCGGCGTGGAGCCGGACATCGTCGCCGGGCACAGCGTCGGCGAGATCAGCGCGCTGTGCGCGGCGGGCGTGCTGGACGTCGACACCGCGCTGCGCCTGGTCGCCGACCGCGCCCGGCTGATGGCCGACCTGCCCGACACCGGTGGCATGACCGCCGTGCTGGGGTTGACGCCGCAGCGGGTGGAGGAGCTGGCCGACCAGGCCGCCCGGCCGGGCGAGCCGCTGGTCGTCGGCCTGGAGAACGCGCCGGACCACACCGTGGTCTCCGGCGCGACCGGAGCCGTCGACCGGCTCGTCGCGCTGGCCACAGCCGCCGGCGCCCGCAAGGTGGTGGCGTTGAAAGTGAGCAACGCGTTCCACTCGCCGCTGATGGCGGGGGCGCTGGACGGCTGGGCCCAGGCGGTGCGCGCGACACCGATGCGCCCGCCACGCGTCCCGGTGGTGCCGAACGCGACCGCGGAGCCCACCACGGACCTCCCGACCATCGTGGACGCGCTGATCGCGCAGCTCACCGCGCGGGTGCGGTGGACCGAGACGATGCGCGTGCTCGCCGACGCCGAGACCCTGGTCGAGGTCGGCGACAGCAAGGTGCTCGCCGGGCTGCTGCGCGGCGTCGACGCGCGGTGCGTCAGCATGGCCGACCCGGCCGCCGTGCGGAGGTTGCGCCGCCCGGAGCCCGCGGCATGACCACGTGGGGCAGTGCCGCGGTCTCCTTCGGCGGACTGACCGCACCGTGGCAGCTGGTCGAGCCGATGCCGCTGGAGGTCGTGTTCACCCGCCCGGAACGGCTGCGGTCCGGCGCCGGGCGCACCCTCCAGCACTGGGCGGGCAGGCTCGCGGCCAAGTACGCCGTGCTGCGCCTGCTGGACGAACCCGTGACCGCGGAGCACCTGGGCGCGGTGGAGGTGCTGCCCGTGCCGGCGCCCCTGTGCGACCGCACGGCGGCCTGCCTGCACGGCCACCCGCCGGGCGTGCGCCTGATCGGCGTGCTGGACGGCCGGGAGGCGGCGGGCACCCGCATCCGGGTCTCCGTCAGCCACACCGCCGACCTGGCGTTCGCGGTGGCACTGACCTCGGCCCGGCTGCCCGAGGACCACGACCTGGAAGCGGTGACCGCATGGACTTGATCGAGACCGCCGCGCGGTGGACCGCGGCCTGGCGCGCCCGCGACGCCGCCGCCATCGCGGACGCGGTGGCGGAGTTCGCCGACCCGGACACCCCGGAGCCGGTGTCGGGCGCCGGCCTCGTCGCGCACGTCGAGGCCGTGCTGACCCGGTTCCCGGACCTGGTGCTCGACTTCGCGCCGGCCGCCGACGCGGGCGACACCGCCGTGCTCACCTGGACCCTGGCCGCCACGCACCGCGCCCACTACCTGGGGATACCGGGAACGGGCGGTGCGGCGGCGGTGGTCGGCGCGGACGTGCTGACCGTCGTGGACGGCGCGGTGCGGGTGCGCCGCCACTTCGACCGGGTCGCGCTGGCCTCGTCGCTGGGCCACACGGCACGCTTCCTCCTCGACCACGACGAGGTGCAGGAGTACGGCATCAGCGCGCGCACCACGATGGGCCGGACCGACTACCCGCAGGTGCTCGCGTTCACCTACCTGGACTTCCGCGACGAAGTCGAGGGTGCGGACGTCGACCTGCTCAGCACCGAGGTGGTCAAGTCGCTGCGCGCCTCCAAGGGCTTCCTCGGTGTGGGCACGTTCGAGATCGGCAACCGCAAGTACACGATCAGCGCCTTCGACCGCCCGGAGTCGGTCCGCGCCGTGCACGCGCGGCCGCACCAGCGGTCCCTGCGGAAGTTCTTCCGCGGCGGCCTGTGCACCGGGGCCTACACCAGCGTGTGGGTGCTGGAGCGGGAGAGCCTGCACCTGCGCTGCCCCGACTGCGAGGAGGTGGTCGACGCGAGCGAGGGCAGGACCTGCGCGTGCGGCACCACCCCGACCCCCGACCCCCTGTTCTGATGACGCCAGGAGTTGCCCGATGACGGTCTTCACCGCCGACCACCGGCCCGCGGCGGGCGGGCGACCGCTGGTGGCCTTCATGTCCGCCCTGTTCGCGGGCGGCTGGATCTGGGACCACCCGTTCGCCGCCCTCTCCGACGCCGGCTGGCCGGTGCTGCGCACCGAGGAGCCCATCTGCGGCGTGGACGCGAAGGTGGCGGGTTCCATCGAACGCCTCGGTGACGCCCTGATGGAGGCCGTGGACGCGGCCGGCGCGCAAGAGGTCGTGGTCTGCGCGAACTCGCTGGGCGGCCTGGTCGCCATCGACCTCGCGGGCCGCTTCCCCGACCGGGTGAAGGCGATCGTGGTCAGCGGCGCGCCCGGCCTGACCGCCGACCCCGACGTGGGCCTGAACATGGACCGGCGCGGCGACGTGCGGTTGCAGGGCGAGCAGTTCCGCGACCGCATGCTGGCCGCCCTCTTCCACGGTGAACCGCTGTTCACCGACGAGCAGGTGGAGTCGACCGCGCAGCTGCTGCGCCAGGGCTCGGCGATGGTGGCGATGGCCCGCAGCATCCGCGCCACCAGGACCTACAAGGTCGACCCGGCGATGGACAAGGTCGCGTGCCGGTCGCTGTACATCTGGGGCCGCCACGACCGCATGACGCCGATCGAGCCGTGGCTCGACCTGGTGCCGCGGCACGCGAACACCGAGTTCGTCACCGTCGAGGACTGCGGGCACATCCCGATGATCGAGCGCGGCGAGGTCTACACCGCCGAGCTGCTGCGGTTCCTCGACGGGGTCACCGGGTGACCGCGCCGCTGATGCTGTTCGGGGTGGACGTGGTGGACGTCGCCCGGGTCACCCGCGCCATGTCCTACAGCGGGCCCGCCTACACCCGGCACGTCACCTCACCCGCCGAGCGCGACCTGCACCCCGACCCCGGCCTCGCCACCGCGGCCACCGTGGCGGTGAAGGAGTGCCTGGTGAAGGCGATCGGCGGCCGGCCGCCCGGGTTCTCCTGGCACGACTTCGAAGCGCGTGGCGAGGCGCCGCTGCCCGGTGCGGAGTGGGCCGACCCGCTGCTGGCCGCCGCCGTGCCCGAGGTGGAGGCGGCCACCCGGGTGTCGATGACCGAGCGGTGCGCCTACACCGTGTTCGGCGCCAGCGGTTCGGCCGCCTTGGCGCGGCTCACCGAGCGCTCCGCGGACCCCGGGGACGGCGTGGCCGTCGTCGGCATGGCCCGCTGGGGCTTCCGCGGTGACCTGATCGTCGCCCTTGCCATACTGACCACCACATCGAGAGGAGCGCTGCGATGCCCGTGACCGAGGCCGCGGCCGAAGTACGCATTCAACCGGGGGACTCCGTCCAGGAAGCGCTCGACACCTGCGCGCCCGGCGCGGTGCTGCGCCTGGCCGAGGGCACCTACGAGGGCAGCTTGGTGATCGGCCGCCCGGATGTGGCGCTCGTCGGCGCGGGCGCGGGCCGCACGGTCATCGTGCCCGGCGCCGTCGCGCCCAGTGCCGTGCCGGCACTGCACGACGCGCCCGCCGACGTGGTCAGCGGCATCACCGTGCACGACGTGTCCGGTGTGACCGTCGAGGGTTTGACCGTGCGCGGCTTCTCCGGCGCGGGCGTCTACGCGCACACCGCCACCGACCTGCGGCTCGTCGACGTCGAGTCGGTCGGCAACGCGGTGTGGGGCCTGTACGTGCGCGAGTCGGCCAAGGTGGAGGTGCTGCGCTGCCGCGCCGAGGGCAGCCAGTACGGCGGCATCGCGCTGGCGTTCTGCCCTGCCGCCGACGCGCTGATCGCCGACTGCGAGAGCACCGCCAACGCCTTCGGCGTGTTCGTCGACAACTCCAGCCGCGCCCGGGTCGTGCGCAACCGCAGCCACGGCAACGCGGCGGGTGTGCTGCTGCTGCACCAGACGTACGAGGGCGAGCTGCCCGGCGGCGTCGCCGACGTGCTCGTCGCGGACAACGACATCACCGGCAACACCCTGGCCTCCGGTGGCGACGAGCCCGGCGTGCTGGGTTTCGCCGGCCCGCCGATCTCCGGCGTCGGCATCGCCGCCATCGGCGTCCAGCGGGTCTCGATCGTCGGCAACCGGCTGCACCGCAACGAACCCGGCGGCCCGTCGGTCATGGGCGCCGCGCTGGTGCTGGCGTCGTCGGCGGACTGGGGCGGCTCCGACTCGGTCGACAACTCCATCGAGTGGAACACCATCACCGGCAACAGCCCGTTCGACGTGCAGATCGGCACCGACCCGGGCAACCAGCGCTTCCGGAACAACGTGGTGGGTGCTTCCCAGCCGGAGCGGATCGAAGGGTGCGGACCCTGATCGAGAGGATGACATGACGCCTGCGCTGGTGTGCGAGGGCCTGGTCAAGCGGTACGGCGACAAGACCGTGGTCGACCGGGTCGGCTTCCACATCGAGGAGGGGGAGGCGTACGGGTTGCTCGGCCCCAACGGAGCCGGCAAGACCACGACCATCTCCATGCTCGTCGGGCTGCTGCGCCCGGACGACGGCTCGGTGCGGGTCGGCGGCATCGACGTCGACGAGGACCCGGTGGCCGCCAAGCGGCTGATCGGGTACGTGCCGCAGGAGATCGCGCTGTACCCGGAGCTGACCGCCCGGGAGAACCTGCGCTACTTCGGCCGGCTCTACGGCCTGCCGCGGCGTGAGCTGACCTCGCGCATCGGCGAGGTGCTCGACCTGGTCGGCCTGACCGGTCGCGGCGACGACAAGGTGGACACCTACTCCGGCGGCATGAAGCGGCGCACCAACATCGCCGTGGCCCTGCTGCACCGGCCGCGCCTGCTCATCCTCGACGAGCCGACGGTCGGCGTGGACCCGCAGAGCCGCGTCGCCATCCTGGACCGGGTCGAGGCGCTGGTCGGCGACGGCATGAGCCTGCTCTACACCTCCCACTACATGGAGGAGGTGGAGCGGGTGTGCACGCGGGTCGGGATCATCGACCGGGGTCGCGTGGTCGCCGACGGGACCAAGCGCGAGCTGGTCGCCGAACTGGGCGGCACCGACCGGGTGGAGCTGACGCTGGACGGCGACGTCACCGCGGCGGCCGAGAAGCTGCGGGTCGTGGAGGGCGTGTCCGAGGCGGTGGTCACCGGGTCGTCGTCGATCCGGTTGCTCGTCGCCGGCGGGCGGCACCTGCTGCCCGCGCTGCTGGCCGCCGTCGGCGACGCGGGCGCGGTGACCGGTGTCGAGGTCGTCGAGCCCGACCTGGAGGCGGCGTTCCTGCACCTCACCGGCAGCACCCTGCGCGACTGACGCGGACCGAGCTAGGGACGGGCGAGAACCTTGGGGAAGAGCACCATGCGTGCCCTGCTGGTCGTGGGCGGCCACGAGTTGCGGTCGCGGCTGCGGGACGGCACCGCGCCGCTGATCGCGCTCGTCGCACCGATCATGCTCGCGACCCTGTTCGGGCTGGCGCTGGGCGGCGACGACGACCCGCCGCTCAAGGCGACCATCGGCGTGGTCGACCTCGACGGTGGCGAGTTCCCGGCCAGCGTGCAGCGCGAAGCGCTGAACACCGACGAGCTGAAGGGCGTGCTGACCTTCCGCCAGTACCCGGACGAGGCCGCGGCGCGCAGCGCGGTCGACGGCGGCGAGGCGGGTGCGGCCCTGGTGTTCCCCGCCGGGTTCAGCGAGGGCGTCGGCGCGGGCCGCGGCGGGCAGGTGTCGGTCGTGGAATCGCCCGAGTCGCCGCTGGCGGGTGTGGTGGCGCGCAGCATGGTCGACCGGATCTCGGCCCTGGTCGAGGCCAGGACGCTGGCCGTGCGCGCGTCGCTGGAGGCGGGCGTGCCCGCCGACCGGGTGCAGCTGTTCGTCGAGGAGAACGGCGCGGCGGGGCCCGCGCTGTCGCTGGTCGGCGACCCGGTCGCGGGCGGGCGGGTGGACCTCGCCGTGCACTACGGCGCGGGCATGGCGGTGATGTTCGCGTTCTTCGTCGTCGGCACCACGGCCCGCAGCCTGCTCAGCGAGCGGCAGAACGGCACGCTCGACCGGATGCGCGCCGCGCCGGTGCCGCTGTGGACGGCGCTGGTGGGCAAGAGCGCCGTCGGGTTCGGGCTGGCGCTGGTCAGCATGTGCGCGACCTGGCTGTCGTCGGTGCTGATCTTCGGTGCGAGCTGGGGCGACCCGCTCGGGGTGTTCCCGCTGCTGCTGGCGCACGTGTTCGCGGCGACCGCGATCGTGATGCTGGTGGCGAGCCGCGCGAAGACCGACGCGCAGGCCGACGGCTACACCCTCGGCGTGGCGTTCGTGTTCGCGTTCCTGGGCGGCAGCATCGTCCCCGTCTACAACCTGCCCGAATGGCTGCGCGGCGTCTCGCTGATCACGCCCAACGGCTGGGTGTCGGCGGGCCTGTCGGAGCTGGCGGGCACCGGCGCCGGGCCGTCCGCCGTGCTCGGGCCGATCGCCGTGGTCACCGGCATCGGCGTCGTCGCCGGCGCGCTGGCGCTGCTCGGCTTCCGCAAGGGGAGGTTCGCGTGAGGTCCCGCCCCGTCACCGCGCTGGTGCTGGCCAACCTGAAGCGCCAGCTTCGCGACAAGGTCGGCATGTTCTTCATCGTCGTCATGCCGTTCGTGACGATCGTGTTCGTCGGCATGGCCCTGGGTGGCGACGCGGCGGACGCGAAGCTGCCGGTGGCCGTGGTCGCCGACACCTCCGACCCGGTGTCGGCGGCCGTGGTCGCCGAGCTGGAGTCCGACGCGGCGCTGGAGGTGCGGCGCGCGGAGTCCGAGGAGGAGGTCCGCGACGGCGTCCGCCGGGGTGAGCTGGCCGCGGGACTGATCGTGACACCGGGTGACACCGACCTCGAACTGGTCATGACCCAGACCAGCGGTAGCGGCATGGCCGCGCGCAGCGAGGTCGACGTGGCGATCGGCAGGGTGGCGGCCGTGCTGGAGGCGACCCGCGCGGCGCGGGCGGCGGGCGCGTCACCGGAGCAGGCCGACGAGTACGTGCGCAAGGCGAAGGAGCAGGCGGTGGCGGTCACCGTCGCCTCGACGGGCGGTGAGGAGCCGGCCAAGCCGACCGGCTTCGCCTACACCGCGCCCGCGAACCTGCTGCTGTTCACGTTCGTCAACTCGATGGCCGTCGCCGCCGCGCTGGTCGAGAGCCGCCGCATCGGCATGGTCCGCCGCTCCCTGGCCGCACCGGTGCGGCGGAGCCGGGTGCTGCTGGGCGAGGCGTTGAGCCGGTTCGCGGTGGCGCTCGCGCAGTCGTTGCTGATCATCGTGGTGAGCCGGTTCCTGTTCGACGTGCGGTGGGGCGACCCGCTGGGCGTCGGGGTGGTCGTCGCGCTGTTCTGCCTGATCGCCACGGGCGCCGCGATGCTGGTCGGCGCCCTCGTGCGCTCGCCGCAGCAGGCACCCGCCATCGGTCCTCCGGTGGGCATCGTCCTGGGCATGCTGGGAGGCTGCCTGTGGCCGCGCGAGGTGGCGGGCGAGGCACTGGGCACGATCGGCTACCTGTTCCCGCACTCGTGGGCGATGGACGCCCTGCTCGCCCTGTCCCGCCCGTCGGCCGGGCTGGGGTCGGTGCTGGTCGAGGTCGCGGTGCTGGCGGGCATGGCGGTGGTCGTGCTCGGCGTCGCGCTGGTCGTGTTCGAACGACGAGCGCTGGCGACGGTCTAGACGTGCGGTCGACGCCGTCGTGGGAGCGCGCCCGCCTGTCGGGTGTGGGAAGTCGGCCGCAGGGCCTGACCTGCGGTTAGGCGGCTACGTGCTCGTCCTCGTGCGTGTTAAAAGTCGATCATGCCGCCCGTAGTGTGGTCGCGTCCTGCGGGGCAGGCGACGTCAGCCTCGTTGAGGGTGTGTGCGATGACGTAGACGGCGTCGGGAGATCACGGCGAGTCGCACGTTCGAGTTGAGCGTGGTGAGGCCGCCACGAGGTGACCGGCTGCGTCGACGTGGAGTCGAACCGGTTCGATCGTCGCCGCTACCGGTGGCGGGCCCCCGTGCTCGATCGCAGGGAGATGACCGGCCGCAGGAGCGCGTTGCGGTGCGGGGCTCCAGGGTTCGCGATGCGTTCCACCAGCAGGTCGACGGCGAGCCGGGCCATCTCCTCGGTGGGCACGTCGGCGGCGGTCAGCGGTGGGTCGAAGGCTTCGGCCAGGCGGCTGGCGATGACGCCGGTGATGGAGAAGTCGCCCGGCACGTCGAGGTTCGCCTGTCGCAGGGCCCGCTGGAGGCCGGGCAGCGCGGCTTCGTTGATCGTCACCGCTGCGGTCACCTCGGGCCACCGGCGGCGGATGTCCTCGAAGCAGGCGAGGCCCGCCGAGGGTTCGTCGGCGCAGCACACGGTGTGCGCGGTCAGTCCGCGCTGCTCGGCGGCGGTGAGGAAGCCGGCCGAGGAGCGCAGGGCGGGTCCGTATCCGGCGGCGACCAGCTCGTCGGACCGGTTGATCAGCACGACGTCGCGGTGGCCGAGGTCGGCGAGGTGGTGCACGCAGCGGGTGATCAGCTCCGCGTAGTCGACGTCGACCCACGACGACGTGCCCGGGTGCTCGACGTGGCCGATGGTGACGAACGGCAGCGCCTCCTGCTCCAGGCGGGCCACGCGCGGGTCGTCGAGGAGGATTTCCATCAGGATCACGCCGTCGACCCGGCGGCCGGTGACGATGCGCTCGAACGACCGGTCGTGGTCGCCGCCGCTGGGGGAGAGCAGCACGTCGAGGTCGTGCGTGGCCGCTGCCTCCACGACGCTGGCCACGAAGCCCAGTTGCACGTCGGTCAGCCGCTTGCCGGCGGGTGGTATGACCAGGCTCAACGTGCGGGTTCGTCCCTCGGCCAGCGCCCGCGCGCTGGCGTTGGGCCGGAAGCCCAGCTCGGCGATCACGTCGTTGATGCGCCGCGCCGTCGCCACGGACACCGGCCGCTTACCGCTCAGCGCGTAGGACACGGTACTGCGGGACACGCCGGCCCGCTTCGCGATCTCACCGATGTTCATGAGCTTCCGATCTAACCGATTCGACAGGCTCTCGATCCTATGACACCGAGGTATTGCAATGCTGATCGCCCTCCGGCTACTTTGGCGCTACCCACGAGGTCGAACCGGTTCGACAGGGTTTGGCGGTCGTTGGCTCAGCAGCCTGGAAGGACCCTCCGCGATGAAGCGCTCCCCGTTCAGCCGACGCGTGACCGTCGCCCTGGTGGCGGCGGGACTGTCCCTGGCCGCGTGTTCCTCGGGCGGGGACACGGGTGGTGACAGCCCTGCCTCGTTCGCGGTGTGGGACCCGTACCCGCAGTTCGACGGGACCTCGGACTGGGCGAAGGTGATCGAGAAGTGCGGGGCGGAGGCCGGCGTGGGGGTCCTGCGCCAGGCGTACGACACTTCCGACCTGACCAACAAGGTGCTGCTCGCCGCGCAGCAGGGCACCGCGCCCAACGTGCTGGTCGTGGACAACCCGGTGGTCTCCACGCTCGCCGAAGGCGGGGTGCTGAAGGCCAACGAGGACACCGGCCTGGACGCGTCTCAGGTCTCGCCCAACCTGGTGGCGGCCGGTGAGGCGGGTGGCAAGACGTACGGTGTGCCGATCGGGGCGAACACGCTGGCGCTGTACTACAACAAGGCGGTGCTGGCGCAGGTCGGCGTGGACCCGACCGCGCTGAAGGACTGGGCGTCGCTGGACGCGGCGATGGCCAAGGTCGCCGGTGCGGGCAAGAAGGGCATCACGTTCTCCGCCATCGGCACCGAGGAGGGTTCGTTCCAGTTCCTGCCGTGGTTCTGGGGCGCGGGCGCGCAGCTGACCGACCTGTCCTCGGCGCAGGCCGTGGCGGCGGTGGAGCTGTGGAAGTCCTGGCTGGACAAGGGGTATGCGCCGAACTCGGTCGTGGGCAACACGCAGACCACCAGTTGGCAGGAGTTCGCCACCGGCGAGTACGCGTTCGCCGAGAACGGCACCTGGCAGCTCGGCAACGCCGCGAAGCTGGGCTTCGAGTACGGCGTCATCCCGATCCCGTCCCGTGACGGCGGCGTCGCGCCCGCGCCGACCGGCGGCGAGTTCGTCACCGTGCCGGTGCAGGGCTCGGCGGACCGCGAGGCGACCGCGGCGAAGATCGCCAACTGCCTGACCGGCGCGGACACCGTGCTGGCCACCGACACGGCGCTGACCTACGTCTCCGCGATCGAATCGGTGCGGCAGCAGCAGGTCGCCGCGAAGCCGGAGTTGACGGTGTGGGTCGATGCGGTGCAGGCCGCGAAGGGTCGCACCGGTGATGGTCTGGGTACCCGCTACCCGCGGATCTCGCAGCCGCTGTGGACCGCGGTGCAGGCGGTGCTGACCGGGTCGAAGCCGGCCGCCGACGCCCTGAAGGACGCCCAGGCCGCCGCGGCGTCGGCGAAGTAGCGCAGTGGTCCGTCGAAACCTCGTCGGCTGGGCGTTCCTCGCCCCGCTGGTCGCCTACCTGCTCCTGTGCTACGGCTACCCGCTGCTGACGACCCTCGACCTGAGCCTGCGCGACTACACCGTGCGCACTTTCGTGCACGGTGGCGCGCCGGTGACGGGACTGGCCAACTACATCACCGTGTTCACCGATCCGGTGTTCCGCACGGCGGTGCTGAACACGGTCGTGTTCACGGTGGTGTCGCTGGTGTTCCAGTACGCGATCGGGTTGGCGCTGGCGGTGTTCTTCTCCCGCCACTTCCGGCTGTCGGCGACGCTGCGGGCGCTGTTCCTGGTGCCGTGGCTGCTGCCGTTGATCGTGTCGGCGTCGACGTGGGCGTGGATGTTCAACAGCGAAGCGGGCGTGGTGAACGCGGCCCTGTCGCGGTTCGGGTTCGACGGGGTGAACTGGTTGACCTCGCCGGACTGGTCGCTGGTGTCGGTGATCGTCGCCAACATCTGGATCGGTATCCCGTTCAACCTGGTGGTGCTGTACAGCGGGTTGCGCAACATCCCGGCCGAGGTGCACGAGGCGTCCTCTTTGGACGGTGCGAGTTCCTGGCAGACGTTCCGGCACGTCACCTTCCCGATGCTGCGGTCCGTTTCCACGGTCACGCTCCTGCTCGGCCTGGTCTACACGCTGAAGGTCTTCGACATCATCTGGATCATGACGCGCGGCGGCCCCAGCGGGTCGTCCACCACCCTGGCCACCTGGTCCTACGAACTCGGGTTCGGCAGCATGCTGCCCCGCTTCGGGCCCAGCTCGGCGGTGGGCAACGTGCTCATCCTGCTCGCCGTGGTCGCCGGCCTGGTGTACGTGCGGGTGCAACGCCGGCAGGAGGCGTCATGACCCGCACCTGGTGGCGGACCGCGGTGGGGCTGCTGCTCACCGGCGTGATGCTGTTCCCGGTCTACTGGATGGTCAACGTCTCGCTCACGCCGCCGGAGGCGATGCGCAAGTCACCGCCGGACCTGTTCCCGGTCAGCCCGACGTTCGACGGGTACGCGCGGGTGCTGGACGAGCAGTTGCCGTACTTCGGGACGAGCCTGCTGGTCGGGCTCGGGACCGTGGTGCTGACGCTGGTGCTGGCCGCGCCCGCGGCGTACTCGCTGGCGAAGCTGCGTCCGCGCGGCCGGGGACCGCTGACGTTCGTGCTGCTGGTCGCCCAGATGATCCCCGGCATCATCATGGCGCTGGGGCTGTACGGCATCTACGTCAAGCTCGGCATCACGAACACGGTGTGGGGCCTGGTCTTCGCCGACTCCACGATCGCGGTGCCGTTCGCCGTGCTGATCCTGACCTCGTTCATGTCCTCGGTGCCCGACGAGATCGTGCAGGCGGCGCGCATCGACGGCGCGGGACCGTTCCGCACGTTCTGGTCCGTGGTGCTGCCCGCGAGCCGCAACGGGGTCGTCACCGCCGGGCTGTTCGCGTTCCTGTGGGCGTGGTCGGACTTCGTGTTCGCCGCGACGCTGGACAGCGGGGGATCGATGCAACCGCTGACGCTCGGCATCTACCGCTACATCGGCAACAACAACCAGGAGTGGAACGCGATCATGGCCACCGCCGTGGTCGCCTCCGTTCCCGCCACCGTGCTGCTCGTGCTGGCCCAGCGCTTCGTCGCCGCGGGCATCACGTCGGGTGCCGTCAAAGACTGACCAAGGGGGAACTTGTGGACGACTTCTCGGTGCGGGAGATCCCGTTCAGCCACTCGGGGGCGTGGTTCGGCATCTCCGCGGTGGTGGGGCTCGCCGAGTACGCCGAGGACCTGCACCTCGTGTCCCACCGCAACGGCATGCACGCGGTGCTGTCCCTGGTGCCGGTGCTGTCCGGTGCCAGGGTCTCCGCCGAGGTCAAAGCCGACCCCGCGCTGCTCACGTGGAGCGCGGGCCGGGGACGGGTCGCGGCGGCGTTCGAGTCACCCACGGCGCTCCGGATCTCCGGTGACGGCCTGGGCCTGCGCATCGCCGCGGCGGACGAGACCCTCACGCCCTTCACCGGAACCCACTTCTTCCACGACCCCGTGACCTCGTCGTACGTCTTCACCTCCTACGAGACAGGCCACCGCTACCGGGTCACCGTGCTGGCAGGGCATGAGGGCTCGGCCGGTGCCTCTGCGCTCGGCACGGCGGAACGGGCGGTCGTCGTCGGCGGGGACGGCGGGGAGTGGGAACTCGTGGTGGAGGAGATGACGACCACGCGCGGGCGGTACTCCACCGCCGCGACGTTCTCCGAGGTGGTGGACGCCTCACGGCGTTCCTTCGCGCGGTTCGCGGACGCGGTCGCCCCTTGGCGCTCCGCCCGCACCCCGGCCGCCGAACTCGCCTGTTATGTGCTGTGGTCGGCCACGGTGAGCCCGGCGGGTTTCCTCCGTCGCCCCGCGGTGCTGATGTCGAAGAACTGGATGGACAAGGTCTGGAGCTGGGACCACTGCTTCAACGCCCTCGCCCTCGCGCCGGGGGCACCCGGACTGGCGTGGGACCAGCTCCAGGTGGTGCTCGACCACCAGACCCCCGAAGGGGCACTGCCGGACTCGATCACCCACGCCGAGGTCCTGCACAACTTCGTCAAACCACCCATCCACGGCTGGGCGGTGACCAAGCTGCGATCCAGGCTGCCGGGTGGCATCCCGACCACCGAACTACCGCTGCTGTACCGGCAGCTGGAGGCGTGGACGAGGTTCTGGCTCGACCACCGCCGCGCGCCGGGCGAGCCGTTCCCGCACTACGAGCACGGCAACGACAGCGGCTGGGACAACTCCACCGTCTTCGACGGGCAACAGCTCGTCCAGTCCGCCGACCTCGCGGCCTTCCTCGTGGTGCAGATGCGGGAACTCGCCCGACTGGCCGGCGAGATCGGCGACCAGGCCGCCGCCACGCGGTGGGAGCGGGAAGCCGCGGCGATGCTGGACTCGATGCTGACGACGCTGTGGGACGGGACGGCGTTCACCAGCCGCGCCCTCGACGGCACGTCGCGCACCACGGCGAGCCTGCTCGACCTCATGCCCGTCGTCCTGGGCGCCGACCTGCCTCCCGACGTGCACGCCAAGCTCGCCGAGGGCGTCACCCGGCACCTGACCGCCGTCGGCCCCGCCACCGAACGGCCCGACTCGCCCCACTACGAGGCCGACGGCTACTGGCGCGGCCCGGTGTGGGCGCCCTCGACCGTGCTCGTCGAAGACGGCCTCCGCCGAGGCGGCGCGGTCGACCTCGCCGACCAGGTCAGCGCCCGCTTCCGCGCGGTGTGCGAGAAGAGCGGCTTCGCCGAGAACTTCGACGCCCTCACCGGCGAGGGTTTGCGCGACCGCGCCTACACCTGGACCGCCGGCGCCTACCTGCTGCTCGCCGCGGACGCCGAGGGCCGACTGACGGACGGCGCTGCGGAACACCTCACCACGTCAGCGGGGTAGGCGAACCGATCCGATCGGAGCCCCCCGGGGACAACGGGGTTCAACGCCGAACCCCCGACCTCGCACGCCCACCACACCTGACAAAGGAGTCACGCATGTCCCTCACACCCGCACGACGGCGAGGCCGCTGCCTCGCGGCGATCACCGCAGTGGCCGCAGCCGCGCTTTCGGCGGTGGTGGCACCCGCACCGGCCGCCCTGGCCGGGGACGAGTCGATCTCCGTCAACTTCTCCATCGCCGGCGGTGCCCCGACCTACCGGGCCTCCGGGTGGATCTACGGCATGACCGAGGACGCGACCGGTCCCGCGGACCACTTCTACCGCGACCTCAAGTTCCGGTACATGCGCGCCGGCGGCGCCCAGCTCGACGGCCCCGGCGGCTGGGTCGCGGGCAAGTACGACCGCCGGTGGAACGCCACCCGGGCCCAACTGCTGCGCACCCGGTCGCTGGGCGGCGAGTTCATCCTGCTGGTGCACGACCTCTGGGGCGCCGACGGCTACCCGATCACCCGCTTCCCGGGTGACAACGGCGACTGGACCGACTACGACAGGTTCCTCACCCGCCTGATCGACGACGTGCGGGCCACGGGCGTGCCGGTGCAGTGGGACCTGTGGAACGAACCGAACCTGGACCTGTTCTGGAAGCGGTCGCAGGAGCAGTACTTCGAGCTGTGGCGCCGCACGTACGATCGCGTCCGTACCGCGTTCCCGCAGCAGTTGATCGTGGGCCCGAGCTTCGCCGGCGTCCCGACGACGGACGGGGCGTGGTGGAACCAGTACCTCGACTTCATCCACTCGTCCGACACCGTCCCCGACATCATCAGCTGGCACTCCCTGCCCAGCGACCCGGTCGCCAACGTGGCGGCGGCGAACACCACCCTTGGCCGACGCGGCATTCCGCACCCCCGCCCCTACCAGATCAACGAGTACGGCTGGACGACCGAGCAGAACCCCGGTGACGGCTCCTGGTACATCGCGCGCCTGGAACGAGCCGGAGCCGACGGGCTGCGCGCCAACTGGGCCAGCGCCGGGAACCTGCACAACGACCTGGGCAACCTGCTGGTCCGCAACTCCGCCGGCGTGCACCAGCCCAAGGGCGAGTGGTGGGTGTACCGCTACTACGGCTCGCAGACCGGGGAGATCGTCTCCGTCACGCCAAGTCCGGCCTACGACGCGTTCGTCACGAAGACGTCCGGCGTCGCGAAGATCCTGGTCGGCGGTGGCGGCACCACGGGCAACGTCGCCGTCAACCTCCAGCGACTCGACGCCACCAGCGGGATCGTGCAGGACAACCGGGTGCGGGTGGTCGTCCAGCGCATCCCGTACAACGGGGGCGGCGCGGTCCAGGGTCCTGTGACGATCGGCAACTCCGTCGTGACGCTGTCCAACAACGCCACGACGGTCAACCTTCCCCACACCAACGCCGACGAATCCTTCACCGTGACACTCCTCCCGCCGTCCGACGGCGGCTTCCAGTCCGTGGCCGTCGCCCAGCACTCGCAGCAGTGCCTGGACAACACCAACCTGAGCACCGCCGACGGCAACCGGCAGCAGCAGTTCCACTGCGAGGGCGGCGACCAGCAGCTGTGGAACTTCCGGCCGGTGGCCGGGGTCGCCAACACCTACACCGTCGTCAACCAGCAGACCGGCAAGTGCCTTGACGTCAACGGGAGGTCCACGGCCGACGGAGCCGCCGTCCAGCAGTGGACCTGCCTCGCCGACGCGCAGAACCAGCAGTTCGCGCTGCGGAAGGTCACCTACTCGGGCAACGACTCCCACGACTACCAGCTCGTGGCCCGGCACAGCGGCAAGTGCGTCGACGTCAGCGAGATCTCCACCGCGGCGCGCGCTTCCATCCACCAGTGGACCTGCAACCCGGCCGGCCAGAGCAGCCCGCGCAACCAGACCTGGCGGCTCTGGGGGCGGTAGCGGCCACGCCGCGCGGCACCGGGCTCGTGCCCACGAACCCGGTGCCGCGCACCACCCTCCACCGTGGAGGGTGATGTCGGGTCTCGGGTGGTAGTTGGTCGTACCCGGACTTCGAGATCGGTTCCGCGAACCGTTCCCCTGGCACCTGAACACCCGCACATCGGCATGTGCGGACGTGTGGTCGGCCGTGAGCGTCGGCGCGATCAGCTCGGACTCGCCGTCGAGGTCGGCGGTCATGGTCGTTCGGGTAAATCGGGAGCGGCCTGCGTGCGTGGTCGGTACGATCCGCCCACCTCATGGAGTAGATCAGTGGCAGATCGCCCCGCTTCGGACGGGGAGGGCGCGGGTTCGATCCCCGCCTCCATGGCCGATCAACCGTGGAGTCCGCAGTGTCCGACCAGGTCCACACCGCTTCGTCCGGCTACGCGACCGGTCAGCTGGCGCGGGCACTGGCCGCGGCGGTCGCCGCGGGTACCGCGGCCGACCGCGAGCGGGCGCTGCGCAAGCTGCGGCGCTGGGAGGACGTCGTCATCGGGATGACCGACGGCACGCTCACGGTCGGCTCCCGCACCCCGGTCGCGGACACCCCGGCGTGGGTGACGCTCGAGGTCGCGCACGGCGGATTCGCGACCGGCAGGTACCTGGCCGAGGTGCGGCTGTCCGAGGACGAAGCGGCCCGCGTCGCCGCCCTCCCGGACGACGTGCCCGGCAGGAACGACCGGGAACGGCTCAACTCCTGGTACCTCGGTGACGCCGGCCAGGCCGAGCTGCTGGACGCGATCCGCAGCGGGCACTACCGGGTCGAGGTCCCGGAGGACGCGGCGCTGCCCGTCGTGGCGTTGCTGCTGGACAAGGGTTTCCCGGAGCAGGCGCTCGACCTGGTCGCCGAACTGCGCCCGTTGATGCACCGGCTGCGGCTGACGCCACGGTTCGAACCGATCGCCCGGCCTTCGGATGCCGCCGTCCGCCTCACCTCGGTGGAGGAAGCCGCCGCGTCGCTGCGTTCCACGCGCGTGCCGGTGCAGCTCGCCAAGATGCGCGACGCGCTGACCGTGTGGGATCCGCTGTACGACCGGCTGGTCGCGCTGTGGTGCCGCACCGTCGACGACGAGCTGCCGCACCTCGAGGAGGACGGGACCGTGCGCGGCGGCTGGCCGTGCCGGACATGGCCCGCGGACTGGGCGGCGGCCAGGACCGAGTGGCTCGCGGACTTCGCCGAAACGTCCCGCACCCACGCACCCTCGGGCAGGCAGACCAACCCGAAGAGCAACTTCGCGAGACTGCGCAGCGCACTGGAGTCCTGCCCGGACGGCAGCGACGCGCTCACCGCGCGGGAGGTCGGTTGGATCCGCCGCGTCATCGCGAGCACGGTGAGCCACCGGGGCGCTCCGGGAACCGGGCAACGCGACGCGTGGCGCACCGCCCAGGTGGCCACCGTCGCGGCGCCGACCCACGCCGCACTCGCCGGCGTGCTCGCGGGCAGGCTGGACCGGTACCCGACGGACGGAGGTCTGCCGTCGCTCGACGTCGCGACGGCCGAGGTGTCCGAAGCCGAGGCGACCGACGAAATCCCGCACGGCGCGACGATGCCGGACCACCTGGTGCACAAGGCGGCGCGGTCCCTCGAAGCACCGGTGGACGAGCTGGTGCGCCTCGGCGTGATCACGTCGGGGGAGACGCTGGCGATCGTGCTGCCGCAACTCACCTCACGCCTGCTGAGCGCGGCGATCGACGACCCGGTCGTGGCGGGGCTGCACGAGCAGACCTACACGGCGTTCCGGCGTCGCCGCGGCCTGCTGCTGCTCAACCTCGAACACCAGGTGCGGTTCACCGAGCTGCCCTGGGTGGCCGCGCTCGCCCCCTGCCGCTCGCCCAAGCCGGACAACGCCGCGGCCGCACATCGCGCCCTGCGGCAGACCACGGTGCTGGCGCTCACCGCGTTCCCGCACGCACTGCTGCCGAACCCGCTGGTGACCGAGCTGAGGATGCTGGCGAAGCAGGCAGGGCTGGAACTGCCGCTCGTGGAGGAAGTGGCCGCGGACATCTTCACGGGCACGTTCACCACCAAATGGCGCGATGCCGGCGCGGTGGCGAGCCGTCTGCTGGCCGGCACGCTCTACGCGAACTACTACGACCTGCCGACGGACTGGCCCGAGCCGCCGCGCAAGAGAAGGCTGCGTTGGGGCACGCACACCGCCGAGGACTTCTCGGCGCTGTGCCGGGAGCGGGCGGGCACCTCCGGCGGCTCCACGGCGGCGAACGGCATGGTGCTGGAGCAGAGCCAGATCCTGACCACGCACAACCTCGCCGTTCTGGTCGACGGCCTGAACCTGACCGGCGAGCTGCGCGAACTCGCGCCGGAACTCGCGTGGCAGGCGTTCGGCTGGATCGTCCGCAGGCTGACCCAGCGCGCGGCCCACCGGCACGCGGCGCTGATCCAGGTGAAGAACGCGGCGTACGCGTGGCGACAAGCCCTGTTCCTGCTCGCCTTCTGCGAGCCCGCCGTGCAGCTCGCCCACGCGGAGAGGCTGGCGGGCGAGGCGCGCGGCACCGCACTCGGACCGGCGGTCGAAGGTCTGCTGCACGTGCTCCACGGTGGCCGTTTCACGCCAACCGGAACCGTGCAGCACGGCACGGCCGTGCGCTTCCTCGGCTGGGCCGAGAACACCCACCCGCTCCTGACCCCCTCCGCCACCCCCGCGTCGGGCACATGCTCGCCGCACTGGACCTGACCACCGGGAAGATCCACTACCGCATTCGGCGCAGCAAACGCCACGCCGAGTTCCCCGACCTCCTCAAGGCCCTGCGCTCCCGGTGGCGTGAACTGGATCGAGGCCGAGTTGACCGACGTGGACGAGGCCGCCCGCCTCGGACGGCAAGGGAGGCGGACCGCCATGCACCTGGTGGAGTAACACGGCTCGCTCCGCGTGCGACATCCCGGGGCGACAGCACCCCGCAGGAGAGGTTCCCTCTTGAAGATCCGCTTGGCCCTCGCGCTGGCGAGCGCCGCGTTGCTTGCCGGCTGTTCCCCGACGCCGCCCGCTGCCGCGCCCGTGCAGACCAAGACCGAGACCGTGGTCGCGCCGCCCGCCACGACGGCGCCGGTCACCACCACGACCGCCGCCGAAGCCGTGTCCGCGCCGGCCTCGAAGACCTGCACCGTCCCGGACGTGGTCGGCATGGTCCATCAGACCGCTCAGGACACCATGCAGGCCGCCGGGCTGTACATGCTCCGCGAGGAGGACGCCACGGGGCAGGGCCGCATGCTGGTCGTCGACCGCAACTGGACCACCACTGCGCAGAGCGTCGCCGCCGGCCAGGTCGTGGACTGCAACACCCAGATCCTGCTGTCCGCGAAGAAGACCGACGAGTAGAACGCGAGGGGCCCTCGTGCGCTGCCCGCTGTGAAAGAAACATGACGGCCCCGGTTCGCCCGGCCCGGGAGCATGACCTACCCAGCCAAGAGGGCCGCGGTGGTGCCCTCGCTCCACCAGCGGCGATGACTTCTCGAGCGGGACAAGCTCCCGGACCGGGGTGAGTGGTCCGGGAGGGGTCATGGGGTCGGTTCGACCGCGTCGTGGACGGTCAGGGAGAAGGAGTCCTCCGCGAGGAAGTCGTGCCCCTCGAAGCCTTCCAGGTGCACGTGCCCGTTCGGGTCGCCCGAATCGGCGCTGGCCCGGACGATCACGCCGAGGGTGGCCAGGTGCCGCTCCGGGCCGCGGATCGCCAGGTCGAGCGCCGTGCGGTCGACGGTGATCCGGACGGTTGGCGTGTCCACCGCCTCCACGGACAACGTCTCCAGCGCCACACCGTAGGGGGCGACGCTCTCCGTGGTGACCAGTGCGAACCGGCCTTGACCGCGTTCCAGCGCCGTCGCGAGTTCGGCGTACTCCTGCGGCGTCCCGGACAGCGCCGCCTCGTTCGTGGTCGTGGACAGTGCGACGATCATGGCCTTCTCACGGTATGTCACCCGGCCGGATCGTGGACGGGTCGATCGGGATGTGCGGGTCGTTGTACGGGCCCGAGCGTACCGGGTTGCCGTTGACCTGCGTCTCTAGGTTCAGGTGCGGCCCGAGTTGTTGCACGTGCGGGCTGGCCGGGTTGATGTCGAAGCGCGCCACGCTGGCGATCCGGTTGCCCGCGCTGTCGGTGGAGGTGCCGATGAACTGGTAGCCGCCGCTGCCGGAGGGAACGACCCGGGCGTTGTCGCCGGCGTGCCGGGCGCCCAGTTCGACCGCTTCGTCCATCGAGATCGGGCCGGGGATCCGGGGCGGCGGCGGGTTGGTGTGCGAGCCGGTGCCGAGCGCGTGCGAGCCACCCGGCGCGGGGGAGAGGCCCAGTGGGTCGATGAACCGCGTCGGGTTCGGCACGTAGGCGCGGGGGTTCGGGGACGGGCGGATGCCCAGCGGGTCGTCGGTGACGTACCGCGCGACCTCCGGGTCGTAGTAGCGCGAGTAGTTGTAGTGCAGGCCGGACTCGCGGTCGTGGTACTGGCCCGGGAACCGCAATGGCGTGGTCGGGTGCACCGTTCGACCCCACAGCGTGGTCTGCTCCTGGCGCACTACGTGACCGTTCGGTGCGACGAGTTCGGCGGGGGTGCCGACGAGGTCGGTGACGATCGAGTGGAACTCGCGGTCCACCCATGCGGCGTCGTGGGTGGGGACCCGCAGTCGCTGCGCCACCGGTCGCATCCCGGTCGTGTCGTGGTCCCAGGTCATCGCCTGGAGGGCTTCGATCTGCTCGGCGAGCACCGTGCCGTCCCAGACGAACTCCGTCCGCTCCACCACCTCCCCCGCCGGACCGGTCCGCTGCTTGGCGATGCGCCTGCCCATCGCGTCGTAGGTGTAACGCCAGCGCGCTTGGTCCGGTGTGACGACCTCGGTCAGCCGGTCCTCGGCGTCCCAGGTGTAGTGCCAGACGTCCGGCTTGCGCGAGAGCCTGCTCCGCACCCGCCGCACGACCCGGCCGCGGCGGTCGTGGTCGAAGCGGGTCCGCCCCGCCTGGCGCAACAGCGTGCCCTCGTAAATGAACGGGGCAGGTTCCGCCCCGGGGATTCCGACGTGGGTCAGGTTGCCTGTCGGGTCGTACGCGTACTGCTCCGACCAGTGCGGGCCGTGCACGGAGACGACCCGGCCGAGCGGGTCGAGGTCGTAGGTCCGTGGGCCCGCGGGCTCCTCGACCGCCGTGAGGTAGCCGTCGGCGCGGTAGTGGTACCGGCGGTGCGCGACCCGCCGCTTCGCGCCGGATCCATCCACAACGGACATATCTTGGTCGGCCAGCCTGCCGGCGGCGTCCCAGCGCTGGGCCAGCACGGCGGATCCGAACCGGCGACCTACTTCACGCCCTGCCGCGTCGTGGGCGAACTCCAGGGTGTGGACGCCGCCCCGCAAGGCCGTCGGCAGGTGCGACGGGTCGTACGTCCAGTCGGATCGGGCGCCGGTGGGGGTGACCCGGCTCACGCGCCGACCGACCGCGTCGTACCGGGACACCAACGTGCGCCCGTTGGTGCTCTCCTCGACCACCCGGCCCAGGGCGTCGCGGCGGAACGCGGTTTCCGCGTGCCCGTTCGCCGCCCACACCACGCGACCGGCCTCGTCGTACCGGAATCGGGACGTGCCGGTCGGTGTCGAGCGGGTGAGGACCCGGCCTAGCGGGTCGAGTTCGAACCCGATGTGGTCGTCCGGCCCGTGCGACCGCCGCACGACCCGCCCGGCGGCGTCACGGGTGTATTCGAGGGTCTGGCCGCCGTAGCCGATCTCGCGCACCAGCCTGCCTGCGGCGTCGTACTCGTACCGCCAGGCCGAGCCCGTCTGGTCGGTCACCGACACCAGCCTGAGCTCGGTGTCGTAGGCGAAGCGGAGGGTGCTGCCGTCCGGCAGGATCCGCTCGGCGGGCAGGTCGAAGTGAGTGGGGCGCGTGCTCGTCCGCTGCCCGACCCGGTCGACGTGCTCGACCTCGTTGCCCTCGGCGTCGTAGCGCCACGACTCGCTCGACCCGTCCGGGTGGGTGCGGGCGAGGAGCTTGCCCTCGACCGTCCACGACAGCGCGGTGACCCCGCCGGTCGAGTCGAGGATCTGCCGCACGCGTCCCAGGGCGTCGCGGGTGTAGCGGGTGGTGGCGCCGCGGGCGTCGGTGACGGCGATCGGCAGCCCGGTGGCGTCCACCTCGGTCCGCTGCGTGCCGCCCGCCGCGTCCACCACGGCGGTCAGGCCACCGTTCCCGCTGTACTCGTAGCGGGTCACCGCGCCGCTCGGGTCCGTCACCGCGACCAGGTTGCCCCGTGAGTCGTAGTCCTTCAGCCACACGGCGCCGTCGGGGTCCACCTGACGGGTGGGTTGGCCGAACTCGTTGTACTCGGCGAGCAGCTGCGTGCCGTCGGGCCGGGTCAGCACCAGGATCTCGCCGTCGTCGTCACGCAGGTACGACGTCGTGAGGCCGAGCGCGTCGGTGGTGGACACGAGCCGGTCGTAGCGGTCCCACTGGAACAGCGTCTGGTTGCCGAGGGGATCCACCCGCCGCACCAGTTGGCGGACGTCGTTGAAGTGGTGGTGGGTGACGTGTCCGAGTGAGTCGATCTCTCGGGTGACGCCGGCCGCTGGGTCGTACTCCACTTCGCCGGTCAGCGCGCCACCCGAGCCGGTGGTGCGCACGCAGCGGCCGTTGTGGTCGTACTCGTAGCCGTACCACTCCCCGTTGCGGTCGATCCACCTGGTGATCCGTCCCGCGTGGTCGTACTCGAACCGCAGCGCCGCGCCGGAGGAGTTCAGCACCTCGGTGAGCCGGTCGTCGTCGTAGCGGTAGGAGACCAGCGTGATCTCGCTGCCCGCCGGGCCGACCAGCCTCAGTCCGGTGACGTGGCCGTTCTCGGTGTCCACAGCGATGTCGTAGCCACCGCTGTGCCGGATCCGGGATGGCACCGCCCCCGCGTACTCGAAGTCGACCCGGTTGCCATTGCGGTCGGTGATCGCGCTGATCGGTGCGTGGGCCGCGTCCGGGAAGTGCAGCGACCGTCCGGTCTTGGGTTGGGTGATCACATAGCCGGAGTCGGTACGCGCCAACGACCACCGCGCACCCTCCACCGGTAGCACAGGGGCGCCGCTGCTCGGCGGGAGCGGGTAGACGAGCACGACGCCGTCCGGGTCGGCGAAGTGCACGCCGTGGTCGTCCACTTCCAGCCTCTGGTCCAGCGTCGAGGCCCACGACGGGCCGAACAGCCGTCCGGCGCGGTACGACGACACGTGCACGCGTCCGATCAACAGCGACAGCACGCCGGGCAGGTCGACGTCGATCTGCGCCAGGTACATCTCACCGGAGGCGAGGTCGATCGGCTCGCGGCCCTCGCAGCGCCCCTCGGGGGGCTGCGCCCGGTCGCGCGGGTTGGGGGTGTCCTCGCGCAGGCTCGGCCGGTCGGGACTGCTCGAGCGCGGCCTGCCGGAGCCGGGTGGTGCCGATCCGGTGCCGTTGGCGCCACCGGGTGTCGTGTCCGGAGACGCGGTGTCCGGTGACGGTGTGCTCGATGGCGACGTCGTCCCGGAGGGCGAGGTGGTGCTCGAGGGCGAGGTGGTGCCGGAGGGCGAGGTCGTGTCCGGTGTGCTCGACGGGCTGGTGGTGCCGTCCGGGCCCTTGACGGTGGGTGCGTCGGGTGCGCTGGGTGCGCTTGACGGGCTGGTGACGCCATGGGTGCCGGGGCCGTCGGCTTTGCGGCCGAGTTTGCCCAGCTTCTCCATGATCTCGCCGAGCTTGTCGAGGACCTTGCGGATGCGCGGGGTGACGTTGCCGATGGTCTTGACGAGCTTGCGGACCAGGTCGGAGATGCGGTTGCAGACCTTGGCGATGGTGGAGGTGGCCTGCGCGACGATGAGCGGGGTGGCCAGGCCGAGGGTGGCCACGGCTTCGAGCGCCCAGGTGATGAGTTTGCCGACGACTTCGGCGACGAGGTCGCGGATGATCTCGCGGACCGCGGCGACGACCTCGCCCATGATCATCACACCCGCGCCTACGCCTTCGGCCAGCGAGCCGGCGCCGGCGATGGCGTCGGCGGTCTGGGCGGCGTGGCCGCGGTAGGTGTCGGCCGCCGCGCCCTGCCAGCCGGGTGCGTCCTGCCTGCCCAGCTCCTCGGCAACCCGGGCGACTTCGGCGGCGACGTTGGACCAGGTCTCGCTGAAGGAGCGGATGACCGGCGGGTCGCCGGCGAACCAGTCCAGCGCCTCCTTGAGCGGCTGCACGTGCTCGATCAGCCACGACACGCCGTAGGAGGCGACGGTGCCGATGGGGTCGATGACCATGGACAGCACTTCGAGGCCGACACCGATGCCGCCGAGGCCGGCGGCGACCCAGCTGCCGTCGGAGATGCCCTGCGCCAGGTCGTTGGCGGATTCGGCGATGCCGATGCCGGTGACCGCGGTCGTGTCGCTCTGCGCCGTCGCGACGAGGGGGTTGTTCACGTGTTCATCCCGTCGAAGCGCGCCGACTCACCGGTCTCCTGGTCGTCGTAGGCGCGGGAGGTCTCACGCAGCTTCGCCGCGTTGTCCGACACCGTCTCCGCCGCCGTCGTGAGCGCCTGCACGCCCATCTCCTCGAACGGCTGCAACAACATCGCGAACGGCTGGCACACCACGCCGTAGGCGGAATCGTTCATCGCCACCGTCCGCGCCGCGTCCGCCGCCGTGCGCAGCCGGTCGGCCAGGCCCTCCACCCGTCCCGCCAGCGCACCGATCTCCCCGGTAACGGCCTCGTAGCCCGTCATCGCGTCACCTCAGGTAGCTCTCGTCGGTGAAGTCGCCGTCGTCACCGGGCCGACGCGGCGGCGTCGACGGTCGCGCGTCCGGCTCGGGTCGGGGGAAGTTCCGCTCGGCGACGGCGACGATGTGCTGCCCTGAGGGGGTCGGGCCCACCGTCTCGCCGACGATGCGCGCCAGCTCGGCCGGGTAGCCGGCCTGGGCCTTGCCCATCGCCTCCATCACCGCCGCGGCGATCTGCTCCGGCCGCAACCGGCTCACCCCGTCGGTCATGGTCACCGCGCTGGGGATGCCGTTCGGGCCGACGGTCACGCTCACCGCGCCATTCGCGGCCGACGCGGTGATGGAGATCCGCTCGACCTCCTGCCGCATCGACTCGTACCGGGCGGCCTTCTCCTCCGCGTTGCGCTCCCAGTCGTCCACCAAGCGCTGCACGTTGGCCAACGGGTCGGTCATCGGCTCCCCCTCCGGTGACGTGGAGATCGGGCCAAGCTACTGCCCCTGGGACGACGCACCGGGCCGATTCGCTCCCAAGATGACCGGATCGGCCCAACCGCTTGCCCCGACCGGTGGCCACGCCCCTCGATCTGCCGTTCGGGTGAACAGACGCACACCAGCGGGCAGCTGCCGATGAGCGTCCCGAGCCCGACGAGTGCGCTTGAGCAGGCCCGGGGCGGTTATGTGGGACGAGCCGGAGGCCGTCACGCACGTGCGCACTGCGCTGCGCGCGGCGCGCGGTGGTCGCGTGACCGAGTTGAGCGAGCACGGGGAGGACTACCTCATCGACTTGGACCTCGTCGCGCCCCGATACACCGGTGCCGAAGGCGTGTGGAGCGACGACACGCTCACGTGGATCGCCTACGCCTCCCACGAGGGAACCGTCGCCTTCGGCGGCCACCTCGCCACCGCCCTGCCCGCCACCTGGCCCGACCTCGAGCGATGGCGCTGGTATCCCTGATGGGTCGCCTCCTGCCCCGGGTGCATCAAGCGCTCATCAGGATTTGACGTGCTCGGTGCCATCCGGCACCACACTCGGTGGTCGGCGGTGAGTAGGACCGGTGTCGGTGGTCCGGCCGTGCCGGTGATCGGGGTCGGCGTTGGGGCGGTTACAGAACCTGGTCGGATTCCGTCGGCGCCCGCGTTCGCGGAATTCGCCGCGGTCGGAGATTGCGGGAACATCGAGGCAGCCGGCGTGGTGCCCCCGTTCGCTCACGTGCTGAGCGAACGGGGGCACCACGCCATGAAGCGGACTGTTCTCATGCGTTGGAGCAGAACCTCCGGAAGGGCGGGTTGGTGCCGGGGTCGGTCGGGATGACCGGGTTGATCTCCCACGGATTGCCCGCTCGTTCGTGCAGTCCGATGCCGCGGCACGGTCCGTAGGCCGTGTCCGAACCCACCTCGGGGATCTTGGTGAAGTTGAACCAGTCACCCCGCAGGACGGGTTGGGAGGTCCCGGTGCGGGCGCCGTTCCGGTCGATGGCCAGACCTCGGTGGTAGAGGTAGTTGTCCGGCATCCAGCTGGCCCGCAGGATCGGCGTCCACTGGTCGACCTTGCGCACCGTGCCGTCCACGCAGGCCAGGAAGTTCAGCTCCTGCCAGATGGGCGGTGCGTCGTTGAAGGCGGACGCGCTCACCCCGGCTACGGCGCCGGCGTTGAAGAACATGTCCCAGACGTCGGCCACCAGTTGCTGGAGACCGGCGGGGACCCGGCCGTCACCACCGACGCGGTCGCGCCAGGCCGCGGCCGCGTTCACCGGTCCGGACTGGCTCAGGATCGGCCGGTAACCGGTCGAACCGCCACCCGTGGTCTGCGCCCGGACGCACGAGGCGTTGGTGGGTGCCGCCGCGCCTGAGGCGTCGGTGAGCTGCGGTGCCCGGCGGCCCTCGGCGTAGGCCCGTCCCGGTAGTTTGCCGTCGCGGCTCGGGTCGGCCGATCGCCAGGCACCGTCGTGCACGTTCAGGTCGACCATGCGGTAGCTCAGGTCCGGCCGGGTGATCCCGTAGTCGGTCTCCAGGGCGGCGAACAGGTCGACCACGAACGGTGGCAGGTGCGAGTTGCCGGTGCGGTGCTCGTACTCGGCGAACTCGGTGCCGGGGATGATCCTCGCGTCATCGCCGGTCACGAACGAGATGGTGGCCTTGGTCCTGATCTTGAACCGGTCCACGTCGTCGAACCAGGCCGGCCGCTGGTTGCCGGTCGGCCGGTCGGTGTGGGGCTGGGCGAACCCGATCCAGGTGCCGGCACTGTTGCCGTCCGGGTGGTTGACCGGGTCTGATCCCGCGGCTTCCACCTGCTGCTTCCAGGCGCTGATCACCTGCCTGGTGGCCGGGCCGAGGTTGCTCGCCGAGAGCACGCTGCCGGCCGAGTCCCGGCCCCACTGGTACAGGGTCGCGCTGCTCGCGATCGGCCCGGCCAGCCAGGAGGCGGGCGCGGCGGTGTCGATGTCCTGGTCCTCGTCGTAGACGGCGACCGATTCGACCGCCTCTTCGTGGTACTGGCCGGTGACGGGCACGAACGCGAGGGCGTCCCAGGCGATGCGCGTGGTGCCGTCACCGTCGGCGGTGCGGTTGCTCAGGCTCACGCGCGGTTGGGTGCCGTTGAACATGAAGGTGCCGATGGTGACCCACCGGTTCCCGCTGCCCTCCTGGTTGACGAACCGGCCCCGCTCCCCGCCTTCGGCGTTGACGCGGTACTCGGCGAGCCGGGTCCGGGCACCCGGATCGGGGATGTGCGCGAGGATCTTCATCGGGCCGGTGCGAGCTTGGCTGAGCGTCCAGGTACCGACCGCTTCACGGCTGTCGGAGTTGTGCGTGTTGCTCATCCAGAAGTGCCCGCCGTAGGCGGCGCCGATCTGGTGCACGTCGATCTTGCCGGGGTAGTTGCCGGTCGGGGCTTGCCTGAAGGTGAAGGAGAAGGTGCCCGAGCTGGGTGGTTTGACGCAGCCGGGACGGATCGACGGCACGTTCTGCGGCAGGTTGTCCACCACCAGCGCGGTCGACGGCAGCCCGGCCGTCGAGCAGACCGGCGGGTAGCTGGTGGCGTCTTCCTGGTAGGCGTAGCCCGGGTCGAACCGCAGCAACTCCCGTCCGCAGCTGTCCTGGCAGTTGGCCTTCCACGTGTTCGGCTGGTGGTACCAGCACTTCAGGTCGTACTCACCGGCGCTGTTCTTGTGCGCGCAGGGCCCGGCGGGCTCACCGAGCACCTCGTCGGCCTGCGGCGGGAACTCCTTGCCCGGCACGCACTGGTTGCTGGTGTCGCAGAACTGCGCGGTGGGCGGCTTCACGGCCCAGCGGTCGGCGTCGGTCAGCCACCAGGCCGGCCGGAAGGCGTGGACCAGCGTGCCGGGGCTCTCGATCAGCTCGATCGGGTGCCCCGCGAAACCGAGGACCTTCTCCGGGTAGGGCCAGTGCTGCGGGTGCGCGGCGTCGGCGTACGAGGTCTCCATGAACGGGGCCCGGTCGGCCGGGTAACGCGGGTTCACCGGGTTGTTGAGCCAGCCGACTCCCCACGGCTGCCCGGTGCCGGGATTCTGGTGGAAGCCGGAGTTGTACGCCCACACCGCGAAGAACCAGTTCTCCAGCCGGTCGGCGCCGCCGTTGTTGATCGTCAGCCCGGCGCGGCGGGTCTCGTTCCACTTGTCCTGCAACATGCGCAGGCCACGGGCGATGTTGGCGGCGAAGTCGAGCGCGATGGCCCGTTGCTTGTCGTACGGCATCGCGGTCTCACCGGGTCGTTCCCTGCCTGCCAGGCGCATCCCGTCGGTGATCTGCATGACGCCGTATCCGCAGTCGGCCTTGTCCCACCGGATGGTCCAGTCGTCGCCCTCGTCGTCGTTGTAGTAGTCGATGCCGAAGTAGTTGCCGATCAACGGGTTCGCCGTCACCCCCGGCACCGCGAACTTGGCCGCCTGCCAGGTGTTCGACTCCTGCGTGGCGATGCCGAGCAGCACCTGCGCGGGCACGTGTCCGCCACCGTCCAGCGCCGTCGGCGGGAACAGGCCCTGGGGCGTGTACGCGGGCATGCCGAGGTTCTTCCAGTTGTTCTCCCGCTGGACGGTGAGCACTCCGCGCACGGCCTGGTCGACGGCCCACTCGACCTGACGCGGCTTCGGCTGCATCGCCTGGTTGCGCGGGTCGTTGCGGGCCACTGAGCAGTAGCGCTGGTCACCGTCGGCCGGGTCGTTCGGACTGCCGGCGGTGGCCGAGGTCTGCCCCAGCGCCGGGCTCGCCGCGGAGCCGTTCCCGGCACCGGTCGCAGGGGCCGCCGACAGGGTGAAGGTCTTGTTCGTGGCCAGCGAGGTGGCCGTGATGTCAACCGGCTGCGGCGCGGTGGGGTCGGCGGGCGCCGCCCGGGGGTCCGGGTTCCGGGTCCGGACCACGGAGGTGACCGCGAGTTCGCCGGACAGCGACATCTTCACGTCGTCGGGCACGGTGACGAGCGAAACCGACGGAGTCGCCGTGCCGGCCGTTCCGGCGCCCGTCACGAAGACCCGGCCGCCGCGGCCCGAGCGCACGCTCACGTCCGTGCGACCACCGGCGGCCAGCTCGGTGACCTTGTTGCCCGCCTTCGGGTCCACTCGGCGCACGCTCGCCGCGGACTCGCCCTCCACCTGCGCGTAGACGACCCCGCCGTCGGCGTCCGCGGCCAGCCGGTACGGCACGCCGTTCGCCGGCGCCAGCACCGTCCGCGTGCCGTCGGGGCGCACGCGCACCACCGCACCGGAATCGGCGGCCACGACGCCCTCCGCGGTCGGCACCGCCGAGGTCAGCTGGCCGGGCACCTCGATCGGCTCGGCCAGCTCACCGGTGACGGTGTCGAGTCGCAGGAGCCGCGTCGCGGTGAGGTCCTCGCCGCCGCCCTGGGTGAGCACCGCGGTCTCCGTGGGGCCACAGCCCGGGTTGAAGTAGGCGAGACTGGTCTGCACAGGCAGCTTGCGCACCGGGCCGCCGGTCAGGTCGACGATCGCGGTGAACGCGCCGCGGTCGTTCAGGACCGCCTCGTTGGTGAAGGTCCGCGGCGCGTAGGCCACGACCGCGCGGTCACCCGACGCCGTCACACAGGCGTTGCCGATCCACGCGTCGGTGTCGAACCCGGGCTCCGACAACGACGCCGCCGTCCGCCACCGGTACCCGTCACGGGCCTCGGCCACCAGCACGTGGAAACCGGTGCCGTCACCCGTCGTGGTCACCGCCCGGTCGGTGGACCGGTCCCAGCCTCCACCCAGCACCGCGGCGCGTTCCGCGGACTGGACGCTGCCCGGTGACGCGGATTTCGGGGCCGGGGCCGGAAGATCCTCCTCGGGCGGGGCGGCCATCGCGCCACCCGGTATCAGCCAGAACGAACAGAGAAGGCACAACATCAGGATGAGTGGTCTTCGCACAGCCAACTCCTCGGGCAACGAGGTGCACGGACGCGGGAACTCCGGCGCTCGGGTCGAGCGCCGGAGGAAGAGCGACGTGGCGATCACTCGCCGGGGACCAAGGACGCGCTACTTCCACGCGGTGCAGTGATCCAGTCCTTCCCAACTGCTGTGCCCGCACGCCCGGGTCGACTTGCCCGCCTTGCTCATCGTCGCGGTGGACGCGGAACACGCGTCCCCGCTGCTCACGGACGCGGTGCGCGTCCTGGCACCGGTGCTGTTGTTGACGCCCTCGTGCCAGGCGGTCAGGGAGTAGTAGCAATCCGGCTGGTTGATGTCGGTCACCCTGGTCCAGGTCGTCCCGCACGACGCCGAGTAGCGGAGGTCGACGAGGAACTCCCTGGCCCCCGCCCCGAGCAAGACGATGTTGGCCAGCGAGACCGACCCGCTCGTGCAGTTCGCGGAGATCGGGTCCTGTCCCTCGCAGGTCTCCCCGTAGCAGGTCGGGGAAGCGGAACGGGATGGTGCTCCGGACGTTTGGGCGGAGACGGGCGCGCTCGCCCCGACCACGGCGGCCAGCGCGGCGATCGCCACCCCGGCGGTGGTGAAGAGCCTGCGTTGCATGAAGTCCTCCAGAGTTGTTTCGATGACCGGGACTGTGTGCCGCCGAACGTGTGAAAGGGCTGCGTCTTCCCGAAATCCGCAGGTCGGAGTGGTATTCACGATGCCCTGGGGAGGGAATGTGGATATCGGTTTGCTGGGGGAGGTGGCCGTCTCGGTGGACGGCCACGCGCTCGACGTGGGGCCGGACCGGCAGCGGTGCGTGCTGGCGGCGCTGGCGGTGGACGTCGGCCGGGTCGTGTCGGTCGACCGGCTGATCGAACGGGTCTGGGGCGAGTCGCCGCCGTCGCGCGCGCGGGCCACGCTGCTGAGCTACCTGTCCCGGCTGCGGCGGGTGCTCGTCGCGGTGCACCGACGGCCGGGCGGCTACGTGCTGGAGGTGGACCCGTCGTCGGTCGACCTCCACCGGTTCCGCGCGCTGCGGGAACGGGCCCGCGCCGGTGACGACGCCGCGGCCGCGGGGCTGCTGGGGGAGGCGCTGGCGCTGTGGCGCGGCGAGGCGTTGACCGGACTGCGCGGCGACTGGGCGGCGGCCGAGCGCGGTCGGCTCGACCAGGAGCGCCTCGACGCCGAGCGCGACCTGGTCGACGTCCGGTTGAGGCTCGGCCACGGCGAAGGACTGGTGTCGCTCCTGGCGACCCGCGCCGACGAGTGGCCGCTGGACGAACGGGTGGCCGGCCAGTACATGCTGGCGCTGCACCGCGCCGGCCGCACCGCCGACGCGCTCGCGCACTACCGGCAGGTCCGCGACCGCCTGGTCGCCGAACTCGGCGCGGATCCCGGCGCCGCCCTCCAAGACCTGCACCGGCAGGTCCTGGCCGCCGACCCGGCGCTCACCGCGCGGACCGGTGGGCCGGCGGTGACACCGCGCCAGCTACCCGCCTCGCCCGCGTCCTTCATCGGCCGACGGGACGGACTGGACCGCCTCGACGCGGCGGTCGGCGGAGCGGCCGTCGCGGGGCAACCGGACGGTCGGCGGCACCCCGCCACCGCGGACACGGCGGGCACCGTGGCGATCACGGCCATCGCCGGGCCGGGCGGCATCGGCAAGACCTGGCTGGCCCTGCACTGGGCCCACCGGCACGCCGAGCGGTTCCCCGACGGGCAGCTGTTCGTCGACCTGCGCGGCTTCAGCCCGGACTCGGCGCCGATGGCGCCCGAGGTGGCGATCCGGGGGTTCCTCGACGCCCTGGGCGTGGAGCCCGCCCGCGTCCCCGTCGCACCCCACGCCCAAGCCGCTCTGTTCCGCAGCCTGGTCGCCGACAAGCGGATGCTCCTGGTGCTGGACAACGCCGCCGACACCGCGCAGGTCACCCCGCTGCTGCCGGGCGGTGAGTGCACGGTGGTGGTGACCAGCCGCACGCAGCTGCCCGGCCTGATCACCACGCACGGCGCCCACCACGTGCAGCTCGACGTGCTGACCGATGTCGAAGCCCACGCCCTGCTCGCCGACCGGCTCGGCCACGACCGCGTCACCGCGGAGCCCGCGGCCGTGGAAGGGCTGATCAGGTCCTGCGGCGGCTTCCCGCTGGCGTTGAGCATCGTCGCGGGCCATGCCGCCACCCGACCGCGGCTCCCCCTGGCCGCCCTCGTCGCGGAGCTGCGCGACCTCGGCCTCGACGCGCTGGACGACGTCGACCCCGCCGCGAGCCTGCCCGCGGTCCTGTCGTGGTCGTACCGCGCGCTCAGCCCCGAGCAGGCCACCGTGTTCGGGTTGCTCGGCATCGCGCCCGGCCCGGACATCAGCCTGCCCGCCGCCGTGAGCCTGACCGGCAGGCCCCGTGCGGTGCTGCGGGAACTGGAACGCGCCTCCCTGATCACCCAGGACACCGCGGACCGGTGGCGCATGCACGACCTCATCCGCGCCTACGCCGCCACGACCGTCGAAGGTCGGGCCGACGAGGCGCTGACCCGGGTGCTGGACTTCTACCTGCACACCGCCCACGCCGCCGAACGCCTCCAGGCGCCCCACTTCCAGCCGCTCGACCTGGACCCGCCGGCGCCGGGCGTCCGGCCGCACCCGCTGGCCGACGAGGGGGCCGCCGTCGCGTGGCTGGACGCCGAACACGCGAACCTGCTGGCCTCCCAACAGGCCGCTGCCGCCGCCCACCGGTACGACACCGTGTGGCGGCTGGCCTGGACCCTGACCAACTACCACCAGCGGCGCGGACGCGCCCACGACCAGCTGACCGTCTGGCGGGCCGCGCTCCGGGCGGCCGACCACCTGGCCGACCCCACCACCCGCATGGTCGCGCACCGGCGCGTCGGCCGTGCCCACACCCGGCTCGGACGGCACGAGGAAGCCACCGAACACCTGCGCCACGCCCTCAGCCTGGCCGAGCGGCACGGCGACCCCGAGCAGCAGGGCCACACCCACCACGAACTCACCTGGGCCTTCATCCAGCGCGGTGACGAGCGGCAGGCCCTGACGCACGCCGAACGGGCGCTGGTGCTCTACCGCACCTTCGACCAACCGGTGTGGGAAGCCCTGGCGCTCAACCTGGTGGGCTGGTGCGCCGCCCGCCTGGGCGACTACGACACCGCCCGCGCCCGCTGCCAGGCCGCCCTGGCCCTGTACCGGGACCACGACAGCCCCAACGGCGAGGCGGACGTGCTGGACAGCCTGGGCTACATCGACCACCACACCGGCGACCACCGGCGGGCCGTCGACCACTACCGGCGGGCACTGGCCCTGCGCAACGCCACGGGCAACACGGCCTCGGCCGCCGACACCCTCGACCACGTCGGCCACCCGCACGTCGCCCTCGGCCGGACCGACCAGGCGCGTGCCGCGTGGTACGAGGCGCTCGAGCTGTACCGGCAGCAGGGACGCGACACCGACGCGCAGCGGGTGCAGGAGCAGCTCGACGCCCTGGGTTCCCGCGCGGACCTGCGGATCGGGTGATCCCAGGAGGATCCGCGGGAACGCTCGCGGCGGCGAGCGGCAATCAGTTCCGTGCGAACCGACAGCGTCCCAGTGACGCGCAGGAGGAGTCCCCCGGTGGAGCGGCTGGACGGACCGGAAGTGCTGGCCGCCTGGTACGACGCCCACGCCCGCCCGCTGCACCACTACCTGGCCCGGCGGGCCGGGACGGCGGTGGCCGACGACCTCGTGGCCGACGTGTTCCTGGTCGCCTGGGAGCAGCGGGCGGGGTTCGACCCGACCCGCGCCGGGCCCAAGGCGTGGCTGTACGGGATAGCCACCAACCTGCTGCGGCGGCACCACCGCTCCGAGGAGACCCGGCTGCGGGCCTGGGCGCGGGACGGTGGCCGCCGGTCCACTCAGGACGCAGTCGACCACCGGGTCGCGGAGAGCGTGGACGCGGACGTGCGCGCCCGGCGGATGGCCGAGGCCATCGCGGGGCTGCGCGCCGAGGAGCGCGACGTGCTGCTGCTCGTGGCGTGGGGCGGGCTGACCGCGGTGGAGATCGCGGAGGTGCTCGGGATCAAGGAGCAGACGGTGCGGACGCGCCTGCACAGGGCCAGGACGAAGCTGCGGACCGAGGAGGCGCGCGATGCGTGAGGACGAGATGGACCACGTCGTGCGGGACGTGCGCGGCGACACGGCTCCGATGACCGACGAGAGCTTCGCCGCCAACCGGGAGAAGGTGCTGGCGCTCGCCGCGGCCGGACGGCCGGCGGGCAGGCCGGCGCGGCGCTGGTGGGGTGTCGCCGCGGGTGTCGCCGCGCTGGCCGCGGGCGGGGTGCTGGCGCAGGTGGCGCTGGGTGGCCCGACGCCCGCGACGGCCGAGGCGGCTCAGGCGTTGACCAGGGCGGCGGACGCGATCACGACGACGGACCCGGTGCTGGGCCCCGGCCAGTACCGGTACGCGATCAGCCGCGGCCGGTCCGCGGTGCAGGCCCAGCAGGGCGGGCAGGACTTCCGGTGGCTGGGCGAGGAGGTCCTGGAGGTGTGGCTGCCCGCGGTCGAGGGCGAGGAGTACCTCGTCCGTCCCCGGGACACCGGTCGGCGGGACTGGCTTGTCGGCACCGAGGAGCAGGCCCGGAACGCCGGGGTGGACCTGCGGCCCGCGTCGCAGGACGAGGTCCGCGGCCGGTGTGACCGGCAGTGCCAGGAGGACCCGGGGGCGTGGCAGCAGCCCAACGCCCGGTTCATGGCCGGCCTGCCCCGCGCGCCGGAGGCGCTGCTGGAGCGCCTGCTCGCGGACGGTCGGGGGCGCGGGTCCAGCGACCACCAGGAGGCACTGGTCCTCGCCTCCGACCTGCTGCGCAGCGGCAAGGTGCCCGCCGAGCTGCGGGCCGCGCTGTTCCGGGCGCTGGCGCTGCTGCCCGGTCTGGAGGTGGTCGACCAGTCGGCCAACCTCGACGGCAGGCGGGGCGTCGCGCTGGCCGTGACCGACGGCGACGACCGCCAGGAGGTCATCGTCGACCCGGCCACCGGCGAGTTCATCGGCGACCGCCGCGTGCTGACCGAGTCGGACGGGTCCCTGCCGGCCGGGACGGTCGTGGAGTCCGCTTCGGTGACGACGGCCGTGGTCGACGGGATCGGCGTCCGCCCCTGAAGTCCGGACCGCCTGAAGGCCGGACCGTCCGCGATCCGGTGGGACGCCGAGGAGGTGCGGCCGGTGGCCGCACCCCCTCGGTAACACTCGCTGTGGGTCTCGGCGTGCGCGCTGAGGTTGTGCCTGCGCCGGTCTGGTTGGACCGCGTCACGCGCGCCCCGCCCGCCGTCGCGGCAGGGATCGGTCCCCGGACGGGATCACCTTGACGGTGCCGGTGCAACCAGGTGCTCCAGCACGGTGACCGCCGCGCCCGTGCCGTCCTCGGCCGCCACGCGGTCGCCCAGGGCACGAGCCGGTCGGGCGCGGGACAGGGCGGCGCGCAAGGCGTCGGCGAGGACGTCGGCCGTCACGCGGTCCCGGGCCGGGGTGGCGGCGCCGACCCCCAGCTCGGTGACGCGGCGGCCCCAGAAGAACTGGTCGGCGAAGAACGGCACGACCACCGACGGGATGCCGGCCAGCACCGCCGCGGCCGTGGTGCCCGCGCCGCCGTGGTGGACGGCCGCCGCGCAGCGCGGGAACAGCGCGCGGTGCGGGACGTCGTCGACGACCAGCACGTCGTCGCTCGTGTCGGCTTGGTGCAAACCGCTCCAGCCCGACAGCAGCACGGCTCGTCTGCCGACCCGGCGGGCGGCGGTGAGCAGCAAGTCGGTAGCGGCGGACGGGTCTCGGTCGGGCATGCTGCCGAAGCCCAGGTACACCGGGGGTTCGCCGGCGTCGAGGAAGTCGGTCAGGGCGGGCGGCAGAGCGGTGTCGGTATCGGTGAACCAGTAACCGGTGACGTGGTCGGTCGGCGTCCAGTCCCGCGGCGGTGGGACCACGGCGGGGCTGAAGCCGTACAGGCGGGGCGCTCGGCGGTGCGGCGGCGGGGTGCGGCGAGGCAGCGGCGGGAGGCCGAGGCCGGCGCGCTGGTCGTTCAGCAGGGGGCGGAAAGCGCGCCACAGCAGAGCTTCGGAGAACCGCCAGGTGGCGTGGTTGAGGACGGCGGGCACCGGCTTGGGCAGGGCCGTCATCGGGAACGCCCTGGTCGGCGTGTTCGGGGACAGGTGGGCGGCCACGACGGGCACGTCCAGGTACTCGGCCACGGTCGGCCCGAACGCCACCAGCGTGGAGTAGACGACGACGTCGGCGTCCCGACACGCCTCGACCGCCGCCGTCAGCGACCTACGCAGCTCCGGGCCGACCACCTCGCGCAGCCGCCGGACCAGCGCGACCGGGTTCCGCGCGGCCAGCAGCGCCTGCCCCTCGGGTCCGGCCAGCGTGGCCTTGGGGTCGCCGGGCAGCTCGGCGAAGTCGAGCCCGGCGGCACGCACGACAAGCTCGAACTCGCGGTGCGTCACCAACCGCACCCCGTGCCCAACCGCGCGCAACCGCCTACCCAGGGCAAGGAACGGCTCGACGTCCCCTCTGGAACCGGCGGTCAGCACAGACACCCGCATCCGCGCCCCCTTCCACTCCACGACAAGACCGCAAAGGTAGCGCCGGGGGTCGACCAGCCCGCGAGGTTCCCACACGAGCAGACGTCCCACTGTGCATCGACCGGCGTCACCCGCCCCGGCGCCGGCAGCTCCGCCACGGCCACAGACCCTGGTGGCCACAACCGGGGCGGTGAGGATCGCCATGACGACTTTCGAGAGGGACAGGTGGTGGTGAGCGGGATCAGGGGGTGAATCAGGCAGGTTCAGGGAGAACCCTGATGGCACGGTGCACGGCTGAAGGCACGCTGGAGGCATCAACGATCGTCCGCTGTCGAGGAGAGCCATGAGCGAGTTCAAGCCTGAGTCCACCCGTGCCGCTGTCGACGCCGTGGTCCACACCGTTCGCGGACTGGTCAGCGAGGGCATCAACCGTCGTGTGGTCGTGCGTGACAGCAAGGACGACGTGGTGCTGGAGGTTCCGGTGGCGCTCGGGCTGGTCGCGGCGGTGGCCGCTCCGGTGGTCACGGCGATCGGTGCCGGTGTGGCGCTGGCGGGCAAGTGCGAGATCAAGCTCGAGAACCGTCGTCAGCCCGGCAGCCACCCCGTGACGCGGGTCGACACCGAGCAGGTGTAGCCGGTAGCCGCCGGTCGACTCGGACGGACACGGATCCGGTTCGACTGCCGGGCCGTGAGGTTCACGTGCGGGGGAGGGGGGTTCGCAGGCCGGTGACCACCATGTGGATCAGCAGGTCGTAGGTCTCGTCCAGTTTTTCGGGTCGTTGGAACGCGTTCTCCGCTTCCAGCACAGCGAAGCCGTGCATGGCCGCGCGCAGGCAGCGGGTCGCGTGGATGGCTTCGGCGTCTTGCATGCCGTAGGCGCGCAGGGCGGCCAGCATGATGTCGACCAGCCTCCCGCCGGCCTCTGCCACGATCGGCTCGGGTGCCTGGACGAGCGCGGAGTAGCGGTGCGGGTGCTCCCTGACGTACCCGCGCCAAGTGGTCATGAGCGCGCGGATCGCCTCGTCTGCGGATCGGCCGAGCACCGCCTTGCCGATCCGCTCGGCCAGCTCGTCCATGATCCGCACCGACATGAGCGCGCGCAGCTCGGCCAGGTTGCGCACGTGCTTGTAGAGCGACGGTGTGGCCACGCCCGCGCGGGAGGCCACCGCCGTCAAGGTCAGCGCGGCGGAACCCTCTTCGTCGACCAGGCGCAGCGCGATGTCGACCACCGCGTCCGCGGACAGCGCCGCCCTAGCCACGGGTGCCCGCCGCGAGGAAGGTCAGCACCGCCGCGGCCACCTCGGCCGGGAACTGCACGTGCGGGTAGTGGCCGGCCCCTTCGACCACCTCGACCCGACCCAGCCCCGGCGGCATGGCCGCCACGATGGCCTCGCCCTCGGCGCGGGCATCGGTCCAGTCGGGGTCCAGCGCGCCCTCGACGACCAGCGCGGGGCACCGGATGTCGCCGAGCCGGGCGCCCGCGTCGGTGGGCGCGGACATGCCCATGCGGCCCACCGCCGCCATCCGCCCGGGCCTGCGCAGGTCCGCGTCGAGCGCGGCGACGTGCTCGGCGAAGCCCGCCGGCTTGGCGCCGGGGTAGGCGTGGTCGAGGTAGCGCTTCCACAGCCCGACGCTGCGGAACACCCCCGCGCCCATGAGCAGCGCCATGCCCTTGCGGTAGCGGGGGTTGGAGAGCAGGCCGCCGAAGTCGACCTTCTGCGCGCGGGTGAACGGGCTGATCTGCACGATGGCGCTGACCGACTCGGGCTCCCGGGCGGCCGCGATGGTGACGGAGCCGCCGGTGAACGAGTGGCCCACGAGCACGGCAGGGCCGCCCAGGTGTCGGACCACCGCGAGCAGGTCGGCCGCCGAGTCGGTGCGGGTGTAGGAGGTCCAACCGGCGCTGGACTCGCCGTGGCCGCGCTGGTCCACGCTGGCGACGCGGTACCCGGCGCCGGCCAGCCGGACGGCCACCTCGCGGTAGGCGGCGCGGTTGTCGCCCATGCCGTGGGCCAGCACGATCAGCGGCCCTTCGCCGATCACGTCGTAGGCGAGCCTGCCGCCGTCGTGCTCCAGGAACTCCGTCATGTCCATCGCCTCCGGGCTAATGTGTGTAGCCCAAAAGCTAATGCCATTAGCTGTGGTTGTCAACCGACGGGTGACCGCGGCGGCGCTGATCCGGGGGCGGACACGACATCACCCGTTCGGGCGAGTCGTTGTCCCGGGCTTGTCCTCCCCGCTGTCCCCGGTTCTGTCCCGGGGTGCACCGCATCCTGTTCCCGGCCGGTCATCCGCCGGCCGCTACAGGAGAGGAGGACCAGGGATGAACCCGTTCAGGTCCCACGTCCCACCGCAGGACGAGGTGCAGCTGCCGCGTCCGTGCTTGCCCTTCCCCGCCCTGTTCCGCCTCGACCGGCAGGGAAGGGGGTGAGGACATGATCATCACGTTCACCGCGGTCACGGTCGACCGCATCCCGTGCGACCCGAAGACGACGTGCGAGTCGTAATACGATGTGGAAAGGAGAAGTGTGATGCACCGCCCACGTATCAAGTACGAGCACCTGCCCGTCCGCCACGGCGACGACCTGGTGCAGATCGGTGGCTCCCTGCCGGGAATCGCCGCGACGATCCCGGACCCGGACGGCACGGTGTGGACGCTGCTCACACTCCTCGACGGGACGCGCGCGGTGGACCAGGTGGTCGCCGACCTGGTCCACCGCCACCCCGACGAGCCGCCCGACACGGTCCGCACCGCGATCGACGCGTTGGCCGCCGCGGGCTACCTGGAGGACGCCGACGAACCCACACCGGAGGCGCTCTCCGAAGCACAGCGGGAGCGGTTCGCGCGTGGTCGGGCGTTGTGGCGGTGGATGGACACCGCCCCGCGCACCACCGGTTGGCACGCGCAGCTGGCGCTGCGGCAGGCACGGGTCACGGTCGTCGGTGTCGGTGGGGTCGGCAGCACCGCGGCCCTCGCGCTGGTCCAGTCGGGGGTGGGGCGGTTGCACCTGGTCGAACCGGACCTGGTGGAGCTGTCCAACCTCAACCGGCAGGTCCTCTACACCGAGCACGACCTCGGCCGCCCCAAGGTCGACGTCGCGGTTGAGCTGTTGCGCCGGCACAACAGCGAGGTCGAGGTCACCGGCGAGCGGACCACCGTCGACGGCGTGAGGGTGCTGCGGCGGTTGGCGGCGGGCTGCGACGTGCTGCTGATGGCCGCCGACACCCCGCACGAGATCCGGTCGTGGACCAACCGGGCATGCCTCGACACCGGCACCGCGTGGGTCCACGGCGGCTACCACGGTCCACGGGCGGGCGTCGGGTTGTTCGTGCCCGGCAACGGACCCTGCTACGACTGCGCGCGCACCGCCGCCGCACGGGAACAACTCGCAGCACCGCCGTCGACCCCGTGGCCGGACCCGGGCGGGACGACCGGCACCCACGCCGTCAACGCCGTGTCAGCCGGGATCGCGGGACACCTGGCCGGGCACGCGGTGATGAGCCTGATCACCGGGATCCCCCGGCTGCCGGCCAACCGCCAGGTCGGGTACAACCTCATCACGCTGCAGCACAGCACGTTCTACGAATCGTCGGAACCGGAACCGGACTGCCCCGCCTGCGGGCGGTCCGCCGACTGACCGGGCTCGTCGGCGCGTGCCGGGGTTAGGTCCTCGGCACGTCGCCGGACCTGATCGGCGCGCGGGTCGTCCAGGTCCGCCAGGATCGCGGCGGCCCGCCGCAGGTCGTGCGCGGCCCGGTCGTCCCGGCCGGTGGCGACCAGCGAGACGGCCATCGCCTCCAGCGCCGCGGCCAGGTGCGATTCCGCGCCGCTGTGCCGCGCGTAGACGTCCACGACCTTCTCCCACAACCCGATGGCGGTGTCGTGCTCGCCCAACCCCTGCCGCGCGAGCGCCAAGTCGTCCTCGGCGTAGGCGGTGATCAACGGGTTGCCGGTGCGGCTGCGCAACTCCCACGCCCGTTGCGCGTAGTCCAACGCCTCGTCGAACCGCCCCCGCTTCGCGTTCACCAGGCACAGGTTGCCCAATGTGATGGCTTCGGCCCCGGAGTCGCCCTCCTGCCTGGTCGCCTCCCACACCGCCAGGTGGTACTCCGCCGCTTCGTCGTAACGCTCCTGTGCCTCGCGCAGGCTCGCCAGGCCCGCCAACGCCCGCCGTCGCAGCACCTGATCGCCGGACCGCGCCGCCGACTCCGCCACGCCCTGGAAGTCGGCCTCCGCCGCCGCCTGGTCACCCGCACTCCGGTGGCTGTGCCCACGCAGGACCCTGAGGAACGCCTCGGCCTCCCGGACCCCCGACACCCGAGCCGCCTCGATCCCGCGCGACTTCGCCTCCAACTCCTCCGGCCACCAGGACCGCGGCCCCAACCCCAGGTGACGCGATGACAACGCCAACGCGATCGCCACCGCGTACACGCCGCGGTCCAGAGCAATGCGCTGCACCGCGGACAACACCGCCCGTTCCGAGCGCAACCACCCCAACGCCTCCTCCCGGTCGCGCACCGGCGCCTGCACGACGGGAAGGTCCACGGGTATTCGGGCCGACACCGGGTACACGAGACGATCCGCGGAGTCCGCCACCGCGGCGTACCAACCCAGCAGGCGTGCCTCCGCCTCCTCCAGCGCCGGCGGTGTCTCGTCCAGGTCGGCGCGGTACGCGGCGTAGTCGTGCAACAGGTCGTGCATCCGATACCGCCGACGGGCCACCGGTTCGACCAGGTGCTGCTCCGCCAACTCCTCCAGGACGTGCGTCGTGGAACGCGTGTCGAGCGCGGCCAGGGCGGCGACGGCAGCCGCTCCGAACTCCGGCACCGGGTGCAACCCCAGCAACCTGAACACCCGCGCGTGCACCGGGTCGAGCCGGGCGTAGGACCAGTCGAACACCGCCCGCACCCCGCCCAACCCGCGCCACGGCCCGTCCATCCCGATCAGGCCCCGCTGTTCCTCCCGGATCTCCTCCACCACGTCGGCCACCGACAGGAACGGACGCGACGCCACCCGCGTCGCCGCCACCCGCACCGCCAACGGCAACCGCGCGCACACGTCCACGAGTTCTTCCACCGCGTCGGGCTCCGCGGCGGTCCGGACATCACCCACGACCCCCTTCACCAGGCGCACGGCGTCCACCGCGTCGAACACGTCCACCGCGACGCGCCGGACCGCCTCCGACACCAGCAACTCCGACAGCGCGCCCCGACTGGTCACCAACGCCAGCGACCCCGCCGCACCGGGCAACAGCGGGCGCACCTGCTCGGCGGACCCGGCGTTGTCCAACACCACCAGCGCCCGTCGGGCCGTCACCAACGACCGGAACAACGCGCCCTGCGCCTCCACGCCTTCGGGAATCCGCCGCTCCGCGACACCGAGCGCGGTGAGGAAGTCCGTCAGCACGACTCGCGGGGGCAGCGGACTGCTCGGACCGTATCCGCGCAGGTTCACGAACAACGTGCCACCCGGGAAGCGGTCCTGGACGCGGTGCGCCCACCACACCGCCAACGTCGACTTCCCCGCTCCCGCCGATCCGTCCAACGCCACGACCATCGCCCCGCCACCGGCATCCCGCTCAGATTCCGCCAGCAGAGCGTCGAGAGCGGTGACCTGGGCGCCACGCCCGCAGAAATCGGGGACTGCGGCCGGCAGTTGTCGCGGCACCACCACGGCTTCCGGAGCGGACAGCAGCACCTGATCGATCCGGCCCGCCTGCACCACCACACCCTGGACCGTGCCGCCTATGTCATTGCTGACATCACCATCGGCCATGGGTTCTGAGTATGGCCGCACTTCCGTGAAGCGGCGCCCGCTAAACCGGTACATCACCCAGACAGTTAGAGCTCGCCCTTGTGGGGCGAGCCTGGCGGTGTTCGGACGGCGGTCACGTGTCAGAAGAAGGCCGTGCCGGCAAGGGCCAACAAGCCGATCGCGACAACGGCGGACACAAGCAGGAGGACGCGGGCCGCGAGGCGGCCGCGTCCGGTCGACGAGGTCATGGGGTGGTTCCTGTCAGCAGCCAGTGGATGGGAGCGGCCGGGTCGTCGTGGAGGTCGGGGGAGGTGGTGAGGTAGGTGACCACGAAGTAGTGGACCTGGGGGAAGTGGTGTTCCGCGGAGTGGACGAGGTCGGCGTGGCCGTGGGCGATGAGCCACGTGCGGACCGCATCGGGGCGGTCCGGGGGATGGGTGGCGTAGGGGTGGATGGACCCGGGAAGGGTGTCGCCCTTGGTCACGACGACGGCGATGCGGCGCGGTGTGGTGGTGTGGTGCTCGGTGAGGGTCTCCGTGAGCAGGTCGAGGACGGTCTTGGGGTCGGTGCCGGACGAGCGGGAGGCGGCGAGGACGTCGGGGTCGGCGCGGGCGCGGACGGCGGGGAGGGCGAGCGGGTCGACGACGAGGACCACGCCGTCGCTGAGGGCGAGGAACGCGGAGTCGGCGATGCGGTCGGCCTCCTGCACGATCTCGCCTGCCGCGTCGTACAGGTGCAGGAGCCGGTTGCGCACTTGCAGGGTGTGCGAGACCGGCTGGCTCACCGGCGTGCGCGGCGGGAACACGCCGTCGGCGAGGAGGGCGCCGGTTTCGGCCAGCCTGCTGTCGGTGAACGGGTCCGCGGGGACGGCGTCGTGCCCCGACCTCATGCGGGCGACCGCGGTGTGCAGGAACACCGACTTGCCGGCGCCGGTGCCGCCGACCACCGGGACGTGGCGCGTGGGCATCGTCTGGGTCGCGGAGGGCAGGGAGGCGTCGCAGCCGCCGCAGCGCGGGGAGAGACCGCGTTTGCCGGTGAGCAGGAGTGTGGGCAGGTTCCGGCCGCAGCGGCAGGTGCGGAGGAACACGCCCTGCGGGCCCGGGATGAGCGCGTGGTGCTCGCGACCGCAGGGGCAGACGAACACCGGGCGGGCGAGCCGGGCGTGGCAGCGCGGGCACTCCGTCGTGATTCCCCTCAACGTCAGGGAAAGCACTTCGAAGACCCACAACGCGCCGGCGAGGAGTCGGAAACCCGCCACCGCAGCCATCAGGAACACCAGCTGCACCAACCAGGTGGTGGTCAGCAGCACGAGCGCGGTGGTGTAGCCGATGGCGAGCCCAGTGCGCGCGGCGACCGCGAGGAACGGCACCGCGGGCGAGCGCGTGATGACCTGGGACTCGCGGATGGGGCGCACCCGGCGCAGCCCGTTGCCCGCGAAGCTCTCGTCGAGCTGGGTCGACATGCGCTGGTGCAGCGCCACGAAGCAGGCGGCGCCGAGGCGCCGGTGGTCGCGCAGGGCCGGGCCGGACAGGTACCGCCGGTCGGCGGGATCGGGCAACGCGTCCAGCGCCAGGTGCTCGGTGCTCGCCCGAACGGCGAGGCAGTCGAGCGCTTCCCGGACGACGGCGACCACCGCCAACGTCAGGCCGAGCGCGACCGCGGCGGCGAGGACCGGCCCGGTGACCACCAGCACGACCGCGCCCAGCACCAGGTAGAGGAACAGCTGGGCGATCACGGCAGCGTCCTCTTCCAGCCCCGGACGACCGGCAGCGCGCCGAACTCCGCGAGCAGCCACAGCAGCGGATCCTCCACCCGGTAGGGCACCGGGTCCCGCCTGCCGTCCGCTCGGTCGCCGAGCGCTGTCGCGGCGAAGCAGCGGTGGCGGCGGAAGGCGGTGTCGACACCGCGGAGGAGGTCCGCCTTGTCCCAGCGGTCGAGCCAGGCGGTGGTCTCGTGGTGGACGTCCACACCGTCGGACGCCGCGTAGCCGCCGGCCCGTGGCGCGGGTCGCAGCAGCGGCGACCAGGGGTCGACCACGTCCCACACAGTGTCCAATTTGGTCAGCACCACCGCCAGGGGAACGCTGATCAGGTTGTCGGGGCGCAGGCCGCGCGCCGCGCGCACGCCTTCGGCGAGGCGGGTGATCCCCGCGTCGCCGGGCGCGGCCCCGGGTTCGACGGCCAGGACGAGACCGTCGGCGTGCGCCAGGCTCTCCGGGGTCCCGTCGGCGTCGTCGTAGAACGCGATCACCACGGGCCGCCCCCGCGGCCGGACGCGCAGGCTGACCAGCAGCGGCTCGGGGTCGGTGGTGCGGTGCAGGACGGTTTCGGCGACCAGCACCCGGTCTTGCGCGTGCCGCAGCCTGCTCTTCTCACCGAGCACGTCGAGGGACATGCCGGGGAAGCGGTCGTCCAGGTGTCCTTTCGCGACACGCCGGATGACCGACGCCAACCAGGTGCTCTTGCCGGACCCCGGCGCCCCGACCACGGCGACCACCTTCGGACGGCCCTCGACGTACTCGCGCGGCACGGCCTGCCCGCACGCCGGGCAGATCCGGCGGGCCATCGGGGCACGCCCGTGCGGGCACTTGCCTTTGCGCGCGGCGGAGACGGGGAAGTCGGTCGCGGCCTCGCCGCAGCGCGAGGCGCACTGCCTCAGGTACGCCTTGCCCGGCGTCCGGGTGTGGCAGTAGGGGCAGGCCGGGACGCGCCGGGTCGGGACGTTCCAGGTCGCAGCACGCACAGCGGTCTCCTCTCGGGTCAGGGCACGACCAGGAGGTGCGGGGCGGGGTGGGCGAGCGCGACGGTCTCGTCCAGGGAGAACGCGCGCAGGAACACCGGCCGCCGCAGGTGGCGCGGCACCCGGAGCCGCACGGGCTCGGCCGGGCCGTGGGCGGGCAGCCGCAGGACCTCGACGCCGTCCTCGGGCGCCAGCGGGCGCGACCCGGACTTGGCGACGACCGTGATGTCGGGGACGGGCTCCGGACCGTGCACGGTGACCAGCAGTTCGCCCCGGCGCCACCAAGCCCCGCGCCGGACGCTGTAGCGCACCTCGCGCAGCCGGGTCGAGCACACCGTGACCATCGGCCCGAACCGGCCGGAGTCCACGACCGACACGCCGAACCAGTGCTCGCCGGGCAGGGTCGCGGTGATCCGCGCGCCGCGGCCCGCGTACGCGGCCCTGCCGATCTCGAACGCGGTGGCCTGCGGGTCGAGCGGCCCGGTGGGCGGCCCGTCCACCCGCCAGACCACCCGCACGTCGGTGGCCCATACCGGCCACTGCCACGTCAGCACCACCTGCGGGCCGAACCGCCTGGCCCGCAGGCCGGCGACCGGCTCCAACGCGGGAGTCACCCGCGTCGCCGGGCCGATGGCCGCGAGCGGGCCGGACACCGTGACCGGCACGAGCACCCGCTGCCCCGCCAGGTCCGCCAGCGGGACCGACGCCCGGCCCGTGTCGCCGACAGCGACCACCCGGCCCGCGATTGCGGCGTCGGCGGCGCGGAGGACCTGCGGCGCGGGCGCGACCCCGTCGGGTGGGACGCGGACCACCAGCGGAGCGCCGCTCTGCCTGCTCCAGGTCAACTCGACGGTGTCGCCCGAGAGGACGGCCCGCAGGTCCTCGACCTGGCGCGGGCTCCCCGGGCACTCGCCGAGGACCGTCAAGCCCGGGCTGTCCTCGGGCTTGCCGGCCCGGCCCGGGTAGCGGGCGCGCACCAGGTAGCGGTACTCCACACCGGGCACCACCGCGGTGTCGTCGAACCCGGTCCCGTCGACCGCGGTGATCTCCGCGGTGTCGCCCGACGGCGCGGTCCTGGTCACCGACGCCCCGACCGCTCCGGGAGGCAACCGCCAGCGGCCGTGCACCGACAGCATCGTCGACTCGACCGCCAGGTCCAGCACCTCGGGCGCCAGCACGACCTCCGTGCTGTGCGCCATCCCGCCGGGGACGCCGTTCCGCAGGGTCTGCACCGCGTAGGACGTCGGCACGCCGTACGGCGGCACGTCCGACAGCACCAGGGCGTCGGTGTCGTGGGCGATCACCGTCCCGCCCCGGCTGACCCGGTAGGTCAGGCGACCCGCGGTCGACGTCGACTCCTGCCACGTGATGACGACGGCGTCGTGGTGCGCCCGCGCGGACACCTCGGCGGGCGCCTTCGCCGGGCAGCGGCGCAGGCCCGACCTGATCGCGGGGTCCGTCAGCTCCCGTTCCACCGCCAGGTAGCGGGCAGCCGCGTCCTCCGGTGCGGTGTCCTCCAGTTCGCGGGCAGCGGCGAGCTCGGCGGCCAACCGGTCCGCGGTCGCGGCCAGCGCGTCCCGCACGCGTTCCCAGTCGCCGGTCAGCCGCCTGCTCGTCAGCACCGCGAGCGCGGCGTGTAGCCTGCCGTCGGCGACGGCCTGCCGGTAGTCGGACTCCCAGTCGGATCGGTGCGTGCGTCGGCACCAGACGGCGTAGGCGAGCGTGTCGGGGTCGCGGGGGAGACCGCCGGCGACGCTCCGCCGCGGGTCGGCTGCCGCGAGGAAGCTGACCTCCTGGTAGCCCAGCAGCACGGCCACCGACAGCTCGGTGAGGAACTCGTGGCGCAGCAGCGGGCCCAGTCCCTCGGGCTCGTCCAGCGCTTGCTCGACGATCTTGAGCACGGTCAGCTCCGCCTCGACGCCCGCTCCTCGTCGGGTCCGCAGGTGTGCGCGCCTGCGCCGGAGTGCGTCCACGTGGACGTCCGGGCCGGCGGACGACAGGTTCCTGCCCAGGTACTCCCACAGGCTGGGGATCCCGAGGTCGGCCAGCGCGGCGGCGATCCGGCGCGACCGGGACGTGTCCGGCGTGATGTCGAGACTCGCGGGCTCGCGCTCGACCGCCCGGTGCTGTTCGAGCGCGGCCAGGACGTCCGGGCGGCTCCAGCGGCCCGCGGACTGCCGGACGAGGGCCGCGACGGCGGCGCCGGGCATGCCCGGCGCGGACCTCAGGAACTGGTCGACCACCTTGGCGAGGGCGGTGCGTTCCGCCGCCACGGCGGCCCGGTGCACCGAGCGCTCGCGGGGATCTCCCAGCACCCGCGCGGCGGTCGGGTGCCCGCGCCGCAGCCGCTCCACGGCGCGGGTGTGCTCACGCAGCTCGGGCACGCCCCACAGCGCGGGGATGGCGGTCAGCGCCGAGTCGACCTCGTCGGCGGTGCAGTCGACGGGCAGCCGGTACACCCGGAACAGGTTCCGGTGGGGCGACCACTCCGTCTCGACCGGCGTGATGACGTCGTCGAGGTAGGCGCGGATGTCGGCCTCGCGGAGTCCGGGGAGGTCCGTCTCGCCCATGTCACCGCCGCAGGCCGGGCAGGGGCGCGACGGTGTCGGTGTCGCGGCCGCGGACCTGGGTCTCGATCTCCAGCCGCGCGCCGTTGGCCGCGTGGGCGTCGATCCGCAGCACCCCGTCGGCGCCCAGGGAGAAGTCGAGCTCGACCGGGTCGCCGCGCCTGCCGTCCCGCGGCAGCCCTTCCATGATGCGCTCGTCGAGCCGGAGGTGGTCGGCCTCGTCGTCGGACAGCACGTCCGTCATGGACTCGTACACCGCGATCCGCATCGTGGTCTGCCGGTCGCCCACGGTGCACAAGGTGTGCCGCCCGCTGGTGGGCAGCGGGGTGTTCGGGACGATGATCCAGTGCACCGCGCTGCCGAGCGAGGGACGACCGGCGTCGCGCGTGATCAGCACGCCGTAACCCTTGGACGTCACGTCCACGACCTTGCGGGACTCGCCGGCGGCGACCCGGGCGGCGCCCTTGGCGACGACCAGCTCCGCGTCGGCCGCGAGCCGGGGCGCGGGCAGGTGCGGGAACGCCTCGTCGAGCCTCCTGGCCACGGCGGGCGTCCGCGACATCCCGCCGACCAGGAGGACGTCGTCGATCGTCGACACCCCGGCGGCGCGGGCCTGCTCGATGAGGTCGGCGGTGAAGTCGATGGTGCGGTCGAGCAGGTCGGACGTGGCGTTCTCGTAGTCGGTGCGGGAGATGACCATGCGGTGCACACGGCCTCCCGCGGTCCGCAGGGTCAGCATCTGCTCGGTGGAGGTCGACAGCGCGACCTTCACCGCCTGCGCCCGTCCGAGCAGACCGGCCATCAGCCGCGGGGACGTCCGGGGGTCCTCCTCGTCGGAGACGTCGCCCAGCTGGTCGAGGACGAGGTCGACGAGCACCCGGTCCCAGTCGGCGCCACCGAGGCGGGCGTCCCCGCCGGTCGCCACGACGCGGACCTCGTCGGGGAACATGAGCACGACGGTGACGTCGAAGGTGCCGCCGCCGAGGTCGTAGACGAGGACCGCCCGACCGCCGGGCGTCCCGCGCAGGCCGCTGGCCAGCGCCGCCGCGGTCGGCTCGTTGACCAGGTCGAGCACGTCCAGCCCGGCGATGCGGGCCGCCTCGCGGGTGCGCGCCCGCTCCGCGGTCCCGAAGTAGGCGGGAACCGTGACGACGGCGCCGGCGAGCGGACCGTCGGCGGGCACCGCCGTGCCGAGCGCCTCGAGCGCGTCCTCGACGACCTGCCGCAGGATGAGGGCCGAGATCTGCTCGGGCCGCAGGTGCCCGCCGGGGACCGCGACGGTGCAGTCACCGCCGATCTCCCGCTTGATCTCGGTGATCACCCGCCCCGGCTCGTGCGCGCGCTGGTCGAGCGCGAGGTCACCCACCGCCGCCGTGCCGTCCGCACCGAGGTACACCGCCGAGGGGGTGGTCGCGCCGCCCTCCCGGTTGGCCAGCACCCTGACCTCCCCGCTGCCGTCCACCACGCAGACGCACGTGGCGGTCGTGCCGAGGTCGATGCCCAGACGAGGGCGATCAGCGCCGTTCGTCATGCTCCTCCTCGTTCAGGTCGTAGACCTCGGTGAGCTGCGCCGGTTGTGGCCGCACGTCCTCCGTGTCCAGCACCCACACGGGAAGCTGCCCGTCGCGCCGCGAGACGCCGCGGACCCGCCTGGGGAGGTCGAGGACGCCGGGGTCGTTCGACGAGACGAGGACCTGGGGGACTTGGCGGCTCGCGTCGATCCTGGCCATCCGCTCCGCCGCGACCTGGTCACGGCCCAGGATGCGGACGTCCTCCTCGAGCTCCGCCGACCGCTTCAGCTTCTCCTGCTTGATGCTCTCCCGCTTCAGGTCCGTCTCCACCGCCGCGTTGATCAGCTGCTGGCCGAGCTGCCTGCTCTGCTGCCGCAGCTTCGCGAAGTGCCGGAACTCCTCGTTCATCTCGTCGGACTGGAACTTGATCGCGCCGATGGTGGTCAGCCGGGGGGAGACGTTCTGCTCCCGCAGCGCCTGCTCGACCAGGGTCTTCAGCTCGGCGCGGACCTGGTTCTGGTCGCTGATGAACTCCTCGATGAGGTGGCTGTTGGACACCTCGTTGAAGTAGCCCTTGACGACCACGCCGAGCAGGCGGGTGACCAGCCGCTGCACCGCGGCCGACTTGCGCACGCCCGCGGTGCCGTGCTCCTCGTCGTCCTCGCCGAACCGCTTGACCAGGTGTGGCGCGGTCTCCGGCGGGATGGCGAAGGTCTGGGTCAGCTCGACCGACACGTGGAACCCGTCCAAGGTCACCTCGATCAGGTCCAGCTCGGAGTCGTAGCGGTCGGCGCTGACGTCCTTGCGCCCCCAGGAGAGGATCAGCTCGCGCGAGGGGATCCGCACCACGCGGGCGAAGAACGGGTTGATCGCGTAGGTGGAGCCGCCCGGGAGCACCTCCGACTGCGGACCGAACTGCCCGCCGTTGGCCAGGAAGATCCAGGGGAACTGGAAGCTCTCGTGGCCCTCGATCTTCGGGGCGGGCTCGGCGGCGTTGACCGGGTGTTTCCCTTCGGTGACGATGACGACACCGGTCTCCTCGCTCTCCACCGACACCAGCCGCAGGTCCTCCGGCTCCAGGTAGTGGTGCGACAGCGGGACCGTCTCGAGGTCCAGGTGGTTCTCGGTGAGGACGTTGAACATGTCGGTGTTGATGGCGTAGTAGCCCCCACCGGGGAGCAGCGCCTGCTGCGGTCCCTGCTGCCCGCCGTCGTCGAGGAACTTCACCCCGTCCTGGAAGTAGTTGCACTCGACGTGCCGGGCGAGGGTGTGGCCGTACGGCATGATCTCGCCCACCTTGGCCACCACCACGCCGATGGTCCGCAACGGGACGTAGGTGCGTTTGACGATCTTCACCTCGAAGACGGTGGGGTGGATGGCGTACTGGCCGCCGCTGTGCAGGACCTCGATCTGCGGTCCCTGCTGCCCGTCCTTGTCGAGGAAGGTCTTGAAGTCCTGGAAGTCGTCGCACGGCACGTGCCGTGCGATGGGCTGTCCGTGATCGAGGGAACCGCCCATCTTGGCGTGCACGATCCCGATCGAGTCATTCGGAATGCTGATCATGTCCTGGACGTCCACCTGGAACAGCCAGCGCGGGCGGAAGTAGATGCGACCGCCGCGCAGCAGCCTGGTCTGCCGGTCCACCGCCCTGGCGAGCGAATCGGCGTGCCGGAACGAGCTGTACCTCCTGGTCACCACGGCGAACTGCCCCAGCGGAACGTTCACGATCGACCGCTTGACCTGCTGCACGACCAGCACGAGGAAGCCCAGCCCGGCCAGCACGATTAGTCCCGACACCACGAACCCGATGACGTCATCCACTGCGCCGCTCCTCGATGATCCGGTCGTGCACCGCGGTGACCGTCATGCTCCAGTTGTCGTACCAGCCGTATGACCGCTTGGGCGAGCGCAGCGTCGGGAAGAACCCCGGGACGTCCGCGCGGTCGGCCACCCACGTCTCGTAGTCGTCGGAGATGAAGCCGTCGCGGCTCCACCCGAAGGCACGGGCCAGGGTGAACATCCGGTTCCGCGAGTTCTCCGGCAGCAGCGCTCGCTGCGCGTGGAAACCGTGCCTGCCCCCGGTTTCCTCCTGCCACACCCGGGCGAACTCGCGCAGGAACGCGGTACCGACGTGACTGACGTGGGACCGGGTCATCCAGCCCTCGTCCGACCGCCCGGCTGCCGCCAGCAGCATGTCGGTGGTCAGCCGGTCGGCCGTGACGAGGTCCCCGGCCCGCAGCGCGGTGCGCACGGTCGCGATGAGCGCGGCCGTGCGGTCCACCGGGCTGGTGGCGTCGTGCGTCCGCGGCTCTGTGCGCACCAGGGCCCGCAGCTGCGCGAGATGGGCGGGACCGGGCAGTGCGCTCGCACGCGCGTCGAGGAAGTCGTCCGGCTGCCGCGGACCGGTCAGGACGATCCGCCGGACCGGGATGTTGAGCCATTCCGCAGCGAGTCGCATGTCGACGGTCTCCGGGAGGGGCCGGTCGGTGTCCAGGACCAGCAGCACGCCCGCGCCGTTGAGGGTGTCCGGAATGGTGGATATCCGCGCGGTGAAGCCGTTGTCCATCAACAGCTTCCGGAGCCGGACCGCGTAACCGTTGCGGGGTGTGCCGCAGACCACGACGGACGCGGACCCCGATTCCAGTTCGGCGGCCACCTCGTCGGCGTCCGGCCGGTCCCGTGCCCGCTTCGACAGCGCCAGTCCCACCATCTCGCGCACCTCGCCCGGCACCTCGCGCAGGTCCGGATCCGCGCCGAGGATGGCCGGGATCACCTCGCCCGCCGCGCCGTCACCGAACGGCCCGCGCCCGGTCGCGGCGTAGAAGACCACGCATCCCCACGCGAACATGTCGGACTTCACCGATGCGGCGCTGCCTCCCCGGACCAGTTCCGGGGCCTGGTAGGGCAGGGTTCCCATCACCTTCCCGGTGCTCGTCAGGCGACCGATGTCGGCGACGGTGGTCGCGATGCCGAAGTCGATCAGCACAGCGCGGTCCGGGCCGACCATCACGTTCGAGGGCTTGAGGTCCCGGTGGACCAGACCTTCCCGGTGGATGTCGCGCAGCGCCCGCGCGGTGTCGCGGGCGAGCGAGACGACGCGTTCGGATGGCAGCCCCCTGCCGGGCGCCGCCATCCGGTCCAGCGCCTGCCCCCGGACCACCTCCGTGGCCACGTAGAGCGGGTCGCCCACCACCTGCGAGTCGACCACCGTGGCGGTGTACTCCGAGCGCACCGCCAGCGCCGCCGCGATCTCCTGGGTGAACCGCCTGCGGTACACGGGATCCGCCGCGTGCGACGAGTGGATCACCTTCACGGCGACCTCTTCCCCGGACGATTCCGCCAGGTACACCGTGCCCATCCCGCCTGATCCCAGCCTGCCCAGCACCCGGTAGGGCCCCAGGCGTCTCGGATCACCGGGTCTCAATACGTCAACCTGCCCAATGACCATTCGTCACCTTCCGGCACACGAACGTCCCCCGACGCGTGCCACGCGCGGACCACGCTTGCCCGCCGTGCGTCGCAAAGACGATTCTAGCCCGGCTTACAACAAAATTGTCCGGCTATCACGCTTTTGCCCTATGGCAGTCGCTTCGTTGCGTTCCCCGGCGTCCGAAATTTCAAGATCGGGTGTCCAGTCCGGTGTCCTGACCGGGAACTGGCTGCCTTGCCGTAAAATTGCGGGTCCAGGTTCTCGAAAAAGTGATCTTGGAATAACGCGGGGCACCCCGGTGTCTTCGGTACTGATTTCGCCGGCCACGGGTCGGATGAGGATCCGCGACGACATCCACGAGGTATTCCTGAGGATTGCTCGGCACCATCCGCCGGTGCCGCCCGCGTGCCCTCCCGACGAGTCGGGAGTTCTCCCCCTCTCACGGCCACCAGCGCCGCGCGTCGTCGACCGCCGCGGCGAGGCGGTCGTGGAACCCGGGACCGGCGAGCTCCGCCAGCTTCGGTGCGGCCCGGTCCAGGAGCGCGAGACACGTCGTCCGGCTTACCGACCGCATCGTGCGGCGAAGCAGGACGACCAGGTCCGGGCCCGGCAGGACCGCCGCGGCGCGGGTCACCACCGCGACCAGCAGTCCGCGGTCCCGGCTCGGTGCCGCCGCCGCGGCCCGCGCGAGGTGGGCGGCGGAGCCGAGGACGGGCACCAGGCCGGTGAGCGCCCGCGTCCGGGCCTCCTCGGGGAGGAGTTCGGCGGCGGAGAGCGCCACGTCGACCTCGGCGGCTGCCAAGCCGGGTGCGGCCGTGGCCAGCGCGCGAGCCCTGCGGAACGGGTCGTCCATCGCCAGGATCTCGGGCAGCGTGCGGGCGAGGGGCGGGGGAGGGCCGTGGCCCACGGCGGTGGTGCGCTCGTCGGGCAACGCGTACCCGGCCAGCACCCCGGCGCGGGTCCGGTGATCGGCCGCGGTGAAGGCGTCGTCGGGGTCGGTGGGGGCGGCGGTGATGGTGCGGGCCGCGGTCAGCGCGGCGGCGAGCACCGGCGGTCGTTCGCCGACGGGCAGCCGGGCCGCGACCGCCGTCAGCAGGACGGCGCGGGCGTCGAGGTCGGAGATCCCGGCCGCGGCGGCGAGGACCTCGGCGAGCTCGTCCTCGGAACTCGTCGGGACGAGGGCGACGAGCTCGTCGACGCGCGCGAGCTCGCTGCCGTCCGCGGTGGCGCGCTCCAGCAGCGCGCCGATCCGCGGCCGCGGTGCTTCGCGCGGAGGGGCGGTCCCGGCCGCGGCGGACACCGCGTCGTCGACCAGGTCATCGGGCAGTTCCGGCAGGATCCGCCGGACGGCCTCCGCGCGATCGTGCTCACCGGCGACGGACATCGCCGAGTCCAGCGCGTCCCGGAGCAGGTTCCGCCTGGCCTGCCCGTCGAGGCGTCGCGCGAGTGCCGCCTGCGCGGCGGCACGCCACCCGCCGTGCCGCACCCGGGACGCGATCGACACCGCGTCGGCCACGTCCGCCAGGTGCGGCGCGAGCCGGGTCAGCACGTCACCGGTGATGTGGGTGACGGGATCACGGGCCGCGGCCAGCGCCCACGCGACCGCCGGGGGGCGGAGGTGGTCCGGCAGGAGGGGGACCAGGGCGGCGAGCAGCAGCGCCCTGGCGGGTGGGGCGTGCAGCCTGCGGGCGTGGGCGACCGCCCGTGACGGCGTCCACATCCCGGCCTTCACCAAGGCGACCACCAGGTCGGCCGGGATGTTCGCGGTGAGGCTGGTGATCGAGGAGGCCGCGAGCGCGCACCGCGCCTCGTCCACCAGCGTCGGCGCGGGCCTGCCCGCGGTCAGCGCCTCGTCGGTCCGGCGTGCGAGGTGCGCCCACAGGGTGGCGATGTCGGCGAGGTAGTCGTCGACGGCGTCGGCGTGCTCGTGGGCGGCGAACCACAGGTTGCCCGTCCGGCCCTCGGTGGTGAGGAGCCGGCGGAGGTCCTCGATCCGCCCGGCGTCGAGCAGGTGCCCCGCCAGGTGTCGCACGGCGTACCCGGTCAGCAGGTCGGGGTCGGCGGCCAGTCGCGGCAACCCGGCGTCGAGTCCGCCGAACCCGGCGAGGTGGAGGTCGATGATCCGGTGGCGCGCGGTCGCCGCCGCGGCGCCGAGGGTCTCGCTCCAGTGCCAGTCCTCCTCGGACCCGAGGTCGTCCAGGGGGCGGCCGTTCAGGAACTCCCGCAGGCTGGTGTGGTGGACGGCGAACCTCCGGGCCGTCGGCCCCGCGCGCTCCACCGCGAGGAACGGCCGGAGGGTGCTGTGGCACCAGCGCCGGACCGCGGTCTCGTCGGCGTCGGCCGCCGACGCGAGGTCGGCGGCGTCGAGCGGCTCCCCGATGACGGCGACCACGCCCAAGAGCCGCAGCAGCCCGGCGTCCCAGTCCGGCGTCCGGCTCCAGCGGTCCACGGTGTCGGTGTAGTAGCGGGACAGGCCCGAGGGCAGGGTGGCGAGGTCCCGCACGTCGCGGACCCCGTTCCGCAGCTCCTCGACGGCGTAGCGCAGGTACACCCAGACGCCCTGGCACCGGTCCGACAGCGCGGCGATGACGTCCTCGCGGGCGAGCTCCGGCGGCAGCGCCGCACGCAGGTGCGCCTCGACATCGAGGCGGTTGCGCGGATCGTCCGCCGCCAGCCGCACCACGGCGTGGTCGCCGCCCGCGCGCGGCGGCGGGTGGCCGGTCCGGTAGGTGCCCACCACGAACACCCCGTCCGGCAGCACGAACGGCAGGCCCCACGGCTGCCCGTCGACCTCCGCCTCGTCCGCCCCGTCGACGACCAGCACCAAGGGGCTCCCCGCCTCCCGGGCCCGCTTGGCCGCCGCGTGGAGCACCACGTCGAACCCTTCCGGGGTGAACGCCCACTCCGGCACCATCGCGCCCGGCGCGATGTCCGCCAGCGCCCAGCGCCGCACCAGCTGGCCGACCAGGTTCTGCAACCCGACCCGGACCGTCGTGCCCCGGCTCACCCCGGCGAAGTGCCCCACCCACCCCCGTTCCGCCACCAGGAACGCCGCCAACGCCGTCTTCCCCACCCCGGCGTCCCCCGAGACCCAGACGTAGCCGCCGGACATCCCGGCCAGCCGTTCGTCGATCTCCGCCAGCACCCACGCCCGCCCGGTGAACCCCTCGCCCAACACCCGGTCCGTCACCTGCCGGTGCTCCCGCACGGCGTTCTCCACCGACACCGCGGCCGGGCCTGCCGGCAAGGGGGTGGCGGTGTGGCCCTGAGCCGCGTCGGACGCCCACGGCCCGGTGGGCGCGGAGGGTGAGGGCCGGGCGGTCGTCTGACGGGCGTGGGCAACTGCGCCCGCGGAGGGTTCGGCGCCGTAGACCTGACGCATCAGGGTGGTCATGCGGTCGATCCAGGCTGGGACGGCGACGTGGCGTCCGAGTGCGGAGAGGGCGTCGACGCCGAGGAGCAGGAACTCGTCGGTCGGGTGGTGCTCGACGAGGACGTGCAGCTCCTGCAGCACCCTGTCGGCGTGACCGCGGTCCAGCAGGGCTCGCAGGTGGTGCTCCTTGAGCGTCCGGTATTGGGCGGCCATGTCCTCGCGGCGGCGGTCGGCCCAGTCGCTGCCGAGACCGGCCAGCGGAGCACCCCGCCACAGGGCGAACGCCTCGTCGAACCGGTCCGGGTCACGGGCCTGTCGGGCGGCGTCGGCCAGGCTCAGGAACCGGTGGTAGTCCACCAGCACCGGGTCGATCGCGAGCACGTAGAACCCGGGACGTGACTGGCCGTCCAGCCAGGCGCCGTCACCGCCCGCGCGGGTGAGGGCGCCGCGTATGTGCTTGGCATACGTCCGAATGGTCGACGCGGGTTTCCTGGCCTGTTTGCGTTCCGGGTTGTCGGGCGACCACAGGCAGTCGGTCAGCACCCCGACGCTGACGGGTTTGCGCGGGGACAGGGCCAACACGGCGAGCATGCATTCCTGCGTTCTCGTTTTCAGCTTGTGCTCGCCCTGGTCACCGTGAATCCCGACACCGTCCAACAGCCGGATCTCCACCCGCGCCTCCCGGAAGGCTCGACCCGTCTGGAGTGTGGCAGGCGGTCGGTGGGCGGAATCCGCAAACGTGCGGGCGGCCACCCGTTTGGCTGTGCCTTTGTCCCGATTTCGTCCAGCGCGCTGAATCCTGTTCCCGGACGCAGCGGCCAACCGGCCGAGGGGGAAGCCGCGGTGCGGATGTGCCCGCGTTCGAACCGCTCAGGTCCACGAACAACTGTCCACCCGGGAATCGCCCGCGCCGCAGGCGCGCCCATTCGGTTGCGCACGTCGACCTGACGAATCTTCACCTCTGTCGTCCCCGTGCTGCGTAGGAGTCCCGGACCATCCCGGCGGGCGGTGCAGGCGGGGTATCGGCGATGCTGTGGGTGTGGAGTACGTGTCCAGGGTGCCGCGTCCGCCGCTCGACGGGCTGATCGACGACCTCTACTACCTGGAGGGCGCGCCGCCGTACGCCCGGCTGACGCTGCCGCCGATGCCGGCGGCGTTGCTCATCGTCAACCTCGGGGAGCCGTTCCGCATCCGCAGCGGCACCGAGGTCGAGACCGCCGAGTACGCCGACGGCTGCGTGGTCACCATGCCCACCGGGGCGTTGGACGTCGGCTACCCGCGCGCGACCCGGTCGGTCGGCGTGCACTTCAAGCCGTGGGGGTTGGCGCCGTTCCTGCCGATGCCGGCCGCTGAGCTGTGCGACCGGCCGGTGACGGTGGAGCAGGTCTGGGGTCGGCCGGCCACCGCCGGGCTGCGGGACCGGCTGGCTGCGGCGTGCGGGCCGGATGAGATGTTGACGTTGCTCGAGGAGGAGCTGGTGCGGCGGCTGTGCGAGACCGCCGGCCTGGGGCTGGTCCGCCACACGGCCGGCGTCATCGCGGCGAACACCGGAGCGGTGGCGATCGGCGACCTGAGCGTGGCGGCCGGTGTCAGCAGCACTCATCTGGCGCAGCGGTTCAAGGAGCTCATCGGTGTCACGCCGAAGCGGCTGGCCCGCCACTACCGCTTCACCGCCACCGTGTTCGCCATCGACCCCGCCGGACCGGTCGACTGGGCCGACCTCGCCGGTCGCGCGGGCTACTTCGACCAGGCCCACTTCGGCCACGAGTTCCGGGCGTTCACCGGGCTCACGCCGACCCGGTACGTCGAGGTCCGGCGGCGGTTCCTGCGCGAGCACCCCGGCAACGTGCTGGAGGGCTGGCCGCTGCCGGCCGATTGATTTCTTACAAGAGCGACCGCCTCCCGACCCGCTACTTTGCGGGCACCCCGAAGCAGAGGAGAGCCCCGTGGGCAAGGTGGTCATGTACAGCTCGGTGTCGGTGGACGGCTTCATCGCGGACGAGGACGACCGGCCCGGACCGCTGTTCGACTGGTTGTCCAGCGGTGACGTGCCGTTGGACGAGAGCGGCGCGTTGAAGGTGTCGTAGACGTCCTACGACTACACGCGGGCTTACTGGGACCGGAGCGGGGTGACGATCGTCGGCCGCCACGTCTTCGACTTGACGGGCGGCTGGGACGGGAAGCCGCCGGGCGGGGTCGAGCACGTGGTCGTCGTGACGCACCGGCCGCGGCCCGAGGGGTGGGACGCCGAGGCGCCGTTCCACTTCGTCGACGGCGTCGAGGCGGCCGTCGCCAAGGCGCAGGAGCTCGCGGGTGACCGCCTGGTCGAAGTCGCCGCCGGCGACGTCGGTGGCCAGGTGCTCGCCGCGGGTCTGGTCGACGAGGTGCGCATGGACGTCGTGCCCGTGGTGCTCGGGTCGGGCAAGCGCTACTTCGGGTCGGTCCGCGCGCAGCACCTGCTGGAGGACCCTGATGTGGTGATTCAGGGCAACCGGGTGCTGCACGTGCGCTATCGCGTGAGCCGTTGAGCGAGCCTCCGGTGGTATCCGTTCATTACTGCGTCCACCGTGGACAGTTCGGATGATCAGGGGCCCTGCTCTTCGGTCAGCTTGTCGAGCAGGGCGAAACCGTGCCGATCCACCGGGATCGCGGTCGCGGAGAGGAGGACCACCGCGGTACCGGCCGCGCGGTCCAGACCGATCCAGCTGCGGAAGCCGCCGGTGCCGCCGTTGTGCCACGTGATGGCGCGGCCGTTGCGCTCCAGCGTGATCCACGCCGCACCGATGCGCACCACCCGGCCGGTGAAGTTCTCCACGGGGTCCAGGGCGGAGGTGCCGGGCGCGGAGCCGTCGACGAGCGCGGCGGCGAGGCGGGCCATGTCGCCGATGCGCGCGCGAATGCCTCCCGCCGGTCCCACCGCTTCCCCCGTCCACGGGTGGCGCTCGCGGCCCCACCGGGTGGTGCCGGTGAGTGCGGCCGGTCGCAGGTCGGCCGGGGTGGCGGGCGCGTAGAACACGTCCAGGCCGAGCGGAGCGGCGACCCGGTCCCGGAGCAGGTCCTGGAACGTCGTGCCGGCGGCGTTCGCCAAGGCGTGCCCCAAGAGCTGGAAGCCCAGGTTGGAGTAGCGGGGTCGGGGTGGACCGGGGCGCACGCCGCGGGCCTGGGTGAGCAGCTGGTCGAGCGTTTCGCCGTACGGGTTCGCGCCGTGCAGCCAGAGTGCCAACGACTTGCGCAGCGCGGAAGCCGCGGCGGGCAGGCTCGGCAGGCCCGAGCGGTGTGTGGTGATGGAGGACAGCGTCACGCCCGCCACCGGGGCACCGTCCAGCGGCAGCAGGTCGCCCAGCGTGGTGGACGGCCCGATCTCGCCACGTTCCCGCGCGTCGGCGTAGAGCAGGCCGGTGACCCCTTTGGAGATCGAGCCGATCTCGAAGTCGGCGTCGGCGGACGCGCCCACGCTCGCCACCGAGGTCCCGGCCGGCGACACCGTGGCGACCGCGGCCACCGGGTGCCGAGGCCCCAGGCGTGCGACCAACTCCTCCGCGAGCGTTGCACCCGACAAGACCCACACCCTTCGGAACTCTTCGACACGGCGACAGGCAAACCGTAGCCGGCGCGCAGGCGATCGACATGGCACCTTCGGCTACCTGTGGTGCGACTTTCGCATGAACCGGCCCCGTGGCCTCCTGCGGCCATCAACCGCGGGCCGAACGACGCGAGGGTGCCGCGCGCGGGAGCGAGATCGACGAACGTGGCGGTCCCGCCGGCGGGACACCATCCCGAAGTCACTCCGCGCGCGGCACCGGCGAACCCTCGTGACGCTGAGCAACACCGCCGCACGTCGAACCGCCGAGTCCGGCGACGCCGGGTAGTCGGGCCGGGGCGTTCCTCGACGTGTTCGCCCCCATCGCGACCAGCGGCACGAAAACGCGTGAGACCTATGTGGAGCGGAGTCCGTCTCCGGCACCTGTGCACGTGGCCCCGGATCGCGTCCGGTGAGGACGGCCGCCTGATCTCCAGCCCGTTCCATGGCTGGCGCGGATGGCGCTGGAACCGTTGTCGTGCAGGCATTCCCGCGGCACGGGTTGAGCGCGAGCAAGATCGGAACTCGCGCGAGGTCGCCCCTCCGGGCGGGGCGACCGCGCGGTGCCCGGACGGGGCTGTGGTCTACGTCACTTGATCTACCCCTATGTGAAGTGGGGGTGATGCCGCACAGTGGCACACTGACAATGTCAGGTGTCATGCCGTCGGGGGGCATGCGCATGCACCGGGGGGCCTCTCATCTTGTCCACCAGCCGCTTGGCGGCCGGGCGGTCACGCCTGCGCACGTCCAGATTCCTCGCGTCACTGTTGGCCGTGTCGGCGGTCGCGGCGGTTGTCGTCACGGTCGCCACCGGCGGGCCCGAGGAGACCGTCGCCCAACCGATCACCGAAGCGCCTGACACCGGGGCGGCGCTCGTCGCCGCTCGGGCCCAGGGCACCGAGGTCGAGGCGGTCGGCATGCGCACGGCCACCCGCTCCGTGTTCGCGCTGCCCGACGGCCGGCTCCGCGCGCGCCTCTCGCTGACGCCGCAGCGGGTGCGGCGGGGTGACGAGTGGGTGCCGGTCGACACGTCGTTGCACGTCACCGACCGCGGCGTCACGCCCGGGGCGGCCGACGTCGGGCTCGCGTTCTCCCGCGGTGGGGCCGACGCGCCGTTGGTCGAACTGGCCCGGGCCGGCACGGGATTCGCGCTGTCGTGGCCGGGCGCGTTGCCGGAGCCGCGCGTCGACGGCCGCAACGCGACCTACGTCGACGTCCTGCCCGGTGTCGACCTCGTGATGACCGCCGTGGACGACGGCTACGACCAGCACATCGTCGTCAAGAACGCCGAGGCCGCGAAGAACCCCGCGCTCCAGCGCGTGCGGCTCGGCATGAAGACCACCGGGCTCGCGGTCACCGCCGACGACAAGGGCGGGCTGGACATGCGCGACGCCGCCGGTGCCGAGGTGTTCACCGTGCCGCCGTCGACCATGTGGGACTCCAAGCGGCAGGCCGGCGAGGCGCCGCGCACCGATCTTGCCCCGGTGGGCGTCGAGGTCACCGCGGACTCGCTGACCATCGTGCCGGACCAGCGGTTGCTGACCGACCCGTCGACGGTCTACCCGGTCTACATCGACCCCGGCCCGCGCACCGTGCACAAGTCCGGCTGGACCACGGTCTACTACAACGGCACCGCCGCGATGGGCAACGGGACCCACTGGAACGGCGCGAACTCGCAGGCCGAGGACAAGTGGTGGGTGCAGGTCGACCCGACCGCCCGGTCCGGCGTCGCCTACGAGTCGCCGTACCTGCTGACCCGCTCGTACTTCATGTTCGACACCGGTTTCCTCGCCGGCAAGGCCGTGTCCGGCGCGCGTTTGGACACCGCCGTCGTGCACGGCCCGGCGTGCAACTGGTCGCACACCCACCGCCTGCACAAGGCGAACTGGGGCATCGGCCCCGACACCAACTGGAACAACCAGCCGACCGACGGCGGTGAGACCGGCCGCGCCGCCGTCTCGACCGTCAACGGGAACTGCACGGGCCAGAAGGGGCTGTCCTTCGGCGCGCTCGGCGGCATCAACGCCGGTGGGTCCTCGACCTACTTCATCCGCGCGGACGACGAGGGCAACGACGACTACTGGCGCAAGTTCAACCCGAACGACACCACCCTGGTCGTCGAGTACAACGGCACGCCGAACCAGCCGACCGAGCCGCACACCGTGCCGGACCCGGTGGCGTGCCGGTGGTGCGGTGGCATGCCCTACGTGGGCGACTCCACCATCACGCTCAAGGCCCGGGTGTCCGACCCGGACGGCGACCAGGTGCACGCCGAGTGGGACGTCTACGACATCGCCGAGGACGGCACCTACAACAAGCAGGTCCGAACCGGCGGGTGGGTGTCGTCGGACTCGCCGGTCAGCACCACGGTCGACCTGACCGGCTTCCACAACCGGAAGATCAACTGGTACGTGCGGGCCAAGGACGGCGTCGCGAACTCCCCCTACGCGGGGTTCCCGGAGGAGTTCACGGTCGACCGGGTCGCCCCGAAGAACCAGCCCGAGGTCGTCAGCGCGGTCTACCCGGAGGACAACCGCTGGCACGGCGGCGCCAGCGTGCCCGGCGTGTTCCGGTTCACCGCCAAGGACGCGGACGTCAACGCCTTCGAGTACGGGTGGACCGACGGCGCCTGGACCGACGGCACCTCGAAGCGGGTGGACGCCGACAAGCTCGGTGGTGTCGCATCCCTCCCGCTGACCCCGCCCGGTGACGGGCCGCGTGACCTGTTCGTGCGCAGCCTGGACCGCGCGGGCAACCCCGGTCCGAAGCGGGTCTACCACTTCTACGTGCGGCCCGGGAACGGCGCGCTGGCCCAGTGGCAGATGGAGGGCAACACCAGGGACACCGCCCACCTGGGTGACCGCCACGCCACCGCGCACGGCTCGGTGTCCTTCGTGGCCGGCGCGGTCGGTTCGGCCCTCGCGCTGGACGGCGCCGGGTACGCCGAGGCGCCCAACGCGGTGCGCACCGACCAGAGCTTCTCGGTGTCGGCGTGGGTCCGGATGGACCAGGTCGGCGACACCTGGCACACCGCGGTGAGCCAGGACGGGGCGAACATCTGCGGCTTCTGCCTCCAGTACGAGGGCAGCTCCAAGCGCTGGGTGTTCGTGATGCCGCACAACGACAGCTCGTCGCCCAGCGGGTACTCCTTCGTGCGCTCGACCGAGGAACCGGCGCCGGACGCGTGGACCCACCTGGTCGGTGTGCACGACGCGGAGGCCAAGCAGCTCCGGCTCTACGTCAACGGTGAGCTCGCGGGCACCACACCCCGGTCGGTGAATTGGAACGCCACCGGCCCGCTCCGCATCGGCCAGGCCGTCCGGGCGGGCGTGCCCAGCGGTGCGTGGAACGGTGCCCTGGACGAGGTGCGGGTCCACGACCGCGCGCTGACCCAGGACGAGGTCCGCGGTGACATTCGGCGTGACGGCGTCCACGTGGCGCACTGGCGCTTCGAGGGTGTCCCGGGCTCGACCACCGCGCTGAACTCGGTCGCCGGCGGCGTGTCCGCGCTGCTGTCCGGCGGCGCGGAGTTCTTCGCCCAGCGCGTGGACGGCGACACCGTGCTCAACCGGGCCGTCCGGTTCGCCGGCACCGGTGAGGTCGCCACCGACGGCCCGGTGGTGCGCACCGACAAGAGCTTCACGGTGTCCGCCTCGGTCGTGCTCGCCGACGTCACCGGGACGATGACCGTGCTGTCCCAGGACGGCGCGGACGGCAGCGGGTTCGTGCTGCGCCACGACAGCGGTCGCTGGGAGTTCGGCATCACCCAGGCCGGCAGCACCTCGTGGAACGCGCTCGCGCAGAGCGTCGCCGGGTCGGCCGTCGCGGGCACGCCGACGCACCTGACCGGTGTGTTCGACTCCGCCACCAAGAAGGTCGCGCTGTACGTCAACGGGCGGGAGGCCGGCGTCAGCGCGGCCGCGACCGCGCCGCTGTGGGACGCGACCGGACCGTTCGCGATGGGGCGGGGCCTGCGGGCCGGCGCACCGGCGGACCCGCTGCGCGGTGAGCTGGACGAAGTGCGCGTGCACAGCCGTGCGCTGGCCGCCGCCGAGATCGAGCCGATCGCCACGCTGGACTCGACGCCGCTGCGGCAGTGGAAGCTGGACGGCGACGGCGGGGACACCTCGGGCCGCGGCAAGTCCCTGACCCCGGACGCACCCGTGGACTGGGTGACCGGGCAGAGCGCCACGTCCGACCCGAAGGACCTCGCCGTGCGCCTGCGGGGCACCTCGATGAACACCGAGCACGCGGTCGACACCTCGCGCAGCTTCTCGGTCAGCGCGTGGGCGCGGCTGGACAAGGTCGGCGCCTACGCCGCCCTGGCGTCCCAGGACGGCCGGACCACCAGCGCGTTCCAGCTCCAAGCGACGCAGGACGGCCACTGGGCGCTGGCCATGTTCGCCCGCGACGAGAACGGTGGTGGCCCGACGCACGACCGGGCGGTCGGCTCCGTCGTGCAGCAGGGCGTCTGGACGCACCTGGTCGGCACCTACGACGCCGACAGCGACCAGATGTCCCTGTACGTCAACGGTGACCTGGTCGCCACGGCCGCGCACGCCAACGCCTGGGACCACTCGACCGGTCGGTTCCACCTCGGCCGCGCGCTGTGGTCGGGCTCGGCGGTCGACTTCTTCCCGGGCGCGCTGGACGACGTCGAGGTGCACGGCCGGGTCCTGTTCGCGACCGAGATCCGCGACAAGGCGGGGCGGGACCTGAGCCTGGTGCACAAGTGGCAGTTCGACGAGGGTGTCGGTGCGACGGCCGGTGACTCGGTCGGCTCGGGCACCGGGACCCTGGTCGGCGGCGCGGCGTTCGCGCCGGGCCGACTGGGCAACGCCATCGGCCTCGACGGCGTGGACGACGCGGTGTCCACCACGGCGGTGCCGCGCACGGACGAGGACTTCACCGTGTCCGCCTGGGTCCACCTGCCCAACAACAACTGCACCACCACCAAGTGCAAGCGGGTCGCGGTGAGCCAGGACGGTGACCGCAACAGCAAGTTCCGGCTCGGGTTCGTGAAGGACCGCGAGCACCCCTACGGCAACTGGTTGTTCGAAATGCCGGAAGCCGACACGGACACGACGGTGATCACCGCCGCCGCGGTGTCGGCGGAGTCGGCCGACTTCGGTTCGTGGGTGCACCTGGTCGGCGTCTACAACAAGTCGGCCAAGCGGATCCTGCTGTACGTCAACAGCAACCGGGTCGGCGAGGGCACCGTGGAGTCGTCGTGGCGGGCGACGGGTGGTGTGCAGATCGGTCGCGGCCGGCTCGCCGGCGGCCCGGCCGAGCTGTGGCCGGGCTCGGTGGACGACGTGCGCCTGAACACGGGCTCGTTGGACGACGACGCGGTGTCCGCGCTGTACGAGTCCTACCCGGAAGAGGACCAGCCGCCGGCCGAGCTGCCCGCGGCGGACCTCGCGCACTGGAAGCTCGACGAGAGCGCCGGCAGCACCGGCGCCGATTCGAGCGGAAGCGGCAACGTGCTCACGTTCACCGGTCCCGTGTCGTGGATCGGCGGTCGCTCCGGCCGCGGCGTGCAGCTCGACGGCACCTCCGGGTTCGGGCAGACCGGCGGGCCGGTGGTCGACACCAGCCGCAGCTTCTCGGTCTCGACGTGGGCCTACCTGAACAAGACCGGCGCGAACTTCACCATCGCCGGGCAGGACGGCAACCGGGTCAGCTCGTTCCTCCTGCAGTACAACGCGGCCGGCAAGTGGGCGGTCGTCATGCCCACGGCCGACCAGGACAACCCGTCCACGGTGGTGCTGCTGTCCGCTGAGGACGCCGTCGTGGGCAGGTGGACGCACGTCGCGGCGGTGTACGACGCCGACGCGAAGCAGTTGCGGCTCTACGTCAACGGGCTGCTGTCCGCGGTCCAGGTCGGCGTCGTCGCCTGGAACGGCACCGGTCCGTTCACCGTGGGCCGCGACAAGTGGAACGGCGTCAACGGGCACTTCTTCCCGCGGGTCGTCGACGAGGTGCGGGTCTTCGGCCGGGCGCTCAGCCACGGTGAGATCGCCGAGGTCCACGACGACATGGCCACCAACGACTTCGGCCTGTGGCAGTTCAACGAGGGCAACGGCAACGACACGAGCTGGCGCAAGAACACGCTGACGTTCTCCGGGCAGCCCTCCTACCCGGCGGGCGGTATCGCCGGCACGGCGGTGAAGCTCGACGGCGCGTCGTCCGCGACCGCGCTGGCCTACGGCGTCAACACGCGTGACAGCTTCACCATCAGCGCGTGGGCGCGGTTGGACCGCGGTGACCGCGCGTACACCGTCGTGAGCCAGGACGGCACGCAGGTCAGCGGCTTCCTCCTGCAGTACCGGCCGGAGTCGGGCCGGTGGGCGTTCAGCGCACCCGCCCAGGACGCGACCAGCGCGCCGCTGATCAGGGCGCTGTCCGCGGAACCGGCCGAGGTCGGGCGCTGGACGCACCTGGCGGGCGTGTACGACCACGTCGCCGGCCGGATGCGGCTCTACGTCGGCGGGCAGCTCACCGGCGAGGTGGAGAACCGGCTGTGGGTCGCCGAAGGCCCGCTCGCGATCGGCCGCGCCAAGTCCGGCACCGGGGCGACCGAGCAGTTCGGCGGTCTGATCGACGAGGTGCGGGCCGAGCAGGGCATGGTGGCACCGGACCGGATCCTGCTCCGCGCCACGCGTCCCGCACCGCCCGGCGGCCAGCTCGGCCGGTACGTCAGCGAGAAGGGGGAGCACTACACCGGGCACACCGACGTGGCCCCGCTACCCGGGTTCCGCTTCGAGGGCACGTTCGGCGCCCCGGTGCCCGCGGACCACGCCAACACCCGGACCCTCTACTCGTGCCAGTCGGGCAGCGACATGTTCACCTCCGCGCAGGCCGACTGCGAGGGCGGCACGAAGATCGGCGAGATCGGTGCGGTCTACACCGCGCAGCCGACGAACGTGCCGGTCATCCCGCTGTACCGGTGCGTCGTCAACGCCGACCGCTTCGACTCCACGTCGGCCGGCTGCGAGGGCCGGACCCAGCAGCAACTGCTCGGCTACACGCTCGGGTACGCGCCGCTGGCCCGCTACATCGCGGTCCAGTCGCCGTGGGACCACTGGAGCACCGCGCAAGGCGTGCAGCCGGGCTACCGCTTGGAAGGCGTCCTCGGGTGGGTCACCACCTCCACCGAGACCGGCACGGCGCCGTTGTACGTCTGCCGGAGCGGAGCGGATGTGTTCAGCTCGCTGGACGCGGCCTGCGAGGGCGCCACGAAGGTCGCTGACGTCGGCCGGATCTGGACCTCGCCGCCCGCCGGGGCGGAGTTCCGGGAGCTGAGCCGGTGCGTGCAGGTCGGCACCACCAACCGGTACGACTCCACGACCAACTGCACCGGCCACGAGTACCAGCAGCGGCTGGGCTACCTGCTCGTCACCGCGCCCGCCACCACGCCGTCCTTCCCCACGGCCTGACCGGCCCGTGCGCTCCGCCACTGGAGAAACCATGCGAAAAGCGAGACATGCCCTGTCCCGGGGCCTGACCGCGGTGCTCGTCCTGACCGCGGTCACCGCGGTCGCCACGCCCGCGGTCGCGGTGGCCGGACCGTCGGTGGACGCGTCGGACGTCGCCTCGGTGCCGGTCAGCAACGGCACCATGTCGCCCCGTGCGGGCGACGAGGCGACCACCCGCGCGCTGCGCAACGACCAACCCGCCTCGGGCGGCTCGCAGGAGGGTGGCGGCTCGTTCACCGCCACCCCGCTGTCGGCGTCGTCGTCCTGGGCGGTGTCGGGGCAGAGCGGCGACTTCACCTGGTCCTACCCGGTGCGGGTGCCGCCCGCACCGGGCGGGTTCACCCCGTCGCTGGCCCTGTCCTACCGGTCGTCCGCGGTGGACGGCCTCACCAGCGCGACGAACAACCAGCCGTCGTGGATCGGTGACGGCTGGGACCTGTCGGCGGGCTTCATCGAGCGCGCCTACGGCGGGTGCGCCGACGACACCACGGGTGGGACGACCCCGCCGAAGACCGGTGACCTCTGCTGGCGCAGCGACAACGCCACCGCGTCGTTCGCGGGCGGTGGCGGCATGATGATCCGGGACGACGCCAACGGCGTGTGGCGGCTCAAGGCCGACAACCGGTCCCGCGTCGAGCGGGTGACCACCGCCGGCAACGGCGACGACGACGGCGAGTCGTGGAAGATCACCACGGTGGACGGCACCCAGTACTTCTTCGGGTCCCGTCCGGCGGCGAACTCCGCGTGGACCGTGCCGGTGTTCGGCGACGACGCCGACGAACCGTGCCACACCGGCTCGTTCGACGCGTCGTGGTGCGCGCAGGCGTGGCGGTGGAACCTCGACAAGGTGGTCGACCCGCGTGGCAACGTCATCCTCTACACGTACGAGAAGGAGACGAACAGCTACGGCCGCAACCTGAAGGACGCGGCCGTCTCCTACGTGCGCGCGGGCACGCTCAAGAGCGTCGAGTACGGCCTGCGCGACGACGTGGACGCCCCGGCCACCAGCCGGGTCGAGTTCGGTCTCGCCGACCGCTGCGTGCGCGACTCGACGTGCACGTTCGACCGAAAGGAGAACTGGCCGGACGTGCCCCTCGACGAGCGCTGCGACACGGCGACCTGCGCGGACCGCCACTCGCCGACGTTCTGGTCGACCAAGCGCCTGTCCACGATCACCACGAAGATCCGGCGCGGCACGAGCTGGAGCGACGTCGACCGCTGGACCCTCGAGCACGAGCACGCCAAGGCCGACGACGTGTACCGGGCCGCGCTCTGGCTCAAGGGGATCACGCACACCGGCCTGGTCGGCGGCGAGGTGTCGCTGCCGGCGGTGACGTTCGAGGGCACCGCGATGCCCAACCGCGTGGACACGCCCACCGGCATCGGCCCCCTCAACCGGTACCGCGTCACCGGTGTGGTCTCCGAGGCGGGCGGGGTCACCACGATCCGCTACGCGTCGCCGGACTGCGTGCCGGGCCGGGCGATGCCGGCCAACCCGGAGTCCAACGGGTTGCGCTGCTACCCGGTGACGTGGACCAAGGAGGACTACGCCGAGCGCACCGACCACTTCCACAAGTACGTCGTGGAGTCGGTGACCACCTCCGACCGGTTGGCGTCCAGCCCGGAGCAGGTGGTCCGCTACGAGTACCTCGACGGCGCCGGGTGGCGGTACGACCGCTCGGAGTTCACCAAGGACGACAAGAAGACCTGGAACGAGTGGCGCGGCTACGGACGGGTCCGCGTCCGGGTCGGCACCGGCGCGGACGGCCCGGTCACGATGACCGAGGACCGCTTCTACCGCGGTATGCACGGCGACCACCTGCCCGGCGGGACGCGCGCGGTGACGGTCACCGACTCCGAGGGCGGCGCCCGCGAGGACTCCGACTGGCTCAACGGCGTCCTGTTCGAGTCGCAGACCCACGACGGGACCTCCGAGGAGGTCCTCTCGAAGAAGATCTCCACCCCCGCGTGGGTCGGCCCGACCGCGACCCGCGGCGTCTACCGGGCGTACTTCGTCGGCACCGGCTCCTCGACCGGGTACACCGCGTTGCGGGCCGGTGGCTGGCGCAAGACCAGGACCGAGACGGAGTACGACGACCACGGTCAGGTGATCGAGCTCAACGACCTCGGCGACGTCGACGTGACGACCGACGACCAGTGCAACCGGACGTCGTACGCGCAGGACGCGAACCGCTGGATGTGGTCGCTGCCCACGCAGTCGGAGACCGTGGGGGTGGCCTGCACGGCGACTCCGAAGTTCCCCGAGGACGCGATCACCGGGGCGAAGACCACCTACGACGCGGGCGGCAACCCCACGAGGGTCGAGGTGCTCGACCAGCGCCCCGAGTCGGGGCCGGTGTTCGCCACCAAGTCGGTCATGACCTACGACGTCTACGGCCGTCCCTTGACGGTCGAGGACGCCGCCGGCAACAAGACGACCACGTCCTACTCGCCGGCCACCGGCGGCCTGATGACGGGCAAGGTGATCACCAACGCCCTCGGGCACTCGGTGACCAGCACCGTGGAACCGGCGTGGGGCGTGATCACGAAGTCCGTGGACGCCAACGAGAACACCACCGAGGCGGCGTTCGACCCGCTGGGGCGCACGGTGCGGGTGTGGAAGCCGAACCGGCCGCGCGAGGACTTCCCAGACCAGCCGAGCACCACCATCGCGTACTCGGTCCGGCGCGACGCCCTCAGCTCGGTCACCAGCACGACGGTCGGTCCGCGCGGCACCTACATCACGGCCGCCACCGTCTACGACGGCCACTACCGGGTCCGCCAGGCCCAGACGCCGACCGACGGCGGCCGGCTCGTCGTGGACACCGCGTACGACTCGCAGGGCCGGGTGGCCCGCACCACGCAGCCGTTCTTCAACCAGCAGCCCGTCGACCAGCAGTTGCTCGTCTTCTCCGAGACCGTCGTACCCGGCCTGACCCGGGTGCGGTACGACGGCGCCGGCCGGCAGGTCGCGACGATCTTCCAGGGCGGCGGCCAGGAGAAGTGGCGGAGCACGACGGCCTACGGCGGCGACCGCGTCGACGTCGTGCCCCCGCCGGGCGGCACACCGACCACCACGATCACCGACGCGCGCGGTCACACCACCGAGCTGTGGCAGTACAAGGGCAGCACGGCGGAGGGCGAGCACGACACCACCAGGTACACCTACACGCGGGCCGGAGCGGTCGCGTCGGCCACCGACGCGGCGGGCAACACCTGGCGCTGGTCCTACGACCTCCAGGGGCGGCAGGTGCGGGCCGAGGATGTCGACAAGGGCACGTCCACCATGACCTACGACCTGCTGGGCCGGTTGGAGACGGTCACCGACGCTCGCAGCACCACCTTGAAGTACGGCTACGACGTCCTGGGGCGGAAGAAGACCGTCCACTCCGGCGCGACACTGCTCCAGGAGTTCAAGTACGACACCGCGCTCTACGGCGTGGGCCAGATGCACTCGGCCACCCGCTACTCGACCACGGGCAAGGCGTACACCACGTCGATCCAGGCGTACACGACGCTGTACCAGCCGATCCGGGCCGAGGTGGTCATCCCGGACGTGGAAGGTCCGCTCAAGGGCACCTACCGCATGGAGTACGCCTACAAGCCGGACGGCTCACCCGCCGGCGAGGCGTACGCTGCCGTGGCCGACCTGCCCTCGGAGACGGTGCTGCACGAGTACGACGACCTCGGCCGGCCGGTCAAGACCACCGGTGGCCTCAGCGGTCTGGGCACCGACACCCTGGTGACCGACACCAAGTACACCCGCTACGGCGAGCTGTACCGGATGAGCATCGGCGGTGCGGGCAAGCAGATGTGGCTGTCGTACTACTACGAGGACCACACCCGCCGGATGAACCGCTACATCGTCGACGCCGAAGTGGCGAAGCCGATGCAGGCCGACGTCAACCTCGGGTACGACCCCGCGGGCACCATCAAGTCGGTCACCGACCAGGCGCTGGACCAGCCGGTGGACCGCCAGTGCTTCCGCCACGACCACCTGCGCCGGGTGACCGAGGCGTGGACGCCGTCCGGGCAGTGCTCCGCCGACCCGTCGACCGGGTCGCTGAGCGGTCCCGCGCCGTACTGGCACTCCTACGAGTACGACCCGGCGGGCAACCGGCTGAAGGAGGTCCAGCACTCGGGCTCCGGGGACACCACGCGGACCTACGCCCACCCGGCCGCCGGGTCGCCGCGCGCGCACGCGGTCTCGTCGGTCACCACGACCGGGCCGGGCGTGGACCGGGTGGACGAGTACGCCTACAACGCCATCGGCAGCACCACCAACCGCCCGGGGCAGATCCTCGACTGGGACGCGGAGGGCCGGCTGGCGAAGGTGGTCGAGGGCGCGAAGACCTCCGAGTTCCTCTACGCGGCAGGCGGCTCCCGCCTGATCCGCCGGGACCCGGACGCCACGACGCTGTACCTCGGCAACCAGGAGCTGAAGCTGGCCAAGGGCGCCACCAAGCCCGTGGTGACCCGCTACTACCAGCACGGCGGCAAGACCATCGCCATGCGGGAGGGGCGCTCGAAGCTGACCTGGCTGGCGTCCGACCACCAGGGCACGCCGCAGATCTCGGTGGACCGGTTGACGATGACCGTGTCGCGCGGCCGACAACTGCCGTTCGGCGGCTGGCGCGGCGGCGCGAGCGCGATCCCCGGCGACCGCGGCTTCGTGGGCGGCACGGAGGACCCGTCGACCGGCTTGGTCCACGTCGGCGCCCGCCAGTACGACGCCGACCTGGGCCGGTTCGCCTCGGTCGACCCGGTGATGGACGGCGGCGACCCGCAGCAGTGGAACGCCTACGCCTACGGCAACAACTCGCCGATCACGTTCTCCGACCCGTCCGGCCTGGCCTACTGCGACTACAACTCGTGCCCGGGCGACGGCGGCCACAACCCGAACGGGCCGAAGAACAACAAGGACGGCAAGTGCGTGGCGAACTGCCACAACAAGCACGACAACTACCCGCTGGGCTCCGACGTGCCGGCCGGGTCGTACCGCGGCGGGCAGGCCACGGTGCCCCCGCTCAACCAGGTGCTGACGAAGTACCAGGTCCAGGTCGACCCGCGCGGCTACGCCGACACCAAGATCTTCGGCAAGGGCCCGGCGCTGGTCTACGCGGAGTGGGACGTGCTGCTGGACCACACCTGCGGGTCCGTGGAGCCGGACACGGCGATGCGGTGCAGCGATGAAGAGCGGGACGGCGTGTGGGGCATCCTGGCGAAGATGGCGGACATCCAGAGCGAGGCGGAGGGTGAGGCCAAGGCGCGCTACCCCACCGACTCGATGGCCGGTGGTCGTCAGGACGCCTTCCGGCACATCTACTGGAACGCGTTGATGGCCAACGAGTTCGGCGTCACGTTCGCCAACAACTTCGCCACGGCCCACGAGCAGCGACCGGACAACACCGCCAAGCAGGAGGCGATGGACCTCTACAACAACCAGTTCGGCCGGCTGTTCATCGTCCACGGCGCCGGTCAGCGGATGGACCTGCTGCCCGACATGGTCGAGTCGTTCGTCGACCAGGGGCACGCCCTGGTGATCGCGCCCGACTACAGCCTCGTGCCGAGCGACCAGGTGCCGCGCGGGTACTCGTACGACCCGGCGAGCGAACCGCGGTTGGACATCGTCGGGGTGCAGCCCGGGTCTCTGCCCTGCGTCTACTATCAGGGCAGGTGCATGGACCGGTGATCGGCGCGGAGGTGGGTGGCGCGTGCGCGTGACGTGGCTGCTCCTCGTTGCGCTCTTCGCCTGTGTCGCGTGCGCGCCGGACCCCGAGTTCAACCGCGCGTTGTCGGATGACGTGAAGGCGTACGTCGAGGGGCACGACGAAGAGCGGCTCTTCACCGAGTTCACCGACTGGGAGTGGGACGAACTGCTGGTGTTCCACATGTCGGACATGTCCTCGGACGAGGTGGACGAGATCGTGGGCGAGGACGTCGCACCGCTGTGGGCCACCGGGGGCGGTGTGTTCGTGTACCGCTTGGAAGGTGAGGTCGTGCGCTACGAGATGATGGAGTGGGGCGGGTTCTGCTCGGGCTCCTACACGACCTCGGCGCACGTGTCGTCGAAGTACGCGTGCTGGCTGCACGACGACGCGTACAAGCCCTTCGACCGCTGACGGAGGAACCACGCGGAGGGGGCTCATCGGAAATCCGGTGGGCCCCTTCTCCTTGCGTCCACGACCATGTTGTTACCGATAAGCCATGCATGCGGTGACTGCGGTGTGGTCCCCTATTGATCAGGTCGGGGAGACCGTTGTGGGGGATTGGGATGAGCGAAGACAGATCGAACGCACAGCCACCGGCGGCTGATCCGCCGGTATCACCGCCTGCCGCCGAACCGGCGCCGCCCGAGGCCGCGGTCGTGGAGCCGGTGGAGCAGGTGCCACCGACCGCCGAGACCGCTGAGGCCGCCGCACCGTCGGCGGAACCCGCAGCGGCGGAACCGGGCGCGGCGCAGGCCATCGAGCCTGAACCGCCGGTCGCTGCATCACCGGCCGTGGAAATGCCTGCCGTCGCGTATTCCTCCGAACTCCCGGCAGGTCACCCCGCCCTGGCGGCGAATCCGTGGGCCCGGCCGGCCGGTCCGGAGGAGCACGTGGCGTGGGTCGACCCGACGCCGACCGACCCGATCCTGCGCATCCCCCCGACGCCGCCCGCGCCGAGGTCCACCGCAGCCGCCGTGCTGCTGAACCTGACCGGGTCCGGCGCAGGCTACTTCTACCTGCGCCGGCGTCGGCAGGCGTGGACGGCGGCCGTTCTCACCGTCGTGCTCGTCGTCATCGCGTTCGCCACGAACGCGGCGGCCAACCCGTGGTTGTGGGGGATCCTGGCGGCAGTCTGGCTCGTAACCCTCGTCTTGGACGCGTGGCGCATCGCGGTGAAGCACCCGCCGGTCGCGAACCGCCGGCCCGCGGTCATCGGGGCGATCGCGGTGGTCGCGGTGGTGGGCGCGTACGTCGGGTACGGCGTGCTGGGCCGCGCCGCCTACGACGACGGCCTCGCCGCTCAGGGCCGCGGTGACTGCACGGCGGCGACCGGCGAGTTCAAGGCGGTGACCGGGCCCTACGAGCTGACGCTGAGCTCGGACGTCGCCGCGGCGAACCGTGGGCTGACCGAGTGCGCCGACTTCACCCGCGCGGCCGACTCCGAGGACGAAGCCACCGCCGTTCAGCGCTACGGCCAGTTCCGCCGTGACCACCCGGACAGCCCGCTGCGCCCGTTCGTCCGCGACGAGCTCGTCAAGACCTACACGACGTGGGCCCGCGGCCTGCGCGACGAGGGCCGGCTGGCTGACTCGATCAAGGTCTACCGCGACCTGCTCGCCGAGGACGAGTCGTTCGCCCCGGAGGTCGCCGACGCCTACCTGCGCCTGGCGAAGAAGGTCACCTCCGAACCGCCCGTCAGCGCCGCCGCGGGGGCCACCGCGCTCGAAGCGATCGCCGACGAGTTCGGTGACACGCCGGCCGCCGGGGAAGTGCCCGCGGCGTTCGACGCGCTGTTCGCGGCGGCCACCGCGCCGGTCGCGGCCGGTAAGCCGTGCGAGGCGGTGGACGTCCTCGCCTTCTTCGCGGAGCTGACCAACAAGGCCGCCGCGAAGGTGGCGGGCGAGGCGAAGACCCAGTACCCGCGCGCCATGCTCGACTGCGGCCTGAGCGACCTCCGCGACGGCGAGGCAACGGTCGCGATCACCACGCTGGACCGGTTCATCAGGACCTTCCCGGAGCACGGCGACCTGCCGCAGGCCAAGTCGGCCCAGATCGCCGCCCAGGTGGCCATCGGCACCGGCGCACGGGTGCCGGTGCCCGCACCGCTCGGCGCGGGCGGCCCGATCACGATCACCTTCTTCAACACGGTCAACCGCGAGATCACCATCAAATTGGCCGGCTCCACCGCGCACGAGTTCACCCTGCCGCCGTGCACGAGCTGTCCGGAGTACCACGCCCTCGGCACGGGCGGGGACGCGTGCAACTCGCCGGTCGGCCGGCCCTTGTTCGCCGTCGGCCTGGGCGAGGGCACCCACCACCTGCTCGCCGACTTCCAGGGCAGCGGAGACCTGACCAAGCAGTTCGACGCCCGCCCCGGCGGGTTCGACCTGTACTGCATGTACGTGGAACGCAACAACTGATCCGCCGCCACGCCGCCGGACCTGGCACCAGGCCCGGCGGCTCACTGGCAGGTGGATGCCGGTTTCTACGGCTTTTTCATGACAATTGTTCCCGTAACGTCGGTGAATTCGATTCGATGCAGCGCGGTCCGCAAAAATGCGGACTGCGCGGTAACGGTGTGGTATCGGCTGTATCGCCCTGCGCCCTCTGGACGATGACCACGATGGTCTGTTCGGCGGTGATGAAGGGGGGACGGCTGTGGTGAACGACGACGCTGCTCCGAATCCGCGGGGTGCGGCGGTTGATCGAGCGGTACGGCTTTTCGAGTTCCTCGCCCGGAGTCAGCAGCTCAAGTCCAACTCGCCCCGCACCACCGACAGCTACGACTCGGTGCTGTGGTTCGGGCAGTTGCCGAACCACCCCGCCATCCGGTCCGCACACCGGGAGGACTCGCCGCAACCCGGTGCCTCCCTGCTCACGGTCCAGCGAATCGCGCACCAGCAGCCGCCTGAGCCGGAGGCGGAGCTGCGGCCCTGGCTGGACGGGGAGTGGGACGACCCGGCCACACCACCCCGCTTGCGCGAGTCGATCGGCGAGGGCGAGCAGCGCACCGCGCTCGATGACGTCCCCGAGACCCGTGACGCCCACGTCGCGTGGGAAGCGCGTTGGTCGGAGTGGGCCGAACGCGAGCGGGGTGATCGACCGGCGCGGAACGTCTACAACGACCTGTTCTCCGCCTACGTCACCGCGGCCGGACACGCTGAAGAACTCGAACTCGTCGTCGGTGTCGGCTGCCTGTCGTGGTCGCCGCCCGGCCACCACGTGGTGCGGCGGCACCTCGTGACCGTGCCCGCCGTCATCCACTTCGACGACGCCACCGGGCAGCTGACGCTCCAGCAGACCGAGGTAGCCGACGGGCTGAACGTCGAGTTGGACATGCTCGACCCCGGCCGCGTCGCCAACCCGCAGCACGTCGTCCAGATCAGGAACGAGGCACGCGAGGTCGCCGCCGCCGTCCTGCACCGCGAGGTGGTGGGCGGTGTGCTGCGTCGCCTGGCGCACGCCCTCGACGGTGACGCCGCCTACCTTGACGAGGACGACGCGCAGAAGGTCGGCCCGCACGCGGTGGCGGCGTTCGCCCCAGCCGTTGTCCTGCGCAGGCGCTCGCGGCAGGGGATCGTCGACATCCTCGACTCGGTCGCCGCGCAGCTCGGCGAATCCGGCGTCGTCCCGGACGGGCTGCTCCCGCTCGTCGACCCGGATCACCGTCCGGCCGCGGAACGCTCGCCCGAGGCCGGTGCCCTGGTCGAAATCGACACGGACCTCTTCCTGCCGCTGCCGGTCAACGACCGGCAGTTGCGCGTCCTCACCCAGGTCGACGCGAAGGCCCAGACCCTCGTCCAGGGCCCGCCCGGAACGGGCAAGACCCACACCGTCGCCGCTCTGCTGTCACACCTCCTCGCGCAGGGCAAGCGCGTGCTCGTCACGGCGCACACCGACCGCGCTCTGAAGGAAGTGCGGGCAAAGCTGCCCGAGGCCATCGCACCGCTGGCCGTCTCGGTCGTCGGCTCGTCGCGCTCGGACCTGACCGACCTCAAGGTCGCCGTGGAGCGGATCAGCCACGTCGCCGGCGAGTACGACGCCGAAGCCGCACGCCGGGCCGTCGAGGATCACGTCACCGCGATCGAGGGACTCCGCCTGCGCCGGGCCGGGCTGTACCGGCGCCTGCTCGATGCGCGAGGCGAAGAGGTGGCCGAGCACGAGATCGGTGACTACCGGGGCACACTCGCCGCCCTGGCACGACGCGTGGAAGCGGAGCGGGAGCGGTTCGGATGGGTGGCAGACCTGGCCACCGTGAGCGGTGTCGCCCCGTCGCCGATCCCGGCGAGGGACATCGTCGAGTGGCACCGGATCCTCGTGGACGACGCGGTGAACGCCGACGAGCCCGAGTCGCGGCTGAAACTGGTGCCCCTCGCCGACGTACCCACCCCCGAGCCGTTCTTCACGCTCGTCACCGCCGAGCGGCAGGCCATCGCGGCGGAGGAGGGCCACGGCAGCCTCACGCAGCACACCGCCTTCGACGCCGTCCGCCGCCTGGACCAGTCCACTCGGACGGTGCTGCGACAGCGGCTCAACGGGTTCGCGCGGGAGGCCGGAGACCTGTCGCGCCGACGCGAGCAGTGGATGAACGACGCGCTGTCCGACGTCCTCTCCACCCGGGCGAACCACTGGCGGTCGCGCGGGAACCAGGTCGCGCAGCTCATCGGGCGCGTCAGCCCCCTCGTCGACCGCCTCGGCCCGTTGACCGAGGTGCAGGTCGCCTCCACCGACATGGGCGCGCTCGTCGCCCTGGCCGGCGCGCTGCGCGCACACGTCGGCGAGGGCGGCAAGCTCAAGACCAACCCGGACGGCTCACCCAAGACCGGTGCGTTCGCCCCGAAGGCCGTCAAGCAGGGCCAGCCCCTGTTCCAGGCGGTCCGGGTCAACGGCGTCCCGCCCACGAGCGCCGAACAGCTCGACTTGTTCCTGATGTGGGCCGATGCCACCAGGTCGCTGGACGCGCTGGACCGGGCGTGGCCCGACTCGGTGCACATCCCCGCCGAGGACACGCTGAGCGAACGACTCCAGTGGCACGTGACCGAACTGGAGCAGCTGCGCCGCGTGCTGGCGTTGGGCGAAGCCCTGGAAAGCGAGGAGCGCGACCTGGCGGGACTCGGCCTTCCGCGTCCGAACTGGACGGACCTCGACGCTGTCCAGACCTACGCCCGGCTCGTCGACGCGGCCGCCGCGTCCGACGCGCGCACCGCGGCCACCGTGCCGCTGCTGGAGGTGGTGCGGACCATCGCCGACGTGGCTCGAAGGGCGGACGCCGCGCCCTGCGTGAAGCACCTGGCGCAGGCCGCCGAAGAACGCGACCACGAGTCGTACGCGGTGGCGCACCACAGGTTGGCGCGGCTGACCGGGGTCGCCGGAGTGGCACGTCGTCGGGACGAGATCGCGGCGGCGTTGGCCCGCCTGCTGCCGCAGGTGCACGAGGCTGTGTCGGCGGACCCGTCGGATCCTGCTTGGGTGGACAGGCTGGCCGACTGGGACGCCGCGTGGGCGTGGGCCGCGGTGCGGACATGGGTGGTCGGCCGCAGGGGCGAGGACGTCAACGCCCTCCAGCTCGAGGTGCTGCACGTCGAGGAACAGGTGCGCGGTCGGGTCGAGAGGCTGGCAGCCGAACGCGCTTGGGGCCACGCGGTCTCGCCGGAGCGGTTGTCCGGTAAGGCACGGGCCGACCTGCTCCAGTACGCCCAGCTGGTCAAGCTGCTCGGCAAGGGCACCGGTGTCTACGCCAACCAGCGCCGGGCCGACATCAAGGCCGCCATGGACCGCTGCCGCCCGGCGGTGCCGGTCTGGATCATGCCCGTCTACCGCATCGCCGAGCAGTTCCGCGTCCAGCCGGACATGTTCGACGTCGTGATCGTCGACGAGCGTCCCAGGCGGGACTTGAGGCGACGTTCCTCCAGTACCTCGCGCCCAAGATCGTGGTCATCGGCGACGACAAGCAGGTCTCGCCCACGGCCGTGGGCACCGACCAGCAGCAATTGCGCGACCTCGCCGAGCAGTACCTGTGGGACGACCCGTACCGCGCGTCGTGGCAGGATCCCAAGCGCAGCCTGTTCGACGAGGCGAAGATGCGCTTCGAGGGCATGACCACGCTCGTCGAGCACCGGCGATGCGTGCCGGAGATCATCGGCTTCTCGAACCGGATCGCCTACGAGCCCGACGGCGTCCGGCTGGTGCCGGTGCGCCAGTACGGCGCGGACCGCCTGGAACCGATCAAGCCCGTGTTCCTCGACAACGGTTACGAGCGCGGTGTGACCGACAAGGTCAACCCGGTCGAGGCGGACGCATCGTCGACCAGATCGAGAAGTGCGCCGCCGACCCGCGGTACGACGGCCTGACGTTCGGCGTCGTGTCGCTCCTCGGCCGCGCGCAGGCGAAGAGGATCGAGAAGCGCCTGCTCGAACGCATCCCACCGGAGGAGTGGAAGGCCCGCGACCTGCGCTGCGGCGATTCGGCGGACTTCCAGGGATCCGAGCGCGACGTCATGTTCCTGTCCATGGTCAAGGCGGCGGAGCCCGGCAAGCGGATCGGGGCGCTGACCCAGGACTTGTACGTCCAGCGCTTCAACGTCGCCGCGTCCCGTGCCAAGGACCAGATGTGGGTGTTCCACTCCCTGCGCTTGTCCGACCTCGGCAACCCCGAGGACATGCGGTTCCAGTTGCTGGACTACTGCTATGCGTTGTCCGGACGGGTGGACGGCGTGGAAGACGCCAGGCACACGGCCGTGTCCGAGGACCGCAAGGTGGAGCCGTTCGACTCGCTGTTCGAGCAGCGGGTGTTCAACCGGCTCGTCGACCGGGGCTACAGCGTCGTCCCGCAGTTCCCGGCCGAGGGCTACCGGATCGACCTGGTGGTCGTGGGTGCCAAGGCCCGACTGGCGGTCGAGTGCGACGGTGACGCGTGGCACGGGCCGGACGCGTACGAGCGCGACATGGCCCGGCAGCGCGACCTGGAGCGGTGCGGCTGGAGGTTCTTCCGCCTCCGCGAGTCGGAGTTCTACGCGGACCGGCCGGCGGTCATGGCCCGGCTGTGGGAGGCGTTGCAGGAGCTCGACATCCATCCTTCGGGCTGGGTCTCGGACGGTGGTGATCCGTCGGTCGCGGTGTCGCGGTCACAGGTAGCGGCTGGAGAGCGTCCGCCTTCGACGACGATGCCTGAACTCGTGGTGCCCGACTCGGTCGTCCCTGAGCCGGTGCTTCCGGAGGTCGGGTGCGACCCTGGGGCGGACGAGTCCCTGGTGGTGTCCGACCTCGTGATGGCCGCAGACGCCCCGGAGCTTCCCGTACCGGTGGCCGTGGGCCATGAGGGCGCGTTGCCACCCGTTGTCATCGCGGAACAGGCGCCGTCGGCAGCTCGCTCAGTGCTGGCTGCGTACGAGACGTTCGCGGGGTCCGTGATCCAGGTAGCCGAGGCGTCACGACGGGACATGATCGACGGCCTGGTGCGCCTCGTTGAAGCCGAAGGTCCTGTGTTGGGCAACCGATTGCACACCGCTTACGTTCGGACTTCGGGCTCCATCAGGGTCACCAAACTGGTCGCGGGCGAGTTGAACAAGGCCATTGCCCAAGCGGTGCGCGAAGGGCGGCTCATCGAGGACAACCCGCTCGGCGAGAGCGGTGTCAAGCCACGCACGTACCGGGTGTCCGATCAGCCAGAGGTGCGGATGCGCCACCTGGGGCCGAGGTCTTTCGAGGAGGTGCCACCGCGTGAGTTGGCAGCTCTGCTCGACCACGTTGCCGAGCGGGACGGCAGCGGGGAAGAAGAGGCGTTGCAGCGCGCCGTGCTGGAGTTGCTGGGTCTGAAGCGGCTCACCGACAACGTCAAGAACCGTTTCGCCGCCGTCCAGGCCATCCGATCGTGATTCCGTTATGAGGGCGAATCGCGCTCTGGTGGATCAAGCGGTCGGACTGCGACGGGTTGCGGTTCTTGTAGTGAACGCAGGTGCCTGGTCAAGCGCTTGGTCCGCAACGCATCGATCCTGACCGGGAGCGGTTGGACGGGCCCGGGCTGTCAGGACTTGGGCCCGGCCGGCGCCTCTCCAAGCCAAGTCAGGCTCCCCGGCGGATCGGAGGCATGAGGGAGGATCGGGTTCGCGTGACGGCGAGAACCTCGATCCGGCGGTCGCTGAGCTGGGCCATCGGGCTGGTAATTACCCCAGGATTTGACGCAATTCTGCGGAATGATGCATCGCTCGGTAATGCGTGCCCTGCGGGGCGTAACGCCTGGTGAGCCTCCAGCGATGAAGCTGGCGCTTCAGCGCGTCGGTCACACCACCTTGGAGGTTATTGTGGAATCCGCGGTCGACCGGTACGAGGAGCTCGAATCCGGATACCGCCCTCGTGACCTGGGCGGTGCGACCGTGCACGTCCACCTGGCCACCACTGATTTCCAACTCCGATTCGTCACCATGTGTGCGGCTGCGGCGCTGCGGGAGATGGACCCCGACCAGGTCCGGTTGAGCCGGTCGCCCGGCTTCGGCGCGTTCCTGAGCTTCTTGAAACGCGCCTCCTCCCTGCTGCGCAGCTCCACCCAGTCCGACGGTGACGCGACCGCGCAGCTGGTCGACTCCGTCCTCGCGGCGGTCCAGGCGCGGGACGGTCGGGACCCGGACTTCGGCACGTTGGTGAAGTTGCGCAACCACGTGTTCCACGGCGGTCCTGTTCCAGCCGGGCATCACGGAGATGACCTCGCCCAGCGCGTGGGTGCCACCACCGAGGTGGTGTCCGATCTGATCAGGGGGTTCCTGGACGGCGCTTCCGTGTCGACGGTGTCCGACGGCAGTGGCCTCGACCAGGTCGAACTCCGGTGGTCGGCCAAGCGGCTCTCGCTCTGGCCGTTCGTCTGCTCGGACGAAACCGGGAGCTGGTGCGTGTTCTCCACCTTCAGCCGTTTGACGCCGACCTACATCCGCGCAAGCCAGCGGGACGTTCGCGTCGAAGGCTACGGTGAGCGGCTGGTGGTGGCGCTGAGCGCCGCGATGGTGCCGGCCTCCGAGGATCGGACCTTCCCCGACTTCGTCAACGAGTTGCGCGCCGACCTCGACGGGTTCCGCGACCGCGACCACCAGCCTCACCACGACGAGCTGGACGGTGAGATCAGCATGATGTGGGTGCGGGCGTTGAGCACCGGGTCGGAGTTCCGGTACGACCGCTTCCGGCTCGGCGAGGGAGAACAGCGGCAGTGGTGGTCCCCGGAGTCCGAGCGGTGGGTGTCCTACCCCGGGTTCCTCCGCCAGCTCTCGAACTGGGCCGTGGTCGCCAAGAGCGTCCGCCAGAACCTCGAGCTGCTCGAGGAGCAACTCATCGCCGGAGAACGGACGACGCTCGGCTGGACCAAGGACTCCTCGATGCTGATCGAACCGATGGTCCGGCTGGCCGGCTTGCAGGAGCCGTACCCCGATGGCATCTCGGCCGGGCAGAGCACGATCTCGTTCGGTGACCTGCGTCGGCAGATCGACGAGCGATTAGCCGCGCGGGGATCCACAACGAGGCTCTACTTCATCGCGGGTGAGGCCGGGATCGGCAAAACACGCACTCTCGTCGCGGCGGCGCTGAGCCGCGCCCGCGAGGTCGAAGCCGAGAGCGACGACACGCCTCCGCACGAGCGACTGCCGCTGTTCTTCTACGTCCGCTCGACCGGGCAGGCGTCGAACAGCCTGCAGACCGTCATCAATGCCGAGGCGGCGGCGACCCGGAACCTCAACGTCGAGAACATCCGGGCGCTGTGCCGGAACGGCCTCATGGCGCTGCTGGTAGACGGCTTCGACGAGCTGCTGGGCGGCGTCGGCTACGACAACGCGCTCGGCTCGCTGAGGGAGTGGATCGAGGCGATGAGTGGTCGCGGCGTCCTCGTCGTATCGGCGCGCTCGTCCTACTACCTCAACCAGTACCGCTCGAGCATCGCCAACAACAAGCAGAACCGCAACCTGGCCATCGACCACCGCGTGGCGTCGGTCCAGCGCTGGACCGACAGCCAGGTGGAGAAGTTCCTGCGGCACCACGGCGTCGACCCGGCGGGACGGGACCGATTGGGGCTGGACGACCGCGAGCTGCTCGGCCTGCCGTTCTTCGCCAGGGTGTACGTGGAGGCGGTGGCCATGACGAACGTCGCCACCGTGTCACTGCCCGACGTCATCCTGGAGCAGTACCTCAAGCGCGAGGCGACGAAGCTCATCATGCCGGGCGATCAGGGACGTCCCCTCATGGAGCCGAACGAGCTGCAGGCGACGTTCGAGACACTGGCACAGCTGATGGCCGAGCAGAGCGCCCGGGAGGTGGACCTCGACGAGTTGACCCTCGCCGTCCAACTCGTCCTCGGTGACGACGCTCTGACGAGTCGGCGTGGCCTCGCCAACCGGCTGTCGGTCCTTTGCGGACTGGCGGTGTCCGGGGCGTCCACGGCCGATCGCCGGTTCACGTTCCAGCACGAGTTGTTCTACGACATCTTCTTGGCCAACGCCATCGTGCGCGAGCTCAAGCAGGACCAGTACGAACGCGTGGTCGACATGCTCGGTCGTACGCAGTGGCGCGTCGCCACGGTATCCAGACTCGTCCGCCTCGTGCCGGAGCGCACGCACCTGCTGCTGACCGGGAGCCTCCATCGCGTCGACGACCTGCCGGTCGAACGGCAGAAGCCGTTCCGCGCCAACGTGGGCTCTATCTGGGAGTCGCTCATCCGTCGAACCCGTGAGGTCGACGTCGAGGAGGTCACCGACGCCGCGTTCGAATCACTGGACTTGACCGGCGTACGCGTCGGGAAGTTGGATTTCCGGAGTTGCAGCTTCGACTCGCTCACCTTCCCACCCACGGGCAACTGGAACGTGGGGTTCACCGGGTGCGTGGTCGACGCGCTGTGGGTGAAGAAAAGCGGTCGGAGCCTGAGCGGCATCAAAACCTTCGACGACACGTCAGTGCGGTTGCTGGTCCAGCAGGACTCGCTCCGGGAGAGGCCGCTGGAGATCCAACGCGGACTGCACGACATGGGCGCTCCAGTTCCGCCTGTGGAGGACGACGACCGGAATGAGCTGGAGGACGCGGCGACGTTCTTCCTCCAGAACATCGCCAACCGCACCGAGTCCATCTATGTGTCAAAGCGCAACCTCGAGCCGGCGGAGGTGAACACCCGCTGGCAGTTCGATCGCGGTGTTCGGCTGTGGGTGGAGTTCATCCGGACGCTGCGTGACTCCGAGGCGGCGTCACTCGTGCAGGTCTCCGCGGCCGGCCCTCCGGTGCTGCACGTGCGCATCCAATCGGTCGGCAGGCTGCTCGACCGGAACACCGATGACGAGTCGGTCGCCGCCTTCTGGCGACTCGTGGCCGAGCGTGGCTGACACCCGGTGATGATCACCCGGTGCGGTGGCAGGAGGCGACGTGCTTCTTGCCGCCGCGCCTGGTGCTGACCGGTTGTTGCTTGTCGCGTTGAAGGCAGAGGAAGCGTCGCGGAGGTGGGTGCTCGCTTTCCCGTAGGCGGTGCCGCCGTTCCGATGTCGCCGACGCCCTTGCCTCCGCCGATGTCCGACACGACGAGAGGCGCGAGGTGTTTGCCGATCATGACCTGGCAGTTGCGGTACCAGAGGCCGTTCGAGCCGTCGTGGCCGAGAGTGGAGGCCACCGACGTCGTCACCCACGGGGCCGGCTCACCCGGAGAGGGTCGGGTACATGCTGGTGGTCCGGTGCCGGCGGGTCCGAGGCTGAGGGTGTTGTCGCCCTTCGACGGCACGAGTCGGGCCCACTGCCGAGGTGCCACTGGTCGTCGATGGTGGCGGCGGTGTTGCTGCCGTGTCTGCTGATGCCCGCCACATCCAAAGCAGCGACGCCGTTCTTGGTGACGGACGGGACCACACAGCGCGGGCACGCCGAACTGGTTGCGGACCGACCCGATGAGGGGCCCGGCGTCCACTCCCACCACAGGGCTCAGACGTCGATGCCGATGGCGGTCGTCCCGGTGTTCGCCCACCAGAAGTAAAGCTCCTTCTCGGAGGGTTTGCGCCGAGCACCGCATTCGGTCCGCGGACTACCGGTCCGCCACCCACGCCCGCGATCCATCGGCATGTCCGCCTTGTGCGAGTCGCGTGGGGCCGTCGCCGACGCCCGACATGCGTTCTGGAATTTCACGTTCGTGGATGGCAGGCACGCTGTTCGCGGCGCTTCCGAGGCGGGCTTCGGGGCGTCCTGGCCGCAGGTCGACGAAGAACGAGGGCAACGCGTGCGGAAATGATTGATCCTCGGGTTCTATCCCGCCCGTCGGGCACTGTTGAACATGTAGCCACGTTCTTCGAGGTCGCGGGCTGTCGACCGGGCGTCGCCCCGCAATTCGCGCCAACGGCGCAGCAGTCCGGTGATCGGTGCGGGAAGCGGCACGTTTTCGTAGCGTCCCGGTTCACCCCACTCCAGGCGCAGGGTCGGCACACCGTCCACCACTTGACCGGTCGGCACCGGGTCGAAGGGGATCCAGTGCAGGACGTGGTCGTCCAGAGTGGCCTCCACCAGGGTCAACGCCATCGGGAACGGCTCGCCACCCAGTTCGAGGGCAGTCGAGAGGTCCAAGTGCTCCCAGAGCACGACCAGCCGGCTCGACCGCATGGCCGACGGTAGCGCGCCCAGTTCCGCAATTGCCGCGACGGCGTCGGCGCCCCGGTAGAACCTCCGGCATATCAGGTAGCCGGAATACGGCTGGTCGGGATCGTTCGAGAGCAAGTGGACTTGGGGTCGTGGAACTGCTCCGGTAGTGTGGAGTTCCGCTTTGGCCGCGCGTACGACGATACGCGGCAGTTCAGTGACGATGTCGGGCATGGCACCAGTATGCCGTTGTCGTCCGAGTTCCGAACGGCAGGGAACCAGGATTACATGCGTGAGTTGTTGATCTCCCGTATTCGAGCCAAGCTCGCGAATGGTGGTAACCCCTACGCCGTCCTGGACAACGCCCTGCTCGTCGACGCCGAGGAGTTGGCGACGCTCACGACGTCGACCGAGGACGTGGCCGAGACCTGCTTCCTGATCGGCCTGCTGCACTGGCGCCGCGGAAGCGCGTTCGCCGACGAACGGGCACGTCCGGAGGTGCACACGGCTGTCGCTCTGCTGCGAATCGCCCACGAGGGTGGCGTGGCGCTGCCCGAGCCGCTGCCCCGGATCGTGGCGGGGGCCCCGCTGCCGCTCTTCGACGGCGTGTCGGCGCGCGACGTGAGCGTGTGGGACCTGTTGGCCTACCTGACGGGACCGGTGCTCGGGTTCGGGGCGGACGTCCCCGGTGCGCGCGTTCTGGTAGCGCTCTTCCGGAACGGGGTCGCCGCTACCGCGCCGGACTCACCATCGCGGCCGATGCGCGTGTCGACCCTGGTCGGTGCGCTTCGAGTGCTGTTCGAGCGCACCAATGACCTCGCGGCGTTGGAGGAGGCGATCATCGTCTGCCGCGGGGAGTTGGCCGGTCCGCTACCGGACGCCGAACGCGCGATGCACGAGTACAACCTCGCGGAGAGCCTGCGGATGGCGCATGAACGCACCGGTGACCCAGCGGCCCTGGAAGAGGCCGCGGCGAGGCACCGCACGGTTCTGCGGATCGACGTCGGCAGGCACCGGCGGGTCGCACCGCTGCTCGGCCACAGCGTCGTGCTCCGACGGCTGTTCGACCTCGGCGGTGACGCCGCCGTCCTGGACGAGGCCATCGAGTCGGCCCGTGCCGCGGTCGAGGTCGCGACCGACTCGGACCTGGCCAAGGCGCTGACCAACCTCGGGTCCGCGTTGGCGGCACGCTTCGACCACGGGGGTCGGCAGGAGACGCTCAACGAGGCCATCACCGTCACCCGACGCGCGGTGGAGCACCTCCCGGCCGGGACGGCGTCGCAGGTCAGCAGTCGCTACAACCTGGCGACCCTGCTCGCCGCGCAGTTCAACCGCAACGGTGACCTGACCGCGTTGCAGGAAGCCATCGCCTCGGTGCGGGCGGCGTTGGCCGCGATGCCGGACGACAGCTCGGAGAACGCGCAATACCAGGCGGCCCTCTCCGCGTGCCTGATCAGCAACTACGACCGCACCGGTGACGTCGCGGCACTGGACGAGGCGATCCGGTGGGGGCGGACCGCCGTCGCGAACACCCCGGCCGACCAACCCGACCGGGCCTACCACGCGGTGAACCTGCTGTCCGCGTTGCGAGCCAAGGCCGAAGACGCGGACGATTCGGACGCCTTCGACGAGGCGCTGACCCTCGCACGTGCCGTGGCTCGTTCGGAGGTCGCCGGTCGCAGGCGTGGGCAACTGCTGGTCACGGTGGTCAACGTGCTGCGCATGCACCACGTCAGGACCGGCGCGGTCGACTCGATCGAGGAGGCCGTCGCCTTCGCACGACGGGCGGTTCTCGAGACCCCGGTCGACAACAGTGACCGGGCGGTGTGCGAGCACGCGCTGGCGGGCGCGTTGGAGTCGGCGGCCCCGATCTTCGGCGCGCACTTGGAGGACGAGGCCGTCCGGTTGCTGGAGTCCGTCGCGAACCGGGAGGACGCGAGGACGGTGCTGCGCGTGCGTGCCGCGTGGAGCTGGGGAGTGCTGGCCTGGAAGTCGGGCCGGGTGGACGATGCCCTCCGCGGTTTCAGCCGTGCCGTGGAACTGCTGCCGAGGCTGGCGGCGCGAGGGCTGGTCCGCACGGACGGCAACCACTGGCTGGCTGAGTTCTCGCGACTCACCTCGGAAGCGGCCTCCTGCGCGTTGGAAGCGGGCAGGCCGGAGCGTGCGGTCGAACTGTTGGAGACGGGTCGGGGCGTGCTGCTGGCGCGGGCGCTGGAACCGCGCTCCGAATCGGCTCGGCTGCGTGAGCTCGCGCCGCGGTTCGCGGAGCGGTTCGCGGACCTGTGCGCGCTGCTGGACACCGACCGGGAGACGTCGCCGGACGAGGACCCGGACCGCCGTCGCGAACTAGCGGCCGAGTTCGACGCACTGGTCGAGCGCATCCGCGCCGTCCCGGGCCTGGAAACCTTCCTGCTGGCACCGAGGTTCGAAGACCTGCGCCGGGTGGCGCAAGACGGTCCGATCGTGGTCCTCACCGTCAGCAGGTACCGCGGCGACGCGCTGATCATCTTTCCCGGAGGCATCCGTGTGCAGCCGCTGCCGAACCTGACACCGCGATCGGTGCACGACAGGTTCGTCGCGTTCCAGGCGGCTCTCGGGCGCCAGGGCGGCCCGGCTCCCGTGCGCGACACGGAAAGCGCGTTGCACGACGTGCTCACCTGGCTCTGGGACTCGGTCACCGGTCCGGTGCTCGACGTGCTCCAGCCCGCTCCGGGAACCGCTCCTCGTGTGTGGTGGATGCCTTGTGGGCTGTTGGGGTTGCTCCCCCTGCACGCCGCCGGTCGGCACCGTGATCCCTCCGAGCGGCGCTCGGTCCTGGACTTGGTCGTCTCGTCGTACGCGCCCACGATCCGCGCGCTCGCGCATGCCCGTAGCCGACGACGAGCGACCAGCGTGCCGGACACCCTGGCGGTGGCGATGCCGGACACCCCCGGTGAACCGCGGCTCCAGTACGCGGGCAGGGAGGTGGAGGCGATCAGCCGCATCCTGCCGTCGGTGCGGACGCTCGTCGGCACGCAGGCGACGCGGGCCTCGGTCTTGTCGCGGCTGCCCGTCAGCCCGCGGGTGCACTTCGCCTGCCACGCCACGAGCGACCCGACCGACCCGTCCGGGAGCCACCTGCTCGTGCACGACCACCACGAGAACCCGCTCCGGGTGCTGGAGATCTCGCGCCTCGATCTCGAAGCACCGGAGCTCGCGTTCCTGTCCGCGTGCGACACCGCGGTGACGTCGCCGGAACTCGCCGACGAGGCCGTGCACATCGCCTCGGCGTTCCTCCTCGCCGGTTACCCCCACGTCATCGGCACGTTGTGGCCGATCAACGACCGGATGGCGGCCACCGTCGCCGAGGACGTCTACACGACCCTCGCCTCGCGCGACCACGACGTCGCGCACACCGCGTCGTCGTTGCACGAGGTGACCGTGCGGATGCGGGACCGGTACCGCCTCAGGCCCACCGTCTGGGCTTCCCACGTCCACGTGGGGGCGTGACGGCTACCGGCCCTTCCACAGCCAACCGCGCCCGGTGAACTTCTTGACCACGATCTCCGCGGGGTCGAACTCGTCCGGGGCGAGCCCCGGGGCGCCTTCGCCCACGACGTAGTCGTGGAGGCGGTCCGACAGCATCACGACCAAGTCCGCCCCCGGGCGCTCGGTCACCGCCGCCCGCAGGGGTGGGCTGTCGAGGAGCCTCCCGATGGTGAGGGTCACCTTGCCGCCGAAGCCGAGGGCAGCGAGCCCGACCGGGCCGACATCGGCGGCCATGCGCAGCCGGATGCGGTCCCGGTAGACGGCGTTGTCGTCCGCGACCCGCCGCGCCATACCGCTTAGCAGCAGTGGCAGAGCGTGCTGAACGTCGACGTGGTCGGGCAGGAACACCAGCAGGCCGTCACCCGCGCCTTGGTGATCGGCGTCGGCGAAGTCCAGGCCGAGGTCGGCGACCGCGCGTTTCACCAGAGCCGCCAGGCGTTCTTGGACCTGCTCCTCGGCCGGGGTGGATCGGCTGCCGTAGTCGACGACGTCGAGCATGAAACCCAGCCGGAACCGCTTGCCCGCGGCTTTGGGGGCGCTCCGGACCGGCGCAGGCTCGGGCGCGATCTCCCGGATCTCGCGGGCCAAGCCGCGGCTGCGGTCGAGCAGGGCCAGCGTGTCACCCAACTGCGCGTGGAACCAGTCGACCAGCGCGAGATCCGCATCGAACAAGCGGGGCACCAGCAGCGACATGTTGTGGCGCACGGCGGACACCGACTCGCGCATCCGCTCCACCCGGTCCGCGCCGACAGCGAGCCCGATCTCGTCACCGCGCAGTTCACCGACGACATCGGTGCGCGTCAGATCGGTCCGCAGCTCGTCCACCCTGGTGTCGACCTGGGCGCGCAGCTGGTCGAGCCAGAACTGGTCACGCTGCCACACGCGGATGTGGTGGCGCAGCTTGGCGGCGTTGGCCAGGTAGCGGGCCAACGGCGGCAGGGCGACGTCACCCCGGCTCCACGTCCACGCGCTGAGCCGGTCGTCCTGCCCGACAGGCGCCGTGACCACGAGGTCCCGGTCCGGCCCGGAGGACGGGGAGGGTTCCCACAGCAGGATGTCGTCATCCAGCGGCTGCGGGGAATCCCACCTGATCCGACCGTGCAGCCGAGCCGGCAGGCGCTCCCTCGACCACCCGCTGGACGGCTTCGCCTGATGGACACGGGCGATTCCGAGCAGCGCGCCGGTGTTCTCGCCCGCGACCTCCGACCACCACCGGTCGAACTCGATCCAGCCCGGCGGCACGAACGACGCCGCGCCGGCGTCCACCGGAGCGGCGAAGACGAGCGAGAGGTTGAGCACGTCCTGGTGGCGACGTAGCAGGAGTTGGATGTCGACGGCCTCGTTCTGCGCCGCGGCCAAGGGCTCATCGAGCCCGGGACCGACCGCGGTGGGCGGTTCGGTGGGCAGTGCGGTGCCGGCGATGTCGTGGGTGACCCCGAGCAGGTCGCGGCACCGCTGCCAGATCGACCGCACCTGCTCGAACGCGCGACCGGCCCGCCGCCCTCCCAGCGGGGCGAAGGCGTGGACGATGAGCTCCTGCTCAGTCGGCGTCGGACCGGTCATCGTCCTCCTCCGAACCCTCCGCGTCCCGCAGGCTGTCCAGCGTCTCGGTGCGGCGTTCCAGCACGAACGGCGGCGGCGGCACGACCGGCTCCTGACCGACCCTGGTGACTCGCACCGGCGCGGCGAATTCCACGGCGTCGGTCGCGTCGCGGATCACGTCAGCCTCGCCCGTGCGCACTGCCGCAGCCAGGGCTCCGACCAAGTTCGCGACGTCTCGCCAACGCCCTTCCGTCATCTCCCACTGCACCAGGTCGTCCAGGACCACCCGCACGTCCTTGACGATGTCCCCGTCCAGCACCCTCTCGTTCCTCCTCATCCTGCGTCCCTCGTGTTCGCCGGGGTGAAGCCATCACCGATGACGCACAGGCTCGCCCACGCCGACGGCGGTGCGTCGGGTCTGCGCGCCAAGTACTCCACCTGCGCGCGGTGCAGCGCCTCCGCGGGTGGCGAATCGCGCAGATGTCGGTAGAACGCGCCCATCACCCGTGCTCCGGTGATGCCGCCCACGTCGGCGGTGCCCGCCAGCACCCACCGCGCGCCGGCCAGCAGCGCGGCCGTCGGCAGCCCGAACGGCTCGGCCGCCGCCAGCGGCACCACGCGGCCGGACCAGCAGGACGCCGTGATGAAGCCGTCGGGCAGGGACGCCGTGAGCAGTTCGGCAGCGGTGAGCTGGTCGGTGGCGGTCAAGGACAGCGCCTGGGCCAATCCGGCGCGGGCCGGGCCGTCGATGTAGGCATCGGGGTCGAGGACGGGTGGAGACCCGTGGGCGCCGATCACGACGGCGGAGAACCTGTCGGCGGTGGTCAGCGCGTCCCGCAGCTCCGCGGCCGTCGTGAGCCACACCGGCGACAGGGCGTCGGTCAGCGCACGGCGCTCACGGGCGGACCCGGGCAGTCGCGGGTCGATGAAAGCGAGGACACCATCACCCGTGCGGTGTGGGCGGGAGCGCAACGACACCCACAGCGGGAACGATGGCACGAGCGTCAGGTGGACCAACTCGGCCAGCACGCGGTTGCCCAACCGTGCCGCGGCCACCGGCACGGGGCCGAGCAGACTGCCCGTGGACAAGATCAGCGGCGGCGGTGACGGTGCGGAGAGGAGTTCCGAGGCGAGCGCCTGTGGCACGACCGTGGTGCCCAGCTCAGCGAGAGCGTCGAGCTGGTGTCCCCACCCCGCGTCGTCCACCGCCCGCGCGTACCGGTCGATCAGCTCGTGCACCGAGTCGGGCAATCGCACCACGTCGACCACCGGTTCCCTGCCCGCTTTGAGCCACACGCGGGTGCAGACGGTGACGTCGTCCTCGAAGACGTCCACGAGCAGGGCATGACCGCCCTCCGGCAGGCTCGCGAGGATCTCACCCTCGTCGGGCGTGGCGCCGCCGAGGGCGCGGCGCATCTGGGTCGAGGTGGCGTGCTCCAGTTCCCGGTAGAGCGCGGCCAGAGCTCCATCCGGGTCGCCCTCGGCGGTGGTCAGCGTGATGCGGGTGACCAGGTCGTGCAAGTCCGGGCTGAACCGAGCCCCGGCGCGTACGAACGCGCTCAGCGCCTCCGCGCGCGCGGCCGTCGCGACCGCGAGCGCGGTGCGGCCGTCACCTGTGCCGACAGCGCACCGCATGGCCAGCGCGTAGGTGGCGTTGTTGTCGATGTAGAACGAGCGGCGGTGGGTCGGGTCGGCGAGCTGCCTGCCGTCGTCCTCGTCGAGCTGGAAACCGGCGACAGCGTGCGGGAGGGCGTCGGTGAACCGGCCTGCCGCCGCGAGCTGGAGCGCTACTTGGTGGTGGGCGATGCTCGCCGCACCGCGGTCGGCGTCGTGGTCGAGCAGGTCGAGCGCCTCGGTGAAGTGCGCCAGTGCCTCGTCGGGCAGCTCGCGGGCGCGGGCGAGGAACCCCCGCTCCAAGGCCACGGCAGACAGTGCGCGATGTGGTCCGTCCGGCTCGCCGCCTGCCACGAGCGCATCGTGGACCTCGTCCAGCATCGCCTCGGCGTCCTCGAACCGTCCACGCAGTCTGGCCACCTGGGCGAGCAGGCGGGTGGCCGTCGCATGGCTGGTCGGTTCGCCGGCACCCAGTCGACGGGCCTGCTCCAGGCGTTTCGCCGCGCGGTCGAGCAGCGCCGGGTCCCGGGTGCCCGCGACGACGTCCCGGTAGCCGAGCCGCCGGGCGGCGGCGGCCGCACCCAGCCGCCGACCCGCTCGCAGGTAGGCGGTGAAGGCTTCGCTGTAGCGCTCGCGGGCACCCTCCTCATCACCGACCTGCTCCAGCACGGCGCCCATCTCGCGCAGGGTGTTCGCCACGCCCACGCGCCTGCCCAGGGCCGCGTACCGGTCGCGGGCCTCCGTCAGCAGGGCCCGGGCGGTGTCGTAATCGCGGGCGATGCGCGCCGACACGGCCTCCTCCCGGTAGACGTTGGCGAGCAGCAGCTCGACCTGCTCAGGCGCACCGCCCGCCGCGTGATGGGCTGCCGCCGCCCGACGAGCCGCGTGCAACATGTCGCGTGCGTGGGCGAAACGGTCCTGGTGATGGGCGATCGTGGCGCGGACGAACAGCGCCTGTCCTTCTTCCAAGGCGTTGCCGATCGAGGACGCCTTGCGCGCCGCGCGCTCCGCAAGGGCATCCGCGCGGGGGAAGTCGGCCCGGTACCGGGCAACGATCGCCAGTTCACGCAGCGCCTCGCACTCCAACGAGGCCAGGCTCTCTCGTTCGGCGAGCGCGACGGCCTCCGCGTACCCCCGCTCGGCGTCATCGTGGGCGCCGCGGGCACCGCGCACCCAAGCCCACTCGATCAGGACGCGGGCGCGCCGAGCGGCGTCCGGGGCCTGGGCCGCGAGGAGGACGTCGAGCATGCGCTCGGCCTCCGCCAGGTCGTGTCGGTCGACCGCACCGCTCGCCCGAGCCATCAAGTCGTCGAAGTCGGTCATGGGCGTCGGTGCCCGGTTCGCCCGCGCGAACCCGCTGGGGCCGCCGCCTGCCCGGGTTTATCTCGGGTCGCGGTCAGCATTGACGTCCGCCACCACGGCGAGCGCGGTAGCCGGTGCCGCGATCGTCCTCGCGTGCGTTCACCTGTCGGACGGCTCACGCCAGGTCGTGTGGTCATCAGATCCTCCAAGCTGGTGAGTACCGGCCTGGAGCAGGACCAGTCGCTGAAGCGTCACGTGATCCTGGTTCGGTGCGCGGCATCGGTGTACGCAGAAGTGCGGAGTCCGCGCACTTGCTCGACCGTCGCCGCGTCCGACGGACTCCCGTGCTGGGGCGACGCTGCTGAGGAAAGGCGTCCAAGACCGCTTGACCGCGCACCGCTCCCGCGTGGGGTCGTGCCACCACGGCATGAGGTCCGCGGGTTCTCGAAGTTGCAGCCGACGCCGACGACCGGCCAGGACGTGCAGATCTGGTCTGACACGCCGGACCGCAACGACGGGACGAGCTACCAGCTCTCCGTTGGCACGGACTCCTGGGGCAAGGCGCGGTCGCTGCTGAAGTTCGACACGTCGGTGGTGCCGGCGGGGACGAACCTGACGTCGGCGACGCTGCGGCTGTACTACGACTCGGAGCTGTGGACGGGCGCGAACAGCAACGTGCACGAGGTGCGTCGGGTCACGGGGTGGTCCGAGGACACCGCGACGTGGAACCGGGTCAACGCCGCGTTCGCCGAGGCGGGGTCGACCACGGCGACCAAGCAGGCGGGCGTGGGGAACGTCTGGCACGAGTGGGACGTGCGCGACATCGCCCGGCAGTGAGTGTCGGGGTCGGCGGTGAACCACGCCTGATGGTGAAGTCGACCGATGGGGCGCTGAACCGGGGTGGCGCGATCTACCAGGCGGCGGAGTACGCCTACAACGGTGAGATCGAGAACAGCCCGAAGCTGGTGCTGACCTACGGCCGCCCGAGCGTGGACTTGAAGTACCCCACCAAGATCCACGCGACGGGTGCGGAGCTGGCGTGGAGTCCGTACGCGGACCCGGACCCGAACAACCCGGCGGACGACGTGGTGGAGTACCAGTTGCACCGCACGGTGTTCCAGAGCTTCACCCCGTCGGCGTCGACGTTGATCGCCCCGCTCGCACCGACGACGACCTCGTTCACCGACACCACGGCCCGGCCTACGCCCGCGGATTCCGCGGACCCGTTCGGCAATGCCTACTACTACATGGTCGCGGTGAAGACCCGTGACGGTCAGGTGATCCCCGGTCCGACGCAGGTGACCAGGCTGCCCAAGGCCGGGCTGACGACGCAGGTGTTCCACGGCGGCGCGAGCGACACCGCGTTGTCCTCCAACCGCCCGGACGCGAACCTTGACGCCATCGGCGGTCAGCCGTGGTTGATGGTGGGCAACAGCTCCACCACCTACGGCCGCACCCGTGCGGTGGTCAGGTGGAACGACCTGTCGGCCATCCCGGCCGGTGCGCGGATCGTGGACGCGGACCTGGCGTTGTGGGGCTTCTACAGCGACGGCAGCGGGGCGACGTTCGACGGCCACCCGTTGACCAGGTCCTTCACCGAGAACCAGGCGACGTGGAACCGCGCGTCGACGGCGACCGTGGAGCACGCCGGGTGGTGACGTCGGCGCGGCACTCCGGGCAGCTCAAGCACGGTGACGCCACGCCACGCCGCGGCCGGGGAGCAACGTGCCGAACGCGTCGGACAGCGACCTGCTGAACATCGCCCGGAACTCGCGCAACCCCGACGAGCAGATCAAGGTCAACCGCAACTCCGACGGCACGATGACCATCATCCAGGGCAACCAGCGGGTCTACGAGCTGTTGAACCGGGCCGGACAGGGCAGGATCGGGTGGAACGAGGAGATCCCGCTGTGGGGTTCCTGGTGACGAGAACGGATCAAGGGATGAGCATCCGCCGGTGGGCCGCCGACTTGCTGCGTGCCCGCGAGCCGGACCTGCGCACGGTGACGCGCGACCAGCTCGTCGCGCTGCGTGAGACGGCGAAGGCGCGCGGGTACACCGGTCGGGCATGGCGGGATGGCGAGGACTACGTCATCAACGAGTCCGCGTTCATCTGGCTAGGTCGGTGACGAGATCGGCGACGGCGTGGTGGTGTGCAACCTCGTCGTGTCGCAGACCGAGCTCACCGGCAACAGACCGGCCGGAACCTCGGTCCGCCGCCACACCCTGCACGTGCACGTGGACGACCTGCGCCGGCTGAAACGCGCCACCGCGGAGGAGGCAGGCCGCGCATACTTCGTGCTCGGTCCGAAGTCGCCGCGTGGTGCGGCGATCATCGTCGTGGCGGCGGTGTTGCCGCTGGTGGCGATGCGGGTGGACCGGTTGCGGCGGGTGATGCCCGTCCTCGGCTCTGGGCAGCGGTCGGCCTCACCTCCGTCGCGGTGACGCGCCGCCGGGCCTGGGTCTGGTCGGCGGTGGGTGCTCGATGGCGACAGTGGTCGGCGTGCTCAGCGGGCTCGGGGTGGTCGGGTCCTTCCGGATCGGGTGACGGTGTGGGCGGCTTTCCGTCAGTACCCGTAGAAGTAGCCGGTCACGTCGACCACGAGGTCCAGCTCGCCGTCGCTGCCGTTGTAGAACCCGGCCCTCGAGGACTGGGTGACGGCGAGGTTGTTGGTCACCGCGCCGGGGGTGAAGTTCAGCGTCGCCGAAGTCGGCTCGAAGTAGGCGGGGTCCCGGTGGGAAGCGGTGAGGAAGCCGTCGCGCCGGGGGTTCACGACCTTCGCGTTGAAGATCACCGCGTCAGGGGTGTAGCTGAGCGCCGGGGCGCCCTGGTCCAGCGGGTACTGGGTGTTCGACCGGCCGGGCAGCGCGCCGGCGGGACCGCCGATGCCGGTGCGGGTGTCGACCGCGCGGAACGGTGCCACGGGCAGGAGGTAGCTCCTGCCGAACGGGGCGAAGTAGCCGACGACGTCGATGACGACGTCCGTGGTCGCGTTCGAGTACAGGGCGAGGTACCCGTCCGGACCGAGGGGTGCGACCACGGAGTTCGTGATGGTCTGCCCGGCCGTGTAGTTGAGGTTCGACGTCTGCGGGGTGGCCTCGCCGAAGGGGTAGAGCGTCAGGTGACCCGGTGCGCGGGGGTCGACCACCGTCACCGTGAGCAGTGCCGCGGTCGCGTGGCTGGGCACGCCGCCGGTGTAGTGGCCGCCGACCCGCTGGCTGAACACCTGGCCGGCGACGACCGGTGCGGGCGACACCATCCCCTGACCGTTGCGCGTGTCGAGCAGCCGGCTCGGGTCGATGGCGGTGAAGCCCTCAGCCGTCGTGACCCGGGCGAAGTAGCCGGTGACGTCGGCGATCAGGTCGACGGTGCCCGGACTGCCGTTGTAGAGGTCGACGTGGCCGCCGCCGACCGCGACGGTCGTCAACCCGGGCACGGTCCCGCCGGCGCGGAAGTCCACCACGGACGCGTTGGGCTTGGCCTGCCCGGTGGGGTGGGCGGTGAGGTACCCGTCGGCCTCCGCGTTGGTGACGGTGAGGTTCATGGCCACCGCCGCCACGTCGACCGGCACCCCGTGGCGACCGCCGATCGAGAGCCGCACGGTGCTGTACGGCGCGACCTTCTGACCGGGCGCGCCGATGCCCGCCCTGGTGTCCAGGAAGCGGGTCGGCCCGTGCGTGACGTAGCCGGAGCTGAGCGTGGTGTAGCTCGTTACGGCGGTCGCGGTGCTGCCGCCCGCGTCGGTGACGGTGGCCCGGACCTGGTACGTGCCGGGCCGCTTGTAGTGGTGGTAGCCCGCCCCGCCGGTCACGGTCCCGGTCTCGCCGTCACCGAAGTCGAAGGTGCTGCGGGCGATGTTCCACGGGCTGCCGCCGGAGTCGGTCTCGAACGTCACCGTCATGCCACCGTGGTTGTTCACGGTCAGGCTGGGGTGCAGCGTCCCGCCGGCCGGCACGACCTTGAGCGGCTGCGAGGTGCTGCTGGTCAGCCGGGACTCGCTGGTCGCCGTCACCTTGACGGTGTAGTCGCCGGTCGTGGCGTAGGCGTGGGACGCCGAGCACGACCCCGAGGTGGTCGTGCCGTCGCCGAAGTCGATCGCGCAGGTGAAGGGCGATTTCCACACGGAGCTGAGGGAGCTGCTGACGCTGACCGCACCACCGACCGGCGCCTGCGACGCGGACACCTGAATGGACCCGGAGTTGAGCTGGTCCTGCAACTCCCGCGCGCCGCGGTCGACGTAGGCGACCGCACCCGCCCCCGTGTTGGGCACCTGCGGGTTGTCCACGCGGGGGCCGTTGACGGCCAGGTCGAGCACGCCCGGCGCGTCGGCGTTGCCGGAGTCGACGGCAGGCGTGCCCTTGTTCGGGTCCGTTTGCAGGTCGTGCGCGCCCTGTCCGGTGGCGGCCTGGAGGGTGGCGGGGGTCTGGTAGGCCGTCCCCGCCCACCGGTACAGGTTCCCGTACATGTAGATGATGTTGTAGTCGAGCGTCGTACCGGGCGCTGCCGCGCTGTCGACCTCGAGCGCGTGCACCGGTCCCTTGGGGCAGTAGCTGCTGACCGAGGAGGACAGCATCTCGGTGATGACGTTGTTCTGGATCGAGGAGCCGGTGGTCCCGCCGGTGACCACGACCGCGCGGAGGCACGAGTCGCGGAAGGTGTTGCCGGTGACGGCGAAGGCGTCGACGTTCTCGCCGATCACGCCGAAGTTGCCCAGCGAGGTGATCGTGTTCCCGGTGACCGTGACGCGGGCCCCGCCGTCGGCGTACACGGCCCGGCCGCGCGTTTCGAACGTCGTGCGGCTGACCGTGATGTCCGTGGACCCGCCGGTGACGCGCACCGAGTTCGCGTTGCTGTAGGGGGACGCGTCCGGGCGGATCGTGCCGCGGTCGAGGGTGACCCGGCTGGACCCGTCGATGACGACGGCGTCGGTGGCGGTGGCGCCTTGGACGGTCATGCCCCGCAGCGTCACGTCGTGGGCGCCGCGCACGGTGATCGTCGGCGAGGTGCTGCCCGACGGACGCCGCACGGGTCCGCCCTCGAACACGATCGGAGCTTCGGCGGTCCCGGACCGGGTGATGGTCACGGTCTGGTCGCGCGTGGAGTTGATGTTGACGACCTGCCCCGGCTCGACCACGTCGGCGGCTGCCTGCACGGTGCAGAACGGCGTCGTCACGCTGCCGTCACCGGTGTCGGAGCAGGCCGCGATGTCGCGCACGTGCAGCGTGGTGGCCGCGGCTTGCGCCGCCGGTGCCGACACCACTCCGGCGAGAACCGCGAACGCCGCTGCTGCGGCGATGGTCGGCAGGCGCACTTGGGTCTCCTCGGGAACGCACGGCGGCTCGGCACGTTCGTCACGAGACCGGCGCCCAGTATGACCGAGGTGCGTCGCGCGTCCGACCGGTTTGCTCCGGATCGCGGTGCCGCTGTGGTACATCGTTGGGCGTCTGTGATGTGCGGGGCTTCAGGTGAGGAGCGTGGTGGAAGACGCTGTGTACGCGGACGCGGCGAAGGGGTTGCTGAGCCCGGAGCGGGTGTACGCGCGCGGGGAGGCGATGTCGAAGGGCTCGGTGGTGCCGGCCCGGCCGGGTGTCTACGCGTGGTACTTCGACGAGGTGCCGCCGGGGGTGCCGACCGCGGGGTGCCGGGTCGGCGAGTTCGGGACGCTGTTGTACGTGGGGATCGCGCCGAAGGCCCCTCCGGGCAACGGCGCGCGGCCGAGCCGGCAGCACCTCCGCCGGCGGGTCGGCTACCACTTCGGCGGGAACGCCTACGGCTCCACGCTGCGGTTGACGCTGGGGTGTCACCTGGCGGAGCAGCTGGGCATCGAGCTGCGCCGGGTGGGCAGCGGGACGCGGTTGACGTTCACCAAGGCGGGCGAGGCCGCGCTCAGCGAGTGGATGGGCGCTCACGCCCGGGTGGCGTTCGTCCTCGATGACGAGCCGTGGAAGCTGGAGCACGAGCTGATCAAGCGCGAGGTCCTGCCGCTGAACATCGCCGACAACGCCCACAGCCCGTACTACCTGTCGTTGCGTGCGCTGCGTGACGAGCACAAGCGACGGGCGCGCGCACTTCCCGTCACGTCTTGATCGCTTGCGGTTCGCGGCGCTCCGGGGTCGTGGCCGCTCGCACAGCGCTGGTCGTCGGCTGCGGACCAGCGCTGTGCGTGGTCGTCCGGGTTACGGGAGGGCGACGAAGGGGGAGAGGAACGTGCGGGCGGAGGGGGTGTCCAGGCGGTAGACGACGTTGGTGGCGTAGCACGGGGCGTCGCCGGTGATGGTGGTGGCGACGAGGACGCGGCGGCCGTCGACGGTGGCGAAGTTGGGGCCGCCGGAGTCGCCGTAGCACGCGCCGCCGTTGCCCTGGGACTCGATCATCGACAGGCGCAGCCAGGTGTTGTTGAGCGCGTTGAAGCCCAGAGGGGCCTTCATCCGCACGCCGCCGCCGGGGTGGGTCTGGCCGCCGGGGCCGTTCTGGGCTTCCTCGGTGCCGTAGCCGACGACGGTGTACTCGGTGGCGTCGAGCGCCTTCGGGCCCAACGCGTCGAGCTTGCCGGCGGTCGGCAGGGTGGCGGGGGTGAAGCGCCAGCGGGAGGCCACCTGTTTGGCGGGCAGCTCGATGACGGCGATGTCGTGCGCGTCGGCCGAGTTGCCCGGGTAGGCCGGATCGGCGTGGGCCACGCCCTGGACGCCGACGGCCGCCGCCTTCTGCGCCGGGGTGCCCGTGGCGGTGTCGAGCGCGGACTGCACGTCCTGGAGCAGGGAGACGTAGAACCTGACGTTGGCCGGCCACCCGTCGACGCAGTGGGCCGCGGTGAGGAACGTGTCCGCGTCGACCATCGTGCCGCTGCACACCCAGTCGACGCGGTCGGGGGTGGCGGGGTTGTCGTCGTTGTCCCAGGTCGCGACGAGAGCGCCGACCTCGGTGCGTTCCGGGGCGGGGACGGCGTTGTAGGTGTTGATCGCGGAAGCGGGCGAAGCGGTCACGGCGGCCAGCGCGACGACTGCGGCGGCCACGGTTGCTGTGCGCATGTGCACTCCTTGCTCCAAGCGGCGTAGTTCCGGGATTCAACTCCTTCGGACGCGCGGATGGCACCGACTGGTGGTGGTTGACAGATGCCAGGGAAGCGGCGTGACGGCTGGGACCGTCCTCGCGTCGAACGACGAGGTGCTGTCCGGGATGGCCTGGCGGATGGTGGTGAGCCGGTGCCCCACCCGGTCGACGATTCCCCGTCGGAGAGCTCCCCCGGACCGGGAGCCCGGCCGGCGCCATCTCGTGGGACGACGGTCGAGCTGCCCGCCTTGCCGGAACTCCCACCGGACCGGATCACGACCGGCCGGCGTGGTGCGGGTGGAGGCGTTCGTGGCGGGCGGTGAGGTCAGGGGGCCACGATCAGGTCGACCAGGCTCTGACCCAGGGTGCGCACGCCCGGCTGGTCGAGCGGGTCGGTGCGGCGGTGGTGTTCGACGCTGGTCAGGCGCAGCAGCTTGGAGCCCTTGGCCAGGAACGCGGCGCAGTCCCAGACGGTCTTCGCGTCGGGGGCCAGGTGCTCTTCGACCGTCTCGGTGTAGTCGATCGCGCCCCGCCGCACGCAGAAGCCGAAGCGGTCGTCGACCATGGGTTTGGTCGAGGGGAAGGACTGCTCCTGGTAGAGCTGGCGGTTCAACCACGTCGGGTCCGGCTGGTGCGGGTAGCACTTGGTGATCGCGCGGGCCTGCTTGACGGCCTCACGGGCGGTGATGCCGTCGTAGACCGCGCTGTAGAGGGAGTAGTCGGCTGTGGTGCCGTCCGGGGCGGTCCACTGCCAGCGCTGGGTCCGGCCCGCCGTCGCCGGTGTCGCCGTCGCCGGTGTCGCCGTCGCCAGTTCCGGCACCAGCGCCGGGTCCGGGCACGAGACCAGCGGTTGCACTCCGAGCTCGGGCGCGCCCACCGGCGTCAGCCCCGCCGCCGCCGTCACGGTTTCCGGCAGCGCCAGCCTCTCCACCGCCGCCGCCGCGGTCGCCGACCGGTCCTCAGTGGGCGCCGGAGGCGACTCCGCCTGCGCTGAACACCCCGCCACCAGCACGACGGCACACGCCACCGCCACCACACCGCGCACGACGACCCCCCATGGTCACCCCGGAATCCGGCTACGGACTGTACGCAGCCACCGGCGATCACCGCGCACCCAGGTCCGCCGGTGCCGGCGAGCGACCATATGTGAACGCTCACTAGCGGCAGCGCCCAAGCCTGGCCATAAGTTGATCGTTGGCCGTCATCCCTTGACGGTGCCATATGTTAACGCTCACACTCCCGGTTGGTAAACGCTGGCTTTTCCTACGGCGGTGGAACTCAGAGTGGAGCACCCCTCATGACGACAGCGCAGCGGTCGGGCGGCAGACCCGGCCGACGGTGGATCAGCGCCCTGGTGGCCGCGGCTCTGCCGGTCACCCTCGGGGTCACGCTCTCCGCGGTGGCCGCCCCCAGCGCGGGGGCTGTCGAAGGAGAGACGTGGACGGACGACTTCGCCTCGACGGCGCTCCGGCCGGAGTGGGAGGTCGTCAACGAGGACCCGGGCGCCTGGTCGCTCCGCGACGGAGCACTGCGGGTCACCGGCCAGACCGGTGACACCTACCAGGCGGTGAACACCGCGCGGAACGTGTTCGTGGTGGACGTCCCGGCGGGCGACTTCACCGCAGAGGTGACCGTGCGGGCCCCGGTCGCGAAGACCTACCAGGGCGCCGGGCTGATCGCCTGGCAGGACATGGACAACTACGTCCGCTCGGGCCTGACCTACGTCGGCACGCTGGCACCGTCCGGGATCGCGATCGAGAACGACGTCGAGACCGCCGCGGTGTTCCGCGCCGAGCGGTTCGTCGACCGGCCCGGCTCGACCGGCGAGACGTTGCAGTTGCAGCGGGTCGGCGACACCATCACCACCCGGTACAAGAACGCCGCCGGCGCGTGGGTGGACGCCTCGTCCGTCACCGTCGCGTTCCGGACGACGCAGGTCGGCGTCTACGCCCTCGGCGCGCTCGACGGCACGGCGCTCGACGCCGCGTTCGACGACTTCCGGGTCACCGCCGCCGCGGGCCGCGACATCCAGCCGAGCGGCACGTTCTCGATGAAGGACACCGCGGGCTCCCACCTGGTCGAGACGGCGGCCGGACTGGCCCTCTCGCCCGAGCCGCCGCTGTCCACCCTGGTGTTCACCGCGGCCGCCCAGGCCGACGGCACGGTCCACCTGCGCACCGCCGAGGGCGACCGCCCGGTCGTCGTCACCGACGGCCGCCTCGCGCTCGGCCAGACCGGCGGCGCGGCCACGCCCGTGCGGCTGACCGACGCCGCGGGCGGCGAGCTGTTCCTGCGCGACGCCGACGGCACCGGCTACGCGGGCGGCGGCAACCCGCTCGCGTTCGGAGACAAAGCCTCCGCCGTCCGCTTCAAGCTGGCGCAGGTCAGCACGTCCGAGGCGGAGCTGGCCATCGACGGCGACGCGTCCGCCGCGCAGATCAGCGACACGATGTTCGGCATCTTCTACGAGGACATCAACTACGCGGCCGACGGCGGCCTCTACGCCGAGCTGGTCCGCAACCGGTCGTTCGAGTTCAACTCCTCGGACAACGCGAGCTTCACCGGCATGACCGGCTGGGAGGTCGTCAACGGCGGCGGCGCGGCCCCGCAAGCGCTGGTCGTCAACGACGACACCCGGCTCAACGCGCTGAACCGCAACCACTTCCGGCTGGTCGCCGACGGTCCCGGCGACGGCCTGCGCAACCTCGGCTACAACCGCGGCTTCGCGGTCAAGGCGGGCGCGAAGTACGACGCCTCGGTGTGGGCGCGCACGACGACCGCCCAGGACCTGGCCGTCCGCCTGCTCAGCGCGGACGGCGCGGTCACCTACGCCGAGGGCTCCGTGGCCGTGGACGGCTCGGACACCTGGAAGCAGTACCCGGTGACGCTGACCGCCACCGGCACGTCCGACGCCGCACGCCTGGTCGTCACGGCGGGCGCGGCCTCGACCGTCGGCCTCGACATGATCTCGGTCATGCCGCAGGACCGCTGGGTCGGCCCGGTCAACGGCAAGTCCGTGCTGCGCAAGGACCTGGCCGAGAAGATCGCCGCGATGAAGCCGAAGTTCCTGCGCTTCCCCGGCGGCTGCGTCACCAACGTCGGCACGTTCCGCACCTACGAGGAGAGCGGCTACACCGACCGCCGCCGCACCTACCAGTGGAAGGAGACCATCGGCGCGGTCGAGGAGCGGCCGACCAACTGGAACTTCTGGGGCTACAACCAGTCCTACGGCATCGGCTACCTCGAGTACTTCAAGTTCGCCGAGGACCTCGGCGCGGAGCCGCTGCCCGTGGTGTCGGTCGGCGCGAACGGGTGCGGCAGCACCATCCCCGAGATGAAGGACCCGGCGATGATCGCCCGCTGGGTCGACGACACGCTCGACCTCATCGAGTTCGCCAACGGTGACGTCACCACCGAGTGGGGCGCGAAGCGGGCCGCGCTCGGCCACCCGGAGCCGTTCGGGCTGGACATGATCGGCCTGGGCAACGAGGAGAACACCACGACCTTCGAGGCGAACTTCCCGGCCTTCCGGGACGCCATCGAGGCGCGGTACCCGGACATCACCATCATCTCCAACTCCGGCCCGGACGACGCGGGCGCGCGGTTCGACACCCTGTGGGACTTCAACCGCCGGCAGAACGTCGACATGGTCGACGAGCACTACTACAACGACCCCGACTGGTTCCTGCTGAACAACCACCGCTACGACACCTACGACCGCAACGGTCCGAAGGTGTTCCTGGGCGAGTACGCCTCGCGCGGCAACACGTTCTACAACGCCCTGGTCGAGGCGTCGTACATGACGGGCCTCCAGCGCAACGCCGACGTGGTCAGGCTGGCCTCCTACGCGCCGCTGCTGTCCAACGAGTCGTACGTGCAGTGGAACCCGGACGCCATCTGGTTCGACAACGACGAGTCCTGGAACACCCCCAACTGGGAGGTGCAGAAGATGTTCGGCGACAACGTCGGCGACGAGGTCGTGCCGAGCACCTTCACCGGCTCGGTCAACCAGTCGGTCGTCAACGGCGGCATCTTCCTGTCCACCTGGAACACCGCCGCCGCCTACGACAACGTGCGGGTGACGTCCAATGCCAACGGCGAGACCCTGTTCTCCGACGACTTCGCCAACGGTGACCAGTGGAACCCGGCCGCGGGCAGCTGGGCCGTCACCAACGGCCAGTACGTGCAGTCGTCGGCGACCACCACGGACGCGCGCAGCATCATCGACGACGCGTACGCGAAGGGCTGGACGAACTACACGCTGGAACTGGACGCCAAGAAGCTGTCCGGGGCCGAGGGCTTCCTGATCGGGTTCGGCGCCAAGGCCACCAACGACTTCTACTGGTGGAACCTCGGCGGCTGGAACAACACCCGCTCGGTGCTCCAGAAGGCTTCCGGCGGCAGCGCGGTCGAGGTCAAGTCCGTCGAGGGCCACAGCGTGGACACCGGCGCGACCTACCGCGTGAAGGTGGTCGTCGCGGGCAACACCATCTCGCTGTACCTCAACGGCGAGCTCCAGATGACCTACGAGTCGGGCGCGGACGAGAAGCTGTTCCAGGTCGTCACGCGGGACGAGGCCAGCGGTGACATCGTGGCCAAGGTGGTCAACACCTCGGCCGAGACGGTCCGCACGCGGGTCACGGTCGCGGACGCGGGCGTGCTGCCGGACGGCGAGGTCACCCAGATGACCGGCGCGCCCGGTGACACCAACACCAAGGCCGACCCGACCAACGTGGTGCCGACGACCCGGCGGATCGGCGGGCTGTCGAACGACTTCGGCTACGACTTCCCGGCGCACTCCATCACGTTCCTGCGGCTGCACACCGCGGACGGCGTCGCCCCGGTGGTCGACGACGTGACGGTGCGGGGCAGGACGGTCAACGGCTGGTACGGCGACCCGGTCACCGTGTCGGCGACGGCCACCGACGACCGCGAGCTCGACCGGGTCGAGTTCCGCGTCGACGGCGGCGCGTGGGCGGCCGGCACGGAGGTCCGGGTCGGCGGCGACGGTCAGCACACCGTGGAGGTCCGCGCCGTGGACGCGGCCGGCAACGTCGGCGCGGTCCGGCCGGTGACGTTCGGCATCGACAGCGCCGCGCCGGTCTCCAACGCCACCGTGGACGGCGCCGCGCGCACCGTCGCGGTCCGCGCCGCGGACTCCGGCGTCGGCGTCGACCGGATCGAGACGCAGGTGGGCACGGCCGACTGGCAGCCCTACACGGCCCCGGTCGTGGTCGGGGACGCCGAGACCGCCGTGCGGTTCCGCGCGGTCGACCGGCTGGGCAACACCGAGGAGCCCGGGACGGTCGTGGTGCCCGCGAAGCAGGCGCAGCTGAAGTCGACCACGACGACGGTGACGCCGTCGAAGCCGAAGGTCGATCAGGGCACCGTCGTCCCGCTGACCGTGCAGGTCGGCACGTCCGGCGGCACGACGCCGACCGGCGAGGTCCGGCTGCTGGGGTCGTCCGGGCCGCTGGCGTCGGCGACGCTGACCGGCGGGACCGCCAGGCTGTCCCTCGACACCAGCGGCTTGAGCGTCGGCGAGCACACCCTGGTGGTGCGCTACGTCGGCGACGGCAAGCACAGCCCTTCACAGACCAGCGTGGTCGTGCGGGTCACCAAGCCGAGGAGAGGGTGATCAAAGTGAAGATCGCAATGCGCAAACGGCCCACCCTCGCGCTGCTGGGCGCCGCGCTGCTGGCGGGCGGGCTCACCGCCCTGCCCGCCCAGGCAGCCGAGCCGTCGGGCGTCGTGGCCACCGGGTCGACGGCGCAGGAGGCCGTGGACGCCGTCACCCTGACCGACGCGGGCGGGGTGCGGGGCAACCTGACCCTTCCCGCGACCGCGGCCAACGGCGCGACGCTGGCGTGGCGGTCGAGCGACGAGGGCGTGGTGACCGCCACCGGTGAGGTCACCCGGCCCGCGCGGGGCGGCGAACCGGTGACGGTGGACCTGACCGTCACCGCCACGCTGGGCGGCGGCACGGCGACCCGCACGATCCCGGTCACCGTGCTCCCGATGCCCGCCCCGGCGGCCCACGAGGCGTACTTCTTCCCGTACTTCGTCGGGGAGAGCACCGACGACGGCGAGAAGATCTACTTCGCCGCGTCGAAGGGCAACGACCCGTTGTCCTGGGACGAGCTGAACAACGGTCGTCCCGTGCTCACCTCGACCATGGGGGAGAAGGGCCTGCGCGACCCGTTCCTCATCCGGTCGCACGAGGGCGACAAGTTCTACCTGCTGGCGACCGACCTGAAGATCTTCGGCGGCAACAACTTCAGCGAGGCGCAGGAGTCCGGCAGCAAGCACCTGATGGTGTGGGAGTCCACCGACCTGGTGCACTGGTCGGAGCAGCGGATGATCAAGGTGTCGTCCGACTTCGCGGGCAACACCTGGGCGCCCGAGGCGTTCTACGACGAGGCGTCGGGCAACTACGTCGTCTACTGGGCGTCGAACCTGTACCCGACGACCGACGTCACCTCCCGCGACTTCCGGACCTCCTACAACCGGATGATGTACGCGACCACGCGCGACTTCCGCACGTTCAGCGAGGCGAAGCCGTGGGTGGACGTCAAGCGGGGCACCGGTCTCGGCATGATCGACGCGACCGTGGTGCGCGACGGTGACACCTTCTACCGGTTCATCAAGGACGAGGCGTCCATGACGGTCCGGCAGGAGAAGTCGGCGGACCTGATGGCCCCGGTCACCGGGGCGCTGCCGACCACGACGTCCTCGCCGTGGTCGCTGGTGCGCGAGCGCATCGGCGTCGGCCAGCCCAACCCGTGGGGCGGGACGTTCACCGGCGGCGAGGGTCCGACGGTGTTCCGCGACAACGCGGTGCCCGGGCGCTGGCACATGCTGATCGACCAGCCGAGCTACCACGGCGGCCAGGGGTACCTGGCGTTCCGGACCGACGACATCGCCTCCGGTGTCTGGACGTCGGTCCCGGGCGCGGCGCTGCCGCGCAGCCCGCGGCACGGCACGGTCATCCCGATCAGCCAGGCCGAGCTGGACGCGCTGCGCGCGGCGATGCAGCCGAACCTGCTGGCGAAGTCGGTGGCGTCGGTGTCGGTGCGCACCCGCGCGGGTGTGGCCCCGGTGCTGCCGTCCACCGTGGACGTCACCTACGCGGACGGCTCGACCCGGGCGACCGCGGTCGACTGGGCCGACGTGGACCCGCAGCGGTACGGGACCTGGGGTTCGTTCCAGGTCGAGGGCACGCTGGTGGGCCAGGTGGTCCGGCCGACCCTGACCGTGATCGTGACCGACGGCCAGGACCCGGCGGTGTCGTTGAGCACGACGCCCGCGGCGCCGAACGGCGACTGGTTCACGTCCCCGGTCGAGGTGCGGGCCGTGGGCACCGACGAGACCGGGGTCCGGTCCACCGAGATCGCGGTGGACGGGGCGTGGGGGACCACCGACGTGGTGACGCTGACCGACGGCCGGCACACCGTGCAGGCGCGGGCGACCGACGTGACCGGGAACGTGTCCGCCCCGGTGACCCGCGAGTTCAACGTGGACACGCAGGCCCCGGTCAGCCGGGCCTCGTGGAGCACCGCGGCCCGGTCGGTGACCATCGCGGCCGCGGACGACACGTCCGGTGTCGCGCGGGTCGAGTACCAGGTGGGTGATTCGGCGTGGGCGACCTACACGTCCCCGCTGGCGTTCGGCGACGTCGCCGCGACGGTGCGGTACCGGGCCGTCGACCGCGCGGGTCTCGTGGAGCAGGTCAACACGATCTCCGTGCCGCGCGCGACCCTCGACCCGAGCACGACCAGCGCCACCCTCAGCCGGGACGCGGTCAGGCTGGGCGGGGACGTGGCCGCGCGGGTCGAGGTGAGGGGTGGGCCGTTCGCCCCGACGGGCACCGTCCGGATCATCTCCGGCGGTGACCTGGAGGTGGGTCGCGCGACCCTGGTGAACGGACGTGCCACCGTCGCCATCGACACCGCCGCGCTCGGCGCCGGTCGGTGGCAGCTGACCGTGGTCTACGACGGTGACGCCAACCACGTCCAGTCGTCCACGACGGTCGCGCTGAAGGTCAACAAGCGCTAGTCGCGCGCGGAAGCGGTCGTCCCGGCCCGGTGCCGGGGCGACCGCTTCCCGTTCGTGCGGTCAGTCCCGGTAGAAGTGCTGCGGGGCGCTGCACACCTTGCTGTCGGTGCCGTGCCAGCAGACCGTGATCTTGGTCCGGTCGAAGCCGCCCACCCGGTCCGGGTCGCCGAGTCCGAACTGGTACCCGCGCGTGCCGCTGGACACCGTGCGAGTGGTGCTGTCGATCTTGGTGGCGCCGGCGTACGCCTCGAAGTAGGCCGTCACGTACCCGGACGTGTACTCGTTGGCCACCGTGCCGCTGATGGTCGTGGTCCGGTTGCCCCAGACGATCGTGCCGTAGGTGTAGCCGTAACACCCGGCGGTGTCGGGCACGCACACGCTGAAGAAGTCGTCGGCCCACGCGGCCTCGGCCTGGGCGGACGCCGCCGGCGCCCCGACGACCGCCCCCAAGGTCAACGCCAGTGCGACGGCCGCGACCACGCGTCGAATGCTGATCATGTGATTCCCCTCGTCCACGGGATCTCCCGTCCCGCTTCCGACCGTCGCAGGGGCTGCTAACAAGTCGCTCATCAGCTCCTCACCGCAGAACCGCCCACGCAGGTCAGGTGGCACCGGTCGGCGGCTTCCCGCCGAGTCCGTGCAGGGCGGTGAGGTGTCGGTCGTCGGCGATGACGAAGACCTCGCCGACGGCGGGGTGGCCGAGGATGTGGACGTGGGCGTCGGCCGCGGTCTCCCGCCTTCGCGGGTCACCCCGGTCGTCGACGGCCTGTCGCGGCACGGCGCGGTGCGCGAGGAGCGGCACGACCACGTCCCGCGGAGTTGTGGCCGGCCCTCGACCGGACCATCGCCGGGCTCGCGGACGTGTAGGCCGGGAGGTCTCCGCGGTAGCTAGACGGGGCCGTCCGGCAGGGCGGACGTCCGCGACGCCGAGCCGGAGAGGGTGTCGAGCAGGTGCGTGAGCGTGCGGCGGTCGTCCACGCGCAGCCGGTCCGTGAACGGCGTGAGGGCGGCGCGGACCTCTTCCTGGAGCCGGTCCGCCAGGTCGCTGCCGGCCGGGGTGATGGACACGTCGACCACGCGGCGGTCCTCCGGTGACTTGCCCCGCGTCACGAGCCCCCGGCGCTCGGCCCGTTCGACGAGGCCGGACAGCGTGGACTTGTCCAGGCCCAGGAACGCCGCCAGGTCGGTCATCCGCGGCCGGCGGTCGCGCAGCAGGCCGAGCAGCCGCAGCTGGGTCAGGGACAGGTCGTGCTCCGCGCCGATGCGGGTGAGCACGGCCATCACCCGGAAGGACGTCCGGACGAGGGCGTCCTCGAGCGCGTCGTCGGCGGTCATGCCGTGATCGTACTTGACATGGTTTGTACTACCAACCATCCTGGAAGTAGTTGGTAGTACAAACCAAACTCGAGGAGACGCCGTGTACGCCGCCGTTGTCACCGGTCACGACACCCCGCCGCAGTACCGCGAGCACCCCACCCCCGTCGCCGAGGAGCGGGACGGGATGGTCGTGCAGGTCCTCGCGGCCGGCCTGCACCGCCTGGTCCGGGCCCGGGCCACCGGCGCGCACTACAGCGCCACCGGCACGTTCCCGCTCGTCCCCGGCGTGGACGGCGTCGTGCGCGACCGGCAGGGCACCCTCCGCTACGCGGTGCTGGAGGGCGGCGACCTGGGCACGTTCGCCGAGTGGACGGTGATCGACCCCCGCCGCAGCGTGGTGCTGCCGGACGACGTGGACCCGGTGCGCATCGCCGCGGCGATGAACCCGGCGATGTCGTCCTGGGTCGCCCTGCGCCGCCGCATCGGGTTCCGGCCGGGTCGGAGCGTCCTCGTGCTCGGGGCCACCGGCGCCGCCGGGCGGATGGCGGTGCAGATCGCCAAGCGGTTCGGCGCGTCGCGCGTGATCGCCGCCGGACGCGACGCCGGTCGGCTCGCCGCGCTGACCGACCTGGGCGCGGACGAGGCGGTGACGTTCGACCAGGCGCAGCGGGCCGCCGACGTCGACGTCGTGCTCGACTACGTGTGGGGTGAGCCGGCGGCCCGGGCGATGGCCGCGATGGTCACCGCCCGCCGCGACCGCGGCGCCCCGCTGGACTGGGTCCAGATCGGCTCCGTCGCCGGCGGGACGCTGCCGCTGGACTCCGCGCTGCTGCGCGCGTCCCGGCTGCAACTGCACGGCAGCGGCATCGGTTCGGTCCCGGGCCGGGACTTCGTCGCCGAGCTGCCGGACCTCGCCGTCGCCGTGCACACCGGCGCGATCGACGTGCGGGTGCGGCCCGTGCCCCTGGCCCTCGTCGCCGAGACCTGGGGCGAGGAGGCGGACGACCGGATCGTCTACGTCCCGTAGCGCGCCGCCGACCCCCGGCGGGGTCAGTGGTGGGCGATCACGTGGGCGGGCACCTGCTCGGCGCGGCCCTGGCCCACCGCTCCGACGACCCGGAGCGGGCCCGACGGTCAGGCCCGGCCGAAGAGCCGCCGTTCCAGCACGACGCTCAGCCTCGGGTACAGGCGCGGGAACAGCCGGGCGACCACGTCGGCCAGCTTCGCGTCGGTGCCCACGCGGACGCGCGGCGACCCGGCCTCGACGCCGTTCACGACGATGCGCGCGGCCTGGTCGGCGGGCATCCGCAACAGCTTCGCGTCGTAGGCGCGGACGCGGGCCTCCTGCTGCGGCGTCAGCTCCAAGCCCTGCGCCCGTGCCTCGGCCTCGGTCGCGCGGGCGATGTTGGTCCGCACGCCGCCGGGGTGGACGGCGGTGACCCGCACCGGGTGGCCGGCGGCCAGCATCTCGGTGCGCAGCGCCTCGGTGAAGCCGCGCACGCCGAACTTGCTCGCGCAGTACGCGGTCAGCGTGGGTTGGGCGAAGTAGCCGTTGAGGCTGGAGACGTTGACCACGTGCCCGTCGCCGGACGCGATCAGGTGCGGCAGGAACGCCTTCGTGCCGTGGATGACGCCGAAGAGGTTGACCCGCAGGACGCGGTCGTACACGTCCCAGTCCGACTCCAGCGCGGTGCGGCCGCCCCCGGCGATGCCCGCGTTGTTGTAGACCTGGTGCACCACGCCGAAGTGCTCGGCGACGGTGGCCGCGTAGGTCTCGACGGCCGCGCGGTCGCCGACGTCGAGGTGCGCGGCGTGCACGGCGACACCGAGCGCCTCGACCCGCTCGGCGGTCTCGGCCAGGCCGGCGTCGTCGACGTCCGACAGCGCCGGCCGCGCGCCGCGCCGTGCCAGTTCGAGCGCCAGCGCCCGGCCGATGCCGGACCCCGCACCCGTGACGACGGCGACCTTGCCCCGGACGCTGCTCATCGGTCGTCTCCTGTCGTTCGCGCGGACGCGGTGGCCGCGAGGCGGTCGTGCGACGAGGTCAGGTGGAGCTCCGGGTCGACCACGCTGTCGGCCCGGAGCAGCTTGACGTCCTCGGCGTACTCCATCGAGGTCAGCCACGGCATCCGGTCGCCCTGCCGGGGCAGGTGGGCGACGGCGCGCCGGATGTAGCCCGCGGCGAAGTCGAGGAACGGCCGCGTCGGCATGCCCGGGTCGGCGACCACCGGCCGGGCCGTGTCCAGGCCGCGCTCGTCCATGTGCCGCAGCAGCCGCACGAAGTGCTCGCAGAGCAGTCCGACCTTCAACGTCCAGGACGAGGTCGTGTAGCCGATCGAGTAGGCCAGGTTGGGCACGCCGGACAGCATCATCCCCTTGTAGGCCACGGTGTCCGACAGCGTCACGGGCTCGCCGTCGACGGTGATCGCCACCCCGCCGAACGCCTGCACGGTCAGCCCGGTCGCGGTGATCACCACGTCGGCCGCCAGGTGCTCGCCCGACGCCAACCGGATGCCGGTCTCGTCGAACGTCGTGATCCGGTCGGTGACGACGGACGCCGTGCCCGCGCGGAGGGCGCGGAACAGGTCACCGTCGGGCACGACGCACAGCCGCTGGTCCCACGGGTCGTAGGGCGGGGTGAAGTGCTTGTCCACGTCGAACCCCGCCGGCAGCTGCCTGGCGTTGATCCAGCGGATCACCTTGCGCGCGGCCCTCGGGTGCTTCCGGCAGAACCGGTAGACGGCGCGTTGCTGCGCGATGTTCTTGCGGCGGGTGAGCGCGTGCCCCCGCTCGTCGCCGAACCACTTCCGCAGCAGGGCGGCCACCTTGTCCTCGCGCGGCACCGGCAGGATGTAGGTGGGCGAGCGTTGCAGCATCGTCACGTGCGCCGCGGTGCCGGCGATGGCGGGCACGATCGTCACGGCGGTGGCGCCGCTGCCCACGACGACGACGCGCTGCCCGGTCAGGTCGAGGTCGTCGGGCCAGTGCTGCGGGTGCACGACCCGGCCGCGGAAGCGGTCACGGCCCTCGAACGCCGGCGTGAAACCCTCGTCGTAGCGGTAGTAGCCGCCGGCGCAGAACACCCAGCCGGCGGTCAGCCGCAGGCGTTCGCCGGTGTCGGTGCGCTCGACGTCGACGGTCCAGCGGGCGTCCTCGCCGGCCCAGGACACGGCCAGGACCTTGTGGTGGTAGCGGATCCGCTCGTCCAGGCCGTTCTCGGTGGCCGTCTCCCGGAGGTAGGACAGGATCTTCGGTGCGTCGGCGATCGACTCGCGGTCCCGCCACGGCTTGAACTCGTAGCCGAAGGTGGACAGGTCGGAGTCCGAGCGGATGCCGGGGTAGCGGAACAGGTCCCAGGTGCCGCCCGAGGCGCCCCGGGCCTCCAGGATCGCGAAGCTCTTCGCGGGCAGCGCGGTGGCGAGGTAGCGCCCGGCGCCGATGCCGGAGATCCCGGCGCCGACGATCAGCACGTCGAGGTGTTCGACCGGTGCCTGCGTGGGGGTCACTGTGCGACTCCGTCCTGACTCGCGTGCGGCTGCCCATCACCATCCGTGGTCGTGACCGTCCTCGGCAAGGGCGGGCTGCACCTGTTCGAGGACGTGCTGGTGCAGAATGCTGCGATGACGTCCGACTGGCCCGAGGTGTCGCCGCGCGTGCGGGAGCTGCTGCGCCGCGGCGCGGAGGTGGCGCTCAACCCGCGCGCGGAGTGGATCGAGGAGCTGCACCACGCCTCGCTGGGGTCCGAGCGGATGCGGCCGGTCGCCGAGGACCCCGTGCTCGCGGTGGGCACCCGGCAGGCGAACCTGGCCAACCTGCTGCACTGGGCTGCGGCCAACGTGCAGCGGCCGGGGGAGCGGGTGCCCGCGAACCTGGGCGCGGAAGTCCTCGAAGCCGCGCGCGACCTCGTGCGCCGAGGGCTCGACCAGGGCGGTCTGGACGCCTACCGCCGGGGGCAGGCCGTGGCGTGGCGGCGGTGGATGGAGATCTGCTTCGAGCTGACCGGTGACGCGCAGGAGCTGCGCGAGCTGCTCGACGTCTCGTCGGTGTCGATCTCCACGTTCATCGAGGACACGGTGGCCGCGGTCAGCGACCGGATGGCGGCCGAGCGGGAGGACCTGACCCGCGGCGGCCACGCCGAGCGGCGGGCGGCGGTCACGTTGCTGCTGGAGGGCGCGCCCATCAGCCGGGCCCGCGCCGAGGGCCAGCTCGGCTACCGCCTGTCCGGGCCGCACACCGCGGCCATCGTCTGGAGCACGTCCACGTCGGCGTTCGACCGGCTGGAGGAAGCCGCCGAGGCCCTGGTGCGGGCCAGTGGCGCGACGCACCGCCTGACGATCGTGGCGAGCGCGGCGGCGCTGTGGCTGTGGCTGCCCGTCGGCACGACACCCGACGTCGGCCGGCTCGCCGTGCACGAGGACGTGCGGGTCGCCGTGGGCCGGCCGGGCGCGGAGGTCGACGGGTTCCGCCGCAGCCACCTCGACGCGGCCGTCACCCAGCGCATGCTGACCCGGCTGACGTCACCGCAGCGGGTGGCGCGCTACGAGGACGTGCAGCTCGTCGCCCTGCTCACGGCCGACCCGACCCAGACCGACGAGTTCCTCGCCGACACGCTGGGGGACCTGCTGCACGCCGACGCCGAGACGCGCGAGGTGGTGGCCACCTACGTCCGCGAGCAGTGCAGCACCACCAGGACCGCCGAACGGCTCTACACCCACCGCAACACGGTCCTGCGCCGCCTGGCCCGCGCCGACCGGCTGCTGCCCCGGCCGCTGGCCGAGAACGTCGTCGGGGTCGCCGCCGCCCTCGAAGTGCTGCGCTGGCGCGGCGCGGTGTGACGGCGCCGAGGCGGCCGTGCGGGTGGGGTCACCGCGCCCGGCCGCCTCGGCGTCCGGTCAGGCGTTGGCGACCGTCCAGGTGAACGTGGCCTGGCTGGGCGAGCCCGCGCCGTCGCTGGCGGACACCGTGACGGTGTAGGTGCCCGCGGTGGTCGGCGTGCCCGAGATGACGCCGGTGCCCGCCGCGATGCCCAGCCCCGGCGGCAGGCCGGTGGCGGAGTACGTCAGCGGCTCGGCGTTGCCGTCCCACGCCTGGATCGCCAGGCTCGTCGCCTGCCAGCGGACCGCCGTGCGCGGCCCCGGGTTGGCGACCCGCTCCGGGAACTCCGCGCCGGCCAGGTAGTTGTCGATGGCCGTGCGCAGGTTCGGCAGCGGGCCGATCTCCAGCGCGCCGCTCTGCGGGGTGCCGGTGGCGATCAGGATCTCGCGCGCCTGGGCGGGGGTCAGCGTCTGCCCGTTCGCCTCGGCCACGCTGAGCAGCGACGCCAGCGCGGACGCCACGATCGGCGACGCGCTCGACGTGCCGTTGAAACCGGCGGTGTACTTGTCGTTCGCGCCCGTCCCGTACAGCGCGCCGTAGCCGGTGGTGGTGACGCACTCGCCCCAGCCCTGCACGTCCACCCGGCTGCCGTAGTTGGAGAAGCTCAGCTTGGTGCGGGGCGTGCCGGTGCAGCCCGGCGCGGAGCCGGCGCCGACGATGATCGCGCCGGAGTCCGGCTTGTCGTCCGGGAACCGGGAGCCGAAGCACGGGTCGTCGAGGCTCTGGTTGCCGTTGCCGCCGGCCTCCACGACGTGCCGCCCGGACTGCACCACGGTGACGATCGCGTCGTACACCGCGGGCCACACCTCCATCGGCGCGTAGTTGGCGCACTGGGAGACCTGCTGCTCGATGATGAGCACGTCACCGGCGTTCACGCCCGCCGCCGCGATCAGCAGCGAGTTGGCCAGGTCGTAGCCCACCTCGTAGTTGACCACGTTGGTGTAGTGCAGCCCCGCCTCGGGGACCAGGCCGGTCACGCCGAACCCGTTGTCGTCCGCGCCGACCACGCCGGTGACGGCGGTGCCGTGGTCGATGCTGGTGGGCGTGAAGTTCGGCGTGCCGTTGGCGATGAGCGCGCCGGGCAGCCGCATCTTGGACAGGTCCTCGTGCTGCGGGTTCCAGTTCCGCTCCAGGTCGACGACCTTGACGTGGCCGCCCTTGCCGCCCGGGACGGTGCGCGCGTAGTCGGCGTCGATGCCGCTGCTGCTCGCCGGGTCCGAGTAGCCCTGCTGGCCGGAGAAGTCCGGCGTGACCGCGTCGACGGCGTCCGCCTGCGGGAAGGCGATCTCCACGCCGGGCAACGCGGACAGCTCCTGCGCCGCGGCCTTCGCGTCGACGCCCGCGGCGAGCTGGACCCGGTGCCACCGGTCCAGCCCCGGCGACGACGACTGGGCGCCCATCGGCCGCAGTCTGCTCAGCTTCTCGTCCAGGCGCGTGAACAGCGGCGTGATCTTCGCGATCTCGCGGTCGGACAACGCGTGCCGCACCGCGGCGACACCGGCGCCGGCGGACAGCTTCACCTCGATGACGGCGCCCGGTTCGGCCGTCGCGGTGGCGGCGGGCGCGGACAGGGCCGAGGCCCCCGCGCTCGCCAGGAGCGCGACGGCCAGCAATGACAACGGTTTCTTGCGCACGGAGTTACCCCTTCGTCAGCACGACAAGCGGCGAGGGTTCGGGGAACGGTCGAGGATTCGCGCTGACGCGCGCGAAAGTCCCCGCGCATCGGCGATGCGCGGAGAAGCCTTCGTGGACAAACCCCCAGTGGTGCCCCCCAGCACTTCCACTTCAGCGCACTTCGGCGTCGTTGTCCAGCGCCGGCGATCAAATACGCCGTTCAGCCCAACGTCGTGGAGCCACAAGGGAAATCGGGTTGCGGTGCGGTCGTCAGAGGTACCGCGCGCCGGTCAGTTCCCCGGCCGCCGCCCAGAACCGCGCGCCGACGACGGGATCGGTCGCCTCCCGGCTCAGCCGGGCCTCGGCGACGCGACCGCGGGTTTCCCAGAGGCTGGACGGCCCGAAGAACCGCCCGCCCCGCACACCGGGCTCGGTGGCGGCGTGCAGCTGCGGCAGCGCGCCTCGTTCCACGGGCTGGGTGGCCACCAGGCCGAGCCGCGCGATCACCCGCCCCGGCCGGCCGCGGTGCTCCCAGGCCCGCGGCGTGAGGTTGGTGCGGGTGAGGCCGGGGTGGGCCAGCACGCTGAGGACCGGTGACCCGGCGGCGCGCAGCCGGCGGTCGAGCTCGACGCCGAAGACCGTGGTGGCGAGCTTCGACCGGCCGTAGGCCGCCGCGGCCCGGTAGCCGTGCTCGAACATCAGGTCGTCGAAGTCGAGGCGCGCGGTCTTGTGCGTGATCGAGCTGAGGCTGACCACGCGGGCCTCGCGCGCGGCGGCGAGGTTGTCCAGCAGCAGGCCGGTCAGGGCGAAGTGGCCCAGCGCGTTGGTGGCCAGGTGCAGCTCGAAGCCGTCGGCGGAGGTGCGGCGCGGTCCGAGCAGGACCACGCCGGCGTTGTTGACCAGCAGGTCGAGCACCGGGTGGTCCGCGGCCAGCTCCCCGGCGAACGCGCGCACCGAGTCGAGGGACGCCAGGTCCAGCTCGCGCACCTCGACGTCCCCGCCCATCTGCCGGGCGGCCCGTTCCCCGGCTCCGGTGTCGCGCACGGCGAGCACGACGTGGGCGCCGCGGCGGGCGAGCTCGGTGGCGGTGACCAGGCCGAGGCCCGAGTTCGCGCCGGTCACGACGGCGACCCGGCCGTGCTGGTCGGGGATGCGGTCGGCGGTCCATCCGGTCATGTGGTCGCTCCCTGGAGAGTGGTCGAAGGCGTTGTGCCGGCGACGCTAGGAGCGATCGCGGTGAGTTCGGTCGGACTCGGTTGCCCAGGTCTGCCGTGCCTACCTTCGGCGTCCCGCGGCACGGCACACTCGTGGCATGGGCAGTCGTCATCCGCACGCTCGTGAGCTCGGTGATTTCCTGCGCGCCCGGCGCGGCCGGCTGCGGCCGCACGACGTCGGCCTGGAGCCGGGCGGGCGGCGCAAGGTGGCCGGGTTGCGGCGCGAGGAGCTGGCGCTGCTGGCCGGGTTGAGCACCGACTACTACCAGCGGATCGAGCAGGGCCGGGAGGTGCGGCCGTCCGACGACGTCCTGGACGCGCTGGCCGGCGCGCTCGGCCTCGACGACGCGGAGCGGCAGCACCTGTTCGCCCTGGCCCACGCCGCCCGCCGACCCGCGGCCGGCCGGCCGGACCGCCCCGCGGAACGCGTCCCGGACCGCACGCGACGGCTGCTGCGGGTGATGGACACGCCGGCGGTCGTGCTCGGCAGGCACCTCGACCTGCTCGACTGGAACCCGATGGCGGAGGCGCTGCTCGGCGCGCCCGGCGACCACCCGCGCGAGCGGCTGAACATGCTCCTGCTGCTGTTCGACGACGCGCTGACCGGAGGGCGGAGCTGCCCGGACTGGGAGCGACAGGCCCTGGACTACATCGGCATGATGCGGGCGGCCGTCGCCGCCGACCCGACCCACCCGCGCGCCACCGCGGTCGTCGGCGAGCTGAGCATCCGCAGCGCCGAGTTCCGGCGGCTGTGGGCGCGGCACGACGTGCGCCGGTCGGTCAGCGGCACCAAGGCGTTCCGGGTGCCCGAGGTGGGTGACGTCGTGCTGGACTGGGACACGTACCCGCTGCCCGGTGATCCCGGTCCGGTCGTGCTGGTCTTCACCGCCGAGCCCGGCAGCGCCGACGCGGACCGGTTGCGGCTGCTGGCGTCGCTGCACGCGACCCGATCGGCGTCCGGGCACCGGTGACGTCCACAGTGGAGTGAGGACGGCCCGCCCGGGGTGGGCGGGCCGTCGTCGTCGCTACGCGGGAGCCGGCGCGTAGCCGGTGGGCCGGGAGGTGAACGTGCCCCGGCCCTGCGTCCGGCTGCGCAACCGGGTCGCGTAGCCGAACAGCTCGGCCAGCGGCACGCTCGCGGTGACCACCGTCGTGCCCGCGCGGGCGGTGGAGCCGAGGATCCGGCCCCGCCGCGCCGACAGGTCGCCGAGCACGCCGCCCACGGCGTGCTCCGGGACGGTGACGGTCACCTCGGCGACCGGTTCCAGCAGCGCCATGGTGCTCGCCCGGAGGGCCTCCCGGAGCGCGAACCGGCCCGCGGTGCGGAACGCCGGCTCCGACGAGTCCTTGACGTGCGTCGAGCCGTCGGTGAGCGTCACCCGCACCCCCGTCATCACCGGATGGCCGCCCAGCGGGCCGTCGGCCAGCGCGTCCCGGCACCCGGCTTCCACCGCGCGCACGTACTCCGCCGGCACCCGACCGCCGGTCACCGCGGACCGGAACTCGAAGTCGTCCCCGTCCGACGGCCGCACGTCGATGACGACGTGGGCGAACTGGCCCGCACCCCCGTCCTGCTTGACGTGCCGGTACGCGAAGCCGGACACACCTCGGACGACCGTCTCGCGGTAGGCCACCTTCGGCCGACCGACCGCGATGTCGAGCCGGTGGTCGCGCCGCGCCTTCTCCACCGCCACCTCCAGGTGCAGCTCGCCCATCCCGGACAGGACGGTCTGACCGGTCTCGCGGTCGGTCCGGACCACCAGCGCCGGGTCCTCCTCCACCAGTTGTGCCAACGCCTGCGCCAACCGCTCGTGCTGCGCGGCCGTGCGCGGCTCGACCGCGACGGAGACGACCGGGGTCGCCACCACCGGCGGTTCGAGGACCAGGGGAGCGGTGGGCGCGCACAGCGTCGTCCCGGCGCGGGCCGACTTCAGCCCGACCACGGCGACGATGTCCCCGGCCGCGGCGACGTCCACCGACTCGTGCCGGTCGGCCTGCACCCGCAGGATGCGGGCGACCCGCTCGACCCGCCCGGTGCCGGTGTCCAGCACTGTCCCTCCTTTGTGGATGGTGCCCGAGTAGACGCGCACGTACGTCAACCGGCCCGTGCTCGTCGAGTTCACCTTGAACGCCAGCGCCGCGAACGGACCGGCCGGGTCGGCGGTGCGCTCGTCGCCGTCCACGCCGCGCACCGGCGGCATGTCCAGCGGTGACGGCAGGTAGGCGGCGACCGCGTCCAGCAGCGGCTCGACACCGCGGTTGCGGTAGGCCGACCCGCACAGGACGACCACGCCGTCACCGGTGCGGGTGAGGTCGCGCAACGCCGCCGCCAACGTCCGGGCGGAGACCGTCGACCCGGCGACGAACTCCTCCAGCGCGGCCGGGTGCAGCTCGGCCACCGCTTCCTCCAGCAGTCGACGCCGCCGGTCCGCCTCGTCCCGCAGCTCCTCCGGCACCGGCCGGTGCTCGACGTCGTCGCCGGTCCACACCAGCGCCCGCAGGTGCAGCAGGTCGACCACGCCGGTGAACGCGTCCTCCGCGCCGATCGGGAGCTGGACCACCAGCGGCGCCGGGTGCAGCCGGTCGCGGATCGACGCCACGGCCGCGTCGAGGTCCGCGCCCGCCCGGTCCATCTTGTTGACGAACGCGATCCGCGGCACGCCGTGCCGGTCGGCCTGCCGCCAGACCGACTCGCTCTGCGGCTCGACCCCGGCGACCCCGTCGAACACCGCGACCGCGCCGTCGAGCACCCGCAGCGAGCGCTCGACCTCGTCGGCGAAGTCGACGTGGCCGGGTGTGTCGATCAGGTTGATCCGGTGGCCGTCCCACGTGCAGCTCACGGCGGCGGCGAAGATCGTGATGCCGCGGTCGCGCTCCTGCGGGTCGAAGTCGGTGACGGTGGTGCCGTCGTGGACCTCGCCGCGCTTGTGGGTCGTGCCGGTGGCGTACAGGATCCGTTCGGTGAGGGTGGTCTTGCCCGCGTCGACGTGGGCCAGGATGCCCAGGTTGCGGACGCCGGTCAGCGGGACGGTGCGGGTGGGGTCGGTGCGCATGGCACAGCGCCTTTCGGGGTGGTCCGGAAGAGGTCCGCGCGATAGCGGGCGAACCGCCGGGACGACACCACCGGGGCGTCACCGTTGCGGCGCAACGGGAGCCGGTGGGGTCAGGCGTTCGTCAGGACGTCCGGAGCCGGGCGCGCAGCCGGCACCGGGCTCCCGGAGACACCAGGATCACCTCGTAACGCGAGGAGGGGACGACGACAGCGGTGCGGTAGCGCACGGCCTGCCTCCCTCGTCGCGGGCGCGTCCGGCGATGGACGCGTGAAGTCGAGCGGGAGTCTAGGTGCGGACTGCTGCCCGGGCCACCGGTTTTCCACCGCGTGAACCGGCACGCGCGCGGCGAGGTCGTCCACGACTGCGGGACGCGGTGGGGAGAGCGCGACCACAGTGCGCCGATGTTGTTGCTTCGCGCCGGCCCCGTTCCCTATCCTGCGCAGGACACCGGGGGGTTTCCTGCTGTCGCCGTTGCTTGACAGTTCGACAGGGGGATTGACGTGCGTACTTCCCGTGGCGCCAGAGCCTGCGCCGCCGCACTTCTCGTCGCGACCGCGCTGATAGCCGGTGCGCCCGCCGCCTCGGCGGCCGCCGAACCACCCGCCGCGCCCTACACCGCCTTCACGGCCCACTTCGAGGGCTGGGGCCACATCGACGGCGGCTTCTCCTACGAGGGCTCGCGCAACACGGTCAACGTCTTCCAGCAGACCGCCAACGGGTACGCGCTGTCGATGCAGGGGTCCACCCAGGGCCACTGGCACAACCTCGACGTGACGCCGCCGAAGGGGACGCGGTTCGAGGCCGGTCGCACCTACCAGACCAAAACCTCGTTCTACCCGCTGGACGACCTGACGGCGTTCAACATCGGTGGCGACGGGCAGGGCTGCGAGGGCGCGGCGGCCACCTCGGGCACGCTGAACGTGCACGAGGCCGCCTACGACGACGCCGGCCGCTTCACCGCGTTCGCCGCCGACTACTCGATGCGCTGCGACGGTGACCGGCAGACCGCGCGGGGTGAGATCCGGTTCCGGTCCGGCCTCGGCTACCGGGCCACCGACAGCTGGGACTTCCGGATGAAGTTCGGGCAGCAGCCCAAGGACCAGCAGGGCGCGCCGGTCGAGCTGCCGGTCGAGGTGAACGGCACCCTGCCGACCACCTTCGGCGCGGCGACGCTGGGCGGCGACAACCCCGCCGCGTTCCGGATCACCGGCAACACCTGCTCGGGCGCCACGCTGTCCTACGGCCGGCGGTGCGCGGTGACGATCACCCCGACGGCCACCGCGATCGGCCCGCAGTCGGCGATGCTGACCCTGGTGGAGAACTCCGTCGGCGGCAACGTCCGCCGCCTGCTGTCGCTGGACGGCTTCGACGCCCGCACCGACCAGGGCACCTACTACCCGGTGACGCCCTACCGCGTGCTGGACACCCGGTCCGGGCAGGGCGCGCCGGCCGCGGTCGTCGGATCGGGCCAGACCGTCCGGTTGCAGGTCTCCGGGCAGGGCGGGGTGCCGTCCACGGCGTCGACCGTCGTGCTGAACGTGACCGTCACCGACGCGGGCGGCACGGGGTACGTCTCGCTGTACCCCACCGACGTGGCGCGACCGACGGTCTCCTCGCTGAACTACACGCCGGGGTGGACCGGCGCGAACTCGGTCACGGTGAAGGTCGGCGCGGACGGTGCGGTCAACCTCTACAACCACGGTGCGCCCGTGCACCTCATCGCCGACATCAACGGCTACTACTCCAAGGGCCGCGAGTGCTGCCCCGGCTCGCTGGGCGGGCAGTACCAGGCGCTGGCCAACCCGGTGCGCCTGGCCGACACCCGTGAGTGGGGCATCGGCAAGCTGCCTGCGGACTACTACGTCAACGTGACGGCGAACTGGGGCGACGCGGTCAACCCGAAGATCCGCGCGTTCGCGGTGAACATCACCGCCACCGAGACCTCCGCACCGGGCTTCCTCACCGCCTGGAACGGCTACGGCCCCGGCCTGCCGAACACGTCCACGTTGAACTACGGGTACGGCAGCACGGTGACGAACTTCGCGGTGGTGCCGAGCCGGCCGTGCTACGAGTGCACCGGGTCGCCGAACTCGCCGTCCATCGGCGTCTACACCAGCCAGGACACCCACGTGATCGTGGACATCGTCGGGTTCTACGACGACAGCACGCTGGACGGCGGGCTGCGCTTCGAGCCGGTCACGCCCGGCCGGATCGCCGACACCCGCACGGGCCAGGGCTGGCCGTCCGCGCTCGGCCCGGCCACCACGGCGACGCTCCACGCGCCGGAGCCGCTCACCGGTCCCGACGTGTGGGCGCTGGCCACCAACGTCACCGCCGTCGAGCCGACCGCGCCGACGTACCTGACCGTGTGGCCCGCGGGCTTCGACTGGGTCGACCGGCCCGGGACGTCGAACCTCAACCCGGCAGCCGGGGCGATCGTGCCCAACGCGGTGCAGACCATGCTCGGGCCCGAGTACGGGTTCCACGTCTACAACAACAGCGGCTGGAGCAACGTCCTGGTGGACGTGGTGGGCATGTTCTACGACGCGACGCCGACGGCCTCGCGGTCGGACTCGCCCGCGACGGCCTCGACCTCCACCCGGAGCCGTGCGACGGCCGTCCCGAAGGCGGAGCCCTTGAGCCGCCCGAACCGCGCCTAGCCGCTCGGATCCACGCCGCGGATGCCGCACATGCACCTCGCATGTGCGGCATCCGCCGTTTCGGGTCCGGCTTCGGCCGGTGGGCGCGGCTTCCGCGGTCGGGTGGGCGCGCCACCCTGCCGCCGGAGCGCGATCGACCGGGAGGTCCGCGGACAGCGTCACGTCGTCGAGTGCGGCACGACCCTGCTCAAGCGGACCGCGACCACGCGCTAGAGCCAGCCGCGCTGCTTGGCGGCCAGGGCCGCCTGGAAGCGGGTGCTCGCGCCGGCCCGGGCCATCAGGTCCGCCACGTGGCCGCGGAACTTGCGGACCGAGACGCGGCTACCGCGACATGCCCGGCCTGCTCCGCCGGATCACCGCCGCCGGGGTGGAACGGGTGGTGCTGGTGTCCAGCCAGGCCGCCGTGGCCAGCGACACCGCCAACGCCGTGTCGGCCTACATGGTCGGGTCGGAGGCGGCGGTCCGGGAGTCCGGTGTGGACTGGACGTTCCTGCGGCCGGCCGCGTTCGCGTCGAACGCCCTGCGGTGGCTGCCCCAGCTGCGCGCGGGCGACGTGGTCAGCGACGCGTTCGGCGACGTGCCCATCGCCTCCGTCGACCCGGCCGACATCGCGGCCGTGGCCGTCGCGGCGCTGCTGGAGCCGGGGCACGAGGGCCGCGCCTACTCGCTGAGCGGGCCCGAGGCGCTCCTGCCCGGGGACCGGGTGCGCGTGCTGGGCCGGGTGCTGGGCCGTGACCTGCGCTTCCACGCGTTGGGGGACGACGAGGCCAGGGAGCGGATGAGCGCCACCACGCCGGCCGAGTACGTCCGGGCGTTCTTCGGCTTCTACCGCGACCGCACCATCGACGAGACGACCGTGCACCCCACCGTGGAGCAGGTCACCGGCCGACCGGCCCGCACGTTCGAGCAGTGGGCCACCGCCCACGCCGGGCTGTTCCGCTAGGCAGGACGACCACGTGCCCTCTCGGGCAAAGACCTTGCCCCGACCTCGCCCTCCCGTCCCTGCTCCCCGGCCGACCGCCGGTTCAGCATGGTGGCGCAGGTCGACACCGGGAGGGTTCGTGCACGCACATGACCGCGACGACGGCCGGGCGCGGGACGTGGCGCCCGGCCGCGCCCAGGCCCGCTCCACCGAGCACGAGCACGACGCCGGGTGCCCGCACCACCCGGTGACGCCACAGCGGGCCATGGCGTTGCAGCGCTCGATCGGCAACGCCGGGACGAGCCGGGTGATCACGGCCCAGCGCTCGACCGTGCACGACGTCCTGCGCACGTCCGGCGCGCCGCTGTCCCGGTCGGTGCGCCAGGACATGGAGGGCAAGCTGGGCGCGGACTTCTCCGACGTGCGCCTGCACACCGACACCACCGCCCAGCGCTCGGCCGTCGAGCTGGGGGCCCACGCCTACACCTCGGGCAACCACATCGTCTCGGGGCCGGACGGCCTGGACCCGGAAACCCTGGTGCACGAGCTTTTCCACGTCGTCCAGCAGCGGCGCGGGCCCGTCTCGGGCACCGACGCGGGCGGCGGCGTGAAGGTCAGCGACCCCGGCGACCGGCACGAGCGGGAAGCCGAGGCGGTCGCGAAGCGGGTGATGTCGGGCAACGCGCCCGCGCCCGCCCACTCCGAGGCGTCGCCGGGCCCGGCCGAGCCGGGCCGGGTGCAGCGCAAGCTGGGGTTCGAGGCGGAGATCGACCTGCCGGTGACCAAGGGCAACGGGCAGATGTTCGACGTGGGCGACACCGAGCTGGGCAGCAGCACCATGCCCCTCGTCGAAGGCGGAGAGGAGCAAGCCTTCGAGGTCGTCACCGACAAGCGCGCGCTCAGGGACACGACCGAGTACTCGAACATGGAGTTCGTCACCGGTGCGGTGTCGGTGGTGGGGGCGGACCACGAGAAGGGGTCCGAACGGCTGCACCGCATCGCCGACGAGATGCGGACGGTCCAGCAGCAGTTCTACGCCAAAGCGGTGGCCAACCCCCGGTCCACGCTCCGGGGCGGCACCCTCAACCTCACGCTGACCGACAAGGGGCGGACCGCCAAGCTCGCGAACCAGCTCGACTACGCCGACACCAGGCAGGCGGATGAGGACGGCGGCCTCTTCGTCCACTACTCGGTGGGCGTCCCCCTCACCGGCATGCCGGTGTTCTTCGACGCCCTGCGCGCTGCGGACCCCCACGACCGGGAGCGCGATCCCTACAACAGCGGCATGGAGCAGGAGCCGAGCGACCAGGTCAAGCAGGCGAGGTTCCGCCTGTTCCAGGCCAAGGAGTTCGGCCGCAACGCGGTGCTGAAGTTCCGGGAGTGGGCCGGCGCGGGCAAGCGCAAGCGCGGGAACAAGGAGCAGGACGAAGCGGCACTCGACGGGTACAGCCAACTGGTCTACACCCAGTTGGCCGGGATGACCGACTACCGGTCGGGCCAGCCCAAGAACTCGCTGGTCGTCCTGTCCCGCTCCGACCTCGGCACGGTCCGGGTCCGCCTGCCCGAACTTGTGCAGGACTTCATCGACACGTTCGACGTGAACGAGGAGGGCAACGTCTTCGCCGAGCTGTTCGACGACATGCAGTTGCAGTCCTTCTCGGGTGAGCAGGGTGAGGGCTACAACCCGCAGGAGGACACGCGTCAGATCGACGACAAGTCCCGGGAGGTGTCGTTCGAGCAGTACGCCAACTCCGCGTTCAAGCGTGCCGGGGCGGGGCTGGAGAAGGGTGACGTGACCCAGGAGGAGGTGTTCGGCGGCATGAGCACGATCGAACCTCACCTGGAGCAGGGGTCGTACATGGTGCCGATGGAGATCCGCAGGCTCGGTGGCCGTCGCAAGACCTGGGGCCAGCTCAAGCAGGACCTGACCAACCTCGCGAACTGGGCCGAGAACGCCTACCAGAAGGACCAGGACCTCACCCAGAGCGAGAGCGACCAGGAGGGCAAGCCGCTCGCGATGCGACCGAAGACGTGATCGGGGAAATCTTCTCGGCCCCCGCTGTCGATCCGGGCCCCCGCCGTTCGACTGGAGGGTGACAGGGGACGATCGAGACGCGGGGAGACGACGATGAGGGCAGGACGACGCGAGTGGCTGGGGTTGGCGGTGCTGGCGCTGCCGACGCTGCTGTTGTCGCTGGACATGAGCGTGCTGCACCTGGCGGTCCCGCACCTTGCCGCGGACCTGCGGCCGAGCAGCACTCAGCTGCTGTGGATCATCGACATCTACGGCTTCATGATCGCGGGCTTCCTGGTCACGATGGGCACGCTGGGTGATCGGATCGGCAGGCGGAAGCTGCTCGTGATCGGCGGCGCGGCGTTCGGCGCGGCGTCGGTCGTGGCCGCGCTGTCCACCAGCCCGGAGATGCTGATCGGCGCGCGGGCCGTGCTCGGGGTCGCGGGCGCGACGCTGATGCCGTCCACGTTGGCGCTGATCAGCAACATGTTCCAGGACCCGCGGCAGCGCGGCACCGCGATCGCGGTGTGGATGAGCTGCTTCATGGGTGGCATGGTCATCGGGCCGGTGGTCGGTGGCCTGCTGCTGGAGCGGTTCCGGTGGGGCTCGGTGTTCCTGATGGCCGTGCCGGTCATGGTGCTGCTGCTGGTCGCCGCGCCGAAGCTGCTGCCGGAGTACCGCGACAGCGCCGCCGGGCGGCTCGACCCGGCGAGCGTGGCGCTGTCGCTGGGCGCGATCCTGCCGGTCGTCTACGCCCTCAAGGAGACCGCCAAGGACGGCGTGTCGCTCCTCAACGCGGTCGTGCTGGTCGCGGGCGTGGCGGTCGGCGTGGTGTTCGCCCGGCGGCAGCGCGGCCTGGCCGACCCGATGCTGGACCTGCGGCTGTTCCGGGTGCGGGCGTTCAGCGCGGCGGTGACAATCATGCTGGTCGGCGCGCTCACCATGGGCGGGGTCTTCCTGCTGGTCAGCCAGTACCTGCAGCTGGTCGCCGGGCTGTCGGCGGCGCAGGCGGGGCTGTGGCTGGTGCCGCAGGCCGGCGCGGTGGTCGTCGGCTCGCTGATCGCACCGCGGCTGGCGCGGCGGGTCCGGCCGGAGTTCGTGCTCGGGTTCGGGATGCTCGTGGCGGCGGGCGGGATCGGGCTGTTCACGCTGGCCGGCGGCGCGGGCGGGGTGGCGTTCGTGGTGGCGGGCATGGCGATCGCGAGCTTCGGCATGGGGCCGCAGGGCGTGCTGTGCACGGAGATGGTGGTCGGCTCGGTGCCGCCGCGGAAGGCCGGGGCGGCGTCGGCGATGTCGGAGACCAGCGGTGAGTTCGGCATCGCGATGGGCATCGCGGTGTTCGGCAGCGTCGGCACGGCCGTGTACCGCGACGCGGTCGCCGTGCCCGCGCAGGTGCCCGCCGACGCGGCGGCCCTGGCCTCGGACAGCATGGCGGGCGCGGTGCGAGCGGCGGGTTCCCTGCCCGCCCCGCTGGCGGAGGAGCTGCTGGCCACCGCGCGGGACGCGTTCGCGTCCGGGCTGCACGCGGTGGCGGTTGTCGGGGCTTCGGTCGTGGTGGTGTTCGCGGTGGTCGGCATGATCGCGCTGCGCCGGACCCGCCCGGAGGCCGCCGAGGAGCAGGCCCCGGTGCCCGCGCAACGCTGATCGTTCCGGTGCCGGGTCGGCGGCAGTACTCCTGCGCCGCCGACCCCGCCGCCGGTCAGGCCGTGGTGCGCAGCGAAGCGATGGCGGCGGCGATTCCGGCTTTGTCGTAGCTGTTCGTGGGCAGCGTGGCGCCGTGGGCGTGACGGACGACGCCTTCGCGGTCGACGAGGACGGTGCCGGACTGCTGCATCGCGCCGAACACCTTCCGGCTCAGGCCGACCAGCTCGTGCGGGCTCTCGCGACGGCCCGTGAGGACCGGGAACGGGATGCGGTGCCTCTCCTTCCACCGGGCCGCCTCCGGCCGGTCCTCGGGGACCGCGATCAGCACGCGGACGTCGTCGGCGGCCGGCTCGTCACCGCGGTGGACGAGGTCGCGGACGTGCCGGTTGCAGATCGGGCACGACGTCGACCGCATGAAGAAGAGCAGCACCGCGTGCCTGCCTTCGTAGTCGGACAGGCGGACGGTCTGCCCGTCGGTGTCCTCCAGGACCAGTTGCGGTGCGGGCGAGCCGATTTCGAGCACGGTGGGTTTCCCTTCGGCCGGGGTGTCGAGGCATCGGTGGGTGACGTGGCGTCAGGCGCTGTCGGTGCCGCGCAGGCTCAGGCGCAGCGCGGCCCTGGCCCGGTGCAGGTGGGACTTCATCGCCGGGGTGCTCAACCCGAGCGACTCGGCGACCGCCCGCCCCGGCCGGCCGAGCACGTCCCGCAGGACCAGCACGCGGCGCTGCACGTCCGGCAGCGCCCGGATCGCCGCCGCGACGCGATCGGCCTCCAAGCGCCGGAGCACTTCGTCTTCGGCCGACGCCGCCGCCGCGACGACGTCCGCTTCTTCCTGCCGGTCGAGCGTCCGCCGGGCCCGGCGCAGGCACTCGTGCCGGACGATCCGGAACATCCACGACGCGAGCGCCGCCGTGGCGCGCAGGGAGCCGATCTTGCGGTACAGGACGATCAACGCCTCCTGCGCCGCGTCCTCGGCGTCCTGCGGCGACGCGCACAGGGTCTCGGCGAACCGCCGCACGTGCGGGTGCGCGCCGTGCACCACCGCGGCGAGGGATTCCGGGTCGCCGCCCTGCGCGGCCTCGATGAGCCGCTCGCTCGCCCAACCACGATCAACCACGTTCACCCCCATAAGAGCCCTCGACACCGGGAAAGGATTCACCTCGTCGGTAAGCGCAGGTCAGCGCGGACCCACCGATGATCGTTTTGTCCGGTTCGGGCCAACGAAACCGCTACACAAAGTTTCGTTGAAGTTTCGCTCAGTGACGTATACGCTGACACTCGTTCTGGGAGCGCTCCCATATCGATCACCGCCGCTCACACCCATCCGGAGAATGGAGGCCCATCGATGCGTGTCCGTGGTACTTCCGGGTCCGTCGCCAGACGGCGGGGCATCATCGCGCTGGTCATCGGCTTGGTGGCGTGCACTCTCGTCTCCGCGCCGACGGCTTCGGCGCACGGGACGATCGTCGGTCCCGCCACCCGCGCCTACCAGTGCTGGCAGTCGTGGGGCAGCCAGCACACGAACCCGGCGATGCAGACGCAGGACCCCATGTGCTACCAGGCGTTCCAGGCGAACGCCGACACCATGTGGAACTGGATGAGCGCGCTGCGGGACGGCCTGGGGGGCAACTTCCAGGGCGCGACCCCTGACGGAACGCTGTGCAGCAACAACCTCGCGCGCAACAACGCCCTGAACAACCCGGGCCAGTGGCGGACGACCAACGTCGGCAGCAGCTTCTCGATGCACCTGTACGACCAGGCCAGCCACGGTGCCGACTTCTTCAAGGTCTACGTCAGCAAGAACGGGTTCGACCCGAAGACCCAGCGGCTGGGCTGGGGCAACCTCGACCTGGTCACGCAGACCGGTCGGTTCGCCCCGGCGAAGGACATCCAGTTCAACGTCCAGACCTCCGGCGCGTACCGGGGTCACCACATCGTGTTCACGATCTGGCAGGCTTCCCACCTCGACCAGGCGTACATGTGGTGCAGTGACGTGAACTTCGGCTAGAACCGGAGCACGCAACGGCCGGCCCGGCGTCAGCGGTACCGACGCCGGGCCGGCCGTTGCCGTTCCTGTCGGTGGTGGCCGGCACCGTCCTCGCGGTGACCCGACTGCTGCCACCGCTGCTGCGCGACCCCGCGTTCCGCTGGTACTTCCTCGCCCGGACGTCCTCCCACCTCGGTGACGGCATGATCGCCGTCGCGCTGCTGTTCGGGGCGTTGCGCCTCGGCGCGTCGCCGACCGACGTGGGGCTGGTGCTGCTGGCCGGCCGGTTACCGGTGGTCGTGTTCACGCTCGTCGGTGGCGTGGTGGGCGACCTGCTGCCACGCCGTGCCGTGATGCTCGCGGCCGACCTCGTCCGCTGCGCCTCCCAAGGGCTGACTGCCGTCCTCCTGCTCACCGGGACCGCCGCGCTGTGGCACCTGGCGGCGTTGCAGGCGGTGGCGGGCACGGCCACCGCGTTCTTCACCCCCGCCGCGGCCGGCCTGGTGGCCGACGTGGTGCCCGCCCGACGCGGTCAGGCCAACGCCCTGGTGAACGCCGCGCAGAACGCCGTGACGCTGGTCGCCCCGGTGGTGTCGGCGGCACTGGTGGCCACGATCGGCGCGGGCGTGTCCTTCGCCGTGGACGCGGTGACGTTCGCGGTCAGCGCCACGGCGCTCGTGGCGATGCGGGTGCCGGACCGGGCGGTGCCACGCCGATCGGGCCCGCTCGCCGCCCTGCGGCACGGGTGGCGCGACTTCCGCTCCCGCCCGTGGTTGCCGGCCACCGCGATCCAGATCGCCGTGATCAACGGCGCGTGCATCTCGCCGTTCCTGGTCCTCGGCCCGATCATCGCCGACCGGCGGCTGGGCGGCCCGCTGGCGTGGGCGTTCATCGGCAACGGGTACGCCGTCGGCGCGTTGCTGGGCAGTGCGATCGCCCTGCGCTGGAAGCCGCGACGCCCGCTGCGGGTCGCGGTGGTGATCCCCGTCGCCCTGGCGCCGCTGCTGGTCCTGCTCGCCGCCGGCGCGCCGGTGCCCGTGCTCGCCGCCGCGGCCGTTCCCGCCGGGGTGCAGGCCGCCGTGTACGCGGTGCTCACGGAGACCGCGCGGCAGGTGCACGTGCCCGCCGACCTCGTCGCCCGCGCCACGGGCCTGTCCGCGGTGGTCGGCCTGGCCGCCGCGCCCGTGGGCATGGCGTTGGCCGGGCCCGCGGCCGAGCGCGTCGGTGCGGACGCCGTGCTCCTGGTGGGAGCGCTGGTCGCGGTGCTGAGCGTGCCGCTCGCGCTCGCCGTGCGCTCGGTGCGGCACCTGCCCGCCGAGCTCGAACCCGCCCGCCGGCAGGGGTCCACTGTGGAGTAGCGGGCCGTGTCAGGGTCGTGTCAGGGCGGTGTCAGGACCGTGTCCGGGCGGTCGGCGATCGTGACCGGGACACCCACCGCGGAAGGAACACCATGAGCGACAACGCCGTGAGCGGCACGACCGCCGTCCCGCACGGGCTCCCGATGGACCGCGACGCGGGCCCCTTCGACCCGCCGAGCCGGATCACCCGGTTGCGGGAGGTGCGCCCGGTCAGCCCGCTGGTCTTCCCCGACGGCCACGAGGGATGGCTCGTCACGGGCTACGACGAGGTGCGCCGGCTCATGGCCGACACCCGGTTCAGCTCGCGCCAGGACCTCGGCGTCCTGCACGTGCCGTACGAGGTGCCCGGCATGCCCGTGGCCACCGAGCCGTCACCGCAGGTGCCGGGCCTGTTCATCAGCATGGACCCGCCCGACCACACCCGGCTGCGGCGGATGCTCACCGGCGCGTTCACGGTCAAGCGGATGAAGCAGCTCGAAGCGCGCATCGCCGACCTCGTCGAACGGCAGTTGGACGAGATGGCGCGGCTGACCCCGCCGGTCGACCTGGTCAAGGCGTTCGCGCTGCCGGTGCCCTCGCTGGTGATCTGCGAGCTGCTCGGGGTGCCCTACGAGGACCGGGACGGCTTCCAGGCCGACTCCGCGAAGTTCATGGAGAAGGACGTGGCGCTGGACGAGAAGATGGCCGCGTTCGGCGGCCTGATGTCGTACCTGGCCGGGCTGGTCACGCGCAAGCGCGCCGAACCCGACGAGGACCTGCTGTCCGACCTGGCCCGGCACGACGAACTCACCGTCGAGGAGCTGACCGGCATCGCCTTCCTGCTGCTGCTGGCGGGCCACGAGACGACCGCGAACATGCTGTCGTTGGGCACGTTCGCCCTCCTGGAGCACCCGGAGCAGTCGGCCGCGCTGCGGGCCGACCCGGAGCTGCTGCCCGGCGCCGTCGAGGAGCTGATGCGCTACCTGTCCGTCGCCGACATCTTCTACCGCTACGCCACGGAGGACATCGAGCTGGGCGGCGAGACGATCCGCGCCGGGTCGACCGTCGTGGTCTCGCTGCTCGCGGCCAACCGGGACCCCCGGCGCTTCGAGGACCCCGACGCGCTCGACGTCCACCGCGCGGCCCGCGGCCACCTGGCGTTCGGCCACGGCGTGCACCAGTGCCTCGGCCAGCAACTGGCCCGCATCGAGATGCGCGCGGGGTTCGGTGGACTGCTGCGGCGCTTCCCGACGCTGGCACTCGCCGTCCCGGCCGACCAGGTCAGGCTCCGGACCGACATGAACATCTACGGCGTCCACGAGCTGCCCGTCACCTGGACGGACACGTCGGAGTAGCACGGCGGGCGTCGACCTGCCTCGACCCCGCCGCCGGGCTGAATCCCGGCGGGAAGGAGCCGACATGACCGTCTTCGCCACCCCGACACCCATCACCGCCACCATCGTCGTCGCCGGGGCGGGGGTGCGGGTCACCGCGAGCGACCGGACCGACACCGTCGTGCGGGTCGAACCCGTCGACCGGACGAGCGAGGCGCACGTCAAGGTCGCCGAGGGGACCAGGGTCGACTTCACCGGCGATCGGCTGTCGGTGAAGACGACCGCCTCCGGCGCGAAGACCGGATCGATCGCCGTCACGATCGACCTGCCCGCCGGGTCCGCCCTGGTCGCCTACCTGGCGCACGCGGGAGTGGAGGTGGACGGTTCGCTCGGCGACTGCGAGCTGCACACGGCGTCGAGCCGGGTCCGGCTGGGGCGGGTCGAGGCGCTGCGGGCGACCATCGCGGCGGGGGAGCTCGTGGTCGGCCACGTCGCCGGGCCCGTCACCATCGACGGCAGCGTGGTCGTGGCGCGGATCGGCGAGGTCGGGGGAGCGGTCCGGCTCTCCGGCTCCGGCGGGCGGACCTGGATCGGCCACGCCCGCGCCGCGGTCGACCTCACCAGCGGCAGCGGCGGGTTCGACGTCGACCGCGCCGACGGCGGCGTCACGGCCAGGACCGGCGACGGTGCGATCCGGATCGGCCGGCTGACGCGCGGTCGGGCGGAGTCGGCGAACCGCTCGGGCACCATCGAGGTCGGCCTCGGAGAGGGTGCGGCGGCGCGGCTGGACCTGGACAGCGAGCGGGGCCCGGTGCGCGACCGCGCCACCTCGCCCGACGGGCCCGACGTGATCGGGGTCCACGCCCGCACGCGGCACGGCGACATCGTGGTGCGCCGCGCGGCGGGCTGAGGACGGCGGTGGTCACGCCTCGCCGAGAACCGCCCCGACCAGCTCGGACCAGTCCACCCGCGCGCCCTCCGCGGTCACCTCGGCGAACCGGGCGTCACCGAGGCAGGACCGCGCGGCCCCCTCGATCCGGTCCACGTCGGGGTAGGAGCGGTCCGGCAACCCGCGCACGGCGGCGCTCGCCGCCAGCAACCGGGCGGCCTGCTCGGGCCGGTCCCGGCGCAGCGCCAGGTCCGCCACCCCGACGAGCACCTGGGCGATCAGCGGCGCGTACCCCACCTCGGCGGCGGCGGCGCAGGCCGCGGCCCGGTGCGCGCGGGACTCGTCGGGGTCGTCGGCGAGGTAGCCGAGCAGGTCGTGCTCCACCGCCCGGATGTTCGGCCGGTCCGCTTCCTCGCCCAGGACCGCTTTCGCCAGGCCGAGCTGCGCGCGGGCCTCCTCGCCGTCGCCGCTCCACCGGGCGAGCTCCGCCTTCGCCAGCACCAGCATGGCCAGCGCGGCCGGCCAGGTCACCCGTCGCGCGAGCCGTTCCGCCTCGGCCAGGGCGGCGGCGCCGGCGTCCTTGTCGCCGAGCAGCCAGTGCAGCCGGGCCTGGCGCGCCCGCATCAGGATCACGTCCTCGGTCGCGCCGACCTCCTCGACCACCGCGATGGCCTGGTCGTAGCACTCGCACGCGCGGGCGAACTCGCCGCGCACGGTGATCCGGTCCGCCAGCTCGGACAGGGCGAACGACACGCCCCAGCGCTCACCGATGGCCCGGAACTCGGCCAGCGCGGTCTCCAGGTGCGCGTCCGCCTCCGACCCGCCGTGACCGAGCCCGATCCGCATCTTGCCGAGCTGCAACCGGGCCAGCGCGCGCACCCAGGGGTCGTCGTGGTCCAGCAACGGCTCCCACGCGGACAACAGCGCGTCCGGGTCCTGCAACATGCGTTCGAGCGGCACGACCAGCGCCAGCAGCGGGTTGCTCGGCCGACCGCCGCGGCTGAAGGCGTACGCCTTGTGGATCCACTCCGCCGCCTGGTGCTCGTCGGCCGGACCGGAGCTGGCGAACGTCGACATCAGCGCGTACACCATGGCCCGCACCTCGTCGGGCGCCTCGCCCGGCGTGCCGGCGGCGGCGGTGAGCAGCTCCATGCCCTCGGACTTGTGCCCGCTGAGCCACCAGAACCAGCCGGCCGCCGCCGCGAGCCGCGTCGCGCCCCGCCCGTCGCCCGCCGCGATCGCGCCCCGCGTCGCCGAGACGATGTTGTCGTTCTCGGCGTGGAGCACGGCGAGCCACGTGAGCTGCTCGGCGCGGCGCAGGTTCGGTTCGGCGGCCTCGGCGAGCTCGGTGAAGTGGGCGAGGTGCGCGGTGCGGGCCAGGTCCGCCTCCCCGGCCTCCGCCAGGCGCTGCGCCGCGTACTCCTTGATCGTGCCCAGCATCCGGTAGCGCGGCGTGCCGTCGCCCACGGCGACCAGCAACGACTTCTCCACCAGCGAGGTGAGCAGCTCCAGCACGTCGTCCGGGTGGACGGCGTCGCCCGCGCAGACCCGCTCGGCCGCCTCCAGGCTCGCGCCGCCCGAGAACACCGAGAGCCTGCGCAGCACCACCCGTTCCTCGTCGGTGAGCAGCTCCCAGCTCCAGTCGACCATCGCGCGCAACGTCCGGTGCCGCGGCAGCGCGGTGCGGCTGCCGCCGGTGAGCAGGCGGAACCGGTCGTCGAGCCGGTGGGCGAGCTGGTCCAGGGTCATGGTGCGCAACCGGGCCGCGGCCAGCTCGATCGCCAGCGGCATCCCGTCCAGCGCCGTGCAGACGCGCACCATCGTGGCCAGCGCGGACGCGTCGACCACGAGGTCCTTGCGCACCGCGCTCGCGCGGTCGCGCAGCAACCGGACCGCGGGCGCGGACCCGATCTCGTCGGCGGTCGCGTCCACCGGCGGCAGCGCCAGCGGCTCCACCAGCCACAGCGCCTCACCGGTGATGCCCAGCGGCTCCCGGCTGGTCGCCAGCACCCGCAGCCTGCGGCACTCGCCGAGCAGCCGGTGCGCGAACTCCGCCGCCGACCCGATCAGGTGCTCGCAGTTGTCCAGCACCAGCAACGCCTCGCGCTCGCGGAGCGCGGCGACCAGCCGGTCCGTCGGCTCCGCGTTCGGCGCGTCGCCGAGCAGGGCGTCCCGCAGCCCGAGCGCGGTCAGCGCCGCCTGCGCCACGTCGCCGTCGGCGTCGACGGCGGCCAGCTCCACCAGCCAGGCGCCGTCCGGCAGGTCGTCGAGCAGCGTGCGCGCGGTCTCCGCGGCCAGCCTGGTCTTGCCCGAGCCGCCCGGCCCGATCAGGGTGGTGAGCCGCTGGTCGGCGACGAGCTCGCGGACCGCGGCGACATCGGCGTCCTTGCCGACGAAGCTGGTCAGCTCGGCCCGCAGGTTGGTCCTGCGGTTCTCCTCCCGCCGGCCCAGCTCGCCCCGCAGCAGCGCGACGTGCACTGTGGACAGTTCCGGCGAGGGGTCCACGCCCAGCGCGTCGGCCAGGGCTTCCCGCGTGCGCTCGTAGACGACCAGCGCCTCGGTGTCGCGGCCGGCCGCGACGAGGGCGCGCATCAGCGCGGCGACCAGCCGTTCCCGGGTCGGGTGCGCGGCGGCCAGGTCGGTCAGCTCCGGGATCACGTCCGCGCCGTGCCCGAGCGCGACTTCGGCGTCGAACCGGTCCTCCGCGGCGGTCAGGCGCAGGGCGTCCAGCCGGGTGACCGCCGCGTCGAACGCCTCGCTGTCGGACAGGCCGACGTCCTGCATGGCCGCGCCGCGCCACAGCGCCAGGGCGTCGCGCAGCAGCCGCACCCGCCGCGGGCCGTCGTCGTTGCGGGCCTGGGTGATGAGGTGCTCGAAGCGCACGGCGTCGACGGCGTCGGGTGCAACCGCCAGCCGGTAGCCGTGCGGGTGCCCCTCGACCGTCCCCTCCGGGAGCACCTTGCGCAGCCGGGACACCAAGCGCTGCAAGGCGTTCGCCGCGTCGGCCGGCGGGTGCTCGCCCCAGATCCAGTCGACCAGCGCCGCCTTCGGGACCACGTGGCCCGGTTCGAGCGCGAGCGCGGCCACCAACCCGCGCAACCGCGCGCCGGGCACGTCGGCCAGGACGCCGTCCCCCGCGCGCACCTCGAACGGCCCCAGCATCCCGATCTGCACGTCGCCGATTGTGTCACGGGTGATCGGCGGCACCGGCCCGCCGACGTTGCCATACTGCGCCGCATGGCCGTGACCCAGCAGCTCGTCCGCATCACCGCACCGCGGCTGACCGAGTGCCGCCGGTCGGCGGACGCGCTGGACGAGCTGTGCTCCTTCCGGGCGGCTCCGCGCGAGGACCACCTGGACCTGGACTGGTGGCCGGTGCTGCTGAAGCGGGCGTGGGAGCGGGCCGGGGTCGGGGCGCAGGCGACGATGCGGCTCGCTCTCGACGGCGACGACGAGGTGAACCCGTCCTACCGGGACCACCCGGACACGATCTTCGACCACCCGGTGACGGCGTTGGAGCCGCCTCGGGTCGGGGAGGTGGCGGCGGCGTTGCGGGCCGTGCCGCCCGAGGTGGTCCGCGCGGCCGTGCCGTCGGGCCGGGACCGGGTCGAGGCCGAGTGGGGCGCGATGGCGGCGGAGGTGGTCGGCGACCTGGCCGGGCACATGGCCGAGCAGCACGCCCTGCTGCGCGACTTCTACGTCCAGGCCGCGGAACGGGGCTTGGCGGTCGTGCTGTGGTGGGACTGAGTCACGTCGCGCCGGTCAACGTCGTCGATCGAAAATCAACGTGAATGCCCGTCTATTGGATGTAAGTCAAACAACAGTCGACATCCCAGCACTGTCGGTGTTGGATGTTGGGGAACCGAGACGTGGGGAGTGGGCCGTGGTCGAAACGAGTCCGGCGCGGCGGGCGGCCGCGGCGTTCAGCCGGGTGCACGGGGCGGCGCCGGAGGGTGTGTGGTCCGCGCCTGGTCGGGTGAACCTGATCGGGGAGCACACGGATTACAACGACGGTTTCGTGCTGCCGTTCGCGTTGCCGTACCGGACCGCGGTGGCCGCGTCACCGCGCGATGACGGGATGCTGCACGTCGCGACCCTGCACGACGACGGCACGGAGGAGCACGCCGACCTGATCGCCATCGCCGATCTGGCACCCGGCGTGGTGGGCGGGTGGGCGGCGTACCCGTCGGGTGTGGCGTGGGTGTTGCGCGAGCAGGGTGTGTCCGGTGGGGCGAACCTGGTGATCGCGGGTGATGTGCCGGCGGGGGCGGGTTTGTCGTCGTCGCACGCGTTGGAGTGTGCGGTGGCGTTGGCGCTGCTGGGGTTGGCGAAGCGGCCGGTGGATGATCTGCCGGTGGTGGCGCGGTGGGTGCAGCGGGCGGAGAACGAGTTCGTGGGTGCGCCGACGGGGTTGTTGGACCAGACGGCGTCGTTGTGCTGCACCGAGGCGCACGTGTTGTTCTTGGACGTGCGGTCGTTCGAGGCGGAGCAGGTGCCGTTCGACGCCGCGGCGCACGGGTTGGAAGTGTTGGTGGTCGACACGCGGGCGAGTCATTCGCACACCGACGGTGGTTATGGTGCGCGGCGGGCGGGGTGTGAGCGGGCGGCGTCGCTGCTGGGGGTCGCGGCGTTGCGGGACGTGGACGTGGCGGGGTTGGACGGTGCTCTGGGGCGGGTGCCGCAGGAGCTGCGGCCGTTGGTGCGGCATGTGGTGACCGAGAACGAGCGGGTGTTGTCGGCGGTGGGGTTGTTGCGGGCGGGTCGGTTGGCGGAGTTGGGGCCGTTGCTGGACGCCTCGCACGCCTCGTTGCGCGACGATTACAGGGTCTCCGCGCCGGAGTTGGATGTCGCGGTGGACGCGGCGAAGGCGGCGGGGGCGTTGGGTGCGCGGATGGTGGGTGGCGGGTTCGGCGGGTCGGCGATCGCGTTGGTGCCGGTGGACCGGCATGACGGGGTGGTGCGGGCGGTGGTGGCGGCGTTCGCCCGGCGGGGTTGGGCCACGCCCAGGACGTTCACGGCGGTGCCCTCCGCAGGCGCCGGCCAGGACGTGTGACGGCGGGCGTCGACGCCCTCGTGGCCGACGCCCGCCGACCGGGGTGGTCAGAAGCTCTCCGCAGCCTTCGCCGCGCTCTCGTGCGCGAGCCTGCGCCGCTCGTCGACGTCCGCGGCGGCCAGGTTGGGCCGGAACTCGACCTCGGTGAGGTCGGTGATCCCGATCCACCGCAGCCAGCCGGAGAAGAACGGGCGCTGGAAGTCCGCGCCGAACTCCGGGCCGCGGCCCTCCCCGTACACCGCGCTGGTGTAGACGACGGCGGCCTTCCGGCCGGTGAGCAGGCCCGTGTACCCGCGCTCGGGGTCGAAGGAGAACACCAGGCCGGGCTGGCTCACCACGTCCATGAGCTGCTTGAGGACGTACGGCACGCCCGTGTTCCACATGGGCACGCTGAACAGGTACGCGTCCGCAGCGGCGAAGCGGTCGAACGTCCCGGTGGCGGCGTCCCAGGCTCGTGCCTGCGCGTCGGTGAGCTCCCGGCCCGCCAGCACCGCCATCTTGGCCGCCGCGGCGTCGGGGCCGAACTCCGGCAGCGTGCCGTCCCACAGGTCGAACGTCTCGACCCGGTGCTCGGGGTGGCTGGCCCGGTAGGTGTCGAGGAACGTGCGGGCGAGCGACAGCGACTCCGAGGTCTCGCCCCTCGGTGACGCGGAGATGTGCAGCAGGGTCGTCATGGTCCAGTCCTCCGTCGTGACGCAGCGAACCGGACTGCGGTCCGGTTGATGGCCACTGTAGCGGACTGCGGTCCGTTTGACGGGTGAGGCGCGCGTCACGCGTCCGGTCGGCCGGTGAGCACCAGCCGGGCCAGGTCGGCGACGGCGGCGGCGACGCGCTCGGCCGTGAACGCCTCGCCGGTCGCGTGCCGCAGGTCGGCGGCCAGCGGCGCCAGCAGCGCGTGCGAGAGGTAGTCGGCGTCCAGGTCCGGGCGTGCCTCGGCCAGCAGGATGCGCACGTGCAGCCGCCAGAACCGGTACGCGCCGGTCCGGTAGCGCGCGCCGGGGCTCGCCGTCTCGGACAGTCGGACCAGGTCGAGGTTGTCCTCCACGAACCGGGCGTAGGCGGTGACGAAGGCGACCAGCCGCTCACCCGCCGGCGCGCCCGGACCCAGCGGCGGCGGTCCGCTGAGGATCGCGCCCTGGAGATCTTCCTCGCGGGCGTTCAGCAGCGCCGACGCCAGCCCGGCCTTGTCGCCGAACCGGCGGAACAGCGTGCCCTTGCCGACCCCGGCCTCCCCGGCGATCTGGTCCATCGACACCGTGGCGACGCCGTGCCGGGCGAACAGCCGCGCCGCGACGTCGAGGATCCTGGCCCGGTTGCGCGCCGCGTCCGCCCGTTCCCTCGGCGCGGGCTCGCGCAGTCGGGCGAGCTCCACGTCCTGGGGCGCGTCGTCCGGAGGCATGTCGGTCATGGAGGCGGACTGTAGTCCGGTCACCGTCCCGCCTCGGCCGGGCGCGGAATACGATCACGCGGTGGCGGAGGTCGCGATCCTCATCGGGCTCCAGGCGTCGGGGAAGACGACCTTCTACCGGACCGTGCTGGCCGGGACCCACGAGCACGTCAGCAAGGACGCGTTCCCCAACGCGCGCCGCCGGCAGGCCCGGCAGCTGCGGCTGGTCGGCGAAGCGCTCGACGCCGAGCACGACGTCGCGGTGGACAACACCAACCCGTCGGCCGCCGAGTGGGCGCCGCTGATCGCGGTCGGCCGGGAGCGCGGAGCGCGGGTCGTCGGGTACTGGTTCCCGCCGGACCTCGCCGGGTCGATGGCGCGCAACGCCGCCCGGGACGGCAAAACCCGGGTGCCCGACGTGGGTCTGCGTGACACCGTGAAGCGCCTGCGCCGCCCGCGGCCCGCCGACGGTTTCGACGAGTTGTTCACCGTGCGGTTCGACGGCCGGGGCGGATTCGACGTGCGACCCCTGGAGGAGTGACGGATGCGGTGGGCCGAGTTCGAGGCCGGGCAGCGGGCCCGGGAGTGGTTCCACGGGCTGACCGCGCCGGTCGGCCTGTGGACGGTCGTGCGGGTGGACGGGCGCGCGTTCACGCGGTTCACCGAGGAGCGCTTCGACAAGCCGTTCGACGCGGGGTTCTCCCGGCTCATGGTGGAGACCGCGCAGGCGCTGCTGACCGAGCTCGGCGCCCGCTACGCCTACACCGAGAGCGACGAGATCTCCGTCGTGCTCGACCCGCGGCACGACCTGTTCGGCCGCGGCGTGGAGAAGGTCGTGTCGATCTCGGCGGGCATCGCCTCGGCCGCGTTCACCCACGCCGCGGGGACGCCCGCGCACTTCGACAGCCGGATCTGGCTCGGCGCGGGCACCGCTGACGTGATCGACTACGTCTCGTGGCGGCAGGCCGACGCGACCCGCTGCGCGCTCAACGGCTGGTGCTACTGGACGCTGCGCAAGGCGGGCGCGTCCCGGCAGGAGGCCACCGCCGGCTGGAGGGCACCAGTACGGCGGACAAGAACGAGCTGCTGTTCCAGCACGGCATCACCTTCGCCGAGCTGCCCGCCTGGCAGCGGCGCGGCATCGGCCTGTGGTGGGCCGACCACAGCCGGACCGGCCACGACCCCGTGCGCGGGGTCGACGTCACCACCTCCCGGCGGCACGTCCACGTCGAGCGCGAGCTGCCGATGAAGGACGCCTACCGCGACCTGGTGCGCGGGCTCATCGGCGTGGGCTGAACGCGGGCGGCCGGTCAGGGCAGCGGCGGGATCTGCAACGCCGCGGTGATCAACGAGTGGACGCGGCTGGCGACCGCGGCCAGCAGGCCGTGCACCTCAGGGGACGCGGCCTCGGCCGCGGTCTGGAGGGTGCGCAGGTCCTCGTCGATGCGCTCCAGGATCGCGCCGAGGTCGACGTGCCGGTCCCGCATCGCGCCGGCGATCTCCTCCAGGGGAACTCCCTGGACCTCCAGCCGTTGTACGAGGTGGATGCGCTCGACGTCGGAGGGGTCGTAGAGGCGGTAGTTGCTCGCGGTGCGCTTGGCCGGGGTCAGCAGGCCCAGGCTGGTGTAGTGGTCCACCGTTCGGGGGCTGACCTGGGCTCGGGCGGCGAGTTCGCCGATCTTGAGCAGGACCGCGGTCACTCCGGCCTCACCTCCGTGTACTCACCGTAAACCATACAGTCCCACGTGCTACTGTGAAGTATGCCCGAAGAGACGGACGTAGAAGGCTGCAGTAGTGGGCCGGGTGGGACCCGGCTGATCAGTGAACCCCCTGCGGCGGGTGTGCCGTGTTGATCCTCACCGGCTTGCTCGCGATCGTGGCCCTCACCGCGGCCACCGGGTACTTCGTGGCCCAGGAGTTCGCCTACATGGCGGTGGACCGGGGCCGGTTGCGGCAGATGGCCGAGGACGGCGACAAGGCCGCCGAGCGGGCCTACCGCGTGACGCGGAAGCTGTCGTTCATGCTCTCCGGTGCCCAGTTCGGCATCACGGTCACCGCGTTGCTCGCCGGGTACGTCGCCGAACCGCTGCTGGGCACGGGGCTGTCCGGCCTGCTCGGCCTGACGGGCCTGTCGCCCGCGGTGTCGGTGTCGCTGTCGATGGTGCTCGCGCTGGTGTTCGCCACGGTGGTGCAGATGGTGCTCGGTGAGCTGCTGCCGAAGAACCTCGCCATCGCGCGGCCCGAGCCGCTGGCCAAGGCGCTGAGCGCGTCCACCCTGGCCTACCTCAAGGTCGCCGGGCCGCTGATCCGGCTGTTCGACGCGGCGGCGAACCGCCTGCTGCGCGCGGTCGGCATCGACCCGGTGGAGGAGCTGCCCCAGGGCGCCACGCCGGAGGACCTGCGCCAGATCATCACCGACGCGCGGGGCGAGGGGCACCTCGACGCCGAGCTGTCGCGGTTGCTCGACCGCGGCCTCGGCTTCCGCGAGCTGGTCGCCGAGCAGGCCATGACGCCGCGCGTGGTGGTCCACTCGGTGCGCGCCGACGAGCCCGTCTCCCGCGTGGTCGAGCTGCTGGACACCGGCCACTCGCGCTTCCCCGTCTTCGGCGACGACCTCGACGACCTGCGCGGCGTCGTCGGGTTGGCCGAGGTGCTGACCGTGCCGCCCGACCGGCGCGCGGGCACGGCCATCGCCGAGGTCGCCTCGCCCGCCCTGGTCGTGCCCACCACGCTGCCGCTGCCCGCGGTGCTGGAACGGCTGCGCGCCGAGCGCAGGCAGCTCGCGTGCGTCGTGGACGAGTTCGGCGGGTTCGCCGGTGTCGTCTCGCTGGAGGACCTCGCCGAGGAGCTGGTCGGGGAGATCCGGGACGAGGACGACCTGGACGAGGCCGCGATCGAGCCGGTGGGCGAGGGCGTGTGGCGGGTGCCCGGCCGGATGCGGGTGGACGAGATCGCCGACGCCACCGGCGTGGAGCTGCCCGAGCACGACAGCTACGACACCGTGTCGGGCCTGGTGCTGAGCCGGCTGGGTCGCACGGCCCGGGTGGACGACGAGGTCGAGGTGGACGGCGCGGTGGTGCGGGTGACCGCGGTCGCGCGCAACGTCCCGCTGTCCGTCGTGCTCGCCGCGGCCGGGACCGATCGGGAGGGTGTCCGATGACCACCACCTGGTCGTTGCTGGTGTCGCTGGTGCTGTTGGCGGCCAACGCGTTCTTCGTGGCCGCCGAGTTCGCGCTCATCGCCGCCAAGCGGCACCGCCTGGAGCAGGACGCCGGGACCAGCCGGGCCGCCCGCGCGGCGGTCGCCGGTGTGCGCGAGCTGTCGCTGATGCTCGCCGGCGCGCAGCTCGGCATCACGCTGTGCACGCTCGGGTTGGGCGCGCTGGCCAAGCCGGCCGTGGCCGACCTGCTCGACCCGCTGCTGTCGGCGATCGGCCTGCCGCCCGGCGTGTCCTCGGCGATCGCGTTCACGCTCAGCCTGGTGCTGGTGGTGTTCCTGCACATGGTGGTCGGCGAGATGGCGCCGAAGTCGTGGGCGATCTCGCACCCCGAGCGCTCCGCGGTGCTGCTCGCGCTGCCGTTCCGCGCGTTCGCGCACTCGGTCCGGTGGCTCCTCAGTGGACTCAACCGCACGACGAACGCGTTGCTGCGCCTGGTGAAGGTGGAGCCGCAGGACGAGCTGGCGCACGCGCACCGGCCCGACGACCTGCGGATGCTGGTCCGGCAGTCCGGCGAGCACGGCCTGATCCCCGAGGGCCAGCAGCGGCTGCTGACCCGGATGCTGCAACTGCGCGCCACCACGGTCGCCCAGGTGATGGTGCCGATCGAGGACGCGCTGAGCGTGTCCGAGCACAGCAGCCCGGTGGCGATCGAGCGCCGCAGCCGCGAGTCGGGCCGTTCCCGGTTCCCGGTGGTGGACGTGCGGGGTCGGTTCATCGGCCTGGTGCACATCCGCGAGGCCGTGCGCGCCGTCGCCGCCGGCCGCCGGGCGACCGCGCGCGAGCTGATGAACGACACGGTGACGCTGCCCGCCGCCATGCCGGTCGCGAACGCGGTCACCGCGATGCGCGCCGAACGGGCGCAGCTGGCGCTGGTGTCCGACGCCGAGAACCGCGTGATCGGCATCGCCGCGCTGGAAGACCTCCTCGAAGAGCTGATCGGCGACTTCGAGGACGAGACCGACACCCTGCTCCGCACCACGTGACACCCACCCAACCCGGAGGAAACAACCCGATGTTCAAACGGATGCTCAGCGCCTTCGGCGTCGGCGGACCGTCCGTCGACACCGTCCTCGACTCGCCCCACGCCACACCGGGCCAGGTCGTCACCGGGCAGGTCCGCATCCAGGGCGGCAGCAACGAGGCCCGGATCGACCAGATCGTGCTGTCGCTGGTCACCCGGGTCGAGGTCGAGCACGGTGACCACGAGTTCGGCGGTGTGTCGGAGTTCCTGCGCGTCGTCGTCGCCCGGGACGTGCGGGTGGCGGCCGGTCAGCCGATGGCCGTGCCCTTCCAGCTGCCGGTGCCGTGGGAGACCCCGATCACCGCGGTCGGCGGGCAGCAGCTGCCCGGCATGACCGTCGGCGTGCGCACCGAGCTGGTCATCTCCGGCGCGCCCGACAAGGGCGACCTGGACCCGCTGCTGGTCGGCCCGCTGCCGTCGCAGGACCGCGTGCTGGACGCGTTCGGGCAGCTCGGGTTCCAGTTCCGCAGCGCCGACGTGGAGGCCGGCCGCATCCACGGCGTGCACCAGGAGCTGGGCTTCTACCAGGAGATCGAGTTCTTCCCGCCCGCCCGGTACGCGGGTCGGCTGAACCAGGTCGAGCTGACCTTCGTCACCAGCCCGCACGAGCTCGTGGTGGTGCTGGAGGCCGACAAGCGCGGCGGCCTGTTCAGCTCCGGCTCGGACGCCTTCGGCCGCTTCCACGCCTCCCACCAGGACGCGGTGAACACCGACTGGGCCGGCGCGATCAACCAGTGGCTCGCGCAGGTCGCCGACCGCGGCGGCCACTCGGCGTTCGGCGGGCAGCACTACGGCCAGCCGGGCTACGGCCAGTCGGGCTACGGCCACGACCAGCACGGGCACCACGGCCACCGCGGCCCCGGCATGGGCGCGGTCGTCGGCGGCGTCGCGGCCGGTGTGGTCGGCGGCATGGTGCTCGGCGAGGTCGTGGAAGAGGTGTTCGAGGACGACGGCGGCGACGCCATGGGCTTCGAGGAGTGATCCGGCGCCGCCGGGTCTGACCTCGTGCCGGCGCGACGGGCGACCTCCCCCTCCGCCCGTCGCGCCACCCCCGGTCAGCTCCGGCTGACCACCAGGTAGCGCTCGTCCTCGACGGTCCGGCCCCACAGCGCCGGGTCGGGCAGCGGCCGGACCTCGGCCTGCTCGCGGACGTCCAGCACGAGCTCCCTCGTCCGCGCCGCGGGCAGCCCCGCGCCGGTCGACCAGCGGCCTTCCACCAGCACCAGCAGGCCGCCGGGCCGGAGCAGCCCCACCCACCTCGCGAGCGCCGCGCCGGGATCGGGCAGCGCCCAGAGCACGTGCCGGGCGAGCACCACGTCGAACGACGCGGCCGGGCACGGCGGGTCGGCGGCGTCGCCCTGGGCGAAGTCCGCCCGCACGCCCGCGACGCGCGCCTTCTCCCGTGCCGCGTCCACCATCCGCCCGGCGAAGTCGACGCCCGTCACGTCGTGGCCCGCCTCGGCGAGCAGCACCGCGAGGCTGCCGGTGCCGCAGCCCAGGTCCACAATGGACGCCGGTGCGGCCGGCGCGAGCGGCAGCAGCAGATCCGCCCACGCCCGGCGCACTCCCGGGTCCAGCAGCCCGTGGTCGGGCTCCTGGTCGAAGGTGGCCGCCTGACCGTCCCAGAACTCGCGTGCGTCGCCCGTCACACCGCCCAGTCTGGTCCGGCGATCCCGACACCGGTAACCCGACCGCTCGGCGTGTTGATCAGTGCGGCGGGACCGACGCCCACCGCGCCGGGTGTCGTACGGTGCTCGACATGGGCACCTCGTTTCGGGCCGAAGCGATCGGCCAGGACGGACACTTCGGCACCTTCAACACCTTCGTGGGCAGGCGTGTGCTGCTGGCCGACCTCAGGGGCGCGATGGGCGGTGCCGACTCGACCAGGCTGGTCACGCTGACCGGTGGGCCCGGCGTGGGCAAGACGAGGCTGGCCAAGGAGTACGCCCGGCAGGTCGAGCCCGCCTACGAGCACGGCGTGCGGTTCGTGGACCTGCGCGGCGTGCCCGCCGGCGACACGGCGTTGCTGGAGCAGGCGTTGATGTCCGCGGTGCGGGTGCCCAGCCAGTCCGCCCGCGACCTGCGCGCGTCGCTGGTGACCTACCTGCGCGACCGCCGGATGCTGCTGATCCTGGACAACTGCGAGCACCTGGTGGAGGAAGTGGGCGACCTGGTGTCCACGTTGCTGCGCGGCGCGCCGCACCTGCGGGTGCTGACCACCACGCGGACGCTGCTCGCCCTCGACGGCGAGGCGCTGGTCATGGTGCCGCCGCTGGAGTTACCCGCCGAGGACGGCCCGCTGAACCCCAAGGTCGAGGCCGTCCAGCTGCTGGTTCAGCGGGCGCGCACGGGTGCGCCCGGCTGGAAGCTGACCGAGCGGAACTGGCCCGCGGTGCGGCAGATCCTGCGCCGCTTCGGCGGCCTGCCCCTGGGCATCGAGCTGGTGGTGGGCCAGATGAGGTCGTTGTCGCCGGAGGTCATCGCCGCCCGGCTGGACAACTCGCCGCACCAGGAGACGCTGAACAAGCTCATCGGCCCCAGCTACGAGGTGTGCGAGCCGGCCGAACGGCTGCTGCTGGCGGCGGTGTCGGTGTTCACCGGCTCGTTCGACCTGGAGGGCGCGGAGCGGGTGTGCGCGGGCGAGGGCCTGCCCGAGCACGCGGTCGCCGAGGCGTTGGCGGGCCTGGTGGACCGGTCGCTCGTGGTGCCCTTCCCCAACCGGGCCCGCTACGAGCTGCTGGAACCGGTCCGGCAGTTCGCCGCGCAGCGGTTGCAGCAGCTGCCCGACGCGGGCGCGGCGGTCCGCCGGCGCCACCGCGACCACTACCGGCGGGTCGCGGCGCAGCACGCGGCCGGGTTCCGGGGCGAGAACGAGATCGAGCTGCTGCGCGCGGTCGAGGTCGACATGCCAAACCTCCGGGCGGCGCTGGGCGCGCTGCACCAGGACCCGGGGTCCGCCACCGAGGCGTTGCAGATGGCCGTCGACATGGCGCGCACCCGCTGGTGGACCTACTCCGGGCGGCTGCCCGAGCAGTCGCTGTGGCTCAACCGCGCGTTGCGGGCGGCGCCGGCGGTCCCGTCGGTGCTGCGCGCCAGCGCGATCGCGCTCGACGCCTGGATGATGCTGTGCCTGGGCGACGGCCGCCAGGCGGTGCTGGCCCGCATCGCCGAGGCCGAGGCCATGGCGCCGGCCGGTCAACCGGTCGCCGCGCTGCTGTTCATCAAGGGCGCGCAGGTGCTGCTGATCGACGGCGACCGCGCCGGGATGGACCTGCTGCGCGAGTCGCACCGCGAGTGGCTGTCCTACGGTCCGGGTGCGCTGGTCGACGCGCACCTGACCGAGATCCTGCTGACCATGGGCTCGGTGCTGCTCGGGGACGCCGAGGAGGGCAGGCGCGCGGCCGCCGACTTCCTGGCCGAGTGCCGGCGGCTGCGCGCCGAGTGGGGCATGGCGTGGGCGCTGTGGTGCCAGGCGGTGTCGCTGATCAGGTTCGACGACGACCCGCGCGCCGCCGTGCGGGTGCTGCTGGACAGCGTGCGCGGGCAGCAGCGGATCGGGGACCGGTGGACGCCGCTGTTCACGCTGCCCGTGCTGGCCTGGGCGCTGGCCCGCTGCGGGCGGCGCTACGCGACCGCCGCGGCCCGGCTGCTGGGCGCGGCCGACGGCCTGCACCAGGCGACCGGCATCCAGCTCTCCCGCAAGCTGCGCGTGTTCGCCGTGCTGCGGGAGCTGGCGGAGCGGGCGGTGGCCGAGCACCTCACCGGCGAGCAGTACGACAAGGCTTTCGCCGTGCAGGTCGGCACGGTCGAGGACGCCTTCGCGCTGGTCCTGGACGGCAAGTACATCGACTCCGCGCTGGACGACGTGCCCTTCGGCGGCGCGCCGCCCGGTGGCGCCGCGGACCGGGCGGCCGGCGCGGTCGCGCCGCACCCCGGCCTCACGCCCACCGAGGACGCGGTGCTGCGCCACGTCATGGAGGGCCTGACGAACAAGCAGATCGCCGAGGCGATGCACATCGGCCCCCGGACGGTGGAGACCCACGTGTCGTCGATCCTCAACAAGATGGGCGTCCGGAACAGGTTGCAGCTCGTGACCTACCTCAGCGGTCCGCGCGCCCGCCGCTGACCCGACCCGCTCACCCGCCCAGCACGATGTCGAGGCGGGTGAACCCGTTGATCACCACGTGCGGGTTGCGGACCACCCGGTCCACCGGTGTCGCGGGCGCCGCGTGGGGGAAGCGCACCAGCGTCTCGCGCACCGCGATCTCGATCTCCATCGTGGCCAGGGCGCTGCCCACGCACCGGTGCCACCCGTTGCCGAAGGTCAGGTGGGCGCGGGCGGGCCGGGGCCGGAACGGCACGAACCGGTGCGCGTCCGGGCCGAACGCCTCGGGGTCCCGGTTGGCCGCGCCGAGGTTGACCATGGTCAGCGCGCCGGCCGGCAGCGTCACGTCGTCGCGGAGGTCGATCGGCTCGCGGACCAGGTAGTGCGGGATGTTGCGGGTGGGCGGGTCGAAGCGCAGGCTCTCCCGCACCACGTCCGGCACGGCGTCCGGGGCCGCGGCCACGGCGGACCACTGCCCGGTGTGCAGCAGCGCGGCCAGGGTGTTGCCGATGCCCGCGGTGGTGGTCTCGTGCCCGGCCGCGATCATGAGCACGGCGGTGGTCAGCACCTCGTCCGGGGCGAGCCGGTCGCCCTCGACGTCGACGTGCACCAGCGCGGACAGCAGCGCGTCGTCGGGCTTGGCGCGCTTGCGCTCGATCAGCGCGGCCAGGTAGCCGACCATCGCCTCGGACGCGGGCTGCTGCTGCTCCGGCACCTCGGTCATCATCGCCGAGGACCACGCGGCCAGCATCGCCTGGTCCTCGCGCGGCACGCCGAGCAGTTCGCAGATCACGGTCAGCGGCAGCGGCAGCGCCAGGCCCGCCACCACGTCGTCGGGCCGGCTCGGGTCGAGCGCGTCGAGCAACCCGCGGGTGATCTCGGTGACGCTGTCCCGCAGCGCCTCGACCCGGCGCGGGGTCAGCGTGGCCGCGACCGGGCGGCGCAACCGGGCGTGGTCCGGCGGGTCGGCGTTGATCATGCTGCCGCCGATGATCGCCGAGACGTTCGGCTCCACCCCGGCCTCGACCATGTGCTGCCGCATCGCGCCGGCGACGCCCAGGGCGTCCTTGGACAGCCGCTCGTCGGTCAGGAAGGTGCGCGCGGCCTCCAGCCCGAGCGTGGCGACGTGGACCCGCACGTGGTTGGGCTGCACGGCCAGGTGCGCCGGCCCCGCCCGGCGCGCGGCATCCTCGACCTCGTGGTGCCGGTAGCCGTGCAGCTCACCGCCGAGCAGCAGCGCGTGCTCGAGGTCGTGGTGCTGGGTCGTGGTCATGGTTCTGGGGCTCTCCCTGGTCTCGGCGGGCCGAGCGTCGGTGTGGTCTGGCCGGATGATCCCGTGTCCCGCCGCCGCCGCACATCCGTACTGACACGGAGACCGGCGCCACCGCGCCCGCACCACCGGCCGGTGCTCCGCCCGGCCCGGCTCCGCCCGGCGTGACCGCCGTGGTCGGACCACTCATCGGCCGTCGGCCGCAACCCGCGTCACCCGATCGGCCTCCGGTGGATGCCGGGTGTCACGCGGCGGGTGCCGAGGGTGATGCCGTCGGGTCCGTGGTCTCCGCGCGGATGCGGTTTCGCGGTCGATCTCCGTGCTCGCCACGATGTCCAACCTGCCCGAGATCGCGATGCTGGTGCCGGCGCACGGCACGTCGGTTCGCCGCGGCCCGGGGGAATGAGTCGCGGGTCCGCCGCGTCGGTAGCCGCGGGCGGACCGCCCGCACCGCCGCGGCGGCACGCACGAAGGGGGCGAGCGTGGTTGGAACCGGAGAACACCCGGTCGTGGAAATCCAACGGCACCCGGAGGTCCTGGACCAGGCCGCGCTCGCGCCGACCCGGTCGTCGTCGATCGTCGCCGCGCCGGCGGACCGGCACGGCTCACCGCACCGGGTCGAGGACGACCGTCGCCTCCAGGAGTGCTTCGCCCGGATCGACCCCCGAATCCATCGCGGCGGTGACACCCGCCGGACCCGGTGGACCGGGCGCACGAGGGGCGTGCCCGGTCGCATCGCGATCGAAGACGAGTGAGGAGCGCTGTGCCGGCACCGATCATCATCGACACGACGGGCGCGATGGGGCTGACCGGCGTGGCGGTGCGCCTGGTCTACGACCCGGCCGACCCGTGCGCGGTCGTCGTGCGCGTGCGGGACTGGACCGTCCAGCGGTGGGTCGAGTGGGTGTTCGCGCGCGACCTGCTCGCGGAAGGTCTCGCGTGCCGGGAGGACGGCGCGGGGACCGGCGCGCTCGACGTGGTCGTCACCCGGATCAACGAGCGCAACCTGAAGGTCCGGAAGGTCACGCGCGACCGGTGGCCGGGCTGGAGCGAGGTCGTCCTGATCACCGAGGTGGTGGCCCGGTTCCTCCGGGCCACGTGCGCGCTCGTGCCGCTCGGCCGGGAGCGGATCGACTTCGACGTCGAAGCGCTGCTGCGCTGACGGGCGTCGGCCACCGTCCGCCGTCGCGCCGAGTCCGATCCAGAAGAGTGAACGGGAGGCAGTCAGTGGAACGGAAAGTCCTCACCACGCCGGTCGGGTCGACCTTCCCGGAGCAGGTCACGTCCGAGCACTGGGAGCGGGCGCGGCGGCAGCTCGCGCGGGTGGTGCTGCCCAAGGTCGACGTGACCAACGAGAGCGTGCAGCGGTGGCGTCGTGCGGCGTCCCGCGCCAACGCCGAGTTCGAGGTCTGGGTCGTGCGCTCCCTCGACCACGCGGCCGGGACCACCCTGCGCACCGCCGAGCAGGTCCCGCCGGCGGGACGGGTTCACGGTGCCGGGGCGTTGCCCAGCGCCGCTTCGACGATCCGGATCGCCTGGGTGGGGTCGAGGCCGATGCGGGCGATGACGGCCGCGTAGTCGAAGGCGGCGCGGCGGGCCTGTTCGAGGGCCTGGTCACCGGCGGCCGAGACGAACGACCCGGCCCGGCCGCGGGTCTCGATCAGCCCGGCCTCCTCCAGCTCCCGGTACGCGCGACCGACGGTGTTCACGGCGAGGCCGAGGTCGGCCGCGAGCCGGCGGATCGTCGGGAGCCTCGTGCCGACGGCGAGCGAGCGGTCCTGGATCTGCCGGGCGAGCTGGGCCCGCAGCTGTTCGTACGGCGGCGTCGGCGAGGCCGCGTCGATGACGATCACCGGGTGGCCAGGGCCCGTCGGGCCGCCGCGCCGACGGCCGCGGACCGGACGTGGATCAGGCAGAACACGACGGCGCCCGCCACCACGAACGCCAGCGAGGCCGCGTTCCACCAGCCGAGCGAGTCCCCGTACAGGAAGATGATCGGCAGCAGCCAGACCAGGCTGGGCGTGACGAGGGCGCGGGCGTCCTCGACCCGCATGATGACGTCGGCCGTCAGCGACGCCTCGTCCTCCGCCACGGCCGGGCTCGCCAGCACCTGGCGCAGCTGCATGGCGGTGCCCGCGCCGGCCCCGGCCAGACCGATCAGCACGACGACGGCTCCGTGGCGCAGACCGGGGTCCGCAACCGGCAGCACGCTCACCGCGAGCAGCGCCGCGCCGGCGAAGCTGGCGACCGTGAACACGGCGTAGGACCGGCCCACCACCGACGACCACTTGAGCGGCACGGGGTGCGCCACCCGCCGTGGCAGCCGCGCGCCGGCCCGCCGGTCGACGCGCCGCACCCACCGGCCGAGCAGCCACTGCCCCAGCAACAACCCGACCACCAGCGACACCAGCGCCGCCAGCGGCCAGGAGGACGTGACGTCGGCGGGCAGCCGCAAGGCGTGCGTGAGCGCCGCGCCCATCATGAACGCGGCCAGCAGGACGCTGCCGACGACGTTGGCGCGCCGCCGCACCGCCAGCCGTGCCGCGAGCAGCGGTGTCGGCCCGGTGTCGGTCAAGCCGTGCCGGGCCAGCCACCGGCCGACTTCCGCGTGATCGTCCTGGGGCATGTCGCCACCTCCGAATGTCACAACGTTTGTCTTAACAAGATGAGTCAAACAATGCGACAATGTCAACCCCCGGGCGGACGCCGTCGCGGTGGCCGGACCGGCCCGGTCCGCGGGTCGGTCGCTAGGGTGTCCGCCGGGTCCGGGTGACCGGCGCGGCGGGAGGGGTCGGGTTGGCGGAGCGCGACCACGACGCTCGTGCGCTGTTCGCCGAGCGCCGCACTCCGCCGCCGAACGGCCCACCGCGCCCCTACCGCGGCTCGGCCCCGTTCCGGCCGCAGTGCGCGGGGTGGTTCTTCGCGGTCACCGGGGCGTCCGGCGTGGGCAAGTCCTCCCCGCTGCACGCCGGGACGGCGGCCGAGGACCGGTGTGTCGTGCCGGGCGCGCACCCCTTCGCGGAGCTGACCCGGCACATCCCCGGGCTCCACCGCGCGGTCACGTCCGCAGCGCACGACCTCGCCGCGGCGGTGCGTGACCGGTCGATGGCGCCCGGGCCCAGGACGGCGCCGGGAGCGCGTGACGCGATCACCATCGGGGCGGCCATCGCGACCACCGCCGAGCAGGCGCGGGACGAACTCGACGGCGTCGAGCGCGAAGCGGCCCGCGCGCTGCACCTGCGGCTGGTGCCCCGGTCCGCCTACGACCCGCCGTGCCCGGATGACGACGAGGAGGGTGGTTGACATGGCTTTGCCGCCGATCGATCCGGCGCTGGGCATCGAGCTGGTCGCCGAGCGGACCCTGCGCCGCCGGGACGCCTCGGTGAGCGTGGTGATCCCCGCCCACGACGAGGAGGCGACGATCGCCGACGTCGTCTCGGAGTCCGCGCGGGGGCTGGCCCTGCTCGGCGCGTCGGGCCAGGTCGTCGTGAGCGCCAGCGGGTGCACCGACCGGACGGCGGAGGTGGCGCGGTCGGCCGGCGCGCTCGTCGTGGAGGCGGGCCTCGGCAAGGGCACCGCCATCCTGGCCGGCGTCAAAGCCGCCGACGGCGACGTCGTCTGCCTGGTGGACGGCGACCTGCGGTACTACGGCGACCCGCCGCTGGTGCCGCTGCTGGTGGGGCCGATCCTGGACGGCCTCGCGGACGCGACCGTGTCGGACCTGTACTGGCGTCCCCTCTACCCGCAGCTGTGGCTGTGCGGCTTCTTCGCGCCGCTGGCGGGCACGCTGTTCCCGGAGCTGCTGCCGAAGGTCGGCTCGACGCCGTGGACCGGTCAGCGCGCGGCCGTGCGGGAGCTCTGGCCCGACACCCTGCCCGACGGCTTCACCGCCGACCTCGCCCTGCTGCTGCACTGGAACGAGCGCGCGGTGCGGATGCGGCCCGTCCTGGCGGACGACTGGATGAACCCCCAGCGGCCCAAGCCGGACCTGATGGCCCAGGAGTTCGAACTCCTCGTGGCGCACGCGGTGGAACGCGGCCGGGTCGCGCCCGACGGGGTGACGCGCCTGCGCGAGTGGTTCGCCTCGGCCCACCGGCTGATGGCCGAGTACGAACCGGGCCGGCACGACCCGCAGGGGTTCGAGTCGGCCGTGCTGGACCGCTCGCTCGCGGAGCTGCGCGCCCGGCTGCGCCCGGCGTGACCCGGTTCACCGTTTGACCGGTGCCCCTCACCGGCTATTACCGAGGTGCGTGAGCAGTTCGACCTGGAGGCGTGGATGCACGAGACAGACACCGGACGGGCCGTGGCCAACCCCCGGCGGACCAGGCTGGGAGCGGACTGGACCTCCCGGTCCGCCGAGGTGGCCGACCGGTCGCGGCAGACCGCCGAGCCCGCTCCGGAGGGCGGCGAACGCTCGGTCGGGTGAGGCCGGCCCGGTGATCCGGGTCACGCGGTGTCACAGCGCTCGGCCGGTCGGTGTCCCCTGGGCGGCACACCGGCGAGCGAAGGAGGGGCCGCATGACCGTCCAGGCAGGCGACCGGGCGACCGAGGCTTTCCTCGCCCACCGCAACCTGCTTTTCACCGTCGCGTACGAGGTGCTCGGCTCGGCGGCCGACGCCGAGGACGTGCTCCAGGAGACCTGGCTGCGGTGGGCCGGGGTCGACCTGGCGGAGGTGCGCGACCAGCGCGCGTTCCTGGTCCGGATCACCACCCGGCAGTCGCTCAACCGGCTGCGCACGCTGTCCCGCCGCAGGGAGTCCTACGTCGGCCCGTGGCTGCCCGAGCCGGTGCTCACCGCGCCGGACGTGGCCGACGACGTCGAGCTCGCCGAGAGCGTGTCGATGGCGATGATGCTCGTGCTGGAGACGCTGTCACCGACCGAGCGCGCCGTGTTCGTGCTGCGCGAGGCGTTCGACGTGGGCTACGACGAGATCGCCGCCGCGGTCGACAAGAGCCCGGCCACCGTTCGCCAGATCGCGCACCGCGCCCGCAAGCACGTCGACGCCCGCCGTCCCCGGGCGGTGGTGTCGCCGAACGAGACCCGGGCGGCCCTGGAGGCGTTGCGGCGGGCGTTCGAGACGGGGGACCTGCGGGGCCTGCTGGACGTGCTCGCGCCCGACGTGGTCCTGGTGAGCGACGGCGGCGGGGTGCGGCAGGCGGCGCTGCGGCCGGTCACCGGCGCGGACCGGGTGGCCCGCATGGCGCTCGGCGGCCTCGGCAAGGTCGTCGGCGCGCTCACGTGCGAGCCCGTCGTGGTGAACGGCAACCCGGCCCTGGTCGTGCGGCTGGACGGTGAGCTCGACGGCATCATGGCGGTCCGGGTCGAGGACGCCCGCGTCACCGGGCTGTACTACGTCCGCAACCCGGCGAAGCTGTCCCACGCCGAGGCCGAAACGCTGCTGACGCTGCGGTGACCGGGCCCGCGGCTGTCCGGTCCGGACATCCCGACCTGCCACCCGACCTGCGAGGACGCCCCCGGCGAGCGGGTGGCGTGCGCGCGGCTCGGCGGCGGACTTGCAGGCGCTCGGCGGCGCTCCGCAGGTGTGATCGCGACGGGGGCCGTGAGGCCGGGTGGGACCGGCGCGCGTGACCGGGCCCACCCGGCTCCCGGACCGACCCGGCGCCGATCAGGGGCGCTTCCACTCCTGGCCCTGCCAGGCCGGGTCCAGCGGGGTGTGCGCGATGTGGTTGGTGTAGTTCGACAGCGTCTTCATGCCGACGCCGAGGACGACGTCCAGCACGTGGCGGCGGGTGAGGCCGGCGGCCAGGAACGCCTCGACCTCCTGCTCCTCCGCCCACCCCCGGTCGGAGACCACGCGCTCGGTGAACCTGCGGACGGCTTCCAGGGTGTCGTCGGACACCGGCTCGCCCGCCCGCAGCGCCCGCACGGTCTCCTCGTCCACCCCGGCCTTCAGCGCGACCGTGGAGTGCGCGGCCACGCAGTACTCGCAGCCGTTCACGACGCTCGCGGTGATCAGCACGACCTGCTTGGCCCTGGCCGGCAGCGAGGACTTGGTGAACTGCTCGGCCAGCGCGTTGTAGCCGGCCAGCAGTTCCGGGGACTCCGCCATGACCGCGTTGAGGGTGCTGACGAACCCGAGGCGGGCCCGACCCGCCTCCAGGTGGGGTCGGGCCGCTTCGGGCGCGGTGGTCTCGTCGTGCACGGTGAACTGCGCCATGTCAGCCGATCTCCTCGGGTCGGGTGGCCAGCGAGGCGAGCACGGCGGTGACGGTCTCGCCGAGCGCTTCCGGGCTCGCGCCCGCGCGGGAGCGCAGGTTGACCCCGTAGGCGAGCAGGGCGAGCACGTCGGCCGATGCGGCGGGCACGACACCGGGTCGCAGCGCGCCGGCGTCCTGGGCCCGGGTCAACGCCGCGCACATCGCCGCGCGCAACCGGTCGTGGTGCTCGTGGAGGACCGAGCGCACGTCGGGGTCGTCGTTCTCCGGGCCCGCGTGGGCGTTGGTGACCATGCAGCCCCAGCGGGCGTGCTCCCCGGAGCAGCGGGCTCCGATCAACGCGCGGAAGAAGTCCGCGATCGCCGGCAGGCCGCGCTCGTCCTCGGCGAGCCGCCGGAAGACCGGTCCCGAGCGCCGTTCGGCGTAACGGCGCAGCGCCGCGACGTACAGCTCCCGCTTGCCGCCGAACGTCGCGTACAGGCTGGACCGGTTGACGCCGGTCGCCGTCACGATGTCCTGCACCCCGGTGGACGTCACGCCCCGCCGCCAGAAGAGCTCCTCCACCGAGCCGAGCACGGCCTCGGGGTCGAAGTGCTTCACGTCCGGCATGTCCGCCTCGCTAACTTGGAATGGTCGTTCCAAGTTAGCGCCGGTGGTGCCGGCCGCGCAACGGTCGCTCAGGGCGTCTTGTGGCGCTGGTAGTAGCGGGCGACCCGGGCGCGGTTGCCGCACCGCGTCGGCGAGCACCACCGCCTGCGCGGGTGCGCGGGCAGGAAGACCAGCACGCAGTCCTCGGCCTCGCACTGCCGGAGGGCGCCGACGGCGGGGTCGGTCAGCAGGTCGGTGGCGGCTTCGGCCAGGCGCGCGGCCAGGCGGACGCCGAGCCGGCCGGTGCGGCGGGGCGTCGCGGTGACGGCGGACCCGTCCCAGTCCAGTTCGCGCACGGCCGGTGCGGCCCGTGCGGCCTCGGTCAGGCCGCGCAGGGCGGTCCTCGGCGGCCGGGCGCCGTGCAACAGCGCGTGGACGGCGGCGTCGACGTGCTCGCGCACCGCGTGCACCGGGGCGAGGTCGGCGGCGGTGGGGGTGGTGTGCCCCGCTTCGGCGTGCAGCGCGGGTTCGAGGGCCAGCCAGGCGGCGAGTCGGCGCGGGGTGTCCAGCAGGTCGGTGCGGCCGTCCCCGGTCACCGGGCGGGTGTTGACGAGGTCGAGGGCGAGGTGCTCGCCGGTGAGCGGCTCGGTCATGGTGCTAATGGTATGTGACCGGGTTGACCCATTAGGTCGACACGGGCTATACCTAATGCATCTTCTGGCTAGAGAGGCATGTGACATGATCGCTCGGGTCGTCCACCGGCACGTCGACGTCGACGGGGTTCGGGTCTTCTACCGGGAGTCGTCGCCGGACCGCGCCGACGCTCCGGTCCTGTTGCTGCTGCACGGTTTTCCCTCCGCCTCGCACCAGTTCCGCCGGTTGATCGACGCGCTGGGCACGCGGTACCGGCTCGTCGCGCCCGACTACCCGGGCTTCGGGCACACGCAGGTCCCGGACGGGTTCACCTACACGTTCGACCGCCTCGCCGAGGTGGTCGAGGGGTTCGTGGACCGGGTGGGGTTGGACCGCTTCGCCCTGTACCTGTTCGACTTCGGCGCGCCCGTCGGCTTCCGGGTGGCGACGCGCCACCCCGAGCGGATCACCGGGCTGGTCGTGCAGAACGGCAACGCCTACGTCGAAGGGCTGTCGGACGCGGCCCGGGAGTTCATCGCCATCACCCCGGAGACGCCCGGCGGCGAGCGGACGATCCTGGACCTGTTCACGCTCGAGGCGACCCGCGGCCAGTACGAGGGCGGCACCGCCGACCCCGAGCTGGTCGCGCCGGAGGGCTGGCTGCTGGACCGGCTGTTCCTCGACCGGCCGGGGCGCGAGCAGGCGCAGCTCGCGCCGGCCTACGACTACCACCGCAACGTCGACGCCTACCCGGACTGGCAGGCGTGGCTGCGCCGCCACCGCCCGCCGACGCTGATCGCGTGGGGCGTCAACGACCCGTTCTTCACCGAGGCGGGCGCTCGCGCGTACCTGCGCGACGTGCCGGACGCGGCGCTGCACCTGTTCGACACGGGCCACTTCGCCCTGGAGGACCACCTGCCCGACATCGCACCGCTGATCGCCGACTTCCTGGACTCCACCCGACCCGCGGCGGCGCCGTCCGCGTGACGCGACACCCGCCGGACTTCCACCACCGACCGGTCAGGTCAGCGGCGGACGGTGGTGGTGGAGTGGCCGTCCGGGTACCAGGACCAGAAGTCCTTGTAGCGGACGGTGAAGGTGGTGGTGCCCGCGGGGAGGGCGTAGGTCAGGGCGTGGGGGCCTCCCGGGGCCATGGGGCCGCGCCAGAACTCGCGTTCCGGGCCGCCGTTGGTGGAGGCGGTGATCCACCAGTAGTCGTCCTCGCCGGTCGGGCTGGTCCAGTCGACGGTGATGAACGCCGTGGCCTTGTCCTTGCCCGTGCCGGTGACGGCCCGGACCGACAGGTCGGTGACCGGTGCGTTCGGCGCGTGGGCCGGGCCGAACGAGTGCAGCAGCTGCACGTCCTGGTACACGTCGTCGTAGCTGACCGCCCACGCGCGGGTGCCGTCGCGGCTCACCAGGAGCGTGCCGTCCCACAGCACGTCGTCCGGGTGGAAGTCGACGGCGTACTTCGGGGTCGTGCCGTCCCGGTCGTACAGGTAGAGGTCCGGGTCGCCCGCGCTCGTGCTCGCCCGGCCGATCGCGACCGTCGACCCGTCGCCCGACCACGCCGCGTCGGCCGGGTAGACCCCGCTGGGGTACACGACGGCGTCGGACAGGTCCGGCACCCGGTAGGCGCGGTGCTCGTAGGGGTGGCCCACGGTCTGCACGACCTGCGTGCCGTCCGGGCTCAGCGCGTAGTCGCGCAGGTTGCTCCCGGTGTCCTCGCGACGGGAGACGATCCTCGGCGCGTCACCGGACACGTCGAGGACGTAGGTGGTCACCGGCGAGATGCCGGTGTCGCCCGCCACCAGCAGACCCGGTGCGCCGGGGCTCGCGTCGATCACCGGGCGGTGATCCGGGCCCGCCGTGTACACCACGGGCTCGACGCCCGGTCGCGACCACACCAGCAGGCCGCCGGAGCCGTACCCGCAGTCCACGAAACCGCCGACGACCTTGTCGCCGCTCGGTTCGACGGTGTAGACGCACGCGCCCTCGGGCGCGGGGTACGTCGCGCTGACGGTCAAGGTGTCGGCGTGCAACGCCGTCACGCCCGAGAACGCCTGCGCCGCCAGCAGGGTGCCGCGGTCGTCGCTGAGCGCCAGGTCCGACAGGTCGGTGACGGCGGGCACCCGCTCCACCAGCCGCCCGTCCAGGTCCGTGACGACCAGCGGATCGCCGCCGCCGACGCCCTGCGCCACGTACAACCGGCCGCGGTCCTCGTCCAGTTCGACCGCGCGCAGGTCCTCGACCGGCAACCGCACGCCGACGCTCTTCACGACCTCCACGTCCTGCGCCGCCGCGCTCACCGGCGTCAGCAGCCCGGCGACCACCCCCAGCGCGACCACGCCGAAACCCGCCCTGCGCATGACGAACCCCTCCCCGTGCCCACCCCCGGAGCACCCCGGACGGGAGGATAGCCGGCGCCCCCGACAACCGCGGCGTCCGCGCGAGGCGGTCGGGGGCGCGGCGACCGGCTACTGCTTGCTGACCCTGGTCGGCTTCACCACGTAGACGACGCGGTAGCGGGCGTCCCACGGCGGGCCGTCCATCCGCACCCCGTACCGCGCGGCCATCTCGATGAAGAACCGGCCCTGCGAGTCGTCCTCGATCCGCTCGACCACGCCGCGCACCTCCAGGTACCGGGTCGGCCGCTCCGGGTCGTTGATGGACAGCGCGACCTCCGGGTGGACGGCCACGTTCTTGTGCTTCTGGCGGAACGTCGTGCTCGTGAAGAGCACGTGCTCGCCGTCCCAGGCGAACCACATCGGGTTGACCTGGGGCTTGCCGTCCGGCCGGATCGTGGCCAGGTGCGTGTACAGCGGCCGTTCCAGGAGGTCGCGGTGGCTGTCCGGGATGACGCTCATGTGTTCACCTTTTGGTCGGGACGGTTTCTCTGGGGACGACGCGCGGTCAAGGTCGCACGGGGAGCCGGGGCGTCCGCGCGGTGACCGGTCGGTGTTCGAGGAGGTCGCGCACGCGCAGCAGGCGCAGCGCGAGCTGGATCTCCAGTGCCTGGTCGGGTTTCTGCCACCCCGGCCCGAGCAGGTCCTTGACCCGGTCGAGCCTGCGGGTGACGGTGTTGGTGTGCACGTGCAGGCGCGCCGCCGCGTACGTGGGGCTGCCGCCTTCCTCGAAGTACGCCTGCAACGTGGGCAGCAGGTCGGCCGAGCGCTCCCGGTCGTAGTCGATCACCGGTCCGATGACCTGCTCGACGAACCCGGCGGCGTCGCGGTTGCGCGACATCAGCGCGCCGACGAAGCCCAGGTCGCGGGCTGACGCGGCGCCACCCGTGACGCCGAGCGCCAGCACGGTGTCGACGCAGCGCACCGCCTCGCGGTACCCGTCGTGGACCGACGCCGCGCCGGTGAGCGGTCCGGCCGCGCCCACCGACACGGGCGCGCCCAGCGCGGACTCCAAGGCGGACGCCACCTCGCGCGCCGCGCTGCTCGCGTCCGCGCCGGGCAGGAGCAGCACCAGGTTGCCGTCGCGGGAACCGCGCAGCCCGTTCACCCGCTGCACGTACGACGCCGCCCACGCCTTCGCGTGGCACAGCAGCTCGCCCTTCGGCTTCGCCACCAGCACGAGGTACGGCTCGGCGAGGTCCAGCCCGATCCGGCGCGCCCGCCCGGCCAGCCGGTCCGGCGGGTGGCGCTCGTCGCCGAGCGCGTCGTCCAGCCACCGGTCCCGCGACTCGCCCGCCGAACGGGCCGGGAGCGCGTCACGCCGCAGGATCAGCACGACGGTGCGGGCGAGCAGGCGCAGCCGGCCGCGGTCCCGCTCGGTCATCTCCTCGGGTCCGCGCAGCACGAGGGTGCCGAGGTGCTCCTGCTGCCGGCACAGCGGGACGACCCACACGCCGGCGTCCACCTTGACCGGCTCGCTCGTCCTCAGGCCCGGCACGGCGGCGAGGGGGGAGGGGTCGTCCACGTCGGCGGGTTCACCGGCGGCGGTGAGCAGCTCGCCGTCCGCGTGGTGGACCGCGATGTTCCCGCCCAGCCACTCCGCGCCGGTCGCGGCCGTGGCGTGCAGGTCGTCCTCGGAGAACAGGATGTCCAGCAACGCGGTCTGGAGGTCGTGGTACTCGTGCGCGTCCTCGGCGGTGGCGGTGATCCGGGACAGCCGCGCCTCCAGCTCCGCGGCCCGCGCCTGCGCGGCGAGGCGCAACCGGGTGGTCTCCACGTAGAGGCCGGCGAGGATGCCCAGGGAGCTGATGAGGGAGCGCTCGTCGGCGGTGAAGTGGCGGACCTTGCGGCTGGCCACGTAGAGCACGCCGCGGTGGTGGTGCGAGCGGTCGCCCAGCGGCACCGCGATCACCGCGCGGAGGTCTTCGGCGCGGGCCATCTCCTCGAACGCCGGGCTGAGCGTGATCCGCTCGTCGGCGAGCAGGTTGTGGGTGGCGAACGGCGCGCCGTCGAGCTGGTCGGCGGCCACGACGCCGTCGGCGGGCAGCCGCAGGCCGACGCTCAGGCTGGACGTGTGGCCGTCCGTGGCGTGCACCCGGCTGTAGCGCTGCTCCTCGTCGAGCAGCGCGATGTAGGCCATGTCCACGTGGAGCAGCTGGCGGGCCCGCCGCGTGATCGCGTGCAGCAGCGCGGCCAGGGACTCGTGCGGCGAGGCCAGTTCCCGGGCCGCGTCGACCAGCGCGGCGAGGCCCGCCTCGCGGCTGCGGCCCCGCTGGATGTGGACGTGCACGCGCATGGCGCGCCACACCGCGGCCTTCACGTCGGGCACCGACGCCGCGGCGCCGCCGAGCCCGCCGTCGTCCAGCAGCGTCTCGAACGCGTCCGTGGGCGCGCCGTCGGCCAGCATGTCCAGCAGCTCGGCGACGAGGTCGCCGGTAGCCGCTTCCCGGGACGTGAACAAACCTGTCATCGAGACACCGCCCGCATCTGACCGTTGGTCGGGTACCACCTTGCGCACACCGTCGGGGTGGGTCACCCGGCGAGCGGGCGGGGGAAGACCCGCTCGCCGGGTGACCCGGGGAGAGCCGTCAGGCCGCGGTCTTCTTGCGCATCGCGTGGGCGAGCAGCGCCAGCACGGAGAAGACCAGCATCGTCGCCACGCCCGGGTAGAGCTCGCCCAGCTGGGTGGCGGGCACGATCACCGCGGTGACGACGGCGAGGCCGAACGCCCCGCCGATCTGCAGCGAGCTGTTGAGCAGGCCCGCGGCCAGGCCCTGGTCCTCGTCGCGGATGCCGGTGGTGCCGGCGACCATCAGCGAGGCGAGCGCGAGCGCGAAGCCGAGGCCCCAGATCAGCGCCACCGGCACCAGCACGCCCCACAGGTCCGGCTCCGGGCCGATGCGCAGGAACAGCAGGTAGCAGGGGAGGAACGAGATCAGGCCGACGAGCGCGACCCGGCTCACGCCGAACTTGTCGATGAGCCAGCCGAGCTTCGGTCCGATGAGGAGGGTCAGCGCCGTGCCGGGCAGGATGACGAACGACATCTGCCACGGCTCCCAGCCGTTCATGTTCTGCAGGTACAGGGCGAGCACGAACTGGAACCCGAGCGCGCCGCCGTAGAGCAGGAACATGCTGACGTTGGCCAGCACCAGGTTGCGGTTGCGCAGGATGCCCAACCGGATCAGCGGCTCGCGCACCTTGCGCTCGATCACCACGAACGCCGCCAGCAGCAGCGCCGACACGACGAACCCGCCGATCGTGCGGGCCGAGGCCCAGCCGACCTCGGGCGCCTCGACCACGGTGAACACCAGCAGCAACATGCCCAGGAGCAGGGTCAGCGCGCCGCCGACGTCCAGGCGCACCTTCTCGGTGCGCGCCGGGTCCCGCGGCACGAAGCGCATCGCGCCCACCATGAGCAGCAGGGCGACCGCGGCGGGCAGGACGAACGTGGACCGCCAGTTCAGCGCGGCGAGGAAGCCGCCGATCAGCAGGCCCGAGGAGTAGCCCGAGGCTTCGAAGACGTTGAAGATGCCGAACGCCTTGTTGCGCTGCGGGCCCTCCGGGAAGGTCGTGGTCAGCAGCGACATCGCGGCGGGCGCGGTGAAGCCCGCGGCCACGCCCTTGACGAAGCGCGTGAGGATGATCAGCAGGGGGTCGTCGGCGAACGCGCCGACCATCGACACGACGGCGAACACCGCCATGCCGATCACGAACACCCGCCTGCGGCCGAACAGGTCGGCGCACCGGCCGCCGAGCAGCAGGAAGGCGCCGAACGCCAGGATGTACGCGCCGGGCACCCACTGCGCGGTCGCCGCGGTCACCCCGAACGCCTGCTGGATCTCCGGGATGGCGACGGCGATCATCGAGTTCTCCAGCCCGTCGAGCGTGATCGCCCCGCTGAAGATGACCAGCAGAATCCACTGGCGCGCGTTCCACCGCACCCGCTCGGTCCCGGTGTCCGGAACCGTGCCGGTGTCGCTGCCCCTTTGCTCCTCGTTGGGGCTCAAACTGGTCGACATGTTGTTGCCATCCTTCGGCGCGGGGTCGGAACGCGGCAGACATCGCGTCCCGACGCGATTGTTGACCCGATCTGACTAGCCGAGAGCATTCGTTGTCCGGCGCGTTCGGGAACGCGGCGCGGGACACGGGCGCGCGCCGTGCCGTAGCCTTGTCCCACGCACGCTACCGGCGTCCGCGATAGTCGCACACGCGGCTTGTTGCATGCGACTCATGATGGCGTATGCAAGTACTTGGCCGCAAGGAGGGGAGGTCGATGCCGTGAGGACGGGCGACGACGCCGAGTCCCGCGCGCGGGGTTGGCGCACCCTGGCCGCGCTGCACGCCTGCATCGAGGACGTGCTGGAACCGGCCCTGCAACGCGAGCACGGCCTGTCGGTGAGCGAGTACGGCGTGCTCGACGTGCTCTCGCGGCAGGACGTCGACGCAGGTCAGCACCTGCGCATGACCCAGCTCTCGCGCGCGATCGTGCTGAGCGGGTCGGCGACCACCCGGCTGGTGGGCCGGCTCGAACGGCGCGGGCTGCTGCGCCGCGAGCTGAGCGACGAGGACCGGCGGGGCATCCACACCGTGGTGACCGAGCAGGGCCGGCAGGTCCTCGACCGCGCTCGCTCGACCCACGACGAGGCGTTGGCACGAGCCCTCCGCGAAGCCTCGGAGCTGCCGGAGTTGGCCCCGTTGGTGGACGCGCTGACCGCCTTGGAGCCCGTTCTGCGCTCCGCTGAACCGACATGACAGATCATCGCCGGACTTTTTGAGGACCCCGTTCGGCCGTGGGTAACGTCGGTGGTGGCGAGGGGGTCGGCGACGTGCGGATTCGATCGGAAAAATAACCGCACCGATTCCCAGGCCACCAAATGGGGCGCGAATCCGGCGTCGATCACCAGCGAGTCACACAGCTGTCCACGCCATCCCGAAGGAAGGAAAGCCATGTCGACCGACGTGTCACCCGAGGCAATGCTGGAAGCCGTGCGGGAGATGATCCCCACTCTCCGCCAGAACGGTGCCGAGGCCGACCGGAACCGGTGGATCCCGGACGAGAACATCGCCCTCCAGGAGAAGGCGGGCGTGTTCCGGATGGGCGTGCCCGCGCGGTTCGGGGGCCTGGCCTACTCCGCGGCCGACATGGCGAAGGTCATCTCCGAGATCAGCCGGGGCTGCGGCGCGACCGGCTGGGTCACGATGGTGTGGGTGCACACCGCGTGGACCGTGCGGCTCTTTCCGGACGCGGCGCAGGAGGACGTCTTCGCGGGCGGCTCGGTCCGCGTCTCCGGCACGATCCCGCCCACCGCCACCATCACCAGGACCGACGGCGGCTACGTCGTCAGCGGCAGGTGGACCTTCAACACCGGCGTGCGCGGCGCGGACTGGAACCTGGTCAACGCCCTGCTCGAAGAGCCCGACGGCACGTCGAGCACGATGATGATGCTCATCCCGGTCAGCGAGCTGACCATCCTGGACGACTGGGACGTGATGGGCGCGGCGGCGACCGGCAGCACGACCTCGGTCGCGGAGAACGTCTTCGTGCCCGAGCACCGCGTGGTGAAGTACGCCGACGTGCTGGCGGGCACGGTCGAGGGCCGCAGCGACGACGGGTCCGACGGTCGCGGCTACGGCCTGATGACCTTGGTGATGGCCATCATCTCCGGCATCTTCACCGGCATGGCGCGCGGCGCGTACGAGGAGTTCCTCAAGCGGCTGCCGGGTCGCGGCATCACCTACACGCCGTGGACCGAGCAGAGCGAGCACCCGCTGACCCAGATGCAGGTGGCCATCGCCAAGAACAAGATCGACGCGGCCGAGGCGTTCTCGTCGGTGTGGCTCAAGGTGATCCAGGACCGGGCGGACGCGCGGGAGGAGCTGACCGACGAGGAGAAGACCATCGTCCGCGGCCAGACGACCTACGCCGCCCAGTTGGCCAAGGAGGCCGTTGAGCTGATGTTCAGCGCCGGTGGCGGCTCGGTCATCCGCAGCGACGTGCCCCTGGGTCGGTTCCGCCGCGACATCGAGGCCCTGTCCCTGCACGCGCTGATCCAGTACAACGCCAACATGGAGGTCCAGGGCCGCGTGCTGCTCGGCATGGACCCCGGAACCCCTTACATCTGATCCTGCCCACAACCGATCCGCACCCGGACCAGGGAACCGGCGCCTCCCCAGCGGCGCCGGTTCCCGTCTGTCGTGCACCGGATCGCGCGCCCACCGGAGCACGGGCCGACGTGGTGGCGACGGCCCGTGCTCCGGTGGGCGCTCACTGCGCGGGCGGGAGCTCGTCGGCGAGCGGGTAGTGGTAGTCCGCGGCGACCGGCTCGTCGGTCCGGCTCGGCCGGCCGCCGCGGTGCGCGGAGTCGGCCAGCGCGAGCACCGCGTGGGCCGCCGACGCCAGCGTGGTGTGCCGGTGCCAGCCCGCGAACGACCGGCCGGTGAAGTCGCGCAGCCCGACCCGGTCGCCGAACCGGGCGAAGTCGTGGTCGACGCGGTCGAGGAACCGGCTGGTGCGCAACAGGGTCGCGACGTCGACGTCGGGCTGGTTGGACAGCCACAGCTCGCCGGGCCACGGCTGACCGGCCGACCCCACGCCCAGCAGCACGAGCTCACCGACCCGCGCCCGACTCACCGCGCCGATCCGCGAGGTGAGGCCGTTCACCTGGTCGGCGGCGCCGACACGTGCGCCTCGGATCAACCAACCCGACTGTCCTGCTTGGCCGGTAACACCGATGCGCGTGCCGTACCCCGGCGAGTCCAATTGTCCCGTGTGGCCTGTGGTCTCGACACGTTCGCCGTGGCCCGGGAGACCTGACTGCCCCGCCTGACCGCCGCCGACCCGAACGGCGTCGCCCGCGCGTCCGCCCAGACCGGGCACGCCGACGCGCACGGTGGCCGCCAGCAGCGGCCAGCGGCCCGCGACCGGTTTGCGGGTCTCCCGGGCCATGCCCATGATCTGCCGCGCCGGCAGCGGTTCCGCGCCGCGGCGGGCCACGGCCGGGTCCAGCACGGTGAACCCCTGGGTCCCGCTGATCCGCATCAGCAGCGGTGTCGTGGGGTGCAGGCGGGCGACGGCGGCGTGCACGTCCATCCCGCGCGCGTCGAGCACCAGCGGCCGGTCCGGGAAGTCCGGTCGGGCGTCCATCCCCAGGAACGCCTCGACGGCGCACTCACCCTCGGTCTCCGCCCGCGCCCAGTCCGGGATCGCGGCGCGGCTGCGCCGGCCGGGGTCCCGCACCCACGCCTGCGACAGGTGCAGCCGCCAGTCGACCGGGATGGTGACGTCGTCGGACACCGCCCACACGCCCATGGCCTGCTGCGCGTTGAGGGTCTGGCCGAGCTCGGGGCAGAACCGCCGGTCCACGCCGACGGAGTGCTTGCCCGCCTTGGGGATCAGCATCGGCCGCACCACCCACGCGTCCGGCTCGGCGACCCGGCGCACGTACTCGGCCAACGCCCTGCGGACCGGACCCCAGCACCACGTCGAGTCGCTGATGAAGTGGTGCAGGTACTGCTCGGTCGCCTGGCCGCCCACGGCCTGGGCGATGTTGCGGATCGACTTGCGGCCGCCGGCCCGCAGCAGGCCGCTCAGGTACTCGACGCCCTTGCGCCGCTGGTCTTCCCGCGCGAACGAGGAGAACAGGGCGGAACCGAGTTCGGCGACGACCAGATCGGGCGAGGAGTCCGGGGTGGTGCGCGCTGCTGAGTTCCTTCCGCCGGGCATGGAGCCTCTCTTCACGTTGTGTCGACAGGGCTGCCACCCAACGTGGCTGGTCAGGGCGGACCTGCCTAGATCCGGGGAGCACCGTCCTGCGCGGCCCGGGGGTGGGCCGACTCCACTCGACCGCGCAGAGCCGACGATTCCGACCTCCGAGGCGAAATCGGGCGGTGTTCGGGCCACACGGCCGTCCGGCCGGGACCGCTGCTCCAAGTGGCGTCGGCGGGTGTCGACGCCGCAGGTCACAGCGCCCGCACGGGTACCTCGCGCGGGCTCGCCGACCCCGGGGCGTCCCGGCCGGACGGCCCGGTGCGGCGGGTCCGGCCACACCCCGGCGGACATGACGGAGAAAGCGGGAACCTGACGAATTGCGTTCCCGATTCGTTGCCCCTTGTCCTGGTTCGGCTCCACGATCGCCGTGTCGACGAAGTGGTGTTCATCCGCGAACTGAGCCGCACGACCGCACTCGTCGCACACCGACTCCGGTCGTGCCCGGTCCCTTCGTGATTGGAGTGTCAGTGGACAACGCCGTGCGCGAGAGCCCGCCGAGGATCGCGCTCCAGCAACCGGATTGGGACGACCACGACCTCGTGCGCCGGGTGCGGGCCACCCTGACCTCCCGGCCCGGACTGGTCACCGCCGACGAGGTCGGGCAGCTGCGCGCCACGCTGGCCCTGGTGGCCGCGGGTGGTGCCCACGTCGTGCAGGCGGGCGACTGCGCCGAGGACTTCGCGGAGTGCGAGGCGGGGTACGTCGCCCGCAAGGCAGGTCTGCTCGACCTGCTGGCCGGGGTCATGAAGATGGCCACGCACCTGCCGGTCGTCCGGATCGGCCGGATCGCGGGCCAGTTCGCCAAGCCGAGGTCCAGCCCCACCGAGGTCATCGGCAACGTGGAGCTGCCCTCGTTCCGCGGGCACATGGTCAACAGCCCCGAGCCCGACGCGGAGGGCAGGCGGCCGGACGCGAACCGGGTGCTGGCCGGGTACGACGCGGCCCGGACCGTCACCTCGCTGCTCGGCTGGGGCGACGGCGGCTCCCGGCTCATCGACCCTCCCATGTGGACCAGCCACGAAGCGCTGCTGCTGGACTACGAGGTGCCGATGTTGCGCGACGACCGCTCCGGGCGGAGGTTCCTGGCCTCCACGCACCTGCCGTGGATCGGCGACCGCACCCGCGCGCTCGACGGCGCGCACGTCGAGCTGCTGGCCGGGGTGGTGAACCCGGTCGCCTGCAAGGTCGGGCCGACGACGGGCGCCGAGGAGCTGGTGGCGCTGGCGGGCCGGCTCGACCCGCACCGCGAGCCGGGCCGGCTGACCCTGATCGCCCGGATGGGCGCGGACCTCGTCGCCGACCGGCTGCCCGCGCTGGTGGCCGCGGTGCGCGCGGCCGGCCACCCGGTGATCTGGCTGTGCGACCCGATGCACGGCAACACCGTGCGCACGCCCGACGGCCTCAAGACCCGGTACGTGGAGACCGTCGTCGTCGAGATCGAGCGGTTCCAGCACGTGCTGCGCGCCGAGGGCGGCGTCGCCGGCGGCCTGCACCTGGAGACCACGCCGGACGACGTCACCGAGTGCGCGTACGACGAGTCCGGCGCGGACCGCGTCGGCGACAAGTACACGAGCTACTGCGACCCCCGGCTCAACCCCGACCAGGCGGTCGCCGCCGTGGCGGCCTGGACCGCCTGAGCGAGCGCCGCGCCCGGCGTCCACGACCGACGCGGGCGGCGCCGCACTCGCCGTCCCATCCCCGACGGAGGACCACGATGACAGGCATCCCCCCGATCGAGCACTACCCGCTGCCCACGTCGGACGACCTGCCCGCCAACACCGCGACGTGGACCGCGGACCCGCGGCGGGCGGTCCTGCTGGTCCACGACATGCAGCGGTACTTCGTCCGGCCGTTCCCCGACGCGATGCGCGAGCAGATCGTCGGCAACATCGCGGCGCTGCGGTCGGCGTGCGCGGCGCGGGGCGCGCGGATCGCCTACACCGCCCAGCCGGGCGGCATGACGGAGCGGCAGCGCGGTCTGCTGCGGGACTTCTGGGGCCCGGGGATGCGGGTCGACCCGGGCGACCGCGAGGTGGTCGACGGGCTCGCGCCCGCCGACGGCGACTGGGTGTTCACGAAGTGGCGCTACAGCGCGTTCTTCCGCTCGGACCTGCTGGAGCGGATGCGGGCCGAGGACCGCGACCAGCTGATCGTGTGCGGGGTGTACGCGCACGTCGGCGTGCTGGCGACGGCGCTGGAGGCTTACACCAACGACATCCGCACGTTCGTGGTGGCCGACGCGATCGGCGACTTCACCGCCGACTACCACCGGCTGGCCGTGGACTACGCGGCGCAGCGGTGCGCCGTGGTCGCCACGACGGACACCGTCCTGGGCCAGCTCGGGGCGGCCGACCGGCAGCGGGTGGCGCTGTGACCCCGGACCTGCTCGACCGCGTGCTGGCCGCGCCGGACCGGCCCTTCGCCCTGCTGCACCGCACCGAGTCCGGCCGCGGCCGGGTGGACGTGCTGGTCGGCGACGTCACGACGCCGGACGTGCTGGCGGACATCCCGCTGCCGTCCGGCCCGGTCGGCGGCACCACGCACGACGTGCTCGCGGTGGTGCCGTTCCGGCAGATCCGCGAGCGCGGCTACGTGCACCGCGACGACGGCGAGCCGCTGCTCGCGCTGACCGTGGCCGACCAGGCCGTGCTGCCGCTGCCGGACGTGCTGCGCCGGCTGCCGGACGTGCCGCTGGAGCTGGCGCGCGGCCGGTTCGAGACCGATGACGAGAGCTACGCCGAGATCGTCCGCCGGGTGCTGGCCGACGAGATCGGCGAGGGCGAGGGCGCGAACTTCGTCATCCGGCGGGCGTACGTCGCCGACATCGTGGACTGCTCGCCGCGGTCGGCCCTGTCGCTGTTCCGCAGGCTGCTGCTGGACGAGACCGGCGCCTACTGGACGTTCCTGGTGCACACGGGGGACCGCACGTTCGTCGGCGCGACCCCGGAGCGGCACATCAGCGTCACCGGCGGCACGGCGGTGATGAACCCGATCAGCGGCACCTACCGCTACCCGCCGACCGGTCCCGCGCTGCGCGGCGTGCTGGACTTCCTGGCCGACACCAAGGAGTCCGACGAGCTCTACATGGTGCTGGACGAGGAACTGAAGATGATGGGCCGCATCTGCCCCGACGGCGGCCGCGTCCACGGGCCGTACCTGCGGGAGATGGCCCGGCTCGCGCACACGGAGTACTTCATCGCGGGCCGCACCGACCGCGATCCTCGTGACGTCCTGCGCGAGACGATGTTCGCGCCCACGGTCACCGGCAGCCCGCTGGAGAGCGCGTGCAAGGTGATCAGGCGCCACGAGCCGGACGGCCGCGCGTACTACAGCGGCGTGGTGGCGCTCATCGGCCGGGAGGCGGACGGCAGCCGTTCGCTGGACTCGTCGATCCTCATCCGCACGGCCGCCATCGACGGCGGCGGCAGGGTCCGCGTCGACGTCGGCGCCACGCTGGTCCGCCACTCCGACCCGCTGGCCGAGGTCGCCGAGACGCGCGCCAAGGCGGCGGGCCTGCTGGCCGCGCTGGGGTCGGACCCGAACCCCCGGTCGGCCGACCCGACCGGGTTCGCCGAGCACCCGGAGGTGCGCGACGCGTTGCGTGCGCGCAACGTCGACATCGCGCGGTTCTGGTTGTCGGAGGACGGCGCGCGGGACGCGGTCGACCCGGCGCTGGCGGGCTTACGGGTGCTGATCGTGGACGCGGAGGACACGTTCACCTCGATGCTGGCGCACCAGTTGCGCGCGTTGGGGCTGGAGGTGGTGGTCCGCCGCTTCGACGAGCGCTACGACGTGCACGACGCCGACGTCGTCCTGATGGGACCCGGCCCCGGCGACCCGCGCGAGCTCGGCCACCCCAAGATCGCGCACCTGCTGTCCACAGTGGAGCGCCTGCTGGCGGACCGGGTGCCGTTCCTGGCGGTGTGCCTGAGCCACCAGGTGCTCAGCTCCCGGCTCGGGCTGCCGCTGATCCGCCGGGACGTGCCGAACCAGGGCGTGCAGCTGGGCATCGACCTGTTCGGCACACCGCGCCGGGTGGGCTTCTACAACACGTTCGCGGCGTCCAGCCCCGACGAGGTGCTGCACCACCCGGACCTCGGCGCGGTGGAGATCTGCCGTGACCCGGTGACCCACCAGGTGCACGCGCTGCGCGGCCCCCACTTCGCCTCGATCCAGTTCCACGCGGAGTCCGTGCTGACGCAGGACGGGCCGGCCATCATCGGGTCGCTGCTGACCGGCCTGCTCCCGGTGCTGCACCGGCCGCGGGTGGGGCTGCAGGCGGTCGCGGGTGGCGGCGGCGCGCGGTCCGCAAGCCTCGCCGACGTGCCCTGGCAGCACCTCGACCACAAGGCACGACCGGTCTGAGCGTGCGGCGTGGGCGCTCCGGCCACCGGTCCGGGGCGCGGGTCCGCTTCGGCCGCGTGGACGCGCGCGGCCGGTCCCGGCCGGCGTGCGGGGTGCGGCGGGTGGTGGCGCGCACCAGCCACCCGCCGCACCCCGTGCGTCGGCCGGGATCAGGTGCCGACGGCCAGCGCCTCCGGTTGCGCGGTCAGGGTTTCCCGGACCCGCAGCAGGCGCAGCGCGAGCTGGATCTCCAACGCCTGCGCCGGCTTCTGCCAGTCCGGGCCGAGCAGCTCCTTGATCCGGTCGAGCCTGCGGGTGACCGTGTTGGTGTGCACGTGCAGGCGTTCGGCGGCGTAGGTGGGGCTGCCGCCCGCGTCGAAGTACGCCTGCAACGTGGGCACCAGGTCGGTGAACCGCTCCCGGTCGTACCCCAGCACCGGGCCGAGGGCCGACTCGATGAACCCCGCCACGTCGTGGTCGGCGGACACCAGCGCGCCCACGAACCCCAGTTCCCGCGCGGAACCCGCGCCGCCCTCGACGCCGAGCGCGGTCACCGCGTCGAGGCAGCGGAGGGCCTCGCGGTACCCCCGCTGCACGGACTCCGCGCCGGTGAGCGGGCCCGCCGCACCCGTCGACACCGGTTTGCCCAGGTCGGCCGTCATGGCGTTGGCCACGTCGCGGGCCACGGCCCCGGCGTCGCTGCCGGGCAGCAGCAGGATCAGGTGTCCGTTGCGGCAGCTGCGCAGCCCGCCCTTGCGCCGCGCGAACGCCGAACCCCACGCGTTGGCGCGGCTCTGGGTGCTGCCGTCCGGCCGGGCCACCACCATCAGGTACGGCCGCGACAGGTCCAGCCCGATCCGGCGGGCCCGCTCGGTGAGCAGCCGCGGCACCCGGCGCTCGTCGCTGAGCGCGTCGTCGAGCAACCGGTCGCGCACCTCGCCGTCGTGGCCGGAGGTGAGCTTGTCGCGGCGGACGAACAACGACGCCACCTGCGTGTAGAGCCGCATCCGCTTGCGCGCGGCGGGGGACAGGTCGCCGGGTCCGGACAGCACCAGCGCGCCGACGTAGTCCTTGCCCGCGCACAGCGGCGCCACCCAACGCCCGCCGCCCGCCGACGCCGGGTCCTGGGTCGGCATCTCCACGGCGGTGGTCAACGCCGCGGTGTCGTCGCCGTCGTCCTGGCCGTCGCCCGCGGTGACCAGCACGTCCCCCACGGCGGTGTAGACGGTCACCCGGCCGCCGAGCGAGTCCGCGGCGGTGGCGACCAGGGTGCGCAGGTCGCCGTCGGAGACCAGCATGTCCACCAACGAGGTCTGCAGCTCGCAGTGCTCGCGGATCCGCTCGGCGGTCCGGGACGCCTGCGCCAGGCGGGCCTCCAGCTCGGCCGCGCGCTCGTCGGCGGCGAGGCGCAGGTGGGTGGTCTCCAGGTAGATGGCGGCGAGGATGCCGAGCGAGCCGACCAGCGACCGCTCGTCGGCGGTGAAGTGGTGCACCTTGCGGCTCGCGACGTACAGCCTGCCCCGCGGCGCGCGGCCGGTGGAGTGGTCGCCGCAGCTCAGCGGCACCGCGATCATGGCGTGCAGGCCCTCGACCCGGACCATCTCCTCGAACGCCGGGTTGAGCGCGATCTGGTCGTCGGCCAGCAGGTCGTGCGTGGCGAACGGGGCCGTGGTGACCGGCCCGACCGTGGTGATGCCGTCGTCGGCGGGCAGCCGCAGGCCGACGCTCAGCCCGGACGTGTGGCCGTCCGCGGCGCGCACCTGGACGCAGCCGTGCTCCTCGTCGACGATCGTGATGTAGGCCATGTCCATGCTCAGCAGGTGGCGGGCGCGCCGGGCGATGGCGTGCAGCAGGCCGGCGACCGAGTCGTAGGGCAGCGCCAGGTCGCGGGCGGCGTCCACCAGGGCGGTGAGGCCCGCCTCCCGGACGCGCCCCCGCTGGATCTGCGTGTGCACCCGCATGGCCCGCCACACGGCGGTCTTCATGTCGGTGGTCGTGGCCCCCGTGACGCCGAACCTCCGCGCGTCGTCCAGGAAGTCCTCGAACGCGTCCGCCGGCGCCCCGCTGGCCAGCAAATCGAGTAACTCGTCTATGCCGCCGCTTACTGTCAGCTGCGGAGGCACAATAGTCTCCACGGTCAGGATACCCCCATGTCGAGTCTACTGCCGTCACCCGATCGCACCACTGCATTCGTCGGGCAACCACGGTCCGTAGACGGTCTAGCCGGTCACTCCTCAGCGTATCGAAATCACCGGCCCGGAGGCTTCGGCCGACGTGCGGGCGAACTGCGGGGAAAGGGGAACCGGACCGGTCCGACATTAAATGCGGGTGAGTTCACGGAATAGACCGATCGGGTGGTGACCGAGTCGCACCGCTCCCGCGGTGCCTCGCGTGAGCAGCGTCAGGACCGCGCGCCGAGCGTCCCGGTCGACGGGACGCTCGGCGCGCGGAGGAGCCCGGGTCCGGCCTCGTCCCGGCCGTCGTCGCGGCGGCGGAGCTGTGCGTGAAACCGAAGCCGTGCCGGTCGCGGGTCGTGGGGGTGACCAGCGGTGTCGCCGTCGCGGAACCGCCGATCGTGTGCAGTGCGCAGTGCACGGGTTGCGACCGCGGCGATGGGCCGGAGGAGTGGCGAGCCCGCGTCGCGCGCTTCCGGTGCGCTCGTTCGCCGGTCCGCGAATGACCGGTCGACCGCGTTTTCCACCTCGTCGGGCATAAACGCTCGCAGGAGTGGAACGCGCGTTCCGTTCTTGCGCTTTCCGGAGGGTCGAGTCGACGGCGAACGGTCGCGTTTTCCCGCTTCCACGCGCCGGTCGTCAATGGCGCGGGCATTCGGGACGGCTCCCGCGGACAACCCCGACCGGGACGGGCGGCAGTGTCGCGCACCGACGCAAATCGCGGTTCATCGACCGGTGCGGTCGATTCGACGCGGAACAGCGGCCACGCGGTCGAACGCCAATTCCGACCGGCCACCGCGACCGGCGGCCCCGCTCCGCGGGGGTCGGTCACCCGGTGGGTGTCGAGCCCGGCACGGGCTTGCGAGGTGCCGGTATCATGGCCACAAGCACTCTACCAGCCTGTGCAATAGTTGCACACGGCGTACATAGGGTGTGGCACCGAGTTGCCGTGCGGGAGCAGCGGACGGCAGGAGGGATGTCACGGTGGACAACGACGCCGTCGAGACCCGGGCGCAGGGGTGGCGGACCCTCGCCGCGCTGCACGCGCGCATCGAAGACGTGCTGGAGCGCGCGCTCCAGCAAGGGCACGACCTGTCCGTGAGCGAGTACAGCCTCCTGGACGTGCTCTCCCGCCAGGCGTCCCCGCGCCAGTTGCTGCGGATGAACCAGGTCGCCAAGGCCGTGGTGCTGAGCCAGTCCGCGACCACCCGGCTGGTGACCCGGCTGGAGCGGCGCGGGCTGCTCCAGCGGTCCCTGTGCGAGGACGACCGGCGCGGCATCTACACCGAGGTCACCGAAGCCGGCCGCGCCGCCCTCGACCGCGCCCGCTCGACGCACGACGAAGCGCTGGCGCTGGCGTTGAAGGAAGCCGCGGAGCTGCCCGAGCTGGCGCCGCTGGTCGACGCGCTCGCCGCCCTGCCGTACGCCGGCACGTCCCGCTGACGATCGTCCTCTCGCAACCGCCGACGCGCGCCTGACGCGCGTCGGCGGTTTTGCGTCGCGCGCGTCCACCACGACGGCGGCGCGGCTGCCTTCCCGCTCCCACAACGAACTTCGGTCCCCGGTCGACATGACAGACTGTCGTCCGGCGTGTGGGAATTCCACTCCGCGCACAGCTAGCGTCGGTGTCGATCTGGAGAACAGCGCGACCCGCCGACGAACGCTCCGATGAGCACCAGGCCCTCGGTTTTCGAGCCTCGCAGTCGGCCAGTGATGCGATGTGGAGACCAGCATGCGGCTTACGCAAACGGTGGCAGCAGTGATGCGGCGCTACGCCGACCGTCCCGCCCTGGGCGAACGAGCGAAGGAGTTCACCCGGGACCCCGACACCGGCCGCACCTCGCTCCGGCTGCTGCCGTCGTACGAGACGACCACCTTCGACCAGTTGTGGCAGCGCGTCCGCGCGGTGACCAACGAGTGGCACCGCAACACCGCGCACGCCACGGCGCCGGGCGATCGCGTCGCCCTGCTGGGTTTCGCCAGCCGCGACTACACGACGGTCGACCTGGCGTGCATCTGCCTCGGCGCGATCACCATCCCGTTGCAGACCAGCGCGCCCATCGCGCAGCTGAAGGAGATCCTGGCCGAGACCGAACCGACCGTCGTGGCCGCCTCCGTGGAACGGGTGGACGCCGCCGTCGAGCTGGCGCTGGCCACCCCGGCCGTCCGCCGCCTCGTCGTCTTCGACTACCACGCGCAAGTGGACGACCAGCGCGACCGGTTCACCGCCGCGCAGAAGCGCCTGGCGGGCCGGGGGGTGTCCGTCGAGTCCCTGTCGGACGTCCTGGAGCGGGGGGCGCGGCTGCCGGAAGCGCCGCTGCACACGCCGGAGGACGGCGACGACCCGATGACCATGCTCGTCTACACGTCGGGCAGCACCGGCACCCCGAAGGGCGCCATCTACACCGAACGCCTGGTGGCCGCGATGTTCGGCGGCGGCGGGTGGGCGGACCTGTTCTCCGAGCAGCAGGCCGTCACCTTCCACTACATGCCGATGAGCCACGTGGCCGGGCACTCGTCGGTGAAGAACACGTTGGCGCGCGGTGGGATCAGCTACTTCACCGCGAGCAGCGACCTGTCCACGTTCTTCGAGGACATCGCGCTCGCCCGGCCCACCGAGCTGTCCCTGGTGCCCAGGGTGTGCGAGATGCTGTTCCAGCACCACCGCAGCGAAGTCGACCGGCGGGCCGTCGGCGACGTCGACCGCGCGGCGCTGGAGGCGGAGGTCAAGGAGCACATCAGGGAGAACGTCCTCGGCGGCCGGATCGGGTGGGCCAGCTGCGGTTCCGCGCCGCTGTCGGCCGAGCTGCGCGCGTTCGTCGAGTCCTTGTTGGACCTGGAGCTGCACATCCTGTACGGCACGACGGAGGTCGCCGGCGTTTCGGTGGACGGCGCGATGCTGCGCCCGCCGGTGATCGACTACAAGATCGTGGACGTGCCGGAGCTGGGCTACTACCGGACCGACCGGCCGCACCCGCGGGGCGAGCTGCTGCTCAAGACCGAAGCCGCGATCCCGGGCTACTACAAGCAACCCGAGCTGTCGGCGACCATCTTCGACGAGGACGGCTACTACAAGACCGGCGACATCGTCGCCGAGGTCGCGCCGGACAAGCTGGAGATCCTGGACCGCCGCAACAGCGTGCTGAAGCTGTCGCAGGGCGAGTTCGTGGCGACGCCGAGCCTGGAGGCGACGTTCGGCACGAGCCCGCTGGTGCGCCAGGTCTTCGTGTACGGCAACAGCGAGCGGTCCTACCTGCTGGCCGTGGTCGTGCCGACGCCCGCCGTGCTGGCGAAGTTCGCCGACCGGCCCGCCGAGATCAAGCAGCGGGTGACCGAGTCGATCCAGGAGATCGCCCGGGAGGCGGGCCTGAACTCCTACGAGATCCCGCGCGACTTCCTGATCGAGACCGAACCCTTCAGCCAGGCCAACGGCCTGCTGTCCGACCACCGCAAGCTGCTGCGGCCGCAACTGCTCGCCCGGTACCGCGACGAGCTGGAGGCGCTGTACGCCGAGATCGCCCGGCGCGAGTCCGACGAGCTGCTCGAAGTCCGCCGCACGGGCGCGGACCGGCCGGTGCTGGAGACCGTGCAGCGGGCCGCGCGGGCGCTGCTGGCCGGTTCCATGGCCGACGTCAGCCCCGCCGCGCACTTCCGCGACCTGGGCGGCGACTCGCTGTCCGCGGTGTCCTACGCCACCCTGCTGCACGACATCTTCGCCGTGCGCGTGCCGGTGGACGTGCTCATCAGCCCGGCGAACGACCTGCGGCAAGTGGCCGCCTACATCGAGGGGAAGCGCTCCGCCGGGCTGGACCGGCCGACGTTCGAGTCGGTGCACGGTGAGGCGGCCTCGGAGGTCCGCGCCGCGGACCTCACGCTGGACAAGTTCCTCGACGCGCGCACCCTCGCCGAGGCGAAGGCGCTGCCGCGCGTGACCGGCGAGCCGCGCACCGTCCTGCTCACCGGCGCGAGCGGCTACCTCGGCCGGTTCGTGGCCCTGGAGTGGTTGCAGCGGCTGGCGCCCGCCGGCGGGAAGCTGATCTGCCTGGTGCGCGGCAAGGACGACGAGGCCGCGGCGAAGCGGCTCGACGAGGCGTTCGCGGGCGGTGACTCGGACCTCGTGGCGACGGTCGCGGAGCTGGCCGGGCACCTGGAGGTGCTGGCGGGTGACATCGCCGAACCGCGGCTCGGCCTGGACGAGCGGACGTGGGACCGGTTGGCCGGGGAGGTCGACCTGATCGTCCACATCGGCGCGCTGGTGAACCACGTGCTGCCCTACCCGCACCTGTTCGACGCGAACGTGGTCGGCACCGCCGAGCTGGTCCGCCTCGGGCTCACCGCCCGGGTCAAGCCGTTCACCTACCTGTCCAGCGTCGCCGTCTCCACCTCCCGGCAGCCCGCGCTGGACGAGGACTCCGACGTGCGCGAGGCGCTGGCCGCGCAGCCGGTGCACGAGGGGTACGCGGGCGGGTACGCCACCAGCAAGTGGGCGGGCGAGGTGCTGCTGCGGGAGGCGCACGACCTGTGCGCCATGCCGGTCACCGTGTTCCGCTCCAGCATGATCCTCGCGCACAGCCGGTACGGCGGGCAGCTCAACGTCCCGGACGTCTTCACCCGCCTGCTGTTCAGCGTGATCGCGACCGGCATCGCACCGCGGTCGTTCTACGCGGGCGACGCCTCGGCCGCGCACTACGACGGCCTGCCGGTGGACTTCACCGCCGCCGCCGTCGTGTCACTGGGCGGGCGGGCCGCCGGCTACCGCACGTTCAGCCTGGTGAACCCGCACGACGACGGCGTCTCGCTGGACACGTTCGTGGAGTGGCTGAGCGCGGCGGGCCACCGCGTCGAGCGGGTGGACGACTACGCCGACTGGCTGGCCCGGTTCGAGACGGCCATGCGCGCGCTGCCCGAGGCGCAGCGGCAGCACTCGGCGCTCCCGCTGCTGCACCGGTTCGAGCGGCCCGAGGAGGTCGTGCGCGGCTCCGCGATCCCGTCGGAGCGGTTCCGCGCCGCCGTCCGCGCCGCGGGCGTCGGCCCGACCGGTGACATCCCGCACCTCTCCGAGCCGTTCATCAACAAGTACTCCGCCGACCTGAAGTCCTTGCTGTCCCTCTGAATCCCGCCCGCGGCCCGTCCCCCCGGGCCACGCCCCGCACCCGAGGAGAGTCATGAGCCAGCAGTCCTCGAAGTTCGACGAGCGCTACCGGATCGGCCGCAAGCTCGTGGACGAGCTCGGGCCCGTCGACAACGCGAACACCACGTTCGAGCTCCTCGGCTTGGAGTGGGACCTGGTGCCCGGCGCGTACGCGCCCGCGCCGGGCACCGGCACCGAGTACTACACCACCGCGATCCCGTACCCGCGGGGCGGCCGGTTCCTGGAGATCGGCTGCGGCGCGGGCGTCACGGCCGTGTGGGCGGCGTTGCAGGGCTGCGCGCACGTGACCGCCACCGACATCACCGAGACCGCGGTGGCGAGCACCGCGCTCAACGTGAAGCGGCACGGCGTGGAGCAGAAGGTCCACGTGCAGCGCAGCGACGTGTTCGCCGACCTCGAACCGGGCCAGGCGTTCGACACGATCTTCTGGAACTGCAGCGTGATCGAGGCGCCGCGGGACTTCGAGTTCACCCAGGACTTCGAGTGGGCGATCTTCGACCGCGGCTACACCGCGCTGAGCCGCTACCTGGCCGAGGTGCACGGGTGGCTGCTGCCCGGCGGGCGCGCGCTGGTCACCTTCAACAGCCTCGGCGACCTCGACCGGATCAACCGGCTCGCGTCCGACGCGGGCGTCCGGCTGACCCGGCTCGACAGCGCCACCAGGCGGCTGACCGGCGAGGAAGTCACCTACAACGTCTTCGAGATCACCCGCTGACCCTCGCCACACCACGGAGGAGATCGTGACCACACGCTTGTTCAGCTCCGAGTCGGTGACCGAGGGCCACCCGGACAAGATCTGCGACGCGATCAGCGACGCGGTCCTGGACTCCTACCTCCGCGCGGACCCCCGCGCGCGGGTGGCGGTGGAGACGCTGGTGACCACCGGCCAGGTGCACGTGGCGGGCGAGGTGACCGCCGACGCCCACGTGGACGTCGCCGGGATCGCGCGCCGGGTGATCCTGGACATCGGCTACGACTCGTCCGCCAAGGGGTTCGACGGGAACTCCTGCGGCGTGAACGTCGCCCTCGGCTCGCAGTCGCCGGACATCGCGCAGGGCGTGGACACCGCCTACGAGTCCCGGCTGGAGGAGGCGCTGGACGACCTGGACCGGCAGGGCGCGGGCGACCAGGGCCTGATGTTCGGCTACGCCTGCGCGGACACGCCGGAGCTGATGCCGCTGCCGATCGCGCTGGCGCACCGGCTGTCGCGCCGGCTGACCGCGGTGCGCAAGAGCGGGGCGGTGCCGTACCTGCGGCCGGACGGCAAGACGCAGGTGACCATCGAGTACGCGGGCGACGAGCCGGTGCGGCTGGACACGGTCGTGGTGTCCAGCCAGCACGCCGACGGCGTCGACCCGGAAGCACTGCTGGCCAGGGACATCCGCGAGCAGGTGATCGAGCCCGAGCTGGCGTCGCTGGAGCTGGACGCGTCCGGGGTCCGGGTGCTGGTGAACCCGACCGGCCGGTTCGTCATCGGCGGTCCGATGGGTGACGCGGGCCTGACCGGCCGCAAGATCATCGTCGACACCTACGGCGGCATGGCCCGGCACGGCGGCGGCGCGTTCTCCGGCAAGGACCCGTCCAAGGTGGACCGGTCTGCCGCGTACGCGATGCGGTGGGTCGCCAAGAACGCGGTCGCGGCCGGGCTCGTGGGCCGGGTCGAGGTGCAGGTGGCGTACGCGATCGGCCGGGCGGCGCCGGTCGGGTTGTTCGTGGAGACGTTCGGCACCGAGAACGTCGACCCGGCGCGCATCCGGCAGGCCATCGCGGACGTGTTCGACCTGCGCCCGGCGGCGATCATCCGGGACCTGGACCTGCTGCGCCCGATCTACGCGCAGACCGCGGCGTACGGGCACTTCGGCCGGCCCGAGCTGGACCTGCCGTGGGAGCGCACCGACCGCGCCGACGCCCTCAAGCAGGCCGCGACCAGCTGACCACCGACCCACCGCCTCCCGAAGGGCTCCACCCCATGCGCATCGCCGTGACCGGCTCCATCGCCACCGACCACCTGATGGTCTACCCCGGCAGGTTCACCGAGCACTTCATCTCCGACCACCTCGACACCGTGTCGCTGTCGTTCCTCGTGGACGACCTCGAAGTGCGTCGCGGCGGCGTCGCGGCGAACATCGCGTTCGGCCTGGCCCAGCTCGGCGTGTCGCCGAGCCTGGTCGGCGCGGTGGGCAAGGACTTCGACGACTACCGCGCCTGGCTGGTCGGGCACGGGGTGGACACCCGGTTCGTGCGCGTCTCGCCGACCAGGCACACCTCCCGGTTCCTGTGCACGACCGACCAGGACCAGAACCAGATCGCGTCGTTCTACGCGGGCGCGATGCAGGAGGCCCGGGAGATCGCGCTGGCGCCGATCGCGGACGGCCTGGGCGGGCTCGACCTGGTGGTGGTCGCGCCGAACGACCCGGAGGCGATGGTCCGGCACACCGCCGAGGCGCGTGCGCTGGGCCTGCCGTTCGCCGCGGACCCGTCGCAGCAACTGGCCCGGATGGGCGGCGAGTCGGTGCGGTCCCTCGTGGACGGTGCGAAGTACCTGTTCACCAACGAGTACGAGAACGTCCTGCTGCGCCAGTCGACCGGGTGGTCCGCCGAGGAGGTGCTCGACCGGGTCGGCGCGTGGATCACCACGCTGGGCGCGGAGGGCGTGCGGGTGGAGCGGCGCGGCCACCCGCCGCTGGTGGTGGCCGCGGTCGCGGTGGAGGAGGAGGCGGACCCGACCGGTGTCGGCGACGCGTTCCGCGCCGGTTTCCTGTGGGCCACGTGGGCCGGGCTCAGCCTCGAACGGGCGTGCCAGGTGGGGTGCACGATCGCCGCCGCCGCGCTGGAGAGCATCGGCACGCAGGAGTACAAGCTCAGCCGTGCGGGCGTGGCGGACCGCGTCGCCCGCGCGTACGGCGAGGACGCCGCGGCCGAGATCGAGAGCCGGCTGCGGATCTGACCACGCGCGGACGCCGGCCCGTCCGGCCGGACCGGCGTCCGCGCGTGCCCGGTCGAGGGCGCCCGCGCCACGGAAGGATGGGGATCACGTGCCCGAGCAGCCGAGCCCGGCGAACCACCTCACGATGCCCGACCCGGCCCCGACCGGTGGGGAGCCGACCGGTGGGGAGCCGACCGTCACGTCCGGCCGGTTCCGGTCGGCCATGCGCCACCTGCCCACGAGCGTCGTCATCGCCGCGGGCATGGCCGGCGACCGGCCGATCGGCATGCTCCTCGGTTCGTTCACCAGCGTGTCGCTGGAACCGCTGCTGGTCGGCTTCCTGGGCGACCACGGCTCCCGGACCCTGCGCCACCTGCTGGACCTGGACCTGTGGACGTTCAGCGTGCTGGCCGACGACGACACGACCACGCCGGGCGCGTTCCGCGGCCCCCTGCACGACCGCTTCACCGGGGTGAGGTGGTCGACCTCGCCGCTGGGCACCCCGGTGATCGACGACTCGGTCCTGGCCGTCCACGCCCGCAGGCACTCCACCGTCCGGGCGGGCGACCACGACCTGGTGCTGGCCGAGGTGCTGGACGTCACCGACCCGCACCCGTCGCGCCGGCCGCTGGTGTTCGCCGAGGGTCGGATGACCCGGCTCGCACCGCGCTGAGCGTTCGCACGCCGCGAGGTTGCTCGCCGCCGTCGGGTTCGTTCGGTCACCTGCGTCACTTTGACCGGACGGCGGCGGGCCCGGCATGCTGGTGGCAGAGGGGAGTACCCACTCCGCCCGTGATCGTCATTACGGCCGCTCCGCAGCGGTCCGGTCACGGCGCCACCGCCCGGCGGTGGTCGGGGAGACCTCTGGTTCGTCACACGAGAGCCGGAGGAGCACGCCATGCGCGTCACCACCCGACTGACCGCCGCTGCCGCCACCCTCGCCGCCGTCGCCGCCCTGACCGCGTGCGGATCGTTGCAGGAGGCGTCCGACGCGGCCGCCGCGGTCGCCGGCACCGCGTCCACGGTGCAGGTGTGCACGGAGGCGCTGTCGCAGGCCACCGCCGTCTTCGACCCCGGCAGCCCGGAGCGGGCGGTCGACCAGGCGCACTCCGCCGCGGACCGGCTGTCCGACCTGGCCGCCAACGCCGCCGACACCACCGTCAACGAAGCCCTCACCGCGCTGGCCACCACGATGCGCGAGGTGACGCTGGACGACCTGGTGCTGCGGCCGGCCGCGTGGCTGGAGGACAAGGCCGCCCGGGTCGCGAACCTCACCGCCGCCTGCACGTCGTGACCGCCCGGGATCACGCGCCCCGGTCCGCGCGTTGCACCCGGTGATGGACGGACGACTGCGCTTCCGCGTGCTGGGTGACTCGCTGGCCGCCGGGGTGGGCTGCTCGCGGGTCGAGGAGACGGTGGGCGAGCGGCTGGCCGCGGTGCTCCGCGAGCAGGGGCACCCGGTCGACCTGGCCGTGCACGCGGTGTCCGGCGCCCGCTCCGCCGGGCTGGACGCGCAGGTCCGCGCGGCCGTGCGGGCAGGGGTGGACGTCGCGCTGGTGGTGATCGGGGCGAACGACCTGACGTCGTTCACGCCGCCCGCCGTGGGCGCGCGGTTGCTGCACGACGCCGTGGCCGGCCTGCGCCGCGCGGGTGGGCAGGTGGTGGTGGCGACGGCGCCGGACCTCGGCGTCGTCCCGCACGTGCCGCCCGCGTACCGGGCGTTCGTGTCGCAGGCCAGCGGCCTCTACGCCCGCGCGCAGGCCGACGCCGTGGTCCGCGCGGGTGGCGTGGTCGCGGCGGTCGGGGCCGAGGTGTCCGCCCGGTTCGCGGGCGAGCCGGCCCTGTTCTCCGCGGACCGCTTCCACCCCTCGGCCGCGGGGTACGCGGTCGTCGCCGAGGCGCTGGCGCCGTTCGTGGTGGCGGCGGCGAACCGCTGGGCGGCCTGACGCGCACCGGGCCTTCACATTTCGCACACACGTCGCTTGACGGTTCTTTTGGGATCGGGTTAGCGTGCTTTTCGCTGCGAAGGGGGCAGCGCAAGGGTATCGGCCCCGCTATTCCACTCCGCTGATTTCCGTTGATTCCGCCGTGCGCGTCGCGGTGCCACCCGGAATTCGTCTGCACCGGGTCCGGCGCCGTGCCCGCCGGCGGGACGACGGGACGGTGACGTGGGCGCGGGGCGCCGGACCTCACGACGATCCCGGGGGACGCGGACCATGGTGGACCAGAAGGTGCTCGAAGCGCAGCGCTGGGTGAACTCGACCTACGGTGCGGTGCCCGGCTACGAGCGGTGCGAGGAGAACGGCACGACCGGGTGGGGCGTCATGTTCTCGCTGACCCGCGCGTTGCAGCACGAATTGGGCATCACGACCTTGTCCGACTCGTTCGGGCCGACCACGTTGGGCAAACTCGCGGAGCGGGGCGACGTCGGTCCCGGATATGCCAACGCCAACATCGTGCGCATCGCGAAGTACGGGCTGTTCTGCAAGGGCTATTCGGCGGGCGACACGTCGAACGGCGTCTTCGACCACGACGTGTACGACGCGGTGCGGAACCTGAAAGGCGACATCGGGTTCTCCGCCGACGGCTACATCCCGCCGAAGGTCTTCAAGGCGATCCTCAACATGGACGCCTACGTGCTGCTGTCCGGCGGCCGGTCCGAGGTGCGCGACATCCAGCGCTGGCTCAACGCGACCTACATCAACCGGTCGACGTTCTTCGTCATCCCGTGCGACGGCCACTACTCGCGGGACGTGCAGGTGGCCCTGATGCGGGCCATCCAGTACCAGATCGGCATCCCGGACGACCAGGCCACCGGCAACTTCGGGCCGGGCACGCAGAACGGCCTGCGCGCCAACACCGTGCGGCCCGGTTCCCCGCCCGGCTGGGTGCGGCTGTTCAGCGCGGCCTGCGTGTTCAACGGCGGTGTCGGGGGCTCGTTCGCCGCGTTCACCTCCGGCTGGGACGCGGCGCTGGGCGCCTTCGTCACGTCGTTCCAGGAGTTCTCCGCCCTCACCCGCACGGGCATCGGCGACTACCCCACGTGGGCGCAGCTGCTGGTGTCGACCGGTGACCCGGACCGGCCGGCGACGGGCAGCGACACCCGGTTCCACATCACCGCCTCCCGGGCGCGGGCGTTGCGGGCGGCGGGCTACGAGGTGGTCGGCCGCTACCTCGACGAGGACCCGTGGAGCACCCTCGACAAGGAGCTGCAGCCCGGCGAGCTGGACGCCATCTTCGCCGGGGGCCTGCGCGTGTTCCCCATCTCGCAGTACGCCGCCGACACGGTCGGGGACTTCACCTGGTCGAAGGGCTACGACCACGGGCTGCGCGCGCACGACCGGGCTGTCGGCTACGGCTTCGACCGGGGCACGGTGATCTACTTCGCGGTCGACTACGACGCCACCGGCGAGCAGATCACCGGCAACATCATCCCGTACTTCCAGGGCATCCAGGCCGGTCTGGGCACCCGCGGCAAGCGGTACGTCGCCGGCGTCTACGGCTCGCGCAACGTGTGCGCGCGGGTCAGCGACGAAGCCTTCGCCCGGTACTCGTTCGTGTCCGGCATGTCGTGGGGCTTCTCCGGCAACCTGGGTTTCCCGCTGCCCGCGAACTGGTCGTTCAACCAGATCAAGGAGTTCGACTTCACCGCAGACGGCGACGTCTTCGCGCTCGACCGCGACGTCCGCCGGGGCAACGACCCGGGCGTGGGCCCGGAGAACGTCGGGGGCGGCGACTCACCGGTGGACGCCTACCTGCGCTACGTCGACGGCCTGTACGCGACCGCGGTCGCCTACGGGGGAGACGCGAACCAGCGGGTCATGGAGTACCTGCGCTACCCGAACTACAACGGCGCGTGGTCGGGGTGGGAGTTCCTGATCGGCAACGTCGACCAGGCGTGGATCGACCACGCGGCGACCCACGCACCGGCCCGCGTCGAGTCCTACGTGGACCCCTCACTCGGCGTCACGGTCCACGTCGACCACTTCGGCGCGACCGCGAACGCGGTGTACCTCAAGGGGAACGGAGGCCGCGGCGACTTCGGCGGCTGGTCGGGCGACCTGGCCACGTTCTACGGCGAGTGGCGGTCGCACGGCGAGGAGTACGCCTCCGGGTACGCGTTCTGCGCCGACCGCCTGGCCAAGATCAACGTGCTGTCGTCGTTCCCGCTCAACGACCTGGTGGAGGACGTCGACGGCTACCTGGTCGGCAGCGCGGTGCGCAACGGCGCGCGGATCGACCAGGCCATCCGCGACCACCTCACCACCGGGCACCGGACCAGGTTCCGGCAGTTCTACGCCGCCCGCTACGGCGGCACGGTGGCCGGCGTCCGCGACGCCGCCTGGCGCGCGCTCGGCGGCGACACGGCGGACGCGCAGCTCGCCACGCTCACCGAAGCCGCCATCCGCAAGACCGGCGGCGTCTGCCTGCTGCCCGTGCAGCTGCCCTCGGCCAAGCTCGAACCGTTTCTGCAAGGCTATGCGGAGACGATCGAGAGGCTGTCGCGCGGCTGACGGCACGTCCCCCGCGGCGTGCGAAGAGGGGGAGCGTGGGCGTCCCGGGTACGGCCCGGCGGTGGGCGGTCGCCGCGCTGTGCGCGTCGTCGTCCGCGGTCCTGGTCTACGCCCGGGGTGCGATCCACCTCTACACGCCGGACTTCCGGGAGACCTGCGAGCTGGAGCACGGCGGGTGGGACCGGGCCTACGGGCAGGTGACCTACTTCCCGCTGTCCCGCCCGTGCGACGCCCACCACGACCTGGTGCCCTCCTACGTGAACCCGGTGGTCGTCGTGCTGCTCGTGGCGACCGCGCTGTGCGCGGGCCTGGCCGTCGCCGCCCGCCGAACCCCCCGATCCCGCAAGGAGCTGTGAGCCACCATGAACGAACCCACCGAGGACGCGACCCGGCTGGGGCGTCGCCGGTTCCTCGCCATCACCGGCGGCCTGGTCGCCGCCGCGTCGGTCGGCCTGGCCCCGCCCGCGGCGTCCGCCGCGCCGTCCACCAACGCGCCCGCCCTGCCGGACGCGCTGGCCACGTTCCCGGTCGAGGGCTCCAACGCGTCCGTGACGCTGCTGTCCGGGCCGTCCGCCGTGGTGCTGCTGCACGTCGCCCGGCGGTACCACTACGAGGTCGCCACCCTCCGGGCCGGGGACATCACCGGGTACGCCGAACCGCCGGCCGGCACCCCGTTCGCGGCGGACTACCGCTCCGGCACCGCCATCGCCGTGCACGCGGCCCGGTACCCGGTGGGGGCGACCGGGGGCCTGTTCCCGCACGAGCTGGCCGTCGTCCGGGACGTCCTGGCCGAGTGCGAGGGCGTGGTCCGCTGGGGTGGCGACTTCCGGAAGACGCCGAAGGAGGGCCACTTCCGGCTGGACGTGCGGCCGGGCGACCCGGCGCTGGCCCGGGTCGCGGCCGAGGTCGGCGGCTGGGCGGAGGAACCGGGTCGGGCCGCACCCGCCGACCCGTTCGCGCCGGGGCGCCGCCAGGCGGCGGAGCGGTTGGCGGAGCGGCAGATCGCCACCGGCTGACGGCCCGGTCGCCCACGAGCGGGACCTCGTGGGCGACCGGACCGCACCCGGTGGTCGCGGACCGCCTCTCAGCAGGTCAGAGGCGCGGGTGGGCGTTGGCGAGCAGCTGGCGGAACTGGGCGGAGAACCAGTGGCCCGACAGCGGGGCGTTGGCCAGCGCGCCGGACATGTTGTTCCCGTTGCGGGCGTTGCCCCCGTACGTCGGGTCGCACATCCGGTCGAAGCCCTTGCCCTCGTCGTTGGGGATCTCGCGGCTCGCGCCGTCCGACTCGCCCGGCGGCTTGGCCCACACGTAGGCGTCGATTCCTGCGGCCGGGCTCGCCTTCGGGCGCTCGCCGATGCCCGCCCCGGACTGGTTGCACCAGTTGCCGAGGTGGATGCGGCGGTCGTACCGGCCGCCGTCGACGTAGGCGTCCACGCTCGTCGTCGGACCCTTCGCCGTCGGCCGCTGGGCACCGCCCCAGCCGTTGCGGGACGTGTCGATCAGCATGCCGATGCCGGACGGGAACCCGGCGCTGATCAATTGCGTGCGGAACGCCTGGGCGAACGACAGCTCGTCCACGTAGCGATTCCAGTCGACCCACTTGGACTGGCGCACGGAAGTGCCGTTCACGGTGTCGTTGATCGTGAAGTGGTCCTCTTTCAGAACGCCGTAGTTCGCCGTGTTCGCGATGAATCCGGTGACGTTGTTGACCGTGCTGCCGGACGCGCGGGCGGCTTGGGCGAACAACGTCGCGGAGGCGCTGAAGTTGTCGTCCCAGCCGATCCAGCCGTGGTGCGCGGCGTCGATGTAGTTGTAGACGTTGCCGATAGCGCCGAGCTTGGCCAGCGCGTACCCGACGCCGTTGACGTAGTTGCCGTTCTGGAGCATCCGGTCGCACATGGCGGTCGCGGTGGGCCGGCCGCCGACGTTGGTCACCAGGTTGGGCAGCGAGTCGATCTCGATGATCGTCACGATGCGCAGGGCGGCGTACTTCGCCTCGCCCATGATCGCCGCGATGGGGTCGATGTACTCGGTCTTGTAGCGGGGCAGGTCGTCCGGGCCGAGCTCGCCGTTGGACGCCAGCGCGGCGCAGTCGCGGCCGGGCAGGTTGTAGATGACGAACTGCACGACCATGGTGCGCCCGGCCGCCTGGCTCAGCGCGTTGTCCAGGTGCGAGCGCAGGCCGCGTGCGCCGTTCACGCCGTTGATCGCGGCGATCCGGTCCAGCCAGACGAACGTCGGCTGGTTCGCGATGGCGGACCCGCCGTCGGCGCGCGCCTTCGCCGACCAGTCCGGGTTCACGTACACCGACGCGCCCGCGTACGGGTTGTCCACGCGCGCGGCCGCGGTCACGTCCGCGGTGGCCGGGCCCGTGCCCAGCGCCATGGCCGCGGCGAACGCGAACGCCGCCACCGCCGCGAGCCCGCGACGTGGCCCCCGCCTCCCGCTCCGGTCCGGTGATGACTTCAGTGGCATCTTCGGCTCCCTCGTCGGAGATCAGTTCCAGCGATCTTCTGCATGGCGGCGACGGTATTCCGGGAACGCTTCCAGAAAACGGACCGTAGCAGGAAGGTGACGTTCCGTGAAGAGTTTTCACGGGTAATGGAGCTCGTTGCCGGTTATTCCAGACCAAGCGGAACCCGCGGTCGAACACTCACATTTCCGCATTCGACGAGGATTCGATGTCGAATGAGCTTCGAATGGGTGTGCCGGCCCGATCCCGGCGCATTCGACGGACCGCGGAGCGGGTTCAGGAGGTGGTGCGCGCCGCGGACGGTGCCTGTGGTCGGGCCGTGCCGGCGCCGAGCGTGGTCACGGTCACGGCGGTGATCCAGGGCAGGGCCAGCAGGAGGCTGCCCAGCAGGTCGGTGGGGTAGTGGACGCCCGAGTAGAGCCGCTGCGCGGCGACCAGCACCGGCACGGCCAGGACGAGCGCCGCCACCGGCCACCGCCACCACTTCCTGGTGCCGCGCACGACCAGGACGGTCACCGCGGTGCCGAGCACCAGCGAGGCGGCGACGTGCCCGGACGGGAAGCTGGACGTCGGCGGCAGGTCGTCGGGCAGCTTGGCCGCCGGCCGGGCGCGGTCGATGATCGCGGTGGTGAGCAGGAACAGCGTGACCTCGCCCAGCATCCCCAGCGCGACCAGCAGCACCGGCCGCCACGAGCGCGTCCGGGCCAGGGCCAGCACGCAGACGACCACCGCCGCCCCGATCACCGGCCCGGTGCCGCTGAAGGTCTGCACCCGGTCCATCGCCGCGTCCCAGGCCGGCACGCGGCGTTGCGCGAACCACTCGACCACGGCGCGGTCCCAGGCCGTCGGCACGTCCGGTCCGGCGGCCGTGAGCCACGAGCCCAGCGCGAACAACGCGCCCAGCAGCAGGCCCCAGACCACCAGCAGGCGGGCCGCCAGGAACCGGAAGTCGTCGGGCACGCGCACCCGCCGCCCGGACACCGGCCGCAGGTCGTCCGCCGCTTCGGGCGCCAGGCCCCGGGACAGCGGCACGTCGGGCATGCCCTCGTCCCGCCGCCAGCGCCGGAACACCTCGGTGGTCAGGGCGAGCCACAGCAGGCCGAGCAGGAAGCCGCCGAGCACGTCGGTGGCGTAGTGCACGCCGAGCGCCACCCTCGTGAAGCCGACCACCAGCACGATCACGACCACCAGCGCGGTCATCGCACGCCTTGCCCGCCGCACGGAGGTGAACACCAGCAGCAGCACGCCGTACGTGACGGTCGCGCCCAGCGTGTGGCCGCTGGGGAAGCTCCAGCCGGACGCGGTGGTCACCTCGACGTCCACCAGCGGCCGCAGCCGCTCGACCAGCTCCTTCACCACCACGCCGAGCAACCCGCCGCCGAGCGCGGTGACGACCACGTGCGCCGCCACCCAGGGCCGCCGGCGCAGCAGCAACCACGCCACCGCCAGCGCGGCCACCCCGGTGAGCGTCGCGGTGTCGCCGAGCCGCGTGAGCCCGCGCAACGCCGCGACCACCGCGTCCGACCCGGCGGCCCACCGCGTCAGCCCGGTCGAGATGGCCAGGTCGGCCTCGCGCACCGGCGCCCACCCGGACCACACCACGGCCATGACCACGGCGAACGCCACCCCGGCGGCGGTGGCGGCGGCCCACGACGCCGCACTCCGCACCGCGAACCGCTCGACGACCACCGCCTGCGCTTCCCGTGTCGCAATCACCAGAGTGGTGTGCCCCAATCGATCACCCGGCAACCCTGCCGGCCGGTTTCACCCCCGTCACGCCCTGGGTGGCCCGCGATCAAGGGGGTGGTGGTGGAACGGGCGCTGGTCCGGGTCCGGCGTCGCCCAGTGTCCAAAAAGGACAGAATTGGTGGTCGTCGCAGCACGACCACGGACTCCGTGCACCGAGTCGGCCGCGGTCCCGTTCGATCAGCGGACGTCCGCGGGGCTCATGTCCACATCGGACGGTCCGACCGAGGTTGTGGTGCCGGGCGTCCGCACGGGCTCGGTCTTCAGGTGGAGGTGAAGGTCTCGGCGGGGTAACCGGAGTGTGGAGATGTTGTGAAACGACAGCTACCGATTGACTTTCGATAGGTAACACGTGAGACTCGATGCATGGTCACAACGCATCGAGCGGTAGCCGCGCTCCGGGTGTTCCTCGTGCTGATGTTCGGCGTCCTCCTGCTGTTCCAGGTCATGTCGCTGCCGGGGCAGTTCCGGCACATGGCCCAGGAGTCGCCGGACCTGGCCCACCTGCGGTGGCCGCTGACCGCCGTGACGGTGTTCTGGGTGCTGTGCGTGCAGGTGGTGATCGTGGCGATCTGGAAGCTGCTGACCCTGGTCAAGAAGGACCGCATCTTCAGCGAGGCGTCCCTGAAGTGGGTGGACGCGATCGTGTGGGCCATCGCCGCCGGCTGGGTGGTCTACCAGGTCGTGTTCCTGGTCGTCGGGTTCAACGCCGACGACCCCGGCGTGCCGCTGGTGATGTTCCTGCTGTCGATCGGCATCACCGTGGTGGGCCTGCTGATGGTGGTCATGCGCGCGCTGCTGCGCCAGGCCACCACGCTGCGCACCGACATGGAATCGGTGATCTGATGCCGATCATCGTGCGCATCGACGTCGAGCTGGCCAAGCGCAAGATGAGCGTCGGCGAGTTCGCCGAGCGAGTCGGGCTCACGCCGTCGAACGTGGCGGTGCTGAAGAACGGCCGGGCGAAGGCGGTGCGGTTCAGCACCCTGGAAGCCATGTGCCGGGTGCTCGAGTGCCAGCCCGGCGACCTGCTCGAGTGGGTGGACGACGACAGCGCCCCCGGCACGCCGGACGGCGACGGGGTGGGCCCGTGATCGAGGTGCGCGGGCTGACCAGGCGCTACGGCGACGTGCTCGCGGTCGACGAGCTGAGCTTCACCGTCGAACCCGGCAAGGTCACCGGGTTCCTCGGGCCGAACGGCGCGGGCAAGTCCACCACCATGCGGGTGGTGCTCGGCCTGGACCGGCCCACGTCGGGCACGGCGCTGGTGAACGGGCGACCGTACGCGACGTTCGCCGAACCGCTGCGCGAGGTCGGGGCGCTGCTGGACCCCGGCGCGGCGCACCCCGGCCGCACCGGGCGCGGCCACCTGCGCGTGGCCGCGCGGGCGAACGGCATCCCCCGCCGCCGGGTGGAGGAGGTGATCGAGCGGGTCGGGCTCGGCCGCGCCGCGCGTCGGCGGATCAAGGGCTACTCGCTCGGCATGCGGCAGCGCCTCGGCATCGCGGCGGCCCTGATCGGCGACCCCGGCGTGCTGGTGTTCGACGAGCCGATCAACGGGCTCGACCTCGACGGCGTGCGCTGGATCCGCGGCCTGCTGCGCCACCTCGCCGACGAGGGCCGCACCGTGCTGATCTCCAGCCACCTGCTGGGCGAGATGGAGCAGATCGCCGACCGGCTGGTCGTCATCGGCCGCGGCAGGCTGATCGCCGACACCACGACGGAGCGGATCATGAGCGGTCTGGGGCACGTCCAGGTGCGCGTGCGCAGCCCCCGGCCGGACGCCCTGGTCACCGGGCTGCGGGAACGCGGGTTCGAGGTGGAGCGCGTCGACGCGGGTGAGCTGAGGGTCGAGGGCGGCACCGCCGAGGACGTCGGCGCGCTCGCCCACGCGTTGGACGTCCCGCTGCAACACCTCTCCGAGGTGCGCCAGTCGCTGGAGGACGCGTACCTGGAGCTGACCGGCGGCAGCGTCGAGTACCGGGGCCACGAGCTCGCGGGGGAGGGTGCGCGATGACGGTCCGGGAGGTGCGGGTCGGACGGGTGTTCGCCCGCGCGTGCGCCGCGGAGTGGACGCGGCTGTGGACGGTGAAGGCGACGTGGTGGTTCCTGGCCGCGGGAGCCGTGACGATGGTCGGCATCGCCACCATCGCGGGTCTGGAGGCCGCGGCGTCCCCCGATCCGACGCCGGGGCGGTCGGCCTGGGCGGCGGCGGCCGTGACCGCGTTGCCCGGCCAGTTCGCCCTGCTGGCGCTCGCGCTGAGCGCCGTGACGTCGGACTACGCGACCGGCGGGATCGTGCCGAGCTTGCAGTGGACGCCTCGGCGCGCGGTGCTGTTCCTGTCCCGCGCGGCGGTGGCGGTGGTGGTGGCCACGGTGCTCGGCGTGCTGCTGGCGTCGGCGGCCACGGTCGCGTCGTTCGTGACGGCACGGCCGTTGTTGAGCATGGCGGGCGGCCTGGACGTGCTGCCCGACGTCGCGCTCGTCTTCGCCGCCGGGTCGGCGTTCGCGCTGGGGCTGGGTTTCGTGCTGCGCAACACCGCGGGCACGCTCGTCGCGGTGTTCCTGCTGATGCTCGTGCTGCCGCTGGTGCTGCCGAACTTCGGCAACGAGTGGTTGGCGGCGATCGCCCACCTGCTGCCGGGCTCGGGCGCGGCGTTCCTGCTGATCGGCCAGGTGCCGGGGATGACGTGGACGTCCTCGGTGGTGACGCTGCTCTGCTGGGCCGCCGGCGCCCTGCTGCTCGGCTGGCTGCGCCTGTCCCGCGACGACGCCACCCGGTGACGCCGAGCGCGTCGGCGCCGGTCGGCCGCGAGGTCGGCGACCACCGGCGGGCGCAGCGCGAGGTGGTGAGTGTGCACGGGACCGGCGCGGGTTCGCCCTGTTGCCGCGGGAAACCGGCCGCCCGCCGTGCTCGTCGGTCAGCCGCGGTCGCCGCAGGTCGGGTCGATCGACGCGTCCTCCGGGTCCTACCGGACGTGGACGGGTCGCGGCCGTCCCCCGGCTGTGCGTAGTTCCCGCTGCTCACCACAGCCCCCGTCTCGGACGTCCGGATCACGGGCGTGCGCCCACCCGGCACTGTCGGTCGCGGGCCCCATCCCGTTACAGGGCCGCGAACCGGACCGGAACGGTCACCCGGCGCTGTTACGATGCGCCGCCCCGCACAGTCGCGGGTCATCGGAAAGGTGACATCTCCATGCACAGCAACAAGCCCAAGGCGGACTTACTGCGCGGCCTCCACGCGGACGGGGTGCTCGTGCTCCCCAACGCCTGGGACGCGGGCAGCGCCGCGATGATCGCCCGCGCGGGCGCGAAGGCGGTCGCCACGACCAGCGGCGGGGTGTCGTGGGCGCTCGGGCGCCCCGACGGGCAGAGCCTGTCGCGCGACGAGATGGTCGAGCAGGTGCGCCTGATCGCCGCCGCCGTGGACGTGCCCGTCACCGCCGACGTCGAGGGCGGCTACGGCCACGCCCCCGAGGACGTCGCGGCCACCGTCGAGGCCGTGATCGGCGCGGGCGCCGTCGGCGTGAACATCGAGGACTCCAAGGGTTTCGGGGTGCCGCTGTTCACCGCCGAGGAGCAGGCCGCGCGGCTGCGCGCGGCCCGGGAGGCGGCGCAGCGGGCCGGGCTGCCCGAGCTGGTGGTCAACATCCGCACCGACGTGTTCCTCTTCCAGGTCGGCGAGCCCGAGGGCCGGCTGGACGACGTGCTGGCGCGGGCCGCGGTCTACGCCGAGGCGGGCGCCGACGTGCTGTTCGTGCCCGGCCTGGTCGACCTGGACGTGCTGAAGGCGCTGGTCGAGACCTCGCCGCTGCCGGTCAACGTGATGGCGGGCCCCGGCGCGCCCACCGTCGCCGAGTTCGAGGCCGTCGGCGTCCGGCGGGTCAGCCTCGGCACCGCGGTCACCCAGGCCGCGTACTCCGTCGCGCACCGCGCCACCGAGGAGGCCCTGACCAAGGGCACCTACACCGAGCTCGACGGCGCGCTGGACTTCGGCGCCGTCAACGGTGTGTTCGCGCGCTGACCGCGATTGATCGCCAGCTCAGATCAACCCTGTCGGACAACGGCCGACTCGGGTGGACTGGGCCCGTCGGGACGCCGCCTTGGCGTCCCGGCGGATGACGAGGCGTCAATTCGAACGGCGACGGACGGGGAATCGCAGTGACCACGAAGGAAGCGGGTGCACCGGGCGGCGTCTTCGCGAGCGTCCGCGCCACGCCCAAGCCGGTCCGCTACCTGCTCGGTGGCGTGCTGATCAACCAGTTGGGCGCGTTCGCGCAGACGTTCCTGGTGCTGTACCTGACGGTGCGCCAGTTCTCCATCGGCCAGGCCGGTGTCGCGCTCACGTGCTACAGCGCGGGCGCGGTGCTCGGCACGCTGCTCGGCGGGGAGCTGGTGCACCGGCTCGGGCCGCGCGCCACGATCGTCGGCGCCATGACGGCGTCGGCGGCGGTGCTGGCGGTCATGCCGACGCTGAGCACGCCGGGCCTGTTCGGCGGGCTGCTGGTCGCCATCGGCGCGGCGGGCCTGGCCACCCAGTGCTACCGGCCCGCGGCGGCCGTGCTGCTCAGCGAGCTGATGCCGGCCGAGCACCGGGTCATGGCGTTCTCCATGATGCGCATCGCGCTCAACGGCGGCGCGGCCCTGGCGCCGCTCATCGCGGCCGGCCTGATCCTGCTCGACTGGGACCTGCTGTTCTACTTCGACGCGGTGTCGGCGCTGGCCTACGCGGTCGTGGCGCGGCTGACGCTGCCCGCCACCGAGGCGCCGCGCGACGACGAGGACGAGACCGAGTCGGGCGAGCAGAAGCGCTCGGCGTACGCGGTGATGCTGCGTGACGGCCGGTACCTGGCGTTCCTCGCCTCGGTGCTTCTCGGCACGCTCATCTACGTGCAGTACGTGGTCGCGCTGCCGTTGAAGATCACCAGCGAGGGTCACCCGGCGGCGCTCTACAGCATCGTGCTGACCACGGCGTCGATCATCCTGGTCGTGTCCGAGCTGAAGATCACCTCGTACGTGAAGAACTGGGTGCCGTGGGCGGCGGGAGCCGTCGGCACGGCGGTGATGGGCCTGGGCGCGGCCGGGTACGGGCTCGGCTCGCACGCGGTCGTGATCGTGCTCAGCACGGCGGTGTTCGTGCTCGGCGTGATGATCAGCGGGCCGACGATGTTCGCCCACCCGGCGAAGTTCCCCGCCGCGGTGCGCGGCCGGTACGTCGGCACCCACCAGGCCACCTTCGGCCTCGGCTCGGCGCTCGGGCCCACGCTCGGCGTGCTGGCCTGGGGCGCGTTCGGCAACGGCGTGTGGCTGCTGTGCGGCGTGCTCGGGCTCGTCGGCGGCTGGTTCGCCATGGTGGGCATGAGGGAGGGCAAGACCACCGTGTGACCACCCCCTCGCACGGACGACCGGCCCGGCAGGCGACGACCTGCCGGGCCGGTCGGCGTTCGGCGCAAGACTCTTTTCCGGGCATTTTTCCAGCCGCCGATAATGCGGGCGCAACGCGCCGCGCACGTGTCGCGACGTTGGGTCACAAATACCTGCCGCGGCAAACGTTACGGACCCTCGGGTTGTCGTCATATTCAAATCCTATGGTCCTCCGATCGGCGGTAGCGGGAAGACGGCCCCTTATTCATGCTGGGCGCGCACATGGAGAGAAAGGGATCCGCTGGGGATGGGTAGACCGGAAAAACCTGTCGACGGCTCGTCCGGCGCGGTCGCGACTTTCGCGAGCGAATTGAGACGACTGCGCGCTCGGGCGGGCAACCCCACGTACCGGGACATGGGCCGGGCGGCCCTGTACTCCTCGTCGGTGCTGTCCAGCGCGGCCAGCGGCCACCGGATGCCGACGTTGCAGGTGACGCTGGCGTTCGTGGCGGCCTGCGGCGGCGACCGGGAGCAGTGGCGGCGGCGGTGGCTGGAGGTGTCCAGCGGGCTCGACCCGGAGGCGGGCGGCCCGGCGGGCCGGTCGGAACCGGTGGTCGCGCGCTCGTGCTTCCCGCGCCCGGCGCAGCTGCCGATGAGGCCGCGCGGCTTCGTCGGACGGGCCGGGGAGCTGCGCCTGCTCACCGCCGACCCGGCCACCCCGGTCGTGGTCAGCGGGCCGGCGGGCGTCGGCAAGACCGAGCTGGCGCTGCACCACGCCCACCACCTGGCCGCCGCCGCGGTGGACGGCCAGCTCTACGTCGACCTCGGTCCGCTGGAGCCGGGCGAGCGCGGCGCGCGGACCGTGCTGGACGGGTTCCTGCGCGCGCTCGGCGTGCCCGTCGAGCACCTGCCCGACACCGTCGACCAGCAGGCGGGCCTGTACCGGTCGCTGATCGCCGAGCGCAGGCTCGTCGTGCTGCTGGACAACGTCCGCGACGAGCGGCAGGTCCGCCCGCTGCTGGTGGAGAGCCCGCACAGCCGCACGATCATCGTCGGCCGGACGCCGCTGCTCGGCCTGCGCGACGTGCGCAGGCTGCGGCTGGCCGTGCCGCCGCGGGTGGAAGCCATCGCCATGCTGTCGGGCGCCGTGCCGGACCCGGTCGCGGCCGAGCCGCAGGACTGCGACCGGCTGGCCCGGCTGTGCGGTGACCTGCCGCTGGCGCTGGACATCGCCGCGCGCAGGCTCGCGGCCAGGCCGGACGTCCCGGTGAGCCGGGTGCTCGCGCGGCTGGCCGAGCCGGGCGCGCTGCTGGACTGGCTGCGCGTCGGCGACCTGTCGGTGCGGGACTCCTACCAGTCCACCTACCTCGGCCTCGGCGAAGCGGCCAAGGCGGTGCTGCACCAGGTCGCGCACCAGCCCGTGGACGAACCCGTGGTGCTCGGCGCGTTCACCGACGACGAGCCGGTGTACGAGCTGGCCGACGCGGGCTTGCTGCGCGGTGCGGGCCGGCCGGGCGCGTACCGGCTCGACCCGCTGGCCCGCGCCTTCGCGCTCGACCTGCGCGGCACCGGTCACGCGGTGCGCCGCCCGGCCCGCCAGGAATTGATTGTCACGGCCGGCCGGCACTACCGATCAACCGTCCCGTCGGCTTGACTGTAGTCGTGCCGGACGCTTGACGGAATTCATCCGGGAGTTCGCGGGAATGGTCTTCCCGCGAACCGGGACATTAATTCTTCCCCACTGGGAACCGACGAACCACCAAATCAGGCCGCGCACCGGTGCGCAGCCGGCACTGCCACGCGCACAGTTTCGGCCGAACACGAAGATCGGGGTGGGATGTGACAGACCAAGAGGTGGACGTGCTGGCGATCGGCGCCGGCCCGGCGAACCTTGCCCTCGCGGCGGCCATCGAGGAGTCGGGGGTGCCCGGCCTCGCCGAGAACACGCTGCTGCTCGAGCAGCACCCGGACATCAAGTGGCAGCGCAACCTGCTGCTGCCGTGGGCGCGCAGCCAGGTGTCGTTCCTCAAGGACCTGGTGACCCTGCGCAACCCACGCAGCCGGTTCTCCTTCCTGAACTTCCTGCACACCACCGGCCGGTTGGACGAGTTCGTCAACCTGAGCACGTTCAACCCGTACCGGTGGGAGCTGTCGGAGTACATGCAGTGGGTCGCGAACTCCCTTGAGCAGGTGGGAGTCCGCTACGGCGCGCGCGGCGAGCGCATCGACCCGTGGCGCGGCGACGACGGGTCGATCCGCGGCTGGGTCGTGACGCTGGCGAACGGCGACACCGTGCGTTCGCGGGACCTCGTCGTCGGCATCGGCCGCGACCCGCGCGTGCCGGAGGTGTTCGGCGAGCTGCCCGCGGACCGGGTCATCCACAGCACCCAGTACTGCACGCGGGTCGCCCAGCTCGACGCCGACAAGCCGCTGCGGGCCGTGGTGATCGGCGGGGCGCAGAGCGCGGCCGAGATGTTCATGGCGCTGCACCACGACCTGCCCCGGTGCGAGCCGACGATCGTGCTGCGCTCGATCGGCTTCCAGAACTACCAGACCAGCAAGTTCGTCAACGAGCTGTTCTTCCCGTCGTTCGTGGACGAGTTCTACGACTGCACGCCGGAAGTGCGCGCCCAGATCCTCGACGAGGTGCACCTGACCAACTACGCGGGTCTCGCGCCGCCGTTCCTGGACGAGACGTACTCGATGCTCTACCAGCAGAAGATGCTGGGCAAGCCGCGCTCGACCGTCCGCTCGATGACGGAGGTCGTGCGGGCGAGGGTCGAGCACGACGAGGTGGTCCTGGACGTGCGCGACCGCAAGAGCGGCAAGGTCGAGCCGCTGCACTGCGACGTCGTGCTGCTCGGCACCGGCTACGAGCCGCGGATGCCGAAGCTGGTGCGCGACCTGGTCGCCCGCACGGGCGTCGAGGACGTCGCGGTCAGCCGCCGCTACCGGGTCGACCTGGGCGAGTCCGCCTGGGGCGCGCTGTACCTCCAGGGCGTCAACGAGGAGACGCACGGCATCGCCGACTCGCTGATCAGCGTGCTCGCGCACCGGTCCGGCGACATCGTCGGCGACCTGCTCGACCGGCGCGCGGTGGAGGTGGCGGGCGCATGATCGAGATCCGCAGGCTGGACCGGGAGAACCTGACCCGCGCCTACGGCCTGGACTCCGAGCGGCTGCTGCCGTGGGACGTGCTCAACGCGCCGTTCGAGGGCGCGTGGTGCGTGGTGCGGCCGGGTGACGTGTCCACCGCGCACTCGCACCACGAGTACGAGATCTTCATCGCGATGAAGGGCCGCGCCACGCTCGTCGTCGAGGACCAGCGGCAGGAGCTGGTCGAGGGCGACATCGCGCACCTGATCCCGGGCTCGACCCACCAGGTGCTCAACGAGCACGACGCGGACTTCGAGTACTACGCGATCTGGTGGGACACCGACATGTCCGCGGCCTTCGTGGCCCGCCACGAGGGGGCCCACGAGAAGCAGGAACAGCGGTGACCGGCCGCGTGGTGGTGGTGTCGCCCGCGCCCACGGCCAACGGCGACCTCCACCTCGGCCACCTGGCCGGCCCGTTCCTCGCCGCCGACGTGCACACCCGCTACGCCCGCGCGGTGGGCCGCGACGCGGTGTTCGGCACGGGCGCGCAGGACACGCCCACCTACGTCGTGACCACGGCGCACCGGCTCGGCCTCGGCCCGCGCGAGCTGGCCGAGCGCTCGGCCGCCGACATCGAGGCGACCCTGGCGGCGGTGGGCGTCGACGTCGACGGGTTCACCGGGTTCGACAGCCGGTTCACCAAGTGGGTCGAGGGCTTCATGGAGCAGCTGCACGCCACCGGGCGCCTGCGACTGCGGACGGTGAAGCTGCCGTACCTGTCCCGCACGGGCGACTTCCTGGTGGACGGGTACGTGCGCGGCGGGTGCCCGCTGTGCCTGGCCGACGGGTGCGCCGGGCTGTGCGAGAGCTGCGGCCACCCGGTGGCGCCGGGCGACCTGGTCAACCCGCGGGCCACCCTGCGACCGGACGAGCCGGTGGAGCTGCGCGAGGCCGACGTGCTCGTGCTGCCGCTGGAGGAGTTCCGGCCGCGGCTGCGGGAGCACTTCGCCCGGCACGCCGACTCGATGCGCCCGCACATGGCGCAGCTGGTCGAGGAGCTGCTGTCCCGGCCGCTGCCCGACTTCCCGATCACGCACCCGGTCTCGTGGGGCATCCCGGCCCCGTTCGCCGAGACGCCGGGGCAGGTGATCAACCCGAACGCCGAGACGCAGGCGTGGAGCATGCACTGCGCCGCGCTGGCGGCCGAGGCGCGGGGCGTGTCGCTCGGCGCGGAGGACGAGCTGTGGAAGGCGGGCGCGGGCTCCGAGGTGGTGTACTTCCTCGGGTTCGACAACACGTTCCCGTTCGCCATCGCGGGCCTGGCCATGCTGATGGCGCACGGCGACCGCTACGCGCTGCCGCACCGGTTCGTCACCAACGAGTTCTACGAGCTGGAGAACGAGAAGTTCTCCACCAGCCGGGGCCACGTGGTGCAGGGCCGGGACCTGGCCGGGCGGGTGCCTCGCGACCTGATCCGGTTCCACCTGGCCACGACCAGCCCGGAGCACCAGCGCACCAACTTCACCCAGGACGGGTTGGAGACCATCACCCGCACCCGGCTCGTCGAGCCGTGGAACGCGGTGGTGGACAAGGCGCGGCGGTGGGTCGGCCGGGGGCCGCTGCCGGTGTCGGACCGGTCCCGGTCGGTCGCGGCACGGGTGGTGGCGCGCTTCGCGGCGGCCTACGAGCTGCGCCACTTCAGCCTCAGCCGCGCGGCGGAGCTGGTGGCCGAGCAGCTGGGCCGGTTGTCGCGGTGGGAGGTCGCCGAGGCCGACGCGGGCGACTTCTGGCACGAGCTGGACGTGTTCCTGCGCTGCGCCGCGCCGATCCTGGTGGACCTGGCGGCCGAGGCGTTGCCGGACACGGGCATCCCGGCCGTGCCGTCGACGACCGAGATCACGCCCCGGGCGCTGCCGAGGCTGTCGGCCGGGGTGGTGTGACGTGACCCGGCACGTGGTGGTCGTGGGCGCGGGCGTGACCGGGCTGCTCACCGCGGTCCGGTGCGCCCGGGCCGGGGCGCGGGTCACGGTGCTCGACTCCGGGCCCGTGCCCAACCCGGCCGCCACGTCCCACGACGAGCACCGCGCCATCCGGGCGCTCGACCCGGGCGACGTGGCCGCCACCCGCGCCTCGGCGGTGCTGCACCGCCGCTGGCTGGAGCTGGAGGCGCTGCTGGGCACGCGGTTCTACCGGCGCGTCGGCGTGGTCACCGGGTGGCCCGCCGACGCGGTGGACGCGGCGCTGGACGTGGCGCGGGAGGCGGGTGTGCCGGTGTCGGTGGTGGAGCCGGAGAAGCACCCGCACCTGCGCTTCCCCACCGGGTCCGTCGGGTTGCTGGAAGCCGACGCCGGTGCGCTGCTGGCGGACCGCGTGCTCGACGCCGCGGTGGGGTGGTTGCGCGAGCAGCCCCGGGTCGAGCTGCGGTCGGGGTGCGCGGTGCGGGGGGTCGACGCCGAGGCTGCCTCGGTCGAGGTGGCCGACGGGTCGACCGTGCGCGGCGACGTGCTCCTGGTCGCCGCCGGGCCGTGGTCGCGCGACCTGGTGGACGTGCCGACCGTGCTGCACCGGCAGACCAGCGTGTACCTGCGGCCGCCCGCCGACCTGGCCCACCGGTGGGACGGCGCGCCGAGCGCCGGCCGCATCGGCGACGACGGGCAGGCGTGGCTGCTCCCGCCCGGCGACGGCACGCAGTTGAAGATCAGCTCCGCCGCGCTGTGCCGCGAGGTGGCGGAGGTGGGTGACGACGGGGACGACTGGACCGACCGGCTGGCGCTGTCGTCGGTGCTGAACGGCCACGAGCGCTACACCGTCACCGCGACCAGGACGTGCCACTACGCGGTGGACGCGGCCACCGGCGGCGGCAGCCTGGTCCACATCGGACCGTCCACATGGGCCCGTGCGGCCAGCGGCGGGGACGGGTTCCGCACCGCCCCCGTCGTCGCCGAACGGATCGCCGAGGAGGTAGGGACATGAACGGTAGCGTCGGCGGGGCCGACCACCGGACGACCGACGCCGTGCTGGTGATCGGCAGCGGGTTGAAGCTGTACCGCGAGTACCTGGTCCGCTCGATCGCGGGCCGGGCGCGGGACGCCGGGCTGGACCTCGTGCTGGTCAACAACATCCAGCCGACCTGGCAGCGGGCGTACTTCGACGAGATCACCGTGATCAACCTGTTCGACCACGAGCTGCTGGCCGGGACGGCGCGCGAGGTCGCCTCACGGCGGCGGATCGTCGGCGTGATGTGCTGGGACGAGCCGTTCGTCATGCCGTCGGCGCACATCGCCGCCGAGTTCGGCGTTCCGGGGCTGAGCGTGTCCGGTGTGGACGGCTGCCGGGACAAGTACCACACCCGGTCCCTGCTCACCGCCGCCGGCCTGCCGCAGCCGGGCTGCGAGATGACCGGGACGGTGGACCAGGCCCGTGCCGCCGCCGCGCGCATCGGCTACCCGGTCGTGGTGAAGCCCCGTGCGCTCGGCGCGAGCATGGGCGTGGTGCTCGCGACCGACGAGAGCGAGCTGGACGCGGCGTTCCGGGTCGCGTCGGACGCCAGCCTGATCGGCGACGAGCCCTACCGCGGCGGCGCGATCGTGGAGGGCTACGCCGACGGCCCGGAGATCAGCGTGGACGGCGCGCTGCACAAGGGCGAGTACCAGCCGCTGTTCCTGGCCCGCAAGCAGACCGGCATGCCGCCGTACTTCGAGGAGGTCGGCCACGTCGTGGACGCGGACGACCCGCTGCTGCGCGACGGGGAGCTGATGGACACGCTCGCGCGGGCGCACCGCGTGCTCGGCGTGGAGGACGGCATCACGCACGCCGAGGTGCGGCTGACCGACCGCGGCCCGGTCATCATCGAGATCAACGGCAGGCTCGGCGGCGACCTGATCCCGTTCCTCGGCAAGACCGCCACCGGCATCGACCCCGGCGAGGTGCTGTTCGACGTGGCCACCGGCCGGCGGCCCGAGGTGGCGGCGACGAGGAGCTCGGTGGCGGGCATCCGCTTCGGCTACCCCGACCACGACTGCGTGGTGCGGTCGGTGACCGTGCCCGCCGAGGCGCCCGGCCTGGTCACCGCCGCGCCGATGGTCGACCCCGGCGCGAGCCTGCGGTTGCCGCCCGGCGGCTACATCGCCCGCCACTCGTTCGTGGTGTGCGAGGCCGACGACGCCGACACCTGCCGCGACCGGCTCGTGGCGGCGCAGGCGCTGGTCGAGCTGGACGCCGAGCGGATCGACCCGCTACCGCCCGGCGCGACCCTGGAAATGCCCACCGGACTCCTGGACGTGGACGAATGACGATCAACTACGACGGGCGGCGGTTCCGCAAGGCGGGCGGCGGCGACGGCACCGAGGCGCGCTACCACCAGGACGGCGACCTGGTGTGGGCCGACTTCACCGGCGGCAAGGTGCGCCGCGGCACGGTCACCGGCACGTGCGGCCCGGACGGCACGATCCGGCTGGCCTACACGATGGTGCTGGTCACCGGCGAGGTCATCGCGGGCCACACGGTCAACGTGCCGCGGCAGGAGCCCGACGGCCGGCTGGTGCTGCGCGAGGAGTGGCAGCGCTACGGCGAGCACGCCGCGACCGGCGTCTCCTACCTCGAGGAGGTGCGCTGACGTGGGCGGATCGGTCGACTTCTCGAAGCTCGCGACCCTCGTGGACGGCTACGTGCGGCTGCCGGGCGACCCCGGGTTCGACGCCGCGAGCCGCCCGTTCAACAAGCGGTACGCCGACGTCCGCCCGTCCGCGGTGCTGTCCGTGGCCAGCGCGGACGACGTGGGCAAGGCGATCGTGTGGGCGCGCGACCACGACGTGCCGATCGTGGCCCGGGGCGGCGGGCACAGCTACGCGGGCAACTCGGTGAACACCGGCCTGGTGCTGGACCTGCGCGGCCTGGACCAGGTGCGGGTGGACCCGTCCAGCGAGCTGGTCACGGTCGGCGGCGGCACCCGGATGTCCACCCTGTACGCCGGGCTGGAGCCGTACGACCTGGCATTCCCGGCGGGCAACGCCGACGACGTGGCCATCGGCGGGCTGGTGCTGGGCGGCGGTGTCGCGGCCGTGTCCCGCTCGTTCGGCCTGACCTGCGACTCGCTGGTGGAGACCGACGTGGTGCTGGCCGACGGCACCACGGTCACGTGCAACGAGACCAGCAACGCCGACCTGTTCTGGGCGTGCCGGGGCGGTGGCGGCGGCAACTTCGGCGTCAACACCTCGTTCACGTTCCAGGCCCGGCCGGTGCTGGCCAGCTCCACGTGCCTGCTGCTGTGGCACCGCAAGCACGCGCACGACGTGCTGGCGTGCATGCAGGAGGTCATGGACCGCGCGCCGGACGAGTTCGCGGCCCGCATCGGCATCGCCCGCGCCGCCGACGAGGAGGCCGTCGTCTCGGTCGTCGGCTGGCACCTCGGCCCGGCCGAGGAGCTGCGCGAGATGCTGCGCCCCGCGCTGGCCGTCGCCGAGCCGTTCCGGGCCGACATCGCCGACCGGACGTACTGGGAGGCCAAGGACTACCTGCACCACAACACCGAGGGCGGCGCGTTCGCGGTGCGCACCCGGTCCACGCCCAAGCCGCTGCCGGACGCGGGCGTGGCCACGATGGTCGACGCGGTGGACGCGTGGCCGGGCAGCAGCAACGCCGACGGCGCGGGCGCCGCGCTGTTCACGTGGGGCGGCGCGATCAACCGCGTGCCGGTGACCGAGACCGCGTTCCCGCACCGCGACGTGCTGTTCCTGATCTCGATGGACACCTCCTGGCACGTCGAGGACGGCCCGGCCGTGGCGCGGGCCAACCTCGACTGGCTCACCGCGCTGCACGAGCGGATGGGGGAGTTCGCCGCGGACTCGGCGTACGTCAACTTCACCGACCCCGACCTGGGCGACTGGCAGTCGGCCTACCACGGGCCGAACTACGCCCGCCTGGCCGAGGTGAAGCGCCGCTACGACCCCGACCGCGTCTTCCGCTTCCCCCAGGCGATCTAGGAGCCACCGGTGCCACCAGACCTGCGCGGAGCCATGCGGAACCTCGCGACCGGCGTGTGCATCGCGACCACCTACGTCGACCACGGCGACCGGCGGGACCACGACGCGGTGACGGTCAACTCGGTCACCTCGGTCTCGCTCGACCCGCCGCTGGTCTCGGTCTGCCTCAAGCTGGAGTCCCGCTTCCTGGCCGACCTGCTGACCACGAAGAAGTGGGCGCTGTCCATCCTGGACGGCACGGCCGCCGCCGCGGCCCGGCTCTGCTCGGGCGACCGGGCGAGCCGGGTCGGCGCCCTGTCGTCGCTGCCCGCGTCACCGGGGCGGCACACCGGCGCGCTCGTGCTGGACGCGCCGAGCTGGCTGGAGTGCGAGCTGTGGGACTCCTTCCAGCTCGGCGACCACACGATGGTCGTCGGCGAGGTGGTGGCCGCCGGGGTCGGCGACCCCCGCGTGCCCCTGCTCTACCTGCGCGGTCGCTACCGCACCTTGGACGACACCGACCGACCGAACGGCGAGGAGTGAGCACCATGACCGTGCCCGAGACCGGCGAGCAGATCCTCGCCGCCGCCCAGGCGCTGGCGCCCCGGCTGCGCGAGCGGTCCGAGGAGATCGAACGCCTGCGCCGCCTGCCCGACGACGTCGTGGCGCTGCTGCGCGACGCGGGCGTGTTCCGGATGGGCTTCGGCCGCGACTGGGGCGGTCCCGAGATGACCTCCGAGCAGCAGACGCAGGTGGTGGAGGCGCTGGCCTACGGCGACGCCTCCGCCGGGTGGTGCGCCATGATCGGCATGGACACCGGCCTGTACGCCCGGTTCCTGGAACCGGCCGCGGCCAAGGAGATGTTCCCGAGCATCGACATGGTCACCGCCGGGCTGCTGTTCCCGACCGGCCGGGCCGAGATCGTGCCCGGCGGCTACCGGCTGACCGGCCGCTGGCAGTTCGGCAGCGGCATCACGCACGCCGACTGGGTCGTGTCCGGCGCGATGCTGTTCCGCGACGGCGAGCCCGACGGCGTGCCGCAGAACTCGATGCTGATGATGGTGCCGCGCGAGCAGGTCGAGGTCGTCGACACCTGGCACACCACCGGCCTGGCGGGCAGCGGCAGCTGCGACTACACGATCACCGACGTGTTCGTGCCCGCCGAGCACACCCTGCTCTTCAGCGAGGTGCACGGGCCCGCCGGTCCGCTGGCCCAGGCCGAGGTGCACATGCGCAACATGCCGGGCGTGCCGCTCGGCGTGGCCCGCGCCGCCCTCGACTTCGTCCGGGACACCGCCGCGGCCAAGGGCTGGGCGGACAACTACCGCACCCAGGTGGCGCTCGCCGAGTGCGAGGCGGACTTCACCGCCACCCGCGCCGGCGTGTACGAGAGCCTGCGGCGGCAGTGGGACGTGCTGTCGGCGGGCGGCACGCTGGACGACCTCTCGCCGCGCGAGCGGACCGCGCTGCCGCTGTCCCGGCTGCACGCGTTCCGCACCGCCCGGTCGATCGTCACCAGGCTGTACGACCTCATGCAGACCTCCTCGATCTACCGACCTTCGCCGCTCGACCGGTGGCTGCGCGACACCACGACCATGTGCCAGCACATCGTGGCGCAGGACCGCATCCTGCAGACGGCGGGCGCGTACCTGCTCGGCGGCGCGCCCGCGTTCCCGCTCGCGCTCGGCATCACCCGCTAGCGCACCCCGACCCGACCGACCTGCGAGAGGACACCATGACCGCGCGACCGGTGATCATCGTCGGCTTCCTGGCGCCGCTGCCCACCCGCACCGAGTTCGAGGACGCCTCGATGGTCCTCGTGGACGAGCCCGACGTCATCCGCAAGCGGGACGTCGCGGCGAAGATGGCGGGCGCGGCCTCGCTGCGCGAGCTCGTGCCGTGGGAGTACCAGCTCCCCGGCGCGGCCGACGAGTTCTACAACACCCACCCCGACCTGGACCCGGCCTACGTCGTGCCGCTGGTCGAGTACGCCACGCCGTTCGCCGCCCGGCTCGCCGAGCGCTACGGCCTGCCCGGCGCGACCAGCGGCGCGGCGCAGCTGCTGCGCGACAAGGAGCTGCTGCGGCGCGTCACCCGGGCCGCGGGCGTCGACAACCCGGTGTCCACGGCCGTGGACACGCCGGACGACGTGCGCGCGTTCATGGCCGCCCATCCCGGCCCGGTCGTGCTCAAGCCCGCCAACCGGCAGGCGTCGCTGGGCACGAAGGTGCTGCACGACCCGGCCGAGGTCGACCAGGCTTGGCAGGAGTGCCTGGCCGGGCAGGACGAGGGCATCCTCGTGCCCGACCGGGAGATCCCGCTGCGGATGCTGGTCGAGACGTTCGTCCGCGGCGAGGAGTACAGCGTGGAGATGCTGGTGCGCGACGGCGTGCCGCTGTTCACCAACATCACCGGCAAGACGCTGTTCCCCGGACCGCGCCCGATCGAGCTGGGCCACCTCGTGCCCGCCGACCTGCCCGAGGACACGACCGCGCTGCTGGCCGAGCGCACCGCGGCGGTGCTGCGGGCGGTCGGGTTCGGTACCGGAGTCGTGCACTGCGAGTGGATCCTCGCCGACGGCCGGCCGCACCTGGTCGAGTGCGCGGGCCGGTTCCCCGGCGACGGCATCACGTGGCTGATCGACGAGGCGTACGGGTTCCCGCTGGCCGAGCGCTACTACTCGATCATGCGCGGCGAGGAGCACCCCCCGCTGCCCGCCAGGGCGGAACGCGCGGCGTCCGTGCGCTTCCTGCGGGCCGAGCCCGGCGAGGTCGTGTCGGTCGAGGGCATCGAGGAGGTCAAGGCCATGCCCGGCGTGCTGGCCGCGTCGGTGATGGCCGCGCCCGGCGAGACCGTGCGGGAACTGCGCAGCTCGTGGGACCGGGCCGGGTCGGTCACGGTCGTGGCCGACACCCCGGCCGAGGCGCTGGCGCTCGCGGAGAAGGCGGCCGACGCGATCCGGATCGAGGTGCGCGCGGCAGAATGACGCGCATGCCAACCCCAGTCGCCGTGCACACGGTGATCGACAGCCCGGTCGGTGAGATCACGCTCGTCGCCCGCGACGGCGTGCTCGCCGGCCTCTACATGCACGAACACCGCCACCGGCCGGCGCTGGAGACCTTCGGCGAGCGCGACGCGGCCCCGTTCGACGAGGTCGTGGCCCAGCTGGAGGAGTACTTCGCGGGCAAGCGGACGGAGTTCGACCTGCCGCTGTCGATGGCGGGCACCCCGTTCCAGCGGACCGTGTGGGACGCGCTCAGGGAGATCCCGCACGGTGAGACGGTGTCGTACGGCGAGCTGGCGGCCCGGATCGGCCGGCCCACCGCGTCCCGCGCGGTGGGGCTGGCCAACGGCAAGAACCCGATCAGCATCATCGTGCCGTGCCACCGGGTGGTGGGCTCGACCGGCGGCCTGACCGGGTACGGCGGAGGCATCGAGCGCAAGCGCATGCTGCTCGGCTTCGAGCGCGGCGACCTGCTCTGGTGAGGGTGGCGGACATGCCGGAGCCCTGGACCGTGAAGGCCGTGCCGGCGGTCCTGCTCCTGCTCGCCACCGGGTTCGCGTTCGACGCCGTCACGATCGTCCACGAGTACGCGAACGCGGACGAGGTCTTCGCGCTCGCGGCCGCGAAGGACGAGTCCATGACCGGCTCGCTCGCGGTGATGATCACCTGGATGATCGGGGCGTGCTCGCTCGTCGTCATGGCCGGGACCGCGCTCCTGCTCACCTTCGCCGTGCTCGGTCTGCTGGAGGGTCGGCGATCGGGCTGGGTGATGGCGCTCGTCGGCGTGGTGCCGCACGTGCTCTACACGGCGGCCTCGTTGCCGAGGGTGGGGTGGCGCGACCGGGCAGCCCTCGACCCGAACGACCTGAGCGCCTACTTCGACCCGGCCACGACGCCCGCGTTCGTCCGGTTCGCGGACGTGGCCGCGGTGCCGTTCGGGTTCACGGGCGCGGTGGCCGCGCTCGTGCTGCTCCTGCTGCCCGCGACCCGGCGGTGGGTCGACCGGCGGTCAGCCGGCCCGGAGGAGGTCGTCGGCGGCTTCGCGCACGGCCTCGTCCTCGACGAAGGTGCGCCAGCCACCGAAGTACGCGAGTCGGCGGGGGTTGTCGGCGACGGCTCGGGCGAGGGCGACGACCGGCGCGGTGGGTGAGCCGATGGCGGCCAGGTAGCGCAGCGCGGAGACCTGGACGGGGTCGCACCGGCCTTCCGCGAGCGGCCAGGTCGGTCAGGGCGGCACGGCTTCGGCCGGGTCGCCGGTCACCCGCCAGAGCGCGTGCGCGGCCTCGACGCGCGTCCAGTCGTCGCCGGAGCCGGCCATCCCGCGCAACCGGTGCAACTCGGCCCGCATCGGTGTTCCGACCCCTGCCGGGCGCACCGCGCCGAATGCCTGCACGAGGTCCCAGCGCGTCACCCGGTCCGCCTCGACCTGCCACCGCCGCCACAACGCGGCCACCGCGTCGGGGTGCCTGATGCCGTCGGCGGCCTTCGCCGTCGCCTCGCGCCGCACCAGCGGGTCCGGGTCGGCCGGCAGGTCCAGCAGCCGCGGCCGAGCAGATCCAGCCACCCTGGTGGTAGAGGGTGTGGTAGAGCCGGCCGACAGCACGCCCCGCCGTGCCCGCATCGGGGTCGGCGCAACCGTGCAACAATTCCGGGACGTCGGCCGCGTCACCGTAATTGTGCTTCAATTCCGCCGAACCGAAGATCACTGTACGACCACCGCGGAAGTGCGTGATGGCTCCGCTCGCCGTCGGCTGTACCGCCTGCATCCACGAAAACGGTGCCGGCGGTGGTGGTCGGGTTTCGACGGGGTCGTCAAAGCGCGGGACCTGATCGCCGGAGGCACGGCGGTTCGGGGTGACCGCCGTGCCTCCGGTCGCCGGCGGGATCAGCCCGAGGCGCAGGAGACGGACGGCCAGGTCCAGTTGCCGTTGGCCTGGATCGTCACGCCCCAGTTGTTGCCGCTGCCGTTCGGCTTCGCGGTGAGCGTTTGCGCGGTCGGGTAGCTCGCCTGCACGTTCCAGGTCGACAGGACCTTCGCGGGCGACGGGACGTTCATCGTCACGGTCCAGTTGGTCGCGCCGCTGACCGAGACGTTGAGGTTGTAGCGGTCGCTCCACTTCTCACCCGCGGACAGGGTGGCGGTGCAGCCGCCGGTGCCCGGGTTGGGCGGGTTGCCGGTGGAGGTGCCGTCGACGGTGATGTTGGAGCTGCCGCTGCTCTGGTAGCCCTCGGTCGCCAAGATCATGTAGTAGTGGCTGCCCAGGTTCATCCCCTGGCGGGCCCACGCGTCGAAGTGGTTGCCCGACGTGATGGTGCCGCCGGTCTTCTTCGACTGCCGGACGCTCCAGTACTGGTCGAAGGTCCGGGTCCCGTCGATGGACGGCGCGTTCGTCCGCGTCGTCTTGTAGATGTCGTACGTGCCACCGTCGGTGGTGACAGTGCCCTTGAACTGGCCGGTGGGCCGGTACGTGCCCCAGTTGTCGACGATGTAGTACTCGACGAGCGGGTTGCGGGTCCAGCCGTAGAGGGTCAGGTAGGCGTTCCCGGACGGGTTGAAGCTGCCCGAGTAGTTGACCGTCCGCCGTCCGCCGGTGGCCCATCCCTTGCCGGCCACGAAGTTGCCGGTGTTGCGCCACGACGTGCTGTAGTTGCCGCCGGACCCGAGCTCCATCGAGACGGTGCCCTGGCTGTCGGTCCAGAACGAGTAGAAGTAGCCGTTGTTGGTGCCCTCTTGGTTGGTGGTCACCGCCGCCTGGGCGTTCGACGTCACGATCGCCATGAGCAGGAATGTGATCGCCGTCAGCGGGAGCAACCTCCCACCTCTGATCTTGACGGACATCGGGGGAATTCCTTTCAGCAGCATTGCTGATCGACGTCGAATAGCATCGAGTCGGTCCGCGGACCCGGTCAACAGTTTGCGAAACTTTCCGGTCGGCGAGAACAGCCGGAATTCGAATTCACGACGGCGTGCCCGGCGCCGGGGTGGCGCCGGGCACGGTCCTCCCGCGATCGGGTCAGCTCGCGGTGCAGGTGAGCGTCGGTGTGCCGGGCGTCCCGGTGGTCGACCCGAGGAAGCCGAACGTGGTGCTGAGCCCCGCGCCCACCGAGCCGTTGTGGGCCGCGTTGCGGGCGGTGACCGTCGAACCCTGGCTGGTCACGGTCGCGTTCCACGCCTGGCTGACCGTTTCACCGCCGGCGTAGGTCCACGAGACGGTCCAGTTGCTGATCGCCGACGTGCCCGCGGTGACGCGGACCTCGCCCTGGAAGCCGCCCTGCCACCGGTTGACCACGGTGTACGTCGCCGAGCACCTCGCACCACCGGGCTGCGTGGTCGTGGTGGTCGTCGTCGTGGTCGTGGTCGTGGTCGTGGAGGTGGAGGTAGGCGTTGTCGTGGACGTCGGAGTCGTCGAGCCGCCCCAGCCCGACGTCGAGTCCAGCCACTGGATGCGGCGCTGCATCCAGTCCCGCATCGCCTGCACCTGTCCCTGCCACGTGGGCGCGGTCGGGGTGCGGAAGAAGCCGACGGTCGCCGAGCTGAGGTTCGGCCAGCGCTGGAAGTTGCGCTGGGCGGCGTTGGTCAGCGGCCGGGAGAGGCCGTCGATCCGGCTCTGCAGCGCGGAGTCCGAGAGCGGACCGCGGCGCAGCGCCTGCCAGCGCGCCTTGACCTGGTTGACGAACGCCGGGTCGCGCAGGAGCTGGGTGTGCCAGTCGTTGGCCTGGGGCTGCCGGGTCTGGAGGTACTGCCAGCCGGCGACCTGGTCGTTCTGGAAGAACCCGCCCACGCCGAACGTGAGGTCGAAGTCCCACAGCGGACCGGCGAAGATCTTGCCGTCCCGGTCCTTGTAGAAGTGGGCGCTGCGCAGGTAGGCGTCCATGCCGCGGCTCAGCTCGTTGATGATCATGTGGTCGATGAACGACGGCACGTCGATGTACTTCTGGTACCCGGTGACCGGATCGGCGAAGTTCGGTGCCCGCAGCACGTCGTGGAACTCCTGGATGTGCCCGCGCAACCAGTCCCGCTGCTGGGTGTTCAACGGGTCCGGGTCGGCGACTTCCAGGTAGTTCCAGCACGTGGCGGTCGCCCCGGTGCACGGCAGCGTCGGCTCCTCGGCCGCCATCCACTCGAACTTGAAGATGTAACCGCCCTGGATGGTGGGCAGGGTGGTGTCGTCCTCGTCCAAGCCCTTGAGGTCGAGCCGGTTCTTCGAGTTCTTGATGGTCTCGACCATCATGTAGACGCCCATGTAGTCACTGGCGCCCACCGGGGTGGAGTCGGTGTTGAGGTAGAACTCCACGAACTTGTAGCGCGGCGCCTTGAGGCCCATTTCGCGGCCGAGGTCGTAGATGAACGCCTCGCGGATCAGCGCCTTGTCGGTGAACGGTCCGCGCAGCACCCAGTCGGAGTCGGCGGGCATGCCCAGCACCGGGTAGTCGGCGTCGTCGTTGGTGTTGTCCCAGAACTCCAGGCGGTACGGCGTCTTCTCGAACGAGGCCGAGGACTGGCCGCGCAGCTTGAACCCGGCACGGGTGGCGACCGTCGGCGTCGCGGCCAACGAGGTCGTGCCGCCCGCCTGCGGCTCGAAGATCATGGTGGCGCCGTCGAAGTACTCGCGCTGCGGCTTGCCCGCGCCGTAGGAGTCGATCGCGACCACCGGCAGGTCGTGCGCGGTGGCGGTGGCCTCCCGGGCGACGTACATCGCGGTGCCGGGACGTCCGGACGCGGCGTTGTTGACGAACGCCTGCGCGCGCAGCTGCGTGGTGCGGGTGAGCTGCACCGGTGAGCCCTGGTAGAGCGTCGATTGCGCGGTGGGCAGCTGCCCGTTGGTCGTGTAGCGGATCTGGGCGCCGGCGATCGCGGTGCCCAACGACACCGACACCTGGCCCTGGAACGTGCCGCTGGGCACGGAGAACGTGATGTCGCCGACCAGGTCGTCGGCCGCGGCCGCGGCGGCGGTGGCGTCGGCGGCGGCCGTGCTGCCGGCCGCGTCGGGGTCGGTGGGCTCGGCGGTAGCCGACAGCGGGACGAGCAGTCCGGTGAGGAGCAGGGCGGCGACCGCGAGCCCCTTGGACCGGTGTGTTGCCGCGGCGCCGTTGCTGCGGGAGGTCAAACGCACGATGCCTCCTGTTCGGGTCGGTGGGTCAGGGTGGTCGGTACCGGGCCCACCGGCGGCGTGGCCCCGCGGAAGTGGCGGCGCAACGTCCTCCGCCACGGTGCGTCGGGCAGGTCCAGGCGGAGCGCGGCCAGACCCGTGGCGTACTTGGAGATGCGCGCCGGGCGGACGCCCCGCTGCCAGAGCATGCGGTCGACCGGCGACGCGGCCGACGCGGTCTTGGTCTCGATCACGGCCAAGCCGGACAGCCGCAGCGCGGAGTCGTCGTGCCGCCACGAGAGCGCGGTGTCGATGGTGACCCGGCTCGCGGATTCGGGCAGCAGCAACGTGGTCCGCCGGTAGTCGGTGACCAGGACGGGTTCGAGGGACGAGCCGTCGGCGTCGGGTGCGATGGACTCGCGCGCGAGCGCCTCCTCGACGAAGTGCCGCCCCGGCCGCACGGTGTCGCGGTCGGCCGGGTGGTAGGGCAGCCGGTGCTTGGTGATGCTGCCCCGCGCCCCGCTGATCTTGACCTCCAGCCAGCACTCGGCGGAGTCCAGGTAGGTGCGGGTGCGCACCTTGAACCGGCGGCGCCGGCGGTAGGCCGCCGAGTGGTAGCTGACCAGCCGCGCGGTGTCGAAGTAGACGGACTCGTAGCGGAACGTGCGCGCGCCGTCGATGTCGAGCACCCGCGCGTGCGGCGCGACCTGCTCCAGCAGGTGCGGCAGCGCCTCGGCCGGCACGACGTACTTGCGGTCCACCCTGGTTTGCAGCGCGGCCCGCTCGACCAGCTCGGCCAGCCCGACCGGTGCCATCCGCGCCACGGCGGGCACGAACGTCGTCGTCGCGGTCATCGGCGCGCCCCGGTGTGGGTGGGCGCGGTGGGCGCGGCGGTCCGGGCGCGTTCGGTCAGCGCGTACCGGACGTCGACGATCGTGGTCTCGTTCACCATGTCCAACCGCTGGACGGTGACCGAGTGCACCCTGGCGTCGAGCAGCTGCTCCAGGTGCGCCACGAGCGCGACGTGGTCGGGGATGGCCGAGTCGAGCACGAGGATCTGGTGCCGGTAGTGGCGGAACAACTTCTTGTTGTCGCCCAGGAACATCACCACGACGATGAGCGCCATCAGGCCGCCGTTGAGCCACAGCGAGGACGTGCTCAGCGCGCCGAGCAGGCCCAGGGCGAGCGCGGAGAAGTAGTACGCGACCTCGTGCTGGTCCAGTTCCGTCGAGCGCAGGCGGATGATCGACAGCACGCCGAACAACGCCATGCCCAGCCCGATCCCGGCGCCGGTGTTGCTGGTGCTCAACGCGCTGGCGACGGCGAGCACGCCGATGTTGACGCCGAGGTAGGCGACGACCAGGTCGCGGCGGCGGTGCCGCGGGAAGTAGAGCCCGAAGACGAGCAGCACCACCGCGCAGATGTCGATCGCGAACAGGACGAGTTGTGGCATCTCGTTCGTTCCTCCCACAGGTGCGTGCCGAGGGTCGGCTGGGCACCGCCCGCTTCTTGGCGGGGGTCTGCAGGACGGTCGCCGAAACTTTCGAATATTCAGGTAAACTTTCGGGAACTGGTTCGAAACGATAGGGGGCACCGTGGTGTCACGTCAATGAACTGCCGGTGTACCAGCCGGCCTTGAACGGTGGATACTTCGCTGGTAGAGGCCATTCGGCCGCTCTCTCTGCCATCGTTTGGCCGGATGGGTCATCGGTACGGGTGGTAATCCGGCCGTGGCGAGCGGTGCCGAAAGTTTCGGCTCCACGGCTCCGGCGTGGATCATCGGACGTGGAGCCGGCCCGAGAGTTCCGGGGCAGCGCGAAACCGCCGGTCCGTCCACAGGGGACGAACCGGCGGCGGTGGCGCGCGCGGACGCGGCTAGTGCGACCCGCCCCCGGACTCGCGTGCCCTGCGGCGCTGCTCCTCGGCGCGCTCGCGGCAGCGGCGGAGGAACTCGGCGTCGGACTCCGAGTCCGCCGCGGCGAAGCGGCCGGGGCGGTCGTACTCGGGGAACGCGGGCGCGGTGCGCTCGTGGGCGCGCGGCCGGCCGGCGGGGCGCACGGGCCTGCCCGCCACCAGCCACAGGATCGAGCCGACCAGCGGGAAGAACAGCACGATCGGCAGCCAGCCCGTCCTCGGCAGGTTGCGGGCGTCACCGTCGTCGGTGGTGATGACGTCGACCAGGCAGAACAACCACAGGCCCAGCGTGAGCACGCCGAAGAGGCCCCCGAAGTAGAACACGTTTCCAACCCCCAAAGTCGTCGGCCGCACCGTAGCGCAGGGGGCCGACGCGGCGGGGGCGATCCGGTGCGCCCGCGCCGCGTCAGCCCGGCCAGTGGCTGAGCAGGTGGTGCAGGGCGTCGAGGGCCTTGGCCCAGGACGCCTCGGTGTCGCGCGGGTGGTGGCCGAAGCCGCCCGCCGCTTCCAAGGTCGTGAAGCCGTGGAACGCGCTGTGCAGCAGGCGCACGGCGTCGGTCTCGTCGGGCTCGGGCAGGTGGTAGCCGCGCAGGACGGCCCGGGTCATCTCGGAGTGCCGGTCCGCCCGGCTCGTGGCCGCGATCTCCGGCGTCAGGTCCACCCGCATCGCCGCGTAGCGGCCTGGGTGGGCCTTGGCGTAGTCGCGGTAGGCGTTGGCGAAGGCGACCAGCGCGTCCCGGCCCGCGCGGCCGGCCAGGGCGGAGGCGGCCCGGTCGGCGAGCTCGCCCAGCGCCAGCACGGCCACCCGCTCGCGGAGGTCCTGGGCGTTGCGGAGGTGGGAGTACAGGCTCGCGTCCTTGACGCCGAACCGGCGGGCGAGCGCCGAGACGGTCAGCTGGTCGAAGCCGACCTCGTCCGCCAGTTCCGCCGCCGCCCGCACCAGGCGTTCGACGGTGAGTCCCGCTCGTGCCATGCCGTTCCCTTCCTAGGGATCCTAGGCTACTGCATAATCGTTTGTCCCTGCTACCTGTCTGACGTAGCTTCGGTGTCATGGAGCCTGTGACCGAGCGCGAGATCCGCGCGTCGTTCGTCAACTGCAGCAAGGGCGAGGCCAAACGCCTGCCCGTGCCGGGTGACCTGGCCGACCGCCCGTGGGCCGACCTGGACTTCCTCGGCTGGCGCGACCCCGCCGCACCGCACCGCGCCTACCTCGTGGCCCGGTCGGGCGACGACCTGGTGGGCGTCGCCCTCCGGTTGGCCTCGTCCGCCGCGGGACAGCCGAGGCGCAACATGTGCTCGCTGTGCCTGACCACGCACCCGGGCGACGGCGTCACCCTGATGACCGCTCGCAAGGCGGGACGCGGCGGCCAACAGGGCAACTCCGTGGGCGTCTACATCTGCGCCGACCTGGCGTGCTCGCTCTACCTGCGCGGCAAGAAGGACGCCGGCCCGGGAGGCCGGCTGCACGAATCGCTCACCCAGGACGAAAAAGCCGCCCGCACCGACACCAGACTCGCCGCTTTCCTCGCCAGGGTGGTGGAGTGAGCACGCACCGCACCCGGACGGGTCGGCGGGGAGCCCGCGCGGCGACCCGGTCGGCGACCGGGTCCAGTCGTGCGGGGTTCGCCGACGGGAAAAGGTGAGGTGGCGTCGGCACCGGCGGAGGTAGGGTTGGAGTGTTCGGGGCGCCGTCGCCTCTTCGTCGCGCCCGTCTTTTCCTCTGGGGGATCCACGCATGACTTCCGCTGGTGTGTCCGACGCCGTGACGTCGCCGCCCGCGCTCACCCGCGCCGACCGCGCCGTGATCGGCGTGCTGCTCGTGGCCACGTTCGTGGTCATCCTGAACGAGACCATCATGGGCGTCGCACTGCCCGTGCTGCTCACCGAACTCCACGTGACCGCCGCCGTGGGCCAGTGGCTCACCGCGGGCTTCCTGCTCACCATGTCGGTGGTCATCCCGATCACCGGCTACCTCATCCAGCGCGTGTCGACGCGCGTGCTCTACGGCGTGGCGATGGGCCTGTTCAGCGCGGGCACCCTGCTGGCCGCGCTGGCGCCGGGCTTCCCGGTGCTCCTGGCCGCCCGCGTGGTGCAGGCCAGTGGCACGGCGATCATGCTGCCGCTGCTCATGACGACCGTCATGACGCTGGTGCCACCGGCCCGCCGCGGCGCGGTGATGGGCAACATCTCGATCGTGATCTCCGTCGCGCCCGCCATCGGGCCGACGGTGTCGGGCGTGCTGCTCGACGTGTTCAGCTGGCGCGCGATGTTCTGGGTCGTGCTGCCGATCTCGTTGACGACGCTGCTGCTCGGCCTGCGCTGGGTGACCCGCATCGGCGAGGCGAGCAGCGCGCCGATCGACCCGCTGTCGGTCGTGCTGTCGGTGTTCGGCTTCGGCGGCCTGGTCTACGGCCTGTCCAGCATCGGGCACAGCGGCGGCGGGTCGTCGGCCACGCTGTGGGCGTCGCTGGCGGTGGGCGTGCTCGGCATCACCGCGTTCGTGCTGCGCCAGGTGCGGTTGCAGCGCGACGAGCGGGCCCTGCTGGACCTGCGCACGTTCGCCTTCCGGACGTTCACGCTCGCCAGCGCCCTGATGATGGTGATGATGGGCCTGCTGCTCGGCGTGGTCACGATCCTGCCGATCTACATGCAGAACGTGCTGATGCTCGACCCGCTGGCCACCGGCTTGCTGCTGCTGCCCGGCGGCCTGCTGATGGGTCTGCTGTCGCCGTTCGTCGGCCGGCTCTACGACCGGGTGGGGCCGCGGATCCTGCTCATCGTCGGCACGGTCGCCACGAGCGGCTCGCTGTGGTTCGCCACGACGTTCGACGCCGGCACGTCCGCCACGTTCGTGCTGGTGTTCCACCTGGTGCTGAGCCTGGGCCTGGCGTTCTCGTTCACGCCGCTGTTCTCCTCCGGCCTGGGCGCGCTGCCCGCTCGCCTGTACTCCCACGGCAGCGCGATCTTCAGCACGACCCAGCAGCTCGCCGCCGCGGCGGGCGTGGCGCTGCTCGTCAGCGTGATGAGCGCGCGGGCCGCCGAGCTGGCCACGGGCGGTGAGCCGGGCGTCGGCGCGGAGATGGGCGGCATGCACGCGGCGCTGGTGCTGGCGGCCATCCTGTCGCTGGTGGCGGTCGCCGGTTCCTTCATGGTCAAGGCGGGCAAGGCGGAGTCGCCGCACTAGTGTCCTGCGCCAGGAATCCGGTCAAGATATGAGGCGAGGCGGTCGAGGATCTCGTCCGCGTCCTTGGTCCAGACGAAGGGCCTGGGGTTCTCGTTCCAGGTCTTGATCCAGTCGCGGATGTCGTTCTCCAGGGCGCGCAGGGACTTGTGGGCGGCGCGGCGTAGTCGCTTGTCGGTGAGCAGGCCGAACCACCGCTCGACCTGGTTGAGCCAGGAGGAGTAGGTGGGCGTGAAGTGCATGTGGAAGCGCGGGTGCGCTTCCAGCCACTTCCGGACGGTGGGGTGTTTGTGGGTGCCGTAGTTGTCGCAGATCAGGTGCACGTCCAGGTCGGCGGGCACTTCCTTGTCCAGTTTGGCGAGGAACTTCTTGAACTCCACGGCCCGGTGGCGGCGGTGGATCGAGCCGATGACCTCGCCGGTGGCGATGTCGAGCGCGGCGAACAGGGTGGTGATGCCGTGCCGGATGTAGTCGTGGGTGCGGCGTTCGGGCAGGCCCGGCATCATCGGCAGTGTCGGCGCGGACCGGTCCAGGGCCTGGATCTGCGACTTCTCGTCCACGCACAGCACCAGCGCCTTTTCCGGCGGGTTCAGATAGAGCCCGACCACGTCGCGGACCTTGTCCACGAACTGCGGATCGGTGGACAGCTTGAACGTGTCGACCTGGTGCGGCTTGAGGTTGAACGCCTTCCAGATCCGCCCGACCGTGGAGCGCGACAACCCGCTCTCGGCCGCCATCGACGCGCGCGACCAGTGGGTGGCGTCGGCCGGCGTCCGTTCGAGCGTGGCCACCACGACCTGTTCGACCCGCTCGTCGGTGATCTTCCGCGGGGCGCCGGGACGCTGCTCGTCGACCAGTCCTTCCAGCCGCTTGTCCAGGAACCGGCGTCGCCACTTGCCCACCGTCTGCGGCCAGATGCCCAACTCGGCCGCGACATCCTGGTTGGACTTGCCGTCGGCGCAGCCGAGCACGATCCGGCACCGCTGCGCCAACGCCTGCGACGACTTCGCCCGCCGCGCCCAACGTGCCAGCGTCTCGCGTTCCTCGTCCGTCAACACCACCGCGGCCACCGGCCGACCCCTACGAGCCACCCGACAACCCTACAATTCATCAACGAACTTCAGGCGCAGGACACTAGTCGCGCCGACCGCACTCCGAGGGCGGGCACGGGACATTCGTCCCCGTGCCCGCCCTTTTTGTTCATCATTGTGAAACCGCAGATTCCGGCAGTCGAATCATTGCGCCTTTCCAAAGGTGTGCGTTAACGTGCCCCCGATCGCTCCCTGATCGTGTTTGCGCAGTTCAGAAGCGTGAACACGGGCCCGCCGCCGCGTCACACCGAGGGAGGAACAATGAGGCTGAAACCCTGTGCCGTCGCCGTTGTGGTCGCTGTCGCGGCGCTCGGCGCACCGAGTGGCACGGCGACCGCCGCGACCACGCACCACGAAGCCGAAACCGCCCCCGCGGTGTGCGCCGGCACGATCGACGCGAACTGGTCCGGCTACTCCGGCACGGGGTTCTGCAACGCGGACAACGCCGTCGGCGCCCACGCGCAGTTCACCGTCACCGCGCCGGCCGCCGGGGCCGCGACCGTGGCGATCAGGTTCGCCAACGGCGGCGCGGCCGCCCGCCCCGCCGACCTCGTCGTCAACGGCGTGACCGCGCAGTCGGTCTCGTTCGAGGCCACGGGCGCGTGGTCGACGTGGGTGTCGAAGACCGTCTCCGTGACCGTGCCGGCCGGTTCCAGCACGATCCGGCTGAGCCCGACCACCTCGGCCGGCCTGCCGAACGTCGACTACCTGGACTTCACCCAGGACGGCACGCCGCCGCCCACCGACGCGCTGTACGTGGCGACCGACGGCGACGACGGCAACCCCGGCACCCTCGCCGCGCCGCTGCGCACCCTCCAGCGCGGCGTCGACCTGGCCCAGCCCGGCTACACGATCCACGTGCGCGGCGGCACGTACGCGCCCACCACCAACATCCAGTTGCTCAAGAACGGCACCGCGAGCCGGCCCATCACCCTGCGCAACTACGCCAACGAGCGCGTCGTCATCGACGGCGAGAACATGCCGTACACGCCGGGCGCGGTGGGCTCCAGCATCCCGCGCGCGGATCGCGGGGCGATCCACATCGAGGGCGACCACTGGCGGTTGATCGGCCTGGAGGTCGTGCACGGCCCGTACGGCGTGTTCGGCCTGGACGTCAACAGCACCGTCTTCGACCGGCTCGTCACGCGCGACAACTACGAGTCCGGCCTGCACCTCCAAGGCGCGTCGAGCGACAACCGGATCCTCGACCTCGACGCCCACGGCAACCGCGACCCGCGCAAGAACGGGGAGAGCGCCGACGGCCTGGCCATCAAGGAGGGCTCCGGCACCGGGAACGTCGTGCGCGGCGCACGTTTGTGGCACAACTCCGACGACGGCCTGGACTACTGGATGTTCTCCTCGCCGATCCTCACCGAGAACAGCCTGGCCTGGGGCAACGGCTTCAACCGCTGGAACCTGCCCGACTTCACCGGTGACGGCAACGGGCTGAAGCTGGGCGGCAACGGCGTCGCCGCCGACCACACCGTGCGCAACACGATGACGTGGGACAACGCCGCCGGCGGCGTGGTGGACAACAACAACCCCGGCCGGCACCGCATCGAGCGCAGCACCGCGTGGGACAACCCGAAGACCGGCTTCCAGTTCGACAGGTCGAGCAGCACGCTCACCGGGAACCTGGCGGTGGCCAACGGCACGAACGCCTCGCTGGGCTCGACCTCCACCGGCAGCGGCAACTCGTGGGACCTCGGCGGCACGTGGTCGTTCACGAGCACCAACCCGGCCACCATCACGGGTCCGCGCAACGCCGACGGCTCGATCCCGTCGTCGGACTTCCTGCGCCCGGCCAACGGCGCGAACGTGGGCGCCCGCTTCTGAACCTCGGCGGGGCCGGCTCGACGACCCCGGCCCCGCCGATCCCCCCGTCACCGTTTTCATGGCTCTTGATCACGGAGCTGTGGTCACCGCGTCCGGCATGACTTTCTCCCCAGTCGCACGCATGATCCGGGGTGGTGTCCCCGGCCCCGGTGGCATCGGGTGACCGCTGAAAGGGACACGGCCGCCGGTGGGCAGGTCTCGTCGTAACGTGGGTGCCGGCGCTCGATGCCCGACCGGTGGCCGCTTGACACGAACGATCGGCATGGTGGACGAGCAGCGGTTTCGGCGTGTTCCTCGGCCTGGACGTGGGCAAGGGCACGCACCACGCGGTCGGCCTGGACCCGGCAGGCAAGCGCCTGCACGACGGCCCGTTGCCCAACAGCGAACCGCGCGTTCTTCCTCGCGGCGTTCGCGGCCTTGTCCGACCCGACCAGCAGGGCGTACTACCAGCGCAAACGCGACCAGGGCAAGAAACACAACGCCGCCCCTGATCTGCCTCGCCCGGCGCCGCTGCGCTGTCCTGTTCGCGATGCTGCGCACCAGGACCTTCTACCGGGCACCGGAGACCACCGCCACCGCATAGCATCGCCGGCGTGATCGAACTCGACCTCGCCCAGTTCGCTGCGGCCGTGCACGCGCACGCGCCGCGGTGGGAACGAGCGGGGATCCGGTGGCAGTTCACGTTCGGCCCCAAGCGCGACAAGTCGGCCGCCTACGTCGACTGTGAGACCGGCGATCTGGCAGGCCAGCTCATCGTGTGGACCAGCGGCGAGGCCGAACTCATGATCGGGAGCTTCTCGACCGGGCTCGTCGACCAAGTCCACTACGACCTGACAAGCCCACAGGACCTCAGCACTTGCCTGGACGACCTCACCCAGCGGCTCAACAGGCAGACCTGACCGAATTCCTGGGTTCACAAGAACCACAGGGACACTCCCGCAGCACCGACCCGCCTTCCCGTGTCCGGTGACCGGTCGAAGGGCCGACCGGACCGGTTGAGCCGCCGAGGTCGGATGCCGTCCGCGGGCCGCGAGGGACACCGTCCCGCCTTTTCTTTCCACACGCCGACGCGGGTGCCCCGGTCCGCTCGCTCGACGCCACCCTCCTATATACCTATAGTGCTAGGTAGCTAGATAAATGGAGGTAGTCGTGATCGAGTTCCACCTGGACGGCAAGTCGGGCCTGTCGCCCTACCAGCAGCTGGTCCGGCAGGTGCGGCACGCGTTGCGGCTCGGCCTGCTGCACGAGGGCGACCAGCTGCCGAAGGTGAAGGACGTGGTGGCCGACCTCGCGATCAACCCGAACACGGTGCTCAAGGCGTACCGCGAGCTGGAGCACGACGGCCTGGTCGCGGCCCGTCCCGGGGTGGGCACGTTCGTGACCGCCACGCTCTCCGGCACCTCGCTCGCCGCGCTCGCGCCCCTGCGCCAGGACCTGCGGCGCTGGCTGGCCAAGGCCCGTCGTGCCGGCCTGGACGAGGAGGGCATCGAGGCGTTGTTCCTGACCACCTTTCGCTCCGCGTCCAGAGAGGACATAGCGTGACCGTGCTGCGGGCCCGCGGGTTGGGCAAGAAGTACCAGCGCCGCTGGGCGCTGACGGGCTGCGAGCTCGACGTCCCGGCCGGGCACGTCACCGGGCTGGTCGGGCCGAACGGCGCGGGCAAGTCCACGCTGCTCGGCCTCGCCGCGGGCATGCTGACGCCGTCCAGCGGCACGATCGAGGTGTGCGGCGGCGTGCCCGGCAGCGGCCCGGCCCAGTTGGCCAAGGTCGGGTTCGTCGCGCAGAACGCCCCCGTCTACGCCAACCTGACCGTGGCGGAGCACCTGCGCCTGGGCGCGCACCTCAACCCCGGCTGGGACGACGAGCTGGCCAACGACCGGATCGCGCGGATCGGCCTGGACCCGGCGCTGGCCGCGGGCAAGCTGTCCGGCGGCCAGCGCGCCCAGCTCGCGCTCACGCTCGGCATCGCGAAACGGCCCGAGCTGCTGCTGCTGGACGAACCGGTGGCCTCGCTCGACCCGTTGGCGCGGCGCGAGTTCCTGCAGGACCTCATGGAGGTCGTGGCCGAGCACGGCGTGAGCGTGGTGATGTCGTCGCACCTGGTCGCCGACCTGGAACGCGTCTGCGACCACCTCGTCGTGCTGGTGGACGCCCGCGTCCGGCTCACCGGCGACGTCGAAGAGCTGCTGGCAACGCACCGCAGGCTGACCGGCCCCCGGCGCGACGTCGACACCCTGCCCTCGGACCAGCACGTCGTCTCGGCCCGCCACACCGACCGCCAGACCACCGTGCTGGTGCGCACCGAGGCGCCGGTCCTCGACCCGGCGTGGGACGTCGGCGAGGTCGACCTCGAAGACCTGATCCTGGCCTACCTGGCGAACCCGCACGCCGGTCGCCCGTCCCTGGGGGTGGTCCGATGACCTGGCTGGCGTGGCGGCAACTGCGCTTCCCGCTCGTGTCGGTGTACGCGGCGCTCGGGCTGGTCGCGGTGGTGCTCGTGCTCACCCGGCCCGAGCGCGGCGGTTCCGGCGACGAGGAGTTCCTGTACCGCGCGGGCATGCTCGCGGTGTACGCGCTGCCCGCCGTCCTCGGCGTGTTCTGGGGCGTGCCGATGATCACCCGCGAGCTGGAGACCGGCACGCACAACCTGGTGTGGAACCAGAGCACCACCCGCACCCGCTGGCTCGCGGTCAAGCTCGGTCTCGGCGTGCCGGCCGCCGCGGTCGCCGCCGGGCTGCTGGCCCTGGTCGTCACCTGGTGGGCCGACCCCGTCGACGCGGCGGCCGGCGAGGGCGGGTACGACTCGCGCATCACGCCGGGCGTGTTCGCCGCACGGGGCATCGCGCCGTTCGGGTACGCCGCGTTCGCGTTCGTCCTCGGCGTGGTGATCGCGATCCTGGTGCGCCGCACCGTGGCCGCCATGGCGGTGACCCTGGTGGTGTTCGTCGCGGTGCAGGTGGCGGTCCCGCTCGCGGTGCGCCCGCACCTGCTGCCGCCGGTGGAGGAGACCGTCGTGATCACCGCGGGAACCATCGCCGGTGTGCGGGCGGAGCAGGGACCGGACGGCGACGTGCCCGAGGCGCTGACCGTGGTCGAGCCCGAGGGCGCGTGGGTGCTGGCCAACGAGACCGTGGACCCGGACGGCGCGGTGGTCCACCGGCTGCCCGCCTCGGTGGGCGGCTGCCTGCCGCGCGTACCCGTCGGCGAGATCGACGCCCGGGTCCTCGACCGGATGCGCGAGTGCTTCGCCCGGCTGTCCGAGCTGGGCTACCGCCAGCACCTGGCCTACCACCCGGCGAGCCGGTTCTGGCCCCTCCAGTGGCTCGAACTGGCCCTGTACCTGGCGGTGTCGGCGCTGCTGACGTGGTTCTGCATCCGCCGGCTCCGCCACCTGTCCTGACCCGTCACGAGAAGAGAAGCCCATGCGCGGCCTCGCGGTCGTCACCGCACTGTCCCTCGCGCTGTCCGCCACACCCGCGTTCGCGGACACGGCGCCCCACTTACCCGCGCCTACCGGCAACCGGCCGGTGGGCACCACCTCGCTGCACCTGGAGGACACCTCCCGACCCGACCCGTGGGTGCCCTCGACGCACCGGGAGCTGATGGTCGCCCTGCTCTACCCGGCCGCCGCGGCGCGCGGGCCGGCAGCCCGGTACGTGACGCCGACCGAATCGGCGCTCATGCTGGAGCACGCGGGCCTCACCGACCTCCCGCCGGACCTGCTGAGCAGGACCCGGACGAACGCCGTGGTCGACGCCGCGCCCGCGCCCGGCCGTCGGCACCGCGCGCCGCTGGTCGTGCTGTCACCCGGTTTCACCAACGGCCGCGCCACGCTCACCGCGCCGGCCGAGGACCTGGCCAGTCGCGGCTACGTCGTCGCGGTGGTGGACCACACCCACGAGAACATCGCCACCACGTTCCCCGACGGCCGCGTCACCACCTGCGCCGCGTGCGAGGTGGACCACCTGGACGGGTTCTGGGAGAAGCTCGGCGCGGGCCGCGCGGCCGACGTGTCGTTCGTGCTGGACCAGCTGACCGGCCCGCTGCGGCACCGGCGCGGCGCGAACCTGGTCGACCCGGCGCGCATCGCCATGGCCGGGCACTCGGCGGGCGGCGCGAGCGCGATCCCGGCCATGCTCGCCGACGACCGCATCCGGGCGGGCGTCGACCTCGACGGCAGCACGCACCTCCCGATCCCCGACGGAGGTCTGTCCCGGCCGTTCCTGTTCGTGGGCAACAAGGACCTCTACGTCCCCGGCAGCCTCGGCCCGTACCGCGGGTGGGAGCGCGACTGACATCGACGCGAACCGCGCCCTGGCCATCACCCGCACCTACACCGCCGCGTTCTTCGACCTGCACCTGCGCGGCACGCCGCAACCGCTGCTGGAGCGGCCCTCGGCGGACCACCCGGAAGTGACCTTCGTCGGCTGACGGCCGACGTGAGAGGAAGACCCATGCGCAGCAACCTCACGTTCCTGATCGCACTGAGCCTCGTCCTGTCCGCCACACCCGCGCACGCCTCCGGGGCGGGCCCCGCCGCGGACGCGACGCCCTCCCTGCCCGCGCCGACCGGCCGCCACGCCGTGGGCACGACCTCGCTGCACCTCGCGGACACCTCGCGCCCCGACCCGTGGGTGCCCGGGGTGGACCGCGAGCTGATGGTGTCGCTGTTCTACCCGGCGGCGTCGGGCCACGGCCCGAAGAAGCAGTACATGACGCCCGTCGAGTCCCAGGCGGTGCTCGAAGAAGGCGGCATCACCACCGTGCCGCCCGACGCGTTGAGCACCGTGCGCACCAACGCCGTCGTGGACGCCCGACCGGTCGGGCGGCGGCACGGCCTGCCGCTGGTCGTGCTGTCACCGGGCTACAAACGCCCCCGCGCCACGCTCACCACGCTCGCCGAGGACCTGGCGAGCCACGGCTACGTCGTCGCGGTGGTCGACCACACCCACGAGAACGTCGCCACCACGTTCCCGGACGGGCGGGTCGCGCCCTGCGCCTCCTGCGAGGTGTTCCACGACCCCGAGTTCTGGCGGAAGCTCGGCGAAGGCCGCACGGCGGACGTGTCGTTCGTGCTGGACCAGCTGACCGGGCCGCTGCGCCACCACCGCGGCGCGAACCTGGTCGACCCCGCCCGGATCGCCATGGGCGGCCACTCCGTCGGCGGGGCGAGCAGCTTGGAAGCCGCGCGCGCCGACGCCCGCATCCGCGCCGCCATCGACGTGGACGGCGTCCTGTCCACGCCCGTCCCGCCGGAGGGGATGTCGCAGCCGGTGATGCTCTTGGGCCGGCAGAACAACTTCGGGCCCGGCGCGCCCAGCGCCGAGAGCTGGGCGGACGCCTGGCCGCTGCTGACCGGGTGGAAGCGCTGGCTGGTGGTGGCGGGCATGGAGCACCCGTCGTTCACCGACATCGGCGTGATCGGGCCGCAGCTCGGCCTGGACTTCGGCGAGGTGCCCGGCGAGCGCGGCGCGGCGATCACCCGCGCCTACGTGCGGGCGTTCTTCGACCGGCACCTGCGCGGTGAGCCGCAGCCGCTGCTGGACGGCCCGTCGGCGAGCTACCCGGAGGTGTCGCGGGTCGAACCGGCGAGCTGAGCCACGAGCACCCGCTTCGCCGAGTGGACGTGCTCCTCGGCGAAGCGGGTGACCTCGTCGGCGTCACCGGCGTCGAGGAGGCGGACGATCTCGCGGTGCTCGTCCACCACGACCGCGCGGTAGTCGTGGTGGCCGAGCCGGATGCGGGTGAGCTGGAACAGGTGCACCTGCGACCGCACGGCGTGCCACGCCTCGATCAGCCGCCGGTTGCCCGCCGCCCGGTAGATCGTGTCGTGGAACTCGATGTCCAACGCCAGCAGCTCGTCACTGGGCGCGCCCGCGGCCAGCCGCCGGGCCATCCCGTCCACCAGACCGCCGAGGACGCCCAGGTCGACCCGGCCGATGGCGCTGCGCCCGGCCAGCCCCTCCAGCGCGGCGCGGACCGAGTAGACCTCCTCGGCGTCGCGCGCCGTCAGGTCGATCACCTTCGTGCCGCGGTGCCAGGCGCTGCGGACCAGCCCTTCCCGTTCCAGCACGGCCAGGCCCTCGCGCACCGAGCCGCGGCTGACGTCCAGCGACGCGGCCAGCTCGACCTCGCGCAGCGGGGAGCCGGGCGGGAAGAGGCCACCGAGGATCGCCTCCCGGATCAGGTCCGCGGCCGTGTCCGCGAGGCCCCGCCGGTCGGCCTTGCGCAGCTCCATGATGTCGAATGTTGACATTGGCGGGGGCGGTGGTCAAGGTGGAGGCATGAGACCCGGTTTCCACCTCGCCGTCCCCGTCGACGACCTGGCCCAGGCCCGCGAGTTCTACGGCGGCGTGCTCGAACTCGAAGAAGGGCGTTCGGCCGAGAACTGGGTGGACTGGAACTTCTACGGCCACCAGTTCGTCACGCACGTCGTGCCCGGACCGCGCGCCGACTCCGGCCGCAACCCGGTGGACGGCCACGACGTGCCCGTGCCGCACTTCGGCCTGATCCTGCCGATCCCGGAGTTCCACGCGCTGGCCGAGCGGCTGCGCGCGGCGGGGACGGAGTTCGTGATCGAGCCGTACCTGAGGTTCGCGGGCGAACCGGGCGAGCAGTGGACGATGTTCTTCCGCGACCCGGCGGGCAACGCGCTGGAGTTCAAAGCCTTCAAGGACGAGTCGCAGGTGTTCGCCAAGTGAGCCGGGGCGTGCTGGTCACGGGCGGCAGCCGCGGCATCGGCGCGGCCGTCGCCGACGCGTTCCGCGACCTCGGCGACGACGTGGTCGCGCTGTCCTCCTCGAACGTCGACCTCGCCGACCCGGACGCGATCGAGCGCGTCGTCGACTCGGCCGCCGACACCCTCGGCGGCATCGACGTCCTGGTCAACAACGCGGGCCTGGTGGAACTCGGCTCGCTGGACCTGCCGTACGCGCGGTGGCAGGCGTTGTGGCGGCGCACGTTCGCGGTCAACGTCTTCGGCGCCGCGGACATGTCCTACTGCGTCGCCCGGCACATGATCTCGCGCGGCATCCGGGGCCGGATCGTCAACGTCGGCTCGCGCGGCGCGTTCCGGGGCGAGCCCGACATGCCCGCGTACGGCGCGAGCAAGGCGGCACTGCACTCGATGGGCCAGTCCCTCGCGGTCGCCCTGGCGCCGCACGGCATCGCGGTCGCGTCGGTGGCACCCGGGTTCGTGGGCACGGACCGGGTGGCCGACATGGTGACCGACGAGGTGCGGGCGCAGAGCCCGTTCGGCCGGGTGGCGCGGCCGGACGAGATCGCCGCCGCCGTCGTCTACCTCGCCTCGCCGGCGGCCGAGTGGGCGTCCGGCGCCGTGCTCGACCTCAACGGCGCTTCGTACCTGCGGACCTAGGGAGTCGTCGTGAGTCGTACCGGATCGGTCGGGGTGATGCTGCCCCGCGACCTCGAGCCGGCTCGGGTGCTGCCGTTCGCGCGGCGCGCCGACGAGCTCGGGTTCGACGAGCTGTGGGTGGTGGAGGACCTCGGCTACCGGGGTGGGATCGGCCAGGCCGCCGCGGTGCTGGCGGCGACCGGGCGCATCCGCGTCGGCATCGGGTTGCTGCCGGTCGGCGCGCGCAACGCCGCGTTCGCCGCGATGGAGGCAGCCACGCTGGCCCAGCTGTTCCCCGGCCGGATCGACGTCGGCATCGGGCACGGCATGCCGGGCTGGATGCGGTCGGTGGGGCAGTGGCCCGCCAGCCCGTTGACCCTGCTGGAGGAGTACCTGGGCGCGGTGACCGCCCTGCTGCGCGGTGAGTCGGTCGAGCCGGGCGAGTACGTCCGGCTGGACGGGGTGCGCCTGGAGGCCGAGTGCGTGCCCGACACCCCGCCGCCGGTGCTGGCGGGCGTGCGCGGCCCGCGTTCGCTGGCGGTGTCGGGCCGGGTGGCGGACGGCACGATCCTGGCCGAGCCGACCACGCCGGAGTACGCGCGGGCGGCGTTGGCGCACATCGACGCGGACCGGCCGCACCGGTTGGTCGGCTACAACGTGGCCGCCGTCCACCCCGACGCGGCGGTGGCGGTGGACGCCGTGCGGGCCGGTCTGGAGTGGATCGGCGAGCCGGACTGGGCACCCCACCTCGCCCCGCTGCCGTTCGCGGCGGAGTTCGCGGCGCTGCGACGGGAGTGCGGCAGCCGGGAGGAGTTCGTGCGCCGGCTGCCGGAGGAGTGGGTGCGGCAGCTCGCGGTGACCGGAACGGCCGAGGACGCCCGGGCGCGGCTGGCCGAGCTGTTCGCGGCCGGGGTGGACAGCGCGGTGCTGTTCCCGATCGGCCCGGACCCGGTGGCGGCGCTGGACCAGCTGGCCGCGGTGCTCTGACCGGGCTGCTGCGTCCAGGACGTGGCGGCGTGGGCTTCCCGCGCCTGCCCGCGTCGTCCGGCACGGTCAGGCTCGACTGGGCCCCGTTCGCCGGTCTCCAGGTGCCCTACGGACCTCGGCGCTCGACGTGACGCTGCTGGGGGACGCGGTGCGCCGGCTGGAGGCGGCGGTGGAGTTCCGGCTCGGTTCCCGGGCGACTTCATCGCCGAGTGCGAGCCGTCCCCGTTCGCGCTCGGCTCGCGCTCGGCGACACGGCCACCGGGATCGAGCCCCGCCGGCGGTCAGTGCCGCAGGGCCCCGGCGACGACCGAGGTGACGGCTCGGTGCACGGCCTCGCGGTCCGGCCGTGCGCCGCGGTCGGCGAACAGCAGGTGCGCGGTGCCGATCAGCGTGGGCGCGAGCGCGTCGACCGGGGCGTCGGGCGCGAGGCGGCCGAGGTCGCGCTCGGCCGCGAGGTACGCCGCGATCATGATCACCGCCTCGGTCAGCACCGGCACGCCGGCGGGCCAGGTCTCGCGCAGCCGGGCGCGCAGCTCGTCGCGGAACGTCACCAGGGCCACGATCGCCACGGCGACCGAGCCGAACAGGGCGGTCAGCGCGTCGGTCAGGTTGTCGGCGACCGAGCCGACGCCGGCGGAGTCGCGCAGGGCGGCGGCCTGGGCGTCCATCCGGTGGACGCGGTCGAGCACGAACTCGGCCAGGAACGCGTCGAAGTCGGCGAAGTGGCGGTGCAGCACGCCCTTGGCGACACCGGCCTCGGCGGTGACCGCCCGGCTGGTCAACGCGCTCGGCCCGTCCCGCAGCAGGATGCGGTCGGCGGCGTCGAACAGCTGGTCGCGCACGTCGCGAATGGTCACGCCGGTGGGCACGGCGCTCCTCCCGGTTGACGAAGGGCAGGTTGACGAGTGGGCATCCGCCCACTCATAGTGGGCGCATGCCCACTTTACCCTCCGAACCCCACCAGGCCCGCGGCATGGCCGAGTCCTTCGGCACCGACCCGGCCCGCTACGACCGCGCCCGCCCCACCTACCCGGACACCATGGTGTCCGCGATCGTCACCGCCGGCCCCGGACCGGACGTGGTCGACGTCGGCGCGGGCACCGGCATCGCGACCAGGCTGTTCCAAGCCGCCGGGTGCCGGGTGCTGGGCGTCGAGGTCGACCCCCGGATGGCCGAGTGGGCCCGGCGGAGCGGCCTGGACGTCGAGGTGGCCGCGTTCGAGTCGTGGGACCCCGCCGGCCGGACGTTCGACGCCGTGGTGTCCGGCCAGAGCTGGCACTGGGTCGACCCGGTCGCGGGCGCGGCCAAGGCGGCGAGCGTGCTGCGCCCCGGCGGCAGACTGGCCGCGTTCTGGAACGTCGCCCAACCACCACCCGACCTGGCCCAGGCTTTCGCCGACGTCTACGAGCGCGTCGTCCCGGGCTCACTCGCCGGCCGCGCCTACTCCGGAACCGGCCACACCGCGCTGACCGACCGGGCCGTCGACGGCATCCGCCAGGCGGGCGGCTTCACCGAGCCGGAGGAGTGGCAGTTCGACTGGGACCGCACCTACACCCGCGACGAGTGGCTGGACCAGCTGCCGACCTCGGGCGCGCGCACCCTGTTTCCACCCGGCGTGCTGGACGACGTGCTGGCCGACATCGGCGCGGTGATCGACGCGGCCGGCGGCAGCTTCGTGATGCGCTACACGGCCGTGGTGATCACGGCCGCCCGAACAACCGGCTGACCCCACTCCACCCACCACCACACGAGCCTGTCGCCAGCCGGCAGGGTCCCGACGGCGGGCGCTTCCTGACTGCGGGTGAGCCGGCCTGCCGCGCCCCACGGCGGCTCGCCATCGGTCAGGCCAGTCCGCGCGGCCTGTCGGCGGTGGCCTGACGCGCAATCCGGTCCACCGGTGGGCGGCACCGGTACGGCACCGGGTGCGCAGGTCCACCGTGAGCCGCCGGCGGCGGCGGCGGTCTTGCGCCGGGCTGCCCAATCCACCGCGAGGCGGCGCTGGCCTGACGTTGGTCGGGCCGGTCAACCGCGAGCCGGGGGCCGGTCCGGTGCTAGGCAGCTGGCCCACCGCGGCGTGGCGCTGGGTCGGCCGGTCCACCGCAAGGGGCGGTGGTCCGCATGCTGTGCGACTGGCCCGCTGCGTGGCGGCGGCGGTTCGCGTGCTCGACGGCCGGTTCCGCTGCGGGTGGTGGTGGTCTGGGATTCGGGGGGTCGGGGTCAGGGCTCAGGCCCACGGTCGAGGCGGGTCGGGTCGGGGCGAGGGGCGATTGGGTGGGGAGGCCATCGGCGGGTTGGGGCAGGGGTGGTTGCTCGGGTTTCCTCTTCGTTTCAACCGACGTTTGGGGAGTTCGGTGACGGTGTTTTATTTGAGTGGACTTGGCAGGTTCACCCGATCGTGAAGCTGATGATCGACGTTGAGCCTGGTCAGGGTAGTAGTGGATCGGGATTGTGGCGAATGGAGAGTCAGGAGCATGCTGGTCCCCTCAAGAGTCCCTCAAGAGGGTCGGCACCACGGTGAGGGGTGTGCCGGCGCCGGCCGGGGACCGGAGCCGGGTTACGTTTCGGGCATGACGGACGAACCCTCGCGCGAGCCCGACTGGGCGCAGTGGCGGCGTCCCGGGCCCGGCCCGGCCGGGTGGCGTGACGACGTCTGGTTGGCGCTCGCCGCGCTGGCCGGAGCCGTCGTCGTGACCGTGCTGATCAGCAGCATGGGCGCGAGCCCGTGGGACAGCGGACCGCCGCTCGCCGAGCAGCTCGCCTGGGGTGCGGCCCTGACGTTGCCCCTGGTCGCCCGGCGGCGCTACCCCCTCACGGTGATGTTCCTGGTCGGCGCGCTGCTCATCGTGGTCCAGGCGCGGCAGGTGGCGGACAACCTCGTGCCGTCCGTCGCGTTGTTCCTGGCCATCTTCAGCGCCGGCGCGTGGGGGCAGGACCGGACCCGCGCGCGGTGGGGGCGGGTGGCGGTGGTCGTGGCGATGTTCGGGTGGCTCGGGTTCGGGTTGGTGAGGTTCCTGCTGGAGCCCGCGCCGCACTTCGAGGGCGCGGCCGGGCCGCTCGACCCGGTGCTCGCGACCGTCCTGTACGGCATCGGGTTCAACGTGCTGTTCTTCCTGTCCGCGTACTTCTTCGGCGAGATGGCGTGGGTCTCCGCGCGGCGGCAGGCCGAGCTGGAGCACCGGGCCGAGCAGTTGCGGCGGTCGCAGGAGCAGAACACGCGGGGCGCGATCGTCGCCGAACGGGTGCGCATCGCCCGCGACCTGCACGACGTCGTGGCGCACCACGTGTCGGTGATGGGCGTGCAGGCCGGTGCGGCGCGACGGGTGCTCGACCGCGACCCCGACCTGGCCCGGGACGCGCTGCGGACCGTGGAGGAGACCGCGCGCACGGCCATCGGCGAGCTGCGCGGCCTGCTGGGCGTGCTGCGGGCCGACCAGGAGGACGTGCCCGCCACCGGCGGCGAGACGTCGTCGCCGGGCCTGGACCAGTTGCCGGAGCTGGCGGAGCAGGCGCGGTCGGCCGGGCTCGACGTGGCGCACGGCGTGTACGGGGAGCCGCGGCCGGTGCCGGAGGGGGTGGCGCTGTCGGTGTACCGGATCGTGCAGGAGTCCTTGACGAACGTGGTGAAGCACGCCGACGCGCGCAAGGCCGACGTGCGCGTGCGGTTCCTGGAGAACTCGCTGGAGGTCGAGGTGGCCGACGACGGTCGGGGGCGCGCGGGGGCGTCGGGCGGGGCCGGGTTCGGGCTGGTCGGCATGCGGGAACGGGTCGCGGTGCACGGCGGCGAGCTGGAAGCCGGACCCCGCCGTGACGCCGGGTACCGGGTCCGTGCGAGGTTCCCGGCATGACGGCTCCCCTGCGCGTGGTGCTCGCCGACGACCAGGACCTGGTCCGGGCGGGCTTCCGGGTCATCCTCGGCACGGAGGACGACATCGAGGTGGTCGGCGAGGCCCGCGACGGCGCCGAGGCCGTGGACGTGGTCGGCCGGCTCCAGCCGGACGTGGTGCTGATGGACGTGCAGATGCCGGGCGTGGACGGGCTGGAGGCCACCCGGCGCATCCTCGGCGCGGACGGCGCGGGCCACCCGATCAAGGTGGTCATCCTGACCACGTTCGACCGCGAGGACTACCTGTTCGAGGCGTTGCGGGCGGGTGCGAGCGGTTTCCTGCTCAAGAACGCCTCCCCGGAGGACCTGGTCGACTCGGTGCGGGTCGTCGCGCGCGGTGACGCGCTGCTCTCGCCCGAGGTCACGCGCCGCGTCATCGCGCGGTTCACCGCGCCGGCCCCGGTCACGCCCACCCGGCGGCCACCGGAGCTCACCGACCGCGAGTTCGAGGTGCTGGTCCACCTGGCCCGCGGCGCGAGCAACGCCGAGATCGCGGGTGCGCTGTACCTGGGCGAGACCACGGTGAAGACGCACGTGTCGCGCATCCTGGCGAAGCTGGGCCTGCGCGACCGGACGCACGCCGTCGTGTTCGCCTACGAGCACGGGATCGTGGAGCCGGGCCGGGCGTGACGCGCGGGGTCCTCCGCGAGGAGGACCCCGGAGTCGATCTCGGGCCGGACGTGCCGGAGGGCGCGGCGACCTAGCGTTGCGGTCATGTTGACAGTCACGTCGGTCAGCCGGAGCTTCGGCGACCACCGGGTCCTCGACGGGGTCTCGTTCGAGGTCCGACCCGGCCGCATGACCGGGTTCCTGGGCGCGAACGGGTCCGGCAAGACCACCACGATGCGCATCGTCCTCGGCGTCCTGGCCGCGCACGGCGGCACGGTCGCCTGGCAGGGCTCGCCGGTGACCGGCGCGGTGCGGCAGCGGTTCGGGTACATGCCCGAGGAGCGCGGCCTGTACCCGAAGATGGGCGTGGCCGAGCAGATCGCCTGGCTCGGCCGGCTGCACGGCCTGGACGCCGCCGCCGCGCGGCGCAACACCGCACGCCTGCTCGACCAGCTCGAACTCGGCCACCGGGCGGACGACAAGCTGGAGGAGCTGTCGCTGGGCAACCAGCAGCGCGCGCAGGTCGCCGCCGCGCTGGTGCACGACCCGGTGATGCTGATCCTGGACGAGCCGTTCTCCGGGCTGGACCCGATCGCGGTCGAGACGGTGCTGGGCGTGCTGCGCGAGCGGGCCGCGAACGGCGTGCCGGTGCTGTTCTCCAGCCACCAGCTGTCGGTCGTGGAACGGCTGTGCGACGACGTGGTGATCATCTCCGGCGGGCGGATCACGGCGGCAGGCGCGCGTGACGAGCTGCGAGCCCGGTACGGCACGACCCGGTTCGAGCTGGTCGTGGCGTCGGACGCGGGCTGGGTGCGGGACGTGCCGGGCGTGCGGGTGGTGGACGTCGACGGGCCGCGCGTGGTGTTCGAGCCCGACGGCGTCGCCGACGTGGACCAGGTGGTCCTCCAGGCCGCGCTGGGCCGCGGTCCGGTGCGCGGCTTCACCCCGGTGGTGCCCACGCTCGACGAGATCTTCATGGAGGCGATCTGATGACCGGCGTGACGGAGCAGCACGGCGTGGCGGAGCAGCGCGGTGTGGCGGAGCACGGCGGGGCGCGGGGTTTCGCGGCGGCCACCCGGTTGGTCGCCGAGCGCGAGGTGCGGACGTTCCTGCGCGCCAAGGGTTTCTGGATCGGCCTCGCGGTGATCGTGGTCGGGTTGTTCGCGATGTCGATCCTGCCGACCGTGCTCGGCGGCGGTGAGACGAAGGTGGCCGCGGTCGGCGCGCGAGCCGCCGAGGTGCTGACCGACAGCGGGCTGGAGGTCCGCGAGGTCGCCGACGAGGCCGCCGCGCAGGCGTTGATCCGGTCGGAGGAGGTGGAGGCGGCGGTCGTGCCGGACACCACCGGCGACTCGGCCACCGGTGTGCGCGTGGTCGCGCTGGCCGACCCGCCGACCGACGTGCTGGCCGCGCTGCGGACCGCGCCGCCGGTCGACCTGCTCGACCCGGCCGAGGTGGGGCAGGGCCAGCGGCAGTTGGCGATCATGGTGTTCGCGCTGGTGTTCCTCATCGTGGGGATGAGCGGCACGGCCATCGCGCAGAGCACGGTCACCGAGAAGCAGACCCGGATCGTGGAGATCCTGGTGGCGACGATCCCGGTGCGGGCCCTGCTGGCGGGCAAGATCGCGGGCCACTCGCTGCTGACGATCGGCCAGGTGGTGGTGATCGCGGTGGCCGCGCCGCTGGCGCTGCGGCTGGGCGGGCACTCGGAGCTGCTGGCCCTGGTCGCGCCCGCGCTCGGCTGGTTCGTGCCGTTCCTGGTGCTGGGGTTCGTGCTGCTGGCGTCGATGTGGGCGGTCGCCGGTTCGTTGGTCAGCAGGCAGGAGGACCTGGGTTCGAGCATGGGCCTGGTGATGATCCTGGTGATGGGCCCGTACTTCGGCGTGATGTTCTTCTCCGACAACGCCACCGTGCTCACCGTGCTGTCGTTCCTGCCGTTCTCGTCGGCGATCGCGATGCCGGTGCGACTGTTCGCCGGTGACGCGGCGGTCTGGGAGCCGCTGCTGGCGCTGGGCCTGCTGGCCGGGACGGTCGTGCTGACCGTGCTACTGGCGAGCCGGGTCTACTCGGGGTCGCTGCTGCACACCGGCGGCAAGCTCAAGCTGGCGAAGGCGTGGGCGCGGGAGGAGTAGCCCGTGCGTTTCGACCCGGCCGGTTGATCGGGGAGCCGGCTCGGCAGAGGGGCCCGTGCGCTCGGGGGTGCGCGGGCCCCTCGTCGTGTCGTCACGCAAAGTTACGGGCAACGGGGCGCGGTCGGCCGCCGTATAGGGGGTGACCGAGTGGAGGAGGTGTCACGTGCACGATCGGGACCGCGAGTTCCGGAGCCGCGCGCCCGCACCGGTTCGAATGGCCGACGGCGAGCCGGCGGTGGGAGACTCGGCGCGACCAGCCGAGAGGACCACGCCGCATGCCGTCGCTCGCCGTCACCGGCGCCACCGGGAACATCGGTGGCCGTGTCGCCCGCCGCCTCGCCGACGCGGGCCACGCCCAGCTGCTCCTCGTCCGGGACCCGTCCCGCGCGCCGGACCTGCCCGGCGCGGCCGTGGCGCGGGCGTCGTTCGCCGACCGCGACGCCGTCCGCCGTGCCCTGGAAGGCATCCCGGTCGTTCTCATGGTCTCGGGGTCGGAGTCGACGGACCGCGTCGACCAGCACCGGGCCTTCGTCGACGCCGCGGCGGACGCCGGGGTCGCCCACCTGGTCTACACCTCGTTCGCCGGGGCCGCGGCGGACGCCACGTTCACCCTCGCGCGCGACCACCACGCCACCGAGCAGCACATCCGTGCGAGCGGGATGGCGTTCACGTTCCTGCGGGACAACCTCTACGCCGACTTCCTGCCCGCCATGGTCGGGGACGACGACGTGCTGCGCGGTCCCGCCGGCGACGGTCGGGCGGCCGTCGTGGCGCAGGACGACATCGCCGACGCCGCCACCGCCGTGCTCACCGATCCGGAGGAGCACGCGGGCCGCACGTACGACCTCACCGGGCCGCAAGCCCTGTCGCTGCACGACATCGCGGCCGTGCTGTCGGAAGCCACCGGCCGGACGATCACCTATCACCCGGAAACCGTCGAGGAAGCCTATCGCTCACGCGCGGGGTACGGCGCGCCGGACTGGCAGGTCGACGCGTGGGTGTCCACCTACACCGCCATCGCCCGCGGCGAGCTGGACGGGGTGAGCGACGCGGTGCCCGCGCTCACCGGGCACCCGGCCACGTCGTTGGCGGACCTGCTCCGCCGACGACGTGGCCGGTAGCGGACCTCAGCGCGGCAGCGGGATCTCGAAGTGGACGGTCTGGAAGGTAATCGGGTCGCCGTCACGGGCGTCGTGCACCTCCTCCGCCACGGACCGCCAGAACGGCTCGGCCCCGGCGATCCGGGTGTCGGTGTGCAGGTACAGCCGCTCGTAGCCGGGCGTCGCGGCGACGAACCCGGTGGCCATCTCGACCAGCGCCCGCGCCAACCCGGCCCGGCGGTGGTCGGGCCGCACGTACACGCGGAACAGCTGCGCCGTGACGCCGTCGGGGTAGCGGGCGGCCAGCCAGGCGGGGTGCGGCGGGCTGGCCGGCGCGGTGGCGCGCACGCCGGTGGTGCCCACCACCTCGTCGCCCTTGACCGCGACGAACAGCGCGTGCCGCTCGGGGCGCAGGTACGCGCCTTCGAGGTCGACCACGTCCCGGTGCCACTCGGGCCGGTAGCCGTAGCCGAACTCCTGGTAGAACGTGTCCAGCATGACGCTGCGCGCACCGTCCAGATCGGACTCTCGCGCGCGACGGACCTCGTACGGCCCCACTTCGCGGTGGTAGGGGGTCATGTCTTCTTCTCCTCTGTTCCTTCCATCGAGCGGCCCAGCAGGCCGATGGTGACCGGGTGGGTGGGGGAGCCCAGGACGTCGCCCGCCGGGCCGTGCTCGACGACGTGCCCCTGGTGCAGCACGGCGACGCGGTCGGCCAGCCGCGCGACGACGGCCAGGTCGTGGCTGATCAGCACCACGGTGCAGGTCAGCGCGGCGAGCTGGTCGAGCAGGCTCGCCTGGGTCAGGGTGTCCAGCCCGGCCGTGATCTCGTCGCACACGAGCACGTCGGGCCGGGCCAGCAGCGCGCGCACCAGCGCGGCGCGTTGCAGCTCGCCGCCGGACAGCGCGGCGGGCCGGCGGGTCGCGGTCGCCTCGTCCAGCCCCACGGCCGCCAGTTCCGCCACCGCCGCCGCACGCGCGTCGGCGACGCCGCCGAGCCGCACGGCGGTCCGGCTGACCTGGTCGAGCACGGTCCGGTAGGCGTCGAACGACGCGCGCGGGTCCTGGAACACGTACTGCACCGCGGCCAGCTCGGACCGGGAACGGCGGCGCAGCGACCGCGGTAGCGGGCGGCCGTCGAGCAGCACGTCACCGGTGAACCCGGCGTGCAGCCCGGCGACGCACCGGGCGAGCGTCGTCTTGCCGCTCCCGGACCGCCCCACGACGGCCAGGCACTCGCCCGCGCCCACCCGCACGTCCACGTCGTGCAGCACGGTCGTGGCGCGGTGCCGCGCGGTCAGCGACCGCGTCTCCAGCCGGGGCGCGACGGCCGGGCGCCCGTCGGGCACGGTGACCCGGGGCTGTGCCGCGACCAGCGCGGCGGTGTAGGCCGACCGCGGCCGGTCGAGCACGTCGGCCACGGGGCCCGCCTCCACGACCCGGCCCGACCGCAGCACCACGACCTCGTCGGCCAGCGCGCGCACCACGTCCAGGTCGTGCGTGAGCAGCACCAGCGCCACGCCCTGCGCCACGACCGACGACAGCTCGTCCACCACCTCGGCCCGGGTGATCGGGTCCTGCCCGGTGGTCGGCTCGTCGGCGACCAGCACGGCCGGGTCGCCCACGAGGGCCTGCGCCAGCACCACCCGCTGCTGCTGCCCGCCGGACAGCTCGTGCGGGTACCGGCGCAGCAGCTCCACCGGCACGCGGGCCCGGCGCAGCGCGGTCGTGACCAGCGCGTCGCGGTCGCCGGGGTGCAGCGCGGCGATTTCCCGGAACACGCCGCCGAGCCGTCGCACCGGGTTCAGCGCCGCCGACGGCTGCTGCGGCACGAACCCGACCCGGCCGGTCACGGTGACCCGTCCGCTGACCGACACGCCCGGCGCGTGCTCGCCGAGCAGCGCGAGCCCCGTGGTGGTCTTGCCGCTGCCGGACGCACCGACCAGGGCGACCACCTGGCCGGCGGCCAGCGCGAAGCTGACCCCGTCGACCAGGACGTGCGACCCGGCGACCGCGCGCAGGTCCTCGACGTGCACCACGGTCGTCACGTCCGCGCCTCCGCCCGCAACGCCCGGTCGAACACCAGGTTCAGCCCCACCGACAGGGCGACGATCAGCAGCGCGGGCACCACGACCGCCCACGGCTGGATGAACAGGCCCACCCGGTTGCGGTCGACCATGACGGCCCAGTCGGCGGCGTCCGGCGCCACGCCGACGCCGAGGAAGCTGGCCGACGCGACCAGGTACAGCGCGCCGGTCAGCCGCACGCCCGAGTCGGCGGCCAGCGTCCGCAGCATCGACCGTCCCGTGTAGACGACCGACGTCCGCCACCACGTCTCGCCCTGCAACCGCATCGCCTCCAGCGCCGGACGCCCGGCGACCTCCAGCGCGGCGGCCCGCGAGATCCGCGCCACGTCGGGGAAGTTGACCAGCGCCACCACGCCGACGAGCACTGGCAGCCCGGGGCCCGCGATGGCCGCCACCAGGATCAGCACCAGCAGCGACGGCACGGCCAGCAGCAGGTCGAGGGGCCGCATCAGCACCTCGTCCACGATTCGCAGGCGGGTCATCGCGGCGACCACGCCCCACGGCACGCCCAGCAGGTAGGACAGCACCGACGCCAGCACCGCGACCAGCACCACGGTCTGCCCGCCCGCGAGCACCTGGTGCCACACGTCCCGGCCGACGAAGTCGGTGCCCAGCGACGAGTTCGCGACGAACGGCGCGCCGCGCGTCAGCTCGTCCGGCACGAACAGCGGCCCCAGCAGCGCCAACGCCAGCGGCACCAGCACGAGCAGCAGGCCGACGCCCTTCACGCGATCGCCACCGATCGGGGGGCGAGCCGGAACACCAGCAGGTCGGCGACCAGGTTCACCACGACCGTGGTCACCGCGAACACCACCGCCAGCCCCTGCACCACCGGCAGGTCGCGGCCCGCGACCGCGTCCACCAGGATCGTGCCGAGGCCCGGGATGACGAACACCGCCTCGACCACGATCACGCCGCCCAGCAACCAGTCGGTGGTCCGCGCCACCTGTTGCACGGCGGGCGCCAGCGCGGTCGGCAGCGCGTGCGCGAACCGGACCCGCGTCACGCCGATGCCCAGCCGCAGCGCGTGCCGGACGTGGTCGGACGCCAGCGCGTCGATCATCCCGGCCCGCACGAGCCGGCTGATCGAGCACAGCGGCCGCGCCACCAGCACCGCCAGCGGCAGCACCAGCACGGCCGGCTGCCCGAGCAGGTCGGCGCCCACCGCCGTGGGCGGCAGCCACCGCAACTGCACCCCGAACACCGCGATCAGCACCACGGCGAGCGCGAACTCCGGGATGGAGTGCAGGCCCACGGTGACCGTCGTGACGGCGCGGTCCAGCGGCCCGCCTTCGCGCAACGCCGCCAGCACGCCCAGCAGCACCGACAACGGGATCAGCAGCACCAGGGCGAGCACCGCCAGCACCAGCGTGGGCCCCAGCCCGTCGTGCAGGAACTCGGCCACCGGCCGGCCGGAGATCAGCGACACGCCGAAGTCGCCGTGGGCGAGCCCCGCCACCCAGTCGCCGAACCGCTCCAGCGGTGGCCGGTCCAGCCCCATCGCGACGCGGATCTGCTCGATCCGCTCAGGGTCCGGGTTGTCGCCCGCCAGCGCCACCGCCGCGTCCCCGGGCAGCGCCTGCACCAGCAGGAACACCACCGTGACCACGGCGAGCACCTGGACCAGGCCCAGGGCCAGTCGCCGGGCGGCGTACCGGCGCAGGCTCACCCCAACCACACCTTGTCGAACCGCGCCCAGTCCAGCGTGTTGGCGGGCGCGGTGGAGATGCCGCCGACGTTCGGGGCGGCGCCGACGATCCAGTCCGCGAAGCCCCACATCAGGTAGCCGCCCTCGGCGTGCAGGGAGCGCTGCATCTCCCGGTACAACCCGTCCCGCCGCCCGGCGTCCACAGTGGACACTGCCTGGTCGTACAGGGCGTCGAACTCCGGCCGGGCCCACTTGGTCACGTTGGTGCCCGAGCCGCTGAGCAGCCGCTGCGCGATGTGCGTCTCGATCGGCATCGCCCCGGACCGGAAGCTCGACAGCGAGCCGTTCTTGAGCGTGTCGGACCAGTAGCTGTCCTTGTTGCCGGTGACCACCTCGATGGTCAGCCCGGAGCCCTTGACCTGGTCGGCGAACACGGTGGCGGCCTCGACCATGCCGGCCGCGGCGGTGGAGGTGTCCAGCTTGACCGTCAGTCCCTCCGCGCCCGCCCGGCGGATCAGGAACTTCGCCTTGTCCAGGTCGCGGGTGCGCTGCGGGATGTCGTCGGCGTAGTGCTGGTAGCCCTTGCCGAACAGGTCGTTGCCCACCTGCCCGCTGCCCGCGAGCACCGACTCGACCAGCTGCGGCCGGTCGGCGAGCAGGAACAGGGCCTCGCGCAGGTCCCGGTTGTCGAACGGCGGCCGGTCCAGCTTCATCGCGAACGCCTGCACGGCGCTGTTGGGCGCGCGGTGGATGGCCATCCGGCCGCCGGCCTCGTGGCTGCGGGCGGTGGTCGGGGTGAGGTCGTGCGCGTACTCGACCTGGCCGCCGAGCAGCGCGTTCGTCCGCGCGGACTCCTCGTTGGCGATCACGAACTCCAGCTCGTCCAGGTGCGGCGCGCCCTCCCAGTACTCGCCGTGCCGCTTGAGCAGCACCGACTTGCCTGGCTCGAACGACACGAAGCGGAACGGCCCGGAGCCGACCGGGTCGGTGAAGTCCTCGGTGCCCGCGGGCACGACGTACGCGCCGAACGCGGCCAGCACGTTCGGGAACTCCACGAACGGCCGCTTCAGCGCGAACTCCACCGTCCGCTCGTCCACCGCGCGGCTGTTCGGCAGGTCGATCACGGCGAGGCTGGACTTCGCCCGGAACGCGCGGTTCGGGTCGAGGATGCGGGCGTAGCTGGCCAGCACGTCCTCCGCGCGCACGGGCCGGCCGTCGTGGAACGTCGCCTGCCGCAGGGTGATCCGCCAGCGGGTCAGGGTGGCGTCGGGTTCCCACTTCTCGGCGAGTCTGGGCTGGGCGGAGACGTCCGGGCCGAGGTCGGCGAGCTTGTCGTACAGCGCCTTGGACCGGGCGGCCTCCACGAACAGGTTGGCCAGGTGCGGGTCCAGGACCTCCTTGGCCCCGCCGCCCGCGAACGCCGCGCGCAGCCGTCCGCCGTCGCGGGGGGCGGACGCGGCGGAGGTCGGGGTCTGCGTGCCGCAGCCGGTGAGGGCGGCGATCGAGAGGCCGGCGGTGAGGCCGAGGAAACCGCGGCGGTTGAGGGGGTGCATGGTGTTCCTTTCAGTGGCGCAGGCGCGCGACGAGGTGCAGGCGGTCTCCGGACAGGGCCTCGCTCACCGCGGCGTCGGCCGTCCACGGCTCGTCCGTCCGCGGCCCCGGCGAGTCGAACAGGGCGAGCACGTCGAACCCGGCGTGGTCGAGGAAGTGCCGCAGCTCCTGCGGGAACAGCAACCGCCACGCCGAGCGCTGCACGAGCGGCTGCGCGCCGGGCCACCACCACTCGCGCCGGCGGCGCAGCAGTTGGGCCGCGTGGTCGATCCAGAGCCTGGTGTGCGAGGTGTAGGACACGCCTTCCCAGACCACCGTGCGGGTGCGGACGCCGTCGAGGAGTTCGGTGTTGCCTAGGAAGAACGCGCCGTTGCGCATCTCCGCCACCAGCAGCCCGCCGGGGTCGAGGTGTTCGCGGCAGCGGTCCAGGAACGCGGTCAGATCGGCGTTCGCGTGGCAGTACAGCAGCGCGCTGTCCAGGCACGTGATCACGTCGAAGCGCCGGCCGAGGTCGAACGTCCGCATGTCGCCGAGCACGAACCCGACCGCCGGGTGGTGCGCGCGGGCGTGCTCGACCATCCGCTCGGAGCTGTCCAAGCCGACCACGTCGTACCCGAGGCTCGCCAGGTGACCCGCGTCGCGGCCGGTGCCGCAGCCGACGTCGAGCAGGGCGCGTCCCCCGCCGAACCGCGTCACCACGTCGTGCGTGAACCGGGCGGCGACGTGGTCGGGGTCGGGGAACTGCTGCTCGTACAGGCCGGGGTTGTCGGTCAGCAGGTTCTCGCTCGTCGGCGTCGCACTCATCTGCGTCTCAGTCATCGGTGTCTCACTCATCTGGCCACCTCTCGGTTCGCGGTCAGCACGCCGCGCCGGTGCAGCCGGGCCACGGCCGCCGCGCAGCCGAGCCCCACCGCCACGCACAGCAGCGACGCGGCCGGGGCGGACCGGCCGAACACCCAGCCGATGGCCGCGTTCCCCAGCGCCGCCGCCAGGCCGGAGGCCAGGTAGAACACGCCGAAGTACGTGCCCGCCAAGCCGGTGCGGCCGAACGCGGGGATCAGCTCGTAGACGAACGGCTGCGAGATCATCACGCCGACCGACAGCAGCAGCGTCGCGACCAGCACCGGCGTGATGCCGCCGAACGCCCCCAGGTGGCTCACGGCCGTGGCGACGAAACCCAGCCCCATCACCGCGATGCCGAGCGCGATGGCCCGACCGCGCGCGAACCGGTCCAGCGCACGGGTGATGCGCACCTGGAACAGCAGGGTGGCGACGGTGGACACCAGGAACACCGCCGCGACCGCGAACGACGACCCGCTCAGCCGTCGCGCCTCCAGCGGCAGCACCAGGTACAACTGGTTCTGGAGCACGAACACGCCCGTCAACGCGCCGGTGAACGCCAGGAACCGCCGGTCGGTCAGGCACTCGCGCCAGTCGTCCAGCACCGTGCCCCGGTGCGGCGCCACGGGCCGGTCGGGCAGCACGACGGCCTGCGCGACCGTGAGCGCGGCGAAGATCCCGGCCGCGACCAGCGCCGCCAACCGGAAGTCCCACAGCATCAGCAGGCCGCCCAGCAGCGGTCCGGCCAGCGCGCCGGCCTGCCCGTAGGCGTTGAACAGGGCGAACGCGCCGGCCCGGTCGTCGGACTCCTCGGCGATGTAGGCCCGCACGGCCGGGTTGAACAGCGCGCCCGCGAGCCCGCTGAGGACGGACGCGGCCAGCAGCACCGCCACCGACTCGCCCGCCGCGAACAGCCCGAACCCGACGGCCCGGACCGCGCAGCCCGCGATGATGACCCGGCGCGGCCCGAGCCGGTCCGACGCCGTGCCGCCGAACAGGAACAGGCCCTGCTGGCTCAACGTCCGCACGCCCAGGACCGCGCCGATGGCCGCCACCGACAGGCCCAGGTCGCCCAGGTGCGTGGCCAGGTAGGGGATGAGCAGGTAGAAGCCGGTGTTCACGCCGAACTGGTTGACCAGCAGCAGGCGCACCGGCAGCGGGAAGCGCCTCATCGGGGCACCACGCCGAGCCCCGGCGCGCCGGTCAGCCGCAGCGTGCCGTCCTCGCCGCCGATGCCCGTCCACGGGTCGTCGGCCAGCAGCAGGTGGCCGTCCAGGTCGACCCACCGCGCATGACCGGTGAGGTGCACGGCGGGCGCGATGCCCAGCGAACTGGCCACCAGGCAGCCGAGCATCACGTCCAGGCCGCACGCCCGCGCCACGTCGACGACCTCGCGCGCCGCGGTGATGCCGCCGCACTTGGCCAGCTTGACGTTCACCCCGTCCACCAGGTCCGCCAGCGCCCGCACGTCGGCGACGGTGGCGGCGTCCTCGTCCGCGATCACCGGCACCGGGCACCGCTCGCGCAACCACGCCAGCTCGTCCCACCGGCCCGGCGGGATCGGCTGCTCCAGGGCGTCGACACCGGTGAGCCGGTCGACCACCCGCACCGCCTGCTCGGCGGTCCAGCCGCCGTTCGGGTCGAGGATGAGCCGGGCGTCGGGCGCGGCGGCCCGGACCGCGTCCACCCGGGCCACGTCGTCCTCCGCGCCGACCTTGACCTTGAGCACGCTGAACCCGCGCGCGGCCAGCGCGGCGGCTTCGGCAGCCGCGTCGCGCACCGAGCCGATGCCGATCGTGTACGCCGTCGGCACGTCCGTCCACTGTGGAATTCCGAGTGCGGCGTGCACCGGGACGCCGTCGCGCAGCGCTTCGAGGTCGTGCAGCGCGGCGTCCACGGCGGCGAGCACGCCCGGCGGCAGCTCGGGCAGGCGTTCCCGCAGCTCGTCCGGGCTCGCGCAGGAGTCGACCACGGGCGCGAGGTCGCGCAGCAGCCCGGTGATCCGCTCCACGTCCAGCCCGTAGTACCGGCTGGTCACCACCTCGCCGTGGCCGCGGACCCCGTCGGACTCCACGACCACGCGCACCGCGTCACGCCGGGCCATCACCGACCGCGAGATGCGCAGCGGCGACCGCAGGTCCAGCCCGTACACCGTCCAGTCGAGCTTCACGCCGGCACCCCGACGGGCTTGGGCGCGTAGACCGTGCGGCACCGCGCCCAGCTGGTGACCTCGACCTCCGCGGTGTCGGCGATCTCGACCGGCCGGTCCTCGGGCGTGCCCAGCAGGCCCCGCGCGCGGCAGAAGTCGTCGTCGAAGATCGTGCCGAGGTAGCGGTGCGGGCCGTCGGGGAAGATCGTCACGACGGTCGCGCCCGGTTCGACGCGCGCCACCCACGACGACACCAGGGCCACCGCGCCGGTGCTCCAGCCGCCGGTGACGAAGCAGTCCCGCGCCAGCCGGCGGCACGCGTCCACCACCTCCACCGGGCCGAGCCAGTGCACCTCGTCGAACAGCTCGTAGGCGACGTTGCGCGGGTGGATGCTGCTGCCCAGCCCGCGCATGACCCGGGGCCGGGCGGGCTGGCCGAAGATCGTCGAGCCGACCGTGTCCACGCCGATGAGCCGCACGTCCGGCCAGTGCCGGCGCAGGGCCGTCACGACACCGGCGCTGTGCCCGCCCGTGCCGACGCTGCACACCAGCACGTCGGCGTGGTCGAGCTGGGCGGCCAGCTCGCGGGCCAGCCCCGCGTACCCCGCCGGGTTGTCGGGGTTGTTGTACTGGTCGGGCCAGTACGCGCCGGGCAGGCCGCGCAGCAGGGCGTGCAGCCGGTCCAACCTGGCCTGCTGCCAGCCACCGGTCGGGTGCGGCCGGTCCACGACCTCCAGCCGCGCGCCGTGGGCCCGCAGCAGCGCGCGCATCGACGGCTCCAGCTCGTGGTCGACCACCAGCACCACCGGGTGACCCAGGGCCTGGCCCGCGAACGCCAGGCCGAGGCCGAGCGTGCCGCTGGTCGACTCCACGACGACCGCGCCGGGGCGCAGCTCGCCGCGCTCCCGTGCGGCTAACAGCATCGCGACCGCCGAACGCGCCTTCATCCCACCCGCGCTCAGGCACTCCAGCTTCGCCCAGAACCCGCCGTGCCGGTGCGGCAGCGGCGTGTCGATGCGGGCGACCGGGGTGTTGCCGAGCAGGTCGAACAGGTGGGGGTTGCGGCGCACCGCGGTCACCGGTCCCGTCCGGCGGGGGAGGAGCGGTAGAGGTGCAGCGTGGTCGGGCCGCCGTGCAGCCAGAAGAACGGGAACGGCTCGGCCGACACCGCCGTGACGCCCGACCCGAGGAACCACGGCACGATCGCGCTCGCGGTCTGGGCGAACACCACCAGCGGCCGGCCCGCCGCGGCGGCCGTGCGCAGCAGCGGTTCGAAGCTGCCGTTGCCGACCGTCATGCCGGAGGCCAGCACCAGGTCGCAGTCGGCGACGGCGGCGAGCGCGTCGGTCACGATCGGCTCGCCCCACTCGGTGCGACCGCCCTTGAGGTCGCACGGCACGTAGCGCAGCCCGCGGTCGCGCAGGTGGTGCAGCAACGAGTTCACCACCCCGACGACCAGCACCCGCTGCCCCGGCCGGGCCTCCAGCAGGTCGACCACGGTCGACGCGCGGGCCATCGACTTGGCCAGCGAGTCGCCCGCGCCGATCACGACGTGCCGCGCGGCGGCGAGGTGGTGCGGGTGCGCGTGCATCAGGTAGGCGTCCAGCACGGCGGTCCGGATCGCGGGGTCGGGGTGGTCGAGCAGGTCGGCGACGCTCTCGCCGACGCAGTCGGTCACGGCCGCGTCGTCCGCGCCGTCGGGCTCGACCGCGCACGAGCCGACCGCGTCGCCGATGCGGACGCTGATCACCGTGTTGCGGTACACCTGACCGCGTGACACGTGCCGCGCGCCCTGCCTCGTGGTGAAGGCGACGCTGACCCTGGACCCGGCCGGGTCGGGCCCCATCGCTCCCGCCCGGGCGAGGGCGACGAGCTCGGTGACGCCGGACAGGGGGCGCCGGTCGGCCTGCGCGGTCACGCGACGGGCTCCGCGTAGCGCACGTCCAGCGTGCCGACGACCCGCTCGGCGCGCGTGCGCGCGTCACCGTCCGGCGACGTCACCATGACGTGCCCGAGGTAGCTGTTGTTGCTGGTCGGCTCGCCGGCGCGGTGGCCCGCGGGCTTGGCGGCCCAGTCGACCACCTCCGGGTTCGCGGCCAGGGCCTCGACGCCGTCGATCCCGGCCACCACGCCGGCGCGCGGCGGCAGCAGGAACGAGATGGCGGCACTGCGCACGCCCGTCTCCCGCGCCCGCAGGTCCGGCTCGCGGCCCGCGGCGAGGTCGGCGAACACCGAGGGCAGGTCGATCCCGGTCACGCGGCGGACCAGCTCGGTGATCTGGTTGCCCGCCGGGCGCGGGTTGACCTCGATCAGGCGGGGACCGTCTGCGGTCAGCTTGACCTCCGTGTGCGCGACGGCGTGGTCCAGGCCCAGCGCCTCGATCGCGCTCACCGCGGTGTCCACGGCCGCGCTCCAGTCGGCGTCGCCCAGCGCGGCCGGGAACATGTGGCCGCTCTCCACGAACCACGGCCGCCCGGCCAGGCTCTTGTCGGTCACCCCGACCACGTGGGTCGTGCCCGCGACGGTCACCGTCTCCACGCTCACCTCGGGGCCGACCAGCAGCTCCTCCAGCAGCACGGTCGGCACCCGCTCCTGGCCGCGCGCGTTGACCGGGAACGCTTCCAGCGCCTGGTACGCCTCGCGCAGCGCGGCCTCGTCGCGCACCTCCCGCACGTGCATCCCCGCGCACAGGTCGACCGGCTTCACCACCAGCGGGTAGCCCAGCTCGGCGGCGGCCTTCGCGGTGGCGGGCCAGTCCCGGGTCAGCGCGAACCGGGGACCGGGAACGCCCGCCGCCGAGGTGGTCGTGCGGGTGAGGTCCTTGCGGTAGGCGCGTTCGACGGCCAGCGGGTCCGGTCCGGGCAGGCCGAGGTGCGCGGCGACGGCGGCGACCGTGGACAGGTAGTAGTCGCAGGAGGAGATCACGCCGTCGAACCCCAGCACGCCGTGCAGCCGCTCCACGTAGGACAGCAGCGCGGGCACGTCGTTGGTCTCGGCGGTGAGCACGTTGTCCGCCGCCAGCAGCGGGTGCGGGTGCGCGGGCGCGGAGCGCAGGTAGTGCCGCAGGTCGCGGGTGAGGAAGGTGAACCGGTGGCCGGACTCGTGGATCGCCCGTGGCAGCAGCGAACTCATCGCGCCCACCCAGCTCTCGATCATCAACAAGTGCGCCACGCGTGCTCCTCCGAAGGGGCGTCGGACCGGGACTGAGGGAATGGTAATCATTATCAGTCAGGTCGCGTGGCCACCAATCGGGTGATGTGGCTCACTGGGGTCGACTGGCGCTCCCTTCGTCGGCGAGGCGGGGTCAGCCCTTGCGGGCGCGGTAGGCCGCGACGGCGATCCGGTTGCCGCACGCCGTGCTGCAGTAGCGGCGCGAGCGGTTGCGGGACAGGTCGAGCACGAGCCCGCCGCACGTGTCGTCCGCGCACACCGACAGGCGGCTCAGCTCGTCGGCGCGAATCACGTCGACCATCGCCATCGCCGTCTCCACCTCGATCCGGTCGGCCAGCGGCGCGGCGGGGTCGGTGGCGTGCAGGTGGTAGTCGAAGCCGTCGTGCCGCACCAGTCGCGGCACGGCCCGGTGGCGGGCCAGCACGTCGTTGACGATCGCCACGGCGGTGTCGCGGTCACTGGTCAGCAGCCGGCGCAGCGGGGCGCGCAGCGCTCGGACGGCCGCCAGCTCGGCCTCGTCGTGGGTGCGCGAGCCGGTGTAGCCGTGCTCGGCGAAGAACGCGTCGAGCCGGTCCCGGTCGGTCAGCGTGTCCGGCTCCTCGGCCGAGTTCACCAGGGCGACCGCGGCGACCAGCGACGCCGTCGTGTCATGGGTGAAAACCATGTTGACAGATTACCGGCCCGGTCCATAGCGTCATGAGCCATGGCGACGATGACGCATGACACGCAGGTGGGCGGGCAGCTGCGGGCCGGGTTGGGCTTCGCGCTGCTGTCGGCGTCGTCCTTCGGGTTGTCCGGACCGCTGGCGCGCGGGCTGATGGACGCGGGTTGGTCGTCGGCGGCCGCGGTGGCGGCACGGGTGCTGCTGGCCGCCGCCGTGCTGGCCCCGATCGCGGCCGTCGCGCTGCGCGGCCGGTGGCGCCTGCTGCGCCGCACCGCGCCGCTGATCACGGCCTACGGGCTGGTCGCGGTCGCGGGCTGCCAGCTCGCGTTCTTCAACGCCGTCGCGCACATGGAGGTCGGCGTCGCCCTGCTGGTCGAGTACACCGCGCCGGTGGCCGTGGTCGGCTGGCTGTGGCTGCGGCACGGCCAGCGGCCGACCCGGCTGACCGTGCTCGGCGCCGGGCTGGGCCTGCTCGGGCTGCTGCTGGTGCTCGACGTCGTGTCCGGCGCGCGGGTCAGCGCCGTCGGCGTGCTGTGGGCGTTGGCCGCGATGGTGGGCGCGGCGGTGTACTTCGTGCTCAACGCGCGTGACGCGGACGGGCTGCCGGGCGTCGTGCTGGCGGCGGGCGGGCTGCTGGTGGGCGGTGTCGTGCTGGTGCTCGCGGGCGCGGTCGGGGTCGTCCCGTTCGCGGTGTCGGCCGGACCGGTGGCGTTCGTCGGGTTCACCGCGGCGTGGTGGGTGCCGCTGCTCGCGCTGGGCGTGGTGACGGCGGCCCTGGCCTACGTCGCCGGCATCGCCGCGACCAGGCGGCTGGGCTCGCGGCTGGCGTCGTTCGTCGCGCTGACCGAGGTGGTGATGGCGCTGGTGTTCGCGTGGCTGCTGCTCGGCGAGGCGCCCGGTCCGGTCCAACTGGCCGGCGGCGCGCTGATCCTCGGCGGCGTGGTGGCCGTGAAGCTGGGCGAGCCGCGCTAGGCGGGCGCGCCGATCGGCAGGTTCGCCGGTTCGCCCGCCACGAGCGTGACGCTGCTCGCGCGCAGCTTGTCGGCCAGGCGCGCGGACCACTGGTCCTGGTGTGTGCCCAGCGCCACCTCCGCCGGCCGCAGCCGCTGGATGTCCGACGTGCCGGCGGGGGAGTAGATGTGGTTGGCGTCGCGCAGCAGGCGCTCCACGGTGCGGCCGGGGTCGAGCCCGTACGTTTCGAACCTTGTCGCATCTGCACGGGCTCCTACGCGCGGAAAGCGCTTGCCTCATGGGTCGTGGGCCAGGGGCATCACGATCATGGGCTGGTTCGAGCAGATCGGGGTGAACCCCGGTGATCCTTCGCAAGTGGACGGCACGGGGAGTCCGGCAACGAATCCGAGGAGGTTCAAGGCAGGGAGCAGCTTCCCTCAGGCCACGGCCGACCGGAACCCGTGCACGTGCCGGATGGACTCACCGATGTTCCTGGACACCGCCGCATCCTGAGGCGTGAGGCACAAAGCCGTTCTCCGGCCGCTCGCGCTGCACAGCTGCGGATGGCTGGGCGCTGTGCCGGTGGTGGTGCAGGCTTGCGATTCTGTTTGCGCCAGCGGGGTTTTCGTTCAAGGGTGCGGTTTATCCGGCGTTGGGTTGGTCGCGGTGGCGGGAGAGCAGAGTGGCGCGTTCGGTTCGGGCCCGGGTGATCCGCTCCGCTTGGTCGGGGTGGCCGGCCAGCAGGCGTTCGGCGTCGGTGAACTCGTGCCACGCCTCCGCGTCGGCCTCATCGGAGCCGAGAGCGGCCAAGGCGATCCCGCGCCACAACCGCAACACACCCACCACCGGCGCGTCCGGCACCCGCGGTTCGATGACGGCCAACTGCCGGTCCAAGCAAGGCAGCGCGTCGTTCGCCCCCTCCCTCCTCAACGCCACCTCACACCACCGATCCACGGCTTCGGCCGTCACCACCGCATCGGGCACGTGTCGCAGCAACAGATCGATGCTGCGCGCCAAGTGCACCTCCGCCTCCCCCGCCCGCCCGAGGTCGTCCAACGCCTGCCGCAGCACGTGGTGGCCGACCCCGGCGGCCAGGCCACCCGGCTCCACCCGCTCCGCCACCTCGACCGCCTCACGCGCGGCACGTTCGGCGGCACACGGTTCGCCGCGCAACCGGAGCGTCCGCGACAACTCCGTGAGCGTCCCGACCACCGCCTCACCGGTCCGGTCCGCGACCCGCTGGATCGCCAACGCGTCGGTGAACGCCCGGAGCGCCTCGTCCACCGCCCCTGTCTCCCGCAACGCGCACGCCCGGCAGCACAACACCGTGGCGCGCAGCGCACTACCGGGTTCGGTCAGCTCAAGAGCGCTCGTCAACGTCTCCAGCGCACGCTCGGCGTTACCGAGCTCCAAGTCCACCCGGCCATGACCGGCCAGCGCGTGCGCGAGCAGCGCCGCGACCTCGCGATCACCGGGGTCGAGCCCGCCCAGCTCGTACGCCGCCACCGCGTACAGGTCGGCGGCCTCGGGCAAGCGTCCCGCCAGCACCGCCGAGTCGCCCTCCCGCAGTCGCCAGCGGGCCAGGCCGACCCGCCCGTTGCGCTCGTCCCGCTGCTTGCGCGCCACCGCACCTCCCGACCGCGGCTGTGCGGGCCGCTCACGCGAGAACGCCGTCCTTTCCTTGATCGGCTGGATTTCATCCCCCGTTAGGTGGATGCCGCGCGATTCACCCGAACGGTCCAGGAGGGACGCGGGCCATCCGGCTGTGCGCGGGTCCGCCACGCGGACCCGCGCACGCTCACAACTGGCCGCCGCGGAACTTGTCGAGCACCCGACGTTCCCGCTTGGTGGGCCGACCCGCGCCGCGTTCCCGGCGCGCGACGGGCGCGGGGGCCTCGGTCGGCGGTGGCGGCGGCGGGGTCCGGTCGAGGAAGCAGCCGACCGCGTCCGCCGCGCCCACGCGTTTCTGGATCACCCGGACGACCTCCACGATCCGGGTCGTGTCACCCACTCGTGCACGCACCTCGTCACCGGGAGACACCGACGTGGCGGGCTTGGCCGGCTTGTCGTTGACGCGCACGTGCCCGCCCCGGCACGCCGCCGCGGCGTCGGATCGGGTCTTGGTCAGCCGGACCGCCCACAGCCAGCGGTCCACACGGGTGGACTCCACGTCGTACATCATGGCCTGTCGGCACGGTCACGGGCACGTGGCGTCGGCGGGCGGCAGACGGCGTTCGGTGACGTACGCGCTCACGTGCCCGATCACGCACGCGTTCATCATGCCCGCGAACAAGTTGTGACCGGGCCCGTCGTGGAAGATCGCGCGGCTGCCCGGGACCTGGTCCGTCACCCGCTTCGTCGCCGCGTGGTCCTGCAAGGTGCCCGCGCCCAGGAACGGCGGCAGCCCCACCGGCAGCGGCGCGGGCGGGTTGGTCGTCGGCGTCGGCCACCCGGTGCACGTCAGCGGCAGGTGCCAGGCCAGCGGGAACGACGCGCCGGTGTTCGGCGCGATCCGCCGCAGCCGCTCGACCGTGCGCTCGACCCGCGCGAAGTCCGAGTGCGGGAAGTCCAGGCACTCCTTCACCCCGCCGCCGGGCAGGCCGGGGTTCGGGTCACGGCCCGGCGCCGGCGCGAAACCGGACGCGTCACCCGCCTCGGCCGCCGTGATCGCCCGCACCACCTCCTCCCACTGCACCGGGCCGCGCCGCAGCTTGCCGAACGCGAGCGCCTGCAACTGCGTGCCGTCGTAGGCGGTGTTCGCCGACAGGGCCGGGACCGGCTCGACGTCGGCCCGCGCGACCAACGCCTGCCAGCGCCGCTCGACGTCCGGCCCGGCCCAGTCCAGGAACCGCCGCGCGAACGCCTCGTTGTCCCGGGCGATGGCGTCGAGCTCCCGGTCCCAGTCGCGGGTGCTGTGGTTGCCCGTGCCGTCGACGTAGACCGTGCGCACCCGGTGCGGGTACCGCCGCGCGTAGGTCTGCGCGATCACGCCGCCGTACGAGGTGCCGACGAAGTTCACCCGCCGCTCGCCCAGCGCGACCCGGATCGCCTCGACGTCACGGGCGTCGCCGCCGGAGTCCATGTGGTCGAACAGCTCGGGATCGGTGGCCCGGCACCGCTCGCCGCGGGCGCGGTTGTCGGCGACGAGCCGGTCGAACCCGGCCTGGTCGGCGGGGAAGCGGGGCGTGCGCAGCAACGACCAGTCGCACGCCAGCGCGGGCCGGCTCAGGCCGGGGTAGCCGCGCGGGTCCCACGTGACGACGTCCATCGACTCGCGCACGCGGTCGAAGATGTGCGGCCGGGACCGCAGCAGCGCGATCTGGTCACCTTGCGGGCCGCCGAAGTTGACCAGCACCGAACCCCGGCGCGGACCGGTCGCGGGCAGGCGGGCCAGCTTGAGCGTGATGGTCCGGGACGAGGTCACGGGCACGGGCAGGTCGGCGCACTCGGCGGCGACCGCGCTGTCGCCGGGACAGGGTTGCCAGTCGAGCGCCCGGTGTGGCTGGTCGACGTGCGGTGGCACGACGAGCAGCAGGGGGAGCAGGAGTTTGATCACCCGGCCACGCTAGGAAGACCGGGCGGTCGGGCGCTGTTCGCGATCGTCGTCGGGCTTGTCCACTGAAGTGGATGGCTAGGGTGGCGGCCATGGGGAGGACTGCGCTGCTGCTCGCGGTGGTGGTGGCCGACACGGGGACGGCGTGGCTGAGCGGGGTCGGGGGACTGCCGGTGGTGGCGGCGGTGACGGCGGCGGTCCTGGTCCTGGCCGCACGGCGCCCGCTCGCGGCGTTCCCGGCGGCGGTGGCGATGGCGCTGGTGACCGGCGGTTCGCTGGCGCTGCTGGCGTGCACGAGCTACCTGACCGGACGACGCGTCGCGTCCCGCCGTGAGCTGACCCGGGTGGTCGCCGCCGCGGTCGCCTACCCGGCCCTGCTCCTGGTGCCGACGCAGCGGCTGGGCGCCGACCCGTGGCCCGCGCTGGCCCGGATGGCGCTGCTGGTGGCGTTGCCGCTGGTCGCGGGGGTGCACTTCGCCCGGCAGGCCGAGCTGGAGCGGACGCGGGAGCGGCTGCGCATCGCGGCGGACATGCACGACTCGCTCGGCCGGTGGCTCAGCCTGGTGTCGGTGCGGGCGGCGGCGCTGGAGGTGGCACCGCTGCCGGCCGACCAGCGCCCGGTGGTGCGCGACCTCGCCGACGCCGCCCGCACCGCCGTGGACGAGCTGCACGCCGTCGTGGCGGCGTTGCGCGACGAACCCGGCCTGGCCGGCGTGGACGAGCTGGTCGAGCAGTTCCGCCGGGCCGGTGTCGCGGTGACCGCGGAAACCTCCGGCGCGGTCCGACCGATCACGCGGGACGCGGGCCACGCCGCCTACCGGGTCGTGCAGGAAGGGCTGACCAACGCCGCGCGGCACGCGCCCGGCCGTCCGGTCGTGGTGTCGCTGGACTGGCAGCCCGACGCGCTGCTGGTCGGCGTGGCCAACCCGACCGGCGCGCCGACCAGGGCCACCGGCCTGACGGCTGGCGGCACCGGGCTGACCGCGGGGGGCACCGGCCTGACCGGTCTGGCCGGACGGGTCCGGGCGGCGGGCGGGCTGCTGCGCGTGCGCGCGGAGCCGGACGGGTTCCGCGTGGTCGCGATGCTGCCGGTGGCGCCGGACCGGGTGGGTGCCTCCGCGTGATCAAGGTGCTGATCGCCGACGACGAGCCGCTGATCACCGCGGGCATCCGGGCCGTGCTGGAGTCGGCGGACGACCTGGAGGTGGTCGCGGTGGCCGCGGACGGCCGCCAAGCCGTGGACGCTGCCCGCCGGCACCGCGTGGACGTGGCGCTGCTCGACCTCGCCATGCCCGTGCTGGACGGCCTGGCCGCCGCCGCCGCGATGAGCGGACCGCGGGTCGTGGTGCTGACCGCGTTCGGCGACGAGGCGAACGTGCGCCGGGCGTTGCGGCAGGGTGTCGACGGGTTCGTGCTGAAGAACTGCGCGCCGGACGAGCTGATCCGGGCCGTGCGGGCGGTGCACGCCGGTGAGGCGTACCTGTCGCCCGCCGTGACGCGGCGCGTGCTCGGCATGGTCGCGGTGGACGGGCGGGACGAGGCCGCGGCACGCCGGCTCGCCGCCCTCACGCCCCGCGAGTCCGACGTCGTCGCCCTGGTCGCCGAAGGGCTGTCGAACGCCGAGGTGGGCCGCCGCGTCCACATGAGCGAGGCCAGCGTCAAGACCTACGTGAGCCGCATCCTGGCCAAGCTGGGCTGCCGCAACCGGGTCGAGGCGGCCCTGCTGGTCCGGGACGCGGCCGGGCGGGCGTGACGCCGGCGGTGGGACGTCACCGAGGACGCCCCACCAACCGGGGAAGATCACTTCACGCCGCAGAGCGCGTGCTCGACGAGGTCCGCGGTGACCTCCCGGACCGGCTTGGGCGCGCCGGGCTCGGGCACCATCGAGTCGGTGTTGATCGACACCATCACGCTGCGCTTGCCGTCCGTCGTCACGCCGTTGCGGGTCCGGAAGCCCGGGATGTCGCCGCCGTGCGACCAGTAGCCGCCGCACGAGCTGGGGATGAACATGATCCCGAGACCGTACTCGGCGCCCGGCCAGCCGCCGTCCAGGTCGGGCGCGCGCACCGTCTTGGTCATCTCGGCGAGCTGCGCGGGCCGCAGCACCTTGCCGCCGAACAGCGCCTTGAGGAACTTGTTGCCGTCCTCGGTGGTGCTGATCATGTCACCGGCCGCGCCGCCCCACGACGGGTTGTAGTGCGTCACGTCGAGCGCCCGGCCGTAGCGCGGGTCGTTCGGGTCGGCCTCCAGGCCCTTCTCCGGGAACCGCTCGTAGGCCGTGGCGTGCGGGCGGGGCAGGAACGGCGACGTGCCGGGCAGGGTGGTGTCGCGCAGGCCGAGGGGCTCGACGACGCGGGTGCGCACCTGGTGCTGCCAGGTGGTGCCGGTGACGCGTTCGATGATCATCCCGGCCAGGATGTAGCCGGTGTTGGAGTAGCGCCACTGCTCGTTCGGGGCGAAGTCGGGCTTCTCCCGCATCGCCAGCGCCACGAGCTGCTCGGGCTGGTAGGTCCGGAACCGGACGTTCGGGAACTCCTCCTCCAGGAACAGCTCCGGCATCTTGCCGACGTAGTTGTGGAGGCCGCCGGTGTGCTGCAACAGGTTCCGCACGGTGATCTTCGAACCGTCGTTGCCGTTGCCCGCCACGACCCCGGGCAGCCACCGCTCGACGGTGTCCTCCAAGGACAGCCGGCCCTCGCCGACCAGTTGCAGCACGGTCGCCGCCACGAACGTCTTGGTGTAGCTGCCGATGCGGAACTTCGCCTGCCACGGCACGGGGCTCCGCCGGTCCACGTCGCCGTACCCGCTGCGCACCCGCACGTCGCCGCGAGGTGTGTCCACTTCGACCAGCACACCCGGCGCGCCCTGCGCGAGCAGCGCGTCGGCGTGCCGCTGAAGGGTCCTGGTGTCGGTGCGGTGCTCGGCGTGGGCCGTGCCCGCCGCGGTCAGGGTCAGCGCCGCGATCACCACGGTCGCACAAAGTCGTTTCATGTCACCGAACGGTAGACACGCGGAGTGCTCACGTCGTCGCCCTACGACGGCATTTCGCCCTACCCCCGTGGGGGTAGCGCGGAGTCCACCCACGGGGTGGCGACGGCTGACCGGTGACGCCACTACCTTGGGCTGGTGCTGGCGACCCTCAAGCCGATCCGGCTGGACCTGCTGCTCGCGGCGGTGCTGACCACGTTGACCGTGGCGACCGCGGTGAACCAGAGCGGTGCGCACAACTGGGTGGCGCACGTGCTGGCCGGGCTCACCGTCGTGCCGATCGCCCTGCGCCAGCTCGCGCCGGTGCTCACGATGGTGGTCATGCTGGGGGCGTTGGCGGCCTACAGCCTGGCGGAGTTCGGCGGTCTGCCCAGCGGGGGCGTCGGTGTGCTGATCGGCATGTTCACCGTGGCCACCCTGCGGTCCCGGCTCGTGGCCGCGGTCGTGTTCGCGGTGACGACGGTGGTCGTGGTCCTGGCGTTCCTGGGGGTCGCCGTGGTCGCCTGGTCGGAGGTGGCGCAGTCGGTGGTGGTCGTGGTGGGCGCCTGGATGCTCGGCGAGGGCACGCGGCGGTGGGCGCACCGGGCCGAGCGGCTGGCCGAGCAGGCCGCGCGGGCGGTCGCGGACGAGCGGGTGCGCATCGCGCGGGAGCTGCACGACATCGTCGCCCACCACATGTCGGTGATCTCGTTGCAGGCGGGCGTGGCGCAGTACGTGCTGGACACCGACCTGGCGACCGCGCGCCAGGCGATCACCACGGTCGGGGACACCAGCCGCGAGGCGTTGACCGAGATGCGGCGCCTGCTGGACGTGCTGCGGGTGGACCCGGACGACGACTACCGCCCTCAGCCGGGCCTGTCGGCGCTGGACGGGTTGGTCGAACGGGCCCGCGGCGCGGGGCTGCCGGTGGACGTGGTGGTCACCGGCGCGGCGCGCGAGCTCCAGCCGGGGCCGGACCTGTGCGCGTACCGGGTGGTGCAGGAGTCGTTGACCAACGTGCTCAAGCACGCCGGGCCGGCGCGGGCGCGGATCGAGGTCGAGTACGGCGAGCAGACCCTGGTGCTCAAGGTGACCGACGACGGCCGGGCGGCCCGACCGCGCGACCCGGACCACCAGGCGCACGGCATCCGCGGCATGCGGGAGCGCGCCGAGCTGTACGGGGGCGTGCTCACCGCCGGCCCGACCGCCGACGGCGGGTTCGGCGTGGTGCTGCGGCTGCCGATGAGCGAGGTGGCGGCGAGGTGACCATCCGCGTGCTCGTCGCCGACGACCAGGCGCTCATCCGCGCGGGCCTGGTCGCCCTGTTCACCGCCGCGCCGGGCTTCGAGGTGGTGGGCGAGGCCGCCGACGGCGAGCAGGCCGTGGCGGCCGCGGCGCGGACCTCGCCCGACGTGATCCTGATGGACATCCGCATGCCCGTGCTGGACGGCATCGGGGCCACCCGGGCGATCCTCGCCGCGCACCGGGACGAGCCGCCCCGGATCATCGTGCTGACCACGTTCGACCTGCCCGAGTACGTCTACACCGCGTTGGGCGAGGGCGCGTCCGGGTTCCTGGTCAAGGACACCCCGCCGGACCGGATCATCTCCGCCGTCCGCACCATCCACGCCGGGGACATCCTGGTCGCGCCGCACATCACGCACCGGCTGATCGAGACCTACGCCCAGCACCACCGGGCCACCGCGGTCGGCGCGACGCAGCTGGCGGCCCTGACCGCGCGGGAGACCGAGGTGCTGCGCCTGGTCGGCAACGGGCTGACCAACGGCCAGATCGCCCAACGCCTGGTGCTCAGCGAGGCGACGGTGAAGACGCACGTCAAGCGCACGATGGGCAAGCTCGGCCTGTCCAGCCGCGCGCAGGCCGTGGTGGTCGCCTACGAGACCGGGCTCATCGTGCCGACGGCCCACCGCGACCGGAGCGGGTAGCGGAGGCGGCGAGCCGCTCCAGCAGCGGCACCGCGCGGGCCGGCTCGGGCAGGTCGAGCATCTCCGCCCGCAGGCGTCGCGCCTCCTGCCGGTAGCCGGGGTCCGCCAGCACCTGCGCCACCGCCGTGCGCACGTCGTGCGGCGTGGCGGCGACGGGGTCCAGCGCCCGGCCGACACCCAGCCGCGCGCACTGCTCGGCGTTCTGCGGCTGGTCCGCGCCCAGGGGCAGCAGCACGCTCGGCAACCCGTGCGCCAACGCGCCCATCACGCTGCCCGACCCGCCGTGCGAGACGACCAGGTCGCAGTGCGGCAGCACGGAGTCCTGCGGCACGAAGCGCTCGACGCGCACACCGGGCCGTCGCGGGCCGAACGCCGCCGGGTCGACGTGCTCGCCGACGGTCGCGACCACGTCCACCCGCAGGTCGTCCAGCCCGGCCAGCACGCGGGAGAACAGGTCGCCCGACTCGGTGTTGAACTCCGTGCCCAGGGTGAAGTAGACGGTCGGCCGGTCGGACCGGCCCTCGGGACCGACCGGCGGCCGGATCGGGAACGCGGTGTCCGGCAGCGGGAACGCCGGATCGCGGAAGCTCGGCGGGAACGGCGAGACCACCAGGTGCCGGCGCAGCATCACCAGGTCGGGGTCGGGCGGCAGGCCGAGGCCGGCGCGCAGCTCGCCCAGCGCCTCGCCGATCACCTCGGGCCGCACGAACGCCCCGGAGGCGATCACCTGCGCGTTCGCGTAGGGCAGCCCCAGCTCCTCGGCCGCGAGCACGCTGCCGAAGTCGACCTCCTCGCACACCACCACATCCGGCCGCCACCGCGTGAACAGGTCCAGGTACAGCGGCACCCGCTCGGCCGCGCCGCGCCGCGCGAAACCGTCCCGCAGCTCCAGGGCGTCCCGCTCCCGGTCGGGCGCGAGCAGCGGACCGACCTGCGCCCGCTCGGCCCGTCCCGCACCCACCGGGACCGCGGTGAACCCGGCCGCCTCGACCGCCGCCCGCCGATCGGGCGCCGCCGCGACGGCCACGGTGTGCCCGGCCGCGACCACGGCCGACGCCAGCGGCACCAAGGGGCGGAAGTGGCCGATCCCGCCGATGAAGGTGAAGAGAACGCGCACCGGGCCAGCCTAGGGATCACCCGCCGGGGACGGCAGGAGGCCGCGCTCGGCCAGGTCCCGGCGCGCCGCCGCGATGGCTTCCGGTGTGGTGGCGAAGACGCGGCCCGCGCCGGTCAGGCGGGCGATCACGCCCAGCGCCTCCAACGGCCGGTGGTGCCCGTCGCGGATGCCCGAGACGTAGACCGCGATGCCGCGGTGCTCCAGCGCGTCGACGGTGTCCTTGAGCACCAGCGCGCCGCTGGCGTCGATGGTGGTGACCCGCGACATGCGCAGGACCAGCGCCGACAGGTCCGCGATGTGGGGCAGCTCCAGCAGGAACCGGTGCGCGGCGAAGATCAGCGGGCCGTCGATGCGGTAGGCGACGACGTGCTGCGCGAGCAGGGCCTGCTCCTCGTCGCTCGTCGCGGCGGGCAGGTCGTCGGCCAGGTCGACCCGGTCCAGCCGCGCCTGCCGGGCCATCGCCCGCAACGCCAGCGCGCCCGCCGCCACCAGGCCGAGCACCACCGCGTACACCAGGTCGAGCACGACGGTGGCGGTCGCGGTCAGGGCGAGCACGGCGGCGTCCGACCGGGTGGCCCGCGCCATCGCGACCAGGCCGCCCACCTCGACCATCCGGATCGCGGTGGCCAGCAGCACGCCGGCCAGCGCCGCCAGCGGGATCTTCCCGACCCACGGCGCGGCGGCGTAGACGATGACCGCCAGCAGCGCGGCGTGGGTCAGCGCGGCCAGCCGCGACCCGGCGCCGCTGCGGACGTTGACGGCGGTGCGGGCGATCGCGCCGGTCGCGGGCACGCCGCCGAACAGCGGCGCGGCGAGGTTGGCCAGCCCCTGCCCGAACAGCTCCCGGTCCGGGTCGTGACGCCGGCCCACCGTCATCCCGTCCGCCACCGACGCCGACAGCAGCGACTCCAGCGCGGCCAGCGCCGCCACGGCGACCGCCGACGGCAGCAGACCCGCCACGGCGGCCGGGTCGAGGAACGCCACCGACGGCGCCGGCAGGCCCGCGGGCAGCGGCCCGATCACCGCCACCGAGTCCCACCCGCACAGCGACACGACGAGCGTCGCCGCGATCACCGCCACGATCGAGAACGGCACGGTCGGTCGCCACCGCGCGCCGGCCAGCATCACCGCGGCCACCGCGAGGGCCACCCCGAGCGCCGGCCCGTTCGGCGTCACGGCGAAGTCGCGCACCGCCTCCCACGCGATCACCAGGACCCGCTCCTCGTCACCCGCGGGCACGCCCAGCGCGTTCGGCAGCTGCTGGAGGCCGATCACGCAGGCGATGCCGAGCGTGAAGCCCTCCACGACGGACGCGGGCACGTACCGCATGGCCCGGCCCGCCCGTGCGAAGGCGAGCACGACCAGCAGCAGGCCGGCGATCAGGCCCACGGTCAGCACACCGCTCGCGCCGTGGGCCGCCGCGATCGGCACCAGCACGACCGTCATCGCGCCGGTCGGCCCGGACACCTGGAGGTGCGAGCCGCCGAACACGGCCGCCAGCGCGCCCGCCACGACCGCGGTCGCCAACCCGGCCTGCGCGCCCAGCCCGGACGACACGCCGAACCCCAGCGCCAGCGGCAGCGCCACGACCGCGACGGTCAACCCGGCGAGCAGGTCCCGCCTGGGCTGGCGGCCCATCGCGGCCAGGTCGTCCCGGCGCGGCAGCACCGCGCGCAGCCGCGCTCTCACGACGACCCGGCTTCCGCGTCCCGCAGCTCGCCGAGCAGTTGGTGCTGCCCGGCCAGCATCTCGGTGAGGATCCGCCGGGCCGCGCGCATCAGCTCGGCCACGTCACCGCCGGCCAGCGCGTAGACCACGGTGGAGCCCTCGCGGGTCGCGGTCACGATGCCGGACCGGCGCAGCACGGCCAGGTGCTGCGACAGGTTCGGCGCCTCGACCTCGATCTGCGCCAGCAGGTCGCGCACCGGCAGCGGACCGTCCTGCACCAGCTCCAGCACCCGGATCCGCACCGGGTGGCCCAGCATCCGGAAGAACTCGGCCTTGGCCTGGTAAAGGGGAACGGGCACGGCACTCCTCACACGGGACGGACCCGTGTGACTCTAGAGATGAGAAATTGCGAAATTGCGCAACTGTGCTCCTCGTCTCTCCGGCGGCGATCGGCCCGACCCGGGGGCTCGGCGCTAGCATCCGCCCCGTGGACAAGATTCGGACCGGGTGCTGGTCGGTGATCGCGCTCGTGGTCGCGCAGGCGCTCGCCACGCTGCTGTCCGGCGACCCGGCCGAGATGCGGGTCGTCGGCGTGCTCTTCAACGCCGCCGCCGCGTTCTCCACCTACCTGGTGCTGCGCCGGCCCGACCGCAACCGCTGGCCCCTGGTCGCCTGGTCGGCCGGGTTCTTCGGCTGGCACGTGACCGGCCTGCTCACCCTCGCCGGCGTGGCGACCACCGGGCTGGACGCGGTGTTCACGGTCGGGAGCGACCCGCGGCTGTCGATCCTCTACCAGGCGGTGCTGACGACCCTCGCGGGTTTCGCCGTGCACCTGCTGCTGCCCAGGCCGAAGCAGACCTAGACGCGTCCAGGCCGTGTCGTCAGCCCGTCAGCCCGTCAGGACGGGCAGCGTCGCGGTCAGGCGGGCGCCGTCGTGCTCCGGCGCGTCGGACACGACGAGCTCACCGTGGTGCAGTTCGGCGATCCGCCGAGCGATGGGCAGGCCGAGGCCGGTGCCGCCGATGTCCCTGGTGCGGGCGTCGTCCAGGCGCGTGAAGCGCTCGAAGACGCGTTCGCGGTCCTCCGGCGGGATGCCCGGCCCGTCGTCCACGACGTCCAGCCACGCGACACCGCCGTGCGCGGCCAGCCGGACGCTCACCCGGCCGGTGGCGTGGCGCTCGGCGTTGTCCAGCAGGTTGCCGAGGAGCCTGGCCAGCAGCGCGCGGCTGCCGCGCACCGGCACGACGCCGTCGACGTCGACGGTCAGCGCGTGGTCGCCGCGGCGGCGGGCGGTCTCCGCGCGCACCAGCTCGGCCAGGTCGACCACGTCGTCGGAGGCCGGGGCGGGCGCGTGGTCGAGCCGGGCGAGCATCAGCAGGTCACCGGCGAGGTGGTGCAGGCGGTAGGTGTCCTGGAGCGCGCCGTCCACCACGGCGCGCCAGTCGGTCAGCTCCGGGTGGGCGTGCGCGATCTCCAGCTCGGCGCGCAGCGCGGCGATCGGGCCGCGCAGCTCGTGCGAGGCGTCGGCGACGAACCGCCGGTTCTCCTCCACCGCCGCCTGCAACCGGTCCAGCGTGGCGTTCACCGTGCCGGCCAGCCGGGCGATCTCGTGCCGCGTGCCGGGCACGGGCACGCGGCGGGCAAGGTCGTGCCCGGTGATGTCGGCGAGCTCCCGCCGGATGGCCTCCACCGGCCGCAGCACCCGGCCGGTGGCCGACCACACCACGAGCGCGAACAGGGCGGTGAGCAGCAGGGCTCCGCCGACCAGGGCCGACACCCGGAGGTTGAGCGTCGCCTGAGCCGCGACGAGACCGTCCCGCAGCGGCGCGGCGAGGCTCGCCACGGGTCGGCCCGGACCGGTCTCACCGGTGTCGAGCACCTGCCGGGTGGTGATGGTGAGCGGATCGGTGAACGGCCACAGCGACAGCTCCGGCACGTGCGCGACCGAGTTGTACCGGGCCTCCAGGAACACGACCCGGTCGGAGTCGGCCAGGCCCGGGACGGCGTGCTCCCCGATCGGCCGCGACGTGATCGCGACCTCGTGCTCCCCGCCCGCGCACTCCTCGCCCAGCGACACCGTGCCGGCGGTCCGGCGGGTCGCCGCGCCGCCTGCGTCGGTGGACAGCGAGCCGGCGAGGCAGATCACGGTGATCCTGGTCGGCGCGGTCTCGAACCGCATCGCCTGGTCGCGCAGGAACACCCCGGCCACGGCGGCGATCCCGAGCAGCGGCACGGCGACGACCGCCGTGGCCACCACCGTCACCGCGACCCGCAACGAGCGCCGCCCGCTCACGCGCGCACCTCGCCGTCACCGCGCACGCGGTACCCCACGCCGCGCACGGTCGTGATGCTCGCCTGCCCGAACGGCGCGTCGACCTTGCGCCGCAGGGCGGACACGTAGACCTCGACCAGGTTCGGGTCCGGGTCCTGCGCCGAACCCCACACCCCTTCGATGACCTCCACCTTGGTGACCACCCGGTCGCGGTGGCGCACCAGGAACTCCAGCACGGCGAACTCCTTGGCGGTCAACGGGATCGGCACGCCACGGCGGCGGCACACGCGCAGCGCCGGGTCCAGTTCGAGGTCTCCCGCGCGCAGCACGGCGGGCCGCGCCACGCCGCCGCGGCGGACGAGCGCGCGCAACCGGGCCACCAGCACCAGGTAGGAGAACGGCTTGGTCAGGTAGTCGTCCGCGCCCGTGTCCAACCCCTCGGCCTCGTCCAGCTCGCCGTCCTTCGCGGTGAGCATGAGGATCGGCGTCCACACCCCCGCGGCGCGCAGCCGCTCGCACACGCGGTACCCGTTGAGGGACGGCAGCATGACGTCGAGCACGACCACGTCGTAGGCGCGCCCGGCGGCCCGCCGCAGCCCGTCGCCGCCGTCGTGCTCGACGTCCACCGCGAACCCCTCGGCGGTGAGGCCGCGGCGGAGCAGCTCGGCCAATCGCCGGTCGTCCTCGACCACCAGAACCCGCATGGGCACAACTATGCCGTGACGCAGCGCGGTGCCGGCTGAAGTCGGCTTCAGGTTCCTTCAGGCGGGCTTCAGGCGGGCGTTCACCGGTCCACGCGCTGCGGCGGCAGCTTGTCGCCCACCAGGGCCAGGTTCTGGATGGCGGCCAGGCCGTACTGGGCGGACGCGTTGGTGGACACGAACGCCGCCTCGTCCACCGGGCGCAGGGCGTTCGGGCCCTCGACCCGGGTGGTGCGCCACGGCAGCCCGGGGCCGTACCCGTCCTGGCCCGCGAAGAACTCGTCCCAGGCCCGCTGCGCCAACGCGTCGTCCCCGGTCCGCGCCGCCGCGTACGCGGTCAGCCGGGAGTGCATCTGGCGGAAGCCGTTGTTCCACGAGCCGCCGACCTCGGCCTGCTGCTCCTCCCTGGTCGCGCCGTACAGCCGGCAGTACTGCAACCACGCCTTCTCGAAGCCGGGCTGGTCGTCCAGGATCGAGATCAGCTCGCTGCAGATCTCCACCAGCCCGAACACCGCCGACAGGTGCGACACGCTCACCTGCACCCGGTCGGTGGCGAACCGGCCCGCCTCCAGGTCGTACAACGCCTCCCCGGTGACGAACCCGTTCTTCAGCCTCCCGATGTCCTCGACCGTGCCCAGCAGCTTCCGCCGCGCGACCGGGGTGCCGCCGCGCTCCCACTCGGTCAGCCACGCCGCCGCCAACGCGCCCCAGTCCGTGCCGAGGCCGACCGCCAGCGCCTTGGGGTCCGGCGTGTACGGCTCGGTGCGGATCTTGCGCAGCGGGTCGAGCGCGACGAACGTGCGGTCCGCGTCCACCAGCTCGCGCAGCAGGTCGCCCACCCGCTCGTCGGCGGTGAGGAAGTAGTAGAAGCGCCGGTTCGCCGCCGTGCTGATCCGCAGCTGCTTGGCGCTGCACCCCCAGTGCAGCACGTTGTGCCGCGTGCCGAGGTCCTTCCACCGGCCGAGGTGGTAGACGTCGACCTCACCGGTGTGCCGGGTCATCGCCTCGGCCATCCGGAACACGTCCGCCCGCCCGCTGCGCAGGTAGGCGTACCAGAGCCACAGGTCCGTCGACAGCTCCGAGTTGTCCCACGCGTACCCGCCGATGTCGTACCGCCACTGGTGGCGGTCCGCGTCGTAGGTGTGCATCACGTCGCCGTAGTTCCAGAACCCGTACCAGCGGCGCTGCTCCACCTGGTCGCGGTGGTAGTCGAAGAGGAAGTCCAGCCGGTCCTCGATCGCCGCCCGCGCCGGCGTGGAGCGGTCCACCAACGACCAGTCGCCGAACACGCCCGCTCCCCGCAGGTGCTCCGGCGGCGCGACCAGCAGCGGCGGTGTCCGCACGGCCTGCGCCATGCCCGCCAGGCTCGCGTCGTCGGGCGTCGAGCCGAGGGCCCAGAACGTCAGCTCGCTCGTGCGCGCCACCCCGTACGCGGTGCCGAAACCGGGTTCGTAGTCCTCGTAGGTGATCTGGAGGCCCTCGAGCTGCTCCGCGAACGTGTCCATGCCCAGGCCGTCGTGGTAGAAGCGCAGGTCCATCGGCCGCGCGTCGGGCGACCACAGCCACACCGTCACCTCGGCCTTGTCGGTCGCCGCGCCGCGGACGTCGAGCTGGGTGGGGTGCAGCTGCCAGAAGTCGCGCAGCCCGAACGCCAGGCCGCCGCTCGCGCCGCCGACGTAGCTGAAGCCGGCCGCCCGCCGTCCCGCGTCCACGTCCACCCACGTGTGGCCGGGCTTGGTGCGCTTGCGGATCGTGAAGCCGTCCGCGGTGAGCTGGCTGAGGCTGTAGTCGCCCCACGTCGGGATCAGGTGCAGCCGGCTGCTCACCCGGCTGTCCCAAGTGGACACCGGTGGCAGCTTGCGGCCCGCCACCTGGTCGGCGCGCACCGCCGGGCCGGGGTCGCGGCGCAGGCCGGTGATGCCGCGCACGGCCTCGCGCAGCAACCCGCCCTCCTCGCCGCCGAACCGGATGTGCCGGTCGTGCGGCTCGTCGCGCATCGGCACCTCGAACCGGACGCCCAGCCCGCGCAGGTGGTCGTTCTCGGTGCCGTCCCACACGAACGTGTGCGTCATCCGGATGCTGTCCGCGCCCGCGAAGAAGTACAGCCGCACGGTGAAGGGCAGCCACTCGCGCCGCTTCGCCCAGTGCACGCCGTCGATCCGCAGCACGGCCCGCACCGGCCCGCTCTGCTCCACGATGACGTTGCGCACGGCGCTGACGAACTTCTCCCGCTTCGCGCCGCCGGTGTCCTCGTCGTCGTCGTGGTCCTGGCGCAGGCACACCAGGTGCCCGCGTTGCACGACCGGCTGCCCACCGCGGGTGATCCGCTCGACCAGGTCCCCGCCGCTCTTGCGCACGGTCGCCTCGATCACGCCGGTGCGGACGACGACGTGCTCCGGCCCGTCCTCCACGGTGACGGCCTGCGCGGGCGGCTGCGCCGGGCCGGGTTCCAGCCGGTACCCCTCGGCGGCGGTCGGTCCGCTGATCGCGTGCGCGCTCCACTTCAGCGAGCCGTCCGGCCAGACGCCGGTGGCCCAGGTCTGCACCGGAACCTGCTCGCCCGTGCTCGTGACCAGCGAGAACGTCTGATCCCCGGGGAACTCGCCGCGCGGCCACGGCACACCCCACGTGGTGCCGGCGTGCGTGGTGGGCGTGCCGCCTTCGAGCCAGGACAGGGCGGCGGTCCGCCGGGGCGGTTCGGCGGCTCGGGCCTGGCCCGTGCCGAACGGGAGCGCGTAGGCCGCGGCCACGCCACCGAGGAAAGTCCGACGGTTCACCTTCGCCATCACGAGCCCCCGTTCACGTGCAGTTCGGCGATGCCGAGGAACCCGGTCGACGTGCCGGGCGCGCGGCTGGTCAGGGTGAGCCGGACCCGCGTCGTGGTCACCGGGTCGAACGCGACGCGGCCCGTGGCGTCGGCCCACTCGACCCGGGCGTTCCCCACCGGGGCCCACGCCGAGCCGTCCCAGTGCTCGACCCGGATCGAGGCGGGGAGCTGGTGCGAGGCGTCCACGGCGAAGGAGGCCGTCACCCCGTCGACTGCGCGTGCCCGCGGCCACCCCACCGACACCCACTCGCTCGCGTGCGCGGACGACACGGCCGGCAGCACCTGGGTCGCCTGCTTGGCGTAGGCGTTCGACCAGCGGGTGGCCGGGTCGCCGTCCACCATGGCGGCCGGCACGGTGCTCGCCCGGCCGCTGTAGCTCGCGTCCGCCACCGACATATCCTGGGCCGGCGCCGGTTGCAGGGTGGGCGTCAAGCCGCCCGGTCCCCGGGGCCCGCGCGGGATGGCGAGCACGGACGTGCGACCGGACCTCAGGCCGGGTGAGGTGGCCTCGACCCGGATGGCGCCGCCGCGCGCGTCGGACTGCACGATCGCCAGCACCTTGCCGCGGAACGCGGTCATCCCGTTGGACTGGTACGGCTCCACGCTCTCCGGCCGCCCGTTGTCCACGCCCACCAGCCGGCCGCCGGTGACGGAGAACGTCACCCGGTTCGCCGCACCGGGCACGACCACGCCGTTGCGGTCGACCACGTCGGCGGTGACGTAGGTCAGGGACCGGCCGTCGGCCGTCACGACCCTGCGGTCCGGCGTCAGCTCCACCCCCTCCGCCGCGCCCGCGGTGCGCACGGTGTCCCGTGCGACCTCCCGGCCGTCCCGGCGGGCCACCGCCACCAGCTCACCCGGCTCGAACGGCACGGTCCACGTCAGGTGCAGCTTGCCCGCGCTGCCGTTGGGGCTGGTGTAGCTGCCCGGGAACGGACCGGTGGTGACGTTCTTGTCGTCACCGGTCGGCTCGGTGGTCTCCAGGTACTCCTTGCCGTACGTCGTCTTCTTGCGGTCGAACTGCCGCACGCCCAGCGACTCGCCGTTGAGGAACAGCTCGACCGCGTCCACGTTCGCGTACGCCCACACCTGCACCGGCTCGCCCACCTCGTGGCCGGTCCAGTCCATCGGCACGAGGTGCACCATCGGGTCGGTCGTCCACTGGCTCTTGAACAGGTAGTACAGGTCCTTCGGGAACCCCGCGGTGTCCATCGCGCCGAAGTGGGACGTGCGCACCGGGAACACCCCGTCGTACGGAGTCGGCTCGCCGATGTAGTCCATGCCCGCCCACAGGAACTGGCCGAGGAAGAACTCGCGGTCCCGGTCCTTCTTCAACCCGTACTCGCCGCTCAGCGTCCACGAGGCCATGTTGTTGTCGTAGGAGGACACCTCGCGCCGGCCGGGCGTGTGGTTCTCGCCCGTGTTGACCAGCGACGGGTCCTGGTACGCGCCGCGGGTGGACGTCGAGGACGACGACTCCGACTCGAAGATGAACTTGTCCGGGTACTTGGCGTGCAGCGCGTCCACCGCGCCGGCCGTGTTGTAGTTCAACCCCAGGCCGTCCAGGGCGTTGAGGATCCGGTCCGGGCCCGAGCCGGTGGCGGGCACGCGGCGGTAGGCGTCCGAGCCGAACACCACCGGCCGGCTGGTGTCGATCGAGCGGATGTCGGCGGCCAGGCGCTGGGCGGTGTCCGGGCCGAACGGCACGGAGTGGAAGTCCGGGATCTCGTTGCCGACCGACCACAGCACGACGGCGGGGGAGTTCTTCGCCGCGTGCACCATCTCCTTGATGTCCGCGCTGCTGTTGGCCTCGAAGAACCGGCCGTAGTCGTACGGGAGCTTGGGTCGTCGCCAGGTGTCGAACGCCTCCACCATCATCACGATGCCCAGCTCTTCGCAGAGCTCGACCTGTTCGGGTGACGGCGGGTTGTGCGAGGTGCGGAAGGCGTTGACGCCCATGCCCTTCATCAGCTTGAACTGGCGTGCCAGCGCGTCGCGGTTGACCGCGGAGCCGAGCGCGCCCTGGTCGTGGTGCAGGTCGACGCCCTGGATCTTGTGGTGCTCGCCGTTGACGAAGAAGCCCTCGTCCGCGTCGAACCGGACCCAGCGGAAGCCGAACCGGGTGCTGGTGGCGTCCACCCGACGGCCGGCGACCGTCACCTCCGTCTCCAGGGTGTAGAGGTGCGGGTTCGCCATGGACCACAGGGTCGGGTCCGGGACGCGGATGTCGGATTCGACGGTCGAGCCGGTCACCGGGGTGTGGTGGCGTGCCACGATGCGCCCGTCGGCGTCCTTGATGCGGTACCGGACGGCGACGTCCTCGGCGGCGCGGTCGTTGACCACGTCGGTGCGGACGTGGGCGGTGGCGTAGTGCGACGACACCTCGTGCTCGACGTTCGGCGTGGTCACGAACGTGCCGTGCCGGGCGACGTGCACCCGGTCGGTGACGACGAGGTCGACGTGCCGGTTGATGCCGCTGCCGGAGTACCAGCGGCTGCTCGGCAGCTTGTTGCGCACCTTGACCGCGACGACGTTCGGCGTGCGGCCGTCCCTGTGGGCCGCCGCGAGGTCGACCGCGAAGCCCGTGTAGCCGTACGGGTGGGCGGTGACGAGCGTGCCGTTGAGGTAGACCTCGGAGTCCATGTAGACGCCGTTGAACTCCAGCGAGACCTTCTTGCCCGCGGTGTCGCGGGGCAGCGTGAACGCCTTGCGGTACCAGCCGAGGCCGCCGGGGAACCAGCCCGTGCCGCTGCCGGCGGCGGGCGTCATCGGCTGCTCGATCGACCAGTCGTGCGGCAGGTTGAGGGTGCGCCAGGACGAGTCGTCGAAGGCCGGTTCGTCGGCGTCGGCGTACGCCGGTTCGTCGTCGCCGGTCGTGTTGGCCAGCGCGAACTTCCACGACCCGTCGAAGTTCTCGCTGCGGACGTGGTGTGCCACCGGCTCGCTCGCCGCCGCCGGGCTGATCGCCGATCCCGACCCGACGAGCAGCGCGGCGACCGCCGCTGCGAGCAAACGCCTGCGTCTGTCCACCTGGACCCCGGTTCTACGCGTCGTGAACCAACAACACCGAGCAGAGAAGTGCGCAGAGCAACAGAACGACACAGGATGCTGCCCGCCCTCGCCGACGGGTGTCAACCCTTCGGGAAAGCGCTTTCTTCACGCGTCCGCCCGACCCGGGCGTTGAACTCGGGGTACCTGGGCGTTCGACTCTCGGGACCTGAGCGTTCGACTCTCGCGTGAGTCCTACGTTCGGGACGCGCGTGTCGAACGCTCAGGACGGGTGAGTTGACCGTTCGGGTCAGGTGCGGTCGGCGCGCCCCAGGGTGCTCTGGCGGGCGATCAGGCGGTGGCCGGCGCGGACTTCGACACCGGGCAGCGGCTCGGTGCTGCCGATGCGCGCGAGCAGCCGCTCCACCGCCGTGGTCGCTATGGTCACCTTGTCCGGCGAGATCGTGCTGATCGTCGGGTTGGAGTAGCGGCCGTCCTCGATGTCGTCGTACCCGATGAGCGCGATGTCCTCGGGCACGCGCAGCCCGCGGGCCAGCACCTCGTGCAACGCGCCGAGCGCGACCAGGTCGCTGTAGCAGAACACGGCGTCCGGCGGGTCGTCCCGGTCGAGCAGCAGCCGCATCGCGCCCGACCCGTCGGCCCGGTTGAACCGCGGCGTGCTGATGATCAACGACTCGTCCACCGGCAGCCCGGCCTCGGCGTGCGCCTGCCGGTAGCCCAGCGTGCGCAGCTGCGCGGCCTCGCCGGTCGGGTACGGCTGGTCGCCGATCGCCGCGATCCGCCGCCGACCCAGGCCGATCAGGTGCGCGGTCGCCTCCCGCGACGCCGCCACGTCGTCGATCCCGACGTGGTCGAACGTGCCGTTCGACGACCGCTCGCCGAGCACGACCAGCGGCAACGTCGGGTCGCCGTCGTCCAGGTCCTCCTGCGCCAGCCCGAGCGGGCTGAAGATCATGCCGTCGAACAGCAGCGCCCGCGCACCGCGCCGGATCAGCTCCCGCTCGTGCGCCGGGTCCCCGTCGGTCTGGTCGATCAGCACGTTGTAGCCGCGCTCGCGCGCCCTCGGGATGATCGCCTGGAGCAGCTCGGCGAAGTACGGCGTGTCCAGGTAGGGCACGACCACCGCGATCTGCCCGGACCGGCCGTTGGCGAGGTTGCGGGCCAGCACGTTGGGCCGGTAGCCCAGCTCCTCGATCGCCCGCTCCACCTTCTCGCGGGTCCGCTCGGTGACCCTGGCGTAGCCGTTGACCACGTTCGAGACCGTCCGCGCGGACACGCCCGCGAGCTCGGCTACATCACGCAGCGTGGCGTCGCGCATCGTTCTCCTCCGTCGGACCGGCGCGGCGGCCCCACCGCTACAGCGCTGCAAAAGAGTGTGCACGGCGACCCTCGCCGCGACAAGCCCCGACCCGCCGGCGGGTCGTCACCGCCGTAAATCTCGTTTGGATTAACTTCAGATGAGGTCTTGCAGCGCGGCAAAACGCCGTCCATAGTGCTTTGCAGCGCAGCAAGACCGGTGCCACGGCGGCAGACACTCCTCGGTCCACCGGGACCCGCCGGCCGTGGTGCGACACCCGGACCCGACCTCACGGCACCAGATCGCGCCTCGCGGGGTCGCCGCTTACCTTGTACGTCTCGTTCACGCACCGTGATCGCGGTCGTGGCATGCCCTGATGCAGGCCACGACGGAAAGGCGCACCCATGCTCGGCACCACCTGGTTGGCGAAACTCCGAGGGGGGCTCGCCGCCTGCGGCCTGCTCGCCGTGGCCGCGTGCGGCGGCGCGGGCGGCGACGACGGACCCGTGACGGTGTCCGTCTGGGCCTGGTACCCGGAGTTCAAGGGGGTGGTCGAGGCGTTCAACGCCTCCCACCCCGACATCAAGGTCGAGTGGACCAACGTCGGCACCGGACCGGACCAGTACGCCAAGCTCAAGACCGCGTTCACCGCCGGCAAGGGCGCGCCGGACGTGGCGATGGTGGAGTTCCAGCAGATCCCGACGTTCATCATCCTCGACGCCCTGGTGGACATGGGTGAGCACGGCGCCAACGAGGACAAGGACCTCTACGCCGAGTGGGCCTGGAAGCAGGCCACGGACGGCGAGAAGGTCTACGCGATCCCGGTCGACGGCGGCCCGATGGCGCTCATGTACCGCAAGGACCTGTTCGACCAGCACGGCATCCCGGTGCCGACCACGTGGGCCGAGTACGGCGAGGCGGCCGTGAAGATCAAGGCCGCCGACCCGAACGCGCACATCGCGAGCTTCGGCAGCGACGGCGGCTGGATCAACGGCCTGATGTGGCAGGCGGGCTGCCGCCCGTACGGCTACTCGCAGGCCACCGCCAAGGACCAGGTGAAGATCGACCTCACCGCGCCGGAGTGCCGGAAGGTGTTCGACTTCTACGGCGACCTGGTGGACAAGGGCCTGATGGCCAAGGACCCGTTCTTCACCGCCGACGCCACCGCCGCGCTCGACTCGGGCAAGTACTGGACGTGGGCCGCGGCCGGCTGGACGCCCGGCTACGTCGCGGGCTCGTTGAAGAACACCGCGGGCAAGTGGGCGGTCGCGCCGATGCCGCAGTGGACCGCGGGCGCCGACGAGCAGGGCGACTGGGGCGGCTCCACGTTCACCGTGACCAAGCAGGCCAAGAACCCGAAGGCGGCCACCACCGTGGCGCGCGAGCTGTTCGGCAAGTCCGAGGCGGCCTGGGACATCGGGTTGAACAAGGCGTTCCTCTACCCGCTGGTGAAGGACGTCGCGGCGGACCCGGCGTTCACCGGCAAGGCTTACGAGTTCTTCAACGGCCAGAAGGTGAACGAGATCTTCGTGCCGGTGTCGAACAAGCTGGGCGAGTTCCAGTACACGCCGTTCCAGGACTTCGTGTTCGGCGAGCTGAACGACCGCAGCGCCGAGGCGATGTCGGGCAGCAGGCCGTGGGGCACGGTGCTGGAGGAGACGCAGAAGAACGTGGTGGCGTACGCGGAGCAGCAGGGCTTCAAAGTCAGCCAGTAGCCCACCGGCGGCCCGCCCCGGCGGGCCGCCGTCCCCACGTCCACGCCCAGTCAGGAGGTCCACCGTGACGCGGTCCCTGCCGATCACGGAGCCCGAGGCGGACGACCCGCCGGCCGCACCGGTCGAGTCGCGCGCGGGGCGGCGTGCGCGCCGGGTCACCGCGCGTCCCGTGGCCGGGATGCTGTTCGTCCTGCCGTTCTTCCTCGTCGTCGTCGCGTTCCTGGTCGTGCCGCTCGGGTACGCGTTCTGGCTCAGCCTGTCCAGCAAGAGCCTGGCGCTGGGCACCCGGTTCAGCGGCCTGGACAACTACGTGCGCGCGTTCACCGACCCGGTGCTGCTGGACGGTTTGCTGCGGGTCGTCCTCTTCGGACTCGTGCAGATCCCCGTCATGCTCGGCATCGCGCTCGCGGGGGCGCTCGTGCTCGACGCCGTGACGACGAAGTTCGCCCTGGCGTTCCGGCTCATCGCGTTCATGCCCTACGCCGTGCCCGCCGTCGTCGGCGCGCTCATGTGGGGCTTCCTCTACAGCCGCACGTTCGGCCCGTTCGCCGACCTGCCCACGCTGGTGGGCGGCGACCCGATCGACTTCTTCAGCGTGTCGTTGCTGCTGGTGTCGCTGGGCAACATCGTGACGTGGGCGTGGACCGGCTACAACATGATCATCCTGTACTCGGCGTTGCAGGGCGTGCCGCGGGAGATGTACGAGGCCGCGGTGATCGACGGCGCCACGCCGGTGCAGGTCGCGCTGCGGGTCAAGGTGCCCGCGATCAAGCAGGCGATCTCGCTGGCCGCGATCTTCACCGTCATCGGCACCATGCAGTTCTTCACCGAGCCGCAGATCATGGCCCGGTTCGCGCCGCAGATCTCCGCCGGGTACACGCCGAACCTCTACGCGTACAACCAGGCGTTCGCCTACTCGGACTTCCACTACTCCGCGGCGGTCTCCTTCGCCCTCGGGTTCCTGGTGTTCGTGGTGGCCTACGCGTTCGTGTTCGTCAACAACCGCAGGCGGGTGGCGCGCTCATGACCCTCGGCAGAGCCGAACACCGGACGAAGGTGAAGTCCCGGCTCCCGCACCTGTTCATGGGCGTGGGCATCCTGTACTTCCTGGTGCCGCTGCTGTGGGTGGTCATCGCGGCCACCAAGAGCCAGCCGGACCTGCTCGACAGCCCGGCGCTGTGGTTCGCCGAGTTCAACCTCTTCGAGAACATCGGGCTGCTGTTCCGCGAGGACGACGGCGTCTACGGCAAGTGGCTGGTCAACACGGCGCTGTACTCGGGGCTGAGCGCGGTCGGCGCGACGGCGCTGGCGGCGGCGGCGGGCTACGGCCTGGCGCGGTTCCAGTTCCTGGGCAAGCGGTTGTTCGAGACGGCGCTGCTGGGCATGATCATGGTGCCGGCCACCGCGCTGGTGCTGCCGACCTACCTGATCCTGTCGGAGGTGGAGCTGGTCGACACGATGTGGGCGGTGATCCTGCCGTCGCTGCTCAGCCCGTTCGGCGCGTACCTGATCCGGGTGTACGTGGACGAGAGCGTGCCGGTCGAGCTGCTCGACGCCGCCCGCATCGACCGGGCGGGGGAGCTGCGCATCTTCTGGCAGATCGTGGTGCCGATGATGCGGCCCGCCATCGTCACCGTCTTCCTGTTCACCCTGGTCGCGACCTGGAACAACTACTTCCTGCCGCTGGTGATGCTCAGCGACGCCGACCTGTACCCGCTGACCGTGGGCCTGACCACCTGGTTCAACACCGCCCAGCAGGAGGCAGGCACCCGCATGCTGTTCAACCTCGTGGTGACCGGCTCACTGCTGGCCATCGTCCCGCTCATCGTCGCCTTCGTCCTGCTGCAGCGCTTCTGGCGCAGCGGTGCGGCGGCAGGCGCCCTGAAGTAGGAGCACCGTGCTCAACGCCTCCCTTGCCCTCAACCCCGACTACGTCATCGCGCCCGTGCGACGCCGGCTCTTCGGGTCGTTCGTCGAGCACATGGGCCGCTGCGTCTACACCGGCATCTACGAGCCCGGCCACCCGACCGCCGACGAGGACGGGTTCCGCGGCGACGTGCTGGAGCTGACCCGCGAACTGGGGGTCGAGCTCGTCCGCTACCCCGGCGGGAACTTCGTCTCCGGCTACCGCTGGGAGGACGGCGTCGGCCCGGTCGCCGAGCGGCCGGTGCGGCGCGAGCTGGCCTGGCACAGCATCGAGACCAACGAGGTCGGCGTCGACGAGTTCGTCCGCTGGGCTCGCAAGGCCGACGTCGAGGTGATGTACGCGGTCAACCTCGGCACGCGCGGTGTGGCCGAAGCCCTCGACGTGCACGAGTACATGAACCACGAAGGCGGCACGCACCTGTCTGACCTGCGCCGCGCCAACGGCTCGGAGGACCCGCACGGCGTGAAGCTGTGGTGCCTGGGCAACGAGCTGGACGGCCCGTGGCAGCTCGGCCACAAGACCGCGCACGAGTACGGCCGACTGGCCGCCGAGACCGCACGCGCGCTGCGCCAGGCCGAGCCGGACCTGGAGCTGGTGGCGTGCGGCAGCTCCAGCTCGTCCATGCCGACCTTCGGCGAGTGGGAGTCCACCGTGCTGGAGCTGGCGTACGACGAGGTGGACCACATCTCGCTGCACGCCTACTACGAGGTCATCGACGGTGACGTGGACAGCTTCCTCGCCTCCGCCACGGACATGGACCACTTCATCGACAGCGTGGTGGCCACCGCGGACGCGGTCGGCGCGAAGCTGAAGAGCAGCAAGAAGATCAACCTGTCGTTCGACGAGTGGAACGTCTGGTACATGAAGCGGTTCCAGGCGGAGCCGCGCACCGAGTGGGAGATCGCGCCGCGGGTCATCGAGGACCAGTACGACGTGACCGACGCCGTGGTGGTCGGCAACCTGCTGATCTCGTTGCTGCGCCACAGCGACCGGGTCGCGGTGGCGTGCCAGGCGCAGCTGGTGAACGTCATCGCGCCGATCCGCAGCGAGCCGGGCGGCGCGGCGTGGCGGCAGACCATCTTCCACCCGTTCGCACTGACGTCGCGGTTGGCGCGGGGCCGGGTGCTGCGCGTGGAGACGTCCTCGCCGACCTACGAGACCCAGCGCTTCGGCGCCGTCCCGGTGGTGGACGCGGTCGCCACGCACGACGAGGAGTCCGGCGACACGGTGGTGTTCGTGGTCAACCGGCACCGGTCGGAACCGGTCGACCTGCGAGTGGGCCTGAGCGCGTTCGGCGACGTCGAAGTGGCCGAGGCGTGGCTGGTGCACGACCCGGACGGCTCGGCGACGAACACCGAGGCCGACCCGGACCGGGTCGTGCCCAAGCCCCAGGAGGCAACCGTCGCGGACGGCGAACTGCACGTCGTCCTGCCTCCCGTGTCGTGGACCGCGGTGCGCCTCAGCCCCCGCCCATGAGCCGCTGGGTGGGCGGCACGCGCAGCAGCCGTGCCGCCCACCCGGGCAGGCCCCACCACCGCGACCGCGGCGGGCACCAGCACCGACCTGACCAACGAAACAGGAGATTGCAGGGGCAGTTGGGGTCATCCTGCTGATCTGCCCGTCCGGCTAGGACGCTGGTAATCTTCTGCTTCTCCCCAAGCTCGCCCGCCGCGCCCAGCCAACCCGGCATCACTCTCCGACGTACGCCGCCAGATGCTCACCGGTCAGCGTGGCCCGCTTGGCGACGAGCTCGGCAGGCGTCCCCTCGAACACGACCCGGCCACCGTCATGACCGGCCCCGGGCCCGAGGTCGATGATCCAGTCCGCGTGCGCCATGACGGCCTGGTGGTGCTCGATCACGATGACCGACTTGCCCGCGTCGACCAACCGGTCGAGCAGTCCCAGCAGCTGCTCGACATCGGCCAGGTGCAACCCCGTGGTCGGCTCGTCCAGGATGTAGACCCCGCCCTGCTCGGCCATCCGGGTGGCCAGCTTCAACCGCTGCCGCTCGCCACCCGACAACGTGGTCAGCGGCTGCCCGAGGGTCAGGTACCCCAGCCCGACGTCGGCCAACCGGTCGAGGACCTTGTGGGCGGCGGGTGTGCGGGCCTCGCCCTCGGCGAAGAAAGCCTCCGCCTCCACCACGGACATGGCGAGCACCTCGGCGATGTCCTTGCCGCCCAGCGTGTACTCCAGCACAGCCGCCTGGAAGCGCTTGCCCTCGCAGTCCTCGCAAGTGGACTCGACGGTCGCCATCACGCCCAGCTCCGTGTAGATGACGCCGGCGCCGTTGCACGTCGGGCAGGCGCCCTCGGAGTTGGAGCTGAACAGCGCGGGCTTCACGCCGTTGGCCTTGGCGAACGCCTTGCGGATCGGGTCGAGCAGGCCGGTGTACGTCGCCGGGTTGCTGCGCCGCGAGCCGCGGATCGCGCCCTGGTCGATGACCACCACGCCGTCGCGGCCGGCGACCGAACCGTGGATCAGCGAGCTCTTGCCGGAGCCCGCGACACCGGTGACGGCGCACAGCACGCCGAGCGGGATGTCCACGTCGACGTCGCGCAGGTTGTGGGTGTTCGCGCCGCGCACCTCCAGCGTGCCCGACGCCGTGCGCACCGACGGCTTGAGCTTCGCCCGGTCGTCCAGGTGCCGCCCGGTGAGGGTGTCGGCGGCGCGCAGCTCGTCGACGGTGCCCTCGAACACGACCTCACCACCGCCCGTGCCGGCCTTCGGGCCGAGGTCCACGACGTGGTCGGCGATCGCGATCACCTCGGGCTTGTGCTCGACCACCAGCACGGTGTTCCCCTTGTCCCGCAGCTGGAGCAGCAGGGCGTTCATCCGGTCGATGTCGTGCGGGTGCAGGCCGATGGTGGGTTCGTCGAACACGTACGTGACGTCGGTGAGCGACGAGCCGAGGTGGCGGATCAGCTTGGTGCGCTGCGCCTCACCGCCGGACAGCGTGCCCGACGGCCGGTCGAGCGAGAGGTAGCCCAGGCCGATGTCCACGAACGAGTCGAGCGTCCGCCCCAGGTTCGCCAGCAGCGGCGCGACCGACGGCTCGTCGAGCTCGCGCACCCACTCGGCGAGGTCGCTGATCTGCATCGCGCAGACGTCCGCGATGTTGCGGCCCTTGATCTTGGACGACAGGGCTTCCTTGGCCAGCCGGGTGCCGCCGCAGTCGGGGCAGGTAGTGAACGTCACCGCCCGTTCCACGAACGCGCGGATGTGGGGCTGGAGCGAGTCGACGTCCTTGGACAGGTAGGACTTCTGGATCGACGGGATCAGTCCCGAGTAGGTCAGGTTGATGCCCTCGACCTTGATCTTCGTGGGCTCCTTGTGCAGCAGGTCGTGCAGCTCGCGCTTGGTGTACTTGCGGATCGGCTTGTCGGGGTCGAAGAAGCCGCAGCCGCGGAAGATGCGGCCGAACCAGCCGTCCATGCTGTAGCCGGGGATGGTGAGCGCGCCCTCGTTGAGCGACTTGCCGTCGTCGTACAGCGCGGTGAGGTCGATGTCGTTGACCGAGCCCATGCCCTCGCAGCGCGGGCACATGCCGCCGAGCCGGGTGAACGTCGCCTTCTCGGCCTTGGTCTTGCCGCCGCGCTCGACCGTGATCGCGCCGCTGGCCTTCACCGACGGCACGTTGAACGAGTACGCGTTGGGCGGGCCGATGTGCGGGCTGCCCAACCGGCTGAACAGGATGCGCAGCATCGCGTTGGTGTCGGTCACGGTGCCGACGGTGGAGCGGGGGTTCGCGCCCAGCCGCTCCTGGTCGACGATGATCGCCGTGGTCAGCCCTTCGAGCACGTCGACCTCGGGGCGCGCCAGGGTCGGCATGAAGCCCTGCACGAACGCGCTGTAGGTCTCGTTGATCATCCGCTGCGACTCGGCCGCGATCGTGCCGAACACCAGCGAGCTCTTGCCCGAGCCGGAGACACCGGTGAACACGGTCAGCCGGCGCTTCGGGATCTCGACGCTGACGTCCTTGAGGTTGTTCACGCGCGCGCCCTGCACGCGGATGAGGTCGTGGCTGTCGGCGAGGTGCGGCTCGGGCGACGGCGCGTTCTTCCTCGTGGCCATGCTTATCGTGTCTCCATCTGCTGGTGCGGCGCGCGCTCTCGGTGGTGGCGGTAGTGGTGGTGGGGCCGCCCCGCTCGTTCGGGCGTCGGAGCGGGGCGGCGCCGTCCGGTGTGGACGGGTCAGCGCAGCTGCTGGATGCGGACCAGGTTGCCGGCCGGGTCGCGGAACGCGCAGTCGCGCACGCCGTAGGGGTGCTCGGTCGGTTCCTGCACGACGTCCGCGCCCGCGGCCTGCACCTTGTCGAACGTGGTGTCGAGGTCCTTCGCGCCGAGGTTGATGGCGGCGTAGGTGCCCTTGGCCATCATCTCGGTGATGGTGCGGCGCTCCTCCTCGGTGACGCCGGGGTCGGCGGCGGGCGGGTGCAGCACGACGGAGGTGTCGGGCTGGCCGGCCGGACCGACCGTGATCCACCGCATGCCCTCGTAGCCGACGTCGTTGCGCACCTCGAAGCCGAGGGTGTCGCGGTAGAAGGCCAGCGCGGCCTCCGGGTCGTCCTGCGGGAGGAAGGTCTGGTGAATGGTGATGTCCATGGCGATCACGCTAGGTGCGGCCCGGCGGGGGGCGCTTCTCGATTCCTGACCGGTCTGGTGACCTGCTTGGCCACGCACGCCGGCATGCCCGCGGTCGCGACCGACGGGTCCTGCCGGTAGACGCTGGGCGGCACGCCGACCAGCTCGGTGAAGCGGGTGCTGAAGGTGCCCAGCGACGAGCAGCCGACCTCGAAGCAGACCTCCGTGACGCTGAGGTCGCCGCGGCGCAGCAGCGCCATCGCGCGCTCGATGCGCCGCGTCATCAGGTAGGAGTACGGCGACTCGCCGTAGGCGAGCCGGAACTGGCGGCTGAGGTGCCCGGCCGACATGTTCACGCCGCGGGCGAGCGCTTCCACGTCCAGCGGTTGCGCGTACTCGCGGTCGATCCGGTCGCGGACGCGGCGCAACCGGGCGAGGTCGCCCAGGCGGTGCGCCTGCGCAGGTCTGCTGGTCACGTGGCCGATGGTGCCACATGGCGGGAAAACGGGCAGACGATCGGCCGACCTCCCTGGCACGCTGCGGCGGGTGATCACGCGAGAGCTGGTGGTGCTCGGCGGCGGTGCCGGGGTGGGCAAGTCGAGCGTGGGCTGGGAGGTGTCCCACGTGCTCCAGGCGCGGGGGACGGCCCACTGCCTGGTGGAGGGCGACAACCTGGACCAGATCCACCCGGCGCCCGCCGACGACCCGCACCGCACGGGCATCACCGAGCGCAACCTGGCCGCGCTGTGGGCGAACTACGCCGCGCTGGGCCGGCACCGGCTCGTCTACACCAACACGGTCAGCGTGCTGGAGGAGCCGATGATCCGCCGGGCGCTGGGGGAGGGTCCGGTGCGCTCGACGCTCGTGCTGCTCACGGCGTCGGAGGCGACCACCCGCGCACGCCTCGCCCGCCGCGAGATCGGCTCGCAGCTCGCGCCGCACATCGAGCGGAGCCTCGCGATGGCCCGCCGGCTGGACGCCGAGGCCCCGCCGGGGACCGTGCGCATCGCCACGGACGGCAGGTCCGTCGAGGACATCGCGCACGAGGTGGTGCGCGTCGCCGGCTGGTGAGCGTCCCCGACCCGACGAGCGTCACTGACTCAGCGGGTGTCGCCGGCTCGTGCCGGTCAGGGCAGCGAGGCGGGCAGCCCGAACGCGGGGAAGTGGGCGGCGTCCACGAAGGACGTGATCGCGCTGATCCGCCCGTCGCGCACCGTCAGCACGTCGATCGACCACGCCAGGTGCGCGCCCGCGCCGTCGTCCCACAGGTAGCCGGCCACGGCGGGCTGCGCGTTGGCGCTCGTGGCGAGGTGCCGCCACGGCGGGCACGACGTCAGCGGCACGCGCACGGCGAAGTCGGTGACCGCCTCGATGCCGCGGTACCAGTGCGGCAGCGGCGGCATCGACCACGTCACGTCCTCGGTGAGCAGCGCCACCAGGGCGTCGGCGTCGCCGCGTTCCAGCGCGGTGGCGTAGCCGGCCACGACCTGCCGCAGGCGGGCGTCGTCGATCAACCGCAGCGCCTGCTGCTGGGTGCGGTCGGGCGCCTTCTCGGCGACGACCCGCCGGGCGCGGGCCAGCGCCGAGTTCACCGACGTGGTGGAGGTGTCCATCATGGCGGCGATCTCGGCCGCCGAGAACCCCAGCACCTCGAACAGCAGCAACGCCGCCCGCTGGTTGCCGGGCAGGTGCTGCACCGCGGCCACGAACGCCAGCTCGACGGCCTCCCGCTGCGCGTAACGCCCGGCCGGCCCGCCACCGCCGTCGACCAGGCCGGCGTCCGGGTACGGCCCGAGCCACGCCACGTCCGTCAGGGGCGCGTCGTCGACCACCGTCCGCGTGCTGGCGGGCCCCAGGTCGACCGGCAGCGCCCGCCGTCCCCGGCTCGCCACCGCGTCCAGGCACGTGCGGGTGGCCACCGCGTACAGCCAGGACCGCAGCGAGCCGCGCCCCGCGAAGCCGCCCAGCCCGCGCCACGCCCGCAGCAGGGCGTCCTGGAGCGCGTCGTCGGCGTCGTGGGTGGAGCCGAGCATGCGGTAGCAGTGGGCGTGCAGTTCCCGGCGCAGCGGTTCGACCAGGCGGCTGAACGCCTCGCCGTCGCCCTCGCGCGCCCGTGCCAGGTCGGCGTCCTCAACGGACTCCGCGGAAAAAACTTCGCCCACGAGCGACGATTCTGCCTCACGCGCAGAGTCACTACCGGCGAACGAGCACTTCGGAACAGTTCCAGGAGGATCCGCGATGACCGACACCGCCACCACCGACACCCTGCGGGTGCCCGACGCGCTGCTGCACTACGAGCTGCGCGGCCGGGGCCCGCTGGTCGTGCTGGTCGCCGCGCCGATGGACGCCAGGTCGTTCGAGCCGCTGGCCGACCTGCTCGCCACCGACCACACCGTGCTGACCACCGACCCGCGCGGCATCCGCCGCAGCGAGGTGGACGACCCGGACCGGGACGCGACGCCGGAGCTGCGCGCCGACGACCTGGCCCGGCTCATCCGGCACGTGGACGCGGGCCCGGCGGCCGTGCTGGGGTCCAGCGGCGGCGCGGTCAGCGTGCTGGCGCTGGCCCAGGCGCACCCGGAGCTGGCGCACACCGCGATCGCGCACGAGCCGCCGCTGAACCAGCTCGTGCCCGACCGCGAGGACCTGCTGCGGCGGACCGACGAGATGATCGCCACCCACCGGTCCGGTGACGCGCTGGGCGCGTGGCGGCAGTTCATGGCCATCGCCAACATCCACATGCCGGACGAGGTCGTCCAGCACATGTTCGGCGGCGAGCGCGACCCGCAGGACCTGGCCGACGAGCGGTTCCAGTACGAGCACATGCTGCGGCCGACCGTGGAGTGGGTGCCCGACCTGGACGCGTTGCGGTCGGCGTCGAGCCGGATCGTGGTCGGCATCGGCGAGGACTCGGGCGGCGAGCTGTGCGAGCGCACGTCCCTCGCGCTGGCCGAGGGGCTGGGGATCGAGCCGACCCGGTTCCCCGGTGGTCACATCGGGTTCGTCGAGGACCCGGCCCGCTTCGCCGTCCGGTTGCGGGAGGTGCTGGACCGCGCCTAGGACCCGAAGTGGTGCTCCGCGGCTCTGAGGCTCAGGCGGGCACGCGGCGGCGGTCGACCAGCACCGACAGGGCGGCCACCGCCAGCCCGGCGAGGCTCAGCGCCACGCCGACCCAGGCGGTGGACGTGTAGCCCCAGCCCGCGCCGATCGCCAGGCCGCCGAGCCACGCGCCCGCGCCGTTGGCGATGTTCAACGCGGAGTGGTTGGACGAGGAGGCCAGCGACGGCGCGTCGGGGGAGGCGTCCATCAGCCGCACCTGCAACGCCGAGGCCAGCACCTGCGACACCAGGCCGATCAGGAACACCGTGCCGAACGCCATCACCGCCGAGGTCGCGGTCAGCGCGAACACCACGAGCACGACCGTCACCGCGATCAGCGCGCCGAACACCGTGCCCATGACCGAGCGGTCCACGAACCGGCCGCCGACCGTGGCGCCCAGCGTCATGCCGAGCCCGAACACCGCCAGCACCCACGGCACGGCCGACGCCGACAGCGCGGTGACCTCGGTGGTGATGGGGGAGATGTAGGAGTAGACGGCGAACATGCCGCCGAACCCGATCATGCCGGTGAGCAGCGCGAACCACACCTGCGGCCGGCGGAACGCGCTCAGCTCGGCCGCCACGCTCGCGTCCCGGGGCGCGGGCACGCGCGGCAGCCACCGGGCCACCGCCAGCGCCGTGACCAGCGCGATCACCGTGACCGCGAGATAGGCGACCCGCCACCCGATCTGCTGCCCGGCGGCGGTGGCGACGGGCACGCCGACCAGGTTGGCCACGGTCAGGCCGACCATGATCCGGGCGACCGCCGTGCCCCGGCGCTCCGGCGCCACCAGCGTGGTCGCCACGACGGCCGCGATGCCGAAGTACGCGCCGTGCGGCAGCCCGGCCACGAACCGGGCGGTCATCAGCAGGGCGGTGTTCGGCGCGAGGGCGGACAGCCCGTTGCCCAGCGCGAGGGCCAGGGTGAGGCCGATGAGCAGGCCCTTGCGCGGCAGCTTCGCGGCGAGCCCGGCGATGAGCGGCGCGCCGACCACCACGCCGAGCGCGTAGAGGCTGATCGCGTGGCCCGCGGTGGGGATGGAGATGTCGAACGTGGCCGCCATCTGCGGCAGCAGGCCCATGGTGGCGAACTCGGTCGTCCCGATGCCGAACCCGCCGAGCGCCAGGGCCGCCATCGCCGCCCCGCCGCCCTTGCCGCGCCGTGCCGCGGTGGTCCCGACCGTCGCCGTCATCCGTCGCTCCCGTCCACTGTCCCGAGTCGACAGTGACCGCGACGTAGGTTGCTTAGCTACCGAAACGATTTTACCGGCCGGGCCCCACCCGCCCCCACCGCCGGCGCGTGCCTCTCCTCACACGCCCCCGCCTCGATCAGCCGTCCGCCTTCGGGATGTCCAGCGCCGTGCCGTAGAGGCGGGCCGCCGGGAACGTGATGGTCAACCGGCGGTCCGGTTCGTCGCCGTCCGACACCTCCACCAGCTCCGCGTCACCCTCCACCGCGGCGAACGACCACACGTCCGGCCCGCTGACGTGCAGCGCGACCCGCGGGTCGGCCCGGATCTGGCGGGCCTTCAGCCGATCCGCCGTGGTGGACACGCGGATCACCCGTTCCTCCGCGTCCCACTGGTACAGCACGGTCGACAGGTGCGGGTGGCCGCTGCGCTTCACCGTGGCGAGCACGCCGAACCGCTGCTTGCCGATCAGGCCCACCAGTTCGGCGTCGGTCAGGGTGCGGGGCGCGGGGCCGGCGTTGGCGGTCATGGTGATCTCCTCCGATGTGCGGTGGTCAGGCGGAACGCTTGCGCAGCACGACCAGCGTGACCGCGAACGCGGCGACGAGCAGCGACGCGGCGACGGTGAACGCCACGTGGTACCCGGCGGTCAGGGCGGCCGGCTCGGCGACGCCCGCGGCCAGCTCGTCCTCGGTCCGGGAGGCGGCCAACGTCGACAGCACGGCCACGCCCACGGCCATGCCGACCTGCTGGGTGGTGTTGAACAGCCCCGACACCAGGCCCGCGTCGTCCGGCTTCGCGTCGGACATGCCCAGCGACGCCAGCGCGGGCAGCACCAGCCCGCCGCCCGCGATCAGCAGCATGACGGGCAGCAGGTCGGTGGCGTAATCGGCGTCCACCGGGACCACGCTCAGCTTCACCATCGCGCCCGCCAGCAGCGCCAACCCGGCCAGCAGCACGGCCCGCTCACCGAACCGCGTGTTCAACCGGGCCGACGCGAACAGCGACACCCCGCCGATCGCGACCGCCGCCGGCAGCATCGCCAAGCCGGTGGCGAGCGCGCTGTAGGCCAGCACCTTCTGCATGAACAGCGCCACGATGATCTGGAACGCGAACATCGCCGACAGCGTGAGCACCTGCACCAGGTTCGCGCCGGTCACGTTGCGCGACCGCAGGACCCGCAACGGCATCAACGGCGTGCGCGCCCGCGCCTGCCGCACGGTGAACGCGGCCAGCAACGCGACCGACAGCGCGCCCAGTCCCAGCGTGTGCGCCCCCGTCCAGCCGTGCTGCTCGACCTCGACCACCGTGTAGATGCCGAGCATGAGCCCGCTGGTCACCAGCCCCGCCCCGAGCACGTCGGCCCCGGCGGACAGGCCCGCGCCGCGGTCGGCCGGCAGCACGCGCAGCGCCAGCAGCACGGTCGCGACGCCGATCGGCAGGTTGATGAAGAAGATCCAGTGCCAGCTCAGCGCGTCGGTCAGCACGCCGCCGAGCACCTGCCCGAGGGACGCGCCCGCCGCGCCGGTGAAGCTGAACACGCCGATCGCCTTGGCGCGCTCGGCGGGGTCGGTGAACAGCGTGACCAGGATGCCGAGCACCACGGCCGACGCCATCGCGCTGCCCGCGCCCTGGAGGAACCGGGCCGCGATGAGCAGCCCCGGCGTGCCGGCCACGCCCGCCAGCAGCGACGCGCCGGTGAACACGGCGTTCCCGGCCAGGAACATCGTCTTGCGGCCGATCAGGTCGCCGAGCCGCCCCGCGAGCAGCAGCAGGCCGCCGAACGCGATCAGGTAGGCGTTCACGGTCCAGCTCAGCCCGGCGGCGGTGAAGCCGAGGTCGGCCTGGATGGCGGGCATGGCCACCGTGACGATGCTGCCGTCGAGGATGGTCATGAGCATCGCGGCGGACAGCACGACCAGCGCGGACCAGCGGTTCGCGCGGGGTGTGTCGAGCGGGGTGTCGAGCGAGGACGACATCGGTCTCTCCTGTTCCGGGGCGGACAGGAGGAACCGTAGCGGATAGTTTTGTTGCAGACAATCTCTCTCGGACTTAACGCGTCCTCTCCCGGGCGCGCCGGGCCGTCTGCGGTGCCGCGATCGGGGTGGCCAAGTGCCCGGTGACCAGCAGGTTCAACGCGTGCAGCAGGGCTTCGCGATCCCGGTCCGGCAGCGACTGCAAGGCCGCCCGGTGCACCCCGTCCACGATCTCCTGGCTCCGACGGGCCAGCTCCGCGCCCTTCTCGGTGACCGCGATGATCCGAGCCCGCCGGTCGGTGCCGGACGGCCGCCGCTCGGCGAGACCCGCCTTCTCCAGCGCGTCGACGGTCACCACCATCGTGGTCTTGTCCATGTCGCCGAGCTCGGCCAACTGGATCTGCGTGCGCTCCTCCGCCAAGGCGTGGACCAGCACGCAGTGCATGCGCGCGGTCAGGCCGATCTCGGCGAGCGCCGCCGCCATGCGGGTGCGCAGCACGTGGCCCGCGTGGTCCAGGAGGAACGACAGGTCGGACTCGGTGCGGGCTGGGGCCATGGCGGGCATGGCCCCAGTCTAGCTACCGTGACACCAGCGGATTATCCGCAAGAAACCGAATCACGCCACCGGCGGGTGCGCGTTGCGCACCAGCTCCTGGAACTGCGCCGAGTGCCACTGCCCGGCCGGCGGCGCGTCCCGCCACGCCCCGGTCGGGTCGTACGTCGAGGTCGGCCGGCCGTCGTAATCCGGGTCGCACATCCGGTTGAAGTTCTCGTCCCCGATCGGCAGCGGGAAGCTCGCACCGTCCGACTCGCCCGGCGGCTTCATCCACACGTACGCGTCGACGTTCGGCCGCGGCGCCGCCACCGGCCGCTCGCCCAGGCCCGCGCCGGTCTGGTTGCACCAGTTGTAGATCCGCGCCCGGCGGTCGAGCCGGCTGCTGTCGACGTAGGCGTCCACGGACGTCTCGTACCCGGGCGCGGTCGGCCGGTTCGGGCCGCCCCACCCGTTGCGCGAGGTGTCGACCAGCACCCCCACCCGCGGGTCGAAGCCCGCCGCGACCGCCTCCGCCCGGAACGCGTCCGCGAACGACAGCTCGTCCAGGAACGGGTTCCAGTCCACCCACCTGCTCTGCTGGATGTGCTGCCCGTTGATCACCGTCTTGACGATGAACTCCTCCCGCAGCACCGAGTAGTTGCGGGTGTTCGCGATGAAACCGTGGACGTAGGAGAGCCTGCTGCCGCCGGAGCGCGCCGCCTTCGCCAGCAGCTCCACCGTCGGCTTGCGGTTGTCGTCCCAGCCGATCCCGCCGTGGTGGGCGATGTCGAGGTAGCTGTAGACGTTCGGGATCGCGCCCAGCTTCGCCAGCGCGTACCCGATGCCCTCGGTGTACGACCCGGCCGCCTTCACCTGCTCGCAGCTCGTCGTGGCGTCGGCCCGCGGCAGCACGTGCGTGACCAGGAACGGCAGGGAGTTCGGCTCCACCACCGCCACGATCCGCAACCGCGCGTACCGCGGATCGGCCAGGATCGCGGCGATCGGGTCGACGAACTCCTGCTTGTAGCGCGGCAGCTCGCCGAACCCCAGCTCCCCGTTGGTGGACAGCCACCCGCAGTCGCGTCCGGGCAGGTTCCACAGGGCGAGCTGCACCAGGTTCGCGCCCCGCCGCACGGCTTCGTCCAGGTGGGCGCGCAGGCCCATCCTCCCGTTCGCGCCCGTGACGGACGCGATCCGGTCGAGCCACACGCCGGTCGGCTGCCCGGCGACGGCCGCGCCGCCCGGCTCGGCGGCGGCCCGCGCGGACCACTCGGGGTTGACGTAGGGACGGGCGCCGACGTACGGGTTGTCCAGGCGTGGCGACCAGTGCGGCGACGTGCTCGCCCCGGCCGGGGTGACGACCACGAGCCCGGCGGCGCACGCGACCGCCGTCAGCACGCGGCCGACGCGTAGGGAAGATCTCATGGGCTGGCTACCTCCGGTGATCACAGCGATGTGAAGGAGGCGGTGTGCCCCCACCGTACCGTGATCGCACGGCCACCGGCCGTCACCGGTTCGGCCGCTACAGGTCGTCCACCCCGATCAACCCGTCCTGGATCGCCCGCGCCACCAGCGCCGCCTTCGTCGGCGCCTCCCGCCCGATCAGCGCGTACTTCACCCGGATCCGCTCCAGGTGCGAGTTCACCGTGCTCAACGAGATGCCCAGCCGCTGCGCCACGAACTCCTTCGACTCCGACTGGAACCACTCGACCAGCACCTCGACCTCCCGCGCCGACAACGCGGGCCGGTGGTCGGACCGGTCACCCGCCAACGCGCCCGCCAACGACGGCGGCGTGTACGGCCTGCCCTCCGCCGCCGCACGCGTCGCCTGCACCAGGTGCTCCGCGCCCTCCGCCTTGGTCAGGTAGCACAACGCGCCCAACTCCAGGCACTGCAACGCGATGTCGTCGTCGGCGCGCATCGAGTACACGACCACCCGCCGGCCCGCCTCGACCAGCCGCCGCAAGTCGCCCAGCACCGGCGTCGGCCCGCCCAGGTGCAGGTCCAGGATCACCACGTCGGCCGCCGCCCCCTCGCCCAACCACGCCGAGCGCACGTCCTCACCGCCGGCCACCACCCGGATCGGCGGCGTGCCGGAGGACAGCCAGTAGGCGACACCCGCGCGCACCGCCGGGTGGTCGTCCACCACCACCGCGCTCAGCTCGTCCGCCATCGGGCCTCCATCCGCGTGTGACGACCGTACGTGCCGCATTCGACCTCGACCCGGCCCCCGGCGGTTCCCACCCCGACGCCCGCGTCGGCGACCACCGCCACCCGCACCTCGCTCCCGGTGCGCAGCAGGCTCACCCGCGCCCGTTCCCGCGCCGCCGACAACGCCTCCGCCAGCGGCCCGGTCAGCTCCCGCCGCACGTCGGTCGGCACCGGCACCGGCGCGCCGCTGACCGCCAGCGACACCGCCAGCCCGCGCCGTTCCGCGATGTGCACGCACGCCGTCACCTCGTGCACCAGCGGGTCGGGCACGTCGTCGTTCTCCGCGAACAGCCGCCGCAGCTGCGTGGCCGCGAGCGCGCACCGCTGCCTGGTGTCGTCGGCACGCGGGTCCAGCACGCCGTCGGCGAGGTCCGCGAGCAGCGGCAGGGTCGCGCCGAGCTGCCCGGCGAACCCGGCGCGCAGGTCCTGGTCCCACTGCTCGGCCAACGCGGCCCGGGTCGCGGCGCGCTCCCGCTCGGCGGCGACCTCGACGGCCTGCGCCGCGCTGCGCAGCATGAACCGCGTCATGACCAGCGCGCCGAGCTGGAGGCTGGTCACGCTGAGCACCACCACGCCCGCGTTGCCGATCTCGGCCCGGTCCGGCGTGCCCGCGAGCAACCACTGCGCGACTCCGAGCACCACGTGCGCGGCCAGCGCGCCGACCAGCGCGGGGACGCGGTCCAGCAGCAACAGCAGCAGGGACCACCCGACCTGGCCCCACAGCCAGTGCGCCGGGCCGAAGTGCGCGTCCGGCGGCAGCACCGCGGTGGCCACGGCGGACGCCCCCAGCATCGCCACCACACCGCCCACGACCACCGGCGTCGGCAGGGGCTTGCGCCGCACGACCCAGACCGCGCACGCCAGCGTCACCAGGACGGCCGTGGCGAACGAGTACCGCTCGGCCGGGTGGTGGGGGTGGGTGAGCAGGGTACCGAAGCCGAGGCTCACCTGGAGGACGGCCGTGACGCCGAGCAGGATCAGCCGCACGCCGGCGAACACGTGCCGCCGGGCCTCGCGGCCGTCGTCGGAGGTGTGGTCGTTCGCGTCGTCGCGCCACGAGATCAACGGGCCGGTCCACGACGGGGTGCGCCGCCGGGTGCCGCTCGCGTGCGTTCCGTGGGTCGCGTGCGTTCCGTGGGTCGCGGGCTCAGTCACCGGTCCACTCCAACCGCACCGTCGTCCGCCCGGGCCGCGACGTCACCTCGGCCCGACCGCCGACCGCCGCCATCCGCTCGACCACCGACCCGCGCAGCCCCCGCCGGTGGTCCGAGACCGCGCCGACGTCGAACCCGGGCCCGGCGTCCGTCACCTCCACCTCGACACCACGCCCAACCGCCCGCACCCGCAACCGCGCCGCCCCCGTGCCCGCGTGCCGCTCCACGTTCGTCAACGCCTCCCGCACCGCCCGCACCAGCGCCAACGCCACCGAGGCCGGCAGGAGCACGCTCTCCCACCGCGCGTCCACCTCGAGCGGGCTGCGCTCCACCACCGCCCGCAACGACGAGCCGACGTCCACCGCGCTGTCCCGCGGCTCACCGGACGACCCGGTGAGCAGGTCCAGGTCCCGCCGCGCGTACCCGGCGACCTCGGCCGGGTCGGTCTCCCGCCCGTTCACCGCCACCACCAGGAACGTCGCCGACGCCGTGTCGTGCAGCAGCGCCAGGTACTCCCGCTCCCGCCTGCGCCGCTCCAAGGCCACCGCCTCGAGCCGCTCCATCGCCGCCCGCCGCGTCCGCAACTCGTCCACCCGCCGCGACGACCGCTGCAACAACGACAGCGCCAGCCTCGCCAACACGCACTCCACCACCACCCTCAACACCACCGAGCCGTCCCACCACACGGCGGTCAGGTAGACGGCCAGCAGCGCGGCCGTGGTCGGCACGGTGACCCTCGGGCTCCACTCCCACTGCAACGTGATGGCGGTCGTGGTGAGCACGTTGAGCGTCCACGCGTCCGTCGCCGCGAGCTGCTCGTGCGCCGCGCACAAGGCCACCACGCGGACCACCGCCAGCACGAACGCGACCTTCGGCGCCGTGAAGTCCGCCACCACCCCGACCAAGACCAGCCCGCACAGCCCGAGCCCCAGCGGCAGGGCGTCGGTGGGCACGGAGAGCAGGCCGAACACGCTGATCAGCGTCACCCCGACCCCACGAACCGGCCCGGCGAACCGCGCGAAGGCGGTCAGGAGCTCGCCCTCGACCTGACCCGGCATGCGGCGAACCCTAGCCGCCCCGTCCACCCTCCCGCTCCACCCGCGCGGTCCGAGGTGAACGGCGGGTGACCTGCCCGGGAACACCCTCACCCGCCGGGCGGGCCGGACCGCGCCGACCTGTGGCGCCGGAGGAAGTCGGCCGCCCCCGCCGCGGCGACGCCCCAGCCCTCGACGGGTGACCGATCCCGGCGCGGAGCTGTTCGACCGGGTGGCCGCCGACCACGACCGGTCGGTGCCGTTCTTCGCCGCGTTCGGTGCGCGGCTGGTGTCGTGGGTCGCGCCGGAGCCTGGCGCGCGGGTGCTGAACCCGGGCGCGGGCGCTGGTCAAGCCGTGACCCCTGTCTTTCGTCAGGGGTGGTCGGGGACCGCGGTTTGATGTCCGCGCAGGGGTGTTGTTCCTAGCGTCGTCACCATGAAAGCCACGTTGATCGGGGTCGCGGCCCTCGCCGCGACGCTCCTGTCCCCGACTGCCCAAGCCCAAGCCTCCATCGACGACTTCATGGCCGAAGTCATGCACGACACCGGTCTGCCGGGTGTGTCGGTGGTCGTGACGCAGGGCGACCGGGTGGTGCACGCCGCCGGGTACGGGGAGGACTCCGCAGGAGCACCCGTCACGGCGGACACGCCGATGCGGATCGCCTCGGTCAGCAAGTCGTTCACCGCGATGGCCGTCATGACCCTGGTGGAGGACGGGCGCATCGCGCTGGACGGGTCGGTGGCCTCCCAGCTGCCCGGCTTCACCATGGCCGACCCCCGGTTCGCCGACGTGACGGTCCGCCACCTGCTGAACCAGACCTCGGGCTTCTCCGACACCACGATCGACGTGACCGCCCTGGAGACCGCGACCTCCCTGGTCGACTACACCGCCAAGCTCGCCTCCGACTCCCTGGCCGCCGACCCGGGCACGCACTACGAGTACTGCAACGTCAACTACGACCTCGCCGCACGACTCGTCGAAGTGGCGAGCGGCCAGACGTTCAGCGACTACCTGAAAGAGCACGTGTTCGGGCCGCTGGGCATGTCGCGCAGCGCCGTCTCCGCGAACGACCTCCAGCCGGCCGACGGCTACAACTCGGTGTTCGGCGCGTGGCTGAGCCGGGCCGAACTGCCCGGTTTCCTCGACTCCAGCGGCGGCGGTGGGGTGATCACGACGGCGGCGGACATGGGCAGGTGGTTGATCAGCCAGACGGGCCACGGCACGCAGTTGGTGTCACCTGAAGGTCTCCGCACCATGCACACGAGATCCACTGTGGACGATTACGCCATGGGGTGGGTCCCGGACACCGGTCCGGACGGCGTGGAGCAGCTCGTGCACGCGGGCAACCTGTTCACCTACTCGGCCATGCAGGCGGTCGTCCCGAGCACCGGGCACGGGTTCGCCGTGCTCACCAACAGCGCGGCCTTGCAGGACGACACCTACGACATCCTCAACGGCCTGGTCGCCCTGAGCCAGGGCCGCGACCCCGGACCCGTCGGCGGCGGGCGGCAGTTGTTCGAGTTGGTGCTCGGCCTGATCGCGTTGGCGGCCACGGGGTTGGGTGTGCTCGGCGTGTGGCGGTCCGCGACGTGGGCACGACGTCGCGCGGGCGCGTCGAGGTGGCGGGTGGGGTTGCGGTTCGTGCCGCTGCTCCTGCCGGCGGCGCTGTTGGCGGCCTACCCGGATCTGGTGTCGTTGCTGACGAACGGTCGCACGGTCACGTGGGCGCAGCTGACGTACTTCGCCGTGCCGCTGACCATCACCCTGGTGGTGGCCGCACTGGCGGGCGTGGCGACGACGGTTGCGCGGGTCCTCCGCCTGCGTGCGACGGTCCTCTGAGGATGCCGGTCGGTAAGGTCCGCACCATGCGCAACGCCACGGTCCTCGCGGTCCTCGCGCTCGCGGGGCTGCTCAACGGGATGGCCACCGACGCGTTGCCGGCGTGGCGGCAACTGCTCTACCCGCTGCTGGCCGTCCTGGCCTACCTGCACGGCAGGCACCTGCCGGTGCGCCGCGGCGGCCTGGTGGTGGGCGCGGTGGCGGTGGTCGGGGTCGGCGTCGCGGCGTGGCGGGTCTGGGAGGGCGTCGGTGCGTTCGCGAGCCTCGGCCTGGTCGTGGTGCTGCCGTGGCTCGCCGGCCGGTTCCGGCGGCAGCAGGCTGAGCTGATCACCGTGGGACGGGAGCGGATCGTGCAGTTGGAACGGGCGCAGGAGCTGGTCGCCGAACGCGCCCGCCTGCGCGAGCGGGCACGCATCGCGGCCGACATGCACGACTCGCTCGGGCACGAGCTGGCGTTGATCGCGTTGCGGGCGGGCGCGTTGGAGCTGACCGCGGAGACCGGGTCGACCCGCGCGGCGGCGGCCGGTCTGCGTGAGTCGGCGGTGACCGCCACCGACCGGCTGCGGCGCACGGTGGGCGTCCTGCGGGAGGGCCCCACGACGTTCGACCCGCCCGACGAGACGGTGGAGGCGTTGGTGGCGCGGGCGGTGGAGGCGGGCCTGCCGGTGGTGCTGACCCGGACCGGCGACACGGCCGGGTTGCCGTCGTTGACGGACCGGGCCGTGCACCGGGTCGTGCAGGAGGCGTTGACGAACGCGGCCCGGCACGCGCCCGGCGCGCCCGTGACCGTGGAGATCGCCGGGACGGAGGACGTGGTGGTGACCGTGACCAACCCGGTCGACCGGGAGCCCGCGGCGGACGGCGCCGGCAGCGGGCTGGAAGGGCTGGCGGAACGGGTTCGGCTGCTCGGTGGCGCGCTGCGGTCGGGTGCGGTCGACGGCCGGTTCACCGTGACGGCCCGGCTGCCGCGGGAAGGTCGGGCATGATCCGCGTGCTGCTCGCCGACGACGAGGCGATGGTCCGCGCCGGCGTGAGGGCGATCCTCGACACGGACCCGGACGTCGACGTGGTCGCCGAGGCCGCGGACGGGCGGGAGGCGGTCGAGCTGGCCCGCGCCCACCAGCCGGACGTGGCGCTGCTCGACATCCGGATGCCCCGCCTGGACGGCCTGTCCGCCGCCGCCGAGCTGCGGCGGACCGCGCCCGACGTCGCGGTCGTGATGCTGACGACGTTCGACGAGGACGAGTACGTGGCGCGGGCGTTGGGGGAGGGGGCGAACGGCTTCCTGCTCAAAGCCGCCGACCCCCGGGAGCTCCTGATCGGGGTGCGCGCGGTGGCCGCCGGCGCGGCCTACCTGTCACCGAAGATCGCCCAGCGGGTGGTGGCCGACCTGCGCGGCGGTCGCCTCACCCGGCACGAGCAGGCGCGCAAGCGGGTCGGCGTCCTCACCGGGCGGGAGCGCGAGGTGCTGGCGCTGGTGGGGGAGGGCCTGTCCAACCAGGAGATCGCCCGCCGGCTGTCCCTGGTCGAGGGCACGGTGAAGGCGCACGTCAGCGCGATCCTGCACCGCCTCGACGTGGCCAACCGGGTGCAGGCCGCGATCGTGGCCTACGAGGCCGGGCTGACCACCGCCAGGTAGCCGTCCAGGGCGGCGGCCGCGGCCAGCATCGCCCTGGCCCGGCGGCCCAGCTCCGCCTCCCGCGCGGTGATCGCGGCGCGCAACGCGTCCGCGCCGCCCGAGCTGCGGAACTCGTCCATGATCGGCTTGATCGCGGGCAGCGGGTAGCGGCTCTGCCGCAGGGTCGCCACCAGGCGCGCGTCGCGCACGTCGGTCGCGCCGAACCGGCGGTGGCCGTCGGTGTCGCGCGCCGGCAGCAGCAGGCCGGCCGCCTCCCACACCCGCAGCGCCGACGGTCGCACGCCCAGCCGCGCCGCGAGCTCACCGACCCGCAGGCCGGCCCGCGGCACGGTGTCCGACGGGTGCCCGGCGGCCTCGGACGCCGCCGACTCCAACGCCACCGACTCCAACGCCTGCGCCGTGGCCCGCAACGCCAACCGCTGCTCGTGCGCCGCCGCGTGCAGGGCGTCGAGCCGGGCCAGCGCCGGGTCGGGCGCGCCCGCGTGGATCGAGCGCATGATGGCCTTGGCGGCGTCCCACCCGTAGCCGCGACCCAGCGCCCGGTACGTCGTCACCGCCTGCCGGTGCCGCTCGTCGAACACCCGGTACCCCGCCGGGGACCGTTCGGCGGGTGGCAGCACGCCGTCGGCGAGGTAGTTGCGCACCTGCTGGGCCGAGATGCCCGCGGCACGGGCCAGATCCACCGGGCGAAGCCCCACCGCACAGCCCTCCGCACGAGGTTCGGGTTCAACGGGAATTTGAAGGTTGGCCGGTCGGATTCCTGGAGGAACCCGCGACAACCTTAAACAGGGTACTTCAACGATACGGTTGAAGACATGAAAACCAGCGACAACCAGCGGGAATCGTCGGTCGTGCGCACGCGGGACCTGCGCATGCGCTACGGCTCCACCGACGTGCTGAAGGGGGTGGACCTGACCGTCGGACCGGGCGAGGTGGTGGCGCTGCTCGGGCCCAACGGCGCGGGCAAGACCACGACCATCGAGATCCTGGAGGGCTTCCGCAAGCGGTCGGCCGGGGAGGTGAGCGTGCTGGGCGTCGACCCCGACCACGGCGACGAGGCGTGGCGCGCCCGCTTGGGCGTCGTGCTCCAGTCGTGGCGCGACCACGGCCGGTGGAGGGTGCGCGAGCTGCTGTCCTACCTCACCCTGTTCTACGAGCCGTACCGCGATCGGGTGTTCGACCCGGACGAGCTGATCGGGCTCGTCGGCCTCACCGACCACGCGGACAAGAGGGTCGGCGCGCTGTCCGGCGGCCAGCGGCGGCGGTTGGACGTCGCGGTCGGCCTGATCGGGCACCCCGACCTGCTGTTCCTGGACGAGCCGACGGTCGGCTTCGACCCCGAGGCGCGACGCGAGTTCCACGAGGTGGTGGGCCGCCTGACCGGCACCGCCATCCTGCTCACCACCCACGACCTCACCGAGGCGGAGAAGTTGGCCCACCGGATCGTCATCCTGGTGTCCGGGCGCGTGGTCGCCGACGGCACCGCCGTCGAGCTGGCCGACCGCATCGCGGGCGAGGCCGAGGTCCGCTACCGGCTGGGCGGCGCGGAGCACGTGCTGTCGGTGGCCGACTCCACCTCGTACGTGCGGGAGCTGTTCGCCGAGCACGGCGAGGCGGTGGACGACCTCGAAGTGCGGCGCGCGAGCCTGGAGGACGTGTACCTGGCGCTGGTGCGCGAGTCCGAGGCGGTGAGCGCGTGAACGCCCGCGCGGTGGCGGTGCGCGCCGGGGTGCGGCGCGGCCGGATCGAGTTCCGGCACACGATGACGAACGCGGGCGAGCTGATGGGCTGGCTGTGGCTGCCCGTGGTGGCGCTGATCGTGATGTACGCGTTCGGCGACGGCGCGGTGCCCGGCGTGGACTTCCCGCTCGGCGCGCAGGCCGTGCCCGGCATCCTCGCCATGAACGCCGTGTTCACCGGGTTGGTGGGCCTGGCGATGACGCTGACCATGGACCGCGAGGACGGCACCCTGCTGCGGGCGAGGGCGACGCCGAACGGGGTGCTCGCGTACGTGGTGGGCAAGGTGCTGGGCAAGGCGGCGATGGCGGTCGCCGTCGTCCTGCTCGTCCTGGTGCCGGCGATGCTGCTGTTCGACGGCCTGCGGCCGGGGCGCGCGTCGACGTGGGTGACCTTGGCGTGGGTGCTGGTGCTCGGCCTGCTCGCGGTGCTGCCGATCGGGGCGATCCTGGGCGCGGTGTTCGGCAACACCCAGAGCCTCGGCTTCGTCACGCTCCTGCTCATGGCGCTGGTGGCGGTGTCGGGCGTGTTCTACCCGATCACCGCGCTGCCGGGGTGGTTGCAGTGGGTCGGCCAGGCGTTCCCGCTGTACTGGATGGGGCTCGGCCTGCGGTCCGCGCTGCTGCCGGACGCGGTGGCGGCGGCCGAGGTCGGCGGGTCGTGGCGGCACGGGGAGACGGTGCTCGTGCTGGGTGCTTGGGCGGTGGTGGGGTTCGCCCTGGCGTCGGTGGTGCTGCGCCGCATGGCGCGGCGCGAGTCGGGGTCGTCGGTCGCGGCGCGGCGGGAACAGGTGGCGCAGCGGCTCGACTGACGTCCGACCGGGGTCGGTCCGGGTCGGTCCGGGTGGGTGTGGGGTGGGTGCGGGGTGGCCCGCGGTCAGTCGAACAGCGTCGGCAGGTCGCCGCGCTGCCACGCCACCAGCACCCGACCGACCCGGACGTCCGGGGCGGCCGGCGCGAGCACCCGCACCACACCGGTCTGGTCGGCGGGTTGCTCGACGGTCGCGCCGGGCAGCGTCCCGGACCACGGCGCGGATTCCAGGTTGGTGCGCACCAGGTCCATGAGCGCGTTGGGGTTCTCGTCGGGCACGCACACGACCTCGGTCGTCGTGCCGTCGGCGGTGGTCCGCACGCCCGCCGCCACCGGCAGCCCGCCCTTCGGCTCGCTGATCACCGCGGCCGAGACCTCGCCGAGGCACCGGGCCAGCTCGCCGATCATCGGGTCGGCGGCGAGCGAGGAGTCACCGGCCGGTTCGGTGACCCACTTCAACGCGTCGGCGGCGGGGGAGTGCGTCACCGAGCCGGTCTGCACGCGGACCTGCTGGAACCCGGTCACGATCCCGGCCTGCGCCAGCGGCCCGTCGGGGTCGACCTCGTTGTCCGGGCCGGTGGTCCAGGCGCCGGAGCCGGCCTTGCGGCCGCCGAGCGCCTGGAGCTTCGCGTCCACCGCCGCCACGTCGACGTCCATCCGCAGCACGGCGGCCCACGTCGGCGGCTGCCCGACCCGCAACGCCGTGGTGGCCGCGTCCGGGTCGAAGCCCACCAGGTCGGGCAGCACGCGGCTGTGCCCGGCGAGGCCGGAGTAGCCGTAGCCCCGGAGGCCGCCGAAGCGCTCGGCGTCCTTGGCCAGCAACGCCCGCACGGCCGCCACGTCGCCGTACTCGACCAGCACGGACGACTCGGCGGTGGCCCGAACACCCGACAGCGCGCCCAGCAGCCCGGTCTCGGGCGCGGGCCGCGCGCCGTCGGCTTCGGCCGAGCACCCGGCCGCCAGGGCGGCGCACCCGACCAGCAGGACGGTGACAGCGGCCAGCGGCACGCTCGAACGCTTGTTCACCACCCGAATGGTAGGGCGGTGGCCGCTCCGGCACGCCCGTTTTTCCGGAAGCCCAGGGGTCGATCGCGGGTTGTTCGGGGAGAATCGCGGGGTGTTCAGGGAGAGGGGATCTCCACGGCGATCTCCTCTCCCAGCCGTGCCCCGCCCGACAAGTCCAGTTCGTCCCCGCTCCAGAAGCGGCCCGGGTCGTACCAGTTCGCCCGCCGGCCGGACGGCAGCAATCCCATGGCCTCGTACGTCACGGCGACGACCTCCGCGCAGTAGGCCGTCTCCAGGGTGGCGTCCGAGGACTTGCGCAGGTTCGGCAACCGGCCGCGCAGCCAGCGGGTCGCCAACCGCGCGGTGGACGGGAACGGCGTGCCGTTCAGCCGGGCCACGGTCTTCAGCACGGCGTCGTCCTGCTCCGGGGTCGTCGGCCGGTCGAGCTGTCGCAACCACGCGCGTTGCCCGTACTTGCGCGCCCACACCAGGACCGCGTCCCGCAGGTCGTGCAGCTGCACGCCGCGGTGGTGCGTGCCGGTCCACACGTCCGGCAGCGAGCGGCCCAGCTCGGCGTGCCACATCAGCGGCGGCAGGTCCTCGACCGCGACGGTCATGCCCACGTGGTTGACCGGGCTGTTCGTGGTCACCCGGATCGCGCGGTCGGCCACCGAGCTGCCGCGGAACAACCAGACGTCACCGGTTCGGGTGAGCTCGACCGCCTCGTCCAGACCGATCTTCGTTCCAGCCATCCCGGTAGCCTAGGCAGATGCGGTGGTGGAAGCTGCTCGGACTGGCCGGTGTCGCGGGTGTCGCGGCGACCGGGGTGGTGATCGCGCGGGCGGAGCGCAAGCGCCGCGCCTACACGCCCGACGAGATCCGAGCGCGGTTGCACGCCCGGGTCGGTGAAGGCGCCACATCGGGTGAAGGCCCGTCGGGTGGTGGCGTGTCGGGTGACGGCGTGTCGGGGGAGTCCGGAGCGCCGAGGTAAGCCGAAGCCCCGACCAACGGGGGGTTGACCGGGAACGGTTCCCGGGGCTGGGGTGACCACCATGCGATCCCTGCTCGCGGCCCTGCTGTGCGTGCTCGTCGTCGCGCCGCCGGCCGACGCCCACACCCGTCCGGTCGAGAACCTGGACGCGGCCACCATCCCGCAGCTGGTCCGCCGGATGGACGCGGGCACCCTCACCGCCGTCGACCTCACCCGCGCCTACCTGCGGCGCATCAAGGCGGTCGACCCGAAGGTGCGCTCGGTGGTCGCGGTGAACCCCGAAGCGCTCGCCCAGGCGGCGGAGAGCGACCGGCGGCGTCGGAAGGGACGCGCCAAGGGTCCGATGGACGGCATCCCGGTGCTGCTCAAGGACAACATCGACACCCGGACCATGGGCACGACGGCCGGGTCGCGCGCGTTGCGCGTGCCGCCGCGCGACGACGCGGAACTGGTGCGGCGGCTGCGTGACGCCGGCGCGGTGGTGCTGGGCAAGACGAACCTGTCGGAGTGGGCGAACTTCCGCTCCACGTCCTCCACGTCCGGGTGGTCCGCGGTCGGCGGGCAGACCAACAACCCGCACGTCCTCGACCGCAACCCGTGCGGATCGTCGTCCGGCTCGGGCGCGGCGGTGGCGGCGTCGTTGGCGCAGGTCGCGGTCGGCACGGAGACCGACGGCTCGATCGTGTGCCCGTCCGGGCAGAACGGCGTGGTCGGGCTCAAGCCGACGCTCGGCCGGGTCAGCGGCGACGGTGTCGTGCCCATCTCGTCGAAGCAGGACACGGCGGGCCCGATGGCGCGGCACGTGGTGGACGCGGCCATCCTGATGTCGGCGTTGGAGGGCAAGGGCGTCGACTACGCGGCGGGCCTCGCGTCGGCGACGTTGCGCGGCAAGCGGGTCGGCGTGTGGCGCAAGGCGGGGCGCAGCGCCGACGCGGACCGGGTCGTGCAGGGGGCGGTGGACGTGCTGCGGCGGTCCGGCGCGGTGGTGGTCGAGGTGGAGCTGCCCCACCAGGCCGAGGTGGAGGCGGCCGAGTTCCCGGCGTTGATCACCGAGTTCAAGCACGACCTGGAGCGGTACCTGGCGACGCGGCCCGGCGCGCCGAAGACGGTGGCCGAGCTGATCGCGTTCAACGAGGCCGACCCGGTGGAGTTGGGCAAGTTCGGGCAGGAGCTGTTCGTGGAGGCGGCGAAGGCACCGCCGGTCACCGATCCGGAGTACGTCGAGCAGCGCCGCACGGCGACCTCGCTCGCCCGCCGGTCGATCGACGAGGTGCTGGCCGAGCACCGGCTGGACGTGATCATGGCGCCGACGAACGGACCCGCGTGGCGGACCGAGTACGGCAGCGGTGACGCGTACGAGCTGGGGTCCTCGACGCCGGCGGCGGTGTCCGGGTACCCGAACGCGACCGTGCCGGCCGGGTTCGCCGGGCTGTTGCCCATCGGGGTGTCGTTCATGGCGGGGCACGGGGCGGACGCGGGCGTGCTCGGGATCGCGGCGGCGTTCGAGCGGGCGGCGGACGCGCGTCGGGCACCGGGGTACTCGCCTTCGTGATGCGGTCCACCGTCCTTGGTGGAATGTTGGGTCCATGCGCGTGGTGGTGCTGGGCACGGGTCTGATGGGCGCCGGGATGGCGCGGAGCCTGCTGCGGTCCAAGATGGACGTGGTGGTGTGGAACCGGACCCTGGCCAAGGCGCGGCCGTTGGCGGACGAGGGCGCGGTGGTCGCCGAGGACCCGAAGAGCGCGGTCGTCGGCGCGGACGTCGTGATCACCATGCTGTTCGACGCGGACGCGACGGCCGGGGTGATGGCGGAGGCGTTGCCGGCGGTGTCGGTCGCGGACGGCGCGGTGTGGGTGCAGTGCGGCACGGTGGGGTTGGCCGGAGTTGAGCACCTGGCGGAGCTGGCGGCGACGTACGGCGTGCCGTTCGTGGACGCGCCCGTGCTGGGGACGCGCGCGCCGGCGGAGCAGGGGAAGTTGACGGTCCTCGCGGCGGGGCCGGTCGAGGTGCGGGAGGCCGTCGCGCCGGTGTTCGACGCGATCGCCATCCGGACGGTGTGGGCGGGTGAGCGGGCCGGGGACGGGCAGCGGTTGAAGTTGGCGGCGAACTCGTGGGTGCTGTCGATCACGGCGGCGACGGCGCAGGCGGTGGCGTTGACGCGGGGGTTGGGGTTGGACCCCGACGCGTTCCTGGAGGTCATCGCGGGTGGGCCGGTGGACAGCACCTACGCGCAGGTCAAGGGGCGGGCGATGATCGACGGCGAGTTCCCGCCGTCGTTCGGGGTCGACGGGGCGGTCAAGGACAGCGGGTTGATCCTGGCGGCGATGGCGGTGGCGGGGACGGATGACCGGTTGATGCGGGTGGTGGAGGAGCACTACCGGGTGGCGGCGGGGAGGGTGGGGGAAGCGGCGGACATGGCGGCGGTGGTGGCGGCGTTCCGGTCGTGAGGGGGTAGGGCGGGGTGTGGGTTCGGTGAGGTGAGGGCAGGGGTCCAGGTCGGTGGTTCAGCCTTGTGGGTTGGTGGCGGGTCCGTTGTGGGTGGGTGGAGAGGGGGAAGGTGGGAGATGGGGTGGGAAGGGGTACAAGTGGGTGACAGGTGCTCGGTGGAGGTGGCGGCGTGGGGGCTGGCGGGTTGGTTGCGGCGGCGGCGGTGGTTGGGGTGTTGGCGGTTGGGGTTGGTGGGGGTGTGGAGCCCGATGAGCTGTGGGGGGATCGGGGGTTGAGGGTGGTGGATCGGGCGACGAGGGCGGATGGGGAGTGTGTTTCGCACTCGTTCGGGCAGGTGCAGGAGTTGTTGCGGGTGGTCCCGTGTGCGGGGTTGCAGCGGATGATCTTCACCGTCACGGATGACGCGGGGAGTACGGCGGTGGTGTTCGTGGCGTGGGTGGAGTTCGGGGATCGGGAGGCGGCGCGGCGGTTCAAGGAGTTGGAGGACGTGCACGGGACGGGGGACATCACGCCGTTGGCGGGGGCGTTGGTGCAGGTCAAGGATGTTCCGTTCACGGCGCACAACTACGACTCGGACGTGGTGGACGGGGTGACGGTGGTGGTCGCGGAAGCGGAGAACGTGGCCGGTGGGTTCACGGCGGAGTACCTGGACGACATCGCGGCCGTCGCGGTGCGGACGCCGAGGCCGTGAGGAAAAAGTCGGAACGTTCGGGTTTTGGAACTCCACGGTCGGGCTACCCCGGATCGCGTCGAGTGGTCGGCGCGGACCGGTGCTTCGGGGGCGGAGAGCGGTGGTGCGTGGTGGACTGGGAATTCGATGACGAGGGCGCGGTACGCGCGCTGTTGGCCTACGTGTCGGATGTGACGCGGGCGCTCGGGCTCAGCGGGGAGTGCTCGTTCGTGCAGTCCGACGGCTCCCGGTTGGGTGCCTACCTGGCGTTGGACGGGCACCTGCCCGGTTTCGCGGATCGGGACGTGGCGTTGCTGTGGGACGAGGGGCGCGGTTGGTCGGTGGCGGTGGAGAGCGACAGCGCCGAGCCGCCGTTCGTGCTGGCCAGGTTGCGGGGGCCGGTGCGGCCGGAGCCGGCGGCGGTGGCGCGTTGGGTGGACGGGTTGCGCCTGGTGCACGACGGGCGGGAGTTGCTCACCGCGAGCTGACGTAGGTCTGGGTCTCGTCCAGCAGGGCGCGCACGCCCTGGAAGAAGCTGGTGGCGCTGTGCAGGGCGGCGTGGAACTGCTCGGCCTTCTCGTCGGACGGGCTGGTGAACACCAGCATCTCGGTCAGCTCCAGGCGGCGGTTGACCGAGGCGGCGGCGGTGCGCCAGCGGTGCAGCAGGTCGATCAGGTCGGCGTCGCGGTGCGGGCTGAGCGAACCCGAGGACAGCGCGGTGTCGACCGCCGACTGGACCAGGCGCGGGTAGACGCGGCGGGCGCGGGAGCCGGTGGCGCTGAAGGCTTCGCTGTCCAGGGTTTCCCTGTTTCGGGCCATTTCCAGGCGGATGGAGTCGAGCGCCTGGGTGCGCTGCTCGCGCTGCGAGGCCCAGCGCTCGGCGAAGATGCCGGTGATGCCGGCGAGCAGGGCCAGCGAGTTCACCGCAGGTTCCCAGCGCTCGCCCGGCGGGGACACGAAGAACCAGCTCACGCCCAGCACCATGGCCACCGCGAGCGCGCCGAACGTGAGCGCCGTGATCGCGATGCGGGTCATCGGGTCAGTTCTCCCAGATGACGCGGGCCACGTCGTCGTCCGGTCGGGGCGCGGGCACCGGGTCGCCGGGGGCGAGCAGCAGCAGGTCCATGCCGAAGCCCTGGGCCGAGCGCGGCACGGCGAAGTCGGAGTGGGTGCCGGTGACCTTGCGCATCCCGGCCGCGCGGACGATGCCGTCCAGCGCCCTGCGCGCGTACTTGCGGGTCAGGTAGAGGCGGATGGTGTCGCGGTCCGGGAACGCGACCCTGGTGCGGTCGGGCAGCATCATCAGGATGTCGTCGCCGGTCTGGTTCTGGTAGACGACCTTGACCTTCAGCGCCCGGTCGCCTTCGACCGAGCCGCGGAACTGCACGGCGTCGACGTTGATGGTCAGGTCGGTGTTGTGCAGCAGGGCGCTGGTGACGAACTCGCGGTAGGCGCGGCTGCGGGAGTACTCCTCGACCGCGTCGCGGGCCAGGTCGTCGCTGAGCTCCTCGGTGGTGGCGACCTCCAGCAGGAACAGGTCCTGCGGCCGGGCCAGCGCGGTGAGGTTGGCCAGCAGCGCGTCGTCGTGGTCGAAGTTGGCCAGCGTGTTGCCCAGCAGGGAGTACAGCACCGGCTCGTCGCCGACCAGCCGGTGGACCAGGTCGCGCAGCTCGGCGAGGTTGTCGTTGATGGAGAAGTCGAGCTGCACCGGCACGACGCGGTGCCCGCGCAGGCCGACGCGGTGGGTGGCCTCCTGGGTGCCCAGGCGCAGCATCTCCGAGCTCATGTCCACCGGCAGGTACAGCAGGTCGCGGTTGCGCTCCAGCAGGTGCTCCAGGATCAGCCGGTCCTTGTGGCCGGTGCCGACGCCGAAGCTGACGTGGTGGAAGCCCTCGCCGACCCGGCCGCGAACCCGACCCCAGCGGCGGGTGAACGAGTCCAGGCTCTGCTTCATCACCAGGTAGAACGGGTCGGCGCAGGCGTGCGCCCAGGCGATCGTCGGCCCGATGCCCCAGTAGGCGTAGCCGGAGGTGATCTGCTTGCCGTCGCCGTTGGACGACGGCTTGCCCAGCAGGTCGCTGGTCAGCGCGGCCAGCTTGTCGCGCTGGTCCTCGCCGACGAGGACCAGCGACCAGGCGAAGTCCGACTCGTCGATGGCCTTGGCCAGGTCGCCGACCAACCGCCCGTCGCTCGCCGTCACTCGGCCTCCTCCGCTGTGGTCCGCACCGGAAGCGTACCGATCACCACCGACGGCGACGCGCTTTCGCCCGCACGCCTGTCCGGGACGCGTCCGGACAGCCGGACAGGCTGTTCCCGGGGTGCGGGGTGGCTGGTTCCGGCCGTCATGGGGGGCACGGTGCGGGTGGCGGTCCTGGGTCCGGTCGAGGTGGCGCACGGGGAACGGCTCGTCGCCGTGCCCGGTCCGCGGTTGCGGTGCGTGTTGGCGGTGCCGGCGTCGGAGGCCGGTCGCGTGGTGCCGGCGGCGCTGCCGGCCGGGCCGGGTGTGGCGCTGGTCGACCCGGACGAGGTCGACCTGCACCGGTTCCGGGAGATCGCGGCGCGGGCGCGGGCCGGTGCGGACGTCGCGGTGCGGCGTCGGCTGCCGGCGGCGGCGGCGGAGTGGCGTGGCGCGCCGCTGGCCGACACGGCGGACGGTCCGCTGCGCGACCGGCTCGTGTCGCGCTGGTGGAGGAGCGGCCGGCCGCGCTGGAGGACCGGGTGGAGGCGGACCTGGAGCTGGGCCGCCACCACGATGCCGGTGTGCGCGGAGGCCGTCAGGTCGAACGACCCCGGCCCGTGGCGGTGACCGCTCCCGTGGCCGGGTCGGCGGCGGTCACGGCGCTGGACGCGTCCAGTTCCCAACCTCGCGCGTACGCGGCGGCGAACTCGTCCGCGCCCAGCGCGGCTCGGCCTCGGCGGGTGAGCTCGCGGACCCGCGGATCGGTGTGGTCGTGCGCGCCGCGCAGGCGGGCGGCGGCCCCGAGCACCACGGCCGCTCCGCGGTGCTGCCCGCGCGTCCCGGCGAGCGCGGCCACGTGCACCGCCACCGGCGCCAGGACCGGCAGTTCGCGGGTGGCCAGGGCGGCCGAGTACGCCTCCCGCAGCGCTTCGTCCGCGCCGGGCAGGTCGCCCAACGCCAGGCGGAGCGCGGCACGCGCGGTGGCGACCTGTGCCCGGGTGTGGAACGCGGTGTCGTCGCGGAGCCCCCGTTCGGCGTCGTCGAGCAGCGCGCCCGCCCGGTCGAGGTCGCCGAGCCGCACCCGGAGGTCGGCCTCCCGCGCGTCGACCAGGACCGGCAGGTCCGGGGAGGCGTGGAGCGCGTGGTGGCGGGCGGAGCCGAGGATCGCCATCGCCTCGTCGGTGTCGCCGCGCCGCACGTGCACGTCGACCCGGCTCAGGTCGCGGTGGAGCTGGTCGGCGAGGTTGAGCGGGCCGAACGCGCGGGCCAGGGTGCGGGCCTCGCGCAGGTCGGCCAGCGCGCCGTCGAGGTCGTCGTACCGGCGCAGCCGGGCCCGCACCGGCAGCGTGGCGGCCTGGCCCCAGCGGTCGCCGACCCGCCGGAAACCGGCCAGGGCCGCCTCCGCGTGGACCCGCGTCCGGTCCAGCGCGCCCGCGTTCTCGGCGATCTCGGCCTGGAAGTAGTGGGCCAGCGCGGACAGCCACCCGTCGTCGCCGTCCGCCACGCACCGGAAGGTCGCCGCCGCGGACGGATCTTCCAGCAGGAAGAGCAGGACCGGGCCGAACACGCGGTGGTGGCCGGGCAGCTCCGGGTGCGCCGGCAGCCGGTCGGCCAGCTCGCGCATCGCGGCTTGGTCGGCCGCGGCTTCCCCGGCGGTGGTGCCCGACCGGACGTCCGCCCGGCAGAGCAGGTGGACGGCTCGGGCGCAGTCGCGCTCGGGCGTCGGCTCGCCGGGCACCGCCAGCGCTTGGCCGAGCCAGTGGGCGGCGTCGGCGTGCCGGCCGACCATCTGCCAGTACCAGGTCAGCGACAGGGCGAGGGTGATCGCACCGGGGGAGTCGCGGGTGGCGCACAGGTGGTGCAGGGAGGCCAGTGCGTTGTCGTGCTCGGCGCCGATGGACGCCAGGGCCTCGAGCTGCTCCGGTCCGCGCAACGCGTGGTCGTGGCGCGCCACCAGCCCGGTGAGGTGGGCGGCGGCCAGGTCGCGGGTCGCGTCCAGCTCACCGGTGTCGGCCAGGCGTTCGACGCCGTACTCGCGGATCGTCTCGAGCATCCGGTAGCGGCCGGGCGCGAGGTGCAGCAGCGACCGGTCCACGAGGGCGGCCAGCAGCTCGGGGACGTCGGCGGCGGGCACGGTCGTGCCGGCGCAGACGGCGGCGGCCGAGGCGGGCGTGACGCCGCCGGGCAGCACGGAGATCCGTTCCGCGACCGCGCGCTCGTGCTCGCCCAGCAGCTCCCAGCTCCAGGCGATGACCGCGCGCAGCGTGCGGTGCCGGGCCGGTGCGGTGCGGTGGCCGGTGGTGAGGAGCCGGAACCGGTCGGAGAGCCCGTCGGCCAGGTCGGGCAGCGACAGCGTGCGCAGCCGCGCGGCGGCCAGTTCGAGCGCCAGCGGCATCCCGTCCAGGCCGCGGACCACGCGCACCACGTCCGCCAGCGTGGTCCCGTCGACGGCGAAACCGGGTCGCACGGCGGCGGCCCGTTCGGTGAACAGCCGCACCGAGGCCGCCTCACGGGCCTGGTCGACGCCGTCGTCCGGGGCGGGCAGCGCGAGCGGGCCCAGCGGGACGAGCGCTTCGCCGTCCACGGCGAGGGGTTCGCGGCTGGTGGCGAGCACGCGCAGCCCGGGGCAGCGGGGCAGCAGCGCCGCGACGAGGTGGGCCACCGCGTCGATCAGGTGCTCGCAGTTGTCGACCAGCAGCAGGCCCACCCGGCCGCCGAGCTCGCCGACGAGCACGTCCAGGTCGTCGCCCCCGACCCGACTCCGGGCGTCGAGCATCGCCCCGCCCCGCGCCCCGAGCACGGTCGCGGCGATCTTCGCCGGTTCGGTGACGGGGGCGAGGTCGACGAGCCGGATGCCGTCGCGGTAGGCGTGGCGGTGGCGGCGGGCGGCCTCCAGCGCGAGCCGGGTCTTCCCGGCGCCGCCGGGGCCGACGACGGTGACCAGGCGTCCGGTGGTGAGCAGGGCGTCGATGCGGGCGAGGTCGTCGTCACGGCCGATGAAGCTGGTCAGCGGTGTCGGCAGGTCGGTCGGCCGGTCCGCGGTGCCGCCGGTCGGGGTGGCCGGGGTCGGGTCGGGGCGCAGCAGGCGCAGGTGGCGTTCCCGCAGGGCGGTGCCCGGGTCGGCGCCGAGGACGTCGGCCAGGGCCTCGCGGACCCGTTCGTAGACGATCAGCGCCTCGGCCTGCCGCCCCTGGGCGGCGAGGGCGTCCATCAGGAGCGCGGCCACCCGTTCGTGGAGCGGGTGCGCGGCCCGCAGACCGGTCAGCCGGGCGGCGGCGGCCTCGGCCCTGCCCAGTGACAGCTCGGCGTCGGCGAGGTCGGCGACCGCCTCGATCGACGCCCGGGCCAACCTCGCCGCGACGGCGGGTGCCACCGCGGCGATGACCGCGGGTTCGGTGGCGGGGTGGTCGCCCCACAACGCCACGGCCTCGGCGAGCGCGGTGGCCGCGGCCTCGGGGTCACCGGCGCGCAGACCGTCCCGACCGGCGGCGGTGAGCTGCTCGAAGCGCAGCGCGTCCACGTCGGCCGCGTCCACCGCCAGCCGGTAGCCGCCCGCCGTCTGCACGACCACGCCGCGGTCCGGGTCGGTCGGGGCGAGGGCGCGGCGCAGCCGGGAGACGAGGGTTTGCAGGGCGGAGGCCGGGCCGGACGGCGGCTCCTCGGCCCAGATCGCGTCGACCAGCACGCCCGGCTCGACCGCGCGGCCACCGGCGAGCGCCAACCGGACGAGCAGGCCCCGCAACCGCGGACCCGGCACGGGCAGCACGGCGTCGCCGCGCGACACGCGGAACGCGCCGAGCAGCGTGACGCGGAGCCGCGCACCACCGTCCATGCGCCGATCGTCGCGCACTCCGCACCCCGACCGCGAAGCAGGGGCCGGCCGTGCAAGCGCCGTGTGCTCGCCGTGTGCGTCCCGTGTCAGCGACGCGGCCCAGCCTTGGCCCATGCGACAAGAGGAAGCCATGAACGACAACGCTGTCCACCTGCCGTCCCCACGGCGTCGCGGGGCGGGGGCGGCGCTCATGACGAGCGGCGTCGTCTTCTTCACCGCCGAGTTCATCGCCGCGGCGGCGTGGACGGACCCGCCCTACAGCTACACCCACCACTTCATCAGCAACCTCGGGGTGCACGGCCCCTCGACGGCCTTCGGCCAGTTCATGTACTCGCCGCTCGCCTGGGTGATGAACACCGGTTTCTTCCTGTTCGGGCTCGCCGCGCTGGTCGGCGTCCTCGTGCTGCGGGGGCTGCCCGGCCGGCGTCACCGCCCTGAGGTGGTCGCGGCGGGCCTGCTGGCTGCCGGCGGCGTGCTGCTGGCGTTCCACCCGGGCTCCGGCGAAGCGGCGGACAGCGGCGCGACCGATTTGCACGGCCTGGGCGCCTTCCTCGCGTTCCTCGGCGGCAACGTGCTCGCGATCCTCATCGGCAGGACGCACGAACTCCTGGGCCTCTCCCGCGGACTGGGGAGGGGGCTGGTGGCGGCCGGGGTGCTCGGCTTGGTCTCGATCGCGGCGTTCGCGGCCGTGCTCGCGTCGGACGCCGGGATCCTGATCGGTCTCGTCGAACGCGGGATCGTCTACCCGTTCCTGATCGGCTTCATCGTCGTGGGCGCCGCGCTGCGCAAGCGCCGGACTCCCGCCGGGACCACCGGCAGCCACTGAGCGCGCAGGCTGTTTTTCCTCGCCGCACAACGAGAACGGGGCCGCGGGCGGTTGCCCACGGCCCCGTCGGGGGACAGCTGCCGCGCCTCACCGGGACACCGGTTCGAGGACGCGACCCGACGCGGTCAGGTGTTCCCAGGTGCGGCCGCGCTGGCTGGGCGGCGCTTCGCCGTCGGCCGTGCACGTCGGGTACACCAGGCCGTAGGGGACGGGTTGGTGGAAGAGGTCTCCGCTGCGGATGTCGACCAGGTCCCGCGACTGCGCCATCACGACCTCCCGTCACAACAGGGTGAGGTGCCCATGATCCTGCTCCTCGTCGAACCGGGTGGGGGAGCCTCGGATACCCGCTGAGCTGCACTGATAAGCCAGATCCGTTGCGACGTAAGGGTGAATCGGGTGGTCACCGCCGGTGGTGCGCGACCTCCTGCTCGGCGTCGTCGGCGGGCGGGATGCCGCGGTCGACGTGGTCGGCGTGGAAGAGTGCTTGCGCCAGAAGGGCTTTCACGTGGTCGTTGGCCGCCGAGTAGTAGACGAACGTGCCTTCGCGGCGGCCCTTCACCAGTCCGGCGAGGCGCAACTTGGCCAGGTGCTGGCTGACCGCGGTCGGCGCGGAGCCCGCCAGCTCGGCGAGGGCGGCCACCGACGACTCGCCCTGCAACAGCGCCCACAGCACCTTGATCCGCGTCGGGTCGGCCAGCAGGCGGAACGACTCGGCGGCCAGGTGGACCTGTTCCTCGTTGGGCATGTCGAAGTCCGGCACCCGGCCAGCCTACTTGCTTGCGTATCTGCGTGAGTGCGCAGGTATGCTGGCAGTCGTGACAGGGCACGGACACGGACATGGGCACGGCCACGGGCACCGTTCGGCGGACCGGGTCGACACCGCGTTGGAGAGCAGCGACCGCGGCCTGCGCGCCCTGGTCGTGTCGTTCGCGGCGCTGTTCGCCACGGCGGTCGCGCAGGCCGCGCTGGTGCTGGTGACGGGCTCGGTCGCACTGCTGGGCGACACCGTGCACAACGTCGCCGACGCCCTCACCTCGGTGCCGCTGGCGATCGCGTTCGTGCTCGGCCGCCGGGCCGCGTCCCGCCGCTTCACCTACGGCCTCGGGCGGGCGGAGGACCTCGCCGGCGTCGTGATCGTGCTGGTGATCGCCGCGTCCGCGGTGTACGCGGGCTACGAGTCCGTGCGCGGCCTGCTCGACCCGCAGCCGGTGCGGCACCTGTGGGTGGTGGCGGCGGCCGGCGTGATCGGGTTCCTCGGCAACGAGCTGGTGGCCCGCTACCGGATGCGGGTCGGCCGCGAGATCGGTTCGGCCGCGCTGGTCGCCGACGGCCTGCACGCCCGCACCGACGGCTTCACGTCGCTCGCCGTGGTGCTGGGCGGCCTCGGCGTGGCCCTGGGCTTCCCCGCCGCCGACCCGCTCGTGGGCCTGGGCATGACCGCCGCGATCCTGTTCGTCCTGCGCGACGCGGCCGGCGAGGTGTTCGGCCGGCTGCTCGACGCGGTCGACCCGGCGTCGGTGGACCTGGCCGAACGCGCCGCCGCGCAGGTCGACGGCGTGGTCCGGGCCGACCGGGTGCGGATGCGCTGGACCGGCCACGTGCTGCGCGCGGAACTGGCGATCGCGGTGGACGCGGGCCTCAGCGTCGAGCAGGGCCACCGCATCGCGCACGAGGTCGAGCACCACCTCAAGCGCGCCGTCCCCCGCCTGGCCGCCGTCACCGTGCACACCGAGCCGGCCTCGACCTAGCCGTCCCGTCCCGGAGGGCCGTGCCCCCCGGCGCCCACGCCGCACCCGGCGGCCGTCGTCGTTCCTCTGTGGACCGACCGTGAGCTGCGGACAGCCGAAGGCGCGGGCAAAGCAGCCGATCGGCCGTTGTCGCCGCGCCACGCTCGCCCTACGGTCGGATCACGCCCGATCGACGGCACACCCCTTGGAGGCCCGCGGTGTCGCGGAAACAGGTTGGCGCCGTGGTCGGCGCGCTCTTGCTCACCGGCTCCACCTTCTTCGCCATCCCCATCACCGCGAGCGCCGTGGACGACCGGCCGACCGCCGTCGTCTCGCTCGGCGACAGCGCGATGTCCGGCGAGGGCGCCGGCTCCTACGAGCCCGGCACCGAGGGCGAGAACGGCAACTGGTGCCACCGCTCCACCCAGGCCATGGTCCACCGCACCCAGCTGGCCGACCGCACCGTCAACCTGGCCTGCTCCGGCGCCGACTCGGCGAACGTGTCGCTGGCCGACACCGTGCACTACACCGAGGGCAGCCAGGCCCGCCGACTGATCGACGTCGCCCGCCAGTACCGCGTCACCACGGTCGTCGTGCAGGTCGGCGCGAACGACGACGTCCGGTTCGCCGACACGATGGTCGACTGCGTCGCCGCGTGGGCGAACCCGTTCGGCGCGAGCTGCCGCTCCAAGCTGGAGCGCGAGTGGCCCGGCCGGCTGGCCGGCATGGCGCCCAAGGTCGAGAACGCCCTGCGCGACGTCCGCTCCGCGATGGCCCAGGCCGGGTACGCCGACTCCGCCTACAACCTGATCCTCACCTCGTACGCCTCGCCGGTGACCGAGAAGATGGACCGCTACCTGCACGGGCCGCAGGGCTGCCCGCTGCGCCTGGCCGACGCCGCCTACGGCCGCACGGTCGCCGTGCCGCAGCTGTCCGAGGCGCTGCGCGGCGTGGCCGGCCGGGCGGGCGTGAAGTTCCTCGACTTCTCCCGCGCCACCGAGAACCGCGAGGCGTGCAGCAAGGGCGAGAGCTCCGCGGGCGAGTGGCAGCGCCGGCTCACCGTCGACCCGTACGCGCTGGTGACCGGCGGCCTGGACGCCATCGGCATCCACCTGGCCCAGCAGTCGTTCCACCCGAACGCCGACGGCCACGGGCAGCTCGGCCGCTGCATCACCGAGTTCGTCCAGGGCGGCGCGGCCTCGGCCCGCTGCCTCGCGGGCGCCGACGGCAACCTGCACGCCGTCGCGTAGCACCGCCTGACCACCGGGGATCGCTCCCGCCCGACACCGGGTGGGAGCGATTTCCCGTTGGCGCGCAACCCCGATCACCCCGCCGGCGTCATATGGGTAAATTGGCGGGACCGGATTGGGGAATCGCTTTGGGGGGACCGGTGTCCGAGAACGCCTTCGTCCGCGTGTGCGGACTGGCCGCGGCAGTGCTCACCGCGGCCGCGTGCACGTCGACCGGAGCCGAACCGCTCAACCCGGAGCTGGCGCCGCGCGGCACCGTGCAGACCACGGCCAAGCCGACCCGGCAGGACCTGACCGACAAGGTCGCCCTGACCGGCAAGGTCACCATGAACCCGCTGTTCGGCATCGTCGCGCCGGTAGCGGGCGAGGTGCGCTACTGGTCCGTGCCCGAACCGACCGGCACGCCGACCAAGCCGACCCGCGTCGCCACGGTCTGGCTGGACGGCAAGCCGAACAACGTCGACGTGCCCGCCGGCGCCACGTTCGGCGGGCGCCTCGTCGACGACCGCACCAAGGTCACCGCGGGCATGCCGATCGCGTCGGCGAAGTACGCGGGCTACGGCATCGTCGCCGAGATCAGCGGCGAGCAAGCCTACCGGATCTCCGAGGCCGCGCAGGGCGTCGTGCAGGCGCAGATCAAGAACGGCCCCGGCCCGTTCCCGTGCGCCATGCTCGGCACGATCGCGGCCCTGCCGCCGGGCACCGTCCCCGCCCCGCCGCCCGCGCCGGAACCCGACACCGACGCCACCGGCGCGAACAACCCCGCGCCGCAGCCCCGGCAGCAGCAGCCGCAACAGCCCGACACCTCCTCCGAACCCACCGGCCTGCGCCTGGTGTGCACCGCGCCCGCCGACGTCAAGATGGTCAACGGCGCCGCCGCCACCCTCGAACTGGTCACCGAGTCGGTGCGGGGCGCGCTGGTCGTGCCGGTCGAAGCGGTCGCGGGCGGCCACGGCAAGGGCAAGGTCGACGTGGTCGGCCCCGACGGCGCCAAGCGGACCACCGACGTCGTGCTCGGCCTCACCGACGGCAAGGTGGTCGAGATCAAGTCCGGGCTGACCGGCGAGGAGACGCTCGCCGTGCCCGGACCGAACCTGCCGCCGGGCGAGGCCGCGGGCCAGGTCGAGCCGGGAGCCGGCAAGTGACCACGCCACCCCCGCTCGTGCCGCCGCCGGTGGCTGCGCCGCCGCTGCTGCGCCTCACCGGCGTCACCAAGACCCTCAAGGGCCAGGACGAGCCGCGCACCATCCTCGCGGGCGTCGACCTGACCGTGCACGCGGGCGACAGCGTCGCCATCCTCGGCCGCTCCGGCTCCGGCAAGAGCACGCTGCTCAGCCTGATCGGCCTGTTCGACCGGCCCGACGGCGGGCAGTACCTGCTCGGCGACCGCGACATCACCCGCATCCCCGAGCGCAAGGCCGCCGCGCTGCGCAGCGCCGAGTTCGGCTTCGTGTTCCAGCGCTTCTTCCTGCTCAAGCACCTCACCGCCGCGCAGAACGTGGCCATGGCCCTGGTCAACGGCCAGGGCTGGCTGCCGCGCCGCAAGCGCCGGGCGAAGGTGCTCGCGGCGCTGGACCGCGTCGGCATCGGCCACCTGGCCAAGCACAAACCGCCCCGCCTGTCCGGCGGCGAGCAGCAACGCGTCGCCATCGCCCGCGCCCTGGTGCGCGAGCCGCGGATCCTGCTGGCCGACGAGCCGACCGGCGCGCTCGACACCGAGACCGGCAACCTGGTCGTGGAAGTGCTGCGCCAGGCCACCGAGGTCGGCTGCGGCCTCGTGCTCGTCACCCACGACCACGACCACGCGGCGAAGATGGGCCGGGTGCTGCACCTGTCCGACGGCCTGCTGCGCCCGGCCGGGCAGCGGGTGGTCGCGTGATGAGGCTGTCGGGCCGGCTCCGGGCGTCGCTGATCATCGGTGGCCAGGGCATCCGGGCCCGCAAGCTGCGCACGTTCCTGTCCATGGTCAGCCTCTTCCTCGGCGTGCTGGCCGTGGTGGTGGTGCAGGCGGGCGCGGAGATCGCGAACCGGGCCATGCTCGCCGACGTCGAGCTGTCCCAGGGCAAGGACGGCACCCGGCAGATGTACCTGCCGCCGGAGGGCCAGGCCGTGCCCCTGGCGCTGGAGGTGCTGGAAGGCCGGGCCGACGCGGTGGCCATGACCACCGCGCGGGCCATCATCGGCGAACCCGGCGTGAAGCCGATCAACGAGGGCGGCGGCCCGATCGACCAGCCCGGCTACGGCGGCCCGCCCATGTCCTGCGACGCCAACGGCTGCTACGCCCTGGAGGACCCCGACGCCGCCGCACCCCGGGGGCAGGCCGTCGAACTGCAACTCGTCGGCCTCACCGGCGACATCCGCCGGTTCCGTCCGTTCCGCCCGTCGCAGGGCCAGTGGCTGGACTTCGGCGGCACGCCGTCCCTCGCGCCCCGGCTCGTGCTCAACGAACAGGCCGCGAAAGCCTTCACCCGCCACCACGTGCCCGCCGAGATGAGGGTCGACGGCGCGACGGCCAACCCCACGCCGCGGATCGTCGGCGTGGTGGACGACGGCGGCTACCAGCCCACCGCCTACGTGCGAGCCGACGAGCTCAGCAACTGGATGCCGGTCACGAGCATGAACGACACCACCTCGGGCCGCGCCGGCCTCCAGGTGCTCATGACGCCGGACGCGGTCGAGGTCGAGCACGCCCTGCGGGCCAGGCTGGTCGCGGCCGGCACCCCCGAGGACCAGATCCACGTCACCACCGTGGAGACGTTGAAGCGCATGTCCACCGAACTGGCGCTGATGCGCTGGATCTTCCTGGGCATGGCGGCGCTGGTGCTGCTGATCGGCGTCGCGGGCATCCTCAACGTCGGCCTGGCCACGGTCGGCGAGCGCATCGAGGAGTTCGCGCTGCGCCGCGCCGTCGGCACGCCCCGCCTGCTGCTCGCGGGCATCGTGCTGGCCGAGACGCTGCTGACCGGCCTGCTGACCGCGGCGCTGGCCATCGGCGCGGGCGTGGTCGGGCTGCAGCTCGCGCTCACCCTGTTCGGCTCGCGGTTCCCGGCGCTGGAGGGCACCGCGTTCCCGTGGCAGGCGGGCGTGGCCGGGATCATCGCGGGCCTGGTCGCCGGCATCCTCGGCGGCCTCGTCCCGGCGCTGCGGGCCGCGCGCATCCCGATCGCCACGGTCATGCGCGCCTGACCCGTCACGACGCGGCGGTCCACCGGCGCGCACCTTCGCTCGTCGGTGCGGCCCGGTCGCGGTGCTGGACGCGACCGGGCAGCCGTGCGGCCACAGCGGTTCCGCCCCGCGGTCGGTCAGCTCCGACGCCAATGCACGACGAACAACAACAGGAATAGAAGCCGGGCGCGTCACCGGTCGCCGCACAATGATCGCGGTTGCCCGACCGCGCATTCCCGGGATAAGCTCCGCGACGTGACTGCCGGGTCGGCCATGGGCCACGAGCGAGAGAGTCACCCGGCTCAGGTTTGACCGCCGGGTGGGCCAGAGGCCCGCCGCACACCGGGGTCCACCGGGTTTCCGCGCCGTTCGGCGTGACGCACCCGCACCCCTGTTCTCCCACTTCACCGCACCCGCGCGCACCCGTGTGCCCGCGCGCCTCCACAGAACCTCCACCGAAAACCACGGCGTCATTCACCCGTGGTGATCCGGTCATGCCCAAAATCAGGAGAAACACCGCAGATGGATTTCAACCAGCAGGTCATCGACGAGTTCCGCGCCAACGCAGGTCGCGTCGGCGGCCCGTTCGAAGGAGGCAGGCTCATCCTGCTGACCACCACCGGCGCCCGGACCGGCGCCCGCCACACCAACCCCGTCGGCTACCTGCCCGACGGCGACCGGATCGTGGTCATCGCGTCCGCCGGCGGCGCGCCCCGCCACCCCGACTGGTTCCACAACCTCGTCGCCGACCCGGTCGTCCAGGTCGAGGACGGCGTTTTCACCTACCAGGCGGAGGCCACCGTCCTGGAAGGCGAGGAGCGGGACCGGCTGTGGGCGCGGGCCGTCGAGTCCGACCCCGGCTGGGCCGAGTACCAGGCCAAGACGACCCGGCAGATCCCCGTGATCGCGTTGACCCAGATCTCCGGCGGCCCGCCGAACGCCTCCAGCTGGGGCGCCGCGCTGAAGCTCGTGCACGACGCGTTCCGCCGGGAACTGGCCACCATCCGCCGCGAGGTGGCCTCGTCCAAGCCGATCGTGGGAGCCCAGCTCAAGGTCAACTGCCTGACCGCGTGCCAGGGACTGCGGTTCCACCACACGTCCGAGGACAAGGGCACGTTCCCCGTGCTGCGCGAGCGCTTCCCGGAACTCGCGCCGACGCTCGACCGCCTCGCCGAGGAGCACGAGCACATCGCAGACCTGCTGGCGCGACTCCAGCAGACCGTCGAAACCGGTGACGCGGCGACGCTGCGCACCGACGTGGACCGGTTGGTCGACCAGCTGGAAGCGCACCTGACCTACGAGGAAGAGCAGCTGATCCCCTTCCTCGACGCCTGAACGCCCAGGGGCCTTCACCCGGCCGACCGTCCACATCGGGTTGAATGCCCATGTTTTCCAACCACCGAGCAAGGAGATGTCCGTGGGTAGAGCAAGGGGCTTGGGGGCCCTGTTCGCCTCGCTGGTCGTCGCGGCGACCACGCTGAGCGCGACCGGGGGAGCCACCGCCGCGCCGTCGGCACCGACCACGCTGAACCCGGCGGCGGTCGCGGAGTCCGTGCGGTACCTCGTCGACAGCTACGGCGTCAGCGAACGGGAGGCGCTGCGCCGGCTCGAACTGCAGAACGCGGCCGTCGGCTTGGACCGCGCGCTGCGCGCGGAGAACGCGGCCCAGTACGGCGGCATGTGGCTCGACCAGGACTCCGGCGAGCTGGTGGTGGCCATGACCGACCCGGCCGCCGCCGACCGCCACCTGGCGGCCGTGCCCGACCGGGCGCGGGTGCGCACGCAGCCCGTGCGGCACTCGTTGGCCGACCTGACGGCGGCCAAGGACCGGATTGCCGCGAAGGTGGGTGCCGGTCCGGACGCGGTGTTCCTGCCGGCGGTCAACGAGCGCGACAACGAAGTGGTCGTGTGGGAGCGCTCGTGGGTCGCGCGGGAGAAGGCCGCGGTCGGCCGCGCCTCCGCGACGGGGGAAGCCGACGCGGCCGTGACGGCTGAAGCCGACGCGGCTCGGCGTGCCGTGGCCGACGAACCGGGCGTGGCCGTGCGGGCGAAGGTCCTGCCGAAGCCGACCCCGATGTCGGCCACCTACCCCGACCAGGGTGCGTGCCACCCGCTCTCCTGCGTCGGCTACGGGCCGATGCGCGGCGGTCTGCGGTTGGACATGAAGCGGGACAACGGCACGTGGGGCGGGTGCACGGCCGGGTTCAACCTGCGCTCCACCGGGGGCGGCCACCCGGGCAAGGCTTGGGTCCTCACCGCGGGGCACTGCATGGCGACCAAGACGAACAACACGCCGACGCAGCACAACGGCGTGCCGGTGTTGCAGCAGCACGGGATCGAGCGGAATTCGTACCCGTACGACTACGCGGCCGTGCTGTACGTCGACACCCCGACCCGGCAGGCGTGGCTGGAGAACCACACGGGCCGCAACCGCGTGCTGAAGTACTGCCGCAACGGCGGGGCGGACAGCAACGCCGACACGCCGTGCGGCGAGCAGGCCAGGTCGGTGGACGAGTACATCACCGGCACGCACGCGTTGGCCGAGGTCAAGGCCGGCTGGGTGGTGTGCGCCTCGGGCTCCGGCTCCAGCGCGACCGACTACCCGGGCGCCGTCGACAGCGGCGCCGGCGCGGGCTACCTGGTGGGCACCCGCTGCGGCCGCGTCCTGTCCACCGACGTGGGCATCAACACCGACCTGTGCGCCCGCCCGGGCGACAGCGGCGGCCCGCTCTTCAGCCAGGTCGACCACACGGCACTGGGAATCCTGGAGGGCAGCCAGCAGTCCCGCTCGGGTGTCTGCTACGCCGGTGAGCTGAACAACTACGTGCCGATCGACACGATCCTCCAGGACATCCACCGCAGTTACGCGAGCATGCGGTCGACGTTCTCGGTGATCACCACGCCGAACGGCTGAGCCGTCCTGCCCGTCCGGGCCCGCCTCCCCGCCACGGGGGCGGGCCCGCCTCGGGTGCGCTTGCCACGCGCGGCGCGCCACGAGCCGTTGCTGTGAGGCACGAGAACGACCTATGAATGGTTGATCACTCACTCTTTCCGCCGAAGAAAGGGGCCGCCGCCCGACGGCCCGCCACGACAACGTCGGGTCAGTAGTGGCGGATGCCCTTGGCCAGCGTCTTCGCCCACGGCGCGTCGACGTGGTCGGCGTCCACCGCCATCACCAGGTGGCACAACATGCCCTTGGCGAAGAACTCCTGCACCTGCTCCTCGCTACCCCCGGACACGCTGCGCACGTACTCGACCGTCCGCGCGTACCCGCGCTGGACGACCTCGCGCACGGCCGGTTCCGAGATCGCCGCGCACTGGGCGTGCATCTGGACCAGCAGGAGCGTGCCCTCCTCCGCGATCAGCCGGGCGTAGGCTTCGCCCATGGCGCCCAGGACCGCCTCCGGCGTGCTGCCCCTCGCCGCCGCGACCCCGTCCGCCAGGCTCTCCCTGATCCGCGCGAAGCAGTGCTCCGCCACGGCGAGGAACAACGCCTCCTTGTCCGGGAACAGCCGGTAGACGTAAGCCTGGGAGATCCCGGCCGACTTGGCGACCTCGCCGGTGGTGGTGCCGTAGTAGCCGCGCGCGGCGAACGCGCCGAGGGCGGTGCGCAGGACGGTCTCCCGGCGTTCCTCGGCGGTCGACAGGCGGCGTTCGCTCGGCGCGGCTGGCATGAGTGTAATCAACCACTCACACCCGTGGAAGTCAAGTCGGCGACCAGGGGTGGGCCAGCGCGGACCGCCGGACGAAGTCCCGTCGATCGACGGATTGTGAGCGGATCGTCCACCACGGACGATGAGTCGCCGGCTGAGGGGCCGGCTGGGTAGTTCCCTGCGATCTCGACGTCCGGCCACCCTGCGAGCACGACCCCGGCCGGGCGCGGGAAGGATCAACCGTGCGCGACACACTGAGAAGGACGCTTGCCCTGGGCGCGGGCGTCCTCACCGTCCTGGCCGCGTTCGCGGGCCAGGCCATCGCCGCTCCGCCCCCACCGGACGCCGGCACGCCGACGCCGATGGTCGTCGGCGGCACCCAGGCCGCCAAGGGCGAGTTCCCCTGGATGGTCCGCCTGTCCATGGGCTGCGGCGGTGCGATGCTGACCGACCAGCTGGTGCTGACCGCGGCGCACTGCGTCAGCCGCACCGGCAACAACACCTCCATCACCGCCACCTACGGCGTGGTGGACCTCCAGGACAGCACCCGCGTCACCCGCACCTCGACCTACGTGCACCGCTCGCCCACCTACGACACGGCCACCGGCGGCGACTGGGCGATCATCAAGCTGGCGAGCCCGATCACCGGCGCGGCCCTGCTGCCCATCGCCACCACGGCGGCCTACAACACCGGCGTGTTCACGGTGGCCGGCTGGGGCGCCACGCGGGAGGGCGGCGGCCAGTCGCGCTACCTGCTCAAGGCGAACGTCGACTACATCGACGACACCACGTGCAAGAACTCGGACCCCTACTACGCGGACCTGATCCCGGCCGCCGAGCTGTGCGCGGGCAAGCTCGCGGGCGGCGTCGACACGTGCCAGGGCGACTCGGGCGGCCCGATGTTCCGCCGCGACAACAACGGCGCGTGGGTCCAGGTGGGCATCGTCAGCCACGGCAACGGGTGCGCGCGAGCGGACAACCCCGGCGTCTACACCGAGGTCAGCACGTTCGCCGCGGCCATCAACCAGGCGGCGGCCGACCTCGGCGGCACGCCCCAGCCGCCCGGCAAGGTGTTCGAGAACCTCGACAACGTGTCCATCCCGGACGCGGGCGCGGCGGTCTACAGCAACGTCACCGTCACCGGCATCGCGGGCAACGCGCCGTCCACGCTGAAGGTCGGCGTCGACATCAAGCACACCTACAGCGGTGACCTGGTGATCGACCTCGTCGCGCCGGACGGCTCCACGTACCGGATGAAGAGCTCCAGCGGCTCCAGCACGCCCAACGTGGTCACCACCTACACCGTGAACGCCTCCTCGGAGGTCGCGAACGGCACGTGGCGGCTCAAGGTGCAGGACGTCTACAGCCAGGACACCGGCTACGTCGACGCCTGGCGGCTCACCTTCTGACACAATCGCACACCGCACCACCCGACGACCGCGCGCCGAGCTCTCGGCGCGCGGTTTGTCATATCCGTGCCAAAAACACTCCGGGCACCGCGCACGCGGGTGCCAAATAGTTTTCTGTATCCTTCCTGTGTCTCGTTCGTGCAGGTAGACGGCGGGGTACTTGTCGAAAAGTGATAATTTCCGGCCCTGGCTGAAAATGAGCATTCGACGGTCTTGCGCAAGTGTTGCGCCGTGGTTAATTTCCCCAGGCAGCACGTCTGCGCACCATTTCACCCCTGCCCCTCATTCTGCCGGCGTGCGCGCTCGGCGTCAGGGAGGACGTTTCCGTGAGACACAGCAGACCAGCCCGCGGGCTGACCGGGCTCGGCGCGGTGGTCACCGCGACCGCGGTCGTCGGGGGGCTCGTGCTCGGCACGGGCACCGGCTCGGCCGCGCAGGGCGACCTCACCCAGACCTACAGCTGCCCGTTCCCCCTGATCGGCGACCAGACCGTCACGGTCGACATCACGACCACCCAGCCCGGCACGGTCGCCGCGGGCCGGTTCACCCCGAAGCTCGACATCACCGCCGTGTCCAACGCGGGCCCGACCGCCACCCAGGGCCTGCGGCTGGTCGGCGCGGAGACCATTCGCGGCACGGCCCGCGCCACCTCGAAGGTCACCGCGCCCGGCGACCAGGGCGCGCTCACCGTGCAGGTCGCCACCGACGTGCCGAACCAGCCGATCCCGGCGGTCGGCCACGACCTGGTGCTCAACGCCGTCGGTTCCGCGCCCGGCCTGCGCTTCGACCAGCCCGGCACGGCCACCGTCGAGGTGACCGACCTGGTGCTGGAGATGACGCCGCTGCGGGCCGACGGCACGCCGACCGACCTGGGCACGTTCGTCGCGGACTGCACGCCGACGCCGGGCCAGGACACGGTGTTGCAGACCTACACCGTCACCGGCTCGGCCGTCACGCCGGAGACGCCGGCGGGCACGGGCGGCACGCCGCCGCTGCGCCAGGTCTACACCTGCCCGTTCCCGCTGATCGGCAACCAGAACGTCACCGTGGACATCGACGCGGACCTGCCCGCGGAGATCGGCGTCGGCGAGTTCACGCCGCAGATCGGCATCTCCGCCGTGTCGAACGCCGGACCGACCGCGACCCAGGGCCTGCGGCTGGTCGGCGCGGAGACCATCCAGGGCACGGCGGTGGCGACGTCGCTGGTCCGGTCGCCGGGCAACCACCAGGCCGTGGCCGTGCCGACGACCGTGCCCACCCAGCCGATCCCGGTCAGCGGCGACCTGGTCATCAACGCCGCCGGCACCGCGCCGGCGCTGCGGTTCGACGAGCCGGGCACGGCGACGCTGTCCGTGCACGACCTCGTGCTCACCATGACCCCGAAGAAGGCCGACGGCAGCGACACCGGCCTGGGCACGTTCGTCGCGGACTGCACGCCGGTCGACCCGGCCCAGCGCACCGTGCTGCACACGTTCACCGTCACCCCGGCGCAGGACACCGAAGCGCCCGCCACCCCGACCGGCCTGACCGCCGGCGACACCACACCGACCAGCGTGGCCCTGACGTGGGCGGCGGCCACCGACAACGTGGGTGTCACCGGCTACGACGTCTACGCCGGGAACACCCTCGTGACCAGCGTCGAGGGCACCTCCGCCACGGTCGGCGGCCTCGCGCCCGACACCGAGTACAGCTTCACGGTGGTGGCGAGGGACGCGGCGGGCAACCGCTCGTCGGCCGGCTCGGCGGTCACGGCCCGCACCAAGGCCGCGCCGGACACCCAGGCCCCGACCGCGCCGGGCAACCTCGCCTCCACCGGTGCGACGCCGACCAGCGTCTCGCTGGAGTGGGCGGCGGCGAGCGACAACGTCGGCGTCACGCGTTACGAGGTGTTCAACGGCGGCACGCCCGCGACCACCGTGGAAGGCACCAGCGCCACCGTCGACGGCCTGAGCCCGAACACCGAGTACGCGTTCACCGTCCGGGCCGTGGACGCCGCGGGCAACGAGTCGGGCCACAGCGACCCGCTCACCGTCCGCACGCCCGAAGCGCCCGACTCCGAAGGCCCGAGCGCCCCGGCCAACCCGCGCACCACCGGTGCGTCCGCGTCGAGCATCGGCCTGGCCTGGGACGCCTCCGCGGACAACGTCGGCGTGACGGGTTACGACGTCTACAACGGCTCCACGCTCGCGTCCACTGTGGAGGGCACGAGCGCGACGGTCGGCGGTCTCGCGCCCGATACCGAGTACTCCTTCACGGTGGTGGCGAGGGATGCGGCGGGCAACCGGTCGGCGGCCAGTGCCGCGGTCACCGCCCGCACCGAGACCGCACCCGACACCGAAGGCCCGAGCGCACCGGCGGGTCTCGCGGTCTCCGGCGTCACGCAGTCCAGCGTCAGCCTGGGCTGGACCGCCTCCGCGGACAACGTCGGCGTGACGGGTTACGACGTCTACAACGGCTCCACGCTCGCGTCCACTGTGGAGGGCACGAGCGCGACGGTCGGCGGTCTCGCGCCCGGCACCGAGTACTCCTTCACGGTGGTGGCGAAGGACGCGGCGGGCAACCGGTCGGCGGCCAGTGCCGCGGTGACCGCCCGCACCGAGAACGCGCCCGACACCCGGGCACCGACCGCACCGAGCGTGCTGCGCTCCACCGCCCAGACCCCGAACAGCGTCACGCTCGCCTGGGACGCCTCGACCGACGACGTCGGCGTGATCGGCTACGAGGTGTTCACCGGCGGCACGTCCGCCGCCACGACCACCGCCGCCACGGTCACGGTCGGCGGTCTCCAGCCGGACACCGAGTACACGTTCACCGTCGTCGCCAAGGACGCGGCCGGCAACACGTCCGACGCGAGCGCCGCCCTGAAGGTCCGCACCAAGGCGGACCAGGGGCCGCCGGTCGTCGAGTACGGCTACGGCCTGACCGGCACCACGAAGATCAAGGCCGCCAACGGCACCGTCGCCCTCACCGGCGGCATCGCCGCCGCGCTCGACCTCTCCACGGGCGCGTTCCAGGCCGACCTCACCCTCAACCCCACCACCGGCCAGTTCCGGGTCTTCGGCTTCGTGCCGGTCAAGGCGAGGATCGAGTTCGTGCAAGCGGCCAAGACCACCGGCACGCTGGCGGGCGGCGTGCTCAAGTCGACGTCGAGCGTGACGGTGAAGCTGCCGCACGTCTCCGTGCTCGGCATCCCGGTGAGCACCAGCGCCGACTGCCGGACCAGGACGCCCGCGTCGATCCCGCTGGAGTCCCGGCCCGGGTTCGACCCGCTCGCCGGCGGCACCGCGACCGGCGTCTACACCCTGCCCGCGCTGACCGGCTGCGGCCCGCTCACCGGGCTGATCAGCGGGCTGACGTCGGGTCCGGGCAACACCATCCAGGTGGCGCTGTCGCCGCGCCCGCAGCGCTGACGCCCGACGCCCGACCCCGCGGCCCCGTCCGGCTCGTCCGGGCGGGGCCGCCAGGTGCGCACAGCGGAAGAAGCCCCCGACCGGCCGGCGCTGCCACAGTTGCCGGATGACGCATGCGGTGGTGCTGGGCGCGAGCATCGGCGGGCTGCTGGCGGCCCGCGCGCTGGTCGGCGTGTACGACCGGGTCACCGTGGTCGACCGCGACCCGCTGCCGGCGCACGCCGGCCACCGGCGGGGCGTGCCCCAGGCCCGGCACTTCCACACCATCCTGGTGCGCGGCACGCGGGCGATGGACGGGATGTTCCCCGGCCTGACCGACGAGCTGGTCGCCGACGGCGCGATCCCGGTGCGCTTCACCCTCGACTCCCGGTTCGTGCTGGCCGGGCACCGCATGGTCGGCGTGGACACCGGCGCGTCGGACCTCCAGGCGACCCGGCCGGTGCTGGAGGGCGCGATCCGCGCCCGGCTCGCCGACCTGCCCGGCGTGCGGCTGGTGCCGAACCGCGCCGTGGCCGGCCCGGTGTTCGAGGGCGGCCGGGTGACCGGCGTCGAGGTCACCCGCGACGGCGTGGCCGAGGTGCTGCGCGCCGACCTGGTGGTCGACGCGATGGGCCGGACCGGGCGGGCGCGGTCGTGGCTGGCAGCCGAAGGGCTGCCCACGCCCGCCGAGGACCGCATCGACGTCGACATGGTCTACGCGAGCAGGCTCGTGCGCCCGGTGACGCCGTTCCCCGACAAGCTGGTGCTGGTCGGCCCGGTGCCGGGGCGGCCAACCGGGTTCGCGTTCGCCGCGCAGGAGCACGGCCGGTGGATGGTCACCCAGGTCGGCATGGCGGGCGACCACCCGCCGACCGACGAGCCGGGTTTCCTGGCGTTCCTCGAGCGGTCCGCGCCGCCGGACGTGCACGAGGCCGTCGCCGCGTCCGAACCGCTCACCGGGATCCGCTCCCACCGGTTTCCCGCCAGCCTGCGCCGCCGCTACGAGCGGTTGCGGCGGTTCCCGCCCGGCCTGCTGGTCTTCGGTGACGCGCTGTGCAGCTTCAACCCGATCTACGGCCAGGGCATGACCGTCGCGGCGCTGGAGAGCGAGGCGCTGCGCCGGTGCCTGCGGGACGGCGACGGCGACCTGGCGCGGCGGTTCTTCCGCGAGGCGGCCCGGATCATCGACCCGGTGTGGCAGCTCAACGCGCTCGGCGACCTGGCGCTGCCCGAGATCCCCGGCCACCGGTCGCCGTCCACCCGGGCGCTCAACCGGTACGTGGCCCGGCTGCAACGCGTCGCCGCGCACGACCCCGTGGCCGCCACCGCGTTCATCCGCACCATCGGGCTCCTCCAGCCGCCCACGTCGATCCTGCGGCCGACCGTGCTCGCCCGCGTCCTGGTCGGCGGGCCGGGCCGCCGCGACTAGCCCCGGCGGCGCGGCCCGAACGGCTACCTTGGGCACCATGCTGCTGCCGTCCGCGATGCTCGCGGTGAGCGCCGTCTACGTGACCGCGGGGGTGATCGGCCGCCGGGCGCAGCCGCGCAACCGGATCGGGCCGCTGTTCGTGCTCGTCGGCGTGGGCTGGCTGCTCGACTACACGGTCGACGACGACGGGTCGTTCCTGTTCCTGCTGGCCTGCAAGGTCTGGCCGGCCGTGCTCGGGCACGCGCTGCTGGCGTTCCCCACCGGCAGGCTGCGCACCACGCCGCGCCGGCTGGTGGTGGCCGCCGGGTACGCCGAGACGCTGGCGCTGGGCGTGGCGTTCGAGTTCGAGCGCCAGCCGTGGGCCGCCGCGATCGTGGACGCCGAGACGCCCATGACCGCGTTCGTCGGCATCTCCATGCTGGGCCTGCAACTGCACCGCTGGCGGGTCAGCAGCATGGCGCAGCGGCGCACGCTGACCGCGATGCTCGGCGCGGCGGCGGTGGCGATCATCGCGTTCGTGGTGTGGGAGCCGGTGGAACGCGCGGGCCTGCAACCGCCGCTGGTGGTGCTGATGCTGGCGTTGAGCGGCATCCCGTTCGCGTACCTGGCCGGGTTGCTGCGCCGCCGGATGGACCGCGGCGAGGTGGCCGACCTGGTCGTGCGGCTCAGCGGCGACAGCAGGCGCGACGGCGTGCAGGAGGCGCTGGCCGCCACGCTGCACGACCCGAGCGTGCGGGTGGCGTACTGGGTGGCCGAGCAGGATCGGTACGTGGACGTGGACGGGCGGCCGGTCACGCTGGACTCCGTGCACACCAGGGTCGACCGGGGCGGCGTGCCGGTCGCCGTGCTGCTGCACGACCCCGTGCTGGACCTGGAACTCGTGGACGCCGCGTGCGCCGCCGTCGGCCTGGCGCTGGAGAACGAACGGCTCACCGCCGAGCTGCGCGCCAAGGTGCGGCAGCTCGCCGAGTCGCGGGCGAAGGTGCTGCGGGCCGCCGAGGACGGTCGCCGGCGGCTGGAGCGTGACCTGCACGACGGCGTCCAGCAGCGGCTGCTGTCCGCGGTGATGACGCTGGGGCTGGCCGAGACCGTGCCGCCGGACCGCGCGCGGGCGCTCGCCACCGAGGCCAAGCAGGCGGTGCTGGCCACCATCGACGACGTGCGCGCGGTGTGCCACGGCATCCACCCGCCGGTGCTGGCCGAGCGGGGCCTGCACGGCGCGGTGCGCGAGCTGACCGCGTTGGCCGAGCCGCGGGTGGACCTGACCCTGGACCTGCCCGATATCGTGCCGCCGCTGGTGGAGACGACCGCGTACTACGTGGTGGCCGAGGCGCTGGCGAACGTCACCAAGCACGCCGAGGCGTCCCGGACCAGGGTCGCGATCAGCGGCCGGGACGGGCGGCTGGTCGTGGAGGTCGACGACGACGGGCGCGGGGGAGCGGACCCGGTGCTCGGCTCGGGGCTGCGGGGCCTGGGCGAACGGGTCGAAGCGAACGGGGGGACGATGCGGGTGGTCAGCGCGGCGGGGACGGGCACGAGGTTGCGGGTGGTGCTGCCGTGCGGGTCGTGATCGCGGAGGACTCGACGTTGCTGCGCGAGGGGTTGGCGCGGCTGCTCGCCGAGGCCGCGTTCGAGGTGGTGGCGGCGGTGGAGGACGCGCCGTCGCTGGTGGCCGCGGTGGACGGGCACCGGCCGGACGTGGCCATCGTGGACATCCGGATGCCGCCGACGCACACCGACGAGGGGTTGCGGGCGGCGGTGGCGCTGCGGCGGCAGTACCCGGCGACCGGTGTCCTCGTGCTGTCGCAGTACGTGCGGGTCAGCTACGCGACCGAGCTGCTGGACGCGGGCGCGGACGGCGTCGGCTACCTGCTCAAGGACCGGGTGTCGGACCTGGCGGAGTTCACCGCCGCGATCCGGCGCGTCGGCTCGGGCGGCTCGGCGTTCGACCCGGACGTGGTGAGCAGGCTGCTGGTGCGGCGGCGCGACGACAGCGACGACCGGCTGACCGAGCGGGAACGGGCCGTGCTCGCGCTGATGGCGGAAGGGCGCACCAACCAGGCCATCGCGCAGCGGCTGTTCATCGCCGAGCGGACCGTGGAGAAGCACTGCACCAGCATCTTCACCAAGCTGAACCTGTCCGCGAGCCCCCACGACCACCGCCGCGTGCTGGCCGTCCTGCGCTACCTCAACGCCTGAGAGGTGCGGTTAACCGCACCACGAGGTGGGGGTGGCACGATTCCGGGGCGGCCGGTCGCGCGGGCACGCTGGCGGTCATGAAAACGGGGCAGGACACAGCGGTACCGGCGGGGGAAGCGGTCACGGGACGGCGGCCGCGGGCCGGGTACCGGACGGACCTGATCACGGTGCTGCTCGGCACGTGGTTCTCGATCGGGTTGTTCCTCGACGCCTGGGCGCACTCGAACGTGCCCGAGCTGGAGTCGTTCTTCACGCCGTGGCACGCGGTGTTCTACTCGGGCTTCGCGGCGACGGGCGCGTGGATCCTGTGGGTGCTGTGGCGCAACTACCAGCAGGGGCTGCGCGGCCTGGACGCGGTGCCGATCGGCTACGGGCCGGCGGTGCTCGCGCTGCCGGCGTTCGCAGTGGCCGGTGTCGGCGACTACCTGTGGCACACGTTCATCGGCATCGAGCAGGGCATCGACATCCTGTTCAGCCCGACGCACCTGGTGCTGATCGCGTCGATGATCGTGATCCTCACGACGCCGCTGCGCACGCTGTGGAGCGACCGGGGCGTGGTGAGCCCGTCGCTGGTGCAGTGGCTGCCCGCCGGGCTGGCGCTGGCGTTCGCCACCTCGCTGGTGCTGCTGTTCGCCGGGTACGCCGACGCGACGGTGTTCACCAGCGAGCAGGTGATCAAGGCGTTCACCTTCGACAAGGGCCAGGGCGGGTCGGGCCGGGCGGTCGAGCTGGCGGCGTCGATCATGTTCACCAACCTGATCATGATCCTGCCGCTGCTGCTGGCCGTGCGCCGGATCCGGTTGCCGTTCGGCGCGGCCACGCTGCTGGCGTTCGTGGTGATGCTGCTCAGCACCGCCGTGGCCAACTACACCAACACGGCGATCGCGGTCGGGTTCATCGTCTCCGGTGTCCTGATCGACGTGCTGCTGCTGAAGCTGAACCCGGCGGAGGACCGGCTCGCGCAGTACCGGCTCTTCGCGACGGCGGCGTCGTTCGTCACGTGGGCGGTGTACTTCGCGGCGGCCATCATCGACCGGGGCACGACGCCCAGCGTCACCGAGATGTGGACGGGGGCGCCGGTCATGGCCGCGCTGCACGGCCTGCTGATGGCGGTGGTGCTCGTGCCGACCGCCCGCCGGTGAGGGCGCTGCTCCTGGCCCTCGTGCTGCTGCTCGCCACCGCGGGCCCGGCCCAGGCGCACGCCGGCGGCCTCACGCCGCAGGACCACCTGAGCCGGGTCACCGGGATCGACCCGCCACTGCCCGGCGTGACCGCCACGATGGTCAACCACGGCACCGAGCTGGAGATCCACAACGGTGGCAGCGCGCCGGTCACGGTCGGCGGTGCCGACCCCACCGGGCACGTGATCGCGCCGGGCGAGACCTACCGCTTCCGCGACGAGCGCACCACCTCGTCGCGGTGGGAGATCCCGCTCGGCACGTCGGCCGTCAAGGGCCGGGTGGACGTCATCCCCGGCCCGAACCCCCTGTGGTGGCTGCTGATCACGCTGGCGCTCGCCGTCGGCGGCTACTTCCTGGGGCGGCGGCGCGTGCTGCTCGCGCTCGGCGTGGTCGTGGTGACGGCGGGGCACGTCTGGCACGCGGTCGGGTCGACGCTCGTGGTCACGGGGCAGCCGTTCGTGCCGCTGCTGCTCGGCGCGAGCGGTGTGGGGCTCGTCGCGTGGCCGTTGACGGTGGTCGCCGCGGTGGCCGCGGTCCGGCGCAGGCCCGCGACGGCGTTCGTGGCGGCCGTCGTCGGCGCGATGCTGGTGGTGGCGGGCATCCCGGACTTCGACAGCTTCCGGTTCTCCCAGCTGCCGTTCGCCGGTCCGGCCGACGTGGACCGGCTGCTCGTGGCACTCACGCTCGGCGGCGGCCTCGGCCTGGCCGCGGGCGGATTCGACTACCTGAGAAGGACTGGACCGACCACATGAGGATCGTTCACGCCCTGCTGCTCGCGCTGCTCGTGCTCACGGGCTGCTCGTCGACGGCCGAGCCCGCCGCGCCGCCCGCCGAACCGCTGGTGCTCCGGCTCTCGGTGGACCAGCCGTCGCCGCAGCGGGTGGAGGCCGTGCGAGGGCAGGCCGTCGAGCTCACCGTCACCAGCGAGGAACCGGTGGACGTGCACGTGCACGGCGTCGACGTGCTGGCCAAGGCGGAGAGCGGGAAGCCGGCGCTGCTCAGGTTCACCGTGGACCGGACCGGCACGTTCGACGTCGAAGCGCACCCGGACACGCTGCTCGTGCAACTGGTGGTGCGGTGACGGTCCTCGCCCACGGGGTCGGCGCGCGGCACGACCTGCCGCTGCCGCTGGACCTCGTGCTGCAAGGCGCGGCCGTGGCGCTGCTGGCGTCGTTCCTGGCACTGGGTCTGCTGTGGACGAAGCCCCGGTTCACCGCCGTCGAACCGGGGCCCGACCGCGACTGGTGGCCCGTGCGGCTGCTGGTCGCGGTCGGGCTGGTGCTGGTGCCCGCGCAGGCTTGGCCGCACCTGGTGTTCGTGCTGCTGTGGGTCGGCGTCGCGGTGCTGTCGGTGCTGCTCGGCCCGGTGTGGCGGGTGCTCAACCCGCTGCGCCTGGCCGCCCGCGTCACGCTCGGCCGCGCGTACCCGGAACGGCTGGGCCACTGGCCCGCCGCGCTGGGCCTGCTCGCGTTCACGTGGGTGGAGCTGGTGTCGCCGGACGCGCTCCCGTGGTTCCTGGTGGCGCACGCGGTGGTGAACGTGGCGGGCGGGGTCGTGTTCGGCGGCACGTGGTTCGAGCGGGCCGACGCGTTCGAGGTCTTCTCCACCCTGCTGGGCCGGCTGTCGCCGTTGCGCGGCAACCCGTTCCGCGCGCTCGTCGCCACGCCCGTGCGGCCCGGCCTGGTCGCCGTGGTGGCGGTGCTGCTCGGCTCGACCGCGTTCGACAGCCTCGGCTCCAGCCCGACCTGGGAACGCCTGTCCGTGCCGGACACCGCCGGCCTGGTGGCGGCGGTGGCGCTGGTCGCGGGCAGCTACCTGGCGGCGTGCCGGTCGTTCGGCGGTCAGCTCGCACACTCGATGGTGCCCATCGTCGCCGGGTACGTTGTGGCGCACTACTTCTCGCTGCTCGCCGTGGAGGGCCAGCGGGCCGTCGCACTGCTGTTCGGGGTCACGGGGTTCATCCCGAGCGACGCCCCGGCCTCACCCGTCCTGGTGGCGTCGGTGCAGGTCGGCGCGGTGCTCGCCGGGCACCTGCTGGCCGTGGTGGCCGCGCACGACCGCGCGTTGCGGCTGCTGCCGCCGAGCAGGCACCTGACGGGCCAGGTGCCGTTGTTGGTGCTCATGGTCGGTTACACCTCGGGCGGCCTCGCGCTGCTGTTCGCGGGCTGACCGGCCCTTTTCCCGAACCCGCGACCGTCTGTCGTGACATAAACAACACGATCGGGCTAGGTAATTAGCTCGATAGGATGGAATTCTCCGCATTCCGGCGGGTTGCCGGTCGGGAGTATGGTGATGCGAGGTGGGTAGATCACCTGACAGACTGGCCTTTCTTGGCACCCGGATGAACGTTCTTCTCACCGGATCGGGTCGATCACTAGCTTGCGGGTGAGTGAAATCGGCGGATCTGTGGAATTCATTCCGGGTGGCGAAAGGGTGTCGATGAGCATTTACCTCACAGGTCTGCTGTGGGTCGCCGGCGCGGCGGTCGTGGCCGCCGTCATGGCCTACCTGATCCGCAAGTACGGCGAGCTGGAGGGCCGCTCGGCCAACAACGAGGCCGCGGGCCAGGTCTTCACGATCGTGGCCGGCCTGCACGCGGTCCTGCTGGCGTTCGTGCTCATCGCCCTGTTCGACGGCGTCAACCAGGCGAGTGACGCCGCCTACCGCGAGGCGGACAGCCTCACGGCCGCCACGTGGGCGAGCGACGCGCTGTCCCCCGACGTCGGCCGCCAGGTGCGCGACCTGGCCCGGCAGTACGCCGTCACGGTCATCGACGACGAGTGGCCGGGCATGGTGTCCGGTGGCGAGTTCCAGTCCAGCGGCTGGTCGGAGCTCGACCGGCTGCGCCAGGTCGTGGCCGACGCGCCCGCGGGCGACGAGTGGCAGGTCGACCGCAAGACCGAGGCCGCGAACCAGCTCTGGCAGGTCTACGAGGCCCGGCAGGCGCGGCTGAACGCGGTGGGCGGCGGCATCAGCTCGGTGGTGTGGTTCGTGCTGATCGCGGGCAGCGTCCTGGCCGTCGGCCTGCCGCTGCTGTTCGGCGGGCCGCGCATCCGCACGCACGTGCTCATCGTGGCGACCTTCGCCGCGACCATCACCCTGCTGCTGTACGCGACCTACCAGTTGCAGAACCCGTTCGGCGGCGGCGCCGGGGTGACGCCGGAGGCGTTCGAGGCCGCGGTGGAGCGGTTCGGATGATCGACGCGCTCGCGCAGGTCGTGTGCACCGTCATCCAGGTGGAGGCGGGGGCCCACGGCCCCTCGTCCGTCTTCCAGGTGCGGTTCCCGTCCGGCGAGACGACGTCGCTCACCACGCTCGACGTGCGGCTGAACGCCATCGGCTTCTCCGCCGGCCAGAACCTCGTGTACGGCGTGGACCAGCAGGACAGGCTGGTCGCCCTGGACCGGACCGGTCGGGTGGTCGGCGCGCCGTCGCGGCCGACGCCCGGACTGGGGCACGCGACGGCGGGCGTGGTGGTGGACGAGCGGCTGGTCGTGCGCGCCGGGCCGCGGCTGCTCGCGGTCGACATCCGCCGCGGCAGCCCCACGTTCGGGCACGTCCTGGACGAGACGTGGCTGTGGCCGCTGGCCACCACGGTCGACGACTTCGACCTCAACCCCGACGACGGCCTGCTCTACGGCGTCGCCACCGACCACGGCCACGGCGTGGTGGTGACCATCGACCCGGACACCGGCCGGACCAAGCCCGTGCCCGGGGCGGGCCTGCTGCCCGGGGGGAGCGGCTACGGCGCGGTGACGCTGTCGCCGGACGGATCGCTCTACGCCACGCAGAACAACCACCGCGGCCGCAGCACGTTGTGGCGGGTGGCGCTGGACGGCTCCGGCGTGGTCACGGAGATCTCGTCACGCAAGCCGCTGAACACCATCGACTCGTCGGGCTGCCTGTCCACCATTCCCACGCCCACGACCACGACGACCCCCACGACGACGACGACCACCACCACCACCAAGCCGACGACGACCACCACGCCGCCCACCACAACCACGACAACAACAACCACCGTCCCGCCGACCACAACGACAACCACGACCCCACCACCACAACCGACAACCACAACCACAACCGTCGCCCGAACGACGACCACAACCACGACCACGAGCACGACCACCACGACGGTCCGCCCGGCGCCCGCCGTGCCGCCGCCGAACATCCCGCCCCCGCCGCGGCTGACCACGCCGCCGCCGAGCACCCCGCCCCCGGCACCGCCTCCTCCGCCGCCCCCGCCCCCGCCACCAGCCGACATCGACGCGCCGGACCGGCAGGTGGAGACGATGGCGCCGGCGGACAACACCGTCCGCGACCAGCGCCGCTGGGGCCTGACCGCGATGATCCTGATCCTGGCCGCGGGCGCGCTCGCCCGTCAGGCAGCCGGCCGGCGTCGGTGACCGCGAGCGGGTCCGGTCAGGCGGTCGGCATCCGGCGTGCCGTCCCCTCGTGCAGTCCCGCGGCGGCCCCGGTCAGACGGCCAGCATCCGGCGCACCTCCTCGTCGTGCAGCTCCGCGGCGGCCCCGGCGCGGACGACCTCGCCCGCGTCCAACTCCACGAAGCTGTCGGCCAGCCGCACCGCGAAGTCCAGGTACTGCTCCACCAGCAGCACGGTCAGCCCGGCCTCCCGGTGCAGCCGCTCGATCGCAGCCTCGATCTCGTCGATCACCGACGGCTGCACGCCTTCCGTCGGCTCGTCCAGCACGAGCAGCCTGGGCCGGGTGACCAACGCGCGGGCGATCGCGAGCTGCTGCCGCTGCCCGCCGGACAGCAACCCGGCCGGCCGCTTGAGCAGGCCCCGCAACGCCGGGAAGACGTCCAGCGCCTCGCCGCACGCTGCCCGCCGCCGGCTTGGTCAGCCCGGTCACGACGTCGATCACCGTGGTCTTGCCCGCGCCGTTCGGCCCGATCAGGAACCGCAGTTCGCCCTCGTCCACGGTGAGGTCCAGCCCGTCGACCGCCGTGAACCCGTCGAACACCACGCGCAGCCCGCGCACCTCCAGCAACGCCGGCGGAGCCGGCGATCCCGCCCCGGTCACGCGGCAGCTCCGCGTCGCGCACGGTCACCTCGCTGATGGCCATGGTGCCGCTCGACGAGTGCAGGATGCCGACCTTGATCTCGTCACCGGAAGCGCCCGCGCCGCCGCCGGGCTCGTCGACGCAGGCCGTCGCGAGCAGGGCGGGCAGCAGGAAGGCGATCAAGCCGCGCTGGACGGTTCCGCGCTGGACGGTTTTGGGCTGGAAGCTCTGGGAACGCACCGGCAGCTCCTTTCGAGCAGGTGGAACCGAGAAGCTGTGAACCGCGTGTTGCGGGCCGAGCGCGCCGGGTTACGTTCGTGTGGCCAACTCCGCACGGTATGGACTCGTGATCTGCCGCCTCACCTTGCGCGTCCGCCGCGTCATCCGTTCGGCCGACGCCATCGTCCGAAGGTGGGACACCACCGGACACCTTCCGCCGACGCTCGCGCACCTCCGCTCGTCCTACGTTCGGTGGCGCGAGCAGGTGAGGGGAGGGCACATGGGTGGGCGAATCGCGGCGCTGGACGTGCTGCGCGGGGTGGCGATCCTGGGGACGTTCGGGACGAACGTGTGGGTCTTCACGGACCCGCAGGGGGTGATGGGTTTCCTGGCCGGCTTCGGGGCCGGAGCGGGTGACCCGGTGACCGCGCTGCTCCAGATGATCACCAACGGGAAGTTCCTGGGCCTGCTGTCGATCATGTTCGGCATCGGCCTGGCGATCCAGCACCGCTCCGCCGTGCGGCGGGGTCGGCGGTGGCCCGGCTGGTACCTGTGGCGCTCGGCGCTGCTGCTGTTCGAGGGCCTGCTGCACTACGTGCTGGTCTTCGAGTTCGACGTGCTGATGTTCTACGCGGTGGTGTCCGTGCTGGTCGCCTTCCTGGTGGGGCGCGGCGGACGGGTGCAGGTCGGCTGGATGGTCGCGGCGGGGGCGCTGAACCTGGCGCTGGTCGGGCTGATCACCTTCGGGATGCTCAGCGGCGGCGCGACCGTCGGCGAGCCGGGGTTCGTGCTCACCACGGACAGCTGGTGGAGCGGTGTGCAGGCGCGCGTCGAGCACTTCGGGGTGTTCCGCGCCGAGGGGTTCCTGGTGCTGCCGCTGAGCACCCTGCTGTTCCTGGCCGGCGTGCGGCTGTTCCAGGCGGGCGCGTTGGAGGACTCCGCGCGGGGGAGCCGGATCCAGCGGCGGCTCGTGGTGTGGGGCCTCGGCGTCGGCGTACCGCTGAACGTCGCCACCACGCTCGCCGGACGGGACTGGTTCGCCGTCGACCGGTACGTGTGCGCGCCGCTGGTCGCGTTCGGCCTGCTCGGCGCGATCACCGCGCTGGTGAACCGGATGCGGGCCGAGGCGGGGCCGCTGCGCCGCGGTCTCACCGCCGTCGGCCGGTCGGCGTTGAGCTGCTACGTCGGGCAGAACGTGATCGCGTCCGCGCTGTGCTACCAGTGGGGCCTGGGCCTGGCCCACCGGTGGGGCCACCTCGGCCCGTGGTTCACCGCGGGCGTGTGGCTGCTGGTCGCGGCCCTGTTGCTGGTCGGCGCGTCGTGGTGGATGCGGAGGTTCGCGCGCGGCCCCGTGGAGGCGTTGTGGGACCGGGCCTACCGGGCACCGCAACGCCGGGTCGCGCCGCGGTAGCGGACACCACCGAAACACTGTTATCGTCCCGGCGGCGGACTTGGGGGTGCCGTGGTGTCCGAGCAGTGGCCTGTCGTGCGGGACGTGCTGTCCGACGTGACCGGGCGGTTCGCCGACCTCGTCGCCGCGTCCGATCCGAGCGCCCTGGCCACCCCGGACTGGACGGTGGCCGACACGGCGGCGCACGTCGTCGCCATCGCCTCGATCTACACCACGCTGCTGGCACCGGACGGCGGCGAGGTGGCCGACCCGGCCCTGGCCGCCCGCATCCCCACCGTCACCGTGGAGACCGTCGCCGAGCTGAACGACCTGGCGCTGCGCCGCTTCACCGAGCGCGACCCCGCCGCGCTGGCCGCGATGCTGCGGTCCCTGGTGGCCGAGGTCCTCGACGTGACCGACGGCGCGGACCCCGAGCGGACCGTGCCGTGGCTGGGCGCGTCCCGGGTGCCGGTGGCCGGCGTGCTGGCGCACCTGGTCAACGAGCTGCTGATCCACGGCTGGGACATCGCCCGCGGCGTCGGCGCGCCCTGGGCCGTCCCGCCGCGGGAGGCCGCGCTGTTCTTCGAGCTGTTCATCGTCGGGATGATGCGCAACGACGTGGGCGGCGTCCTCGACGGCCAACCGCCCGGCGACCGCCGCATCGCCGTCGCCTTCCGCTCCCGCCACACGACCCCGGTCACGCTCGTCCTGCACCGCGGCCGGGTCTCGGTCGGCGAGCCGGGCGACCCGGTGGACGTGCGCCTGACCTTCGACCCGGCCACGCTGAACCTGGTGCTGTTCGGCCGGGTCAGCCGCGCCCGCGCCGCCCTGACCGGCACACTGCGCGTCACCGGCCGCCGCCCGTGGCTGCTGCCCGCCTTCCTGCGCACCGTCCGCCTGCCGACGAACTCCGTGCCGCTCTCCGGCTGACCTCGGGACCGGTCCCGCGACAGGCAGCGGATCGGTCAGGCGAGCAGCCGGCGCAACGCCGTGGGCGTGTGGCCCACGTGCTCGCGGACCGTGCGGGTCATGTGGGCCTGGTCCGCGAAACCCAGGTCCGCCGCCAACCCCGCCAGGTCGTCCTCGCCCGCCTCCAACCGCCGCACCGCGCGCCCCACCCGCACCTGGTTGCGGAACCTCGTCAGCGAGACGCCGACCTCCCGGCTGAACGCGCGGCTCAGGCGGAACGGGGACACGCCCAGCGACTGCGCCAGCGGCACCAGCCCGGCCGACTCGGGCGTGTCGGCCAGCACCGCCGCCCGCGCCGCCGCCACCACGGCCCGGTCCTCCGCGCCCGGCAGCGGGCGGTCCGAGGCGCGGGTCGCGGCGGCGGCCAGCAGCCGCACCAGGCCCTCCGCCACGTCGAACCCGACGTCACGGCCGGACACCACGCGGCGGTGCGCCAGGTCCACCGCCGCGTCCACGTAGAACGCCGTCCGCGCCGGCCGGTCCTCGCCCACCACCGACCGCCACAACGCCGGCCGCACCCACACCGCCGTGCACACGTCCCCGCCCGCGGGGTGCGCGAACTCCGCCGGCTCACCCGGCTCCTGCAGGTACGCCGTGCCCGGCCCCGCCTCGAACACCCCGTCCCGCGCCCGCCGCCGGAACGAGCCGCGCCGCACGAGCACGATCACGTGCCCGCACGCCGCCTCCGCCTCCGACCACGACGCGTGCGAAGCCGAGCAGGACACGGCGTCGACCGTGAAATCGGCCGACGCGGCGAGCGGGACCGCGGTGAGCACACCCGCAACCTACGCCGGCGGCACGACAAAAAAGTTCAATACGGGCTCCGCCGGGACCGGGAAGCTCGTACCCACACCACCCAGGAGGGAACGACCATGCGCCTGAGCACGATCATCCTCGACAGCGCCGACCCGGCCGAGCTCGCCGGGTTCTACACCACAGCCACCGGCTGGGAGCAGACCTACGCCGACGACGATTTCGTCGTCATCGGTGACGGCGGCCCGGTGCGGCTGGGCTTCCAGCGCATCGCCGACTACCACGGACCGAGCTGGCCCGACGACCGCAAGCACGCGCACGTCGACTTCGCCGTGCCGGACGTCGCCGCGGCCGTCGCCACCCTGCTCGACCTCGGCGCGCGCAAGCCGGACTTCCAGCCCGGCGGGGACGACTGGACCGTCCTCACCGACCCCGAGGGCCACCCGTTCTGCCTCACCACCGGCTGAAACGCGAACCGCCCCGCCGAGGGCGCGAGCCTCGGCGGGGCGGTTCGACCGCTCACCCGGTCACGGGTAGTTGACGACGTAACGCTGCTGCGTGGCCGTGTTCGCCGCGCCGCCGGTGCCGTTCACCACGTTGTCGATCGTGCCGACACCGCCGAGCGACACCGTCACCAGGTCGTGCAGCCGCACTCCCGACCGGTTGGGCACCTCGAAGCCGTTGGCCGTGTGGATGCTCGGGTCGGCCTGGTTGAACGAGTACACGCCCAGGCCCCAAGCCTCGTGCGTGGTGACGTGGTCGGCCACCTTGTACCCGGCCCAGCCGAGCTGGGAGCCGTTCATCCACGCGGCCTGGTTCGGCGGGTCGTACGGCAGCTCGTTCTGGTAGAAGTACGTGCGGCCGCCGTTGCCGTTCCAGACGGTGTTGTACTGCTGGTAGTGCTCGACGAACAACCCGTACGCGGTCACGTTGTCGCCGTTGACGACGACGCCGTTGCGGCCGGTGTTGGCGGTCCAGCCGGTCGGGCCGGTGCCGTGGTCGGCGCGCCACACCCACGTGTGGTCCACGATCACGTCGTCACTGTTGATCTCCAGCGACACGGTCGCCTTGCCCGCCTGCGGACCGCCGACGCGCAGGTACACGTCGTGCATCGAGGTCGGGTTGGTCGCGTGCGAGACCGACGAGCTCGCCGGGCCGAGCTGGAGCAGCACGGGGGAGTTCTGCACGCCCGCGTCGACCAGGAACCCGGCCAGCTTCACGCCGTCCACATCGGACACCGCCATCGCGGCCTTGCCCGTGTCGGGGGACAGCGTCGCCAGGCCCAGGCCCAGCACCACGGTGTTCGGCCGCGTCACGTTGATGGTGTCGGTGAGGCGGTGCACACCGGGCGTCAGCAGCAGGTGCTTGCCCTGCGCCAGCGCCGCGTTGGTCGTGGCGACCGGCGTGCCCGGCTTGACGATGAAGAAGTCCGCCAGCGAGATCGACTGGCCGGCGGGCGCGCCCGCCTCCCAGCTGGTGCCGCGCGAGTTGTGCCGCAGCGCCGGGACGAACACCTTGTACTCGCCGTTCTCGAAGTGCAGGAACGGCTTCTCGCGCACGACCGGCGTGGTGTCGACGGTGGTGTGCGACGGGTTCGGGAAGTGCTGCGCGGGCGAGCCGGGCGAGCCGACGAACACCATGTTCCACACCGAACCGTTCCAGCCGCCCGCGAGGTTGCTGTTGCGGGTCAGGAACTGCTGCTGCGAGCCGGACACGGTGACGCCGTCGATCTTGCTGTCCACGATCAGGCCGCCGGACGCCCAGCCGTCGCCGCCGTTCCACAGCTGGACCTGGCCGGACAGGTGCATGCGCCGGTACGACGCGGCCTGCGACACGGCCCACCGCTCGATCTGGCCCGCGGGCAGGTTGACGAACAGGTTCTCGGCCTGCCGCCAGAAGTTCTGCGTGGCGTTGCCGAGGTTGTTCGGGTTGTCGCCCTGCTGCAACCAGTCCGCCTCGACGCGCACGTGGCCGTTGAGCCGCACGTCGTCGGGCCGCAGGCCCAGACCGGCGACCTGGGTGTAGAAGCGGAGGTTGACGTCGGCGTCGTACACGCCCGGCTTGTACAGCACGGCGTACCGCTCGGAACCGAACTGGTTGGTCTTCATCTGGGCGGAGATCTGGTCCAGCCGCGCCTGCATCGCGGCCCGGTCGTAGCCGGGGCCGTAGACGAGCACGTTGGGACCGAAGTCCGGGTTGCGCGGGTCGGTCGGCGGGATCACCACGCCGCCGGAGGTCTCGGTGTTGACTGCCAGCTCCCACAGTGAGTATCCGTAGCCGGTGGCGCGCGCCGTGCCGTACACCCGCAGGTAACGGCCGGAGCCCGTGACGGTCAGGGCCTGCGTGCCGCCGGTGCCGGTGGTGGTGGAGTAGACGGCGTTCCAAGTGGACGCGTTGTCGGACAGCTGCACCTGGAACGCCCGGCCGTACGCGGCCTCCCAGGTCAGCGTGACGCGGCAGACCTGCTGCGTGGAGCCCAGGTCCACCTGCACCCACTGCGGGTCGGCGAACGCGCTGGACCAGCGGGTGCCGGTGTTGCCGTCGACGGCGGCGGCGGCAGGGGTGCCGCCGTTCTCGACGGACGAGGCGGTCACCGGCCGGTTCAGCGCGGCGTTGGTCGTGCCGCACTCGGCGGCCTGCGCGGACTGGGTGATCACGGGGCTGAGCACCGCGGCCAGGCCGAGTGCCAGCGCGGCGGTCAGGACCCGTGACAGGGAACGGGGAGAGCTCATTGTCCTACCTGACGAGGTAAGGGGCGCGAGAAGGCCCGGAGCCGTGCCTCCGTGGCACCGGAGGCGCTGAGAGAGCGCTCTCTCGGAGCGTAACGCCGATGTCGCGAGTCCGTCAACGACGGTTCACGCGGACTCGCGCACCACCAGCGAGGGCTCGAAGATGACGGACTTCGGGCGCAGTCCCGGTTCCTCGACGTGGTCGAGCAGCAACCGGGACATCCCGGCCGCCATGTCCTCCACCGGCTGCCGGACCGTGGTCAACCGCGGTCGGCACGACAGGGCCGGGCCGCTGTCGTCGAAGCCCACCAGCGCCACCTCGTCCGGCACGCGCCGGCCGTGCTTCTGCAGCACCAGCAACGCGCCCTGCGCCATGAGGTCGTTCGCCGCGAACACGCCGTCCAGCGTCGGGTGCTCGGCCAGCAGCCGTTCCATCGCGGCCTCGCCGCTGCCCGAGGTGAAACCGCCCTCGGCGATCGGGACGTACGGGAAGCCGTGCCGCGCCATGGCGTCGCGGAACCCGGTCAGCCGGTCCTGCGACGCGGGCACGTCCAGCGGCCCGCTGATCGTGGCGACCTGCGTGCAGCCGCGGCGCACCAGGTGGTCGGCGGCGAGCTTCGCGCCCGCCTGGTGGTCGAGGTCGACGTAGCTGATCGGCACCGGGCGGGCGGGCCGCGCGAACAGCACCGCGGGCAGCTCGGCCTGCACCAGCCGGGCGGGCAGCGGGTCCTCGGCGTGCGTGGAGACGAGCAGCGCGCCGTCCGCGCTGCCCTGCCGCAGGAACGACAGCACGTCCTCGCGGGCGGCCTCGGTGTCGGCGACCATCAGCACCGGGTGCACGCCGCGCGTGCGCAGGAAGCCCAGCACCCCGCTGGCCACCCGGCCGAAGAACGGGTCGGAGAACACCCGGGTCGCGAACGCGTCCTCCTCGCCCGGGTCACCCGCCCCCGAGACGACCAGCGCGATCGTGCCGGACCGCTTGGTCACCAGCGACCGGGCCGCCCGGTTGGGCGCGTACCCGGTCTGGTCGATGGCCGCGCGCACGACCTCCTGGATGCGGCGGTCGACGTTGCGGGTGCCGTTGATGACCCGGGAGACCGTCGCGCGGGACACGCCGGCGACCCGCGCCACGTCTTCCAACGTCGGCGGGGCCGTCGGCGATCTGCTCATGCCGTCATTCTGCCACGCGCGGAGAGCGCTCTCCCAGGATCAGGGGCGTGTCGCCCGCCGACGGCCCCACCAGCAGCGTGAACGTCCCGGGCTCGGTGACCCACCCGTCCGCCGTCCAGTGCTGGTAGGCCCGCGCCGGCACCTCGACGTCGACCTCGACCGCCTCGCCCGGCCCGGCGGTGACCGCGGCCCAGCCACCCAGCCAGCGCTCGGGCCGTTCGACGGCGCTGCCCGGCCGCGTGACGTACACCTGCACGACCTCGCGCCCGGCCCGCTCGCCGGTGTTGCGCACGCGCACCCGGACGCCTTCCTCGGTGGCCGTGACCTCCTCGTACGCCCAGGTCGTGTAGCCGAGGCCGTGGCCGAACCAGTAGGCCGGGCGCGCGTCGGACCGGTGCCACGCGCGGTAGCCGATGTGCAGGCCCTCGTCGTACCGCAGCACGCCGCCCTCCGGCACGACGTTCGACACGGGCAGGTCGCACCCGCGCGCGGCCCACGTCGTCGGCAGCCTGCCGCCCGGCTCGCGGACGCCGAACAGCACGTCGGCCAGCCCGTGCCCGGCCTCCTGGCCCGGGAACCACGTCAGCAGCACCGCGGCCACCTCGTCGCGCCACGGCAGCTCGACCGGCCCGCCGGAGTTGACCACGACCACGGTCCGCTCGTTCACCGCCCGGACCGCCCGCACCAGCTCGTCCTGGCGTCCGGGCAGGGCCAGCGTCGTGCGGTCGAAGCCCTCGCTCTCGATCTCGCCCGTGGTGCCGACGACCACCACCGCGACGTCGCTGACGCGGGCCAGCCCGACGGCGCGGGCCAGCTCGTCGGCGTCGCTGAGCCGGGGCGGGTCGGCGGCGAGGACGGTCGCCGTGCCGGTGTGCTCGCGCAGCTCGCGGCGTGCGACGAGGTCCACCGCCGTGCCCGCTGCCAGGTGCGCGGACGCCTGCCGGGACGGCGGGGTCAGGTGGATGACGGCCGGGTCGTCGGTGTCCAGCGGCACGTCCTCGTCGATCAGCCGCTCGCCGTCGACGTCGAGCGTGAGGCGGCCGAAGCCCGCCACCGAGATCGTCCAGTCGCCGGTGACGTCCGGGATCAGCCGGCCGTGCACCTCGACGGTGCGCGCGCCGTCGACCAGCGGCACCTCCAGGACGCGGCCGAGGAACCGGTGCTCGGCGGTGAGCTCCGCGCCGTCGGCGTCGAGCACGCGGACCAGCACGCCGGGCTCGCCGTGGTGCGGGTGGCGGGCGTTGGCGGTGGTCAGGGGCGCGGGCCGGTCCTGGAGCCGGACGCCGGCCGCGTGCACGACCTCGGCGACCTCCGCCAGGCCGTCCACGAAGGAGACGACCGACTCGGGGTAGACGCCCGCGCTGCCGCCGCCCTGGATGCGGGCGGTGGCGGCGTTGGGGCCGAGGACGGCGACCTTCACGCCGGGGGACAGCGGAAGGGCGCCGTCGTTGCGCAGCAGCACGGTGCTCGCCGCGACGGCTTCCCGCAGCAGCTCGTGCGGTGCGGTGACCTCGGGTTTCACCGGCGTGGCGCCGTTGAGCGCGCCGACCCGGGAGGCCAGCCGCAGCAGCCGTTCGACCTTCAGGTCCAGCGCGCTCTCGGGCACCTCGCCGTTCCCGACGGCGGCGGCCAGGTCGTTCCACGGGCTCTCCGGGCCGGGCATGGCCAGGTCCTGGGCGGCGTTCGCGGACGCCGCGGTGGACCGGATCGCGCCCCAGTCCGACACCACCAGGCCGTCGAAGCCCCAGGAGCCCTTCAGCGGCTCCTCCAGCAGCGGGCTCTCCGACATGGTGGTGCCGTTGACGCCGTTGTAGGCCGACATCACCACCCACACGCCGGCGCGGACGGCGGCCTCGAACGGGGCCAAGTAGACCTCGTGCAGCGTGCGGTCGTCCACGTCAACGTTCAGGGTCATGCGCTCGGTCTCGGAGTCGTTGGCCACGTAGTGCTTGGCGGTGGCCGCGACACCCCCGCTCTGCACGCCGGTGATGTAGGCCGCGCCGATGCGCCCGGTGAGCACGGGGTCCTCGGAGAAGCACTCGAAGTGCCGCCCGGCGAACGGCGTCCGGTGCAGGTTGAGCGTGGGCGCGAGCAGCACGTCCACGCCCTTGCGCCGCGCCTCGGCGGCCAGCAGCACGCCCAGGCGGCGCACCAGGTCGACGTCCCAGGTGGCGGCCAGCGCGGTGGGGGAGGGCAGGGCCAGCGACGTGCTGCGCTCGTCCCAGCCCTGGCCGCGCACCCCGATCGGCCCGTCCGACACCACGATCGACCGCAGCCCGACGTCCGGCTCGTCGTGCGTCCGCCAGACCGTGGCGCCGGTCAGCAGCCGAACCTTGCGCGCCACGTCCACCTTGCCGACCAGCAACCCCAACTCCGGCTCGCCCACACCTGACCCCTTGCCTCGGAGAGCGCTCTCCCGCCCAGCCTCGGCCCCGGCCACCCGTGCTGTCAACCACCCGAACGTTGAACTCGCCCGTCCTGAGTGTTCGACACGCGCGACCTGAACGTAGGACTCACGCGTGAGTCCTACGTTCAGGTCAGGCGATGTCGGCGCGGGGTGCCTGCTTGCGGGGGTCGGCGGCGCGGTCCAGGAGAGCGGCGACGGGGAGGGTGGCGGCGCCGACGGCGACCGCGTCCGGGCCGAGCCGGCCCAGCTCGATGGAGATCTGCTCGTACGGGTGGCGCAGCGCGTGCGCGCGGGTGGCCGCGACGATCCGGTCCAGCTGGTGCGCGCCCAGCGCCAGCCCGGCCCACCCGCCGAGCACGATCCGCTCCGGGTTGAACAGGTTCACCAGGTTCGCGATGCCCGCGCCCAGGAATCCGGCGGTCTCCTCCAGCACGCGCGCGGCCGTCTTCGACCGGGACGCGGAGTCGATCAGCGCGGCCACGGTCGACTGCTCGTCGCCCGCGGGCAGCTCGCGGCCCCGGGCCTTGCGGTACCGGTCGAGGATGCCCTCCGCGCCGACGTAGGCTTCCAGGCACCCGAGCGCCCCGCACCGGCACGGGCGACCGCCGTAGACGATGGTCGTGTGCCCCCACTCGCCGGCCGAGCTGGTCGCGCCCCGGTACACGCCGCCGTCGGTCACCACCGCCGCGCCGACACCGGACCCGATGAGCACTATCACCACGTGCCTGGCCCCGCGCCCGGCGCCGAACCACATCTCCGCCTGGCCCTGCGTCTTCGCGCCGTTCTCCACGTACAGCGGCCAGGCGGACTCCGACGCCGAGGCGACCAGCTCCTCCAGCCGCACGCCGTCCCACCCGATGGTGGGCGCGTGCACGACCGCGGTCGTGCCCTGCTCGACCGTCCCGGGCACGCCGATGCCCACGCCGAGCACGGTGGACGCCGCGACGCCCGCCGACGCGACGACGTCCCGCACGGACGAGGCGATCAGCGAGGCGACGACGGCGGGCGAGGACGACGACAGGGCGTGGTCGCGGGCGGCCAGCTGGGTCAGCGACAGGTCGAACAGCTCGACCTTGATGCCGGTCTCGCCGACGTCCACGCCGACGACGTGCCCGAACGCCGGGTTGACCCGCAGCAGCACCCGCGGCCGGCCGCCGTCGGAGTCCACCGACCCTGCCTCCACCACGAGCCCGTCGTCGACCAGCTCGCCGGTCACGTTGGACACCGTGGCCGCCGACAGCCCGGACAGCCGGGACAGCTCGTGCCGGCTCAGGGGACCGTCGAAGAACAGCGTCGACAGCAGCGTCGACCGGTTCTGCCGACGCAGGTCGCGGACGGTGGTGCGCTTCGGTGCCACACCGAGGACCTTAGTTTGCGACTTAAAATTAGCCTAAGTTTGTAACCTGTTCGTGATTGACGTGACTTGGCTCACCGGGGTTGAGTCTGCAACGACACGAGGACGCCTCCGGGCGTCCCAGCCGCGATGGCACGCGCGGCCCGCACTCACGAGCGCTCGCCCCTCCCCCGCCCGACAAGGAGAACCCATGCGACTCAGGCGAACGTCCGCCCTCGCCGTCGCGGCTGCACTGCTGTTCTCGGCCGCCTGTTCCACCTCGAACCCCGGTGCGAACAGCACGAACGAAGGCGTGCTGAACGTGGGCATGCCGAACGGCCCGCAGACCGAGAACAACAACCCGTTCCTCAACACGTCCGCGGCCAGCTCGCTGGGCTACCGGCGGCTGATCTTCGAGCCGCTGGCGATGGTCAACGAGACCAAGCCGGCGGAGAAGCCCAAGCCGTGGCTGGCCACGGAGTGGGAGTGGTCGGACAACTACCACAAGTTGAGCCTGACCATCCGCGACGGCGCGACGTGGTCCGACGGCAAGCCGCTGACCGCCGAGGACGTGGCGTTCACCTTCGAGCTGCTGAAGAAGAACCCCGGCCTGAACGTCGACTCCGTCCCCTACGACGTGGTCTCGTCGTCCGGCAACAAGGTCGAGGTCGGCTTCCCCAAGTCGCAGTTCGTCAACCAGAAGAAGATCCTCGAGCAGCTGATCGTGCCCAAGCACGTCTGGTCCACGATCGCCAACCCGAGCACGGACGCGGTCAAGACCCCGGTCGGCAGCGGCCCGTACACGCTCAAGTCGTTCACGCCGCAGACCGTCACGCTGACCGTGCGCGACTCGTACTGGCAGGAGCTGCCGAAGGTCAAGGAGGTCCGGTACACCTCCTACAGCGACAACAACGCGCAGACCACCGCGCTGGCGACCGGCGCGGCCGAGTGGAGCTTCGTGTTCATCCCGAACTACGAGGCCGTCTACACCTCCAAGGACCCCGAGCACTACAAGCTCTACTTCCCGCCGGTGCTCGGCATCCACGGCCTGTGGTTCAACACGAAGGTCGCGCCGTGGGACAACCCGGCCCTGCGCCGCGCGGTCAACACGGTGATCAACCGCGACGACATCTTCATGCAGGGTGAGGCGGGGTACTTCTACCCGAAGGTCGACAACATCACCGGCATCCCGACGCCCGCCGGCGACTCCTACATCGCGCCCGAGTTCCAGGGCAAGATCGTCACCGTCGACGTCGACGCCGCGAAGAAGGAGCTGACCTCGGCCGGCTTCACCTTCGACGGCGACAAGCTGAAGGACCCGTCGGGCCGGCCCGTCACGCTGAAGATGACCGTGCCGTCCGGCTGGTCGGACTACGTGACGAACCTGGAGATCATCAAGGACAACGTGTCCAAGATCGGCATCGAGGCCACGGTCGACCTGCCGAACGCCGACGCCTGGAGCAAGGCGCTGGACACCGGTGACTTCCAGGCCGCGCTGCACTGGACCAACAACGGCCCGACGCCGTACGACATCTACGAGAACATCATGAACGGCGCGCTGTTCAAGCCGATCGGCGAGGGCGGCATCAACGGCAACTACGGCCGTTACGAGAACCCCGAGGCCACGGCGCTGCTCAACGAGTACGCCAACGCCGCCGACGACACCGCCCGCAACGCGGCCCTGCACAAGCTCCAGCAGATCTTCGTGCGGGACATGCCGGTCGCCATCACCTCCGCGGCGAACGCGGGCGGCCAGTACAGCACCAAGAACTGGGTGGGCTGGCCGGACCAGTCCAACCAGTACGCGCCGCTCCAGCCCACGCTGGAGAACGCGCTCGACGTCGTCCTGCACCTGAAGCCGGCCGCATGACGACGAGCACCGCACCGTCGGCCTCCGGGACCACTGAGGTGGTCCTGGAGGCCGATGGCCTGACCAAGCACTTCCCGGTCCGCAAGCGCGGGCGAGAGCTGCTGTCGAGGACCACGCGCTCGGTGCGCGCGGTCGAGGACGTGACGCTCCGGCTGCACCGCGGCCGGGTCACCGCGCTGGTCGGCGAGTCCGGTTCGGGCAAGTCGACGGTGGCCCGGTTGCTGGCGCAGCTCTACCCCCAGACCGCCGGGACCATCCGGCTGCACGGCGAGCCCGTGCGGACCAAGGGCGGCAAGCGCTTCCGGGCGTACAGCAAGCGCGTCCAGATGATCTTCCAGGACCCGTTCGCCTCGCTGAACCCCGTGCACACCGTGCGCTACCACCTGACCCGCGCGTTGAAGATCCACGGCAACGCGGGCCGGACGCCGCAGGAGCTGGAGGAGGCGCTGTCCGCCCTGCTCACCCGCGTGCAGCTCACCCCGCCCGAGCGGTACGTGGACAAGTTCCCCCACGAGCTGTCCGGCGGCCAGCGGCAGCGCGTGGCCATCGCGCGCGCCCTGGGCGCGGACCCCGAGGCGCTGCTGGCCGACGAGCCGGTGTCCATGCTGGACGTCTCCATCCGGCTCGGCGTGCTGAACCTGCTGCGCGACCTCAAGGAACGCCTGCACCTGGCGATCCTCTACATCACCCACGACATCGCCTCGGCCCGCTACTTCGCCGACGAGACGTTCGTGATGTACGCCGGGCGGGTGGTCGAGGGCGGCGACAGCGAGACCGTCACCCAGCGGCCCGCGCACCCGTACACCCAGCTGCTGATCGACTCCGCGCCGGACCCCGACCGGCCCGCCGTGCAGGAGAAGGACGGTGGCACCGGCGAGCCGCCGTCGCTGATCAACCCGCCCCGGGGCTGCCGGTTCAACCCGCGCTGCCCCCACGCGATGAAGGTGTGCGCGGAGGAGGTGCCGCCCCGGTTCGCCATCGGCGACGGCGACGGGCACTTCGCCGCGTGCTGGCTCTACGGCGAGGACCTGTCCGACGCCGACAAGGTCAAGCTCCGCGTCGCCGACGTGACGCACGGGGAGGGGCCGTGAGCTACCTCCTCAAGCGGATCGCGTTCTACCTGTTCACCGCGTGGGCTGCGATCACCATCAACTTCTTCATCCCGCGCGCCATCCCCGGCGACCCGGTGCAGGCGCTGATCACCCGGTCGCGCGGCCAGATGACCAGCGACGCCGTGCAGTCGCTGTACGTGCTGTTCGGGCTGGACAAGGACGCGAGCCTGGTCGAGCAGTACTTCACCTACCTGGGCCAGTTGCTCAGCGGCGACCTCGGCCTGTCGTTCACCTACTTCCCGTCCCCGGTGTCGCAGGTCATCGGCGACGGCCTGCCGTGGACGATGGGCCTGGTCGGCATCACGACCGTGCTCGGCTTCCTCATCGGCACCGCCCTGGGCACGGGCATCGGCTGGCGGCGCGGCTCGTGGGCCGACGCGCTGATCCCGGTGACCACGTTCGTGTCGTCCATCCCGTACTTCTGGCTCGGCCTGATCGCGATCGCGCTGCTGACCGGCCCGGACAGCTTCTTCCCGGCCTCCGGCGCCTACGACAACGGCCTGGTGCCGAACCCGGACCTGGAGTTCATCGGCAGCGTGCTGCGGCACGGCATCCTGCCCGCGTTCACCATCCTGATCTCGTCCATGGCGGGCTGGATCCTGTCCATGCGCAACATGATGGTCACGGTGGCCTCCGAGGACTACGTGACCGTCGCGCACGCCAAGGGCCTGTCCGACCGCCGGGTGATGGTGTCCTACGCGGCGCGCAACGCGTTGCTGCCCAACGTCTCCGGGTTCGCGCTGTCGCTCGGCTTCATCGTCGGCGGCACGCTGCTGGTGGAGATCGTGTTCTCCTACCCGGGACTGGGCCTGCAGCTGTTCCAGGCCGTCGGCGCCAAGGACTACCCGCTCATGCAGGGCATCTTCCTGATCATCACGCTGTCCGTGCTGCTGGCGAACTTCCTCGCCGACGTGGCCTACCTCGCGCTCGACCCGCGCACCCGACGGGAGGGCTGAGCAGTGACCGTGGTTCCCACCACCGGGACGGCCACCCCGGCCGCGGCGCCGGTGAAGCGCCGCAGGCTGCGGTTCGTGGCCAACCCCAAGGCCACCACCGGCCTGGCCATCCTGGGCTTCTTCGCCCTGCTCGCCGTCGTCGGGCCGTGGCTCGCGCCCTACGACCCGTCGGGGCGCAGCAACGACCTGCTCCAGGGCCCGTCGGCCGCGCACTGGTTCGGCACGACCCACCTGGGTCAGGACATCTTCAGCCAGGTCGTGGTCGGCACGCGCAGCGTCATCGTGGTCGGCTTCGTCGCGGGCCTGGTGGCGACGATCCTGTCCGTCCTGGTCGGCGTCACCTCCGGCTACCTGTCGGGCGCGGGCAGCGAGGTGCTCTCCGCGCTGTCGAACGTGTTCCTGGTGCTCCCCGCGCTGCCGTTGATGATCATCATCACGTCGACGCTGCCGGAGACGAGCACGCTCACCATCGCGCTGCTCATCGGCTTCACGTCGTGGGCGTGGGGCGCGCGCGTGCTGCGGGCGCAAACGCTCTCGTTGCGCGGCCGCGACTACGTGGAGGCCGCGCGGGCGACCGGCGAGAAGACCTGGCGGATCATCCTGTTCGAGATCCTGCCCAACCTCACCGCGGTCATCGCCTCCGGGTTCGTCGGCACGGTCATCTTCGCGGTGACCCTGGAGATCACGCTGGCGTTCATCGGCGTCGGCGCGGGCGGCGACTGGAACTGGGGCACCGTCCTGTACTGGGCGCAGAGCCAGCAGGCGCTGGCGCAGGGCGCGTGGTGGTGGTTCGTGCCCGCGGGCCTGGCCATCGCGCTGCTGGGCACCGCGCTGTCGCTGGTGAACTTCGGCATCGACGAGTTCGTCAGCCCGCGGCTGCGCGGCGGCGGCAAGACCAGCGTCAAGACCGCCGACGGCCACACGGTCCGGATGCGGGTCGGCTTCACGCCGGTGCTCGCGACGAAGCCCGGGTCCGAGCGAAGGGAGACGCCGTGACCGACGCGGTGCTGGAGGTCCGCGGCCTGAACGTGGACTACGGCCTGGGCGACGACGCCGTGCGCGCCGTCCGCGACGTGGACCTCACCCTCTACCGGGGCGAAGTCCTCGGCCTGGCGGGGGAGAGCGGCAGCGGCAAGTCGACCCTGGCCTACGGCCTGACCAGGCTCCTCCCGCCACCGGGCGTGATCTCGGGCGGCGAGGTGCTCTACCACCCCGACGGCGGCGACCCGGTCGACGTGCTCCGGATGGACCACGCCGCGCTGCGGCGGTTCCGCTGGGCCGAGACCGCGATCGTGTTCCAGGGCGCGATGAACTCGCTCAACCCGGTGCACCGGATCTCCGCCCAGCTCACCGACGTGATCAAGGCGCACGACCCGCGCAGCAGCAGCGCGTCCCGGCTGGCGCGGGCCCGCGAGCTGCTGCACCTGGTCGGCATCTCCGCCGACCGGCTGGAGAGCTACCCGCACCAGCTCTCCGGCGGCATGCGGCAGCGCGTGATGATCGGCATGGCGCTGGCGCTGGAGCCGAAGGTCGTCATCATGGACGAGCCGACCACAGCGCTGGACGTGGTGGTGCAGCGGCAGATCCTGCGCCAGCTCGTGGAGCTGCGCGAACGCCTCGGGTTCTCGGTCGTGTTCATCACCCACGACCTGTCCCTGCTGGTCGAGTTCTCCGACCGGATCGCGATCATGTACGGCGGGCGCATCGTGGAGCAGGCGGACTCCGCCGACCTCTACCGCGACCCGCTGCACCCCTACAGCCACGGCCTGCTCAACTCGTTCCCCGCGCTGCGGGGCCCGAAGCGCGAGCTGACCGGCATCCCCGGCTCACCGCCGGACCTGCGGTCGATGCCTCCCGGCTGCTCCTTCCACCCACGTTGTCCGCACGCGATGGAGCGCTGCGGTGTGGAGGTCCCGGTGCTCGGCGTGCCCCTCGACATCGGGCGCGCAGCCCGCGAGGTGCCCGCCGACCGCACCGTGGCCTGCTGGCTGCACCCCGTTCACGACGACGGGCTCTGACCCCGTTCACGACAACGGGATCCGAACTCCAGAGGAGATCAATGGACACCACGGCGCCGACCGTCGGGCTCGACCCCGCGATCGACACCCTGCCCGCCTCGTTCCGCTGGGGCGTGGCGACCTCCGCGTACCAGATCGAGGGGGCGTACGAAGAAGACGGTCGCGGACCGTCCATCTGGGACACTTACTGCCGGACGCCCGGCATGGTGCACAACGACGACAACGGTGACGTCGCGTGCGACCACTACCACCGCATGCCGGAGGACGTCGCGCTGATCGGATCCCTCGGCGTGGACACCTACCGGTTCTCCGTCGCCTGGCCGCGCGTGCAGCCGGGCGGCAAGGGGCCGGTCAACGCGCCCGGCATGGCGTTCTACGACCGGCTGGTGGACGAGCTGCTGGGCAAGGGCATCACCCCGTGGGTCACGCTGTACCACTGGGACCTGCCGCAGGAGCTGGAGGACGCGGGCGGCTGGCCGGTGCGGGACACCGCGTACCGGTTCGCCGACTACTCGATGCTCGTGTTCGACGCCCTGTCCGACCGGGTGCGCCACTGGACCACGCTCAACGAGCCGTGGTGCTCGGCGATGCTCGGCTACTACGAGGGCCGGCAGGCGCCGGGCAGGCAGGACTTCGGGGCGGCCATCCACGCCGTGCACCACCTGCTGCTCGGCCACGGCCTGGCCACGCAGCGGATGCGCGAGGCGGCCACCGAGCCGATGGAGTTCGGCATCACGCTCAACATGAGCCACGCCAGCCCCGCCACCGACAGCGACGCCGACCGCGACGCCGCCCGCCGGGCCGACGGCCTGTCCCGCCGGATCTACCTCGACCCGCTGGTGCGCGGCCACTACCCGGCCGACGTGGTGGCGGACCTGGCCGCGCGCGGGGTGCGGATCCCCGAGGAGCCGGGCGACCTGGAGATCATCAAGCAGCCGATCGACGTGCTGGGCGTGAACTACTACTCCAGCTCGAAGTTCTCCGGCGTGGACGAGGACGGCAACACGGCCGACGCCGACGGCGTGCCGGTGTGCCGGGAGGTCCGCTACGGCCGCCCGGTGACCGCGATGGACTGGGAGATCGTGCCCGAGGGCTTCACCAACCTGCTGGTGCAGATCGGTGAGGAGTACCCCGGCGTGCCGATGGTGATCACGGAGAACGGCGCGGCGTTCGACGACGAGGCCGACGAGACCGGCTTCGTGCGCGACGACGACCGCACCGCCTACCTGGAGTCGCACATCGCGGCCGTGGCCAAGGCCCGCACGGCGGGGGCGGACGTGCGCGGCTACTTCGCGTGGTCGCTGATGGACAACTTCGAGTGGTCCTACGGCTACGACAAGCGCTTCGGTCTGGTGCACGTGGACTACGACACCCAGGTCCGGACGTTGAAGAGCAGCGCGCTGTGGTACCGGGACACGATCCGCCGCGTCCGCGGCAGCTGACCGCCCGGCCGGTGGGCGTGCCGCGGGATTCCTCCGGCGCGCCCACCGGCCGCGCGCCGTCACCGGAGTGGCCGCACCCGGTGGCGCGACGGCCGAAGGGCCGGGGGGACGTGCTCCCTCCGGCCCTTCGGTCTTGCCGGTCACCGTCGGTGCGGCCATCACGGCATCGCCCGAGGTGGTGTGCCGTGGTCGCTCCCGGTGGTGCGAAGGCCGAAGGGCCGGGGGATGTGCTCCCGCCGGCCCTTCGACTTCCCCCGTCGGCGCCGGGAGCCGTGCTCCCCCGCCGCCCCCCTCAGCGCCGGTAGACGCCGAGCTCGTAGAGCGAGTAACCCCACCCCGTGCCCCGCTGCGTGGCGTGCAGCCGCACGTACCGGCCGGTCGCCGTGACGTCGATCGAGTCGACCCCGCCGTTGCCGGTCGTGGTGCCGTACACCGAGCGCCACGTGGTCCCGTCATCGGACACCTGGATCTCGTACGCCCGCCCGTACGCCCCCTCCCACACGAGCTGCACATGCTGGAACGTCGTCACCGCGCCGAGGTCGACCCGCAGCCACTGCGGGTCGGACCAGTCGGTGGCCCAGCGGGACCCCGCGCTGCCGTCCACCGCGTTGGTCGGCGGGAACGGCGCGCCGTCGCCCACCTGCTGGTAGGACGACGCCGTGACGGGCTTGTTCAGCGCCACGTTCACGCCCGCCGGCTGCGGCGCGACCACGCGCACCGACTTCGTCTCGATGCCGATGTTGCCGCGACCGTCCTCGGCCATCACGTACACCTTCCACACGCCGAGCCGGTCCGGCGCGGTGACGGTCAGGCGGTTGCCGTTGACCTGCACGGGCGTGAAGCCGAGCCCGCCGCTGTTGTCGACGTACTTGCTGTTGAACGCGGCCGACCAGGTGATCGGGTCGCCGTTCGGGTCGCTCGCCGCCACGTCGACGTCCAGCCGCGCGCCGGCCGCCACGCTGGTGGGCAGGGTCATCGCGGTGATCACGGGCGGGGTGTTGGCGGGCGTCGCGCCGCCGAACGCCCGCTGCACCGCGTAGAACGAGAGCCGCTTCTTGCCGGCCGGGGTCAGGTTGAACCACACCGCGCCGAAGTCGTACTCGGTGCCGTAGTGGAACAGCGTGCCGCCGAACGACACCCCGGTGTGCCCGGTGATGCAGTTCCACGCCCGCGTGTAGCCGTCCCGCTTCTGCACGTCCGTGGGCTCGCTCGGCACCCCGTTGACGTCGTTGGGCACCTCCCACTCGCCGGCCGGGCCGGCCTCGGTGAGGATGTACGGCTTGGTGTAGCCGCCGTTGATCCAGTCCTGCCGCACCTGGCACACGTTGCCGTAGGAGTTGACCGAGTACAGGTCGAGGTCGGGTGCGTGCGCCTTGAGGTAGACCCACGCGCCGGTCCACGCGTCGGTGTTGGTGACCGGGTGGTTGGTGTCGATGGCGTGGATGGCGCGCGCGGCTTCGTTGACGTACTTGGCGTACGCGACCCGCTGGTTCTCCAGCTCCGCGCCCGAGTAGCAGTTCTGCAGGCCCAGGATGGACTCGTTGCCGACGTTCCACATGAGCACGCCGGGGTGGTCCTTGTAGGTGGTCACCCACTGCCGGATCGTGTTCAGCATGCCGGTCTTGTAGGTGGCGTCGGTGACGTAGTCGACGCAGCCTCCCGAGCCGGGGCCGCCGCCGGGCTGCAACCAGAACCCGTTCATCACCCTGATGCCGTTGGCCGCGGCGGCGTCCAGCAGCGGCTTGGTGGAGCCGTCGGTGCCCCAGGTGCGCAGGGTGTTGACGCCCATGGACTTCAGCTCCGGCATGTACCGGGCCGCGTCCGCCGCCGGTGGTCCCCAGGTGAGGCCCTTCACCGTCCACGGTTGGCCGTCGACCGTGAGCTGCCAGTTGCCCTGCGAGCCGGTGACGCGCACGCCCGTGCCGGGCTGGGGGTTGGTGCCCTGCGTGCCGTAGACCCGGAACTCCCACAGCGAGTAGCCGTAGCCGTTGGCGCGCTGCGTGCCGTACACGCGGACGTACCGGCCGGAGCCCGTGACGTCGAAGCCCTGCCTGCCGCCCGTGCCGGACGTCGTGGTGTGCACGGTGGTCCAGGCGTTGCCGTCGGCGGAGACCTGGAGCTGGAACGAGGTGGCGTACGCGGCTTCCCAGTCGAGCTCGACGCGGCTGAGGGTCGAGGTCGCGCCCAGGTCCACCCGCAGCCACTGCGGGTCGCTCCACGCGCTGGCCCACCGGGTGCCGGCGTCGCCGTCCACGGCCGCCGACGCGGGCGTGCCCGCGCCCTCGGCCGAGGACGCCGTGGCCGGCTTGCCCTGGGAGAGCAGCACGGGCGCGGCGTGCGCGGTGCCCGGGACCGCGGCGAGACCTATCAGCAGAACGAACCCCAGAAGGGCGGCCAACGCCGTGCTGGCGGATCGGAGGCGGTACATGGCGTCTCCTGCCGGATTGTCGGGTCGAGGTGCGGGAGAGCGCTCTCTCAACCCGGCTCGAAGTGTTGCGAACCGACTGCGGATCTGTCAATGACCCGCCCCTTGACACCGTGGCGGCCCAGCGGGCAACCTCAGGTGGGAGAGCGCTCTCCCAGCCGCCACGTCCCGCACGTCGGCAGGAGGACAAAGATGTCCCGGAAGTTCCGCGCGTCGGTCGCCCTGGCAGCGGCCGGCCTCCTCGCGTCCACCCTCGCGGTGGCCGCCCACCCGGCCCAGGCCGACGACCTGGTCACCCACCACGAGTTCCAGGCCAACTGCTCGGTCACCGTGCACCGGCCCGACGACCCGATCGTCTCGCCGGGGTTGCCGGGCGCGTCCCACATGCACACGTTCCTGGGCAACAACTCCGTCAACGCGAGCAGCACCAACGCGTCGTTGAAGAACGGGCAGACCAACTGCAAGACCCCGGACGACAAGTCGGCGTACTGGTTCCCCTCGCTCTACAACGGCGACCAGCTCGTCGTGCCCGACTTCCCCCAGGTCGTCTACTACAAGTCCGGCATCCTCAAGTACCAGGAGGTCCGGTCCTTCCCGGCCGGGATCCGGTTCGTGGTCGGCAGCCCCGCGGCCACGCAGGACCAGTTCCGCACCGCGCCGGGCGCGGTCGAGGGCTGGGAGTGCGGCAACAGCGCCCACAACTGGGACTTCCCGTCCTACTGCCCGCCGGGCACCCAGCTCAACATCCGCTACCAGGCCCCGAGCTGCTGGAACGGGCGCGACCTCGACTCGGCGGACCACAAGTCGCACATGGCCTACCCGGACCGCGCGACGCTCGTCTGCCCGGCCACCCACCCGGTGCCCGTGCCGATGCTGGAGTTCAAGATCGCGTTCCCGGTGTCCGGTGACATGTCGCGCGTGCGGCTGTCCAGCGGGCGCGGGTACACCTGGCACTACGACTTCATGAACGCGTGGGACGGCCCCACGTTGCAGGCGCTGGTCAGCCACTGCGTCAACGGCGGCCTCCAGTGCGACCCGCGCGGGTACGACCAGTACAAGCCGCAGCGGGGCGCCGCCCTCGGGCCGGACTACCGGCTGCCGCGGTGACGACGACACCGGCCACCCCGGGGCGCCTGCGGGCGCTCTGGGGTGCCACCCTGCTGGTCCTGGCCGCGTGCTCGCCCGCACCCGCCCCGGAGCCGCCGCCGGCGTCGCCCTTCAACGCCACCGACACGGCGTGGATCCAGCTGATGATCCCGATGAACGAACAGCTCCTGCCCGCCCTGGACCTCGCGCCGCCCGACCTGGCGCCGTTCGCGGCGGAGCTGAGGGCGTCGCACGGGCAGGAGTTGGCCGCGCTCAAGCGGTTGCGGGACCGGGCGGCGCTGCCGGACGAGAACGTGCACGCGGGCCACCAGATGCCGGGCCTGGTCTCGGAGGCGGACCTGGCGGGCCTGCGCATGGACCCGTCCGGCCTGCCCGCCAAGCTGCGCGAGCACCTGGACCAGTCGGCGCTGCTGGCGCGCGGCGAGCAGGACAGCGGCGCGGACCGGGAGACCCGCGACCTGGCCGCCTCGATCGCCGCGGCCCGCGCGGACCAGAGCACGCGGTTGGCCGCGTTCGACCCTGGGCGGTGACGGCAGAGGGGAGAGGACGGCAGGGGGAGGGGGCCGGCGGGCGGCGGCCCTACCGGCTACGCGGCGCGCCCGAGCAGGAAGTCGACCGCCTCGGGCAGGTCGGCCGGTCCCGCCACGGTGATCCCCGCGCCGCCCAGCTCGCGCAGCGGCCGGACGTCGATGTCGTAGCGGTCCCCGACGCCCCAGACCTCGCGCGCGTCCACGTCGAACCGCTCCAGCAGCACGCGGAACGCGCCGGGGTCGGGCTTCGGCCGCCCGCCCACGTCGTCGGCGCTCACCACGCCGGTGAAGCCGGCCACGCCGACGCCGAGCCGGTCCAGGATCGCCTCCGCCGCGCCCGCGGTGTTGTTGGTGAGCAGCGCGATGGGCACCACGGCGCGCAGCCGTGCCAGCTCGCGCACCACCCGCTCGTCGGGGCGGACCCCGTCCGCGATCGTCAGGTGCGCCTCGCGGTACTCGCGCCACTCGGCCACGTCGAACCCGTTGGCCAGCACGAACGAGGTGGTCGACGTGCGCGACCACTCGGTGCGCATCAGCTCGCGCAGCTCCGCCACCTTGGCCGCGGCGCGCTCGGGCGCCTCGCCCCGCAGCTCGACGAACATCGCGCCGATGACGTCCAGCACCAACCCGGTGTAGAGCTCGCGCGGGTACAGCGTGCCGTCGAGGTCGAAGACGACCAGCCGCGGCGCGGACCCGTTGTCGACCACTTCGACCATCAGCCGAGCATAGTGATCCCGCTGGGCAACACCGGAGGAACGCGGCGACCCCCGACCCGCCGGGTGCGGGCGTAGCGTCGGAGCCATGAGCGCTGCGGAACGCGGACGGGTGCGGGTGGAGACCGGGACCAAGCGGGTCCGGGCCTACCTGGCGGGCGAGCTGGTCGTGGACACCACACGGCCGGCGCTGGTGTGGGAGAAGCCGTACTACCCCACGTACTACTTCCCGGCGGAGGACGTCCGGGCGACCCTCGTGCCCACCGGAGAGGTGAAGAGGTCACCCAGTCGGGGCAACGGCGAGCTGTTCGACGTGAAGACCGGCACGGCCACGGCGGCGGGCGCGGGCCTGCGCTACCCGGACTCGCCGCTGGAGCCGTTGCGGGACCTGGTGCGGCTGGAGTGGGACGCGATGGACGAGTGGTTCGAGGAGGACGAGCCGGTCTACGTCCACCCGCGCGACCCGTACACGCGGGTCGACGCGCTGCCGAGCAGCAGGCACGTCCGGGTCGAGGTGGGCGGCGTCGAGGTGGCGAACTCGCACCGGCCGGTGATCCTGTTCGAGACCGGCCTCCCGGCCCGCTACTACCTGCCGATGACCGACGTGCGGCTGGACCTGCTGCGGCCCACCGACCTGCGCACGAGCTGCCCGTACAAGGGCACCGCCGAGTACTGGTCGGTGGTGCTGGGCGACGAGGTGCACGAGAACGTCGTCTGGGGCTACCGCACGCCGCTGCCGGAGAGCGGGCGGATCGCGGGTCTGGTCGCGTTCTACAACGAGAAGGTCGACACTTACGTCGACGGCGTCCTGGAGCAACGGCCCCGGACCCACGTGGCCTAGCGCCCGCGTGTGCCCGCCGGGGTTGCCGCCCGGACGGCGGATGGTAGTGCCTGATCAAGACAGGAACGCTAGCCAACCATGGACGTCTTCCCCTCCACCCCGAGGGCACACCGGAACCCCGTGGTCGTCGCTCGGAAGATGGCTCTGCTCAAGGCGCCCCACCTGGCGAAGTTGACGGAGTTCGCCCAGCGCATCGCCACCGAGCGCAAGGCCGACGTGCCGCTGTTCGACCCGGCGAGCGGCGGCGTGAACTCGAAGGTCCTGCTGCTGCTGGAGTCGCCCGGGCCCGCGTCGTCGGGCTCGGGCTTCAACTCGCCGGACAACGACGACCCGACCGCCGCCAACGTGTTCGCCGCGATGGCGGAGGCGGGGCTGTCGCGGCGGGTCAGCCTGAGCTGGAACGTGGTGCCGTGGCACCTGAACAACCGCGAGCCGTCGCCCGCGGACCTGCGCGCGGCCGTGCCCTACCTGGTGGAGCTGCTGCGGATGCTGACCGCGCTCAAGGCGGTGGTGGTGCTGGGCAGGCCCGCGGGCACCGGCTGGACGCTGTCCGGGCGCGGCCACAAGCTCAAGGTGTTCAACGCGCCGCACCCGTCGCCGCTGCACATCAACCGCGACCGGGCGGGCCGGTGGCCGCAGCTCGTGGACGCGTGCCGGCAGGCCGCCGCGGCGGTCGGGTGAACGTTCGGAATCGGTACACCGGGAGCCGCCGCCCGGTCGTGTCGATTCCCGGTGGGTCCGCTTCGTCGTACGGGTAGGAGACCCGACGCGCGGAAGGAGACCGCCGTGGACACCACGACCATCAGCGGGAGGGACCGGGCGGTGCTGCGCGCCGTCGCGGCGGGCCGCTGCGAGTACGCCGCGGGCACGTTGCTGGTCGACGGCCTGTGCTGCTGCGACCAGTTCGTCGGACCGAGGTCGGCGCGGGCGGGTCTGATCGCGTCGCGGTCGGGGACCGCCCGGCTGACCGACGACGGTCGGGCGCTGTTGGCCGCCTGATCCGTCATGCGGACGGCTGCCGGCGTTCCTAGGCTCGACGCATGGCTCACCTCGCGACGCGACGACCCCTGGCCGGACTGGCGGTGTTCGCGGCGGCCGTCGCCGCGACCGCGGTCATCGGCTCCCTGTCCGCCGTGTCCTCCGCGGCCGAGTACGAGCAGCTGCGCACGCCGTCGTGGGCGCCGCCGTCCTGGCTGTTCGGCCCCGTCTGGACGACGCTGTACGTGATGATCGCGCTGTCCGGCTGGCTGTTCTGGAAGCGGCACGGCGCGAGCCGCGAGCTGGTGCTGTTCGCCGTGCAGCTCGTCCTCAACGCGGCCTGGACGCCGTTGTTCTTCGCCGCCGGCCGGTACGGCCTGGCCCTGGTGGACATCATCGCGCTGCTGGTGTCGATCATCGCGCTGATCGTGCTGTTCGGCCGCAAGCACCGGCCCGCCGCCCTGCTCCTCGTGCCCTACCTGGCGTGGGTCGGCTTCGCGACCGCGCTGAACGCGAGCATCGTCAGCCTGAACTGATCGCCCGGCCGATCCGGTCGTGCAGCTCGCGCAGGTGCCCGACCAGCTCGGGCGGCTCGTGCACCTCGAACGCGCAGCCCAGTTGCAGCAGGTGGAACGCCAGGTACTCGACCGTGTCGGTGAAGCCGCTGACCCGGCAGGTCCGCTCGTCCACGGCGTCGACGTGCGCGCCGGAGAGCCGGGCGCGCACGTCCCGGGCGGGCAGGTGGACCGTCGCCACCGCCGTGTAGGTCGGCGCGCGGCTGAGCATGTGCTCCGCCAGGTACTGCGCCGGGTCGTCGGCGGGCAGCGCACGGGGCGCGAACCGGGCGCCGGTGGGGGACAGCGCCGTCATCCGGTCGACGCGGAAGAACCGCCAGTCGTCCCGCTCCGGGTCGAACGCCACCAGGTACCAGCGCCGCCCGGACGGCACCAGGTGCAGCGGCTCGACGTGCCGCCCGCTGTGCGCCCCGTCCGCCGCCGAGTACCGGAACCGCAGCCGCTCCCGGTTCGCGATGGCCGCCGCCAGCACGGTCAGGTGCTCGGGGTCCACGGTCACCCCGTCCGCCCAGCACCACCGGCACGGTCGCCGCGCCCAGCGCGCCCACCCGGCGCCGCAGCCGCGACGGCAGCACCTGCTCCAGCTTCGCCATGGCCCGCACCGACGCCTCCTCGATGCCCGCCACGGTCTGCCGCGCCGCCGTCCGCAAGCCCACCGCGATCGCCACGGCCTCGTCGTCGTCCAGCAACAACGGCGGCATGGCCGTGCCCGCGACCAGCCGGTAGCCGCCCTCGGCGCCCATCGTCGCCTCGACCGGGTACCCCAGCTCCCGCAGCCGGTCGACGTCGCGGCGCACGGTGCGCCCGCTGACCCCCAGCCGCCGCGCCAACTCGCTGCCCGGCCACTCGCGGGGCAGCTGGAGCAGCGACAACAGGGACAGCAGCCGGCCCGCGGTGTCGGTCACGCCGACCAGCATGCCCGACGGGTGGGACGGGTCCGGTCCTACTCGCCGAACAGGTCCCGGAGCTCCGCCGGCGCGACCTCTTCGAGCTGGGCGTACGTGCACGACTCGGGCGCGCGGTCCGGGCGGAAGCGGACCAGCCTGCTCGTGTGCCGGAACCGGCGTGCCTGGAGGTGCTCGTAGCGGACCTCGGCGACCAGCTCCGGTCGCAGCGGCTCCCACGACAGCGTCTTGGTCGGGTTCCACCGGCTCTGCGCGCCCGGCGTCGCCGCGTCGATCCCGGCCCACTCCGCCCACGGGTGGTCGGCCAGGGCGTCCTCCCGGTACGGCGCCAGCTCGTCCAGCAGCTCGCGGCGGCGCGCGGCGGTGAAGCTGCTGGCCACGCCGACGTGGTGCAGCGCGCCCGCGTCGTCGTACAGCCCGAGCAGCAGCGACCCCACGCCGACGCCGTCCTTGTGCGGCCGGAACCCGGCCACCACGCAGTCGGCCGTGCGCTCGTGCTTGACCTTCCACATCACCCGCTTGTCCTGCTCGTACGGCAGGTCCGTGCGCTTGGCCACCACGCCGTCGAACCCCGCGCCCTCGAACCGGGTGAACCAGTCCTCGGCCTGGTCCGGGTCGTCGGTCGCGGGCGTCAGGTACAGCCCCGGCACGTCCTCGACCGCCCCTTCCAGCAGCCGGCGGCGCTCACCGAACGGCGTCGCGGTCAGGTCGCGGTCGCCCAGCGCGAGCAGGTCGAACGCGACGAACCCGGCCGGCGTGTCGACGGCGAGCTTGCGCACCCGGGACGCGGCGGGGTGCAGCCGCAGCTGGAGCAGGTCGAAGCTCAGCCCCTCGGGCGTGACGATGACGATCTCGCCGTCCACCACGCACCGCGGCGGCAGCCCGGCCAGCAGCACCTCGACCACCTCGGGGAAGTACCGGGTCAGCGGCCGGTCGTTGCGGGAGCCGAGCTCCAGCTCGGCGCCGTCGCGGAACACGACGCACCGGAACCCGTCCCACTTGGGCTCGTAGACGAGGCCGGGCTCGCGCGGCACCGAGTGCACGGCCTTGGCGAGCATCGGCCGCACGGGTGGCATCACGGGGAGGTCCACGCCGCCGAGCGTAAGTCGGGGGAGCGAATTCCACCGTGGATCGGCATTGAGGGCGGGAACCGTCCGCAATTGGTCATAGCGTGGTGCCAACACCGAAACGGAAGGCAGCACCCACCATGAGCGCCACCAGCACCTCCACCTCCACCACCTCGACCGAGCTCGCCGACCTGCTGTCCACCCTGGCCACGCACCGCGGGTTCCTCCGCTTCACCGTGCAGGGGCTCAGCGACGAGCAGGCCCGGCAGACGCCCACCGCGAGCGCGCTGTCGCTCGGCGGCCTCATCAAGCACGTCCGCACGGTGGAGGAGAGCTGGATGCGCTTCGCGGTCGGTGGCGCGGAGCTGATGGAGAGCGTGGCGGCGGACTGGGAGAACGGCTTCCGCATGCTGGAGCACGAGACCCTCGAAGGTCTGCTCGCCGACTACGAGGAGACGGCCGCGAAGACCGAGCGGCTGCTCGCCGACCTGGACCTGGACACCAGCTACCCGCTGCCCGCGGCCCCGTGGTTCGAGCCGGGCGCGTCGCGGTCCGTCCGCCGCGTGGTGCTGCACCTCATCGCCGAGACGTCCCAGCACGCGGGCCACGCGGACATCCTGCGCGAGACCATCGACGGCCAGAAGACGATGGGCTGAGGTCAGCGGCGGCAGAGCCGGCGGATCAGGTCGGCGTGCGAGGGGTAGCGCGGCGCGAGGGTGTCGGCCTCACCGAACGTGACGATGTCATCGGTGTAGGGCGGCACCACCACCGTGCCGACCAGCGACCACTCGCCGTCCGGCTCACTGGCCTGCCACACGCCGGCGGGCACCACGACCTGGGGCCGCTGCCCGGCGGTGACGTCGGGGCCGAGCACGGGCGTGGTCACCGCGCCGTCCGGGTGCAGCAGCAGCATCCGCAGCGGCGCGCCCCGGTGGTGGGCGTAGATCTCGACGTGGTCGAGCTTGTGCACGCCGGAGAACTCGCCCTCCCGCAGCAGGTAGTAGATCGCGGACACCTCGGCCGAGCGCCACGACTGCGCGAACCACCCGCCCTCGACGGGCAGCTCGACCATCCCCAGCTCGGCGATCACCTCGTCGGCGCTCGACCCGGGCACCCCGTTCACGACAGCTCCGCCTCCACCGTTCCGTGCACCACGACCATCCCCTTGCCCAGCCGCTTCGCCGTGTACATCGCCGCGTCCGCCGTGCCGATCAGGTCGTCGGCGGTCAACGACGGGTCGAACGCCTCGCGGTGCGAGATGCCGATCGACGCGCGGATCACGTGCGAGCCGTTCGCGGTGCGGTGCGGCTCGTCCAACGCGCCCAGCACCCGCTGCCCGATCTCCTCCGGCGGCTGCGGGTAGCCGTCGACCAGCACGCCGAACTCGTCGCCGCCCAGCCGCGCCACCACGTCCTGCGGTCGCACGCACGCCTGCAACCGCGACGCCACGATCCGCAGCACCGCGTCGCCCTCGGCGTGGCCGTAGTTGTCGTTGACGTCCTTGAAGCCGTCCACGTCGATGAACAGCACCACCACCGGTGACGCCCCGGCCAGCGCCGCGTCCAGCCGTTCCCGGAACAGCGCCCGGTTCGCCACCCCCGTCAACGGGTCGTGGTAAGCCTGGTGCCGCAGCCGCTCCCGGCTGTCGCGCAGCTGGTCCAGCAGCCGCACGTTGTCGATCAGCGTGAGCAGCTGCCGCGCGATGACCAGCAGCACCACGCCCAGGCCGACGTAGATCTCCACCGGCTTCAGCCGCACGCCGGTCGCCGTGCCGACCACGATGAACAGGCCCGTGACCAGCATCGGCAGGTACGGCACGAGCAGGTGCAGCAGCTCGCCCGCGCGCAGCCTGGCCGCCCCGACCCGTTCCCGCGCGGCGTTGCTCGGCGCGATCGAGCTGAGGAGGAACAGCGCCGGGCACACCATGAACCCGATGTCGGCGGCCACCGGGATGGCGGTCGCGCCCTTGCTCACCAGGTACGCGAACACCCAGCCCGACGCCGACTGGGCCAGGCCCGCCAGCGCGATGAACAGCACCGGCAGCTGGCGCACCGAGCGGTGCGTCCACGACGAGACCAGCAGCACGACCAGCGTCACCAGGTAGGCCGCCGGGTGCGCCACCACGGTCGCGAAACCGGGCCCCGAGGTGGCCCAGGCGCGGACCATGGACTCCAGCGCCGACACCCACGTGAGCACGAACAGCGATCCGACCACGATCAGCCCGTCCAGCGCGACGACCAGCTTGCTGCGGTGGCCGGGCAGCTTGCCGGACCCGCCGTGGGCCAGCACGAGGATCGCGCACAGCGTGAGCGCGGGCACGAGCATGAAGCCGATCGGGGCCAGCGTGGACGAGGGCAGCGACACCCCGAGGAACACCTGGCCCCAGATCCACACGGCCAGCCCCACCACCAGGCTCGCCATCGCGGCCACCATCCACAGCCGCCAGCGCCGCGCCACGCCCTGCCGCCGCCGTGCCGCCCGCCAGTACGACACCATCGCGGCGGTCGCGGCGAGCAACTGGGCGAACTTGTCGATCGCGACCGACGTGGGCCGGTCGAGCACCCCGGACACGACCAGGCAGACCGTGCCGACGACCAGGGCGCAGACGACGCCGGAGATGACGCCGAACCGCCTCAGGGTCATGGCACCCCGCTCATGCCGCCACTGGAGTCGATCAGCTGACCGAGCCACTGTAGTGACCCGGTGACGCTGCGTCGATCGGGGGGTGTCTGTTGGTCACCGTGCGCGTGTCACTCGGGCCGTTCGCCGGGGCCACCCTCTAAGGTTTCGAACTGGTGTTCGCCGGCGGACGAGGGGACCAGCGTGCGCGTGTTCGGAGTCGACCCCGGCTTGACCCGGTGCGGGTTCGGGGTGGTCGACGGTGGTGCCGGTCGCACCGTGCGACCGGTTGCCGTGGACGTCGTGCGCACGCCCGCCGACGCCGACCTGGCCGTGCGGCTGCTCCAGCTCTCCGACGCCGTCGAGCAGTGGCTCGACCACTACGAACCCCATGTCGTGGCCATCGAGCGGGTCTTCAGCCAGCACAACGTCCGGACCGCGATGGGCACGGCGCAGGCGGGCGGCGTCGTCGCGCTGTCGGCCGCGCGGCGGGGGCTGCCGGTGGTGTTCCACACGCCGAGCGAGGTCAAGGCCGCGGTGACCGGCTCGGGTCGTGCGGACAAGGCCCAGGTCACCGCCATGGTCACCAAGCTGCTCGGGCTGAAGACCGCCCCGAAGCCCGCGGACGCCGCCGACGCGCTGGCGCTGGCCATCTGCCACCTGTGGCGCGCGCCCATGCGGTCGCGGCTGGAGGAGGCGCAGGCGAGGGCCGCCGAGATCGCCCGAACGCACCGCGCGAAGCTGGCCCAGGCCGGCGCGAGGGCAACGTCGACCGCGAAGGCGGCGACCACCGCGAAAGCATCGGCCGCCGCGAAGGCAACCACCGCCGCGACGGCGGCGACCACCCCGACTGCGGCCCGAACGGCGGCGCAGACCAGGGTGAACGCGGCGGCCGGGTCGGTTGCCGATGCGAAGACCGGCCCCGAGCCCACCGGCAGCCCGGCGGGGAAGGCCGGGAGCTCCGCTGAGCAGACCGCGGCGAGGGCCAAGGCCATGCCGGGTGAGGCCGCGTCGGCGGCGGCGGCCAAGATGGGCACCCGGTCGAAGTCGGCCGGAGCTGGGAAGACCGGAGGTAGGGGTCAGTGATCTCGTCGCTGCGCGGGCAGGTGCTGTCCATCGGGCTCGACCACGTCGTCGTCGAGGTCGGCGGCGTCGGTTACGCCGTGCAGGCCACGCCCGCCACGCTGGCCACGCTGCGCCGGGGCGAGGAGACCCAACTGGCCACGGCGCTGGTCGTGCGCGAGGACTCCCTGACCCTCTTCGGCTTCGCCGACACCGAGGCCCGCGAGCTGTTCGGCCTGCTCCAGACCGTCTCCGGTATCGGCCCACGCCTGGCGCTGGCGACGCTGGCCGTCCTCGAACCCGACAAGCTGCGCGCCGCCCTCGCCGAGGGCAACATCACCGTCCTCACCCAGGTCCCCGGCATCGGCCGCAAGGGCGCGGAACGGCTCATCATCGAGCTGCGCGACAAGGTCGGCCGGCTCGTGCCCGCCCCGAGCGCCACCGGCGACACCGGCCAGGTCCGCGCCCAGGTCACGGAAGCCCTGCTCGGCCTCGGCTTCCCGGCCAAGCAGGCCGAGCAGGCCGTGGACGCCGTGCTCGCCGCCGACGGCGCGCTGGGCACGTCCGAAGTCCTCCGCCGCTCCCTGGCCACCCTGGGTCGCAAGCGATGAACTACGAAGAGGACACCCTCAACCCGCTGCCCGACCCGACCGAGCGGGACCTCGAGACCACGCTGCGGCCGAAGGACCTGCACGAGTTCGTCGGCCAGCCGAAGGTCCGCGAGCAGCTCGAACTGGTCCTGCGCGGCGCGATGCAGCGCGGCGCGCCGCCCGACCACGTGCTGCTGTCCGGCCCGCCCGGCCTGGGCAAGACCAGCCTCGCCATGATCATCGCCGCCGAGCTGGGCGCGTCGCTGCGCATCACCTCCGGCCCCGCCCTCGAACGCGCGGGCGACCTCGCCGCGATGCTGTCGAACCTGGTCGAGGGCGACGTGCTGTTCATCGACGAGATCCACCGGATGGCCCGCCCCGCCGAGGAGATGCTGTACCTGGCGATGGAGGACTTCCGGGTCGACGTGGTCGTCGGCAAGGGCCCCGGCGCGACCAGCATCCCGCTCGACATCGCCCCGTTCACGCTGGTCGGCGCGACCACCCGGTCCGGCGCGCTCACCGGCCCGCTGCGCGACCGGTTCGGCTTCACCGGGCACATGGAGTTCTACAGCCCCGAGGAGCTGGAGCTGATCGTCCGCCGGTCGGCCCGCATCCTCGGCGTCGACCTGCGCGAGGACGGCGGCCGGGAGATCGCGGGCCGGTCCCGCGGCACGCCCCGCATCGCGAACCGCCTGCTTCGCCGGGTTCGGGACTACGCAGAGGTGCGCGCGGACGGCGCGGTGACCCTGGAGGTCGCCCGGGACGCCCTGAAGGTCTACGACGTGGACGAGCTGGGCCTGGACCGGCTGGACCGGGCGGTCCTAAGCGCGTTGGTCCGGTCGTTCGGCGGCGGCCCGGTCGGCGTCTCCACGCTGGCCGTCGCGGTGGGTGAGGAGCCGACCACGGTCGAGGAGGTCTGCGAGCCCTACCTGGTGCGCGCGGGCATGCTCGCCCGCACGCCGCGCGGCCGGGTCGCCACCGCCACCGCCTGGCTGCACCTCGGCCTCCAGCCGCCGGCCAACGCGCCGGGCGAGGCCATGCGATCCCTGTTCGACGACGCCACCGGGTGATCGGGATAACTCACCTGGCACAATCGGCAGCGGCACCCCAGAAATTCGGACGTACCGGGCGCTGATCGCGCTCGCCCGTCCGGTTGATCGGAGAATGATGGACCTGTCCTCCTTGATGTTCCCGCTGCTGCTCGTGCTGCTCGCGGTGCCGCTGTTCCTCAGCGCCCGCAAGCAGAAGCGGGCCGTCGCCGAACAGCAGGCGCTGCTGAACTCCCTGGAGCCGGGTGACCGGGTCATGACCACCTCCGGGCTGTACGCGACGGTGGCCGGCGTGAACGACGAAGACAACACGATCGACCTCGAGATCGCCGACGGCGTGGTCACCACTTGGCTGCGCCAGGCCATCCGCGAGAAGGTGGTCGTGGACACCGAGACCGACGCGGTCGTCGACGACGTCGAGGACGTCGAGGTCGTGGACGAGACCGCGGACGTCGAGCGCGCACAGCAGGAGACCAAGAAGTAACCCGAAGTAACCAGCGGACCCCCGGGCCTGGAGCCGGCAACTGTCAACGTGCCGACTCCAGGCAGTGACGCGCAGCTCACACCATCAGGGGTACGCTCCCGCTTCGCTGACCTTGTCAACTATCAGGAGACGGACGGACCGTGGCACCTCCGGCCGGGCAAATCCGCCCCGCGAAGTACCTGGGCGCATTTGTCCTCATCGTGGTCGCGCTGTACTCCCTGGTGTTCTTCACCGGGAACGGCAAGGCGACACCCAAGCTCGGCATCGACCTCCAGGGTGGCACCCGTGTCACGCTGACCGCCCGAGCTCCTGATGGGAAAACGCCCTCCGAGGAGTCGCTCAACCAGGCGCGCACGCTCATCGAGACGCGCGTCAACGGTCTGGGCGTGGCCGGTCCGGAGGTCATCCGGGACGGCACCAACCTGGTGATCACGGTCCCGGGCTCCGACAGCGAGGGCGCCAAGCGCCTCGGCCAGACGGCGAAGCTGAACTTCCGCAAGGTCATCGGCTCGCCGGTGCCCAACGCGCCGGAGCCCGCCCCGACCGAGAGCAGCGCGCCGTCCCCGTCGGGCTCGGCCGCGCCGACCACGACCGGGTCGGCCGCGCCGGACGCGAGCGCGGGCAAGGAGCCGTCGGAGACCGCCTCGGTCGCGCCGACGACCGCCCAGGGCCGCCCGGCCCCGGCGTTCGAGGGTCAGCCGGAGACCACCACCCCGCCCGCCGAGGCGACGACGCCGTCCGCGCCGCCGGCCGAGGAGAAGCCGCAGGTCGACTGCCGCGCGGTGTTCCAGGGCCAGTACTCCGACGACCCGACCAGGGCCATCGAGGAGTCCCGCACCTGCCGCCAGGACCCGCAGCTCACCACCCTGGACGCGCAGACCGTGTCCCAGGCGCTCAACGCGTTCACCTGCCCCACGGTCGACCCGCTGATCGGCAACGACGACCCGGCGCTGCCGCTGCTGACCTGCGACCAGGACCGCACCGAGAAGTACGTGCTGGCCCCGGTCACCCCGCCGACCGACGGCAGCGTCAAGGACGACGACTTCAGCCTGTACTCGCGCCTGAGCGGTGAGGACATCGACAACGCGGTGTCCGGCACCGACCCGCAGGGCGCGGGCTTCGTGGTCGACCTCACCTTCAAGGGCGAGGGCGGCGACAAGTGGGGCAAGTTCACCTCGGCGAACGTCTCGCAGCAGGTCGCCGTCGTGCTGGACAGCCAGGTCGTGTCCGCGCCGAACATCAACGAGCCCATCCTGGGCGGCTCGACGCAGATCAGCGGCAAGTTCAGCCAGGCCGAGGCGACCAGCCTCGCCAACGTGCTCAAGTACGGCTCGCTGCCGCTGTCGTTCGAAGCCTCCGAGGCGGAGACGGTGTCCGCGACGCTCGGCCTGGCCTCGTTGCAGGCCGGCCTGATCGCGGGCGGCATCGGCCTCGCGCTGGTGTTCGTGTACTGCCTGTTCTACTACCGCCTGCTCGGCGTGCTGACGATCCTGTCGCTGATCCTGTCCGCCGTGGTCGTCTACGCGGTGCTGGTGCTGCTCGGCCGCTGGATCGGGTTCACCCTCGACCTCGCCGGCATCGCCGGTTTCATCGTGGCGATCGGTATCACCGCGGACTCGTTCGTGGTGTTCTTCGAACGGTTGAAGGACGAGATGCGCGAGGGCCGGTCGTTCCGGTCCGCAGTGCCGCGGGCCTGGGTCCGCGCCCGGCGCACCATCCTGTCCGCGGACATGGTCAGCTTCCTCGCCTCGGCCATCCTGTACGTGCTGGCGGTCGGCCAGGTGAAGGGCTTCGCGTTCACCCTCGGCATGTCGACCGTGCTGGACCTGATCGTGGTCTTCCTGGTGACGCACCCGCTGGTCGCCATGGTGTCCAAGTCGAAGCGCCTGTCCAGCCCGAAGCTCTCGGGCCTGGGTGGCGCCGCCCAAGCCGGTGCCGACGACCGCGCGCTGTCGGGTGCGAAGAGCACCGCTGTGAAGGAGGTCTGACGTGGCCGGGACGAAGAAGGCAGGCGTCTTCCATCGCCTCTACGTCGGCAACGGCGCGTTCGACATCGTCGGCAAGCGCAAGCGCTGGTACGTGATCTTCGGGGTCATCCTGCTGATCTGCGTCCTGTCGATCGTGTTCAAGGGCTTCAACCGGGGCATCGACTTCACCGGCGGCACGCGGGTGCAGATGCCCGCGGTGAGCTCGTCCGGCACGATCAGCGTCGAGGCGGCCAAGGAGTCGTTCGAGAAGGCCCTCGGCAAGGAGCCCGCCGCCACGCAGACCGTGGGCACGGGCGACGCGGCGACCATCCAGATCCGGTCGGAGACGCTGAACGCCGACGAGGTCGCCAAGCTCAAGACCACGCTGAACGAGGATCTGAAGCCGAACGGCGGCGAGAGCGCCATCAGCGACAGCGCCGTCTCCGCCTCCTGGGGCGGTGAGATCACCAACCAGGCGTTGATCGCGCTGCTGGTGTTCTTCGTCGCCGTGATGATCTTCCTGGCGCTGTACTTCGAGCTGTCGATGGCGATCGCCGCGCTGGTCGCGGTGCTGCACGACGTCGTGATCACGGCGGGCGTGTACTCGCTGGTCGGCTTCGAGGTGTCGCCCGCGACGGTCATCGGTCTGCTCACCATCCTCGGTTTCTCGCTGTACGACACGGTGGTCGTGTTCGACAAGGTCCGGGAGAACACCCGCGGTCTGCTCGGCCTGACCCGCCGCACCTACGGCGAGGCCGCGAACCTGGCGGTCAACCAGACCCTGATGCGGTCGATCAACACCTCGTTGATCGCGCTGCTGCCGGTGCTGGGCCTGCTGGCGATCGGCGTGGGCCTGCTCGGTGTCGGCACCCTGAAGGACCTGGCGCTGGTGCAGCTGACCGGTATCGCGATCGGCGCGCTGTCCTCGATCTACATCGCGACCCCGGTCGCGGTGGACCTGAAGATGCGCGACGCCCGCTACAAGGCGCAGGCCGCGCGGGTGCGGGCGCGTCGGGAGAACCTGGCCCGCAAGGCCGCCGCCGGCGAGGTCACGGGCGAGGTCGCGGGCGGTGGCGACGTCGTGGAGTCGACCGACGACGAGTCGCTGCAGGCCGAGTTGCGCAAGGAGAAGGCCATGGCGGCCGCGGCGGGCGTGCCCACGCGGACCGGCAAGGCAGGCGACGTGCGGCGCCGCCCGACGGGCAAGAAGCACCGTTGAAGCTCGACCGCGCCCTAGGGCTGCTGCGTGAGGTCCCGGACTTCCCCCTGCCGGGGGTCGTGTTCCGGGACCTCACGCCGGTCCTCGCCGACCCGGACGCGCTGCGCGCCGTGGTCGACGCCCTCCAGGACAAGATCCACCCCGACACCCAGGTGGTCGCCGCGATCGAGTCGCGGGGCTTCCTGCTGGGCGCGGCGCTGGGCTACGGCTGGCACTACGGCGTCGTGCCGCTGCGCAAGCCGGGCAAGCTGCCGGCGGTGGCCCACCGGGTGTCGTACGCCCTGGAGTACGGGACGGCGACGCTGGAGCTGCCCGCGGAGGCCGTGACGCCCGGTCAGCACGTGGTCGTGGTGGACGACGTGCTGGCGACCGGTGGGACCGCGGCGGCGGCGTGCGAGCTGGTGGAACGCGCGGGCGGTGTCGTGACCGGGGTGTCGGTGGTGCTGGAGATCCCCGGGCTGGGCGGGCGTGAGCGTTTGGCGGGCCGTGAGGTGCACGCGCTGCTCAGCGTGTGAACTGCCGGCGCGGGGCGATTACGCAGGGTGGTCGAGGCGTCGTCGTTGCCAGTTGACGGCTGTTGAGAGCGAGCAGCGACCCGTTCGCGCTGGTGGAGCGGACCGGGCGCGACCGGTGGAGCTGAATCACAGGTGCTGCTCACCGTGTGAACCGCACCGCTCATCGGCTCGTCGGCGAGGCAGGGGCCGCAACGGAGTTATCCTCGGTTCCTAGACCCGAGGAGCGTGGTTGAGCCAGGACACCGAACCCGCCCAGACGTCGCAGCCCGTGCCCGCACGGCCGCCGTCGGCGACGAGGCGCGTGCGCGCGCGGCTGGCACGTCGGATCACCGCCCAGCGCGCCGCGCCGGTCAAGCAGGTGCTCGAACCGCTGGCCGCCGTCCACCGCGACCTGCACCCCAAGGCCGACCTGGCGCTGCTCCAGCACGCCTACGACGTCGCGGAGGAGAAGCACCGCCCCCAGCGGCGCAAGTCCGGCGACCCCTACATCACCCACCCGCTCGCCGTGGCCACGATCCTGGCCGAGCTGGGCATGGACACGACCACGCTCGTGGCCGCCCTCCTGCACGACACGGTCGAGGACACGGACTACTCGCTGGACCAGCTGCGGGTCGACTTCGGCAACGAGGTCGCGCTGCTGGTCGACGGCGTGACCAAGCTCGACAAGGTCAAGCTCGGCGCGGCGGCCGAGGCCGAGACCATCCGCAAGATGGTCATCGCCATGGCCAAGGACCCCCGGGTGCTGGTCATCAAGCTGGCCGACCGGCTGCACAACATGCGCACCATGCGGTTCCTGCCGCCGGAGAAGCAGGCCCGCAAGGCCCGCGAGACGCTGGAGGTGCTGGCGCCGCTGGCGCACCGGCTGGGCATGGCGACGGTGAAGTGGGAGCTGGAGGACCTGGCGTTCGCGATCCTCCAGCCCAAGAAGTACGACGAGATCGTGCGCCTGGTCGCCAACCGCGCCCCGTCCCGCGACACCTACCTCGGCGGCGTCATCACGGAGCTGTCCCAGCAGCTGGCCGCGGCCCAGATCACCGCCAAGGTCGAGGGCAGGCCCAAGCACTACTACTCGATCCACCAGAAGATGATCGTGCGCGGTCGGGACTTCGACGACATCCACGACCTGGTGGGCGTGCGCATCCAGGTGGACGAGGTCCGCGACTGCTACGCGGCCATGGGTGTGGTGCACGCGCTGTGGCAGCCGATGCCCGGCCGGTTCAAGGACTACATCGCGCAGCCCCGGTTCGGGGTGTACCAGTCGTTGCACACGACGGTCATCGGGCCGGACGGCAAGCCGCTGGAAGTGCAGATCCGCACCTACGACATGCACCGGACCGCCGAGTACGGCATCGCGGCGCACTGGCGGTACAAGGAGACGCGCGGCACGCACAGCGGCAAGGGCGTCGAGGTCGACGAGATGGCCTGGATGCGGCAGCTGCTGGACTGGCAGCGGGAGGCCGCCGACCCCGGCGAGTTCCTGGAGTCGCTGCGCTTCGACCTGGCCGCGCGGGAGATCTTCGTCTTCACGCCGAAGGGTGACGTGGTGACGTTGCCGACCGGGTCGACGCCGGTGGACTTCGCCTACGCCGTGCACACCGAGGTGGGGCACCGGTGCATCGGCGCCCGGGTGAACGGTCGGCTGGTCGCGCTGGAGCGCAAGCTCGAGAACGGCGAAGTGATCGAGATCTTCACCTCCAAGGCGGAGGGCGCCGGCCCGTCGCGGGACTGGCTGTCGTTCGCGGCGTCGCCCAGGGCCAAGGCGAAGATCAAGCAGTGGTTCGCCAAGGAGCGCAAGGAAGAAGCGATCGAGGTCGGCAAGGACGCGATCGCGAAGGAGGTCCGCCGCGTCGGGCTCCCGTTGCAGCGGTTGGTCTCGGCCGACTCGATGGGCGCGCTGTCGAAGGAGCTGCACTACCCCGACGTGTCTGCGTTGTACGCGGCCGTGGGCGAGGGGCACACGTCCGCCCGGCACGTCGTGCAGCGGTTGGTCGCGCAGCTCGGAGGGGTGGACCACGCAGAGGACGAGCTGGCGGAGCGCTCGACGCCGTCCACGGTGGCGCGGCGGCGGGTGACCGGTGACGCCGGTGTCATCGTCAAGGACGCGGCGGACGTGTGGGTGAAGCTCGCGCGGTGCTGCACGCCGGTGCCCGGTGACGACATCCTGGGCTTCGTGACGCGCGGTGGCGGGGTGTCCGTGCACCGGACCGACTGCACGAACGCGGACGAGCTGCTGAGGACGCCCGAACGGCTGCTGGACGTCGAGTGGGCGCCTTCGTCGTCGTCGGTGTTCCTGGTGGCGATCCAGGTGGAGGCGCTGGACCGGCACCGGTTGCTGTCGGACGTCACGAAGGTGCTGGCCGATGAGAAGGTCAACATCCTGTCGGCGTCGGTGACGACGTCGCGGGACCGGGTGGCGGTGTCGCGGTTCTCGTTCGAGATGGGCGATCCGAAGCACCTCGGGCACGTGCTGAAGGCCGTGCGGAGCGTCGAGGGTGTGTACGACGTGTACCGGGTGACGTCGGCGTCGTAGCGGCAAGGGCTGGAAGGCGAAGATCGAAAAGCAAAGATGAAGAGTCCTCGCCGGACGGGCAGATCAGCAGGATGACCCCTGCGTCCGCGGTGATCTCCGGTTGCGTTGTGGGTCGGGTTTCGCTGGGCAGGGCGTGGTGGTGCGGGTGACTTTGGTGCTGTTGATTTTCGATAGGTATCGAGCGACACTCGATGTATGACCCTGTTTGTGGCCGGCTTTGTGAGTGTTCTGGGCGTCGTTGCCGTCGTGCTCGGGGAACGTGACGATTCGCCCGGGCTCCAGGGCATCGGCGTGCTGCTCGTGGTGGCCGCGATCGTCTACGTGGTTCGGTCCGTGCGGGCGGCGCGGAGGCGGTAGGTGGTTCGCGTCAGCGAAACGTCATCGGTCGGTGCGACCATCGGGGCAGGTCGGCCTCACCAGCCGACGGGGAAGACGCAGAGGCCCGGCAACTCCTCTCCCGAGTTGCCGGGCCCCTGCGCGTTCCGGGTCGTCCTAGGCGGCGGTGACCGTCTCGAACTTGACTTCCTTGTTCGGCTTGCCGCCGCCGGGGGACGGGTCGAAGGAGCCGTCGTGGCCGGCGCGGGCCACCTCGTCGATCAGCTTCAGGCCGGCCTCGTCCAGGCTGCCGAAGACCGTGTAGTCGGGCGAGAGCTGGGCGTCGCCGTAGACGATGAAGAACTGGCTGCCGTTGGTGCCCTTCTGGGTCTCCGGGTCGGCGCCCGCGTTCGCCATGGCCAGGTAGCCGCGACCGTAGGTCAGTTCCGGCCAGGTCTCGTTGTCGAAGGTGTAGCCGGGGCCGCCGGTGCCCGTGCCGGTCGGGTCGCCGCACTGGAGCATCTGCAGGCCCTCGGTGCCGATGCGGTGGCACGTGCTGCCGTCGTAGTAGCCCTGCTTGACCAGGTTGACGAAGCTGTTCACCGCGCACGGCGCGAGGGCGCGGTCCAGGGTGAGCTTCAGCTCGCCGATGTTGGCCTTGATGGTGGCGGTGGCGGTGCCGGTCGCGGGGGCGCTGCCCTCGGGGGCCTTCGTGCCCTCCTTGGAGGCGGGCTCCTTCGACGGCCGGTACTCGCAGGTCGCCGGGTCCGCGATGGGGGTCGGGCGCGTCGGCAGCGCCTTCACCTCCGTCGGGATCTGGATCGGGGCGGCCGAGGTCGAGCTGGCCGCGGCGGCGTCGTCGCCGGAGTTGCCGAAGTCGGCCGTGGCGAGGAAGTACACACCGCCCGCGACCACGACGACGGTGACCGCCGTCGCGACGACCGCGATCACCCGGCGCCGCTTCGCGCGCTCCGCCCTGCGGACGAGCTGGCGTTCCAGCTTCCGCTTGGCCTGCTCGCGGCGCTGCACGTTGGTCGGCACCTGCAACCTCCCTGATCTCTGCGTCGACGGCGACGATCGGTCAGCAGTCTAGGGGGCGGGTATGTGACTGGTGTATGCCGGATAGGCTGCTTCACGGGGTCCACCGGGATCCGTTGTCGATCCGTTGCCGTCGAGAGGTGGTCCCGTGCTGGTGATCGGGTTCCCGACCGGGGCGCTCCAGGCCAACTGCTTCGTGCTGGCCGCGGGTGCGGGGGAGGCGTGCGTGGTGGTCGACCCCGGCCAGGACGCGGCCGAACCGATCGCGGAGGCGCTGCGCGAGCACCGGCTCTCCCCGGTGGCCGTGCTGCTCACGCACGGGCACTTCGACCACACGTTCTCCGTCGCGCCCGTCTGCGACGGCAACGACATCCCCGCGTGGATCCACCCCGAGGACCGCGAGATGCTGGCCGACCCGCTCAAGGGCATCAGCGCCGAGTCACGGGCCTTCTTCGGCGGCAACCTGGAGATGCGGGAGCCGCGCGAGGTGCGCGAGCTGACCGACGGCGCCGAGCTTGACCTGGCCGGCCTCCGGTTGACCGTCGACCACACACCGGGCCATACCGGCGGGTCGGTGATGTTCCGCGCCGGCACCGAGGAGGGCGGACGGCTCGTGCTGTCCGGCGACACCCTCTTCGCCGGCTCCATCGGACGCACCGACCTGCCGGGCGGCAACCACCGCGAGATGCTGACGTCGCTGCGCACCAAGGTGCTGACGTTGGCCGACGACACGGTGGTCCTGCCCGGCCACGGACCGACGACGACCATCGGCCGCGAGCGCGCGAGCAACCCGTTCCTGCTGGAGCTGGGCTCCTCCGACGCTCCCGCCGCACCTCACCGAGGACTGTAGAGAACAGTGACGACCCCCTTCGCCGCGCCCAAGGGCGTGCCCGACTACTTCCCGCCCGCCTCGGCGTCGTTCGTGGCGGTGCGCGACACCCTCGTGGCCGCCGCGCGCCGCGCCGGCTACGGCTACATCGAGCTGCCCGTCTTCGAGGACACCTCGTTGTTCGCCCGCGGTGTCGGCGAGTCGACCGACGTGGTCAGCAAGGAGATGTACACCTTCACCGACCGCGGCGGCCGGTCCATCACGCTGCGCCCCGAGGGCACGGCCGGGGTGATGCGCGCCGTCATCGAACACGGGCTCGACCGCGGCCAGTTGCCGGTGAAGCTCGCCTACGCCGGCCAGTTCTTCCGGGCCGAACAGCCCCAGGCGGGCCGGTACCGGCAGTTCCACCAGGTCGGCGTCGAGGCGATCGGTGTGGACGACCCGGCGCTGGACGCCGAGGTCATCGCGGTGGCCGACGCGGGTTTCCGCGCTCTGGGGCTGACCGGTTTCCGGTTGGAGCTGACCTCGCTGGGCGACTCCACGTGCCGCCCGCAGTACCGCGAGAAGTTGCAGGCGTTCCTGGCGAAGCTGCCCCTGGACGACGAGACCCGCCGGCGCGCGGAGCTGAACCCGCTGCGCGTGCTGGACGACAAGCGCCCCGAGGTGCGGGAACTGGTCGCCGACGCGCCGTTGATGGTGGACAACCTGTCGGCCGAGTCCCTGGCCCACTACGAGCAGGTCAAGGGCTACCTCAACGAGCTGGGCGTGAACTTCGTCGAGAACCCCCGCATGGTCCGCGGGCTGGACTACTACACGAAGACCACGTTCGAGTTCGTGCACGACGGCCTCGGCGCCCAGTCCGGCATCGGCGGCGGTGGCCGGTACGACGGCCTGATGGAACAGCTCGGCGGCCAGCCGCTGTCCGGCGTCGGCTTCGGCCTCGGCGTCGACCGCGCCCTCCTCGCCTGCCAGGTCGAGGGCGTGACGCCGGGCGACGAGACCCGCTGCGACGTCTACGGCGTCCCCCTGGGCGAGGCCGCGAAGTCCCGCCTGGTCGCGCTGTCCGCCCCGCTGCGCGCCGCGGGCGTCCGCTTCGACCTGTCTTATGGCGGCAAGGGCCTCAAGGGCGCGATGAAGGGCGCTGACCGCTCCGGCGCGCGCTTCGCGCTGGTCCTGGGCGAGCGCGACATCGAGGCCGGCGTCGTGCAGGTGAAGGAGCTCTCGTCGGGCGACCAGCGCGAGGTGCCGCTGGCGGACGTGGTGACGTCGGTGCTGGAGGCGTTGGGCCGGTGAGCGAGCGGATTGCCCTTGACCTGCTCGACCCGAAAGCGGTGCGCAAACGCGCGCGCACGGTCGCCATCGGCGCGCTGATCGTCGCCGCAGCCTTCGGCGGGTTGCTGGGCCTGCTCGCCGGTCGCACCGCCGGCCTGGTCACCGCCGCGATCTTCGCCGTCCCGCTCCTCATGCTGGCCTGGTCCGAAGCCCGCCGCCGGGTCTGGCTGGAAGGCCACGTCCTCTCGGTCCGCGCCTTCGGCACCCGATCGGTGGACCTCCACACCGCCGACCAGCTCGACCTCCTGGTCACCGACGTCCGGGGCACCCGCACCGTGGGCCTCTTCGTCCGCGGGGCGGGCAAGGCCATCAACCTCGCCCTGGCCATCTACGCCGGCACGGGAGGCCGCGAACAAGGCGTCCTCCCGCTCCGCAAGCTGGCCGACGTCCTGGCCGGCCGGGGCGACGCCCCGGGCCTGGTCTTCTCCGAGCTCCTGGTCGCCCAGCTCCGCGCCGAAGCCCGGGGTCTCGCCGCCGCCGACCGCCCCCTCTACAAGCTGGGCTCCCTGGCCCCCACGGGCCGCCTCGCCCAGAAGCTGAACCCCGAAGCCATCTCCCGCTTCGTCGCCACCCTCGACCAGTCCTGACCGCCGGGTCCGACCCACCTGCCGGCCGGCGGGGACTTCACTCGTCCGGCAGACCCCACGTGCCCTTCGGTGGCGGAGGGGACTGGGTGGCCGTCGCGTCCGTCATCGCCGGCACCCCGCCGATGAACCGGATCAGGGAGTCGTCGTGCTCCACCCGACCGGGGAACGGGTCGCCGGCGGTGAGCCTGGTCAGGGCGGCCACCGGCAGCTCCACGTGCGACCCGACCAGCACGAAGTTCCCGAACCTGCGCCCCCGGAAGACCGCCGGCTCGGCCAGCACGCACACGTGGGGGAACACCGCCCGCACGGTCGCCGCCTGCGCCTTGGCGAAGGCCAGCTTGCCCCCGTCGCCGATGTTCGCCGCGTAGACCCCTCCGGCGCGCAACACCCGCGACGCCAGCGCCACGAATTCGACCGACGTCAAATGCGCCGGCGTCCGCGCGCCGGCGAAGACATCCGTCACCACCAGGTCGAAAGCACCCTCCGGCGCTTTCTCCAGCACCGCCCGCGCGTCGCCGTTGCGGATGCGCAACCGCCAGTTCCGGTCCAGCGGCAGCACGCCGCGCACCAGGCCGATCAACGCCGCGTCGATCTCCACCACCTGCTGGCTGGACCTCGGCCGCGTCGCCGCGATGTACCTCGGCAGCGTGAGCGCGCCACCGCCCAGGTGCAACGCCCGGATCGGCTCGCTGCCCGGTGCGACGAGGTCCGCCACGTGCCCCAACCGCCGCAGGTACTCGAACTCCAGGTGCGTCGGGTCGTCCAGGTCCACGTGCGACTGCGGGGTGCCGTTCAGGCGCAGCATCCACGCCCGGGGCACGTCGGGATCGGGGACCAGCTCCGCGATGCCCGAGTCGACCTCCCTGCTGATGGTCTCATCGGCTTTTCGGATCCGTCCCACCCGCCGATTATCCCCGACGAACCGGCCCCGCTCAGCGGTCCCCGGCGGTCGACCCGGGGAGCGCCTGCGTGCGGCGCTTGCGGTCCGGGAGCCGGTCGACCAGCCGGCCCAGCCGCTCGGTCGTGCCCTGCAACGGGCCGAGCGCGGCGGCCAGCACGCGGATCGACTCGTCGAGCTGCCCGGTGTTCCCGGCCAGCGCGGCGATCCTGGGCTCCAGCTCCACCAACTGCCGCTGGACCGCCTCCAGCTGGTGCAGCGCCTCGGGCATCTCGTTGGCCAGGAACGTGGCGAGCTGCTCCAACCGCTCCAGCGTGCCCCGCAGCTCCACGACCTGTGGCAACGCCTGCACCAGCGGGGTGAGCTGCTCCAGTGCGCCGGCGATGCGCGGTAGCGCGAGCACCCCCGACACCAGCCCGGTGGCGACACGGGTGGCAAGACCCAGCACGGTCCGCAGCATGCCCCGTACCGTACCGCCGGCCCCGCCGGGAGGGCCGGGCGAAACGTCACCCGGCCCCACCGCGTCAGGCGACGCAGGTCCCCGCGGTCCAGCGGTGGGACCGCAGGAAGACGCCGCCCGCGGTCACGTTCCAGTACGACTGCTGCGGCGCGCAGTCGAACCAGCTCCCGTAGTCCGCGGCCTGGTAGACGTTCACCCCGGTCAGGGTGGGGCTGACCCCGTTGTTCCGGTACGACTGCACCTTCAGCCCGCCCGACCACGAGCAGGTGATCGACCCGGACCGCCAATCCGGGTCGTAGTCCGACCAGCTGCACCGGCTGCCGGTCCCGTCGAGCCCGGTCCACGCGCAGAAGTTGCCCGACGGGCACTCCCACGCCTGGGCCGTCACGTCACCGGGTGCCACCCGCACCACCCGCACGCCCTCACCGGCCGCGGACGCCGGCGCGATCGTGCCGCCGACCAAGGCCGCCACGCCCACCAGTACCGCGACCACACTTCGGAATGTCTTCAAGGCTCCCCCTCCAACGCGATGACACGTGGATGCCCGCGCCCGTTCGGGGTTGAGGCGGAGAAGTCGAACGGGCTGTTCCGCGGAGCGCCGTCGACACTAGGGCCGACCCGCCGGCCCGGTCGCCGGCCGAGCGGACGGCCGTGAGGGCAGCGCCCGTGTGGTCCGGCTCGCCGCACGTGGTTACGCTGCACAGCCGTGCAGCTCGCCGCAGACGTCCTCACCGCGCTCGTCGCGGCCATCCACCTCTACATCGTCGTGCTGGAGATGTTCCTCTGGAACACCCCGCGCGGTCGCGCGACGTTCGGCACCACGCCCGAGTTCGCCGCCGAGTCGAAGGTCCTCGCCGCGAACCAGGGCCTCTACAACGGCTTCCTCGCCGCCGGGCTGATCTTCGCGCTGATCGCCCGCGGCACGACGGGGTTCGCCTTCGCCGTGTTCTTCCTGATCTGCGTGATCGTCGCGGGCCTGTACGGCGCGGCGACGGTCAGCCGTCGGATCCTGGTCGTGCAGTCCGCGCCCGCCGCGATCGCGCTGCTGCTGGTTCTGCTCGCCCGGTAGCCGGTGCGGCCGGTCGCCGCCACGGCCCCTTGGCCGGGTCGTACCCGGTGCGCAGGTCACCCCGCACGTGCCGACGCCACAACGGCTCCGGCTCGCGGGGTGCCCGGCCCACCGACCCCGTCGGCTCGTCCGGCTCCACCGGCTCGGCCACGTCGGGCACCGTCTCCCTCGCCGCCACGAACGCCGCCAGCGCCGTCGTGATCGGCACCGCCGCCACCAGCCCGATGCTGCCCACCAGCGTCCGCACGACCTCCTGCGCCACGTCCTGCGCGGTCAGGATCTCGCCCAGGGTCCGACCCGACAGCGCGAACGCCAGCAGCAACGGCAGCGCCGCGCCCGCGTACGCCATGACCAGCGTGTTCACCACCGACGACAGGTGGTCGCGCCCGATCCGCGACCCCGCCGCGTACAGCTCCCGGAACCCCAGCGACGGGTTGGCCCGCCGCAGCTCCCACACCGCGCTCGTCTGCGTCACGGTCACGTCGTCCAGCACGCCCAGCGCGCCGATGATCGTGCCCGCCAGCAGCAACCCCCGCGTGTCGATGCCGTGCCCGAGCAGCGACACCAGGTTCGCCGTGTCCTGGTCCAACCCGGTCAGCTTGCCGAACGCCGAGAACAGCGCGCCGAGCACGCCGATCAGCGCCAGGCTCACCAACGTCCCCAGCACGGCCGTGGACGTCCGCGCCGACACCCCGTGCGTCAGGTACAGCACCACGAACATGATCAGCCCCGCGCCGACCACGGCCACGGTCAGCGGGCTCTCCCCGGCCAGGATCGCGGGCAGCACGAACAGCACCAGCACCACGAAGCTGAGCACCAACGCGCCCAGCGCCGCCAACCCCTGCCACCGGCCCAGCAGCAGCACCGCCGCCGCGAACAGCACCGCCAGCAGCAGCAGCGGCACGCCCCGCTGGAAGTCGGCCAGCTGGTAGGACGTGCTGTCGTTCGGGTCGCCCCCGCCGTAGGACAGGACCACCGCGTCGCCGACGGTGAACTTCGGCGTCCCCGGCTGGTCGGGCACCGGAACCCGGATCTCCCGGCCCGACGCCGCGCCGTCGCTCATCTTCACGGTCACCAGCACGCACCCCGTGGCGCCGGGCTCCGCCGCGTCCGGACCGCACCCGCCCAGCACCACCTGCGTCACGTCACCGCGCACCGGCACCTGCGCCAGACCGGCCTCCGCGCCCGTGCGCTGCTCGTGCCCGAACGGGTACAGCAGCAGCGCGCCGACCACCGTCGCCAGCACGAACGGCAGCAGGAGGACCACCAGCAGCTTGCGCACCGGTCGGGAGGCGGGCTCGGCGGGGCCGTGCCCGTGGCCGTGACCATGGGCGGCGATGAGGTCCTTTGCGCGCACGCGCACATACTGCCCGTCGACCCCACTCGTTCGCATGTCGGACAGTTCGGTGCGAATTTCGCGGTGAACCCTTCAGCCGAACCCCGGCGGTGCCACGCTCGCCGCGTGACCACGAACTGGACACCCATCCACGGCCGGTCCTTCGAGCCGGTCCCGTACCGACCGGCCAGGATGCCGGTCGACGACTCCCTGCGCACGGCCGCGGAACTGCGTGCGCGCATGCGGGAACGCCGCACGGTGCGCATGTTCTCCGGCGACCCCGTCCCCGAGCAGGTGGTGGTGGACGCCATCGGGGTGGCGTCCACCGCGCCCAGCGGCGCGCACCAGCAGCCCTGGACGTTCGTGCTGGTCAAGGACCCGGAGGTGCGCCGGCGCATCCGTGAGGCGGCCGAGCACGAGGAACGCGTCTCGTACGCGGGCCGGCTCGGCGACGAGTGGCTGGACGCGCTGCGCCCGCTGGGCACGGACGACGTCAAGCCGCACCTCACCGACGCGCCCGCGCTGGTCGTCGTGTTCCAGCAGCGGTACTACCTCGACGCCGACGGCACCCGCCGCAAGCACTACTACGTGGACGAGTCGGTGGGCATCGCGGTCGGCATGCTGCTGACCGCGCTGCACCTGTCCGGGCTCGCCGCGCTGACCCACACGCCCTCGCCGATGAAGTTCCTCGGCGAGGTGCTGGGCCGCCCGCGCAACGAGAAGGCGTTCGCGGTCATCCCGATCGGCTACCCGGCCGACGACTGCGTGGTGCCCGACCTGGTGCGCAAGTCACTGGACCAGGTCTTGGTCACCATCTGACGGCGCCAACGGGTCGGCGAACCGGAAGTGCGCCGCCACCGCCTCCTCGCACGCCGCCAGGGCCTGGCGCAACCGCTCCCGCGGCGACCCCGTGACGAGCCGCCACGGCACACCCCGGCGTGCCAACCCGGCCCGGAACAACCCCGTCATCCACTCCCGCAGGTGCTCACCGTCCCGCCACCCGTCCTGCTCGAACGGCACGCCGACGTGATCGGTCAGCAGGTACAGCGCGGGGCGGTGGGCGTCCGGCGCGATGTCGGGGTGCGGCGCGCCGAGGTACCGGTGGCCCCACACGGTCGCCGCCCACGGATCGTTGTCGCACACCAGCACCGGCCCGTCCACCGCCGCGTCGGCCGACTCCTGCTGCCTGCGCGCCACGTCCTGGAAGTCGCCGACCGTCCACACCAGATCCTCGACGCCCGCGCCGGGGTCGAACGCCCGCGCGGCGGCCAGCTTCAGCTCGGTGTGCTCGCGCCCGTACTCGGCCACCCACGGCGCGCCCAACGCCTCCGCCAGGTCGCGCGACAACGTCGTGGTGCCGGTGCTCTCCGCCCCTACGACGACCACCCGCGCGCACAACCCGACCCGGGTCGCCCGCGCCAGCCGCTCCCACTGGCCCCGCGGATCGGTCCGCACCGCCGTCCCGGACACGGGGAACGCGGTGCGCTCCAGGTCCACCAGCACGTGCCGCGCGCCGAGCCGCTTGGCCATCTCCTCGCCGTAGTGCTCGCTGGAGAACACCGCGTCGACGACCGCCGACGCCGGGTCGCCGTCCAGGATGGCCCGTCGCGCGAGGACCGCCCGCGCCACGCCCATGTGCAGCTCCCACACGCGGTCGCTGTGGAAGTCCATCTCGTGGTCGTCCACGTCGCCGAGCACGACGAGGCCGGGCGTGCCCGCGTGCTCGGCGCGCAGCCACGCCACCCGGTCGGCGACCGGGATGGACTCCGCGCTCGACGCCAGCACCGTCACGGTGGTGCGCCTGCTGCGCGCGGCGGCCGTGCGGATGAGGTGGTGGTGGCCGACGTGCGGGGGGTAGAACTTGCCGAGCACCAACGCGTGGTCGAACTCCGGGCCGGTCACGCGGCGACCGCCCGTTCGCGCTCGTCCTCGCGCAACGCCTTGGTCCAGTTGCGCAGGCCGAGCACGCACAACGCCATGAACCCGACGTAGAGGATCGCGGTCAGCCACAGGTCCTTGTAGGCGTACAACGGAACGTAGATCACGTCCGCGGCGATCCACAGCCACCAGCACTCGACCTTCTTGCGGGTCTGGCCCCACGTGGCCAGCAGCGAGAGCACGGTGGTCACGGCATCCGCCCACGGCACGGTCGAGTTGCTGAACGTGGTGAGCACCCACACCAGCAGCAGGGTGCCGGCCACGCCGGTCCCGAGCAGCCACCACCACTGCTCGCGCGTGGTGCGACCGACCGGCAGCGGGGTGTGCTCGACGCCGCCCCGCAGCCACGCCCACCAGCCGTACAGCGCGAGCACCACGTAGACGACCTGGAGGCCCGAGTCGGCGTACAGGCCGCTGGTCGCGAACAGGACGAGGAAGGCGAGGTTGTTGAGGATGCCGATCGGCCAGTTCCACGCGTTCTGCCGGGCCACCAGCCACACGCAGAGCGCACCGGTGACGAAACCCGCCACCTCGCCCCAGCTCGTGGTGGCGCCCGCGAACGTGAACGCGGTGGTCTTGAAGGGCCACAGGATGATGTCCAGCACAGGCACAGGGACTCCGATTGACCGTTGTTCGAACACGTGTTCGAATGTGGACATGCGATGGGACGGGCAGAAGGACGGGGCGGACCGGCAGCAGGCTCTGCCGGGTTTGCCGGGGCTGGTGCGCAGCGTACGAACTCCCGACTTCGCCGACGTCGTGTTCCACGAGGTGAACGCCAAGTCCGTGCTCAACAAGGTCCCCGGCGGCGGCCTGCCGTTCGGCTGGACGGTCAACCCGTACCGCGGCTGCACGCACGGCTGCACGTACTGCCTGACCGGTGACACGCCCGTGCTGCTGGCCGACGGCCGCACCAAGCCCATCGCCGAGCTGGCCGTGGGCGAGGAGGTGTTCGGCACGCGGGAGGGCCGGTTCGTGGTCACCCGCGTGCGGGCGCACTGGAAGACGACCAAGCCCGCCTACCGGCTCACGTTGGGCGACGGCACGCAGGTCGTGGCGGGCGGCGACCACCGGTTCCTCACCGACGAGGGCTGGAAGCACCTGACGCCGGGCCGGTGCGACGACTTCGAGGAGCGCCCGCACCTGGTCAAGGGCGCGCGGCTGGTCGGCACGGGTCGGTTCGCCGCGCCGCCCGCGCAGGGCGACGAGTACCGCACCGGCTACCTGTGGGGCGCGGTGCGCGGCGGGCTGCCCAGCCACCCGGACGTCCTGGCGCGCGTGCGCGAGTTCGCCGGCGGCCGGGTGCCGCGCGAGAACGAGCTGGTGCGGTGGCCGGCCGCGCCGGGGGAGGAGTGGTCGAAGGGCTTCCTGGCCGGCCTGTTCGACGCGCGCGGCAGCTCGACCGGCGGCGAGCTGGTCGTGTCCAGTTCGGACAGCGCGGTGTTCGAGGAGGCGGTGCGGGCGTTGACGCGGTTGCGCGTGTCCCACGTGGTCGAGGTGCGCGGGGTGCGGATCGTCGGCGGGCTGGCCGAGCGGCTGCGGTTCCTGCACCTGGTGTGCCCGGTGATCCCGCGCGGCAACGCGGTCGAGGGCATGGCGGTGCCGCTGGCGCCCGGGCTGGTGGTCGTGTCGGTGGAGTCGCTGGGCGTGACGCGGACGTTGTACGACATCACCACCGGCACCGGCGACTTCGTGGCCAACGGCCTGGTCAGCCACAACTGCTTCGCCCGCAACACGCACACCTACCTCGACCTGGACGCCGGCCGCGACTTCGACACCCAGGTCGTGGTGAAGGTCAACGCGGTCGAGGTGCTGCGGACGCAGCTGCGGTCGAAGCGGTGGCGGCGCGAGCACGTGGCCATGGGCACGAACACCGACCCGTACCAGCGGGCCGAGGGCCGCTACCGGCTGATGCCGGGCATCATCCGGGCGCTGGCCGACTCGGGCACGCCGTTCTCGATCCTGACCAAGGGCACCGTGCTGTCGCGGGACGTCCCGCTGCTGGCCGAGGCCGCGTCGTCGGTGCCGGTGGGCATCGGCGTGTCGCTGGCCCTGCTGGACCGCGAGCTCCAGTCGGGCCTGGAACCGGGCACGCCCAGCCCCCAGGCGCGGCTGGAGCTCGTGCGCCGGGTGCGGGACGCGGGGTTGCCGTGCGGGGTGTTCGTCGCGCCGGTGCTGCCGAAGCTGACCGACTCCGAGGAGCAGCTGGACGCGTTGCTGGCCTCGATCGCCGAGGCGGGCGCGACCGGCGTGACGGTGCTGCCGCTGCACCTGCGGCCGGGCGCGCGCGAGTGGTTCGCCCGGTGGCTGGTGCGCGAGCGGCCGGACCTGGTGGACGACTACCGCGGCCTGTACGCGCGCGGGTCCTACGTGGACGCCCGGTACCGGCGGTGGCTGGCCGCGCGCATCCGACCGCTGCTGGAGCGGCACGGCCTGGACGCGCGCGGCAAGCGGGACGCGGTCGGCGTGCCCGGCGACGACGAGGGCCTGTGGCCGGAAGGCAGCCTGCCGTCCTCGACCCCGCCCGCTCCCGTCGTCCAGGACCAGCTCACCCTCCTCTGACCCGAGAGTCCCACGTTCAGGTCCCGAGAGTCCTACGCTCAGGACCCCTGAATTCAACGCTCAGCGCACCGCCTGGGGGAACCGCAGCACCCGGTCCGGGTCGTAGCGCCGCGCCACGGCCCGGAGCCGGGGCAGGTTGTGCCGGTACGCCGTCCGCGCCCAGTCCTCCTGCTCCGGGTCCAGGTAGTTGACGTAGGTGCCGGTGCCGATCAAGCCCGCCAACGCCGACTGCGCGTCGTCCACCTCGCGCCCGACCTGCTCGGGAGGCAGGTCGCCGACGGTGCCGAACACCTCGACGGACGTCGGCGCGCCGCGGTGGGGGTAGGCCGTGTCCGCCGGTCCGACCCGGTCGATCGCGCCGCCGAGCGCGCCGACGATGAGCAGCGCGCCGGCCGCGCCCCGCACCGTGGCCGCCACCGCCGCCGGGTCGTCCCACAGGCCGTCGGAGATCCGCGACGACGCCCGGAAGGCGTTGCGGGCCGGCTGGCCGGCGGTCATGATCGCCGTCGCGGTCGGGTAGTCGACCTCGGCGTGCTCCAGCAGCCCGTCGACCTCCAGCCGGGCCAGTTCGGCGCGCAGCGGCGCGGCGGGGCCGGTCGAGCAGCCGACGAGGTCCACCGAGCCGTCCGGCAGCACCACGCAGGTGCTGGACAGGTGCTCGGGCGCCGCCGCGGCCCACGGCTGCCACGCCCCGAGCACGTCCGCCGCCGACCCGGCCGGGAACCTCAGCCGGAACACCGTGAACACCTCCGGCACCGGCGCGGTGGCGAACTCGAACGACGTGACCACGCCGAAGTTGCCGCCCCCGCCGCCGCGCAACGCCCAGAACAGGTCGGGCTCGCGGTCCTCCGACGCCGTGATCACCCGGCTGTCCACGGTGACCACCCGCGCGGCGCGCAGCCAGTCGCACGTGAGGCCGAACGTGCGGTCCACCCAGCCGAGACCGCCGCCCAGGGTGAGGCCCGCGATGCCGACCGACGGGCAGTTGCCCAGCGGCAGGCACCGGCCCGCCGCCGCCAGCGCGGCGTAGACGTCCCCGAGGCGGGCGCCCGCGCCGACCACGGCCGTGCCGTCGGGCCGGACCTCGACGCCGTTCATCGGCGCGAGGTCCACCACCAACCCCTGGTGCGGCGTCGAGTAGGCGGCGTAGCTGTGCCCGCCGCTGCGCGCGGCGACGCGGATGCCGACGTGCCGAGCCTCCTCCAGGCACCGCTGCACGTCCTCCGGTCGCACGCAGCGGGCGATCGCGGCCGGCCGGTGGTGGTCGAACAGCGAGTTGAACGGCAGCCTGGCCGCCTCGTAGCCGTCGTCACCGGGGAGCAGCAGCTCACCGGCCAGGTGCGCCCGCAACCGCCCCCACCTCGCCGGCCGCGCCCCCGTGCCGGCGAGCGCCGCCACCCCCGCCGCCGCGCCCGCCCACCGCAACAGTCCCCGTCGCGAAACCACCACACCGACCTCCTCGTCAGCGCCTGACCCCGATCACCGCACCACCCGCGCGAACCGCAGCACGCCGTCCGGGTCGTACCGGTGTGCCACCTCCCGGAGCCGGGGCAGGTTGTGCCGGTAGGCCGTCTCGGCCCAGTCGTCCTGCTCCGGGTCCAGGTAGTTGATGTAGGTGCCGCGGCCGACCCCGACGTCGGCGCGCCCCGGTGCGGACAGGCCGTGTCGGTCGGCCCGAGCCGGTCGACCGCACCGCCCAGAGCGCCGACGATGAGCAACGCGCTGTCCCGGCCGCGCACCGTCGCCGCCACCGCGTCCGGGTCGGGCCACAGGACCTCCGCCATCCGCGACGACTGCCGGAACGCGTTGCGCGTCGGCTGCTCGCCGGTCATGATCCGCATGGCGGTCGGGTAGTCGACCTCGACGGCCTCCACCGGCGGGTGCGCGCCGACCACGTCGAGCAGCCGTGCCACCCGAGCGCGCAGCGCGGCGGCCGGGCCGATCGCGCACCCCCGCACCTCGGCGGAACCGCCCGCGCGGACCACGCACACCGCGGACACCTCCTCGGGCAGCGCCACGCTCCACGGCTGCCAGCCGCGCAGCGCCCAGAACAGGTCGGGTTCGCGGTCCTCCGACGCCGTGATCACCCGGCTGTCGACCGTGACCACCCGCGCGGCGGGCAGCCAGTCGCACGTGAGGCGACGCGGAGATCGCGCGGTGTCGTACGCGGGGTCCTCCGGCCGGTTGAGCTCGCCGTCGAGCCGGTCGCGCAGCCGTGCCCACCGCGGTGCGCCCACGCCGACCTCCTCTCCAGCCCCATCCAACAAGGCGCTGAATCGGAACAGAACCGCTGTTCGGACGCGCCGGGCCGGTCTGCCGTACGGCGTACGGTACGCTGTACGGCATGCAGGCTGTGCCGGGTAGTGGAGCGGGGTTCGTGCCGACCGACGACGACGTGGCGGGTGTGCTCGCGTGGTTCGAGCAGTGGGACGCCTTGGCCGTGGCCAAGGACGTGGAGGGGATGGCCGACATGGCGTTGTTCCCGGTCAACGCGGTGACCGACGGGTCGGCGCAGTCGTGGGACCGGGCGAGGTTCCTCGACGACATGGGGGCGACCCTGGGCGACGGTGACGTGCAGATGGAGTCCGTCCGCACGCCGGTGTTCGTCAACGCGAACCTGGTGTTCGTGATCACCGACGCGACCATCACCGCCGGGGAGTTCTCGCAGGTCGTGCGGTACGGCGACCTGCTGGTGAAGACCGACGGGAAGTGGCTGTTCCAGACGATGGTCCAGGGCGGCTGGTAACTCCCGGCCCGTCCGCGCCAACTAACAATCAGTCTTGACTGTTTGTTAGTTGGCGCGGACACTCGCCGCATGTCCACCGGAACCGGGCAGCGGGAAGGCCGCAGCCAGGCCGACCGCAGCCGCGAGACCCGGCGCAAGCTCATGCAGGCCACCGTCGAGTGCCTGGTCGAGCGCGGCTGGGCGGGCACCACGACGACCGTGGTGGCCGAACGCGCCGGCGTGTCGCGCGGCGCTCAACTGCACCACTTCCGCACCCGCGGCGAGCTCGTCGCCGCCGCCGTCGAGCACCTCGGCGCGGAGAGCGTGATCGACCTCAAGGAACGCGCGCGGCAGGTCAACGGCAGCACCGTCGCGGTGGTCGAGCTGATCGCCGACTTCTACGCCAGCGACCTGTTCACCGCCGCGCTCGAACTGTGGGTCGCCGCGCGCACCGACCCCGAGCTGAAGACCGTGGTGGTGCCGCTGGAGGCCCGCCTCGGCCGCGAAACCCACCGGTTGGCCGTCGAGCTGCTGGACGCCGACGAGACCAAGCCGGGCGTCCGCGAGACCGTGCAGCTCACCCTGGACCTGGTGCGCGGCCTCGCGCTGGCCAACCAGCTCACCGACGACGGCAAGCGGCGGAGCCGGATCATCCGGCACTGGGCGCGGATGCTGGAGGAGTCGCTGTGATCGACGAGATCCTGATCGACCTGCACACCGAGAGCGAGGTGCTGGACGCCCTCGTCGCCCCGCTGGACGACTGGTCGGTCCCCACCCCCGCGCCGGGCTGGACGATCGCCCACCAGATCAGCCACCTGAACTGGACCGACCGCATCTCCGTGCTCGCCGCGCGCGACCCGGAGGCGTTCGCCGAAGCGGTGAAGCGGGCCACGCCGGACATGGTGGACGAGGGTGCGCGGGAGCCCGTCACCCTGGAGCAGTGGCGGGAGGGGCGCAACGAGCTGGCGGAGGCGCTGCGAGCCGTGCCGCCGGGCGTGAAGGTGCCGTGGTTCGGTCCGCCGATGAGCCCCGTGTCGATGGCCACCGCCCGGTTGATGGAGACCTGGGCGCACGGCCAGGACGTGGCCGACGCCCTCGGCGCCACCCGTGAGCCGACCGACCGGCTCAAGCACGTCGCGCACATCGCGGTCCGCGCGTTCGGCTGGTCGTTCCTGGTCAACGGCCTGCCGGTGCCGCAGGTCCCGCTCCGGGTGGAGCTGCTCGGGCCGGAGGGCGACCTGTGGACCTGGGGCCCGGCGGACGCCGAGGACCGGATCACCGGTCCCGCCGTGGACTTCTGCCTGCTGGCCACCCAGCGGCGGCACCGCGACGACCTCGCCGTGACGGCGGTCGGCGACCACGCGCGGGCGTGGCTGCCGATCGCGCAGGCGTTCGCGGGTCCGCCCGGCCCCGGTCGGGAGAGGGAGCGGTCGTGATCCGGATCGGCAACGCCTCCGGCTTCTACGGCGACCGGTTCTCCGCCGTCCGCGAGATGCTGACCGGCGGCGAGCTCGACGTGCTCACCGGCGACTACCTGGCCGAGCTGACCATGCTCATCCTCGGCCGCGACCGGGTGAAGGACGCCTCCCTCGGCTACGCCCGCACGTTCCTGCGCCAGCTCGAGGAGAACCTGGCCGACGCCCTGGCCCGCGGCGTGAAGATCGTCTCCAACGCGGGCGGGGTGAACCCGGAGGGGTTGGCCGAGGCGATCGACCGGCTCGGGCTCGGCGCGAAGGTCGCCCACGTGACCGGCGACGACGTGCGCGACCGGTTCCCCGAAGCCCTGACCGCCAACGCCTACCTGGGCGCGTGGGGCATCGCCGAGTGCCTGAACGCGGGCGCGGACGTCGTGGTCACCGGGCGGGTCACCGACGCGTCGCTGGTCGTCGGGCCGGCCGCCGCGCACTTCGGCTGGCGCCGGGACGACTTCGACGCGCTGGCCGGCGCGACGGTCGCGGGCCACGTGCTGGAGTGCGGCGCGCAGGCCACCGGCGGCAACTACTCGTTCTTCACCGAGATCGACGCGACCAGGCCGGGCTTCCCGATCGCGGAGGTCGAGGCGGACGGCTCGGCGGTGATCACCAAGCACGACGGCACGGGCGGCGCGGTCACCGTCGACACCGTCACCGCGCAACTGCTCTACGAGATCGGCGCGCCCGCCTACCCCGGACCGGACGTGGTGAGCCACTTCGACACGATCCGCCTCGACCCGCACGACCGGGGCGTGCGGATCTCGGGCACGAAGGGCTCGCCGCCGCCCGACACGCTCAAGGTCTGCCTGAACGCGCTGGGCGGCTTCCGCAACTCCACCACGTTCGTGCTGACCGGGCTGGACGTCGAGGCCAAGGCGGACCTGGTCCGCCACCAGCTGGAGTCCGCGATCGGGGCCGAGGGCCTGACCTGGACGCTGGCCCGGACCGACCACCCCGACGCGGACACCGAGGAAACGGCGAGCGCGCTGCTGCACGTCACGGTCAAGACGCCGGACCCCAAGCGGGCCAAGGCGTTCTCGCGGGCGGGCATCGAGCTGGCGCTGGCGTCCTACCCCGGTTTCCACGTCACCGCGCCGCCCGGCGACGGCACGCCGTTCGGCGTCTACCGGGCCGCGTACGTGCCGCGGTCGTCGGTGCCGCACCGGGCCGTGCTGCCCGACGGGAAGGTGGTCGAAGTATGAGAGTCCCCTTGGGTGCCATCGCCGGAGCGCGCTCCGGCGACAAGGGCGGTGACGCCAACCTCGGCGTGTGGGTGCGCACGGACGCGCAGTACGAGTGGCTGCGCGCCGAGCTGACCGTCCGGCGGCTGAAGGAGCTGCTGCCCGAGGCGGGCGAGGTCGACCGGTACGAGCTGCCGAACCTGCGGGCGCTGAACTTCGTGCTGCACGGCCTGCTCGGCGCCGGCGTCGCCTCGTCCACCCGGTCCGACCCGCAGGCCAAGGCGCTGGGCGAGTGGCTGCGCTCCCGGCACGTGGAGATCCCGGAGGCGCTGCTGTGACCGCCACGTCGGAGCTGTTCGAGACGCCGGAGCGCCGCGACCTGCGGGCCGTGGTGCGCAGGTTCACCGAGCGGGAGGTCGTGCCGCACCTCGCGGACTGGGAGCGCGCCGGCGAGCTGCCCCGCTCGCTGCACCGCACGGCGGCCGGCATCGGGTTGCTGGGGCTCGGGTTCCCGGAGTCCGTCGGCGGCGCGGGCGACCTGCTCGACACCGTCGTGGCCACCGAGGAGCTGATCCAGGCCGGCGGGTCGTCCGGGCTGGTCGCGGGGCTGCTCACGCACGGCATCGCGGTGCCGCACATCGTGGACGCCGGCGACCCCGACCTGATCGACCGGTTCGTGCGGCCGACGTTGGCCGGTGAGCTGATCGGGTCGCTCGCGATCACCGAACCGGGTGGTGGTTCGGACGTGGCGGCCCTGCGCACCACGGCACGTCGGGACGGTGACACCTACGTGGTGAACGGGACGAAGACGTTCATCACCTCGGGTGACCGGGCCGACTTCGTGACCACGGCCGTGCGCACCGGCGGTCCGGGCCACCAGGGCATCAGCCTGCTGGTGGTCGAGAAGGGCACGCCGGGGTTCGCGGTGGACCGCCGGCTGGAGAAGATGGGCTGGCACTGCTCCGACACCGCCGAGCTGTCCTTCGTGGACGCCCGCGTGCCGGCGGCCAACCTGGTCGGGCCGGAGAACGGCGGGTTCGCGCTGGTCATGCGCCAGTTCCAGGTGGAGCGGATCTCGCTGGCCGTGCAGGCTTACGCGACCGCCCAGCGGTGCCTCGACCTGGCGCTGTCCCACGTGCGGCAGCGGGAGACGTTCGGCAGGCCGCTCATCGGGCGTCAGGTGGTCCGCCACCGGCTGGTGGACATGGCGCAGCGCATCGACCTCGCCCGCACGTACACCCGCGAGGTGGCGGTGCGGGTGGCCGCCGGCGAGGAGGTGGTGGCGCAGGTGTGCTTCGCGAAGAACGCGGCCGTGGAGGCGTGCTCGTTCGTGGTGGACGCGGCCGTCCAGCTGCACGGCGGCGCCGGCTACCTCCGCGACACCGAGGTCGAGCGGCACTACCGGGACGCGCGCATCCTCGGCATCGGGGGCGGCGCGACCGAGGTGATGACGGAGCTGGCGGCGCGGCGATTGGGGTACACGGCATGAGTGTGTTGCGCACGGCGGTCGACCGCCGGTCGCCCGAGCACGCGGCCAACCGCGCGGCGTTGCTGGACCGGATCGCGGAGCTGGACGCCGAGCAGGCCAAGGCGCTCGCGGGCGGCGGCCCCAAGTACACCGAGCGGCACCACAAGCGCGGCAAGCTGCTCGCGCGCGAGCGGATCGAGCTGCTGGTGGACCCGGACAGCCCGTTCCTGGAGCTGTCGCCGCTGGCCGCGTGGGGCACCGACTACCCGGTGGGCGCGAGCGTGGTGACCGGGATCGGGGTGGTCGAGGGCGTCGAGTGCGTGATCGTGGCCAACGACCCGACCGTGCGCGGCGGCGCGAGCAACCCGTGGACGTTGCGCAAGACGTTCCGGGCCAACGACATCGCGCTGGCCAACCGGCTGCCGCTGATCGGGCTGGTCGAGTCGGGCGGTGCGGACCTGCCGAGCCAGAGCGAGATCTTCATCCCGGGCGGGCGGGCGTTCCGCGACCTGACCCGGCTGTCGGCGGCGGGCATCCCGACGATCAGCACGGTGTTCGGCAACGCGACCGCGGGCGGCGCGTACGTGCCCGGGATGTCGGACTACGTGGTGATGATCAAGGACCGCTCGAAGGTGTTCCTCGGTGGTCCGCCGCTGGTCAAGATGGCCACGGGGGAGGAGTCCGACGACGAGTCGCTGGGCGGCGCGCGGATGCACGGCACCACCTCGGGGTTGGCAGACTTCGTCGCCGAGGACGAGGTGGACGCGATCCGGCTCACCCGCCGCGTGGTGGCCCGGCTGAACCGGCGCAAGCTCGGCCCCGCCCCGAAAGCCGTCGAGCCGCCGCTGCACGACGAGGAAGACCTGCTCGGGCTGGTGCCGACCGACCTGCGCGTGCCGTTCGACCCGCGCGAGGTGATCGCCCGGATCGTGGACGGGTCGCGGTTCGACGAGTTCAAGCCCGACTACGGCACCAGCCTGGTCACGGGCTGGGCCGACCTGCACGGGTACCCGATCGGGGTGCTGGCCAACGCGCGCGGCGTGCTGTTCAGCGAGGAGGCGCAGAAAGCCGCGCAGTTCATCCAGCTGGCCAACGCGAGCGACACGCCCCTGCTGTTCCTGCAGAACACGACCGGGTACATGGTCGGCGCGCAGTACGAGCAGGGCGGGATCATCAAGCACGGCGCGATGATGATCAACGCGGTGTCCAACAGCCGCGTGCCGCACCTGACCGTCGTGATGGGCGCGTCCTACGGCGCGGGCAACTACGGCATGTGCGGCCGGGCCTACGACCCGAGGTTCCTGTTCACCTGGCCCAACGCCAAGTCGGCCGTGATGGGCCCCAAGCAGCTCGCCGGCGTGCTGTCGATCGTCGCCCGCCAGGCCGCCGCCGCGAAGGGGCAGGACTACGACGACGAGCACGACGCGGCCGTGCGCCGGATGGTGGAGGACCAGATCGAGCAGCAGTCGGTGGCCGCCTTCCTCTCCGGCCGCCTCTACGACGACGGCGTGATCGACCCGCGCGACACCCGCACCGTGCTGGGCCTGTGCCTGTCGGCGATCCACAGCGGACCGATCAAGGGCGCCGAGACCTACGGCGTCTTCCGGATGTGAGGGCGTGATGATCCGCAGGCTGTTGATCGCCAACCGGGGCGAGATCGCGCGACGCGTGATCCGCACGTGCCGCGAGGTCGGCATCTCGCCGGTCGCCGTGTTCTCCGACCCCGACGAGCGCTCGCCGCACGTCCGGGAAGCCGACGCGGCCGTGCGGCTGCCCGGCGCGACGCCCGCCGAGACCTACCTGCGCGGTGACGCGCTGGTGGCCGCCGCCCTCGCCGCCGGCGCGGACGCGGTGCACCCCGGCTACGGGTTCCTGTCCGAGAACGCCTCCTTCGCGCGGGCCGTGCTCGACGCCGGGCTCACGTGGGTCGGGCCGGACCCCGAGGTCGTCGAGGCCATGGGCTCGAAGGTGGCGGCGAAGAAGAGGATGGCCGCGGCCGGCGTGCCGGTGCTGCCGGAGCTCGACCCCGAGTCGGCCGACCGGTTCCCGTTGCTGGTCAAGGCTTCGGCGGGCGGCGGCGGGAGGGGCATGAGGGTCGTCCGGTCCGCCGACGAGCTGGCCGGGCAGGTGGCCGCCGCCCGGCGCGAGGCCGAGTCCGCGTTCGGCGACGGCACGGTGTTCTGCGAACCGCTGCTGGAGCACGCGCGGCACGTCGAGGTGCAGGTGCTCGCCGACGCGCACGGCACGGTGTGGGCGCTGGGGGAGCGGGAGTGCTCCATCCAGCGCCGCCACCAGAAGATCATCGAGGAGACGCCGAGCCCGGCCGTGACGCCGCAGGCCCGGGAACGGCTGGTCGACGCCGCCACCAAGGCCGCCCGCGCCATCGGGTACGTCGGCGCGGGCACGGTGGAGTTCCTGTTCAGCGACGACGGCTCGTTCCACTTCCTGGAGGTCAACACCCGCCTCCAGGTGGAGCACCCGGTCACCGAGGAGGTGTTCGGCCTCGACCTGGTCGCCTGGCAGCTCGCCGTCGCCGAGGGCGCGCGCCTGCCCGCCGAGCCACCGACCCCGAACGGCCACGCCGTCGAAGCGCGCCTGTACGCCGAGGACCCGGCGCACGACTGGCGGCCGGCGAGCGGCACCCTGCACCGCTTCGCCGTGCCCGGTGGCGTGCGCGTCGACAGCGGCGTGGAGGACGGCAGCGAGGTGGGCGTGCACTACGACCCCATGCTGGCCAAGGTGATCGCGTGGGCGCCGACCCGGCACGCCGCCGTCCGCAAGCTGGCCGCCGCGCTGGACCGCGCCGAGCTGCACGGCCTGGTCACCAACCGCGACCTGCTCGTCCGCACGCTGCGGCACCCCGAGTTCGGCGCGGGCAACACCCACACCGGCTTCCTCGACCAGCACGGCCTCACCACCCCGGAGCCGGTCGACGTGCGGCCCGCCGCGCTGGCCGCCGCCCTGGCCCTGGCCGAACGGCGGCGCACCGGCCTGCCGCCGGGCTGGCGCAACCTGCCGTCCCAGCCGCAGCGGACCGCGTTCGAGCACGGCGACGACGTGGTGGAGGTCGACTACCGGCACACCCGCGCCGGCGTGCGGACGAGCCTGGACGTCGTCGTGGTCGCGGCGTCGCCGGACGAGGTGACGTTCGAGCGCGACGGCGTCCGCACGACGTACCCGGTCGCGGTGTACGGCGACCGCGTGGAGGTGGGCGCGGTGTCGCTCGCGCTCCGCCCCCGGTTCCCGGAGCCCCGGGCCGAGGTGACCGAGGGCGCCACGGTCGCGCCCATGCCCGGCACGGTGGTGCGGGTCGCGGTCGAGCCGGGGCAGCGGGTCGAGGCCGGCGCGGAGCTGCTGGTGCTGGAGGCGATGAAGATGGAGCACCGCGTGCTCGCCACCACCGGCGGCGCGGTCGCGGAAGTGCTGGTGCGGTCGGGGCAACAGGTCGACGCGGGCGACGTGCTCGCGGTTGTGGAGGCGTCGTGACGATCAACTTCACCGAGGGCGAAGAGCGGCGGGCGTTGCGCGAGGCCGTCGCCGACCTCGCCGGCAAGTACGGCCACGAGTACTTCACCGCCAAGGCCAGGGCGGGGGAGAAGACCGACGAGCTGTGGGCCGAGGCGGGCCGGCTCGGCTACCTCGGCGTGGCCGTGCCGGAGGAGTACGGCGGCGGTGGCGGCGGGATCGGCGACCTGGCGGCCGTGTGCGAGGAGCTGGCCAGGGCGGGCTGCCCGCTGCTGCTGACGGTCGTCTCGCCCGCCATCTGCGCCACCGTCATCGCCCGGTTCGGCACGGCCGAGCAGAAGCGGCGGTGGCTGCCCGGGTTCGCCGACGGCACCACGAAGATGGCGTTCGCCATCACCGAGTCCGACGCGGGCTCCAACTCCCACAAGCTCGCCACCGCGCTGCACCGCGACGGCGACGAGTGGGTGCTCAAGGGCGGCAAGACGTTCATCTCGGGCGTGGACGAGGTCGAGGCGGTCATGGTGGTCGCCCGGCACGTCGACGCCAGGGGACAGCGGCTCCTCCCGTCCTTGATGATCGTGCCGACGGACGCGCCCGGCTTCACCTACCAGCACATCCCGATGGAGGTGCTGTCGCCGGAGAAGCAGTTCACCTGCTTCTTCGACGACGTGCGCCTGCCGCTGGACGCGCTGGTCGGCACCGAGGACGCGGGGCTGGCCCAGCTGTTCGCCGGCCTGAACCCGGAGCGGATCATGGCGGCGTCGTTCGCCACCGGCATGGCCCGCCGCGCACTCGACCAGGCGAGTGAGTACGCCCGCACCAGGACCGTGTGGGACGCGCCGATCGGCGCGCACCAGGGCATCGCGCACCCGCTGGCGCAGTGCGCGATCCAGGTCGAGCTGGCGAGGCTGATGACCCAGAAGGCCGCGGCTCTCTACGACGCTGGGGAGGACCGGGCTGCTGGTGAGGCGGCCAACATGGCCAAGTACGCGGCGGGGGAGGCGGTGGCGGGGGCGGTGGACCAGGCCATCCAGGTCCACGGCGGCAACGGACTGTCGTCCGAGTACGGACTGGGCGCCATGCTGGCCGCGTCCCGGTTGTCCCGCATCGCCCCGGTCAGCCGGGAAATGATCCTGAACTTCGTGGCGCAGCACACGTTGAAGTTGCCGCGCTCCTATTGAGTCAGGCCCATTCCCAGCGCAGGCCGACCACGCCGGGACCGAAGTCGAGCGCGACCGCGTACGCGTAGCCCCACGTGTCCACCGGGGTCTCGCGCACGTCGGTTGGTCCTTCACCGGTCAAACCGGTCGTGAATTGTTCACAACGCACGGGTCGGCACCGTGAGTCGTACCTGACCTCCAGGACGTACTCGCGCACGGGGTGGCGGAACCGCCGCGAGTGCGTGTTGTCGAACGTCGGGTGGTGTGGCGCGACGTGGATCAGCTCGTACTCGACGGCGGTCCGCTCGCCCCGCCGCAGCGGCCGGTCGAGCAGCAGCTCGGCGACCATCAGGCCGTTGCGCGGGTCGGCGGACACCCGTCCCAGCCGGCACGAGCGCAGCGTGCCGATGACCGGCAGCGGGTCGCCGGGCAGGCGGGTGTCGTAGCCGAGCAGCACGCGGTCGACGCCCGAGCGCTCGGCGCGCAGCACCTGCCGGGACCGCACCCGGCGGGTGCTGCCGTCCATCGCGAGCTCCACCTGGTCGCGCAGGCTCAGCCGGGTCAGGTCCTGGTCGGTGCTGGTGTCGATGTCGGCCAGCAGCTCCGCGATGGTCGCGTAGTCGCTCTCGCCGACCCAGCCCTCCGGGCCGGACACGCGCGTCCTGGGCCGGGCCTTGCCGCGCGGTCGCGGCGGCCCGAGCAGCGAGCTCAACCCGCCCACCCCGACGTCGAGGATCTCCTCCAGGTGGCTGACGGCGGTGAGCGAGTCCGGTCGTTCCGGTCGGCGGCGACCGGACTGCCAGTAGCTCAGCGCGGCGATGCTGACCGCGACGCCCCGCGTGCGCAGCTTGTGCTGGATGCGTTCCAGGCTGAGCCCTTTGGCGCGGATCGCCGCACGCAATGCGTCCGCGAAGGGGTCGGCCCCCGCTTCGATCCGTCGGGGATCGCGCGTCCGCGATTCCGGTCCGACGACTGGCGTAGGCATCTTCGCTCCGTTCTCCCAAGGACAAGGCGAGCGACGTTATCGTGCGAAATCGCCGGTGCGGTACAGCCGATCGGGTTTCCCGCCGTGAATTTGACCGAATCGGACGGCAAAATCCGGTCGGCTGTGGAATGTTTGAATTCTCATTAACAGCAGCGGTGTGAAGAACCCGGTACCCTCGATCGCCGCACCGCGCTCGGTCATCCGGCCCCGTCCCGGTACGCGGACCGGCCCAGGGCCTTGGGTACGTGGGGTGATGCGCGGCACACCCCGGTGGGCGAGGGCTCCGACCGCGGGTCGGGACGCGACGCCGGCGGCCGTTGCCGGTGCGAGTGGCCAACCCCTATGCCGAAGGTCACGTTGACCCGTCCCGCAATACCCGTGACACCGGTGTTCGCGCTGGTGGCGGACCCGGTCGCGGTGTACGGGGGTGGCATCCGCCCGGTCGGCGGACCGAAGATCCGGGCCAACGGTTACATACTCACCCCGAAGAACTTCTCCGCAGTGGCCGCGGACGCGCTCGCCTCTCGTTTCGACAGGGCCTTCGACCGTATTTTCTCCACAGCGTTGAATCGGTTCTCAATCACGTTGTCGGTCCGCGTCGCGCGCGCTTCTCCGCCGTTGTGCGGTTCCGGCCGGCCGGAACCGGTGGACGGTCACCCGAACCGACCGCCCGTTCGGGCGACCACCGGCGCGGCGGAGTCGGCCACACTGGCAGCCCCGCGCGTGATCCGCGCGGGGCATCCCTCACCCCGCAGAGGAAAGCCGTATGCGCAAGCTCTTACCGGGCCTCGCCGTGGCCGCCCTGACCCCGACCCTGCTGACCCCGACCCTGCCGACCCCGACCCTGCTGGCCGCGCCCGCCCACGCCGAGGGCGTCGTCCTGAACGCCGGCTCGCCCAGCGCGGTGCCCGGCAGCTACATCGTCAAGCTGAAGGACCCCGCCGCGGCCGACGCCGTGACGACCGCGCTCGACGGGTCGGTCACCCGCAGGTTCGCCGCGTTAGGCGGCTTCGCCGCCGCCCTCACCCCGACGCGGGCCCGCCGGCCGGCGGCCGACCCCGCGGTCGCCTACGTCGAGCAGGACCAGGTCGTGCGCGCGAACTCGACCCAGCCCGACGCCCCGTGGGGGCTCGACCGGATCGACCAGCCCGCCCTGCCGCTGGACACCGCGTACAGCTACACCACCACGGGCGCGGGCGCCACCGCCTACGTGATCGACACCGGCATCCGCGTCACCCACGCCGAGTTCGGCGGCCGGGCCGCGCACGGCCACGACACCGTGGAGAACGATTCCGTCGCCCAGGACGACAACGGCCACGGCACGCACGTCGCCGCCCTCATCGCCGGCAGCACGCACGGCGTGGCGAAGGGCGCGCGGGTGGTGGGCGTGCGGGTGCTCGACGCCCGGGGCAGCGGCACGATCTCCGGCGTCATGGCGGGCGTGGACTGGGTGCGGCTCAACGCCCGCCGCCCCGCCGTGGCGAACCTCAGCCTCGGCGGTCCCGCGTCGGTCGCCCTGGACGACGCGGTCCGGCGGCTGGTCGCCTCGGGCGTCACCGCGTCCGTCACGGCGGGCGGCAGCAACGGCGACGTCGGCAGCACCTCACCCGCCCGGGTCGCCGAAGCCGTCACGTCGGGCGCCCACGCGCAGACCGACGCCAGGGCCCCGTTCTCCAACTACGGCACCGGCGTGGACCTGTACGCGCCCGGGGTCGGCATCACGTCGGCGTGGCACACGAGCGACACCGCCACCGCCACGCTCAGCGGCACGTCGATGGCGACCGGGTTGGTCAGCGGCGTCGCCGCCCGGTTCCTCCAGAGCGACCCCACCGCCACCCCGGCCCTGGTGCAGACCGAGCTCACCAAGCCGGGCCCGGCGCCGTGGGGCGGGCGGCTCCTGCACTGGTCGCCCACGCGGTAGTCACGTCCCCTCCCTGCAAAGGACCCTGCCAATGCGCACACTGCTGTCCGGCCTGGGCGTAGCCGCCCTGGCCGCCGTCACCCTCACCGCACCGGCGCACGCCGAAGGCGCGGTGCTGCACGCGGGCTCGCCCACCGCCGTTCCCGGCAGCTACGTCGTCAAGCTGAAGGACGTGGCCGCCGCCGACGCGGTCACCGCCCGGCTCGACGGCCGCGTCACCCGGTCGTTCCCGGCGCTGCACGGCTTCGCCGCCGCCCTCACCCCGAAGCAGGCCCGCCGGCTCGCCGCCGACCCGGCCGTCGCCTACGTCGAGCAGGACCAGGTGGTGCGGGCACACACCACGCAGACCAACGCGCCGTTCGGCCTCGACCGGATCGACCAGCGCGCGCTGCCCACCGACGGCAACTACACCTACACGTCGACCGGTGCGCGCACCCGTGCGTACGTCATCGACACCGGCCTGCGCACCACGCACACCGAGATCTCCGGCCGCACGTGCGCGGGCTACGACGCGGTCGACAACGACACCACGCCGCAGGACGACAACGGCCACGGCACGGCCATCGCCTCCCTCATCGCGGGCCGCGTGAACGGTGTCGCGAAGCAGGCCCTGGTGTGCGGCGTCCGGGTGCTCAACGGCTCGGGCAGCGGCACGACCGCGGGCGTGATCGCGGGCATCGACTGGGTGGCGCGCAACCACGTCAAGCCGGCCTCGGCCAACCTGAGCCTGGGCGGCGGCGCGTCGACCGCGGTGGACGACGCGGTCCGCCGGCTGATCGCCGCGGGCGTCACCGCGTCGGTCACCGCGGGCGGCAGCAACGCCGACGCGGCCAATTACTCACCCGCCCGCGTGCGGGAGGCGCTGACATCGGGCGCGGCCACCCGGACCGACACTCGGGCCACGTTCTCCAACTACGGCTCGGTGGTCGACGTCTACGCCTACGGCATGAACATCACGGTGGCCTGGCACACCGGCGACACCGCCACCAACACGCTCAGCGGCACGTCGCTGTCCACCGCGTACGTCACCGGCGTGACGCTGCGGCACCTGGAACTGAACCCGACCGCCACGCCCGCGCAGGTGCACTCGGCGGTGGTCACCGAGTCGACACCGCTGTCGTGGGGCCGACTGCTGTACTGGTCGCCGACCCGCTGAGCTACTGCTCGGCGAGGTGGGCCTGGGCCTGGGTCGACGGGGCGAGCACGTGGCGCATCACGAGCTCGCCGCCGTCCACCTCGCCGGTGTCGGTGAAGCCGAACGCCGCGTACAGGCCGCGGGCCACCGCGTTGCCCGGGACGACGCTCAGCACCAGCTCGGTGCGGCCCTCGGAGCGCGCCACGTCGGCGATCGCGGCCAGGCCCTTGCGGCCGAGCCCGCGGCCCTGCGCACGCCGGTCGACCATGAACCGCACCACGTGCAGCGCCTCCGGCCGGTCGCGTTCGAGGAGGGTGAACCCGACCAGCTCCTCTCCGCTGAACAGCGCAAGGGGTTGCAACTTCGGGCGGTAGATCCACGCGTCCGCGATCGACTTCAGGTTCGTCGCGACGAACGCCCGCTGCTCCTCGTGGACCTCCAGGCCGATGACGGCCCGGTAGTTGTCCTCGGTGACCGGTTCCAAACGCATGTCCGGACGGTAGCGCCGCCGTCACGCGAGCGCTCTCGGATTATGGGAACACGCAGGTCAGGCGGTTTATTAACGCTGTGGGTTCAACTGGCAAATGTTCACACTTCCGAGTTAACGCCTCCGTTGCCTACTTTGGTGACTGTCAGCGAGGGCAAGGTGGCCCAATGTCACCCCCGAGCCCTGCGAAGCTCCTCGGGGTGCGTTGGGGCCACCGTTCGAAGAACGGAATCCGCATGCGACAGTCACGACAGGCCCGGTTCCTGGCCGGCGTCGGGGCGACGGCGCTCGCCGTCACCGCGACCTCCCTGTTGGCCGCCCCGGCGCAGGCCGCCGAGGGCGAGATCCGCGCCGCCGACGCGGCCCACAAGGTCCAGAACCACTTCATCGTGAAGCTCAAGGACGGCACCTCCGCGTCCGCCGAGGGCCTCGCGGGCCAGTACGGCGGCAAGGTCGACACCGTGTTCCGCAGCGCGCTCAACGGGTTCGCCGTGTCGCTGCCCGAGTCGGCGGCGAAGCGGCTCGCGGCCAACCCGGCCGTCGAGTACGTCGAGCAGGACCAGGTCTTCACCATCCAGGCCACGCAGACCAACCCGCCCTCGTGGGGCCTCGACCGGATCGACCAGCGCAACCTGCCGCTGGACTCCGCCTACAGCTACACCTCCACCGGTTCGGGCGTGAACGTCTACATCATCGACACCGGCGTGCGGATCAGCCACAGCACCTTCGGCGGCCGGGCCCGCAACGGCTACGACGCCGTGGAGAACGACAGCGTCGCCCAGGACGGCAACGGCCACGGCACGCACGTCGCCGGCACCATCGCGGGCAGCCAGTACGGCGTTGCCAAGGGCGCCACCGTCTACGGCGTGCGCGTGCTCAACAACGCGGGCAGCGGCACCACCGCCGACGTCATCGAGGGCATCGACTGGGTGACCAACAACCACGTCAAGCCGGCCGTGGCCAACATGAGCCTCGGCGGCGGCGTGTCCACCACGATCGACGCGGCCGTGCGCCGGTCGATCTCGGCGGGCGTCACCTACGCCATCGCCGCGGGCAACAGCAACGCCAACGCGTCCAACTACTCCCCGGCCCGCGTCAGCGAGGCCATCACGGTCGGCGCGACCACCAACACCGACGCCCGCGCCAGCTACTCGAACTACGGCTCGGTGCTGGACATCTTCGCGCCGGGCTCGTCGATCACCTCGGCGTGGAACACCAGTGACACCGCCACCAACACCATCAGCGGCACCTCCATGGCGACGCCGCACGTCGCCGGCGCCGCGGCCCGCTACCTCCAGGGCAACCGCTCGGCCACCCCGGCCCAGGTCGCCAGCTACCTGGTCGGCCAGTCGACCCCGAGCAAGGTGACCAGCCCGGGCACCGGTTCCCCGAACCGCCTGCTCTACCTGGCGCCCAGCGCCTGATCACCGCTGCACGCGAGCCGGGGCCGTCACCTCTCCGAGAGGGGGCGGCCCCGGCTCTTCGTGTGCTCCGACCTGCGCATTAACGGTCTGCTCAGGGTCCGTTCGGCCCTCCTGCGCACACTGGTGCCGCGGCAGCCTGGGGGCAATCCCGGTAGGTGGGCTGAGGGGGAGGGCCACCGCTCCCACGCGGGTGGGGAAACCTGGTGGCGTCGGGCACCGGGTCGTTGGCTAGCCTTGACGACCAGTCGTCAGTTGAGCCGACCCCCAGAGAAGCAAACACCGAGGAGAGCAGTTCCCGTGATGCGCACGCACGAGGCCGGGAAGCTCCGCGCCGAGCACGCCGGGCAGTCCGTCACCCTGACCGGGTGGGTGGCCCGCAGGCGCGATCACGGTGGCGTGATCTTCATCGACTTCCGGGACGCCTCCGGCGTGGCGCAGGTCGTCTTCCGCGAGGGCGAGATGGCCGAGCGGGCGCACAAGCTGCGCTCGGAGTTCGTGGTCAAGGTCGTCGGCGACGTGACCCGCCGCCCCGAGGGCAGCGAGAACCCGGACCTGCCCACCGGTGAGATCGAGGTCTACGCCAGCGAGCTCGAGGTCCTGAACGAGTCCGCGCCGCTGCCGTTCCAGCTGGACGAGCACCTGGAGGTCGGCGAGGAGGCGCGCCTGCGGCACCGCTACCTCGACCTGCGCCGCAGCGGCCCGGCGAAGGCCATGCGGCTGCGCAGCGAGACCAACCGGATCGCCCGCGAGGTGCTGCACGCGGAGGACTTCGTGGAGGTCGAGACCCCCACGCTGACCCGCTCCACCCCGGAGGGCGCGCGCGACTTCCTGGTGCCCGCGCGGCTGCGGCCCGGCTCCTGGTACGCGCTGCCCCAGTCGCCGCAGCTGTTCAAGCAGCTGCTGATGGTCGGCGGCCTGGAGCGGTACTACCAGATCGCCCGCTGCTACCGGGACGAGGACTTCCGCGCCGACCGGCAGCCCGAGTTCACCCAGCTCGACATCGAGATGAGCTTCGTCGAGCAGGACGACGTGATCGCGCTCGGCGAGAAGATCGTCTCGGCGCTGTGGCGGGAGCTGGCCGACCACGAGATCGCCCGGCCGTTCCGCCGCATCTCCTACGCCGAGGCGATGGCCAAGTACGGCACGGACAAGCCGGACCTGCGCTTCGACCTCGAGCTGACCGAGCTGACCGAGTACTTCAAGGACACCCCGTTCCGGGTGTTCCAGGCGGCGTACGTGGGCGCGGTCGTCATGCCCGGCGGCGCGTCGCAGCCCCGCCGCACGCTCGACGCGTGGCAGGAGTGGGCCAAGCAGCGCGGGGCCAAGGGCCTGGCGTACGTGCTGGTCCAGGAGGACGGCACGCTCGGCGGCCCGGTCGCCAAGAACCTGTCCGACGCCGAGCGCGACGGCCTGGCCAAGGCCGTGGGCGCGAACCCCGGCGACTGCGTGTTCTTCGGCGCGGGCGACCCGGACGGCGCGCGCGCCCTGCTCGGCGCGGCCCGCGTGGAGATCGCGCACCGGGTCGGCCTGATCGACCCCAACGCCTGGTCGTTCGTGTGGGTCGTGGACTTCCCGATGTTCGAGGCGGTCGACAAGATCGGCGACGACGTCGCGGTCGGCAGCGGCAAGTGGACCGCGCTGCACCACGCGTTCACCTCGCCGACGCCGGAGTGGATCGACCGGTTCGAGGAGGACCCGGGCAACGCGCTGGCCTACGCCTACGACATCGTCTGCAACGGCAACGAGATCGGCGGCGGGTCGATCCGTATCCACCGCGCCGACGTGCAGCAGCGGGCGTTCCAGGTCATGGGCATCACGCCCGACGAGGCGCAGGAGAAGTTCGGCTTCCTGCTCGACGCGTTCAAGTACGGCGCGCCGCCCCACGGCGGCATCGCGTTCGGCTGGGACCGCATCGCCATGCTGCTCGGCGGGTACGACTCGATCCGCGAGGTCATCGCGTTCCCGAAGAGCGGCGGCGGCTACGACCCGCTGACCGCCGCGCCCGCGCCGATCACCGCGCAGCAGCGCAAGGAGGCCGGCGTCGACTTCAAGCCCGCCCCGGCGGACAAGCAGGCCCAGTAGCACCGTGCTGCACCTGCGCGCCATCTGCCCGGTCGAGCGCACCGACGCGGTGCTGGCCGCGCTGCGGGAGCACTCCGGCGTCACGCACGTCGTGGTGCTGCGCGGCGCGGCCGTCGACCCGGTGGGTGACGTGGTGGAGTGCGACGTCGCCCGGGAGGCCACCGACCCCGTGGTGGCCTCCCTGTGCGAGCTGGGCGTCGACCGGGACGGCGGCGTCACGCTGGAGCAGATCGACACCGCCCTGTCCGACGCCGCCGACCGCGCCGAGGAGGCCGCGCCCGGCGACGGCGCGGACGCCGTGGTGTGGGAGGAGCTGCTGTCCCGCACCGGCGAGGAGTCCCGGCTCAACGCCACGTTCCTGGCGTTCCTGACCATCGCGTGCCTGCTCGCGGCGGTCGGCGTGGTGACGAACTCGCCGATCACCATCGTCGGGGCGATGGTCGTCGGGCCGGAGTTCGGCCCGCTGGCCGCGATCGCGGTCGGGCTGGTGCTGCGGCGCTGGGACCTGGTGCGCCGGGCCGCGCTCGCGATGGCGATCGGGTTCCCGGTGGCCATGCTCATCACCGCCGTGGCGGCGTTCGCCGGGTCCTACACCGACCTGTTCGACCGCGACATGGTGCTGTCCGCGCACGAGGTCGACTTCGTGTTCCAGGTCGGGCCGTTCTCGTTGATCGTGGCGCTGCTCGCGGGCGCGGCCGGGATGCTGTCGATGACGTCGGCCAAGTCGGCGGCGCTCGTCGGGGTGTTCATTTCGGTCACCACCGTGCCCGCCGCGGGCTACGCCGCGGTGGCCGCCGTTCTCGCCGAGTGGGACATATGCCTCCGTTCGGTTGCACAGCTCGCGGTGAACCTGGTGGGCATCGTGGCGGCGGCGGCGCTGGTCCTGGCGTTGCGCAACCGCCGCGGGCAGGTCCGTGACCTGGGACGACCGCTCGCCAACGGTTGACCGCGACGGGATTTCCACAAAAGGTGGAGCCGGGCGGTCCGTGAGCACTACCGTCACGGTGCCCGGACGGGTTCTGTCAGGACGGTCGGCACCGGGAGTAGGGTCGGAGGGGATGAGCGTGGAGATCACCGCCGGCCCGCAGGACATCGACGACGCTGCCCCCTCCGAACTGGACGACGCGGTGGCAGCGGCCGAGTCGGTGTTGAGCGGCAGGTTCGGCGCACCGGTTCGGCTGGCCGACCCCGAGGACCTCGGGGGTGCCGGCCGGTCCGTCGTCGCCCGCGTCCGGGTGGCCCACACCCCGTTCTCCCTGCCCCGCACGCTCGTGGTCAAGCGCTACCCGTCGCCGGTGGCCGACCGCGACCCGTTCGCGCACGAGGTGGTGAGCCACAAGCTGCTCACCGCGCTGCCGTCCGAGGAGCGCCTGACGCCCGAGCTGGTCGCGCAGGACAACGCCAAGCGGCTCGTCGTGCTCGAAGACCTGGGCAAGGCGCCGCGGCTGGCGGAGAAGCTGCTCGGCTCGGACGCGCGGGCCGCCGAGCGGGGGCTGCTGTCGTGGGCGCACGCCATGGGGCGGCTGCACGCGACGACCGCCGGGCGTGACGCGGACTTCGACGCGCTGATGCGCCGCCAGGGCTCGCAGTGCTGCGCCGACCCGATCGTGGTGGACGTGCACACGGCGTTGGCCGGGCTGCCGGAGCTGCTGGTTGAATCGTTGGAAGTCGACACGCCCGACTCCGTGCGCACCTTCGCCGAGCAGGCCGTGCGCGGGTTCGTCACGTCGCGCCGTCGGGCGTTCAGCCCGTCCACGTCGTGCCCGGACAACCACCTCGTGACCAGCAAGGGCGTCCGGTTCCTCGACTTCGAGGGCGGGTGCGTGCGCGACATCGTGTTCGACGCGGCGTGCCTGCGGGTGCCGTTCCCGTCGTGCTGGTGCGCCTACGGGCTGCCGGCGGGGATGTCGGAGGCGATGGTCGCGGCGTGGCGGGCCGAGGTGTCGTCGGTGTGGCCGGACCTGGACGACGACGCGGTGTTCCTGCCCCGGCTGCTGGAGGCGCAGCTGCTGTGGGTGTGGCTGGGCACGTGGCGGGGGCTGCCGGGCCTGGACTCGGCCCTGCCGTCCGGCCACCGCCCCCTCGACTCCCCGCCGCGCGTGGTCGTGCTGACCTCCCGGTGGGTGCGGCTGCGGTCCGACGCGCTGGCCGCGGGCGCGAAGCACATCGCCGCGCACGCCGACGACGTGATCTCGGCCCTGGTGGGACGCTACGGCTCCCGGGCCGCTGACCTGCCGCTCTACCCGGCATTCCGGTAGAAGCGGTCTCCCGGCGCTGGGGAGTGGGTGCTCGGGAGCAGGCGCTGCGGCTCGGCCGCTGATGGCTCGGCCGCTGGTGGAGCGGGTGCTGGTGGGCTGGGGAACACGCCCGCACCCGGGGTGCAGGTAGGGCCGACCCCGGTTCCGGTACTGCCGCTGTGCCCGGCATTCCGCCCGCGTTGGGCTGCTCGTCCTCGGCGCGTCACGTGGCTGCGCGATCGTTCCCCCGTGGCCAAGACGGTGCGCAGCCTGGTGGTCCTGGGCGATTCGACGACGGTGGGCGTGGGTGACCCCGTGCCCGGTGGGTGGCGTGGCGTCGGCCCGCTGCTCGCGGCGGCGATGCCGCACGCGCGGTACCTGAACGTGTCGTTCACGGGTGCCCGGGTGGCGTCGGTGCGCTACCGGCAGTTGCCGGCGGCGCTGGCCGCGCAGCCGGACGCGGCCGTGGTGCTGGTCGGCATGAACGACATCCTGCGCTCGGACTTCGACGGGCGGCGGGTGCACGTCGACCTGGACGCGGTCGTCGGGGCGTTGGTGGCGGCGGGGGCCGCGGTCGTCACGGTGCGGTTCCACGACCACAGCCGGGTGTTCCGGCTGCCGGGCGCGTTGCGGCGGGCGTTGCGGGCGCGGATCGGGGAGCTGAACGGGGTCGTCGACGCGGTGGTGCGGCGGCACGGCGTCGAGTGCGTCGACCTGGACCTGCTGGACGGCGCGTACTCGCCGGAGACGTGGGCGGTGGACCGGCTGCACCCGTCGGAGGCGGGGCACCGGCGGTTGGCGGCGGCGTTCGCGGCGCGGTTGGCGCGGGCGGGCTGCGAGGTGCCCGGCCGGGTGTCGCCGACCTGCACCGGCGGGATCGAGGTGACGCCGTTGCACCACCTGGGTTGGCTGGTGGTGAAGGGCGTCCCGTGGCTGTGGCGTCGTGGCCGCGACCTGGTGCCGTACGCGGCCACGATCCTGTACCGCTCGTGGGCCGGTCGCCCCGAACCCGCCCGGTACGTCGCGGCGGAGGCGGTGGTCGGGCCGACCACCGCCGCGCCGGCCCTGCGTCAGCCGAGGTCGTAGACGGTCGACCCGCCGACGTCCACGGCCTCGTAGTTCGCCGCGACCCACTCGCCGATCGCGTCCTGCCCCCGCATGCCGCCGCCCATGCCGCCGGTGACGAAGTAGCCGATCCGGCCGTCCGCGACGTAACGCTGGAACTCCTCCAGCGTCGGCGCGGGGTCGCCGCCGCTCCAGCCGCCGATGCCGATCACCGCCTTGCCCGAGTCCAGCGACAGGGTCGCCGCGCTCTGCGCGCTCACCGTCGCCGCCGCCCACGTGCCGGTGGTGGCCTTGAGCAGCTCGACCAGCTCGTCGGACGTCGCGCCCATCGGCCCGCCCATGCCCCCGCCGTCACCCGCGTAGGACGCCGGACCGGACATCGGGATGGAACCGGCGTGCGGGGTGGCGGCGGTGGCCACGCCGAACGCCGCGGTGGAGACGACCGAGGTGACCACCGCCAGCGCCGCGACCCGGCGCACGCCCATCACGACCGCCGTCGCCACCAGCACGGTCAGCACCGCCACGACCCAGCGCAGCGCGGGCAGCCACTCACCGAACCGCTGGAGCAGCGCGAAGCCCCAGAACCCGGCGGCGGCGACCATCGCCGCCAGCGCGACGCGCACCGGCAGGTGCCTGCGTCCGCGCCACATCTCCCGCCCGGCGATGGCGACGAGCGCGGCGACGCCGGGCGCGACGGCGACCGTGTAGTAGGGGTGGGTGATGCCGCTCATGAAGCTGAAGACCACCCCGTTGCCGAGCACCCACAGCCCCCACATCACCAGCGCCGCGCGGGTCCGGTCGGTGCGCGGCAGCCGGCGGGTGAACCACAGCCCCGCCACCACCCCGATGAGCGCGGCGGGCAGCAGCCAGGAGATCTCGCCGCCCATGCTCGCGCCGAACAGCCGGCCGATGCCGGTCTCGCCGCCGAAACCGATGGTGGCGTTACCGCCGCCCGCGACGACGCCGCGACCGCCGCCGAAGATCCGGCCGAGGCCGTTGTAGCCCATGGCCAGCTCCCACAGCGAGTCGTTCGACGACCCGCCGATGTACGGGCGCGACCCCTCGGGCCACAGCTCGACCAGCGCGATGAACCACCCGGCGGACACGACCACCGCGGCACCCGCGCCGAGCAGGTGCAGCACCCGCTTGAGCAGCGTCGTCGGCGCGGCCAGCAGGTAGGCGGCGGCGAACCCGGGCAGCACCAGGAACGCCTGCCCCATCTTGGCCAGGAACGCGAACCCGATCGCCACGCCCGCCAGCGCGAGCCACCACCCGGAGCCCTTCTCCAGCGCCCGCACGGTGCAGTAAGCCCCGGCCACCATCAGCAGCACCAGCAGCGCGTCCGGCAGGTTGAACCGGAACACCAGCACCGCGACCGGTGTCACGGCGAGCGCCGCGCCCGCCATCAGCCCGGCCACCGCCCCGGACGTGCGCTTCACCGCGGCGTACAGCAACCACACGGCCAGCACGCCCTCGATCGCCTGCGGCGCGAGCACGGTCCAGCTGGAGAACCCGAACAGCCGGGCGAACAACCCGCTCACCCACAGCGCGGCGGGCGGCTTGTCGACCGTGATCACGCCACCGGCGTCCAGCCCGCCGAACAGCCACGCGGTCCAGCTCTGCGCGCCCGCCTGGGTGGCGGCGGCGTAGTAGCCGTTGCCCCAGCCGGAGGCGGTGATGTCCCACAGGTACAGCACCGCCGTGCCGACCAGCAGCACGACCAGCGCGGGTGCGGTCCGGTTGCGCCCCGACGGCGGCGCGTCCGAGGTCGGTGCGGGTGCGGTCAGGGTTGCGGTGGTCATGGAAGGGGTCCCCGAGGTCGACGGTGTGGTCATGAGGTGGCCTTCGCGGCGCGGCGTGGCCGGAAGACCCAGTTGCGCAGCAGCAGGAAGCGCAGCACGGTGGCCAGGAGGTTCGCCCCGACGACCGCGACCAGCTCGGCCGGGCCGCCGGGCGCGGCGAACAGGTGCAGCAGGGCCAGCGATCCGCTGGTCAGCGCGAGGCCGAGGGCGAAGACGAGCAGGCCCTCGAACTGGTGGCGGCCCGCGCCGCGCCGACCGCGCACGCCGAAGGTGAACCGGCGGTTGGCCGCGGTGTTCGCGATGGCGGTCACCAGCAGCGCCACCAGGTTCGCACCCTGCGCGCCCAGCCCGCCGCGCAGCGACACGAACAGCAGCAGGTAGGCCAACGTGCTGATCACGCCGATCGCGCCGAACCGGACCAGCTGCTTGAACAGCCCGGCGGGCACGCCCGGCGTCTGCGGCTCCAGCGGTCGCCTGCCCAGCTGGGCGCGCAGCTCGCCGACCGGGATGCGCCCGGTGACCAGGCCGCGCGCCACCCGCGCCACGCCCTTCAGGTCGGCCACCGCGGTCGAGACGATGTCCACCCGGCTGTCCGGGTCGTCCACCCAGTCCACCGGCACCTCGTGGATGCGCGCGCCGGCCCGTTCGGCGAGCACCAGCAGCTCGGTGTCGAAGAACCACCCGGTGTCCTCGACGTGCGGCAGCAGCCGCCGGGCCACGTCGGCCCGGATCGCCTTGAACCCGCACTGCGCGTCGGTGAACCTGGTCGCGAGCGCGCCGCGCAGGATCAGGTTGTAGCAGCGGGAGATGAACTCGCGCTTGGGCCCGCGCACCACCCGCGCGCCGCGGGCGAGCCGGCTGCCGATCGCCAGGTCGGAGTGCCCGGAGATCAACGACGCCACCAGCGGAGCGAGGGCGGCCAAGTCGGTGGACAGGTCGACGTCCATGTACGCCAGCACGGCGGCGTCCGACGCCGTCCACACCGCCTTCAACGCGCGCCCGCGCCCCTTCTCCGCCAGGTGCACCGCGGCCACGGCGGGCAGTTCGCGGGCCAGCTCGTCGGCGACGGCGCGCGTCGCGTCCGTGCTCGCGTTGTTCGCGATGGTGATCCGGAACGGGTAGGGGAACGTCCGCGTCAGGTCGGCGTGCAGCCTGCGCACGCAGGGCGCGAGGTCGCGCTCCTCGTTGTGCACGGGCACCACCACGTCGAGCACGGTGGTCGTCGTGAGCGTGGTCATGGGGCCACCCTCGGGCGCTTGGCTGGGCGGTTCGTGTGTCATCGCTGTGCGCCCGCTGTGAGGTCGTAGACGGCCACGCCGTCCACCTCGGCCGCGGTGAACGTCTCCGCGACCCAGTCGGCGATGCGCTGGGAAGCGTCACTGCCGGTCTCCGCGGGCATCAGCGCGCCCCCGAGGAAGTAGTGGACGCGTCCACTTCGGACCAGTTCCTGGAACTCTTCCAGCGTGGGCGCGGGATCGGTGCCGTTGAACCCGCCGACGGCCATCACCGGCTCGCCGCTGCCGAGCTGGTACCCGGCCGCGTTGTTCGACCCCACGGCCGCAGCCGCCCAGGTGAAGCCCTCGTTGTCCCGCAACAGCTCCACCAGCGCGGCACCCGGTGTCGGCGCGCTGAGCAGGCCGCCCATCCCGCCACCGCCCTTGACGGTGTTCGCGGCCCCGCCGGGACCCACGAGGACCAGCCCGCCGGGCCGGTTCGCCATCACGGGACCCGCGCTGGGGATCGCGCCCGAGTGCGGTGTCGCCGCCGTGGCCGCGGAGTACGCGCCGGGCCCGAGCAGCGCGGCGACCACGGCCACCGGCACCACCGCGGCGGCGGGCGCGGTCGCGGCGAGGAACAGCCCCACCGCGCCGACCAGACCCAGCACCAGCACGACCGCGGCCAACGCGGTGGACCAGTCCAGCAGCAGCAGGTAGCACTGCAACGCCGTCACGGCCATCGCGCCCGACAGCACTGCCGCCGCGACCGGCTCGTGCCGCCTGCGCCACAACGCGACCGCGCCGATCCCGATCAGCGCGCCGATCGCCGGCGCCAGCGCCACCGTGTAGTAGGAGTGGATGATGCCGTTCATGAAGCTGAACACCGCGGCGGTGACCAGCAACCAACCGCCCCACAGCGCGAGCCCGACCCGGTCGCCGGCGCGCCCGGCCCACCACCCGGCGATCAGCAGCACCAGCGCGGTCGGCAGCAGCCAGGCGATCTGACCGCCCATCTCGTCGCCGAGCAGCCTGCTCCACCCGGCCGAACCCCAGCCGCGCCCGCCGCCGACGCTGCCGACCTCCTCACCGGTCAACCGGCCCAACCCGTTGTAGCCCAACGCCAGCTCCAGCACGCTGTCGGCCTGCGAGCCGCCGATGTGCGGCCGGGAGCCCGCGGGCGTCAGCTCCACCGCCAGCACCCACCAGCCGCCGGCGACGACCACCGCGCCCAGCGCCGCGGCCAGGTGCCCCACCTTGCGCAGCAGCGGTGCCGGCGCGAACGCCAGGTACGCCACCCCGAACGCGGGCAGCACCAGGAACGCCTGGAGCATCTTGGCCAGGAACGCGAAACCCACCGCCACCCCGGCCGACGCCAGCCACCACACCGAAGCCTCCTCGGTGGCGCGGACCGTGCAGTAGGCGCCCGCGACCAGCAGCAGCACCATCAACGCGTCGGGGTTGTTGAACCGGAACATCAGCACCGCCACCGGCGTCAACGCCAGCACCGCGCCCGCGATCAGCCCGGCGGCCTCACCGGACGTCCGGCGCACGGTGGCGTGGAGCAGCCACACGCTCGCCACGCCCATCAACGCCTGCGGCACCAGGATGCTCCAGGCGTTGACGCCGAACAGCCGGGCCGACAGCCCCATGACCCACGTCGCCGCGGGTGTCTTGTCGACGGTGATCGAGCCGGCCGCGTCGGTCGCGCCGAAGAACCACGCGTGCCAGCTCTCGGCGCCGGCCTGCGCGGCGGCGGAGTAGTAGGCGTTGGCCCAACCGGAGTCGCCCAACCGCCACAGGTACAGCGCCGCCGTCCCGACCAGCAGCAGCAACAGGGGGAGTCTCGCTCGCATGGGGTCGAGCCTGTCGGCGCGGGCTGGGCGGTCCTTGTGCCCCGGCTGTGAGCGGGCTGTGCGCGATCACCCCGCCGTGATCGCCGGACCCGTGATCGCCGGACCTGTGATCACCGCCGCCGCGATCACCTCACGGCGGTCAGCGCGGCAGGTGCACGGTGAACGTGGTCCGGCCGGGCGTGCTCGCCAGCCGCACGGTCCCGTGGTGCGAGGCCACCACGGCGGCCACGATCGACAGGCCGAGCCCGGTGCTGCCCGCCGCCCGCGACCGCGACGTGTCGCCCCGGCTGAACCGCTCGAACACCTCGCCCTGCAACCCGGCCGGGATGCCGGGGCCGTCGTCGCTCACCGACACCCGCACCCCGCCCTCCACAGTGGACAGCGTGGTGGTGACCGTGGTGCCCGGCGGCGTGTGCGTGCGGGCGTTGGACAGCAGGTTCGCCAGCACCTGGTGCAGCTTGTGCGCGTCACCGGTCACCTCGACGGCGTCGGGCGGCAGCTCCATCCGCCACTCGTGGTCCGGTCCGGCGATGCGGGCGTCGCTGACCGTGTCGACCACCAGCCGGGAGAGGTCCACCGGTTCGCGCGCGAGCGGACGTCCCGCGTCCAGCCGGGCCAGCAGCAGCAGGTCCTCCACCAGCGACGTCATCCGCACCGCCTCGGACTCGACCCGCCGCAGGGCGTGCCCGATCGGCGGCGGCACCTCGTCGGACGTGCGGCGGGTCAGCTCGGCGTACCCGCGGATCGCGGCCAGGGGGGTGCGCAGCTCGTGACTGGCGTCGGCGACGAACTGCCGGACCCTGGTCTCGCTGGCGTGCCGGGCCTCCAACGCGCTGCCCACGTGCCCGAGCATCCGGTTGAGCGCCAGGCCGACCTGGCCGACCTCCGTGCCCGGGTCGGCGTACTCGTCGGGCACCCGCTCGGCCAGCGCCACCTCGCCCTCGTGCAGCGGCAGCTCGGCGACCCGGCTCGCGGTCGCGGCCACCCGTTCCAGCGGGCGCAGCGTGCGGCGCACGATCAGCGCGCCGGCCAGGCTCACCGCGACCAGCCCGGCCAGCGCCACGCCGCCGAGGATCCAGCCCATCCGCCACACCGTGGCGTCGACGTCGGCCATCGGCAGGCCGGTGATCACCTTCGTGCCGGTGGGCGTGGTCGTCGCGATCAACCGGTGGTCGCCCAGCTCCTCGCCCAGCCACACCGTGCGCGGCCTGCCGTCCGCGGGCACCGCCTCGGCCAGCGCCGTGACGTCGGTGGACAGCCTGGTCCGGTCGCCGCTGCCCCGGTCCAGCCGCTCGGCGTTGGTGCCGCCGTCGGGGTGCTTGATCAGCACCAGCGTGCCCGGACCGAACCCGGGTTGGCCCAGCGGGTCGGCCAGGCCCGGGAACGGCGGCGGTGGCACGTCCCGCCGCACCTTGGTGGTGGTGTCGACCAGCTGGTCGTCCAACCGGGCGATCAGGGTGTCCCGCAGCGCGAACCCGGTCGCCACGCCGATGATCGCGCACACGACCGCCAGCAGCACCACCTGCGCCGCCACCAGCTTGGTCCGCAGCGGCCAGCCCGCCGTCCGCGACGGCCGCTCAGGGCGAGGGCTTGAGGACATAGCCCGCGCCGCGCATCGTGTGGATCATGGGGGTCCGGCCCGCGTCGATCTTCTTGCGCAGGTAGGAGATGTAGAGCTCGACGATGTTGGCCTGGCCGCCGAAGTCGTAGCTCCACACCCGGTCCAGGATCTGCGCCTTCGACAGCACCCGCCGCGGGTTGCGCATCAGGAACCGCAGCAGCTCGAACTCGGTCGCGGTGAGGTCGATCGACGTGCCGCCGCGGCGCACCTCGCGCGTCTCCTCGTCCAGCACCAGGTCGCCGACGACCAGCTCGGTGCCCGCGGTCGCCTCGGTGACGCCGGTGCGGCGCAGCAGGCCGCGCAACCGCAGCACGACCTCCTCCAGGCTGAACGGCTTGGTCACGTAGTCGTCGCCACCCGCGGTGAGCCCGGCGATCCGGTCCTCCACCGCGTCCTTGGCGGTGAGGAACAGCACCGGCAGGGCGGGCACGTCCGCGCGCATCCGGCGCAGCACCTCCAGCCCGTCGAAGTCGGGCAGCATCACGTCCAGCACCACCACGTCGGGCCGGAACTCGCGCGCGGTCCGCACGGCCGACGTGCCGTCCAGCGCGGTGCGGACCTCCCAGCGCTCCATCCGCAACGCCATGGACATCAGCTCGGCCAACGTGGACTCGTCGTCCACCACGAGGACCCGCACCGGACTGCCGTCCGGGCGGCGGAGTTCGGGGGAGGTCCCCGAAGTGGACACTGGGCGCATGCTCCCATCCTGAACCCGGCCCTTGAGCCGGACCTGTGCCGATCCTGTGTACCACCTGTGAAGCGACCCGACCTGCCGCGGCGCACGCACAGCCACCGCCCAACGGCCGCACAGCCGGCTCACAGGCCCGCCCGAGACCGTGGTCGCCATGACTACCGAAACCGAGCAGCACCCGACGTGGGGTGAAGAGCCGCCGCCGCAGGCCGCCGCCGCGGGAACCGGCTGGAACGCCCGCAAGAGCCTCGTCGCGGTCGCCATCGCCGTGGGCATCGCCGCCGTCGGGGGCGGTGTCATCTACGCCGCGGCCAACTCCGACGCGGCCCAGGGCATGGGCGGGCCCGGCGGGTACGGCAGGCCCAACGGCGGCCTGATGATCATGGGCGGGCCGTTCGGCGACACCCAGCACGGCGAGTTCCAGAACGGCGAGGTCACCGAGGTCGGCGACACGTCCATCACGGTCAAGAGCGCCGACGGGTTCAGCGAGACCTACAAGGTCGACGACGACACGCGCGTCAACGGCGGTCAGAACGACCTCGACGACATCGAGCAGGGCGACGTCGTGACCGTGATCGCCACCGAGGACACCGACGGCGAGGCCACCGCGGACAGCATCATGAAGGGCGACGTGCAGCGCGGCGGCCCGCAGCAGCGGCAGAACGGCGGCCGGCCGCCGGCCCAGCCGGGCGCGACCGACCAGCAAGGGACCCCGCCGACCCGGTAGAACTACCGGTATGACCCGACTGGCGCTCTCGGCACTGCTGGCGGCTGCGGCCCTGATCGGCGTGGCGACCCCGGCGTCCGCCCACACCGACCTGCTGTCCAGCGACCCGGCCAGTGGCGCCTCGGTGCCGCAGCGGCCGACCCGGCTCACGCTGACGTTCACCGAACCGGTGCCCGCCGAGAGCGCCGCGGTCACCGTCACCGGCCCGGACGGGGCCGCGTGGCCCACCGGCGAGGTCACCGCGAGCGGCGCGACGTTGACCGTGCCGCTGGCGGAGAGCACGTCACCCGCCGGGCAGTACACCGTGTCGTGGACGGTCGAGTCGCTGGACGGCGACTTCGTCGACGGCACGTTCGCGTTCACGCTGACCGCGCCGCCGGTGACGCCGCAGCCACCGGCCGCGACCACGCCCGCCGCGCCGCCCGCCGTGACCTCGGCGGACGCCGCGCCCACCACCGCCTCGTCCGCCACCACCGGCTCGGTGGCCACGCTCGACGCGCCGGCCACCCGGACCTCGACCCCGCCCGCCACCTCGTCCGGTGACGACGACGGCGGCGTGCCGCTGTGGGTGTGGATCCTGGTCGCGGCGGTGCTGTCGGTGATCGGCATCGCGGTCGGCGTGGGCCTGAAGAGGCGCGCGAAGAGCGGCGGCGAACCGGCCGAGTAGTCAACGGTCAAGGGCTACGGTCCCCCCATGACGGGATCTCCCTTGCACCGCCGTGCCCTGCTCACCGGCGGCGCCGCGGCCGTGCTCGCCACCGCCGGGTTCCGCGCCGCCGCCCACGCCGCGCCGGACGACCGGGCCGGCGGGCGGCGGTTCACCCTCACCGTCCTGGGCACCACGGACCTGCACGGCAACGTGTTCAACTGGGACTACTTCGCCGACCGCGAGTTCGACGACACCGCGCACAACGACGTGGGCCTGGCGAAGCTGTCCACGCTGGTGAAGGCCGTGCGCCAGGAGCGCGGCGCGCACCGGACCCTGCTCATCGACGCGGGCGACACCATCCAGGGCACCCCGCTGGCCTACTACTACGCCAAGGTCGAGCCCATCGGGCGCCGTCGCGTGCACCCGATGGCCGCCGCGATGAACGAGCTCGGCTACGACGCCGCCGCGCTCGGCAACCACGAGTTCAACTACGGCATCCCCCTGCTGCGGGCGTTCGAGAAGCAGCTCGACTTCCCGCTGCTCGCCGCGAACGCGATCGACTCGGCCACCGGCGAGCCCGCGTTCCGCCCCTACGTGATCAAGACCGTGTGGCGCACCGGTGCCGCGCCGCTGCGGGTCGGCATCCTCGGCCTGACCAACCCGGGCATCGCGATCTGGGACAAGGCGCACGTGGACGGCAGGATGACGTTCCCCGGCGTGCTCGAGCAGGCCCGCGAGTGGGTGCCGAAGGTGCGCGCGGCCGGCGCGGACCTCGTGGTGGTGGCGGCCCACTCGGGCGCGGACCTGTCGTCGTCGCTGGGCGACCTGCTGCCGTTCCCGGAGAACTGCTCCGCGCTGGTCGCCGAGGAGGTGCCGGGCATCGACGCGATCCTCGTCGGCCACGCGCACACCGAGATCGCGCAGCGGTTCGTCACCAACAAGGCCACGGGCAGGCAGGTGCTGCTGACCGAGCCGCTGTTCTGGGGCAAGCGGCTGAGCCTGATGGAGTTCGACCTGGCGTGGACGCCGGGCCGGGGCTGGCGCGCCGAGGCGTCCCGGGCGCAGGTGCTCAACACCAACACCGTGCCGGAGGACCCGGCCATCGTGCGCCGTCTGCGCGACGACCACGAGAAGGTGGTCGCCTACGTCAACTCCAGGATCGGCACGTCGAAGTCGGCCATGTCCGCCGCGACCGCGCGGTACGAGGACACCGCCGCGCTCGACTTCGTCAACCTGGTGCAGGGCGAGGCGCTGAAGGCGTCGCTGACCGAGCCGCTGCCGGTGCTGTCGCTGGCCTCGCCGTTCAACAAGGCGGCGGCGATCCCGGCGGGCGACGTGTCGGTGCGCGACGTGGCCGGGCTCTACGTCTTCGACAACACGCTGCTGGGCGTGCGGCTCACCGGTGCTCAGCTGAAGGACTACTTGGAGCGGTCCGCAGGGTACTTCAAGGCCGTGACGACACCGGGACCGCACCAGCCGGACGCGCTGACCAACGCGGGCGGCACGCCGGACTACCTGTACGACGTGGCGGCGGGCCTGGACGCGCCGCTGACCTACGACATCGACCTGGCCGAGCCGGTCGGGCAGCGGATCACCGGGCTGGCCTACGACGGCGTGCCGGTCGCGGCCGACCAGGCGTTCGCGGTGGCGGTGAACAACTACCGCCAGTCAGGCGGCGGCAACTTCCCGCACGTCGCGACCGCGCCCGTGCTGCACAACCGGCAGTTGGAGATCCGGCAGCTGATCATCGACTGGGTCCAGGCGCGCGGCGAGGTCGACCCGGCCGCGTTCCACCGCGTCGACTGGCGGCTGGTCGTCGGCGGCGTGCCGGTGGTGGTCGGGTGACGCTGCCGGACGTCCTCGGGCCGGGGTTGGACGTGCTGTTCTGCGGCATCAACCCCGGCCTGCTGTCGGCCGCCAAGGGGCAGCACTTCGCCCGGCCGGGCAACCGGTTCTGGCCCGCGCTGCACCGGTCCGGCTTCACGCCGCGCCTGCTGACGCCCGCCGAGCAGGACGAGCTGCCCCGGTACGGGCTGGGCATCACGAACCTGGTCGACCGGCCCACGGCGCGGGCCGACGAGCTGACCCCGGAGGAGCTGCGCGCCGGTGGCGAGCGGTTGACCGCGTTGGCGCGCGAGTACCGGCCCAAGGTGGTGGCGGTGGTCGGCGTGACCGCGTACCGGGCGGCGTTCGGGCGCAAGGCGGCGGCGATCGGCCCGCAGGAGGAGACGATCGCGTCGTCGCGGCTGTGGGTGCTGCCGAACCCCAGCGGGCTCAACGCGCACTACCAGCTGCCCGCCCTGGCCGAGGTCTTCGGCCGGTTGCGGTCAGAGGTTGCGCAGGCCGACTAGCACCCGTTCCAGCAGGGTGAGGTCCGGTCCGCCGGGCGCCGCGGCGTTGTCGTGCACGGCGACCACGCCCATCGAGATCAGGTCGCCCAGCAGCACCCGCGCCACGCCGAGCGGCACCGACAGCAGCGCCGACACCTCGGCGACCGACCTGGGGTAGTTGGCGCACAGCTCCACGATCGACCGCTGCTCGGCGGTGCTCTCCCGCATGGCGATCGCGATGCCGTTCTCCTCCAGCGAGACCAGCGTCTCCAGCCTCAGGTCGTGGCTGGAGGACGTGCGGCCACCCGTCCACGCGTAGGGGCGGACCAGCGGGCCGGAGAACTCCTCCACGTCGGGCTCGGGTTCCCGGGTGGACGGCACGGCCGGCATGGGCGGCGGGTCGAAGCGGAGGTCGCGGTCGAACGGGGCGGTGTCCTCCAGCGGCTCGTCCTCCAGGCTGCGCCGCAGCGCCGCCGAGCCGAACCGGGCGCCCGTCGCGCCCACCTCGCCTCGGGACGACCTCCGCCGCCGAGGCGGTTTCGGCGCCTCTGCGGGCTGTTCGTCGAGACTGCGCCGCAACGCGGGGGAGCCGAACCGGGCGCCGGTCGTGCCGACGTCCCCGCGCAGGGACCGGCGGCGTCTGCGCTCGCCGCCGGTCGGCTCCGGGTCAGAGCTGCCTGTGCTCACATTCCGGGAACCGTAGACCGAACCACGTCCGGGGGATGTCGAGCGTGTTTCGAGTGCGTGCAATCCTCGTTAACCAGCGCCAGGTGCGGCGTCGGCGGGCGGCTGGAGGATGATGGGACGATGCGCATCCGCGAGGTCGAGATCTCCGACGACATGATCAGGTTGGGCCAGTTCCTCAAGCTGGCGGGCTTGGCCGACAACGGCGCGCACGCCCGTGACCTGGTCGAATCGGAGGAGGTCACGGTGAACGGCCGGTTGGAGACCCGCCGCGGGGCGCAGCTGCACGACGGCGACGTGGTCGCCGTGGGCGGCGAGAAGGCCCGCCTTGTTACCGGGCGTTAGCGTCCCGCCGGTTGTCCGCGGTTCTGCGTTGTGCACGGGGCGCGGACCGGCTGGAGTCGCGGGCTCGGGGGCGCGGTGAGTCAGATTGGTGAGGCGCACGGCGGTTCGACCTTCTACCAGGCAGGCCGCGACGTCACCGTGCGCGCCGCCCCGGCCGTGCCGGTGATGGAGTCGCTGGCGGCGGGGTCGTGGGTCCGGCGCGTGCCCGTGGTGCCGGGGTCGTTCGTCGGCCGGACGGCGGAGCTGGCCCGCCTGGACGCCGCGGCCACCTCGGGCGGGCGTGCGGTCGTGGTGGCGGTGCACGGGTTGGGCGGCGTCGGCAAGAGCACCCTGGCGGCCCGGTTCGCCGCGGACACCGAGCGGTTCGCCCCGGTCTGGTGGATCACCGCGGACTCGCCCGCTGCCCTGGACACCGGGCTGGCGGACCTGGCGGTCGCCCTCGCGCCCGGGACCGCCGAGCTGACCTCGGAGCACCGGGTCGAGCTGGCCGTGCGCTGGCTGGCCTCGCACGACGGCTGGCTGCTCGTCCTGGACAACCTGACCGGCCCGGCCGACGCGGCGCAGCTCCTGGAGCGCGTGCGCACCGGCACGGTGCTGATCACGTCCCGCCAGGCGGGAGGCTGGCACGGGACCACCGTGGCCGTGGACGTCCTGCCGCCCGCCGAGGCGGTCGAACTGCTGACCCGGATCGTGCGCGACCAGTGGCCCGACGCCGACCTGGCCGACGCCGAACGCCTGTGCGCCGAACTGGGTTGGCTGCCCCTGGCCGTCGAACAGGCCGCCGCCTACCTCGCCCAGTCGCGCATCACCCCGACCGCCTACCTGGACCTGCTCCGCCGCTACCCGGCCCGGATGTTCACCACGACGGCCGAGGGCGGCGACGCCCAACGCACCGCCGCCCGCGTCTGGCACGTCACCCTGGACCGACTCGCCGACACCCCGCTGGCGGGTCACCTGCTGCGCTTCCTGGCGTGGTTCGCCCCCGACGACATCCCACGCCACCTGCTCGACGAGGACGACCCCGACGTGGTGCACGCCCTGGGCAGGCTGGCCGCCTACAGCATGATCACGCTGACCGCCGACACGATCAGCGTCCACCGGCTGGTCCAGGCCGTCACCCGCACCCCGGACCCCGACGATCCCCACCGCCAACCCGGCGACATCACGACCTCCCGTGACACAGCCGCCTTGGCACTCGTGGAGGAGTTGCGGGGAACCGATCCGCAGCTCCCTTCGGACTGGGCGGCGCACCGGAGGGTGCTGCCCCACGCGCAGTCGCTGTTGGACCACACCAGCGGCGACAGGTACGACGTCTTCTTCCTCGCCAACGAACTCGGTCTGTACCTGGTCGGTCAGGGCGACACGACCACTGCGATCGCGCTGCTCACCCGCGCCGTGGACTGCGGCGAACGGCTCCGTGGTCCCGAACACCCGAGCACCCTGACCGTGCGGAACAACCTGGCCACTGCCTACGAATCCGCAGGTGACGCCGGTCGGGCAGTGGAGCTGTGCGAGGCGATCCTGGCCTCTCGGGAGCGGGTGTTGGGTCCCGATCACCCGGATACGTTGTTCTCGCGGAACAACCTCGCCGCTGCCTACGAGTCGACAGGTGATCTCGAGCGGGCGGTGGCGCTGTCCAAGGCGATGCTGTCCGATTGCCTGCGGGTGTTGGGCCCGGACCACCCCACCACGTTGAGTTCGCGCAACAACCTCGCCGCTGCCTACGGGTCGGCGGGCGATCCGGAGCGGGCGCTCCCGCTGTTGGAACTCGTGGTGGCCGATCGGGAGCGAGTTCTGGGTTCCGATCATCCGGACACGCTGCTCTCGCGGAACAACCTCGCGACGGTCCGCAGTTCGGTGGGTGACGTGGACCGGGCAGTTCGGCTGTTGGCCGCCGCGCTCATCGACGCCGAGCGGGTGCTGGGGGCGGGGCACCCCACCACCAGGTTGATCCTCGCCAACCTCAAGGCCGCGAAGGACGACCTCGGCCGCTGATCACGGCGGTGGGGAGCCCTGGCGGCGGTAGGCCCACTCCTCGTGCCAGCAGTGGGGGTAGACGCCGTGGCGGAAGTAGGCGGACACGCCGGTGATCGGGGCCGCCGTCCGGTCGTGGTAGAGCAGCCAGTAGGGCAGGACGGTGGCGACGACCCAGTTGACCACCACCAGCGGCAGGTAGAGCGGGCCGAAGAGGCGGGCCTGGAAGACGTGCACGGCCTCGTGGTCGTCCACGCCCATCGCGATCCCCGCCTGCACGGGGCCGACGGTGGTGGCGAAGCCCTTGATCACGCCGTCGCGCAGGCCCAGCGTGCCCCGGTGCCGGCTGAACGCCGCGTCCACCCGGTTGCCGCGGGCCAGCGCCCAGGCCAGGAACGCGGCGCCGGCCACCGTGTTCGGCAGGCTCCACGTGGCGTCCACCACGGCGAGCCCGACGCCGCGACGACCGCGCGGGTACAGCCGGGTCCGCCACGCCCACACCCCGTGGAACGCGCTCAGCAGCCCGGCGACCACCCACCCGACGACCACCGGACCATTGTGACCCGGGAAGTGGCGACGGTCACTCCGGCCCGGTTCGAGTCCGGTGAAATTCCGAACTCCCCTCACCCGAAGTGTCCGCGCCGTTGCGCCGAATAGCTGCTGCCCCGCTGTGAATGGGTGAGCGCAGTCCGCCACGGTGCGGTCTCGTCCAACGGGTGGGAAGTCCTTTTCGGGATTGTTTCCGCCCGGTTCCGATCCCGGCCGAAAACTCGCTGTAACGGAACCCGTCCCGGAGTCGATGAACGTGTCCGCGCGCCTGCGCGACCACCCACCGGACACTGTGGACCGAGTCGTCCGACGTCGCGGCAAGCCTTTTCCGGGAACGGTGCCGGTGACCCGAGGTCACCTGCCGACCCGGCTCGGTGTGCGCCGGGTGCCGTATCGGGGAATGTCCATCCGGTCGCTGTTCACTGTCCGTGTAACGCGCGCCCGGTGCGCGACGAATGACGGTTTGGCAAGGCGAGAAATCGCCCACCGCACATTCGCAACACGCCACGCGGGTCCGTCGGGGATGCCCTGCGCACGAGCACGTCCGGAACCGGCCAACCCGGGGGAGCACCACGATGAGCGAGCAGGTCCAGCCCACGCGACACAGACCCGTCGCGGGGGTCGGCGCCACCCATCGCACCACCAGTCCCACCGTGGGCAGCTGGGAGCCCGCCTACCGCTACGGCGTGATCGCCGCCGACGTCCTGTCCACGGTGCTGGTCGTCGTGCTCGCCGGGTTCGTCCTCTCCTCCCGGCACGCCTCGTTCGGCCCGCTGCCCCTGTTCGCGCTCGAAGCGGTCACCGTCGCGGTGGTCGTCGGGTCGCTGTTCCTCAACCGGGTGTGGAACCCGATGGTGCTGGGGCAGGGCGCGGAGGAGTTCCGCCGCCTGGGCCGCGGCCTGTTCGGCAGCCTCGTCGCGCTCGGCCTGGGCGCGCTCGCGGCCGACCTGCCGGGAGCCCGCCTGTGGGTGTTCGTGGTGGGACCGGCCGTCGCGCTGGTCGCCTTCCCGGTCCGCTACCTGCTGCGCCGCCCGCTGCACCGCGCCCGCGGCGAGGGCCGCTGCCTGCTGCCGGTGCTGGCCGCGGGCAACCTCGACACGGTCACCGACCTGATCGGCCGCACCCGCCGCGCGCCGCACCTGGGCTGGCGCGTGGACGCCGTGTGCACCGTGGACGGCCGCGCCGAGATCGGCCTCGAACTGGACGGCGTGCCGGTCGTCGGTCGGTTCGGCGAGCTGGGCGAGCAGGTCCGCCGCGGCGGCTACCGGATCGTCGCGGTCACCGCCGACGCCTACTGGACGCCGCGCCGGTTGCAGCAGCTCGCCTGGGACCTGGAGGGCACCGGCACCGAGATGGTCGTCGCGCCCGCCCTGATGGACTTCGCCGGGCCGAGGCTGCACGTCACCGGCGTGCTGGGGATGCCGCTGCTGCGGGTGAGCGAACCGTCGTTCACCGGTTTCCGGCGCGTGGTCAAGACGGCCGTGGACAAGGTCGGCTCGGCCCTGCTGGTCGCGCTGCTCACCCCGGTGCTGCTGACCGTCGCCGTGGCGATCATGGTCGACACCCGCGGGCCGGTGCTCTACAAGCAGCGCCGCGTCGGCAAGGACGGCGTGCCGTTCACCATCCTCAAGTTCCGCACCATGGTGACCGACGCCGACGCGCTGCGCGCCAAGCTGCAAGCGGTCAACGAGGGCGCGGGCGTGCTGTTCAAGATGCGCCGCGACCCCCGGGTCACCGCCATCGGCCGGGTCCTGCGGCGTTACTCCCTGGACGAGCTGCCGCAGCTGTTCAACGTCCTCACCGGCGCGATGTCGCTGGTCGGCCCGCGGCCTCCACTGCCGGAGGAGAGCGCGAAGTACGGGCCCGCGATGCGCCGCCGGCTGCTGGTGAAGCCGGGCCTGACCGGGTTGTGGCAGGTCTCCGGGCGCAGCGACCTGTCGTGGGAGGAGTCCGTGCGGCTCGACCTCCGGTACGTGGAGGAGTGGTCGCTCGCCCTCGACGCGCTGATCTTGTGGAAGACCTTCCGCGCCGTGTTCGGCGGCCAGGGGGCCTACTGATGTTCCGCCGACGCACGTCTCCCAGCGGAGGCGGTCAGGAGAGGGAGAACCGAATGGACCAGCCGATCGGCATCGCCGTGATCGGCGCCGGCTACTGGGGGCCGAACCTGGTGCGCAACGCCCAGGCCACCCCCGGCCTGTCGCTGCGCTACCTGTGCGACCTGGACGTCGAGCGGGCCCGGCGCGTGCTGGGCGACTACTCCACCGTCCGGGTGTCCGGTTCGCTGGACGACGTGCTCGCCGACCCCGCGGTCGACGCGGTCGCCATCGCCACCCCGGCCGCCACGCACCTGCCGGTCGCGCTGGCCGCGCTGCGGGCGGGCAAGCACGTGCTGGTGGAGAAGCCGCTGGCGGCGAACTACGCCGACGGCCTGGAGCTCGTCCGCGAGGCCGAGGCCCTGGGCCTCACGCTGATGCTCGACCACACCTTCGTCTACACGCCGACCGTGCAGCACCTGCGCCGGCTCGTGCGCGGCGGCGAGATCGGCACGGTGCAGTACCTCGACTCGGTGCGGGTCAACCTCGGCCTGGTGCAGCCGGACGTCGACGTGTTCTGGGACCTCGCGCCGCACGACCTGTCGATCTTCGACGCGATCCTGCCCGACGGGGTGCGCGTGACGCGGGTCGCCGCGCACGGCTCGGACCCGATCGGCGCGGGTCGCGCGTGCGTCGGCCACCTGACGCTGGAGCTGTCCGACGGCGTGCTGGCCCACGTGCACGTGAACTGGCTGTCGCCGACCAAGATCCGCACCATGATCGTCGGCGGCTCCCGCCGCACGGTCGTGTGGGACGACCTGAACGCCGTGCAGCGGCTGTCCGTGCACGACCGGGGCGCCGACCGCATCGAGGACGACGAGGACCGCCGCCAGGCGATCATCTCCTACCGGCGCGGCGACACCGTCGCGCCCGCGCTGCCGGAGAAGGAGGCGCTGCGCGGGATGATGGCGGAGTTCGCCGCCGCGATCACCGAGAAGCGCGCGCCGCTCACCGACGGCTGGTCGGGCCTGCGCGTGCTGGCCACCCTCGAAGCCGCCTCCGCGAGCCTCGCCGCGGGCGGGGAGTTCGTCACCGTCGCGCGGGTCGACCACCCGACCGCGCTCCAGCTCGCCACCGCGTGACCCAGCAGATGGAAGGAACAAGCACCATGTCGGACGCCGCCCAGCCGATCACCGGCCAGCGCGCCCTCGTCACCGGAGGGGCGGGCACCATCGGGTCCGCGGTGGTGGACCGGCTGCTCGACGCCGGTGCCGCCGAGGTGGTCGTGCTGGACAACTTCGTCCGCGGTCGTCGGGAGAACCTCGCCGACGCCGCCGCGCTCGCGGGCGACCGGCTCACCGTGGTCGAGGGCGACATCAACGACCGGGCCCTGCTGGCCGAGCTGAGCACGGGCACCGACCTGGTGTTCCACCTCGCCGCCATCCGGATCACGCAGTGCGCCGAGGAACCCCGGCTCGCGCTGGAGTGCCTGGTCGACGGCACGTTCACGGTGGTCGAGGCCGCCGCCGCGGCGGGCGTCAAGAAGGTGATCGCCTCCTCGTCGGCGTCGGTCTACGGGCTGGCCGAGGAGTTCCCGACCACCGAGCGGCACCACCCGTACAACAACGACACGTTCTACGGCGCGGCCAAGGCGTTCAACGAGGGCATGCTGCGCAGCTTCCACGCCATGCACGGCCTGGACTACGTGGCGCTGCGCTACTTCAACGTCTACGGCCCGCGGATGGACGCGCACGGCAAGTACACCGAGGTGCTGATCCGCTGGATGGAGCGCATCGCCGACGGCAAGCCGCCGCTGATCTTCGGCGACGGCGCGCAGACCATGGACTTCGTGCACGTGCACGACATCGCCCGCGCCAACGTCCTGGCCGCGACGGCCCCGGTGACCGACCAGGTCTACAACATCGCCAGCGCCCGGGAGACCAGCCTCAAGGAGCTGGCCCACGCCCTGCTCGTCGCGATGGACTCCGACCTGCCGCTGGAGCACGGCCCTGAGCGCGCGGTCAACGGCGTCACGCGCCGGCTCGCCGACATCTCCGCCGCCGCCCGCGACCTGGGCTGGAAGCCCGACATCGAGCTGGTCGACGGCCTGCGCGGGCTGGTCTCGTGGTGGCAGTCGGCGATGGCCGAGGTGTCGCGGTGATCCCGGTGATGAAGCCGTGGCTCGGCCCGGAGGAGGCGGAGGCCGCGTCGGCCGCCGTGCTGTCCGGCTGGGTCGCGCAGGGACCGAAGGTCGCCGCGTTCGAGGACGCCTTCGGCCGCCGCGTCGCCGCCCTGCACGCCGTCGCCGTGTCGTCGTGCACGACCGCGCTGCACGTCGCGCTGCACCTGCTCGACGTGCGGCCGGGTGACGAGGTCGTGGTGCCGTCGCTGTCGTTCATCGCCACCGCCAACGCGGTGCGCTACTGCGGCGCCACGCCGGTGTTCGCCGACGTGGAGCCGGAGACGGGCAACCTGTCCGCGGCGACCGTCGAAGCGGTGCTCACCGCGCGCACCCGCGCGGTGATCCTGGTGCACCAGGCGGGCGTGCCCGCCGACGTGGACGCGATCCGCGCGCTGTGCGGTCCGCGCGGCGTCACGGTGGTGGAGGACGCCGCGTGCGCCGCCGGGTCGACCTACCGGGGCGTGCCGGTCGGCGCGGACGCCGAGATGGCCGCGTGGTCGTTCCACCCGCGCAAGCTGATCACCACCGGCGAGGGCGGGATGCTCACCACGAACCGCGCCGAGTGGGCGACCCGGGCCAAGCGCCTGCGCGAGCACGGGATGAGCGTGAGCGCGGCCGAGCGGCACAGCGGCGGCGGCGCGGTCGTGGAGAGCTACCTGGAGACCGCGTTCAACTACCGGATGACCGACATCCAGGCCGCGGTCGGGTTGGTCCAGCTGTCCAAGCTGGACGCGATCGTGCGGCGCCGGCGCGAGCTGGCGGCCCGCTACCACGAGCTGCTCGCCGAGGAGCTGGGCGCCGACGTGCCGGGGCTGCGCGCGGTGCACGACCCGGAGCACGGCACGACGAACTACCAGTCGTTCTGGGTCGTGCTCCCCGACGAGGTCGCGGTGACGCGCAACGACGTCCTGGCCCGGTTGGCCGAGCGGGGCGTGTCGGCGCGGCGGGGAATCATGGCCGCGCACCTGGAACCCGCGTACGCGGGGCACCCGCACGTCGAGCTGCCCGTCACCGAGGCGTTCACCACCAGGTCGCTGATCCTCCCGCTCTACCACGACCTCACCGCCGCGCAGCAGGACACCGTGGTGGCGGAGCTCAAAGCGGCGCTGCGGCTGCCGCTGCCGTCGCACTAGGCAGTGCGCCCGGCACGGACTGCGTTCGGCGGTGCGGATCCTTCCGTTGTGGTGTAACGCGAAGCCGGCTTCCAGCGACGATCGGAGCAACGAGGCTCCGCTGGTCGATGCAGTGCACACGCGATCACCACCCGTCACGACAGCCCGTGTTCGAAAGGTGCGACCATGACCGCCGACCGGAAGCGGGCCAGACCCGTTCTCGCGGTGACCCTGCTGCGCTTGGCGGTGGTGGCCGCCCTCGTGGCGTCCACCATCGCGGTCGTCGGTCTGCTGCGCGCCCCCGAGGCCGCCGCCGCGCCGTGCGACGTGCCCGTGGTCAACAAGGTGGCCTGCGAGAACACCAAGCCCGGCACGCCGGACTGGCAGGTGTCCTACCGGGACGACGGCATCCTGGGCTACACCACCGACATCAGCACCACGCCCGGCGGCCGGGTCGACTTCAAGATGCTCACCAGCGCGTCGTCCTACTCCATCGACATCTACCGGCTCGGCTGGTACGGCGGCGTCGGCGCGCGGTTCCAGGAGCGGATCACCCGCACCACGGCGCAGAACCAGCCGCCGTGCCTGCGCGGCGAGGACGGCAGCGCGTTGATCGACTGCGGCAACTGGGCCGTGTCGCTGAGCTGGAACGTGCCGTCGACCGCGGTCTCCGGCCTGTACTACGCGCGCACCCACCGCACCGACAACGGCGCGGAGAACGAGATCGTGTTCGTCGTCCGCGACGACACCAGCACCTCCGAGGTGCTGTTCCAGACCTCCGACTCGACCTGGGTGGCCTACAACCGCTACGGCGGCAACAGCCTCTACTTCGGCGACGGCCCCGGCCAGGGCGGGCAGGCGTACAAGGTCAGCTACAACCGCCCGTACACCGGTGGCGACGGCGACGACAACTTCATCTTCAACGCCGAGTACCCGATGCTGCGCTTCCTGGAGGCCAACGGGTACGACGTCAGCTACACCACCGACGCCGACTCGGCCCGGCGCGGGCACCTGATCAAGAACCACCAGGTGTTCATGGCCGTCGGCCACGACGAGTACTGGTCCGAGGAGCAGCGGGCCAACGTCGAGGCGGCCCGGGACGCGGGCGTGCACCTGGCGTTCCTGACCGGCAACGAGGTCTTCTGGAAGCACCGGTGGGAGAAGAGCATCGACTCCTCGAAGACCGACTGGCGCACCATCGCCTGCTACAAGGAGACCAAGGGCACCCAGAACGACGGCCTGAGCGACTGGACCGGCACCTGGCGCGACCCGCGCTACCCCGACCAGGACGGCGGCAAGCCGGAGAACGCGCTGCTGGGCAACATCTTCACCGTCAACGGCCGCCGCGAGGACTCGCTCCAGGTCCCGGCCGCCTACGGCAAGATGCGGCTGTGGCGGCACACGTCGCTGAAGGACCTGCCCACCAACACGACCTACACGTTCCAGCCCGGCACGCTCGGCTACGAGTGGAACTCGGTCGAGGACAACGGGTTCCAGCCGGCGGGCGTGGCGCAGTTGTCCCGCACCACGGTGAGCATGCCCGAAGGCCCGTACGTGCTGCAGAACCACGGCGACCTCTACACCCCGGACACCAAGACCCACGCCATCACCTACTACAAGCACGCGAGCGGCGCGCTCGTGTTCGGCGCGGGCACCGTGCAGTGGGCGTGGGGCGTGGATGACGAGCACGCGTTCCTCACCAACACGCCGACCTCCGACGTGCGGATGAAGCAGGCCACGGTCAACTTCCTGGCCGACATGGGCGTGCAGGCGACCACGTTGCAGGCCGGTCTGACGCAGGCGACCAAGAGCACCGACACCCAGGCGCCGACGGTCGCGTTCACCAGCGTGCCGCCGATCTCGACCGTCAGCGCGCCGTACACGTTCTCCGGCACGGTGTCCGACCTCGGCGGCCAGGTCGGCGGCGTCGAGGTGTCCACCGACGGCGGCGACCGCTGGCACCCGGCGGTGTGGCAGGCCGGGCAGACGGCGTGGAGCTACACCTACACCCCGGGCAAGTCCGGGCCCGCGAGCCTGCGCGTGCGCGCGGTGGACGACTCGGCGAACCTGTCCACCCCCGTGGTGGCCACGCCCGGCGTGAACCCGCGCACCTGCCCGTGCGGCCTGTGGACCAACGCCGACACCCCCGACGTGCCCGACAGCGGTGACGCCTCGCCGCTGGAGCTGGGCGTGAAGTGGCGGGCCAACAGCGACGGCTACGTGCGCGGCGTGCGGTTCTACAAGGGGCCGGGCAACACCGGCACGCACACCGGCACGCTGTGGGACAAGAACGGCACCCCGCTGGCCACCGGCACGTTCACGGGCGAGACCGCGAGCGGCTGGCAGACCCTGACGTTCGCGCAACCCGTGCCGGTCACCGGCGGCGTCACCTACGTCGTGTCGTACTTCGCGCCCAACGGGCACTACTCCTACGACCTGGAGTACTTCTTCCAGCAGTCCCGCTACCTGGAGCCGCTCACCGGCCCGAAGAACGGCGAGGACGGCCCGAACGGCCTGTTCCGGTTCGGCGGGCCCGGCTTCCCGACCCAGTCGCACTGGGGCAGCAACTACTGGGTGGACGTGGTGTGGGCGCCGGACCCGGGCCCCGACCAGCGCGCACCGCTGCGGGTGTCCACCACGCCGGTCGACGGGGAGGGCACGGTCGCGCTCACCCCGGTGATCTCCGCGACCTACGACGAGGCGATCGCTCCCGGCTCCGCCCAGTTCACCGTGACCGGGCCGAACGGCGCGGTGTCCGGCGCGTCGGCGCTGTCCCACGAGAACCGGACCGTGACGTTCACGCCGAGCCAGGCGCTGACCCCGAACACCGGCTACGCGGTGGCGTTGCGCGTGTCGGACGCGGCGGGCAACCAGACGCCGCAGTCGACGTGGTCGTTCACCACCGGCGCGACCCGGCCCTCGACGTGCCCGTGCACGATCTGGGACGACTTCGCCCGGCCCGCCGTGTACGCGGCCGACGACACCACACCGATCGAGGTCGGCACCAAGGTCCGCTTCAACGGCAAGGGCGAGGTGCTGGGCGTCCGGTTCTTCAAGGGCACCGGCAACACCGGCACCCACACCGGTTCGCTGTGGTCGTCCACCGGCCTGCTCCTGGCCACCGGCACGTTCACCAACGAGAGCGCGAGCGGTTGGCAGAAGCTGACGTTCGCCTCACCGGTCGTCGTGCAGGCCAACACGACCTACGTCGTGTCCTACTACGCGCCCAACGGCCGCTACTCGGTCAGCCCCGGCCACTTCACGGGCCAGGGCGCGAGCTACGCGGGCCTGCGCGCGCTCGCCGACGGCGTCGACGGGCCCAACGGCGTGTACCGCTACGGCAGCGGCGGCGGGTTCCCCGCGGCGTCGTACAACGCGACGAACTACTGGGTCGATGTCGTCTACCGCAACGGCCTCAACGGCGACACCACCCCGCCGACGTTGACGAACCGCACGCCGGCCTCGGGCGCGACGGACGTGGTCGCCGGCAGCCCGGTGACGGTGACGTTCAGCGAGCCGGTCGACCCGGCCAGCGCGCAGATCTGGCTGACCGACCGGCGCGGCGCGCAGCTCGCCGGCTCGGTGTCGCTGTCGGGCGACCAGCGGACCGTCACCTGGACGCCGTCGGGCAAGCTGATGCCGCTCACCCGGTACACCGCGAGCGTGCTGATCGCCGACGTCAACGGCAACCCGATGCCCGACCCGGTGACGTGGTCGTTCACCACCACCATCGTGGTGATCTGCCCGTGCTCCCTGTTCAGCCCGGCGACCGTGCCGACGGTCACCTCGGCCGACGACGGCGGCGCGTACGAGCTGGGCGTGCGGTTCACGCCCACCGCGGGCGGCCGGATCACCGGCGTGAAGTTCTACAAGGGCACGGCCAACACCGGCACGCACACCGGCACGCTGTGGTCGCCGACCGGGCAGCGGCTGGCCACCGGCACGTTCACCGGGGAGACCACGTCCGGGTGGCAGACGCTGACCTTCGCCACGCCGGTGTTCGTGTCGGCGGGCCAGACCTACACCGCCTCGTACACCACGACCACCGGCCACTACGCCGTGGACGCGGGCTACTTCGACGGCTACTCGGTGTCCAGCGGGCCGTTGAGCGCGCCGTCGGGCCTCGACGGCGGCAACGGGGTCTACCGGTCCGGCGCGGGGTACCCGACGAGCTCGTACGCGGGCGGCAACTACTGGGTCGACGTCGTGTTCGTGCCCAACGAGGACAACACCCCGCCGGTCGTCAACGGGCGCACGCCGCTCGACGGCGCGGGCGAGGTGGCTCGCACGTCGCCGCTGACCGCGGCGTTCGACGAGCCGGTGGACCTCAGCACGGCCCGGTTCTCGCTCGCCGACTCCGGCGGCGCGACGATCGCGGGCACGCTGTCGCTGTCGGCCAACCAGCAGCAGGTGACCTGGACGCCGGCCGCGCCGCTGGGCGGCGGCATGACCTACACCGCGAGCCTGCGCATCGCCGACGTCTACGGCAACCTGATGACCGCGCCCGCGACCTGGTCGTTCACCACGACCACGGACGGGGACTGCCCGTGCTCGCTGTTCAGCGCGGCGACCGCGCCCACCGTGGCGGCGGCCGACGACACCGGCTCCTACGAGCTGGGCGTCCGGTTCGTGCCGTCGGTCAGCGGGTCGGTCACCGGCGTGAAGTTCTACAAGGGCGCGGGCAACACCGGCACGCACACCGGCACGCTGTGGGACGCGGCGGGCAACGCCCTGGCCACCGGCACGTTCGCGAACGAGACGGCCACCGGCTGGCAGGCGCTCACGTTCTCCTCGCCGGTGACCGTGATCGCCGGGACGACGTACGTGGCGTCCTACACCGCGCCCAACGGCCGGTACTCCGTGGACACCGGGTACTTCATGGGCAACGCCGTGACCAGCCCGCCGCTGAGCGCCCCGGCGACCGCCGAGGGCAGCCGCAACGGCGTGTTCCGGTCCGGCCCCGGGTTCCCGGAGTCGTCCTACGCGGGCAGCAACTACTGGGTCGACGTCGTGTTCACCACCGGATGAGCGCACCCCGACCGCTGCTGCTGGTGGGTGGCGGCGGGCTGGCCCGCGAAGTCCTCGCGGCCGTCCGCCTCCTCCCCTCGCTGTGGCGACCCGTGGGCGCGCTGGACGACGATCCGGCGCGGCACGGCGCGGACCTCGACGGCCTGCCCGTCCTCGGCGGCACGGACCTCGTGCGCTCGACGGACGCCGCGGTCGTGGTGTGCGTGGCCAACGCGCACCGGCCGCGCGGCCGGCTGGACCTCGTCGCCCGGCTCGACCTGCCCGACGAGCGGTGGGCGACGGTGGTGCACCCGGCCGCCTCGGTGGCGGTCGGCGCGGAGGTCGGGCCGGGTTCGGTCCTGCTGGCCGGCGCGGTGGTGACCGCGCCGCTGCGCCTGGGGGCGCACGTCGTGGCCATGCCGCACGTGCTGATCACCCACGACGACGAGGTCGGCGACGGCGTCACGTTCGCCGGCCGCGCGTCGCTGGGCGGTGCGGTGCGGGTGGGGGAGGCCGCGTACCTCGGGCAGGGCAGCGCGGTCCGGGAAGGCGTGACGATCGGGGCGGGGGCGGTGGTGGGCATGGGTTCGGTGGTGCTCGCCGACGTGCCCGCCGGTGAGGTCTGGGCGGGCAACCCCGCCCGGAGACTGCGAGAGGGGAGCGGTTCGTGATCGACATCCCGCTGGTGGACCTGCGCGCCCAGCACGAGCAGGTGGCCGACGAGGTCGCCGACGGCTGGGCGGAGGTGCTCAAGAACACCTCCTTCGTCGGCGGGCGGCAGGTCGGCGAGTTCGAGGCGGAGTTCGCCGCCTACCAGGAGGTGCCGCACTGCGTCGCGGTCGGCAACGGCACCGACGCGATCGAGCTGGCGCTGCGCGCGTTGGACGTCGGTCCGGGCGACGAGTGCGTGCTGCCGGCCAACACGTTCATCGCGACCGCGGGCGCGGTGGCCCGGACCGGCGCGACGCCGGTGCTGGTGGACTGCGTGGCCGAGACCGGGCTGATCGACGTGTCCCTGGTGGCGGAGGCCGTGACGTCGCGCACGAAGGCCCTGCTGCCGGTGCACCTGTACGGGCAGGCGGCGCCGGTCGAGGAGCTGCGGTCGTTCGGCGTGCCGATCGTGGAGGACGCGGCGCAGGCGCAGGGCGCGCGGCGGCACGGCGTGGCCGTCGGCGGGCTCGGCGACCTCGCGGCGACCAGCTTCTACCCGGGCAAGAACCTCGGCGCGTACGGCGACGGCGGCGCGGTGCTGACCACGTCGGCCGAGCTGGCCGCGGCGGTGCGGCTGCTGCGCGAGCACGGGTCGCCGCGCAAGTACGAGCACTCGGTGGTCGGCTTCAACAGCCGGTTGGACACGCTGCAGGCCGTGGTGCTGTCGGCGAAGCTGCGCCGGCTGGAGGGGTGGAACGAGCTGCGCCGCGCGGCGGCGGACCGCTACTCGGCGCTGCTGGCCGACGTGCCGGGCGTGACGCCGCCGGTGGTGCTGGCGGGCAACGTGCCGGTGTGGCACCTGTACGTCGTGCGCGTGCCGTCCCGGGACCGCGTGCTGGCGTCGTTGCACGAGGCGGGGATCGGCGCGGGCATCCACTACCCGACGCCGGTGCACCTGACCGGCGCCTACGCGCACCTGGGGCACGTGCCGGGCGACTTCCCGGTCAGCGAGGCGGTGGCGGGGGAGATCCTGTCGCTGCCGCTGTTCCCGGAGATCACGGTGGCGCAGCAGGAGCGCGTGGTGGCGGCTCTGGCGGAGGCCGTGCGATGAGCGATGTCTTCGTGCACCCGAACGGCCTGTGCGAGAGCGCGGACGTGGGCGACGGCACGCGCGTGTGGGCTTTCGCGCACGTGCTGCCGGGCGCCCGGATCGGCCGGGACTGCAACATCTGCGACGGCGCGTTCGTGGAGGGCCGGGCGGTGCTGGGCGACCGGGTGACGGTGAAGAACGGCACCCTCGTGTTCGACGGCGTGGTGTGCGAGGACGAGGTGTTCCTGGGGCCGAACGTCCTGTTCACCAACGACCTGCGCCCGCGTGCCGCGATCAAGCGCACCGGCGACGCCCTGCTGCCCACGGTGGTCCGGCGCGGCGCGACCCTGGGCGCGGGCACCGTGGTGGTGTGCGGGGTGGAGATCGGCGAGCACGCCTTCGCCGCCGCGGGCTCCGTGATCACCAAGGACGTCCCGGCCCACGCCTTCGTCGCCGGCAACCCCGCCACCCTCAAGGGCTGGGTCTGCTCCTGCGGCCAACGCCTGGACTCCACCTCCACCTGCCCCGACTGCCACACCCACCACCCCGACCTCGCCTGACCCCTCGCGTGAGTCGAACCCCCGGGTCCCGCGTGTCGAACGCTCAGGACCCGAGAGTCCTACGCTCAGGTCGCGTGAGTCCTACGTTCAGGACCCCTGAGTTCAACGCTCAGAACACGCGACCCGGGTGTTCACGCCTCTCGGGACGCGGGAACGAGCGCCGCCCGCCGGCGCTCCTCCCGCGCCACCCGCAGCAACGCGCCCGTCACGCCGATCATGGTGAACACCAGGCCCGTCGCCACGCCGAACCCCAGCAGGTCGAACGTCACCGACGCGATCCCGCCCGCCACCACGCCCGCCACCAGGGCGCTGGCGAGGCTCCGCAGCTGCTCGTCCCCGCTGATCATCCGCACCCGGATCGCCGCGAACGCCGCCGCCAGGAACATCCCGATCAACGCGAACAGCCCCAGGTACCCGTTCTCGATCAACGTCAGCAGGAACTGGTTGTCCAGGATCGTGTACTTCGTCGGCAGGTACGTCCCGAACCCGCGCCCCAGCAACGGGTTCAGGTCGATCTGCTCCCACGCCGCCTCGTAGTCCGCCGTGCGGGCCTTCACGCTCGGGTCGTCCTCGATGTTGGAGAACATGCCCCGCAACGTGCCGAACAGCCCCGGCACCACCAGGCTCGCCCCGAGGAACGACCCACCGCCCACCACCGCCGTGGTGATCTTCCGCCGCCGCGGCAACGTCATGATCATGATCACCGCGCCCACCGCCATGCCCAGCAGCGCCGTCCGCGACAACGACGTCAGCGCGCCCAGCCCCACCAGCGCCAGGCACGCCGCCCACCGCACGTGCGGCGTGCCGTCGTCCCGCGCCTTGAACAGGTAGTGCACGCCCAGCGGCACGGCCATCGCGCACACCAGGCCGAACTCGATGGGGTGGTTCGTGGTGCCGGTCGGCCGCCGGAAGATCGACCGCGCCTCCATCGCCGAGTACCCGTTGTCCTGCACCCGCAGCCCCGGCAGCGACACGTACGACGCCAGGTCGACGCCCAGCCCGAACTGCACCAGCCCCACGAACGCGATCACCGCCGCGCACGCCAGCAGCAGCCGCAGCACCCGGTCCAGCCGCTCCTTGGTGCGCACGGCGTCGCACACGAACACCGCGACCGCGATCATGGACGTGATTCGGATGATGCTGCTGTCGGCCACGGTCAGCTCGTCGGTCGGCAGCCACCGCCGGGTCGCCACGCCGTAGGTCGCCAGCTGGGACGCCAGGTACAGCGCCACGGCCGTGCGCACGACGTTGCGCCCCTTGCCCATGCCGACGGTGTCGACCATCTGCCCGGACACCCACAGCACGCCCAGCAGCAGCGCCACCACGAGCGCGGGCGGCAGGGTCATCGGCACGAACGAGAGCACCAGCCGGGCCGGGATGATCAGCAGCGCCAGCAGGAACAGGCTCACCAGCGTCGCGCCGTCCGCCCGCCGCCGCACCGGCAGGAACGGCTCGGACGCGGTCAAGGCCGGTCGTCGGTGGTCGGCCACGCGGGCGCGCCCGGTCGGCCGGTGCGCGGACCCGGCGCGGCGATCTTCACCGTCTGCTCGCTGGCCGTCGGCTGCGGGCGGCGGACCGGCGGGCCGGGCGGACGGCGTGGCGCGCCGTTGGTGGACGGCGGGGGACCGGCCGCCGGGGTAACAGCCACAGGCGGAACTGCCACCTCCGCCACCTCGGCCTCGCCCTCCTGGGCCTCACGCCGGCGGCGCAGGTGGTTGAGCACGCTGTCCCCGCCGAACGTCGCCGCCGTCGTCAACAGCATCAGCAGCACGAACGCCGCACCCGCGTACCGGACCTTGCCGCCGATCTGCGCCTCCGCCGTGGTCGGGTTCACGATCACCTGCGAGGTGATGAACGTCGACGCGGGCGCCTTCAGCGCGGTCTGCTGCTCGTCCAGCTCCTTGGTGGCGAACTCCATCACCGTGGTCACCAGCCGCTCGGCCGCTTCCGGTGTGCTGCCGTCCGCGGTCACGAACAGGAACGGCCCGCTCTGCCCGCCGCCCGCCGCGGTGAAGTTCTCGGTCGACTCCTTGTCCAGGCCCAGCGACTCCTTGCGGGTCTTGGGGTCGGCCAGGATCTGCGCCAGGATCTGCGCGGTGGTGGTGAGGCTGCCGTCGAACGCCAGCAGGGGGTTCACCTGCACCGCGTCCTCGGGCGACAGCTTCTCCGAGAACGTGCCGCCGGACGCGGGCGAGGTGAGCACCATGACGCCGGTGGACTGGTAGCGCGTCGGGATGGACAGGAACACGCCGGCGGCCACGGCGACCGCCGTGATCGCCGCCGGCAGGGCGATGTACCACCGCCTGCGCAGCGTTCGCACGGCGCCCCAGAAGTCCATCCGCTCCCCGATCCACGTTTACCCCGCGTGTGTGCGCGCACGGTGTTGTTACTCTGAAATCGGCCGACTCGCGCCTAGTCGTTACAGGTGGTGATGGACTTGGGCTACCGGCGGGTCGTGTTCGCCGTCGCGGCCATCGTACTGGTCGCGGGGGGCGCGGTGGTCTACGTGACGTCGGTCGTGCGCGACACCTCACCCGTTGCGGTGACCTCGGTCGACGGCGACCTGATGTTCGTGGCGCTGGCCGACGGCCGCGACCGGGTCGAGCAGGTCCGGTTGGCCGAGCCGGGCGCCCGCGGCGGGACCCCGATGGCGTGCCGGCGCGTGTACCGGGCCGGCGGGACGACGGTGTGCCTGAAGCTGGCCGGGCCGGGGCCGACGTACGCGGCCGAGGTCTCGCGGGACGGCGCGGTGGTGCGGACCGTGCCGCTGCCGGGCGTGCCGAGCCGGGCGAAGGTGTCGGCGTCGGGCCAGGTGGTCACGTGGACGTCGTTCGTGACCGGTGACTCGTACGCGGTGCCCGGCGGGTTCTCCACCCGGACGGGGTTCCTGGATCTGCGCGCCGGCGCGGTGGTGGAGTCGCTGGAGGGGTTCACGGCGGTGGTCGAGGGACGGCCGCACGCCCCGCAGGACGTCAACTACTGGGGCTTGACCGTGGCGGGTGACGACCGGACGTTCTACGCGACCCTGGCCTCCGGCGGGTACACGTGGCTGGTGAAGGGCGACCTGGTGGAGCGTCGCCTGGAGTCGTTGCGCCGTGACGCCGAGTGCCCTTCGCTGTCGCCGGACGGCACGAAGGTCGCCTACAAGAAGCGCATCGGCCGGCTGGGTCCGTGGGAGCTGGCGGTGCTGGACCTGGCGACCGGGCAGGAGCGCAGGCTGCCCGGCACGGCCGGGGTGGACGACCAGGCGACCTGGCTGGACGACGAGCGGCTGGCGTTCGCCGCCGTGCCGAAGGACGCCGAGCTCGCGTCGATCCACGTGGTGCCCGCCGACGGCTCCTCCTCCGCCGTGCCGGTGATCCCCGACGCCACCTCGCCGTCCCCGGTGTGACCTCCGGTTAACGCCTCCCGCAGCGTCGCGATGTCCTGTCGTCACAGGAAATCCTGCTGCACCGGAGGCGGAAGTTGTTATTCCTTCCTGAAAACGAATACCCGACCGCAAGAATGGTATTACGTGGCAACGGCAGTACGGCCCGGTCCGCCGCTCGGACCACGTGCCGATGACGAACGCGCCGGCACCCGCCCCGACGGTCCCACCGGTGCTGCCCGCCCGGTTGCCGTCCCTCACCGGGTTGCGCTTCCTCGCCGCGTTCGTCGTCTTCGGCTTCCACGTGCACGCCGGCGGCCTGTTCGCGGGCACCGGCGCGGAGGGCGTCCTGGCGGCGGTGTTCGGGCAGGGGGCGACCGGCGTCGGGTTCTTCTTCCTGCTGTCCGGTTTCGTGCTCACCTGGTCGGCGCGGGAGGGCGTGCCGGCGGCCGTCGGCAGGCGGCGGAGGGCGGCCCGGGTCCTGCCCAACCACGTGGTCGTCTGGGTGGTCGTCTTCGCGGGCCTCGCCTGGCTGGGCGGCGTGTCGGTGCTCTCGGGCGTGCTGGGGCTGTTCCTGCTCCAGGCGTGGGTGCCGGTGCAGTCGGTCTACTTCGGCGTCAACACGCCGGCGTGGTCGCTGTCGTGCGAGGCGGCGTTCTACACGGCGTTCGCGTGGCTGCTGGCACGGGTGGACCGCGTGCCGCACAAGAGGCTCTGGGCGTTGGCGGTCGGCCTCGTGGTCGCCGTCGTCGCCGTCCCGGCGGTGGCGCTGCCCCTGCCGGACCACCTGGAGTACTGGTTCGTCTACGTCTTCCCGGTGACGCGGGCGCTGGAGTTCGTGCTGGGCATGGTGCTCGCCCGGATCGTGCGCGCGGGCCGGTGGCCCCGGCTGGCGCTGTGGCACGCGGGCGCGCCGGCCGTCGCCGGGTACGTCGCCTCGGGCCACCTGCCCGGCGCGTTCGGCTACGTCGCGGGCACGGTCGTCCCGCTCGCGCTGCTCATCCCGGCCGCCGCCACGGCCGACCTCACCGGCTCGTGGTCGCCGTGGCGCCACCGCGCGGCGGTGTTCCTCGGCGAGATCTCCTTCGCCTTCTACCTCGTGCACCAGGCGGTGCTGCGTGCCGCGGAGGCGTTCGGGCCGCACGACGTCGCCCTGGCCGGCGCGATCGGGATCTCGCTCGCCGCCCTGGGCGTCTCGCTGGCGCTGGCGTGGCTGCTGCACCGGCTCGTCGAACGGCCGGCGCAGCGACGCCTGGTCAGGCCGACAGCTCCCGCCTGAGCACCTTCTCCAGCTCGTGCCCGGCCGCGTCCCACGACCGGCCCGACACGCTCGCCGACGCGGCCCGCGCCACCGCGCCGAAGTCCGGCAACGCGACCACGTCGGACAGCGCGCGGGCCAGGTCGTGCGGTGTCGCGGGCGCGTAGCGGACGTGGTCGTTGTCCAGCACGACCCGGTTGTGCACGGCGTCGTTCACGACCGGCAGGCAGCCCGCGGCCAGCATCTCGTGCGGCACCAGCGACACGTTCGTCATCGACAGCGTCAGGCCCGCGTAGCACCGGTTGTAGACGTCGTTGAGCCGATCGGGGGTGACCAGGCCGTGGTCGACGTGCCGCGGTCCCAGCGACCCGATCTTCTCGCCGTAGGTGTGGATCGCGACGTCGGGGTGGCGTTCGGCGAAGACCTCCAGCGCCAGCAACCCGATCTCGATCGCCCGCCGGGGCGCGAGCCGCCGCGCGTAGAACACCACGCCGTCGCGCGGCACGCCGTCGAGCAGGTGGTAGCGGTCCGCGTCGCACCCGAAGTCGAACGAGTCGGCCGCCATCCCGGTCTCGGCCCGCAGCTTGTCGGCCAGGAACCGGCCGGCGGTGAAGCCGTGGAACCCCATCCGGTAGGTGTTCTCCGCCAGCGCGGACAGCCCGCCGACCGGGAAGAACCACGGCTCGTAGTCCTGCACGAGGTAGAACCGCCTGCCCGCGCACGGGTCGTTGAACGCCGGGTAGGCCGTCATCCACGCGGTGGCGAACACGGCGTGCGCGTCGGCCATCCCGTCCAGCACGTCGTGCACCGACCCGCGGAACCCCGGGAACGCCGACCTGATCACCGGCTCGTGGTCGGCCGCGCGGCTGCCGTACACGTCGTACAGGTACAGCCGGCACGTGTGCCCCGACGACTCCAGGTGCTCGATCAGCCGGAACATCGTGGTGTGCCCGCCGGAGCCCGGTGACGGCGGCGTGCTGACCCAGTTGATCGTCATCCGCCCGTCCGGGGGCACGGGCGGCACGACCACCGGCCGCGGCGCGCCGATGTCGGCCGCGCGCACGTCCTCCCACCGCACCGGGAACACCTCGGCGTCCGCGCCGAGCCGCCGCGCCGCCCGGCCGAGCGCCCGCGCGCCGACCTGCCGCACGCCCTGCTCGCGCACGATGCGCGTGACCTGGTGCGCCCGACGCCGCAACCGCTGGACGACCCTCACGCGCCACTCCTCCGCAACAGGCCCAGCACCTCGTGGCGCAGGGGGAACACCACGGCCGCGTACGCCAGCGACGCCAGCGCGCCACCGACCAGCAACCGCCACAGCGCGCCGTCGACCACCCACTGCACGCCGGACGCCACCACGACCATCACCACGCCGCCGAGCACCGGCCGCGCGACCGCCGCGCCCAGCACCCGTGCCCGCAGCCCGTAGGGCCGGAACGCGACCAGGTACGCGGGCACGATCACCACCAGCACCACCACGCTCTGCGCCAGCGCCACGCCCCGGATGCCGTCCACGTGCGCGCCCAGCGCCAGCAGCGGCACGAGCGCGGCCAGCCACACCAGGTGGATCACCAGGATCGCGCGCGACCGCCCCGCGCTGGCCAGGTAGTCGTAGCCCAGCTCCAGCGCCACCCGCAGCGCGCCCAGCAGCACCAGCAGCGCCAACGCCTGCGCGGCCGGCGCCCACCGCTCGCCGTACACCGTGCGCACGAGGGGGTCGGCCAACGCCGCCAGCAGCACGCACGCGGGCACGGTCACCAGCGCGAGCAGCCGCAATGCACGCGCGAAGGTCCGCGAGAACAGCTCCGGATCATCCCTGACCTGCGAGAACGCCGCCAGCGACACGCTGCGCACCGGCTGCGAGAACGCGCCGACCGGCCAGTTCGCCAGGTTGAACGCGAGCAGGTAGAAGCCCAGCGGCACGGTGCCCAGGACGCTGCCGACGATGATGTAGTCGACGTTGAGCACCCCGAACACGAGCAGGCTCGCGCCCGCCAGCGGCAGCCCGAACGCCAGCAGCCCGCGCGCCTGCACCGCGTCGAACCCCGGCCGGTAGCGCTTCGGCGTGCAGGCGAACATCACCACGGCGGCCACCAGGTTGGTGGCGATCCGCGACCACGCCAGGCTCCACGCGCCGAAGCCCATGAGCGCCAGCACCACCACCACGGCCGTGCCGACGACGAACGCCGACGTGTCGGCCACGAACTTGTGGTCCTGCCGGAACTCGCGCTGGAGCAACGCGCCCGGCACCGCCGACGCGCCCGCGATCACCAGCGAGAACGACATGAGCTGGATCACGCCCGTCGCCTGCGGCGTGTCCATCGCCGCGGCGAACCACGGCGCGCCGAGCACGCAGACCAGCGCGAGCAGCGCGCCGGACGCGATCGACAGCGTCGTCACCGTGGGCGCGAGCTCGTCGACCGGCCGTTCCGCGCGCACCAGGGCGACGCTCACGCCCATCTCGCTGACGCTCAGCACGACGTTGAGCACCACCAGGGCGACTGCGAACACGCCGAACTGCTCGGGCGCGATCAGCCGGGCCAGCAGCACGCCCACGCCCACCTGGCTGAACCGCTGCACCAGGCTGTTGACCGCGCTCCAGCGGATCGCCGAGGAGACCTTGCGCCGCAGCTCGGGCCGCTCGGTCCCCGGTGGCTCCACGGCGGTCACCGGCCGCGCCACTTCCAGACCTGCTTGCCGACGAGCCCGGCACCGCGCTTGGCCAGGTGGCTGCCCACGAACAGCTGCGTGCGGCTGCACACCCCCGGCCCCAGCGCCCGCCGCCGCCGCAACGCCCGGTACTCGGGCAGTCGCTCCACGTCGGAGCACACCCGCCGGGCGAACGCCTCCAGCTCGTCCACCGGGATCTCGGCCAGCCGGTCCCGGTCGTAGGCGCGCACGGCCCGCCACAGCGCGTCCTTGGCGATCGACCGGTTGGCCAGCGACCGCAGCTTGGGCGGCAGGTCGGGGTGCTCGGCGAAGAACCGCTCGAACACGGCCTGCCGCTGCTCCAGGTCGGCGAACAGCGACGAGAACCGCGTGCGCATCATGCTCTGCTGGTGCACGCGGTAGTACGCGGCGGGCTTGCCGCGCACGTACCCGATGTCGGACACCGCGGCGATGCGCATCCACATCTCCAGGTCACCCGCGTGCGGCAGGTCGGGCCGGTAGCCGCCGACCTCCTGCTGCACCGACGTGCGCACCACGGCCTCGGGGGAGGACAGCACGTTCTGCCCGGTGCGGCAGCGGGCCTCGATCCAGTCCACACCGGACCAGACCGTGCGACCCGCCGGAGGAGCCACCACGGACGGCAGGTCGTCGTGGTCGGTGTAATAGACGACACGTCCGTACACCATGCCGACGTTCGGGTGGGCCTCGAAGACCTCGGCGGCGCGGGCCAGCGCGCCCGGCGCGAGCAGGTCGTCGGCGGACAGCAGCACGGTGTAGTCGGCCTTGGCCCACTCCAGCAGGCCCTCGTTGTAGGTCGCGATGTGACCGCGGTTGACCTCGTGCCGGCGGCCCTCGACCCGGGGGTCCCGCGTCAGCTCGGCCACGACCTCGGGCGTGTCGTCGCTCGACGTGTCGTCGATGATCAGCACCCGCACGTCGACGCCGGGTTGGTCGAGCACGCTCTTCACGCACGCGCGCAGGAACCGCGCGTAGTTGTAGCAGGGGATGACGACGTCGACCGTAGGTCGTGCCGGTGGCTCAGTCACGACCTAGACATCGTGCCCGGCCGCGGATCGTTAACGGCCGGGCCCCGATCCCGATGTAGGGGACATACGGGAAGGGGTTCCATGGACCACGTCGTGCTGACGCGTTTCAACCTGCCGTCCGTGGGCGCGGAGAGCGTCGTGCGGGCGCGGGAGGGGTGGTTGACCGAACGCGTCGGACTGTTCGAGCGGTACTGCCTGCCTTCGGTGGCGGCGCAGACGTCCTCGAACTTCCGGTGGCTCATCTACTTCGACCCGGAGAGCCCGCGGTGGCTCAAGGATCGCATCGAGGCGCACGGCGACGCGTACACGCCGGTGTTCCGCACGCAGGTGAGCCGGGACGAGCTGGTCGGGGACGTCTCGGCGCTGTTCCCGGTCAAGGGCGACGAGCTGATCACCAGCAACCTCGACAACGACGACGGCCTGGCCGCGGACTTCGTGGCCCGGGTGCAGGCCGAGCGGTCCACGGGCCGCCGCACCGCCCTCTACCTGGCCAACGGGCTCGTCAAGAGCCCGACCGGGCTGTTCGCCCACCACGACCGGGACAACGCGTTCGCGTCGGTGCGGGAGAGCTGGACCGACCCGGTGACGTGCTGGGCCGACTGGCACAACCGGCTGCACCAGCACGCCGAGGTGGTGTCGCTGGGCGGGCCGCCCGGCTGGCTCCAGGTCGTGCACGGCGGCAACGTGAGCAACCGCACGCGCGGCCGGCTGGTGGCGCCCGCGCCGTACCGGGCGCTGTTCGGCGCGGCGCTGGACGACGTGCCCGAGCCCGCCGGCGGTCTGCTGGCCCGGGACCGGTTCGTCGGCCACCCGCTGCGCACGGCCCGCGACGGCGCGCGGTACCTGGCCAAGACCGCGGCGCAGCGGCTGCTCGGCCCCGGCGGCTTCGAGCGGGCGAAGCAGGTGCTGGCCGCGCGCGGGCGGGTCCGGGCGCCGCGGTGACCAGGACCGCCGTGCTGGCGGCGCTGACCCTCGCCCTGACCGCGTGCACGGCCGAGGCGCCACGGCCGGCCGACCCGCCGCCGGTCCCCGCGAGCCCGTCCGTCGACTACTACGAGAAGTGGGCCAACGGGCCCAACCCCACCGGCGACCCGACCGTCTTCCCGATCAACGTCTGGATGCAGGACCCGTCGGGCATCGAGAACGGCGAGAAGCTCGGCCGCGCCTACCCGAGGATCGGCATCGACGCCGGCATCGGGCTGTGGGAGGACGAGTGGTGGTACCTGCGCCAGGAGGGCCTGCACGAGACCGACTGGCGCGTCTACGTGGACGGCACGCGCGTGGACGCCGTCCTGGCCGACACCGCGCACGCCCGCAACTACATCGGCTACCTGATCGCCGACGAGCCGGACATGACCAAGGTCTACGGCGACGTGTTCCACCCCGACATGCAGCCGTCGGCGATCGTGAAGGCCGCCGACGCGGTGCGCGCCAAGGACCCGTCCCGGCCGACGTACCTCAACTTCAGCCCCTGGATGGGCACGCCCACCGGCGAGGTCGGCTACGGCTACGTCGAGAAGTCGTACGAAGAGGACATGCGCACCTACTGCTCGGCCGCGGACATCGCGTCGGCCGACTACTACGGCTGGACGCACCCCGACCGAGACCACACCGTCGGCGCGTACAGCTACGGGCAGGTCATCGACACCATGCGCAAGTGGTGCGGGCCGGACAAGCCGCTGTACGGGTTCGTCGAGACCGGGCACCCGCACGACCGCGGCGAGACCATCGAGCCGGACCAGCTCGAAGCGGCGGTGTGGAACACCGTCCTGCACGGCGCGACCGGCATCAACTACTTCGCGCACAGCTTCCACACCGACGGCACGGGGGAGTACTCCAGCGTCCTGACCCGCCCGGCGATCACCGCCCGGGTCGCCGCCGTCAACGCGCGGCTGAAGTCGCTCGCGCCGGTGCTCAACGCGCCGAACCTGCCGGGCGTCACGGCGTCGAGCGACAACGGCATCCCGGTGTCCGCGCTCCACAAGCAGGTCGGTGACGCGCGATGGGTGCTGGCGCAGCCGGACGGCACCAAGGAGCACCCGCGCAGCCTCGCCGCCCGCGTCACGCTGACCGTGCCGGTGTCGTCGGGCACCGCCGAGGTGGTGGACGAGGACCGGACCGTGCCGATCGTGGCCGGCCGCATCGTGGACGACTTCGGTCCGTACCAGTTCCGCGCGTACCGGTTCTGACCGGCTAACAGGGCAGCGCCCCTCGCCGATGGGAGCACTGCGAGCCGCGAACCCCTGGAGGCCGACAGTGCTGCTCAGACAGATCCGCAAGGCGACGGCGGCGTGCGGCGTGATCGCGTTGGGAGCGGCGCTGCTGCTCCTGCCGCCCGGGACGGCGGTCGCCGAGGGCCCGGTGCGCGTGCTCGGGTACGTCGCCAACAACGGCGGCGGCGTGTCGGTGCTCGACACCGCGACGAACGCCGTCACCACGACCCTCATCGACTCCACCGGCGATTCGCCCTACGGCGTCGGCGTCGCGTTCGACGGCACGCGCGGGTACGTGACGAACGTGCGCGACGACACGCTGACGGTCATCGACACGCCGACCAACACCGTCGACGCGGCCGTGCCGGTCGGCGACGGTCCCGCCGGTGTCGTGGTGTCGCCGTCCGGCGGCCACGTGTACGTGTCGAACTACCTGGCGGGCACGGTGTCGGTGGTGGACGCGGCGACGTTGGCGACCACCGAGACCATCCCGGTGGGCGCGAACGCGGACGGCATCGCGATCACTCCGGACGGCAAGCGGCTCTACGTGGCGCACGACGTGGTCGGGCCGGGCACGGTGTCCGTGGTCGACACCGCGACCAACACCGAGGTCGCCGAGATCCCCACCGGCAACACGCCGACCGCGGTGGCCGTGACGCCGGACGGCGCGAAGCTGGTCGTGGTCAACAAGTTCTCGAACAACGTGACCGTGGTCGACACCGCGACCAACGCCGTGATCGGCACGGTCCCGGTGAGCTTCATCCCGCACGGCGTCGCGATCTCGCCCGACGGCGGGCGCGCGTACGTGACCAACAGCGAGGGCCACAGCCTGTCCGTGGTGGACATCGCCGGGCTGGTCCCGGTCGCGCAGATCCCGGTGGGCAGCAGGCCGATCAGCGTGGCGCTGACCCCGGACGGCGGCAGGGCGTACGTGACGAACTACAACAGCGGCACGGTGTCCATCGTGGACACCACCACCCTCGCGGTCGTCGGCACGGCGCCGGTGGGCGTCAACCCGGTGGGCATCGCGATCCACGCCGTCCCGCCGGCCCCGACCGAGCTCACCGCGGGCCACGCGCAACTGCACCTGCGCCTGCTGGGCTTCACCGCGCGCGGCTTGGACGCCACGCTCACCGAGTCGCACACGGGCAAGCCGGTGGCGGGCAAGCAGATCACGTTCCGCACGGTCAAGGGCCACCCGCTGTGCACCGCCACCACGAACGCCTACGGCAAGGCGCAATGCGACGCCAACGTGCCCTTGTTGGTCGGCCTGGCCACCCTGCTCCAGGGCTACACCGCGAGCCACCCCGGCGACCTGACCCACGGCCGTTCGGTGGCACACGGTCGGATCGGCCTGCTCTGACCGCGTGTAGCGACCACCGCTGACCGCTGACGGGCACCCCCAGGAGGAACCGAACCGACCTCCTGGGGGTGGACGTGCGCTTCCGATCCGGTGGTGGACTCGACCTGGCCGAGGACCAGGACCCCGACCGCTTCCCGACGGAGCGCTCGCGGAGCCGGGCCATCGGCTTCGACCGCTGGTCGGGTCGGCACCCACTCCTGATCACGCTGCTGACCGGTGTCGGCCTGTCCGCCCTGGTGTGGTTGGCCCTGCTCAACACACCCGAAGACAGGTTCGCCTTCCGCCTGGTGGTCTACAGCGCCGTGGTGGTCGCCGCGATGGCCCAGATCGGCCGGCTGGCGCTCAAGGCGAGCAAGAGGTACTACCGCCGCTGAGCGTTGAGCCACCAGGCGACCGCGACCGCCACGAGCAGCGAGCCGATCGCCGCGTGCACCGCCGCGCCGAACGCGGCGAACTGGAGCAGCAGGCCGAACGCCACGGACGACACCAGCCGGGCCAGCGCCTGCCCCGTCTGCACCACCGCCAGGCCGGACGCCCGCAGCGACTCCGGCACGAGCGCGCTCACCCGGGCGGACAGGACGCCGTCCGTCGCGGCGTAGAACAGGCCGTGCAGCACCAAGGCCGCGCCGACGCCGAAGTACCCCGTGCCAGGGGCCAGCAGCAGCACGTACACGGCCAGCAGCAGCACGTGCCCGCCCAGGAACACCCGCCACCGGCCGACCCGGTCCGCCAACCGCCCCACCGGCGTGGCGGCCACCAGGAACACCAGCGCGGTGCCCAGCGGCAGCAGCGGCAGCAGGTGCAGCGGCGCGTCCGTCGCCTTCTGCACCAGGACGAACACGAACGCGTCCGACAACGTCGCGAGGCCCAGCACCGCCGCCCCGACCGCCAACCGCCGGTACGCCGCCTCCCGCAGCAGCGCGAAGCCCGCCCGCAACGACGGGCGCGGTCCGGTCGAGGCGGGCCGCGGGTTCTCCCGCACGAACGCCACCAGGACGATCAGCCCCACCACCGCGAAGCACGCGCTCACCACGAACACCGGCCCCGCCACCGTGCCCACCCAGTACAGCAGCGCGAACGTCACCAGCGGCCCGAGCAGCGCGCCCACCGTGTCCATGCTCCGGTGCACCCCGAACGCCGCGCCCAACCGGTCCGGCGGCGTGGCCAACGAGATCAACGCGTCGCGCGGCGCGGTGCGCAGCCCCTTGCCCGCGCGGTCGGCCGCCATGGTCGCGCCGATCCCGAACGCCGACGCGCCCACGAGCGGGAAGATGAGCTTCGTCACCGCCGACAGCCCGTAACCGGCCGCCGCGACCGCCTTGTGCCGGTGCGTCCGGTCCGAGACGTGCCCGCCGACGAGCCGCAGCACGGCCGTGGCACCGGTGTACAGGCCGTCCAGCAGACCGAACTGGGCGTAGCCCACGTTGAGCGTGAACAGCAGGTAGACCGGCATGAACGCGGTGACCATCTCGGCCGACACGTCGGTCAGCAGGCTCACCGCGCCGAGCGCGACCACCGTGCCCGGCACCTTGCCCCTGACCCGCTCGCCAGGCCGGGCGGACGCTACGTACATGCACCCGATATCGGTCACGTGCGGTGACCGTTACCGCCGTCCGGGCCCGTCGTAACGGGGACCACCCCGAACCCGATGACGCGGGTATGCCGGACATCCCGCAGCCCCGCGTCCGCGTGGGCGCCGTCGACGTGTGGTCCGTCCGCGAGTCCGGCGTCGCCGACCACGTCGCCGAAGCGTGGCGGCGGTCCGAGGGCGGGGCGATCGTCACGGCCAACGTGGACATCGTGCGCGCCGCGACCCGCCGCCCCGAGCTGGCCGCGCTGATCGCCGAGTCCGAGCTCGTGGTGGCCGACGGCATGCCGGTGGTGTGGGCGGGTCGGCTCGCGGGCGTCCCGCTGCCCGAGCGCGTGACCGGCTCGTCGCTGGTGTTCACCCTCGCCGGAGCCGCCGCCCGCGAAGGCAGGTCGGTCTACCTGCTCGGCGGTGAGCCGGGCGTGCCGGAGAAGGCCGCCGACGTGCTGCGCGCCCGCTACCCCGGGCTGCGCGTCGCGGGCACGGCCTCGCCGCCGTTCGGGTTCGACGCCTCCTCCGCCACCACCGCCGCGACCGTCGCGGAGGTGGTGGCGGCCGCGCCGGACCTGGTCCTCGTCGGCCTCGGCTTCCCCAAGCAGGAGAACCTCATCCGCCTGCTGCGCGCCGACCTGCCGCGGGCGTGGTTCCTCGGCTGCGGCGCGGGCATCCCGATGGCCGCGGGCGAGTTCCGGCGCGCCTCGGGCGTGGTGCAGAAGCTGGGCGCGGAGTGGCTGCACCGCCTCGCGCTCGAACCGCGCCGCCTGGCCAAGCGCTACCTGCGCGACGACCTGCCGTTCGCGTTCCGCCTGCTCGGGGGCGCGCTGCGCACCCGCTTCCGCCGCTCGGCCGCAGGTGGCGCCGGCACTCGGATCGGGGAGTAGAAGTGCCGCTTGCCGTCGTCATCGTGACCTACCACAGCGCCGAGGTCGTCGAAGAGTGCCTGGAGTCCGTCGCCGTCGCGCTGGAGTCCATTGCGGACAGCCGGGTCGTGGTGGTGGACAACGCTTCCGGTGACGACACGCTGGCGATCGTCGCCCGCGTCGCCCCGCACGCGCAGGTCGTCGCCCGCGCCTCCAACGACGGCTTCGCGGCGGGCGTCAACGCCGGGTTCGCCGCCGCGCCGGACTGCGACGTGCTGGTGCTCAACCCGGACGTCCGCCTGCACCGCGACGCCGTCGCCATGCTGCGCGCCGCGCTCGCGCTGCCCGGCACCGGGATCGCCGTGCCGCGGCTCGCGGGCCTGGACGGCGCGCCGCAGCTGTCGTTGCGCCGCGCCCCGAACCCGTTGCGCGCGTTGGGCGAAGCGGTCCTCGGCGGCACGCGGGCGGGGCGGCGCGAAGCGCTCGGGGAGCTGGTCGTGGAGCCCATCCGGTACGAGACGGCGGGCACGGCGGACTGGGCGACCGGCGCGGCGTGGCTGATCTCGCGCGAGGCGCGGGAGGCGACCGGTGCGCTGGAAGAGCGGTACTTCCTGTACTCGGAGGAGACCGAGTACATGTTGCGCGCGGGCAAGCGCGGGTACGGCATCCGCTACGAGCCGCGGGCGCGGGCCGTGCACCTGGGCGGCGAGCAGTCGACGTCACCGGTGCTGTGGTCGATGGCGACGACGAACCGCGTCCGGATGGTCCGCGAGCGCCACGGCCGGTCGGCCGCGTTCGCCATGTGGTGCGCCGTGCTGCTGAACGAGCTGCTGCGCGTGCCGCGCGGCGTCAAGCACCGCAAGGCCGTCGGTGACCTGCTGCGGTGGCGGCGGTGGCCGGAGCGCCCCGGCGCGGGCCCCGAACCCGGCTGGGTGTGCTTCTCCGCGCAGGACTGGTGGTACCACAACCGGGCGCACTCGGACTTCCAGCTGATGCGGTCGATGGCCGCGCACCGCCGGGTGCTCGTGGTCAACAGCATCGGCATGCGGATGCCCACCCGCGGCAACAGCACGCACGTGTCCCGGCGCGTCCTGCGCAAGCTGCGCAGCGTGGCCAAGTTCGTGCGCCGCCCGATGCCCGAGTTCTACGTCATGTCGCCGCTGCCCCTGCCGTTCTACGGCTCGCCGCTGCTGCGCCGGGTCAACGCCGTGCTGGTCCGCACGCAGGTCCGGCTGGTGGCCCGCGCGCTGGGCCTCCGGACGCCGGTGATCATGGTCACCATCCCGACCGCGTGGGACGTGGTCGCCCCGATGCGCCGGCACCGCCTGGTGTTCAACCGCTCGGACCGGCACTCGGACTTCCCGGAGGCCGACCGGGCGTCGATCGAGGCGCTGGAGAACCAGCTCCTGGCGCACGCCGACCACGTCGTGTACGTCAGCCACGCGCTGATGGCCGAGGAGCTGCCGCGCACCGGCCACCGGGCGCACTTCCTCGACCACGGCGTGGACGTCGACCACTTCGCGGCGCGGCCGGAGTCCGAGTGGCCGGACGACGTGCGCGCGATCCCCGGCCCGCGCGTCGGCTTCTTCGGGGCGCTGGACGACTTCGTGGTCGACTTCGACCTGCTGGAACGCGTCGCCGCCGAGCTGCCGCAGGCGTCCCTGGTGCTGATCGGGGACGCGACGCACCCGATGGAGCGCTTCGCGAAGTACCCGAACGTGCACTGGCTCGGGTTCCGCCGCTACAGCCTGATCCCGGCCTACGGCTCGGCGTTCGACGTGGCGATCATGCCGTGGCAGGACAACGACTGGATCAAGCGGTCGAACCCGATCAAGCTGAAGGAGTACCTGGCCCTGGGCCTGCCGGTGGTCAGCACCGACTTCGCCGAGCTGGCGGGCTACACCGACCGCGTCCGCGTCGCCCGCACCCACGCGGAGTTCGTCGACGCCCTGCGCGCCACCCTGATCGCCAGCCCCCTGCTCCCTCCCGCCGCCCTGCGCGCCTCCGTCCACCCCCACTCCTGGCACGCCCGCACCCGCACCCTCCTGACCCTGACCACCCCGTGAGTCGAACCTCCAGGCCCCGAGAGTCGAACACTCAGGTCCCGTGAGTCCTACGTTCGGAACGCGTGTGTCCTACGTTCAGGACCCCTGAGTTCAACGCTCAGGACGCGCCGCCCCGGTCCTGAGGCCCGCTCGACTCCGCGACCCCGGCCGAGGTTGCGCGACTGTGGTCTGCGCCGCGAACCTCGCCGTCCGGCCCAAGCGGGGTGGCCGGCACATCTAGTGTGGGTGTCGTGCAGCCACTGCCCCCGAACGCCCCGTCGCGGATCGGCGACTACACGCTGCTCGCCGCCCTCGGCCGCGGCGCGATGGGGTCGGTCTACCTGGCGCGGTCACGCGGCGGGCGGCCGATCGCGGTCAAGGTCGCCCGCGCCGAGCTGGCCGACAACCCGCCGTTCCGCGAGCGCTTCCGCCGCGAGGTCGAGATGGCACGCGCGGTCGGCGGCTTCTGGACCGCCACCGTCGTGGACGCCGACCCCGACGCCGAACGGCCGTGGATGGCCACCGAGTACATCCCCGGCCCGAGCCTCCAGCAGGCCGTCCAGGACCACGGCCCCCTGCCGGAACGGGCCGTGCGCCGCCTCGCGGGCGGCCTGGCCGAGGCGCTGGTCGCGATCCACAACGCGGGCCTGGTGCACCGCGACCTCAAGCCGTCGAACGTGCTGCTGGCCGACGACGGCCCCCGCGTGATCGACTTCGGCATCGCCCGCGCCCTGGAGCACTCCGCGCTCACCGAAGCGGGCATCGTGTTCGGCACGCCCGGTTACCTGTCACCCGAGCAGGTCATCGGCCAGCAGATCACCACCCAGAGCGACGTGTTCGCGCTCGGCTCGGTGCTGGTCTACGCCGCGACCGGCGGTGGCCCGTTCGGCGAGGGCGCCACGTCCGCGCTGGTCTACCGCGTGGTCCACCAGGAGCCGGACCTGTCCCGCGTGCCGCAGGGGCTGGTGCCCCTGATCGTGCCGTGCCTGGTCCGCGAACCGGCGAACCGGCCGACGCCCGCGCGGCTGCTGGAGGCCATCGGCCCGCCGTCCAGCGAACCGTCGTGGCTGCCCGAACGCGTCCGCACCATGGTCGAGCAGCGGCACACCGAGCTGGGCCGACTGCCCGCGAAGCCGCCGACGCGGGTCATGGTGGACGACCCGCCGCCCAAACCGCCGACCCTCGTCGCACCCACGCCCGCAGCCGCGCCGGTACCCACCCCGGCGGCGGTCCCGGTCCGGATCACCCCGGAACCGAAGGAGGTCCGCCCCACCGGCGTCCGGTTCAAGACCTCGCGCGCCGTGGGCCTGAGCTGGGCCGGGGCGAACGTGCTGGCAGCGGTCGTGACGGCCTCCATCGCCGACCCCGCCGCCGGTGCGCCCGGCGCGGTGCGGCTGGCCGCGTTCATCGCGTTCCTCGCGTTCGCGGTGGCGGCCATCCGCCTCCTGATCGGCGTCGCCCGCTCACCGCTCACCCTCGACGTCGGCCCCGACGGCATCACGCTGGCCAACGGCACGGAGAACCGCCGCCTCCCGTGGTACGCCATCGCCCGGGTCAAGGTCGAGGCCCACCACGCCCGCCCGTGGCTCGTGGTCTGGCTGGTCCCGGCCGCCAAGACCCCGGACACGCTGGGACGCGGCAGCTTCACCAAGCACAAGGGCGGCCTGCGCGTCTACCCGATCTCGCACGAGCGCTACCGCAAGCGCCGGGACCGGGACGTGGTCGAGCTGCGCTCCGCCCTCGCCTGGTACGGCTCCGCCGCCTACGACCCCCGGTGAGGTGCCCCCGGCGGCTCAGCGACCGCTGAACGTCGCCTTGCCCGGCCCGTCGGCCAGGAACGACCGCACCGCGCCGCGCAGGTCCTCGGTGTCGAACAGCTCGGCGGCGATCGAGGTGACGTGCTCGTTCGCCTCGGCCACCCCGCCGCTCTCGAAGTGCGCCAGCACCCGCTTGGTCGCCGCGTGCGCCACCGTCGGCCCGGTCGCCAGCGCCAGCGTGAACTCCAGCGCCGCGTCGTCGAACCCCTCGTCCGGCAGCACCCGGTTGACCACGCCCCACCGCTCCAGCGTGGCCGCGTCGTAGCGCTCGCCGGTCATCACGAACTCCTTGGCCCGCCCCACGCCCGCCCGCGCGGCCAGCCGCTGCGTGCCGCCCATGGTCGGGGTGAGCCCGACGACCTTCTCCACCAACCCGAACCTCGCCCGGTGCGCGGCCAGCACGATGTCGCACGCCACCGCGACCTCGAACGCCCACGTCAGGCACAGCCCGTGCGCGGCGAACACGGTCGGGAACGGCAGCGCGGCCACCCGGTCGGTCAGCTCCAGCATCCGGTCCAGCAGGGCCTTGGCCTGCGCGGACGTCTTCTGCGCGGCGAACAGGCCCACGTCGACGCCGCCGCTGACGACCTTGCCCTCGAAGCGGATCAGCAACGCCCGCGCGGGCCGTCGCTCCAGGTCCTCGACCGCCGCGTCGAGCAGGTCCTGCAGCTCGGCGGTGTAGAGGTTCAGCGGGGGAGCGTCGACGGTGAGCACGGCCAGCCCCACGGCGTCCCGCTCCAGCCGGACCTGTTGCGCAACCACGGGCCCGCACTTTACACGCGTCCGGAATGCCGAAAAGCATGTGTCCGAATGGCCCAGTGGGGGTGAGAATCCGCCCATGAGTTCCTGGACCGTTCAACCCGAGCCGGTGGACAGCCCGACCGCCGTGGCGGTGATCCGCACCTACCTGGCGGACATCATCGCCCGCTACTACGGGCGGCCCGCCACGCCGGCGGAGGTCGACCTGGCCATCGCCGACGACCCGACCGACGACCTGGTCCGGTTCTTCGTCGGCCGGCACGGCGGGCAGGTGCGAGGGTGCGTCGGGTTTCGCCTGGTAGACCGCGAAACGGCGGAGATGAAGCGGATGTTCGTCGATCCGGCCGCCCGCGGCACCGGCGGCGGCGCGGCGCTGCTCGCCGCGGTCGAGGAGGCCGCCGTCTCATTTGGCGCTTCGGCCATTCGCCTCGACACCCGTACTGACCTGGTCGAAGCGCGGGCGTTGTACGCCAAGCACGGCTACCGTGAGGTGCCCGCGTTCAACAGCGACCGCTATGCGGAGCACTGGTTCGAAAAGCGGCTATAGGGGCCATTGGGTTCCCATATCACTGTTGTGATGTGTCTCACTTGACACTGAATAAACGCCCCAGTTGAGTATGTGGCGAAAGTCGGCCGCGGAATGAAATGGGGATCAGTCCAGTGGCTTTCGCCGTTGAGTTGACATTTCGTGATGCGCGCCAGGTGCGGAGATCCATTCATCTCGCACACCGGGAATATTGGCGTCCGTTAGCCGAGCAGGGAGTGCTCGTCGGGACCGGCCCCTGGGCCGATGGTTCCGGCGTGCTGCTCATCGTGCAGGTGCCCGACGACGCCGCAGCCCGGGACCTGGTGCGCGGTGACCCGTACGTGCGATCGCAGTCGATCGCAGAGGTGCGCATACGCCAGTGGCACGTGCTGCTGGGTGTGCCGGAAGGTGAGCGCGTGCCGGGCATCGTCCGGCCGCGCGACGGGCAGAGCGCCGAAGCGCGCTCGCGCGAGCCGTTGACGCCGCACGAGCACCGGATCGCGCTGATGATGTTGGAGGGCATGACGAACCGGCAGATCGCCGAGCACTTCTCGGTGTCGACCCGGGCCGTCGAACTCCACATCACCCGCATCTACCGCAAGCTCGACATCGGCAGGCGGGCCCAGCTCGCCGCGGCGATGCCGTGGGGCCAGCGCTCGTACCTCTAGGCGCACGTACCGGTCGAACGCAGTGACGCGAGGGCCGACGGGGCGATCCCCGCCGGTCCTCGCGGCGTTCCGGCCCGGGACGGGCCCGCGTCAGGCCGGCAGGTCCGCCCGCGACGCCACGCCGAGCTTGCGCAGCACCCGCGCCACGTGCTGCTCCACCGTGCGCGGCGCCAGGAACAGCACGTCGGCGATCTCCCGGTTGGTCCGGCCCTGCGCCGGCAGCCGCGCCACGTCCTGCTCACGCGGGGACAACGCGTTGCCGTACCCGCGCCGACCGCGCCGTGACGGCGTCGTCACGCCCGCGCCGCGCACCAGGTGCCGGCACCGCGCCGCGTCACGGCTCGCGCCCAGCGCGTCGGACCGCGCCGCCACCTCGCCCAGCTCGGTCGCCGCCGCGTCGTCACCGCGCTCCAACGCCACCAGCGCGATCCGTTCCGACAACACCGCCGAGCAGTACCGCAGGCCCAGGTCGTCGGCCGCCCGACGCGCTTCCTGGAGCAGGGGCCCGGCGTCGTCGTCCCGCTGCGCCAGGAACGCCCGGTACATCTTCAACGCCACGTGCGCCGGCGGCGCGTCCCGGCCGACCAGCCCGGCGTCGAACTCCTCCACCAGCTTGGCCGCGTCCTCGACCCGCCCGGCGGCGCGGAACGCGTCCACCGCGGCGGGCGCGAGCTCGCCCAACCTCGCCCAGACGCCCTTGCGTCGCGCCAGGTCCAGCCCCCGGTCCGCCTCGGCGCACGCCCGCGCCGGGTCGCCGCGCTCCGACCACAGCCTGGTCAGCGCGGCGAAACCGCCCAGCGCCACCGGCGTGATCGAGTTCTCCACCGACCGCACGCCGCTGTCGGCCAGGTGCCGCTCGGCCGCGTCCCTCTCGCCCCGCGTCACGGCCAGGCATCCCAGCACCAGGTTGATCTCGCCCGCCACCGGCAGCATCTCGCGGTACTCCTCCAGCAGCCGCGCGGCCCGGTCCGCCAACGTGCCCCAGTCGCCGCTGTACCAGTCGAGGTGGATGCCGGTGGACTGGCCGGTGCCCTCGGTGAACGGCACGCCCGCGCCAGGTGCCGCCGGACCGCCACGTCCGCCGCCGTGTCCGGCAGCCGGTCGAGCTCGGCCATCACGGTGTGGTCGCCCACGGACATCCGCGACCCGAGCTGGTTGGCCGGCAACGCGTACCGCACCTGGTCGTCCTCGCACGACGCGATGAACGCCTCCACCTCGCGCAGCCACCGCAGGTGCTCCGCCAGCGGCGTCGCGCCGACGAACGGCTGGGCGAGCACGGCCCGCGCCCGCATCGCCAGGTCCGGCCGCTCGGCCAGCTCCCCGATGGCCTGCTCGGCGACCACGCGCCCGTGCCGCGGCCCGTCGAACTGGCGGATCAGCAGGAAACCGAGGTTCAGCCGCACCTCGCCGCGCGCGGCGGTGGACAGCCGGTGGTCGTCGAGCAGCCGTTCCAGCGTGGCCCGGGGGTCGCGCTGGTCGAGGCCGCCGCGGGCGACCTGGCCGAGCTTCACGGCGAGCCGGTCGACGTCGGCGGGCGTCAGCGACGCCTCGTCCAGCAGGCGCTGGTAGAGGTGGGTCGCGGTGGACGGGTCGCCGACGTCCAGCGCCCGGTCCGCGGCGGCCTCGCCGTGCCGCAGCCAGTCGTGCCGCAGCCCGGCGCGGCGGCTGTGCTCGGCCAGCTGCATGAACGGGCGGGGCGTGGCGTGGTTGAGGGCTCGCAGGGCGCGCAAGTGCAGGCGTTGCCGCTCGGGACCGGTGAGCGTGTCGTAGACGGCCTGCTGGGCGAGGGCGTGGCGGAAGCTATAGCGGACGTCCGAGGTCTCGTGCAGCACGCCGCTGTGCAGGGCGTGGGTGAGCGCGGCGGCCGAGGCCCGTTCCAGGGGGACGGCGGCGACGTCGGCGAGGAGCCGCTCGGTGGCGGGCACGCCGAGCACGGCGGCGGTCTCGGCGACGCGGCGGGCCGTGCCGGGCAGCCTGGCCAGGCGTTGGGCCATCGCGTCGCGCAGCAGCGCGGGCGCCTCGACCTCGTCCAGCAGCCTCCAGTCCGGGCCGTCCAACGCCCGCAGCACCTCCTCGACCACGAACGGGATGCCGGCCGTGCGCTCGTGCAGCCGTGCGGCGAACGCGGCGGGCACGGTGTCCACGTCGAGGATCGCGGCGGTCAGGTCGTGCACGCCGTCGACGTCCAGCGGGGCCGGCTCGACCAGCACGGACGTCACGCCGGCCGGCGGGCGGTAGGCGCGGCCCAGCGGCATGCCGCCGGGCGCGTCCTCGCGGCGGTAGGTGACCAGCGTGGTCAGGTTCGGCGGCGGGTCGGCCATCAGGAAGCGCAGCAGGTGGCGGCACCCGTCGTCGGCCCAGTGCAGGTCCTCCACCACCAGCAGGACCGGGCCGAGCACGGACAGCAGCTCGCGCACCGCCCGGAACAGGTGGTGCCGCTCGTGCCGCGGGTCGTCCGGGCGTTCGGGCGGGTCGGGCAGGTGGCCCGCGAGCTCCGGCACGAGCGGCCTCAGCACGCCCGTCACCGGGCTCAGTGACACCCGGTCCAGGCAGTCGCCCACCGTGCGCAACGCGTCGAGCACCGCGCCGTACGGGAACGGCTCGCGCAGCGGCTGGCAGAACCCGGTGAGCACGCGCAGGTGCCGCACCTCGGGCCGGCCGAGCAGCTCGCGCACCAGCCGGCTCTTGCCGACGCCCGCCTCACCCGCCACCAGCGCCACCGACGGCTGGGCGGCCACCGCGCCCAGCAGCGCGGCCGGCTCGGCACCCCGGCCGACCAGGATCGGAGAGCTGGTTCGGGGTGGCGTCATGCGCACTCCAGGCACTCGCGCGGAGATCGACCGGGCCCCTGTATTGGAACCCGAATCGTTCGGTTCGAGCACCCCCTGGCTCGCTGTGACGATATGGGGCTGATCGAGTGGCAATCACGGCGAACGAGTACTTCGAACCCGGCGGAAAAGGTTACCGACCGTGCGGTATGTCACATGATTAGGCGATTCGGGTGACTTCTGTCAATACTCCTTACCCGTCGGTAACGTGAGCTGTGGGAGTCCCGTTGGTGCGCAACTTCGTCGTCGGATCGACCGTGCTCGCCGTGCTGCTCGCCGGGTGCGGCGCGCCGGACGAGGCGCCGGTGAAGACCGGACCGGGCGTCACCGACGACACCATCTCGCTGGGCGTGCTCACCGACATGACGGGACCGTTCTCGGCCACGTCGCTCATCCGGATCAAGGGCTACGAGCTGTTCCTGAGCGAGCTGAACGAGCGCGGCGGCATCTGCGGGCGCAAGGTCGAGCTCAAGCAGGCCGACCACGGCTACGACGTGAACCGGGCGCTGACCGCGTACTTCGACCTCGAACCGCAGGTGCTCGGGTTCATGGACGTCACCGGGGCGCCGATGACCGAAGCCATCGAGCCGGACCTGATGCAGACCCGCGCCATCGCCGCGCCCGCGTCCTGGTCGGCGAGCCTGCTCGGCAACCCGCACATGATGGTCGTCGGCACGACGTACGACCTCGACGTGATCAACGGGCTGGACCACGTGAAGCGGTCCGGCGCGATCCGCGAGGGCGACACCATCGGGCACGTGTACGTCGACAGCGACTACGGGCGCAACGCGCTGGAGGGCAGCACGTTCGCCGCCGAGCAGTGGGGGATGAAGCTGGTCGCGAAGGCCGTGCCGGAGACTGCGGACGTGGCCGCGCAGGTCGGCGAGCTGCGTGCGGCGGGGGCGAAGGCGGTGTTCCTCAGCACGTCACCGCAGCAGACCGCGACCGCCGTCGCCACCGCCGAGCGGCTCGGCTGGGACGTGCCGTTCCTGGTCAACGCGGCGGGCTACGACCCGTTGATCCTCCAGTCGCCCGCGGCGGCGGCCGTGGTGAAGCGGGTCCAGGTGGTGTCGCCGATCGCGCCGTTCGCGACCGACCTGCCGGGGCCGCGCGCGGTGGCGGAGGCGTTCACGCGCAAGTTCCCGGACCTGGAGCCGACCGGTTCGGTGGACCACGGGTACGTGATCGGGGTGGCGTTCGCGGCGGTGCTGGAGAAGGCGTGCGGCGAGCGCGACCTGACCCGTGACGGCGTGCTGCGGGCGTTCCAGGACACCAACAAGGTGGACACGAGCAGCCTGACCGGTCAGCTGCGGTTCTCGCTCGTGGGACGGCCGTCGGCGACGCAGTCCTACATCGCGCGGCCGGACCCGGCGACACCCGGCGGGCTGGCCGTGATCGCCGACCTGTTCGAGTCGGACCTGGTGAAGCTGAAGGGCACCCGGGCGAAGTAGCCCCGCCGGGTAGTTTCCGCCGGTCCGCGCGGGGAATCCGAGGCGCATGATCGAGGTGCGCTGGGCGGTGCCCACGTCGGTGGAGCGGGTGTTCGCGGTGCTGGCCGACGGCTGGTCGTACGCGGGCTGGGTGGTGGGCGCGGCGCACATCCGCGAGGTCGACCCGGGGTGGCCGGGCACCGGCACGCGCATCCACCACAGCGTCGGCGCGTGGCCGCTGGCGGTGAAGGACGTGACCACCGTGCTGGACGTCGACCCGCCGAACACGCTGGAGCTGGAAGCCCGCCTGTGGCCGTTGGGCGCGGCCCGCATCCGCTTCACCCTGGCCCCCACCGCCGACGGCTGCGAGGTCACCATGGCCGAGGAGGCCACCAAGGGCCCGCTCTCCCTCCTCCCCGAAGCCGCCCAAACCCTCTTCCTGACCCCACGCAACCGCGAGTCCCTCCGCCGCCTGGCCGACCAGGCCACCCGCAAGGGCACCCTCTAACCCCGCGAGTCGAACCCTCAGGTCCCGCGTGTCGAACCTCCAGGTCCCGAGAGTCGAACGTTCAGGTCTCGTGTGTCGAACGCTCAGGACCCCCGAATTCAACGCTCGGGTCCCGTCCAGCGGTGACCTGAACGTAGAACTCAGGGGGCCTGGACGTTCGACTCTCGGGACCTGAGCGTTCGACTCTCGCGGGGGTAGAGGTGGTGGTGGAGGCTGGAGAGGAGGAGGCGGTAGGCGTCGCCGGCCAGGCCGTTGCGGGCCAGGGCGGCACGGGCGGCGTTCGCGCCGGACGCGCCGTGGACGCCGCCGCCCGGGTGGGCCGACGCGGAGGTCAGGTAGAGGCGGTCGACCGGGGTGTCGGACCGGCCCAGGCCCGGGATCGGGCGGAACACGAGCTGCTGGTGGATGGCCGCGGTGCCCGAGTTGATCGAACCGGCGACCAGGCTGCGGTTGCGGGTCTCCAGGTCCTCCGGACCCTGCACGACGCGCGCGCGGATCAGGTCCCGGAACCCGGGCGCGTGCTGCTCGACCACCTGCTCGACCCGGTCGGCACGGCGGCGCAGCCGGTCCGCCGACCAGCGCTCACCCCGCGGCACGTGCGTGTACGCCCAAGCCGTCTCCGTGCCCGCCGGCGACCGCGTCGGGTCCGTCGTCGTCATCTGCCCCATGATCACGAACGGCAGCCGCGGCACCCGCCCGCACGCGATCTCCGTGCTGGACTGCGCCAACCCGTTGAAGTCCCCTCCCAAGTGGACGGTCCCCGCACCCCGCACCTCCGCCGCCGTCCACGGCACGGGCCCGTTCAACGCCCAGTCCACCTTGATCGTCGCGTCGTCCCACTCGAACGCGTCCAGGTCCGACACCAACCGCGCCGGCAGGTGCTCCGCCCCCACCAGCCCGAGGTACAGCGACGGCGCGGGCACGTCCGCCAGCACCGCCTTGCGCGCCCGCACGTACCCGCCCGCCGCGTCACGCACCCCGAGCGCACGCCCACCGGCCACGACCACCCGGTCCACCGCCCGGCCGCACTCCACCACGCCACCCAGCCGCCGCACCAACGCCTGCGTCAACGCCCCGGCCCCGCCCTCCGGCACCGGGTACCCGACGTCCTGCCCCAGCATCGACAGCAACCACCCGAACGCCGCCCCGCCGGCCTGGTCCGGCCCCAGGTCGGTGTGCATCGCGTTGCCCGCCAACAACAACGGCGCGCCCTCGCCCGAGAACCGCTCGTCCCCGAACGCCCGCACCGACTGCACGAACGACCGCGCGAACCGCAACGCCTCACCCGCACCCAGCGCCCCGAGCAGCCCGGCACCGGCCCGCACGGGCGGGAACGGCCGCATCAACGCCTCGATCAACTCCGACCGCACCCGCTCCCACCGCGCGAACTCCGCCCGCCACACGTCGCCGTCACCCGCGCCGAACGACTCGACCGACTCCGCCGTCCGGTCCACGTCCTGCGACAGCACGACGGCCCGGTCGTCCGGGAACACGTGCGCCAGCACCTCCGGCGCCCGCCGCCACCGCAGCCCGTGCCGCTCCAACCCCAACCCCGCGATCACGGGCGACGCCGCGCCCAGCGGGTAGAACGCGCTGAACAGGTCGTGCCGGAACCCCGGCTCCGTCAGCTCGGCCGTCCGCACCGCACCGCCGGGCTCGTCGGCCGCCTCCAGCACCAGCACGTCCCACCCGGCGTCGGCCAGCAGGTTCGCCGCCACCAGCCCGTTCGGGCCCGATCCGATGACCACCGCGTCCACGACATCGCTCAACGCACATCTCCCTGGCTCTGATGCGCCGGCCGGCCGAAGCCCAGCCGCCGCCACCGTCCCTCGTGGCGCGGCGCGAGCGGCCCCCACGTCCCGCGCCCCCGCGCGACCGCCGCCACGAACTCCGCCAACGCCTCCCGCGGCGGGTGCCGCGGTTCCCAGCCCAACGCCCGCACCCGCGTGCAGTCCACAAGGGACGCCTGATCGGCCAACCGCAACCAGCCGGGGTGCACGGGCTGCACGCCCAGCCGCCACGTCGGCCACGCCGCCGCGCGCAGGACCGCCAACGGCACCGGCAGCAGGAACCCGCCGAGCGTCGACGCCAGCTCCCGCGCGCCCAACGGCGGATCGGCCGCGACGTTGAACGCGCCCTCCGCCCGGTGCGCCAGGACGACCCGGATCGCCCGCGCCACGTCCTCGGCGTGCACGACCTGCGCCCGCAGCCCCGGCCACAGCGGCATCGGCAGCCACCGGCGTCCCAGCATCCCGGCGGGCAGCAGCGGGCTCAGCACCCACCGGGCGAGCTCGCCGCCGGCGTCCGGCTGCACGATCGCGCACGGCCGCACCACCGCGATCCCGCGACGCCCGGCGAGCATCCGCTCCAGCTCGGCTTTTTGCCTACTGTATGCACTCCCCGGCACTCCGCCACACGGCCACTCCTCGTCCACCGGCGTCGAAGCGGGCGTGTACGCCGCGACCGACGACGCCACCACGACGTGCGGCACACCGGCACGTTCCGCCGCGCGCAGCACGTGCGCGCTGCCGACGAGGTTGGTCCGCCGCATGTCGGGCTCACCCGACGTGGGCTGCACGGCCCACGCCAGGTGCACCACCGCGTCCGCACCGGCGAACGCCCTGCTCAACACCACCTCGGCGGCCGGCGCACCGATGTCGCAGCTCACCCAGTCAGGTGAACCGGGCGGCACGTGCCGCGCGATGCCGACCACCACGTCGCCCGCGTCCGCGAGCACCCGGAGCAGGGCCGTCCCCACGTTGCCGCTGGCACCCGTGACGACGACCCTCATGGCCGCCGGGTACCCCTACTTGCCGCCGCCAAGCCCGGCACGCCGCAGCGCTTCGGCCATCGCGCCGTTCGCCGGGGGCCGCTCCTGCTGACGCGGCTTGCCGCCACCACCGCCGCCCCCACGCGGCCCGCGCTGACCACCGCGCGGTTCGCGCTGCTCACGCGGCGGCTTGCGACCCGGCTCGTCCTCCAGCCGCAGCGTCAACCCGATCCGCTTGCGCGGGATGTCGACCTCCAGCACCTTCACCCGCACCACGTCACCGGACTTGACCACGTCCCGCGGGTCCTTGACGTAGGTGTTGGACAGCGCCGAGATGTGCACCAGCCCGTCCTGGTGCACGCCGACGTCCACGAACGCGCCGAACGCGGCCACGTTCGTCACCACGCCCTCCAGCACCATGCCCGGCTTGAGGTCGGAGATCTTCTCCACCCCGTCGGCGAACGTGGCGGTCTTGAACGCGGGCCGCGGGTCGCGCCCCGGCTTCTCCAGCTCGCGCAGGATGTCGGTCACGGTCGGCAGGCCGAACCGCTCGTCCACGAACTCCTGCGGGCGCAGCGACTTCAGCACCGCCGTGTTGCCGATCAGCTGCTCGCCGCCGGCGCGCTCCTGCATCCGCCGCACCACCGGGTACGCCTCGGGGTGCACGGCGGAGGCGTCCAGCGGGTCGTCGCCGTTGGGGATGCGCAGGAAGCCCGCGCACTGCTCGAACGCCTTCGGGCCCAGCCGCGCCACGTCCTTCAACGCGCGCCGCGAGCGGAACGGGCCGTTGCTGTCGCGGTGCAGCACGATGTTCTCGGCCAGGCCCGCGGTGATGCCGGAGACCCGCGTCAGCAGCGGCACGGACGCGGTGTTCAGGTCGACGCCGACGGCGTTCACGCAGTCCTCGACCACCGCGTCCAACGAGCGCGACAGCTTCGACTCGGACAGGTCGTGCTGGTACTGGCCGACGCCGATCGACTTCGGGTCGATCTTCACCAGCTCGGCCAGCGGGTCCTGCAAGCGGCGGGCGATGGACACCGCGCCGCGCAGCGACACGTCCAGGCCGGGCAGCTCGGCCGAGGCGAACGCGGACGCCGAGTACACCGACGCGCCCGCCTCGGACACCACGGCCTTGGTGAGCTTCAGCTCGGGGTGCCGCTTGAGCAGGTCGACGGCCAGCTTGTCGGTCTCCCGCGACGCGGTGCCGTTGCCGATGGCGACCAGCTCCACGGAGTGCTTGCGCGCCAGCACGGCCAGCTTGGCGATCGACTCGTCCCACCGGTTCGCGGGCACGTGCGGGTAGATGGTGTCGGTGTCGACGACCTTGCCGGTCGCGTCGACCACGGCCACCTTCACGCCGGTGCGGAACCCGGGGTCCAGGCCCATGGTGGCCCGGGTGCCCGCCGGTGCGGCGAGCAGCAGGTCGCGCAGGTTGGAGGCGAACACCTTCACGGCCTCGTCCTCGGCGAACGCCCGCAGCCGCGACCGCAGGTCGATGCCCAGGTGCACGAGGATGCGGGTGCGCCACGCCCAGCGGACCGTGTCGCCCAACCAGCGGTCCGCGGGCCGGCCCTGGTTGTCCACGCCGAAGCGGGACGCGATGCGCGCCTCGTACCCGGTGGGCTCGTCCTCGTCGGCCGGGTCGAACTGGAGGTCGAGCACCTCTTCCTTCTCGCCGCGCAGCAGCGCGAGGATGCGGTGCGAGGGCAGCTTGGTGAACGGCTCGGAGAAGTCGAAGTAGTCGGAGAACTTCGCCCCGTCCTCCTCCTTGCCCTCCCGGACCTTGGACGCGAGCCGCCCCTGGGCCCACATCCGCTCGCGCAGCTCGCCGATGAGGTCGCCGTCCTCGCCGAACCGCTCGACCAGGATCGACCGCGCGCCCTGCAACGCGGCGGCGACGTCGGGGACCTCCTCGGTCACGAACGCCTTCGCCACTTCCTGCGGGTCCTGCGTCGGGTCGCCCAGCAGGCCGTCGGCGAGCGGTTCGAGGCCCTGCTCGCGCGCGATCTGCGCCTTGGTCCGCCGCTTCGGCTTGTACGGCAGGTAGAGGTCCTCCAGCCGGGCCTTGGAGTCGGCGGCCAGGATCGAAGCCTCCAGCGCCTCGTCCAGCTTGCCCTGCGACCGGATGGACTCGAGCACAGCCGCCCGGCGCTCCTCAAGCTCGCGCAGGTAGCCCAGCCGCTCCTCCAGGGTGCGCAGCTGGGCGTCGTCCAGCGCGCCGGTCGCTTCCTTGCGGTAGCGGGCGATGAAGGGGACGGTGGAACCACCGTCGAGCAGGTCGACGGCGGCGCTGACCTGCCCGGCCCGCACCCCGAGCTCGTCGGCGATCCTCTGGTGAATGGCTGTGGTCACAGCGAGCCATTGTGCCCTGCCCGCCGGGGCGCGTTCGGGCACCCCGACCCGGCCGACTGGGCCGACCGGGTCAACGCCGGTCCGCCCGCCGGCGCCGCCGTCACGGGATCAGCTTGGTGAGGACCGCGACGTCCGACTCGTCCTCGGGCAGGTACATCGCCTTGACCACCATGCCGCGCTGCACCTGCGGGATCGACATCGGCGGCAGCTTCTTCTCCTGCGTCACGTCGAACGTGGTGCCGTCCGGGCGGGTCACGCGCAGGCTCAGCCGCAACGCGGTCCGGCCGTCGGAGGTCTGCCCGGTCGGGACCATGTCCAGCACGACGGCGCTGGTCTCGACGCCCTCCTCGGTGATGCGCAGCTGGTGCGGCGTCAGGATGCCCTTGGCCACGTGCACGCGGTCGAGGGCGGCTTGGAGCTCGTGCGGCGGCGCGTCGGTGGCGAGCACCGCGCGGCCGTCGGACAGGTAGCGGACCGGCAGGATCGCGCCCGGCTGCACGAGGGACAGCTCGGTGATGTCGACGACCTGCCGCGCGGTGGCCGGGAACGTGCGGCCGTCCGCGGTGTCGACCTGGAACCGGATGTCGAGCTGGGGCTGGTCGTTGACGGTCAGGCCGGTCCGCGCCACGCCCACGACCGTGCCCATGCCGATCGGCGCGTCGCGGAACTCCTTGGGCACGCCGCCGGTCAGGGCCGCGTAACCGCCGGCGAACAGCCTGCTCGTCGAGAACAGGGTGGGCACGGCGAACAGGAGGACGAACGGGCCGACCAGCCAGCCGTTCAGCCAGGCGGACACGTCGTCGCCCGCCAGCCCGCCCGCGACCCAGGCCGCCGTGAGGGCCAGTCCGGCGGTGAGGCCGAGCCAGGAGAACACCTTCATGATCTTGTCCTTTCGAGCGAGGTGTCAGCGGTGGAAGCCGAAGAAGTCCGTCAGCCCGACGTTGAGGGGCACGACCCGGCCGTCGCCACGGGCCGCCGCGAGCAGGTCGCCCGCCGCGACCGCCGTCACGCCGTCGGGCCCGCCCAGGGCGCGGTCCACCCGGGCGTCGACCGCCAAGGTGGCCGTGACCTGCCCGGTGGCCAGGGACACCAGGCTCAGCGCCACGCCGGGGTCGTTCACCGAGCGCTGGTGCTCGACCAGCACGTGCCCGGTGGCCGCGGCGACCGCGGTCACGCCGTCGACCACCAGCCGCGCGCCGAGGAACGCGGTCCCGCCCACCGGGAGCTCCCGCTGGGCGGCCGTGACGCGGACCAGCACGCTGCCCGGCGCGCCATCCGGCGCCTGCCGCAGCGCGATCCGCTCGGCACCGGCGTTCAAGGTCGCCTCGTCGCCGGTGGCCTTGGCCGGCGCGCCGGGGCCGTGCTGCACCGAGAGCCGGCCGGACCAGGCGGCGGCGGTCGACGTGTCGACCGGCGTGGCCACCACCTCGTCCAGCCCGACCGCCAACACCCCTCCGGTGGCGGTCATGGCCATCACGCGGCGGCCGTCCTGGTCGTACGCGTAGGCGGTCCGCACGGCGGCGAACGCGTCGCCGAGCCCTTGGACCTCCGCGCCCTCGGCGACCACGGAGCCGTCGGCCAGCGCGACCACGACGAGCCCGGAGTCGGTGGCCAGGTAGGCGTAGCGCTGACCGGCGGCCAGCACCGACGCCTCCCAGGCCAGCCCGTCCGACAGCTGCGTGTCCCACAGCACCTCGCCGGACGCCGGGTCGGTAGCCGCGAGCCGCACCTGGAACAGGTCCTGCGTCATCATCTGGAACATGCCGCGCACGCCGTGCCGCGAGTAGGGCGCGAGCACCACGTCCCGCCCGTCGACCTCGGCGAACGCGAACCCGGCCTGCATCTCGACCTCCGGCTCCGGCGAGAGCGCGTAGGACCCGCCGAAGAACAGCGCCGCGAACAGGATGAGTGGCAGCAACGGCAACAGCAGCGGGACGCGGAAGCGGATGGTCCGCCCGGTCTCGTAGGGCGTCACCGGCGGGTACTGCGGTGGTGTCTGGTACATCGGTTCCCCCGTTCGGTCGTGACGGGGCAAGCCTCGGGCCCGAGGGCCGCCTACCGGTCCCAGGAACGCGGTGCGCGAGTCCGCCACCAGCGGTGATCGGGTTCGACTAGGCTCGGCGCGGTGAGCACCGCCCGAGCCGTGCCGACGACGCTGCCGCGGGGCGCGCTGGTGGCGCGGGCCTGGGCCGGGCTGGGCGACGCGGTCGCGCCGCTGAGCAACGCGGCGGGCCGCCCGCTGACCCGCACGGTGAAGCTGATCCTCGACCCGCTCGTGCTGCGGCCCGTGCTCAACCCGGAGTTCGCGGCGGGCGCCATCGCCGCGGAGCACGCCGACGCGCTGGTGTCCCGGATCGTCGACGCGGGTCCGGTGCTGGCCGCGACCGCGAGCTGGTTCACGGTGCTGAAGAAGGAGCGCCGCCGGCGCTGGATCACCGACGGCAACCCGCAGGACCTCTACTTCCAGCGCTGCTTCGAGCTGGCCACGGCGCACGGCGAACCCGGCCCGGACGCCACGGACGTCGCCGCCGACGTGCTGGAGGAGGTCCACGGTCGCGAGGGGCCGACGGCCGCCGCGCTGCGCGACTACGTCACCGACCCGGCGAACGCCGACGAGCTGACCGGGTTGCTGGCCTCCGCGTGGGCCGCGCCCGGCCCGGTGGCGGGGACGGCGGTGGCGACGTCCCCGTTCCTGGCCACCTGCGCCGCCGCACCCGACCGGGCCCTGTTCGCCGCGCTGGTCGCGGGCCTGGCCGGCACCGCGGGCGCGGCGGGGCTGCACCGGCCGGGCGTGGCGCTGGCGCACGGGTTGACCTCGCGCGACGTGCCCGTGCGGCCCGAGCTGGGGCGTGCCGCGTCGAAGGCGAACCTGCCCCGGCCGTTCGACCGGTCGATCCTGGAGCGCCTGTTCGCGCCGTTGACCAACGCGGCGCAGCGGGCCGGGCTGGCGGACGTGCCGACGTTGGTGCGGCGGGAGATCGCCCGGTCGGCCGGGCCGTGGCAGCTCGCCGACGAGGAGAGCCGGCTGGTCGTGGTCCTGGGCCGGGACGCGTCCGCGGGCCTCGCGGGTCCGCCGGCGGGCGAGCCGGGGTCGGCCGCGGCCCGGCTGCGGTCGAGGTGGGAGCGCGAGGCGTACGTGCACCGCGTGCTGCGGATGCCGTCGGCCGTGCCGCCGGAGGTCCGCGCGGACGTGCGCGGCGTGCGGGAGGCGTACCTGCGGCGGCTGTGGGCGCGCGTGCACGGCCGCGAGCTGCGGCACGACGCGGTGGCGTTCGACCAGGTGTGGGACGTGCTCGACGGCGTGCTGCGGTCGGTGATCCTGGACCAGCGCGACCGGTTGCGCTCGGTGCTGGAGCGGGAGGCGGTGGCATGAGGGTGACCCGCGGTTCCGAGGTCGTCGTCGGCGACTGGCCCACGTCGCCCGAGGTGGTGGCGCTGCTGGAGTGCTCGGGCGCGCTGCTGGCCTGGGACGTCCTGGCCGACACGCCCCTGCCCGCCGCGCGCGTGCACGACGTCGACCGTGCGGCCGAGTGGCTGTGGGAGATCTACGGGGACGCGGCGGACGCGATCCTCGGCGGTTCCCCCGAGGTGGACGACCCGGATGTGGCGGAGTCCGGCCCCGGTGGGTGGCGCGTCCGCGACGCGTGCCGGCGGGCGGCGCAGCTGAACTGGGCGAACGCGTGGTGGCCCGCGTCGGTGACGGCCGGCGTGCCCGCGCTGGACACCGCCGTGCTGCACGCGGAGCTGGCCGTCGAGCTGTCCGCTGTGGAGCACCTGCTGGACGACCCGGACGCGGTGGAACGGGCGCTGGCGTCGGTCGTGCCGCTCGACGCGCCCGATCCCGCCCTGGCCGCGTTGGCCGAGCGCGTCGCCGCGCTGGCCGAGGACTACGGGGTGGTCCTGCCGGCCGCCGAGGTGGCCGACCAGGCGGGCTACGCGTTGGCCGCCGGGGGTTTCGGCGGCGGCGACGGGATCTCCGCCTTGTCCGGCTCGTCCACTGTGGACTGGTCTCTGGTGCCGCACGGCGCGGTGGACGCCGCCGCGCCCGCCGCGTGGGCCGTCGTGCGGCGGCAGGGCCGGACGGCGGTGGAGGTCTCCGTCGTGCCCGGACCGAGGCCGGGAGCCCGGTTGGCGGCCCGGTTCGGCGATGTCGAGGTGGCATTGGACGGCGTTGACGAGGTGGGTCGGCTCACCGGGTCCGCGCCGGTGTCGGCGGCTGTGCTGCTGCTGCCGCCGGACCGGCGCGAGCTGGTCGTCTACGCGCCGGACTTCGCCGAACCGACCGCGCCGGACCCCTCCGCCGGGCCGCGCCGCGCGGCGATCATCGCCTACGCCCGCGCCAGGACCACTTCGCCGACCGCGACCCTCACCGAGCGGACGGCGCGGTGAACGACTGGTCGGCGCTGAACGACGAGGGCGTGCGGCTCGCCGCGGCCGGTGACGTGGCCGGTGCCCGTGCGACGCTCGGAGCGGCCTTGGCCGCGGCGCCACCGCACGACCGCGCGCACGTCCTGGTGAACCTGGCGCACGTGTCCGATGATCAGCAGCGGGCCGTGGACCTGCTGACCGAGGCGGTCGCGGTGGGGGAGGGGCGGCTCCGGGTCATCGCCCTCGCCGCTCGGGCCGACCTGCTGCCCTGGCTGGACCGGTGGGACGAGGCGTGGCGGGACGTCGAGAGCGCGTTGGTCGACGCCGACCCGGTGGCCGAGGTGGTGCTCCGGACCACCCGGGTGGGCCTGCTGATGGCGGCCGGCCGGCTCGCGGAGGCCGAGGCGGACGCCACGCACGCCGTCGACCTGGCCGCGCAGCACGCGCCCGAGTACCTGGAGAACCTGTACGGGAGCCTTGCGCTCCTCGCCGACGAGGCGGGTGACGAGCAGCGCGCGGCGATGTACCGGACGCTGTCCGACAACCCGGGCCGGCAACCGCTCGGCCCCCGGTGGCGGCGGTTCGTGGAGCTGAACGCCGCGGGCGTGGCGCTGCTGGAGGCGGGCGACCGTGCCGCCGCCAGGTCGGCCTTCGACGCCGCGTACCGGGAAACCCTCGACGCGGACGACCGGGACGACCCCGAAGACGTCGAGGCCGTCGTGTGCCGGGCCGGTGTCGCGGGCAACCTCGCGGGCGTCGCCGACCAGCCGGACGACGCCGTGCGGTGGAGCACCGAGGCGATCGAAGCGGCACGGGAGGCGTTGAGCCAGGTCGGTGACGCGTACGGGTCCGCCACCGTGCTGGTGAACGCGTTGGTGTCCCGTGCGGCGGCACGCCAGGCGCAGACCCGGCTGCCCGAAGCGCTGACCGACCTGGACGACGCCCTCGACGTCGTCACGGCGGCCGACGACGGCGAGTCGTACGAGGCCACCGTCCGAGCCGTGCGCGCCCGCGTGCTCGCCACCGGCGGCTGGTTCGCCGAAGCGGCCGACGAGGCGGGGAGGGCGTTGGACCTCGCCTACTCCGCCGCGCCCGAGCTGGCCGCGTCCGTGCACCTGACGCTGGCCGAGGTCACCAGCGCGACCGGCGACCTGGCCGGGGCCGCCGAGCACCTCGCCCTGGCCCGCGACCTGAGCGCCGCCACCGGCGACGTCCCGGGGGAGGTCACCGCCCTGCTCAGCTCCGCGCGCCTGGCCTACCTGTCCTCGGACGCCGACCGCGCCGACGCCCTGTACGACGAGGCGGACTCCCTGATCACCGACGACCCCCACCGGCGGGCGGTGTGCCTGCACGGTCGGGCGGCGGTCGCGGTGCTGCGCGGTCGGCCGCGGGAGGCGCTGGCGCTGGCGGACCGGGCGCTCGCGCTGCTGGGCACCACGTCCCCGCTCCAGGAGGTGGCCGTGCACCAGGTGCGGGGATCGGCGTTCGAGGCGGCGCAGGACTTCGCCGAGGCCGAGACCTGCTACGCGCGGGCGGCGGAGGTGTGCGAGGCGGCCGGGCTGTGGCACGTCGTGCTGGGCATGGCGTGGTGGCGCGCGGACGCCCTGGTCCGCCGGGCCGCGGCGGTCACCGGGGACGAACGACAGCGGCTCGGCCACCGGGCGCTGGACCTCGCGCTGCCCGCCGCGCTGGCGGCGGAGGCCGTGCGGCAGCGGTTCCCGCACGGCCCGCTGCGGGAGCGCTGGGTGGCGCTGGCCTCCGCGCCCGCCACCCGCTCGGCGTTCCTGGCGATCCGGGCGGTGCAGGACGTGGCCCTGGCCGCCGAGTACGTCGACCACGTCGCGGGCTCGGTGTCCCTGCACGCGGAAGGCGCCGCCCAGGTCGAACGCGGTGAGCTGGTGGCGCTGCCCGCGCCGCCGGAGGTCGAGGCCCACCTGCCCTACGCCGCCGCCGGCCTCGCCACCGGCGCGGACCCCGCCTCCGGCTTCGACCTGCCGCCGAGGGTCCGCCTCGACCCCGCCGTGCCGACCGCCCTGGACGCCTGGATCGACCTGGCCGAGCGCCGCTACGGCTTCCCCGTCCGATCGGACCGGGCGGTGGCGTCGTGGTGACCGTCCAGCTCAAGCTCGTGGACGCGGGCGACCTGTACGTCTCGTGGCGCTGGGAGCACGAACCGGCCGAACCGCGCGTGGTGGTCGTGCCGCGCGACCTCGTGCACGCCGCGCTGGCCGAGTGGGCCGAAGCGGTGCCGTCGCCGTTGCCGGGGGAGACCGCCGACCACGCCCTGCGCCGCGCGCTCACCCACGGCCCGCTCGTGGACCACGACCGCGAACGGGACCTGGCGACCAGGATGGCGCGGGCGCTGATCCCGCACCGGCTCGCGGTGGAGCTGAACTCGTTCCTCAGCCAGGGGATCAGGCCCCACCTGCGCGTCCAACCGTCCCCCTCGACCGCCTTGGTGCCCTGGGAGGCGCTGCGGATCGACGACGGGCTGCGGGCGGTCCACGACACCACCATCTCCGTGCTGCCGCCGGCGACCGTGGGCAACGCCACCGCACGCCGCGTCAGCCCGTTCGATCCACAAGGGACGGTCGTGGCCGTGCTGGACCCCGTCGTGCCGGGGTTCGCGGCCCACTCCGGCTTCGGCCCGGTCCTCGGCCCGGCGGACCTGGCGGCGCTCGGCGGCACGCGCCGTGACGACGTCGACCGCGACCACCTCGAACGAGCCCTGGCCACCGCCGCGCGCCTGCTCTACGTCGGCCACGTGACCACCGGCGGCCACGGCCTGGACGCGCGCCTGCACCTGTCCTGCACCGCCGACACCGAGGGCCGCGCCGCGCCGATCGGCGGGCACCGACCCCTGACCGCCGCCGACATCGTGCTGGGCCACCGCGCCGGCCCCGTGCGCCCGTGGCGCATCCCCGCCCGCGTGGCCCTGGTGGCGTGCGAGAGCGGCGGCGACGTCCGGTTCGCCGAACCGTCCGGCCTGGTCACGGCCATGGTGCACGGCGGCGCGGAGCATGTGACGGCGACGCGGTGGACGGTGCCGACCGACGAGGGGCTGCGCCGACTCGTCCCCGGCTTCCCGCCCACCCCGGTGCTCGCGCCGACCGTGCTGGCGATCGACGCCGCGCACCGCGCGCCCGACCCGGTGACCGCGCTCAACGACTGGCAACGCGCCGCCGCCACCCGGTGGGAAGACACCGGCGACCTCGCCTGGTCACCGCTCGTGTGGGCGGCGGTCACCACGACCTGGGCGCCGTCACCCCGCCGGGTACTTGGGACCGGTAGGGAGCCGAACGGTTCGTAACGTCCCGCGTCGAGAGGGGTGAGGACGTGTTCGGAGCCAAGGACGAAGCGCTGCACGCCAGGGTGCGGGAACTGGAGGGCCGCGTCGAGCGGCTGACCGGCCTGCTGGGCAAGCTGGTCGACGACGAGGAGCGGTACGCGCGGCTGCACGGGCTGGCCGAGCGGACCGACGGCGCGCTGCGGTCGCTGGAGGCGCGGGCGACGTCGGTCGGGGTCGGCCAACCGCGCTTCCAAGCCGCGCTGGACACCGTCTACCACGCGAAGGCGTTCGGCTACGTGGCCGTGTTCTTCGTCGGCGGGCGGACGGCCCGGATCAGGCTGCTCGTCGGGTCGCACAACCCGCCGGACACCAGCGTGGGCTACGCCGACTCCAGCGCCGACCTCAACTCCTACATGGGCGGTGTGGTCCGCCCCGGCGAGTACTGGATGGCCGCCACCACCCGACCGGGCCGCGAGTACGGGTTCGAGTGCGTCTTCACGCCCATCTTCTGAGACCCCGGCTCGACTGGTTCTACTGTGCGCGGCGGTGGCCTCCCGGACCTGGGCCCCATGGAGGGCGTTTGAGCGCCTGAACGAGTGGAGCGCGGCGGCTTGGAGAGTCAAGGAGCGCCCGGCCACCGGTCACGAACCGGTGGGAGAACCGCGACAACTGATGAACCGGCCCGCCGGCGGGGGCGGGACGGCGCGGCGACGTGTGTGATGGAAGGGAACCGCTTCGCCGTCCAGAGGGGAACGTCCGTGGTGAACGTCCGAGCGCGTGACCGGGAGTCCGCGCCGAGCTGCCCCTTCCGGCACGACGAGGCCCTGGAGCCCGACCCGTTCCTGACCCGGATGCGGGAGCAGGCGCCGGTCGCCAAGGTCCGCATGCCGTACGGGGAGGGCGAGGCGTGGCTGGTGACGCGCTACGACGACGTCCGGGTGGTCACCTCCGACCGGCGGTTCAGCCGGGCCGCGCTGATCGGGCGCGACTTCCCGCGCATCACCCCGGCGCCCATCGCGCAGCGCGAGGCGATCAACCTGATGGACCCGCCCGCCCTCAACCGGGTCCGCAGGCTGGTCGCCAAGGCGTTCACCACGCCCCAGGTCGAGGCGCTGCGACCGTGGACGCGCCGGACCGTCCACGCCCTGCTCGACACCATGGTCGAGCACGGCCGGCCCGCCGACGTGGTCGAGCACCTGGCCGACCGGCTGCCCCTGATGACGATCTGCGAGCTGCTGGAGATCCCCGAGCCGGACCGGCCGCGGGTGCGGGAGTGGGCGGCGGCCATGATGTCGATGAGCGCCGCCGACCGGACCGCCGCCGCCGAGGCCAAGGCCGGCATGCGCGCCTACTTCGACCGGCTCACCGCCGCCCGCCGCCGCGACCCCGGCGACGACCTGATCAGCGCCCTGGCCACCGCCCGCACGGGGGACGACGTGCTCGCCGACGCGGAGCTGTCCGTGCTGGCCATGCTCCTCGCGGTCACCGGCCACGACACCACGACCTACGAGATCGGCGACATCACGTTCACGCTGCTCACCCACCCCCGGCACCTGGCTCGGCTGCGCGCCGAGCCGGAGGCGGTGCCGCGGGCGGTCGAGGAGCTGCTGCGGTTCATCCCGTTCCGGCAGGGCGTCGGCATCCCGCGCGTCGCCCTGGAGGACGTCGAGCTGGGCGGCGTGACGATCAAGGCCGGTGACGCGGTCCACGTGTCCTACCTGACCGCCAACCGCGACGAGCTGGCCTACGACCGGCCCGACGAGCTCGACTTCGACCGCCGCGACGCACCGCCGCACCTGACGTTCGGCCACGGCGGGCACCACTGCGTGGGCGCCCACCTGGCCCGCATGGTGCTCCAGGAGGCCGTCGGCGGGCTGCTCGCGCGGTTCCCGGGCCTGCGGCTGGCCGTGCCCGCCTCGGAGGTGCGGTGGAACACCGTCTCGATCTGGCGGTACCCGCTCGCCCTGCCGGTCACGTGGTGAGGAGAGCCGTGGCCACGCTGTGCCGGCCCGCCGTCGCGGTCCCCGAACACCTCATCACCCGCGAGCAGACCCTGGAGCTGGCCCGGGCGCTGCACCGCGACCACCCGCAGCTCGACCTCGCGCTGCGGCTGATCGGCAACACCGGCGTCCAGACCAGGCACATCGTCCAGCCGATCGAGGACACCCTCAAGCACCCCGGCTTCACCGTGCGCAACGCCCTCTACGAGAAGGAGGCCAAGTCGCGGGTGCCCGACGTGGTGCGGCGGGCGCTGGGCCACGCCGACCTGACCGCCGCCGACATCGACCTGATCGTGTACGTCTCGTGCACCGGGTTCATGATGCCGTCGATGACGGCCTGGCTGATCAACACGATGGGGTTCCGGTCGTCCACCCGCCAGCTCCCGATCGCCCAGCTGGGATGCGCCGCCGGAGGCGCGGCGATCAACCGCGCGCACGACTTCTGCACCGCCTACCCGCGGTCGAACGTGCTGATCGTGGCGTGCGAGTTCTGCTCGCTGCTCTACCAGCCGACCGACCGCGCCGTCGGCAACCTGCTGTCCAACGGGCTGTTCGGCGACGCGGTGGCGGCGGCCGTGATGCGCGGCGAGGGCGGCGAGGGCGTGTCGGTGGAGCGGAACAGCTCGCGGCTGGTGCCCGACACGGAGAACTGGATCGCCTACGAGGTCCGCGACACCGGTTTCCACTTCCTGCTGGACAAGCGGGTGCCCGGCACGATGTCCGTGCTCGCGCCCGCCATGCGCGACATGGCCGAGCCGCACGGCTGGGACATCGCGGGGCTCGACTTCTACATCGTGCACGCGGGCGGGCCGCGCATCCTGGACGACCTGGGCAAGCACCTGCGGCTGCCGCCGGAGACGTTCCGCTACAGCAGGACCACGCTCACCGAGCGCGGCAACGTGGCCAGCGCCGTCATCTTCGACGCCCTGGAGCGGCTGTTCGCCGACGGTGGCGCGCGGCCCGGCGCGCGGGGCGTCATCGCGGGGTTCGGTCCCGGCATCACGGCGGAGATCGCGCTCGGCACGTGGACCGCGTCCCGGTTCGCCGCCGTGACGTGACGCGGTGTGGGACGCTGCCCGCATGCGTTGCGGGATCGTGCTGCCGTTCTTCGACGCGCCGGACGTGGCGTCGTGCGCGGCGTTGGCGGAGGAGTGCGGCTGGGACGGCGTGTTCCTGGCCGAGGCGGTGTGGGGTGTCGACGCGTGGGTGGCGCTGACGGCGGCGGCGATGCGCACGTCGTCGGTGCGGCTGGGCACGATGCTGACGCCGCTGCCCCGGTTCAAGCCGTGGGACGTGGCGTCGAAGGCGGCCACGCTGGACCGGTTGTCGGGCGGGCGGGTGCAGCTGTCGGTCGGCTTGGGCGCGCTGCACCCGGGCTGGACCGCGTTCGAACGCGACACCGGCCGCGCCGAGCGGGCGCTGCTGCTGGACGAAGGTCTGGCCGTGTACGACGGCCTGATGCGCGGCCAACCGTTCTCGTTCGAGGGCCGCCGCTACGAGGTGCGGGAAACCGACTTCTTCCCGCCCCCACCACCCGTGCAACGGCCCCGCGTCCCGGTGTGGGTCGTGGGCGCGTTCGACCGTCCCGTGTCGATGCGGCGCGCCGTGTCGTGGGACGGCCTGCTGCCCAACGTGATCGCCGAAGGTGGAGCTCGCGGCCCGGAAACCCCGGCGGAACTGGCCGAGGTCGTGGCACAGGCCCGTTCGCTGCGCACCTCGCTGGGCCTGCCGTGGGACGGCTTCGACGTGATCGCCGAGGGCAGGGCGACCGACGTGACCGAGTGGGCCGACGCGGGTGCCACCTGGTGGATCGAATCCGACTGGGAAACCACCGTCAGCGCCGTCCGCGACCGCATCACCGCCGGGCCGCCGTCGTTCTAGAGCACGACCCGGACCCGGTCGACCCTGGAGCAGTCCGGTCAGGGGATCGTCAGGCTCAAGCTCGCCCAACTGCTGGAGCGCCAGGGCGACGTCGACCGGGCTCTGCACGCGCTGGCGCAGGGCGACGCGGCGGCGCACCTGCACATGGTGGCGGTCATGGCCCGGCACGGCCTGGTCCAGGCGCTGGAGCACTTCGAGCACGTCGACACCCGGTGCCTGCTCGGCGATCTGTGCGCGCGTCACGCCCAAGCGCAGTTGATCGACCTGCTCGCGCGCCGCGGCGAAGCCGGACGCGCGCGGTGGTTGGCCTCGCGGGGACCGGTGGCGGATCAGCGGCACCAGGCACTGCTGCTGTGGCAGTACGACTTCCCCGAGCACGCCGAAGCGGTCCTCCAACCCCTGAGCGACGCGGGCGACCTGCGTTCGACCCGCTACCGCACCGACCTGCTGACCCGACCGGCGCTGCCCCTGGCGCCGAGCCAGTCCGTCGAGAGCTACAACCCGCCGGAGGCGCGGTACCGGCTGGCGAACTTCCTCGCGGAGCACGAGATGGTCGACGAGTTGCGCGAGCTGGCGGCCAGCGGTTACGAGTACGGCAACTGGCGGCTGCTCAACCTGCTGGCGGAGCAGGGCGACGTGCGGCCGCGCACCGAACTGGCCGACACCGGGCACGTGAACGCCTGCCGCCGTCTCGCCGAGATCCTGGCTCGTCAGGGACGGGTGGCCGAGCTCAGGGCGCGCGTCCTGCGCGGCGACGTGGCCGCCAAGGACGAGCTGGTGTGGTTGTCGACGGCGAAGCGCACGGGATCGGCCGAAGCGGCGCAACTGCTGCGCCACGGGCTCGATCCCGAGGGGACGCTGGGACTCTCGGCGTGGTGAGCCGCGCGGCGTCCTGATCAGCCGGACAGCGCGGCCAGGACCTGGTCGGCCAGCTGCTCGGGCGTGTGCCGGTCGCCGGGCAGCACGAGCGTGTCCGGCGGCAGGGTGGTCCGGGCGGCGACGCAGCGGTCGACGTTGCGGAGGCGGAAGGTGCGGGCCTGGGCGTCGGCGTCCGGGTTGTAGGGGTCCAGGACCTGGTCGTTGATGCGGCGGCGCAGTTCGTCGGCGGGCACGTCGAGGAACACGTGCAGCAGCGGGACGCCGGCGGCGGCGAGGTGGTCGAAGACCTCCTCCCGATAAGCCCGGTCGACCAGGGTCATCGGCGTGATCACGTGCTGCCCGTACTCGCGGTGCAGGGTGGCGGCGAACTCGGCGGTCGTCCTCCGCCACGCCGGCAGGTCCTGGAAGTCACCGGTCGGCGGCGGTGGCGCGGACATGCGGAGCAGGAGGCCGATGTGCTCCGGGTCGAACGACAGCGCGTCCGGCAGCCGGCGGCGCAGCTCCTCGGCCAGGGTCGTCTTGCCCGCGCCGAACGCGCCGTTGATCCACACGATCATGTTCACCACACTAGGTGACTCCGTGCCGGGGTAGCGATGAGACCGTCCGGCTCGGTCGACGGCTCGCTGCTCGTGCTCGACCCGGCGGGTGCGTTCGAGGCGGCCGGCCGCGATCCGGCGGCACAGGACCCGAGCCCGCGTGATCCCCGGCGGCCTGCTCTCCCGGGCCAGGGCGCTGCGGCAGCACAAGACGCACCCTGTTCCCCGCCACGGGATCGGCCGAGGTGGTCGCGCTCGGCCTCGGCGGCACGCCCGACTCCGCCGAGCCGGCGCTGCCGTTCGGCGCGGTGGCGGTCGTCTCCCTGCCCGGACCGCCCGCGCAGCCCGTGGTGCGCTCGACTTCGGGCACACCGCCGAGCTGGTCGCCGCGTCCTACGACGCCTCGGCGGCGTCCCTCGCGGCGTGCGGATCGAGGGCCCCGGTCTGCACGGCCACCCGTCCGGGACATACTGACCGGTATGACCACACTCGACCACTGGGGCGGGACGAGCCGGCACGTCGACCTGGACGGCGCTCCGGTGCACTACGTCGACTTCGGCGGCGAGGGCCCGCCGATGGTGCTCGTGCACGGCCTGGGCGGCTCGCACCTCAACTGGTGCCTGCTCGCGCCGCACCTGGTCGACCGGTACCGCGTGCTGGCCGTCGACCTGGCCGGGTTCGGCCTCACCCACCCCGAGGGGCGGTCCACGACGGTGCCCGCGAACGCGCGGCTGCTGGAGCGGTTCCTGGCCGAGGTGGTCGGCGAGCCGGTGGTGCTCGTCGGCAACTCGATGGGCGGGATGATCGCGATCCTGCACGCGGCCCGCCGCCCGACCTCGGTGACGGCGCTGGGGCTGCTGGACCCGGCCGTGCCGATGCCGTTCGGGGTCCGCCCGGACCCGCAGGTGGCGGCGGCGTTCGCGATGTACGCCGTGCCGGGGCTGGGGCAGTGGTTCCTGGCGAAGTCGCGGGCCGGGGTGTCGACGCGGCGGCAGGTCAAGCGGGTGCTGAACCTGGTGTGCGCGAACGCGAAGTCGGTGCCGGAGGAGGTCGTCCTGGCGTCGATGTCGCTGCTGGAGCAGCGCGCCGAGGTCCCGGGCCTGGACGAGGCGTTCCTGGCGGCGGCGCGGTCGGTCGTGTGGACCGGTGCCACCGCGCGCCGGTACTACACGGCGATGAGCAGGGTGCGCGTGCCGGTGTACCTGATGTCGGGCGACAAGGACCGCTTGGTGCCGATCGCCTCGGCGCGTGAAGCGGCTCGGCGCAACCCGTCGTGGCGCTTCGACGTGCTGGAGGGCGTCGGTCACGTGCCGCAGCTGGAGGTGCCGGACCTGGTGGCGTCCCGGCTCAAGGACTGGCTGGCGGCGCGGGGCTGACGGGTGGACCCGATCCGGGAGGTCGTGGAGCTGACCCGCGACGTGCTCGACCCGATCGGCGTCTACCTCCACGGCTCGGCCGTGCTGGACGGCCTGAAACCGGCCAGTGACCTGGACTTCCTCGTCGTCACGCGGCAGCCGGCGGAGGACGTGCGACGGCGGGCCCTGCTGGCCGGCCTGCTGGCGCTCCCCGGCTCCCGCCCGGTCGAACTGGTCGTGGTGGCGCAGCCGGAGGTCCGCCCGTGGCGGTTCCCCCCGACCGCCGACTTCCTGTACGGCGAGTGGCTGCGCGCGGAGTTCGAGGCCGGCGCGGTCCCGGTGCCCGAGCCGATGCCGGACCTGGCCCTGCTGGTCACCACGGCGCTGGCCGGGGACCACCCGCTGTCCGGCCCGCCACCGGCGGAAGTCCTGGACCCCGTCCCGCACGCCGACGTGGTGCGGGCGAGCGTGGCGGGGGTGCCGGGCCTGGTGGCCGACCTGGACCACGACACCCGCAACGTCGTGCTCATCCTGGCCCGCGTGTGGACCACCGTCGCGACCGGCGCGATCAGGTCGAAGTCCGCCGCCGCCGACTGGGCCCTCGCGCGGCTGCCCGCGGCGCACCGGCCGGTGTTGGCGCACGCCAAGGAGCTGTACCTGGGGTACCGCTACGACGAGGAGACCTGGCCCGACGACCTGCGGGCGCGCGTGCCCGAGCACGTGCGCCACGTCGTCGCCGAGATCGACCGCCTCAGCGGTTGAGGAACTTGCTCCACGCGGAGCGGGGGAACGACAGCACCGGCCCGGTGGGGTTCTTGGAGTCGCGGACGTCGATCGCGTCGGGCACGAACCGGACCTCGACGCACGACGGGTTGTCCGTGCTGAAGCTCGACTTGTACCAACCGGTGCGATCCGACGGGCGCGTCATGCGAACTCCTTGGCGGCCTGCTTGATCATCGCGAGCGACTCGCTCCGATCGAGCGCGTAGCTCATCGCTTGGTTGTACGCCAGATTGTACTCGCGCATCCGCATGGGTTGATCAATCAGATCGGTCGAGGTGATGGTCTCCTGCCAGATCAACTCGGGCAACCTGCTGTTGAAGTCGAGCATGTGGAAGCTCGATCCGCCGAGCGCGTTGAAGTAGTCGGCGGTGAACGGGATGATCCGCACGTCCAGGGTGTCCGGCAGCTCCTCGATGCGGTTCGCCAGGTCCTGGAGTTGCGCGGCCATCACCTCGCGCCCGCCGACGTGCTGCCGTAGCGCCGCTTCGGTGATGAGCGCAGTGAGTTGCAGCGGGTCGTCGCCGTACAGCCGTTGCTGCCTCTTCATGCGTACCTCCACCCGGCGGTTGGCCTCGGCCAGCCGGATGCTGGGTCCGCCCCCGTGCATGACCGCCATCGCGTAGGACTCGGTCTGCAGCAGGCCGTTGATCAGCCCCGCGCAGTACGTCCGCATGCTCTCCGCGCCGGCTTCGAACCCGAAGTAGCGCAGCACTTCCGCGCTGAACATGGCTGAGTAAGGGTTCCACCAGGCGCGCTTGCCCGCCGCTTCGCGAAGCGCTTGCAGCTCCTCGACCTCCGCCTCGTCGAACTCCAGTACGCCGGCGAGTTCGGCCAGCTTGGCCGCGTTGATCTTGAGCTTCCCGTTCTCGATGCCCGAGATGTAGGACTGGCTGGTGCCGATGGCCTTCCCGGCCGACACGGCGGTTATGTCCATGAGTTCGCGGCGCTCCCGCAGGCGCAGACCCAGTTCCCAGCCGGCTACGGACGGCGACGTTGCCATGATCTATCACCCGATCGAGTAGTGCTACTTGCTAATATTAGAGGAGGTTGGCACGATCGTAGCAGAGGCGCAGATCGGAGGGCGTGATGGGTCGGGCTCAGGTGCACCTGTGGGCGCAGGTGCCGGGTGATGTGTGGATCAACTACGAAGTCGAGCCGGGAGGAGGTGCGGTGGTGTTCAAGATCGGTCAGGACGTGGAGCTCTACATCGAGCCCCGGGCTCTGACCAGGATCGGGGAGGTGGCGGCCGAGGCGGCCGAGTTGGCCGGCGCGGTGGCGGCCGACCACCTCAGCTCGCGGTCGAGGTGATCAGTTCGTCGAAGCCCGCGCGGATGCCGTCGGCGAGCACCTGGACGTCCGGCACGCCGTCGAAGTCCGCGTTGATGCCGAAGGTGATCTGGCCGAGATAGGAGAAGATGCCGACACTGACGCGCAGGGTGCTGGCGATCGGCACGTACGGGTAGATCTCGCACAGCCGCTTGCCCAGCATGAACAACGGGATGCGCGGACCGGGCACGTTCGTCGTGACCGTCTGCAACAACTGCTGCGGGAAGCGCATGGCGGTGCGCGAGCCCAGCGCCAGCAACGTGGGGGCGGCGAAGTTCGACAGGTTCGTGAGCACGTCCGCACCCGCCGCCTGCCGACTGCTCTTGAGGTCGTCCATCTGTTCCCGGATCGACGCGAGCCGCGTCAACGGGTCCGGCTCACTGACAGGGAGGTTCACCAACACGGCACTGACCCGGTTGTTCAGCACGCCGCGCTCGGCGGAGGAGCGCATCGACACCGGCACCATGCTGCGCACCACCTGACCGTCGGCAAGGTCGTCGCGCTTGGCGAGCAGGTCGCGGAAACCTCGCGTCACCGCCGCGAGGATCACGTCGTTCACCGTGCCGCCGGTGACGCGGCGGACGGCCTTGATCTCGGCCAGGTCGGCCTTGGCCCACACCCACCGCCGGTGCGGCCCGATCGGCCCGTTCAAGGTCTTCGGGGTGCCGGCGGCGAGCCGGCGGGCCGTCGTCGGCAGGCTGCGCAGCACGGCCCGGCCGAAGTCCAGCACCTCCGTGCCGCTGCGCAACCGCTTGGCCAGCGCCGGGAACTTGGCCAGGTGCGTGACCGGTGTCAGCACCGCGTCACGCACGCCGTCCACGACCAGGTCCAAGGTCGACGGGCTGGTGGCGGGCTGCCAGCGCGCCGGTTCGGGCAGGGGCGAGTCCTCGCGCCAGTCCAGCAGCACCTGCATGAGGTCGCTGCCCGCGACGCCGTCGATCAGGCAGTGGTGGACCTTGGAGATGATCGCCCACCGACCGTCTTCCAGGCCCTCCACCAGCCAGACCTCCCACAGGGGCTTGGCCAGGTCCAGGCGCTGGGCGAACAGGCGTCCGGCGAGGTTGCGGAGCTGGTCGTCCGCGCCCGGTGCCGGCACGGCGGTGTGCCGGACGTGGTACAGGATCTGGAAGTGCTCGTCGTCCACCCACACCGGGCGGCCGACGTGCAGCGGGAGCGCCTTCACCCGCTGCCGGTACCGCGGCACGGTGCCCAGCTTGGCCGCGAACAGGCGCACCACGTCCCCGTACGACGGTGCCGGTCCCTCGAACACCAGGACCGACCCGACGTGCATGGGCACGTTCTCGTCCTCGACGAAGAAGAAACCCGCGTCCATGGCGCTCATCCGGTCCATCGACCGACCGTAAGCCCGCGTCGTCCCACTGGTCCAGGGAGGTGACCCCGCAAGAATCGAGACTTACCGGTACTGGCGCAATCAACCGCCACGAAACATCATGGTCACCTGGGGTTCGCGCTCGACGCGGAGCGGGGAGGGGCCATGTCAGCACTGCCGCACGTCCCACCGGATCACCCTGACCTGCGTCGACAGCCGGCTACGGGGCCGCAGTCGGAGTCGCGGCCAACGCCGGAGTTGCCGTCGGAGTCGGTCACCGAGCCGGGTTCCGCGCCGGGTCTGCTCTGGTACCTGACCGAACCGACCCGCACCGCTGTCGGCATCGGCCAGTTCGCGGCCACCCGTTCACTGCTGCGGGCGGCTCCGAGCGGCGACGGCCACACCGTCCTGGTGTTGCCGGGCCTCGGTGCGACCGACGCGTCGACCGCGACGCTGCGCAAGTTCCTCACCGGCCTGGGCTACGACGTCCACGGCTGGGGCCTCGGGCTGAACATCGGCCCGTCGGTCGGGGTCGTGCGCGGCATGCGCGACCTGCTGCGGGAACTCGCCGTGGGCGGCAAGGTGAGCGTCGTGGGCTGGTCGCTGGGCGGCATCTTCGCCCGCGAACTGGCCCGCGACCACCCGGGCACGGTCCGCCAGGTGATCACCCTGGGCAGCCCGTACGCCATGACGGACCTGCGTCAGACCAGGGTCAACCCGGTCTACCAACTGCTGGCGCGGTTCTACGTCTCGGGCGCCGCCATGCCACCGCCCGAACACACCCGCCCACCGTTCCCGGTGCCGTCGACCTCGGTCTACTCGAAGTCGGACGGCATCGTCGCCTGGCAGACGTGCATCTCGACACCGGGCGCACGCCAGCAGAACGTCGCGGTCAACTCGAGCCACCTGGGCTACGGCTACAACGCCACCGTCCTCTGGCTGATCGCCGACCGTCTCTCCCAACGCCCCCACCGCTGGCACCCCTTCACCCCGCCGCCGGGCATGGCCCGGATGTTCCCCGAGCAGTAACCGCCGACTGCCGGAGCCTGCCGCCCGGCAGATCACCACCCGGGACGGAATCCCCGGACCCTGCCGCCTGCGGTCATCCGCCTGTGGTCATCCGCGTGCGGCGGCTCACCACCGCCCCGAACCACAGCGCGGCACCGCCGCCCGGCACTGCCGCCACCCCACAACGTCCCCCGCGCGCGTCCACCCCTCCCGCCGCATCCGTCGGCATACGACATTCCTCAGTGGACCGGAACCGCCGCCCCCCGCACTCGTCGGTTCGGGTGACGACGCCGATTTGTCAACCACCCCACCACAGTGGTTCAGCACGTGGGCGTCCTTGTTCGCCCGCCGAAGCAGTGGCTACGTTTCCGCCACCCCCGGCGGCGGCCCCATCGCAGTGGCCCCCAGCGGTTCTCCGCACCGCAGCGCCCTCACCCATCCCCGGAAGGACTCCGCCATGAGCGTGTCCGCGCGACCACGCCCGCGTGCCCTCGACTCACCGGCACCGAAGGTCGTCGCCGCCCGCCACCCGTGGCGGTGGGTGGGGATCGCGGTCGTGGTGGTGCTGGTGGGGCAGTTCGTCCACGGCCTGGCGACCAACCCCGGCTGGGACTGGGCCACGTTCGCCCGCTTCGTCACCGCCCGATCGATCCTGGACGCGGTCGTGGTCACGGTGGAGTTGACGCTGTACGGCACGGTCATCGGCTTCGCCCTCGGCATCGTGCTGGCCTTGATGAGGCTGTCCCGCAGTCGTTTCCTGGCCGCCGTGAGCTGGACCTACGTCTGGGCCTTCCGCTCGATCCCCCTGATAGTGCAACTGCTGTTCTGGTTCAACATCTCCTACCTCTACGAGGAGCTGAACTTCGGCATCCCGTTCGGCCCGACGTTCTTCGGCTTCCCGACCAAGGACCTGATCAGCCCGATGGGCGCGGCCGTGCTGGGGCTCGCGCTGCACCAGGCGGCGTACGCGGCGGAGATCGTGCGGTCCGGGGTCATCTCGGTGGACCACGGCCAGCTCGAAGCCGCCGCCGCGCTCGGCATCCCGAGGAGCCGCCAACTGCGCCGGATCGTGCTGCCGCAGGCCATGCGCTCGATCCTGCCGAACGCCACCAACGAGGTGATCAGCCTCTTCAAGGGCACGTCCGTGGTCTCCGTGGTGGCCATCGGCGAGCTGTTCTACCAGGTCCAGGTCATCTACGGCCGCAACGCGCGGGTGGTCGCGCTGCTCATGGTCGCCACCGCGTGGTACATCGCGCTGACCACCTTGCTGTCGATCGTCCAGCACTACGTCGAGAAGCACTACGCCAAGGGCACGACCAGGAACGAGGACGGGTGGAAATGGGCGAGGTGATGGTGGACGTCCGCGGCGTCCACAAGAGTTTCGGCGACAACGAGGTGCTCCGGGGCGTCGACCTCCAGGTCGGCGCGGGCGAGGTGGTGGTCGTGCTGGGGCCGTCCGGCTCGGGCAAGTCCACGCTGCTGCGCACGATCAACCACCTGGAGAAGACCGACCGCGGCCTGGTCGGCATCGACGGCGACCTGATCGGCTACCGCCGTCGCGGCGACAAGCTGTACGAGCTGCGGGAACGCGACGTGCTCCGGCAACGCGCGCACGTCGGCTTCGTGTTCCAGAACTTCAACCTGTTCCCGCACCTGACCGTGCTGGAGAACATCGTGGAGGCCCCGGTGTCGACGCGCCGCACGTCGCCGGCCGAGGCACGCGCTCAGGCCCGTCGGCTGCTGGACCGCGTCGGCCTGTCCGACAAGGAGTCCGCCTACCCCCGGCACCTGTCCGGCGGCCAGCAGCAGCGCGTCGCGATCGCCCGCGCCCTGGCGCTGGAACCGAAGGTGCTGCTGTTCGACGAGCCGACCTCCGCGCTGGACCCGGAGCTGGTCGGCGAGGTGCTCGACGTGATCCGCGACCTCGCCCGCAGCGGCACCACGATGATCATCGTCACGCACGAGATCGGGTTCGCCCGCGACGTGGCGGACACCGTGGTCTTCATGGACGGCGGCGTCGTGGTCGAGCAGGGCTCGCCCGCGCAAGTCCTGGACGACCCGCAGCACCCGCGCACCCGCGCGTTCCTGTCCAAAGTGCTCTGACCAGACCCGGGAGAACCGTTGTCCCTGATCAAAACAGCCGCCGCCGTCATCGCCGCCGTGTCCCTGGTCGCCTGCGGAGCCGCCGGTGGGACGCCCGAGGAGCAGGTGGTCGCCGGCGGCAGGACCGTGAACCTCGGCCCGGACCAGCAGCGCGTGACGGCCGACAGGGTGGAGTCCATCGCGGCCAAGGTGCCCGAGGAGATCCGCCGGACCGGCGAGCTCGTCATAGGCGGATCGGTGAACACCGCGCCGCCGCTGCGCTTCTACGCCACCGACGACAAGACCCCGATCGGCGTGGAGACCGACATCGCGGTGCTGATCGCGGGTGTCCTCGGGCTGGAACCGCGATTGGAGAGCACGTCCTGGGAGAACCTGTTCCTCAACCTCGACAGCGGCGCCTACCCGCTGGGCCTGTCCAACATCACCGTCACCGAGGAGCGCAAGGAGAAGTACGACTTCGCCACCTACCGGCTCGACACCCTGGCGTTCGAAGCGAAGAAGGGCGGCACGTGGCGCGTCGCCGGGCCCGAGGACGTGGCGGGCAAGGTCATCGCGGTCGGGTCCGGCACGAACCAGGAGAAGATCCTGGTCGACTGGAGCAAGGCCAACCAGGCCAAGGGCCTGCCCGCGACGGACGTCAAGTACTTCCAGAACCCGTCGGACTACTACCTGGCGCTGGAGTCCGGCCGGATCGACGCCTACCTGGGCCCGAACCCCACCTCCGCCTACCACGTGGCCACGTCCGGCAAGACCGAGGTGATCGGCACGTTCTCCGGCGGCGGTTCGCTCGCGGGCAAGATCGCCGCGACCACCAAGAAGGGCAGCGGCCTGGTGGAGCCGGTCGCCGAGGCGATCGACCACCTGATCGCGAGCGGCAAGTACGCCGAGGTGCTCGACCGGTGGGGCCTGAAGGGCGAGGCCGTGGAGAAGAGCGAGATCAACCCGGCGGGACTGCCCAGGACGGGCTGAATCCCGCACCTCCGAGGCGGCACTGGCCCGGCGCACCGCGGTGCGCCGGGCCAGTGCCGCGTTGCGGGGACGAGGAGGACGGATCGGTCGCGGTCACCGCCGACGAGCACGAGGAAGCGGGCTGGTCCGCCGTCCGCCCGCTCAGGCCACCGACTCGTCCGCACCGCCGGCCGCGGCGGCGAGGAAGCGCAGGACGTCCCGCGCGACCTCGTCGCTCTGCCGGAAGTTCGGCGCGTTGGTGCCGGGTCGGGCGAACGCCGCGTACGCCTTGCGGGTCGTGTAGGGGCCGACGGCGAAGCGCCGAGCGTGCGGCGTGCCCGTGGCGTCCACGATTCGGCTGTCGGACGGGTCCACGAGCACCAGGCCGTCGACGTCGGTCACGTCACCGGCCGCCGCCATCGACCTCAGCAACGGGTCGGCGGTGTGCGCCAGTGTGTGCACGGGCAGCCGCGCCTCGATCAGGCCGGTCGCCCGCACGACGTGCGACGGCACGCTCGCACTGCCGGCGAGGAACACCCCGTCCTCCGCGCGCACCCACGTGTCCGCTCCCAGGAACCGCACCACCCCCGCGCGGGACAGCGCCAGCAGCTCCTCCAGGCGGTCCGGCGGCGGTCCGCTCGCGATGGAGCTGAAGAACCCGTGCCACCACCCGTCGTCGCCGCGCAACCGCCCGGACGCGGACAGCACCGCGAACTGGCCGTACACGCCGAGCAGCGCCAGGAACGCGCCCAGGTCGGCGCTGAACGCCTGGTCCGAGCGCCGGGCCACGTCCGCGGCCACGTGGGCCCGCAGGAACTCCTGGAACGCCTCGGACGTGGAGAACTCCAGCCCGTCGATGGGGCGGTCCAGCCGCTCGAAGTCGATGCGGTCCGCCTCCGACACCGCCGCGCGCTCCAACTCCCGCATCCCGTCGCTGTACCAGTCCAGCTCGGCGAACCGCGCCGAGAACGCGTCCCACGGCTCGCGCACCCGCGTCGGGTGCCCGGTGAACAGCTCGCGGTAGTGCCCGTACGCGATCTCCTTGGCCATCAACGGCCACACGTCGCGCCGGAAGTCGAGCGCGCCCGGCCGTGCCAGCAGTTCCGCCGCGACGAAGAACCGCGGTGGCCCAGGCGGCTCCCCGCGCAGCCGGTAGCCGGTCTTGGAGTGGTACGGCGTGCCGCGGCGGGAACCGACGTGCAGGCGCGGTTCACGGCCGGACGGGACGTACCGCAGCACGCCGTCGTCCCGCACGAACCGACCGCCCCGCCCCTCGCCCAGCAGCACGGCGAGGTCCACGAACGCCAACCCCACGCCCCGCACCACGACGTCCTCACCCGCCGGCACCACCGACAGGTCGACGTCTGCCGTGTAGTCCGGCGGCAGGTACGTGAGCCCGTGCGCGGCGGCGTGGTCGGCGAGTTCCCGGTGCTCGTCCGCGACGACGGTGTCCAGGTGCCCCTGCACGAGCACGACCACGTCGGCCACCAGCGGCTCGGCGCGGTCCGCGAGCCACACCCGCTGCCGCACCTGCGGTGATCCGGTGATCCGCACGACCTTCGTCGCGTGCGTCGTCACCGAACTGCCACCGGGCAACGACGACACCGCCCGCTCGTGGAACCACCTCAGGTACGCGCTCTGCACCCGCCTGCTCGGGAACGACGTGGGCCGCATCGCCTCCAGCTCCGCCCGGACGCCCGGCTCCAGCTCCACGCCCGTCAGGCACGACTCCGCCCACTGCGCCAGCGACGGCCCCGGCCGGATCGGGCCCGCGCACGTCACCGACGAGTCGGTGAACATGGTGACGTCCTCCGCCATGGAGTTCATCCGCAGCAACGGCGACTGCTCGTGCCGCCACACCCGCCCCGCGCCGGCCGCGAACGGGTCGACCAGGTGCACCTCCAACGGCCCGTCGAACAGCCCGGAAGCGTTTGCGCCCAACCGTTCCAGGATGCCGGACGCCCGCGGCCCGGCACCCACCAGCACGACGACGCTCATCGCGTGCCCCGCCCGTAGTAGCGCTCGACGTAGTGCTGGCCGACGCTGAGCAGACTCGTGACGATGACGTACCACACGGTCGCGACCAGCAACAACGGGATGATCAGGTAGTTGCGGTTGTAGATCAGCTGGACCGAGTACAGCAGGTCCTGCACGGCGAGCACGCTCACGATCGACGTGCCCTTCAACGTGCCGATGAGCAGGTTGCCCGCCGCCGGCACGATCGACCGCATCGCCTGCGGCAGCACGATCCGCCGCAGCACCCGCCACCGCCGCAGCCCCAGCGCCGCCGCCGCTTCGACCTGGCCCGCGTCCACGGACAGGATGCCGCCGCGCACGACCTCGGCGGCGTAGGCGGCCTCGTGCAGCACCAGGCCGATGATCACCGACGTCATCGGGCCGATCACCGGGGTGGCGCCGGACAGCGCCGGGTACAGCGCGCCGAAGTTGAACCAGAACAGCAGTTGCACCAGCAGCGGCACCGAGCGGAACAGCCAGACGTAGCCCCAGCTCACGCTCGCCAGCACCGGGTTGCCGGACAGCCGCATGACGGCCAGCACACCGCCGATCGCGAAGCCCAGCGCCACGGTCAACGCGGTCAGCCACAACGTCAGCCACAGCCCGCGCAGCACGGCGTCGGTGGCGAAGTACCGGACCACCACGTGCCACTGGAACTGCTCGTTGGTCGCCGCCGACCACAGCACGACACCGACCGCGACCAGCACGAGCGCGGCGGAGGCCCAGCGCCAGGGACGGCGGAGCGGGACGATCACGGCGGTCTCGTCGGACCGCGAAGGGGAGGAGAGGGTGGACGTGCTCATCGGCAACTCCGGAGCAGGAGGGATCACGGTGGGTGCCGCGTCCCTCAACGCCGCGCGGTGATCGTAAGCGCGCGTTGGCCAGGCAGGTCAAGGGATTCCGGTATCTGGACGCGGTCGCGCCGACGTTGACGACGACCCGCGCCGCTGTTGCACTGGGATCGTGGAAAGCACGCGGCTGGTCACCCGCGACCACATCGACCTCGGTCGGGTGTGGTCGGCCTCCTGTCGGGGCTGACGCCCGCGTTCCGCTCCTCCCGTCGACCCCGCGCCGTCTCCCTCAACGTCGTGTGCGCGTCGACGTCTCCTCCCACCTGACGGAAGGTACTGACGTGCCTGTTGAGTTCCTGGGGATCGGCGGCACCAACGACGGTTCCGAGACGCACCCGCGCAGCGGACCCGCGTTCGACAAGGACTACACCCTGCGGTTGGCCCGCGCGCACGAAGAACACGGCTGGGACCGGGTCCTGTTCGCCTACGGCTCCGGCTCGCCCGACCCCGCCCAGGCCGCCGCGTACGTGGCCACCGAGCTGGACAGGTTGCAGATCCTGTTGGCGCACCGGCCGAACGTGTCCTACCCGACGTTCGCCGCGAAGACGTTCGCCACGCTGGACCAGATCAGCGACGGCAGGCTCACCGTGCACTTCATCACCGGCGGCACGGACCACGAGCAGCAGCGCGAAGGCGACTACCTGACCAAGGACGAGCGCTACTCGCGCACCGAGGAGTACATCCGGATCGTCAAGAAGGCGTGGACGTCACGGGAACCGTTCGACCACGAGGGCGAGCACTACAGGTTCGCCGACTTCGTGAGCGACGTGTTCCCGGTGCAGCAACCGAGGCCGCGCGTGTCGTTCGGCGGGTCGTCGCCCGCCGCGTACCGGGCGGGTGGCGCGGAGGCCGACATCTTCTGCCTGTGGGGCGAGCCGCTGGCCGACACGGCCGCGCAGATCGAGGCCGTGCACCGGGCCGCGCGGGACGCGGGCCGCACCGACCTGCCGCGCATCCAGGTGGCGTTCCGCCCCATCCTCGGCGCGACGGAGGAACTGGCCTGGGAGAAGGCGTACCGGACGGTGGACGCGATCAAGGCGCGGACCGGGGGAGTGACCCCGCTGACCCGCAGGCACTCGTTGCGGAACCCGGAGAACACCGGCTCGCAGCGGCTGCTGGAGATCGCCGAACGCGGTGAGCGCTTCGACCGCGCCCTCTGGACGCCGACCGCCGCCGCGACCGGCGGGGCGGGCAACTCCAACGCGCTCGTCGGCACGCCCGAGACCGTGGCCCAGGCGCTGCTCGACTACTACGACCTCGGCGTGGACATCCTCTCCGCGCGCGGCTACGACATGGTCAACGACACGATCGACTTCGGCCGGCACGTGATCCCGATCGTGCGCGAGGAGGTCGCCAAGCGCGACCGCGAGCGCGCCGCCGCCGTGCCGGAGCCGCGTGAGATCGCGGTGGACGGATGACCGCGTGACCGACACCCTCGTCGCCCGCCGGGTCCGCTGGGAGGACCCGGCCACCGGGCCGTTGAAGCAGGAGCTGACGCACGAGTACGTGACCCGCTACGGCGACCGGGCGCGGGCCGAGCTGACCCGGTACGACCCGTCCGTCTTCGCGCCACCGCACGGCACGCTGGTGCTGCTGCTCGAGGACGGCGCGGCGGTGGCGGGCGGGGCGTTCATGCGGCACGACGAGCGCACCGCCGAGCTCAAGCGCATCTGGACCCACTCGCGGCACCGCCGTCGCGGCCTCGCCCGGCGGGTGCTCGCGGAGCTGGAGCGCGACGCCCTCGCCCTCGGCTACTCCCGCCTCTACCTGACCACCGGGCCGCGGCAACCGGAGGCGCGTGCGCTGTACCTGGCCACCGGGTACGCGCCGCTGTTCGACCTGACCGCGGACCCGCTCACGATCGCCCACCTGCCGTTCGAGAAGGACTTGGGGTAGCCCATGCGCGCACGTTGCCTGTTGATGCTCACCACCGTGCTCGCGCTCGTGGTCTCCGGCTGCGCCCTGCCCGCGGACGCCGTCGACCCGCCCCCGTCCGGCGTGAGGCCGACCGAGGACGTGTTGTCGGCGGTGGTGGAGGACGAGTCGATCTCCGCGCTGCTGCCACCCGCTGTGCGTGACGCGGGTGTGGTGCGGTTCGGGTCGTCGGTGGGCGGGCAGCCGCCGTCGTCCTACTACGCGGAGGACAACAAGACGGTGCTCGGCCTGGACGCCGACATGTCCGAGGCGGTCGCGAGGACGTTGGGGCTGCGGGTCGAGCGGGAGGTTGCGAGCTTCGAGACGATCCTGCCGTCGTTGGCCGGCGGGAAGTACGACGTCGGCACGGGGAACTTCGGGGTGACCGAGGCGCGGAAGAAGACCATCGACTTCGTCACCTACGTCAACGACGGTCAGGGTTTCGCGGTGCGGGCCGACGACGATCGCGTGGCGCGGGTGGACGGCCTGGTCTCGTTGTGCGGGTTGAAGATCGGCACGGGTGCGGGCACGACGTTCGAGGCGACGCTGGAGCGGGAGAAGCACGTGTGCGGCGAGGCGGGGAAGCCGGACTACGAGGTGCTGAGCTTCTCCGAGAACGCGGCGATCTTCCTGGGGCTGCAGCAGCGCCACATCGACGTCGTGATGAGCACGATCAACGGGCTGCGGCACGCGGCGGCCAACCAGCCGAACGTCGAGTTCCTGGGCGAGTTCAAGCGGCTGGACGTCGGCTTCGCGCTGCCCAAGGGCTCGCCGCTCGCGCCGGCGTTCCAGGCGGCGGTGAACAAGCTGATCGCGGACGGCGTGTACACGCGCATCCTGGACAAGTGGGGCACCGGGGACTCGGCCATCCCGGAGTCGTTGATCAGCCCGCCGGAGCACGCCTGAGGCGTTCGCGCTGCGGTGTCCCGAAGCTGCTCGGCCGCTTCCCGCGCACCTCACCGCGAACGATCACCTGAATCACCCCTTGTGTTGGCCACCGCTTCACCCCAGGGTTCGGCGCGGCCCGTTGGCTCCGACGGGCAACCCTGATGGAGGTGGAGCATGTTCCCTGCACGCAAGTTTGCCGCGTCCCTGTTCGCGGCGGCCGCGCTCTCGGTGTTCGTCACGACCCCCGCGCACGCCGTGACGGACGCCGAGCTCGCGTTCTACTGGGCCCCGGTGCACTACCAGGACACGGACTCGTCCGACTACGACGCCGACTACCTGTCCACAGTGGACTTCGACGGCGAGTGGAACACGCTGAACAACTGGGAGGCGCAGGATGACTCGTTGGCGCGGCTCACCGGTGCCGCGTACTACTCGGTGGTGGAGACGTCCACGCACTGGTTCCTGGTCTACAGCTTCTACCACCCGCGTGACTGGGAGGACTTCGCCGATCCGTTCGAGCAGTTCACGCACGAGAACGACATGGAGGGCCTGCTGGCGACCGTGCGCAAGGACGGCACGGCGTTCGGCAAGCTGGAGGCCGTGATCACGGTGGCGCACAGCGACTTCTACTCGTACGTGCCGGCCGGGAGTACGTTCACGTCCGGGCGGGAGAGCGTCGACGGCACCGTGCGGCTGTCCGGAAACCGGCCGACCACGCGCCAGGAGGCGAAGGGGCACGGGCTGTACGCGTGGAACGGCGCGGAGTTCCCGGGTGGTGACGGGGTGGTGTACGTGCCGAGCGCGACCGGCGAGGTGCCGTCGGGTGGCAACGACCGATCGGTGGGCTACCGGCTGGTGGACACGTTCGCGGCGGGCGGGTTGTGGGCGCAGCGCAACAGCTCGACGACGTTCGCGAGCTGGGGCACGTTCCGCGGTGACAACGGGAAGGACAACTCGGCGAACAGCGCGTGGGGATGGGACGACGGCAACGACGGCAGTGACATCCAGCGCGGCCTGCTCGCCACGGACCCGGCCTACGTCGTCTCCGTCTACTTCGCCAACCGCGGCACCTTCAGCCTGACCTACCTCCGCAACTCCTACCGCTGACCCCCGCGAGAGTCCTACGTTCGGAATGCGAGAGTCCTACGTTCGGAACACCCGAGTTCAACGCTCAGAACACGCCTCGGCCGTCCTGAGCGTTGAATTCGGGGTACCTGAACGTAGGACTCACGCGTCGTGAGCGTAGGACTCACGCGGCCTGAGCGTTCGACTCACGCGGGCTGGAGGGACGACACGCGCGGGTCGGGGTGGGGAGCGGTGGTCGGGGTGACCGGGTCGGTGGCACGGCGTTCCGGCTGATTACCGGACTGTGAGCGCCACCACAACCGGCGGGATCGTACTCTCCGGTGATGACGCTGAGGCTCGACACCGCAGGCCCGGTGGCCACGCTGACCATCGACCGCCCGGCCAAGCGCAACGCCATGAGCTACGACATGTGGTCCGCCCTGCCCGCCCTCATGGACGAGGTGCGGCGCGACGACGACGTGCGCGTCCTGGTCGTCCGGGGCGGTGAGCACTTCTCGGCCGGCGCGGACATCAGCGAGTTCTCCACCCTCCGCAAGGGCGCGGACGGGGCGGCGAGGTACAGCGAGGCGGTCCACAACGGCGAACGCGCCATCGCCACCCTCGGCAAACCCACCATCGCCGCCATCACCGGCTTCTGCATCGGCGGCGGCTGCGAGATCGCGCTGGCCTGCGACCTGCGGGTGGCGGCGGACGACGCCCGGTTCGGCATCACGCCCGCCAAGCTCGGCATCGTCTACAACTCCACGTCCACCAAGCAGCTCGTCGACGTGGTCGGCCCGGCGTGGGCCAAGCAGATCCTGTTCAGCGGCGAGATCGTCGACGCCGCCACCGCGCTGCGCATCGGCCTGGTCAACGAGGTGCACCCGGCCGACGCCCTGGCGGCCAGGGTCGCGCAGCTCTCGGAGACCATCGCGTCACGCGCGCAGGTCAGCGTCCGCGGCGCGAAGCACATCGTCAACCGCATCACGGACGGCCGGTACGACGAGGACGACGCCGTGCGCGCGCTGTACGACGAAGCCGTGCACAGCCCGGAGTACGCGGAGGGCGTGGCGGCGTTCCTGGAGAAGCGGACGCCGAGGTTCTGAACGCCGGCGGGCGGGTACTTCGAGCACATGACCGAGCACAGGACCGAACCCCCGCTCGAGGGCGACCCGAACGATCCGGACCAGCACATCAACCCCGACCCGCCGCACTCTCCGGGCACGCCCGAGCCGCCCGACCTCGACGTGGACCCGGAGCAGTTCCTCGACGAGGGCGAGCGGCGCGGGAAGGAGGACGAACCGCCGTCCTAGACCGTCAGGACGTCAGTCGTCGTACTTGTTCGTGTCACCGGGCCACTCGCCGGTGAGCTTGTCGTAGCCGGTCGCGCCGCCCCGGTCGATCGCGGCCTTCACCAGGCCGAAGATCGCACCCTGGACGGACGCGGCGAGGAGCACCTCGCCCCAGCCCCGATCCTTCTGGGTCGGGGTCGGCGCCTCCTTCGTGCCGGTGATCAGCTTCCACACCTGGCCGAACAACGCGCTGGCGGCCAGACCGCCGAGCACGCCGAACAGCATGCCGAGGGGCCGGTACAGCAGCTTGTTCACGTTCACCGCCCCCTCCTCAGGAGCTTCCACAGCACCAGCACGACCGCCGCGACACCGGCCGCGACCGCCGCCGGGTGCTTGCGGGCCTGCTCCACGCGCTCCTGCACGGGTGGCGGCAGCGACTCGACCGCCTGCGCGGCCTTCGTGCCGACCTGCTCGGCGACCACACCCGCCTTCAGGCTGACCTGCTCGGCGACCACGCCGGCCTTCGCGCCGACCTGGCCCGCGACCTCGCTCGCCTTGTGCCCGACCTGCGTCGCCACGGCGCCCGCCTTCTCGCCGATCACGGCGGCCTTCTCGCCGACGGCGGCACCGGCCGCGCCGGCCGCCGCGCCCGCCTTGCCGACCTGCTCGCCCGCCTTGTCCGCGACCTCGCCGACCTTGGCGGTGGTCTTGCCCGCCGCGGCCGACAACGCCGCGTTGGCCCGCGTAGCGGTCTCCTTCACCTGTTCCACTCCTTCGTGCGCCTTGTTCTTCACCCGTCCGGGCACGTCGGTCTTGTGCACCAGCGCTTCCACGGTGTCCCCGAGCTCCCGCCGGGTCTGCTCGACGTCGGCGCGCAGCTCCTCCGGGTCCGTGGGGATGTCCTTGCCGCTCATCGGTGTGCCCTCTCGCTCACGGTGGCGATGTCCTGCTTGACACCCGCTATGGCCTCTTCCGGCACCGGCGGGGTGCCGCGTTGCAGCTGCTTGCGGCCGATCAGCGCGAGCACGCCCGCGACGACGAACACGGCCAGCGCGACGACGAACGCCGCGATCCACGCCTCCATCACGGTGGCCAGCAGCAGCACCAGCCCCGCGAGGACCGTCATCAGGCCGAACCAGGCCAGCACACCCGCGCCGCCGAGCAGCCCGGCGCCGGTGCCGACGCGCTTGCCCTTCGTGCGCATCTCGGCCGCGGCCAGCCGGATCTCGTCCCGCGCCAGCCTGCTCACCTGCTCGGACAGCCGGTGCACCAGCTCCGCGGTCGACGGTTCCCGCTCGGGGGCGCGGTCCGTGACGCGGCCGGTGACCCGATCGGTGACGCGGTCAGCCGCACGGGTGTCGGCGACGTGACTCATGGCCGTCTCCTCTCTCCACTCGCCCTCCGACTACCCGAAAACGCGAGGGTGTACGCACGGTGTTCGGGGGAAACCCGTCGCCCATGGCGCACGCACCGGAGGCTCCGACCCAACTGCCCAAGCGCTCGTGGTGGGGCGTGCTCAAGCGGACGGTCAAGGAGTTCAACGACGACAACCTGACCGACTGGGCGGCTGCCCTCACCTATTACGCGGTGCTGTCCCTGTTCCCGGGCTTGCTGCTGCTGACGGCGCTGCTGGGGCTGCTCGGCCCGGACGCCACCAAGTCCATTGTGGACAGCCTGGAGGCGCTGGGGCCGGGCGAGGCCAAGGACACCGTCGCGGGCGCGATCGAGAACCTGCAGAAGTCGCAGGCCAGCGGCCTGCTCGCGATCGTCGGCCTGGTGACGGCGCTGTGGTCGGCCTCGGGGTACGTGGGCGCGTTCATGCGCGCGTCGAACTCGATCTACGACGTCGAGGAGGGCAGGCCGTTCTGGAAGGTCATCCCGCTGCGGCTGGGCCTGACCGTCGGCGTGGTGGTGCTGCTCGCGCTGACCGCGCTGGGCGTCACGCTCACCGGCGGCGTGGCCGAGTGGCTGGGCGAGGTGCTGGGGCTCGGCTCGACCTTCGTCACGGTGTGGGACGTCGCGAAGTGGCCGGTGCTGTTCGTGCTCGCGAGCCTGGCGATCGGCCTGCTGTTCTGGGCCTCGCCGAACGTGCGGCAGCCCAGCTTCCTGTGGATCACGCCGGGCGGCCTGCTGACCGTGGTGGTCTGGGTCGCCGCGTCGCTGGGGTTCGCGTTCTACGTGGCGAACTTCGGGTCCTACAACAAGACCTACGGCTCACTGGCCGGTGTGATCATCTTCCTGGTCTGGCTGTGGATCTCCAACCTGGCCCTGCTGCTCGGCGCCGAGCTGGACGCGGAGCTGGAGCGGGGCAGGCGGATCGAGGCCGGGCAGCCCGAGGAGCGGGACCCGGTGGCCCCGCCCCGCGACACAGCCGCGATGGACTGACGCTGCGATGGACTGGCGCTGCGATGGACCGACGGCGCGGCGGTCAGGCTTGCTGCTCGGCGACCTGCTTGCGGACCTCGTCCATGTCGACCTTGCGAGCCTGGTCGATGAGGTCCTCCAGCGCCGACTCGGGCAGCGCGCCCGGCTGCGCGTAGAGCACGACGCCGTCGCGCACGATCATGAGGGTCGGGATCGACCGGATCTGGAACGCGGCCGCGAGCTGCTGCTGCGCCTCGGTGTCGACCTTGCCGAACACGATGTCGCTGTGCTTCTCGGCGGACTTCTCGTAGGTCGGCGCGAACTGGCGGCACGGCCCGCACCAGGCCGCCCAGAAGTCGACCAGGACCATCTCGGAGCCGCCGACAACCTCGTCGAAGTTCTCCGCGGTCAGCTCCACGGTGGCCATAGGTCCTCCTTGCTGTGGACATGGGGTTGACCCCTTGTACCCCGACCAACGACCGTCACACCCGGACAATTCCCTTCAACAAGTTGTGGACGCCTTCAACATAACGTTGTAGCTTTCGGTTCACCCGAATGCAGGAGGTGTTCCGTGCGCAGGACCGCAGCCCTCGCCCTGTCCCTGTTCGCCCTGGTGGCGTGCGGTGCACCGGCCGAGGACCCGCCGGCCGGCCCCGTCGACGAGGGCCTGCCGTCAACCTCGGCCATCGTGGGGGCGGTCACGAAGGACGACGCGCTCGCCGCGACGCTGCCGACCGCCATCGCCCAGTCGGGCAAGCTGCGGGTCGGCTCGAACATCCAGAACCCGCCGAACAACTTCTACGCCGCCGACGGCAGGACGCCCGTCGGCTCGGAGGTCGACCTGGCCAAGGCGCTCGGGGCCAAGCTCGGGCTGACCGTCGAGCACCAGGACATGGCGTTCGGCTCGCTCATCACGAGCCTCCAGGCGGGTCGGATCGACGTGACCATGGCCGCGATGAACGACACGCCGGAGCGGCAGCAGGCCATCGACTTCGTGGACTACTTCACCTCCGGCATCACGATCATGGTGCAGAAGGGCAACCCGGCGGGCATCAAGAGCCCGGACGACCTGTGCGGCAAGTCGGTCGCGGTGAACCTCGGCTCCAGCCAGGAGACCTACGCCAAGGAGTTCCAGTGCCTGTCGGGCGACCCCATCGGGGTGACCGCCACCGACAGCGACACGCAGAACCAGAACCAGCTGCGCACCGGCCGGGTGGCCGCCATCCTCAACGACCTGCCGACCGCCGTCTACGTGGCCAAGACCGCCGGTGACGGCGAGTTCTTCGAGGTCGTCGACCTGGCGCCGATCAACGGCGGCCCGTACGGCATCGGCGTCAACAAGAACACCCCGGAGCTGACCGCGGCGTTGCAGAAGGCGCTGCAAGCGCTCATCGAGGACGGCACCTACGGCAAGATCCTCCAAGCCTGGGACGTCGAGCAGGGCGCGGTCACGAAGGCGACCGTCAATGGCCGGTAGCGACACCGACGACCTGGTGGTCGTCCCGCTGAGGCACTGGGGCCGGTGGGTCGGTGGCGCGGTCATCCTCGCGGTTCTCGGCGCACTGGCCTGGGCCCTGGCCGGCGCGAAGATCGACTACGCCGCCGTGCCGGGGTTCTTCACCCACGACATCATGCTGCGCGGCCTGGCCAACACCGTCGTGCTGGCGGTGGCCGCGCAGGCGGGCGCGATCGTGCTCGGCGTGCTGATCGCGCTGCTGCGCCGCTCGGCCAACCCGGTCGCCCGCTGGTTCGCCGCCGGGTACGTGTGGCTGTTCCGCGGCCTGCCCGTGCTGCTCCAGATCCTGCTGTGGTTCAACCTGGCGCTGGTCTTCGAGACCATCTCGATCCCCGGCCTGTTCGAGGAGAAGACCAACGTCCTGGTGACCGCGTTCGTGGCGGCGCTGCTCGGCCTGGGGCTCAACGAGAGCGCGTACATGGCGGAGATCGTGCGCGCCGGGCTGAACAGCGTGGACCACGGCCAGGTCGAGGCGGCCAAGGCGATCGGCATGACGCCCGCGACGACGTTGCGGCGGGTGGTGCTGCCGCAGGCCATGCGGGTGATCATCCCGCCGACCGGCAACAACTTCATCAACATGCTCAAGGGCACGTCCATGGCGTCGGTCATCGGGTTCCTGGAGCTGGTCCACGCGGCCAACAACATCGCCTCGCGCAACCTCCAGATCATGGAGACGCTGCTGGCCGCCGCCGCGTGGTACATGGTCGTGGTCAGCGTGGCGAGCGTGGGGCAGCACTTCCTGGAGCGCCACTACGGCAAGGGGGTGGCCCGGTGAGCCTCGTGCGGGCGGTAGGGGTCCGGAAGTCGTTCGGGCACGCGGAGGTCCTGCGGGGCATCGACCTGTCCGTGGCCGCGGGCCAGGTGGTGTGCCTGCTCGGACCGTCGGGCGCGGGCAAGTCGACGTTCCTGCGCTGCGTGAACCACCTGGAGACGATCGACGCGGGCCGGATCTGGGTCGACGGTCAGCCGGTCGGGTTCACCCCGCGCGGCGGCAGGCTGCACGAGCTGCGCGAGCGGGAGGTGGCGCGGCAGCGGCGGGGCATCGGCATGGTGTTCCAGCGGTTCAACCTGTTCCCGCACCGCACGGCCCTGGAGAACGTCGCCGAAGGCCCGGTGCACGTGCTGCGCACCCCGAAGAAGACGGCGCTGGCCGAGGCGCGCGCGCTGCTCGACCGGGTCGGGCTGGCGGACAAGGCCGGTTCCTACCCGCACCAGCTGTCCGGTGGCCAGCAGCAGCGGGTGGCGATCGCGCGGGCGCTGGCGATGCGGCCGAAGCTCATGCTGTTCGACGAGCCGACCTCGGCGCTGGACCCGGAGCTGGTCGGCGAGGTGCTGGACGTGATGACCGACCTCGCCCGCGACGGCATGACCATGATCGTGGTCACGCACGAGGTCGGGTTCGCCCGGCAGGTGGCCGACGAGGTGGTGTTCCTGGTGGACGGCGCGGTGGTCGAGGCCGGACCGCCGGGCCAGGTGCTGGACAATCCGCGACAGCAACGCACGCAGCAGTTCCTCGCGAAGGTGCTCTAGGTGGTCATGCGCATCCCGTCGTCCTACCTCGTCCAGTTCCACGAGCCGGAGGGGTACCTGGACTTCGCCCGCTTCGGGCCGCCGTCGTTCGCCGTGGTGGACGCGTCCACCCGGCTGGTGGAGGCGTCGGTGTCGGCCGGGCCGTCCACGGTGGACGACCTGATGCGGCAGGAGCTGCGCGCGAAGGCGGCGGTGGCCCGGCTGTGCCGCGGCGACACCGACCACGTGACGCTGCTGCCGAACACCAGCACCGGCCTGTTCCAGGCGGCGCTGGGCGTGACCGGCGAGGTGCTGGTGTCGTCGGGGGAGTTCCCGGCGAACACCTACCCGTGGGCGCGCTCGCCGTCCGCGCGCGTGTCGTGGCTGCCGCCCGGCCCCGTCACGCCCGACGTCGTGCGCGCGGCGCTGACGCCGGGGGCGGTGGCGCTGTCGGTGAGCGCGGTGGACTTCCGCACCGGGTACCGGGCGGACCTGGCGGCGCTGCGGGAGGTGGTCGGCGACCGGTTGCTGGTCGTGGACGGCATCCAGGGCTTCGGCGTCGTGGACGAGCCGTGGGAGGTGGCCGACGTGCTGGTGGTCGGCGGCCAGAAGTGGCTGCGGGCGGGCTGGTCGACCGGGTTCATGACGTTGTCCGACCGGGCGCTGGCCCGGCTGGACCCGGTGCTGTCGGGGTGGACGGGCGCCGAGGACCCCGGCCTGTTCGACAACGGCATCCACCCGGTCGGCGAAGGCGCGGCGGGCTGGTCGATCACGAACCTGAGCCCGATCGCGTCCGGCGCGCTGGCGGCGGCGCTGGAGCTGGTCGAGGTGGCCGGCGTCGAGGCCATCCAGCGTCGAATCGTTGAACGATCCGACGAACTGGTGGAGGTGATCCGCGCGGCCGGCGGCGAGGTCGTCTCCGCGCTGGACCGCCGCGCGGGCATCCTCGCGTTCACCCTGCCCGACCACCCGCCGTCCGTGGTCGGCGCGGCGCTGGCCGAGGCGGGCGTGACGGCGACCGTGCGGCCCGAGCACGTCCGGATCTCGCCGCACGCCTCCACCACCCCCGACACGGTCGCCCGGTTCGCCGCCGCGCTGAAGGAGGTCCGCAAGCCGGTCGCCGTCGCCGCACCCGCGCCCGCGGTGACGTCCGACGTGCTCACCGCCCTGGTCCCGACGGTGAACAGCCTGGCCGCCGCGCTCGGACCGGGCACCGAGGTCGTGCTGCACGACCTCGGCGCCCTGCCCAACTCGATCATCGCCATCGCGGGCGACCTCACCGGCCGCAAGGTCGGCGGCCCGATGACCGACCTGCTGCTCGGCCTGGTCCGCCGCGGCACCACCCAGGACCTGGCGGGCTACGAGACCTACGCGCCGGACGGGCGCGTGCTCCACTCGTCCACCGTGTTCCTGCGCGACGACCAGGGCGTGGCCGTCGGCTGCCTGTGCGTCAACAGCGACCCGGGGCCCGACCGCCGCCCGGGGGCCGCGGAGGCGGCGGTCCCGGCGGTCGAGGCGTTCCCCGGCGACGTCGACACCCTGCAACGCCTGCTGGTCGAACGGGCCGTGACCGCCGTCGGCGTGCCCGTGGAGCTGATGAAGAAGGCGCACAAGTCCGAGGTGGTGCGGGTGCTGGACGAGGCGGGCCTGTTCCTCATCCGCGACTCGGTCGACTACCTGGCGGGCGTGCTCGGCGTGACCCGGTACACGATCTACAACTACCTCAACGAGGTCAGGGGCTGATCACCCTCGTGCACGGCGGCGTGCGCGGCGTCCCGGGCGGCGTTGGCCTCCTCGTCGGTCAGGGTCCTGGTCGGGTGGCGCAGGACCAGCCGCAGCAGCACGTTCTTCTGCTCCGGCCGCGCGCCGAGCCGGGCCACCGCCACCGGCGGCAGGTCGGCCACCGGCGTCTCGTCGACCACGGCGACCTCCTCCACCAGGTCGCCGACGGCGGCGCGCACGACGTCGCCGATGGTCTCCCCGTCGGCGTCCGCGCCGACCGCCACCGAGATGTCCCGGGTGATCGCCGGGTGCCTGGACACCGGCCGGTACGGCGTCAGGTCCAGCATCTGCGCGGCCACCCGCGGGTCGTCCGAGGACAGCAGGCGGATGTCCGGGACGCCCTTGCGCAGCATGAGCAGCCGGTCCAGGCCGAAGCCCAGGGCCAGGCCGTGCACGTCGTCGGGCAGCCACGCCCGGCGCAGCACGTGCCGGGCCGCCAGGCCGCCCTCGGCGACCTCCACCCACTGGCCGTCCACCAGCACGTCCACCTGCCGCCCCTCGGCGGTGTACGGGTGGGTCGCGGGCGTCGTCCGGTAGCGCAGGCCGGGCACGGCGGCGGTGACCACGGCGTCGATCAGCTCGTCCAGGTCGGCCCGGTGGTGGGAGATCCGCCACAGGTCGAGCTGGTGCGGCGTGCCGGAGTGCAGGCGGTCCACCGCGTCGCGGCGGTAGACCATCCCGACGCACGCCAGCAGCACGTCGTCCCAGCCCTCCTGGGTGCCGAGCAGCCGCAGGGCGGGCGGCACCATGGCCGTGGTGTGGCTGCGCAGCATGCGGTTCTCGCCGGTGTAGCGCGTGTAGCGGGCGTCCCGGGTGATGGCGTCGGGCGGGTAGCCCAGCGCGGTGTAGTTGTCGTCGACCGACACCTCGGGGTGGTCGCGCAGCACGCGCAGCTCACCCGGCAGGTCGGAGAGGATCTCGTCGACGAGCAGTTGCACGGCGTGCGGCCCGTAGGTGGGGTCGCTGAGGTCGTGGGGCATCGCGGTGGTCCCTTCGCGGTGGTGGACAGCGGCTGGAGGTGTCCCCCGAGCCGGTCCGCCACCGGGACCGCGTGAACTAGCGCACGCCGCAGGCCCCGGCGACCGGGTCTCCCGGCCGGGGGCGGCTAAATCGGCGCGTCACGTTTTCCACGATAGCCGGTGCGTGCCGCATGATGCACCCATGTTGTCGAGCAAGGGCGAGGACTTCCGCGCGTTCTGGACCGAGCGCCACCTGTGCACGCTGACCACGATCCGCCCGGACGGCACGCCGCACGTCGTGCCGGTCGGCGTCACGCTGGACGTGGAGACCGCGACCGCGCGGGTCATCACCTCGCGCGGGTCGCACAAGGCGCGGCAGATCCTCGCGGCCGGTGAGGCGCACGTCGCCGTGTGCCAAGTGGACGGTCGTCGTTGGTCGACTCTGGAGGGGCGTGCCGTGGTCCGCCAGGACCCGGAGGCGGTCCGGGACGCCGAACGGCGCTACGCCGACCGCTACCGCACGCCCCGGCCCAACCCGGACCGCGTGGTGATCGAGATCGCCGTCACCCGCGTCCTGGGCACGGTGTGAGCGTCACGGTCATCGGCATCGGCGCCGACGGCTGGGACGGCCTGCCGCCCGCGTCGCGGCACGAGATCGCCTCGTGCGAGGTGCTGATGGGCAGCGCGCGCCAGCTCGACCTGGTCCCGGGTCGGTTCGACCGGGTGCCGTGGCCGTCGCCGCTGGTGCCCGCGCTGCCCGGTCTGCTGGAGCGCCACGCCGGCCGCCGGGTGGGCGTGCTGGCCAGCGGCGACCCGATGTTCCACGGCATCGGCACCACCCTGGTGCGGCTGCTGGGCGCGGAGCACGTCCGCGTGCTGCCGCACCCGTCGTCGGTGTCGCTGGCGTGCGCGCGGCTCGGCTGGGCGTTGGACGACGTGGCGGTGGTGAGCCTGGTGGGCAAGCCCGCCGCGCTCGTCGTGCCGCACCTGCACCCGGGACGGCGCGTGCTGGTGCTCGGCGCGAACCCGCGCGAGGTCGCCGCGCTGGCCCCGGACGCGCGGCTGACCGTGCTGGAGCAGTTGGGCGGACCCGCGGAACGCGTCCACCACTCGCTCGACGACGCCGACCCGCTGCACGTGCTCGCGGTCGAGTGCGGCGCGGGCGGCGCGTCGGTGACGCCGGGGCGGCCGGACGACTCCTTCGAGCACGACGGTCAGCTGACCAAGCGCGAGGTGCGCGCGGTGACGTTGGCGCTGCTCGCGCCGCGCCCCGGCGAGCTGCTGTGGGACGTCGGCGCGGGCGCGGGCAGCATCGCCGTCGAGTGGTGCCGCACCCACCCGAGCTGCCGGGCCATCGCCGTGGAGCAGCACCCCGAGCGCGCCGCCCGCATCACGCGCAACGCGACGACGTTCGGCGTGCCGGGCATCGAGGTCGTGGTCGGCACGTCACCGGGGGCGCTCGACCTGGAGGCGCCCGACGCGGTGTTCATCGGCGGCGGCCTCACCGCCGAGGGCGTGGTGGAGCGCTGCTGGGACGCGGTGAAGCCCGGCGGCCGGCTGGTGGCCAACGCCGTGACGCTGGAGTCGGAGGCCGTGCTGACCCGGTGGCACGGCAGGCTGGGCGGTGACCTGAGCCGGATCGAGGTGAGCCGGGCGACCGCGATCGGCACGTTCACCGGCTGGCGCCCGCAGCTTCCCGTGACCACGTGGCTAGTGACCAAGGAGCGTTCGTGACCGTCCACTTCATCGGCGCCGGGCCCGGCGCGGCCGACCTGCTCACCCTGCGCGCGGCGCGGCTCATCGCCGGGTCGCCGGTCTGCCTGTACGCGGGCGCGCTGGTGCCGGCCGAGGTGCTGGAGCACTGCCCGCCCGACGCGCGCCTGGTCGACACCGCGAACCTGGACCTCGACGAGATCACGGCCGAGCTCGCCGCCGCGCACGCCGCCGGCCACGACGTGGCCCGCCTGCACTCCGGCGACCCGTCGGTGTTCAGCGCGATGGCCGAGCAGATGCGCCGGCTGGACGCGCTGGGCATCGCCTACGACGTGACGCCGGGCGTGCCCGCGTTCGCCGCCGCCGCGGCGTCGCTGAACCGGGAGCTGACCGTGCCGGGCGTCGGGCAGACGGTGATCCTGACCCGCACCGCGGCCCGCGCCACCGCCATGCCGCCGGGGGAGGACCTGCTGACGCTGGGCCGCCCCGGCGCCACGATCGTGCTGCACCTGGCCGTGCAGCGGATCCTGGAGGTGGTCGCCGACCTGCTGCCGAACTACGGCGCGGACTGCCCGGTCGCCGTGGTGGCGCGCGCGAGCCGCGACGACGAGCTGGTCCTGCGCGGCACCCTGGCCGACATCGCCGACCAGGTGCGCGCGGCGGGCGTGAAGCGCACCGCCGTCATCGTCGTGGGCCGGGTGCTGACCGCCGAGGGCTTCCCCGACAGCCACCTGTACTCCACCACCCGCAGCCGCTCGTGACGAGGTCAGGCGCGCCCGACGACGGTGCCCGCGCGGTCGATGACGATCACGTCCACGGTGACCGGCGCGCCGCGCAGCACGTCGTCCGCCGTGGCTTTGGCCCTCGCCGCCACGAGGTCGCCCAGCGGCACGCCCGCCGCCTGGCACACCTGGAGGGCGCCGAGCGCCGTGTTGGCCTGCGTGATCGCCCCGGCCAGCGCCGGGTCGTCCACCAGGGACGCGAGGAAACCCAGGTTGACCTGCGACCGCCCCGAGTGCAGGTCCAGGTGGCCGTCGGCCAGCTTGGACAGCTTGCCGATCCCGCCCGCGACGGTCAGCCGCGGCACGGGGTGGCGGCGCAGGTACTTCAACACCGCGCCGGCGAAGTCGCCCATGTCCAGCAACGCGTCCTCCGGCAGCCCGTGCAGCGCCGCCGCGACCTTCTCCGACGTGCTGCCGGTGCACCCGGCGACGTGCTCGTAGCCCTGCGCGCGCGCCACGTCGATGCCGCGCCGGATGCTGTCGATCCACGCCGAGCACGAGTACGGCACCACGATCCCCGTCGTGCCCAGGATCGACAGCCCGCCCAGGACGCCCAGCCGGGGGTTCCACGTCCGCCGGGCCAGCTCCTCGCCGTGCTCGACCGAGATCGACACGACCACGTCACCGGTGCCGCCGTGCTCGGCCGCGACCCGCGCGACGTGCTCGCGCATCATCTGCCGCGGCACCGGGTTGATGGCCGGCTCGCCCACCGGCAGCGGCAGGCCCGGCTTGGTCACCGTGCCGACCCCGGGCCCGGCCTCGAACACCACGCCGCTGCCCGGCGCGCCGTGCCGCACCTGCGCCCCGACCAGCGCGAGGTGCGTGACGTCCGGGTCGTCGCCCGCGTCCTTGACGATCGCGGCGAACGCCCGGTCACCGGCCAGCTCCTCGCGCGCCAGGGCGAACGACGGCGTCTGGCCCTTCGGCAGCACGATCCCGACCGGGTCGGGGAACTCGCCGGTGAGCAACGCCGTGTACGCCGCCGTGGTCGCGGCGGTGGCGCAGGCGCCGGTGGTCCAGCCGAAGCGCAGGTTCGTGCTCACGACGACAGGATGCAACAACCGTGAAGACCGTGCTGGTACTGGGTGGCACCGGCGAGGCCCGCGCGCTGGCCGCCGCGCTCACCGGCGTCCGGGTGATCTCGTCGCTGGCGGGCCGGGTGGCGGACCCGAAGCTGCCGGTGGGGGAGGTCCGCGTCGGCGGCTTCGGCGGTGTCGACGGCCTCGTGGCCTACCTGCGCGCCGAACGCGTGGACGCCGTCGTGGACGCCACCCACCCGTTCGCCGACCGCATCACCGCCAACGCGCTCGCCGCCACCACCGCGACCGGCACGCCGCTGCTCGTCCTGCGCCGCCCCGGCTGGCCGCCCGAGGACGGCTGGCGGTACGTGGACAGCGTCGCCGAGGCCGCCGCGCTCGTCGCCGGCCGCCGGGCGTTCATCACCACCGGGCGGCAGGAGCTGGCCGCGTTCACCGGCGGCGTCGCGCGCACGGTCGACCCGCCCGACCCGCCGAACCCGCGCCTGCACGTCGTCCTGGACCGCGGACCGTACACAGTGGACGGTGAGCTGGCGCTGATGCGGGAGCACCGGGTCGAGGTGCTGGTCACCAAGGACAGCGGCGGGGAGATGACGGCGGCCAAGCTGACCGCCGCCCGTCACCTCGGCATCCCGGTCGTGGTCGTGCGCCGGCCGCCGCCACCGACCGCGCCGCTGGTGGAGACGGTGGCCGAGGCCGTCGCCTGGCTCACCCGGGGTAGCGGCGCGGGGTGAACACCGCGCCCCGCGCGCCGACCTTCGTCTGCGACGACCCGACCAGCAGCAGGCACCGCATGTCCACGGTGGACGAGTCCAGGTCGGCCAGCCGCACCACCCGCACGGACTCCTCCGGCCCGCCCACGTCCCGCCCGACGACCACCGGCGTGTCGGGGGAGCGGTGCCGCAGCAGCGCGTCACGCGCCTTGTCCACCTGCCACGTGCGGCTGCGCGACGCCGGGTTGTAGATCGCCAGCACCAGGTCGGCCCGCGCCGCGGCCTCCAGCCGCTCCTCGATCACGTCCCACGGCTTGAGCCGGTCCGACAGCGACACCACGCAGTAGTCGTGCCCCAGCGGCGCGCCGACCCGGCTCGCCACCGCGTGCGCCGCGGTCATCCCCGGCAGCACGGTCACCGGCACGTCCGCGAACTGCTCCTCGTCCGCGACCTCCAGCACCGCGCTGGCCATCGCGAACACGCCCGGGTCGCCCGAGGACACCACCGCGACCCGCCGGCCCCGCTTGGCCAGGTCCAGCGCGAACGCGGCCCGCTCGGCCTCGACCTTGTTGTCCGACGCGTGCCGCCGCTGGCGCGGGTTCACCGGCACCCGGTTCAGGTAGGTCACGTACCCGACCAGGTCGTCCGCCTCGGCCAGCGCCCGCCGAGCCTGCGGCGTCAACCACTCCGGCCCGGCCGGGCCGAGCCCGACCACCACGACCTCGCCCCGGCCCGCCGGCCGGTGGGCGGGCTTGCTCGGCAGCAGCGCCAAGGAGAAGTACGGCACGCCCTCGGCGTCCACTTCGGACAGCGGCGCGGTGCGCTGCGCGCCGGTCGTCGCCCGCTCCACGTACCACGCCTCGTCCAGCCGGCCCGCCCGCGCCAGCGCCTCGCGCACCTGCGGGAACGTCCGCCCCAGCTTCATGATCGCCACCGGGTCGCCGCCCGCCAGGTGCTCGACCAGCGCGTCCGCCGACAACGTGCCGGGCAGCACGGTCAGCACCTCGTCCCGCTCCACCAGGGGCCGCCCGATCACCGCCGCGCCCGCGCTCACCGACGTCACGCCGGGCACGACCTCGGCTTCGTACCGGTGCGCCAGCCGCTTGTGCAGGTGCATGTAGGAGCCGTAGAAGAACGGGTCGCCCGCCGCCAGCACCACCACCGTGCGCCCGACGTCCAGGTGCGCGGCCAACCGCGCCGCGCACTCCTCGTAGAACGCGTCGATCTCGCCCTGGTAGTCGTCGGAGTCCTCGGTCGTGACGGGGTAGACCAGCTGCTCCTCGACCTGCCCCTCCCGCAGGTAGGGCGCGGCGATCCGGCGCGCCACGCTCCGACCGTGCCGCGCGCTGTGGAAGACGACCACGTCCGCCTCGCCGATCAGCCGCGCCGCCTTGACGGTCACCAGCTCCGGGTCGCCCGGACCCACCCCGACCCCGTACAGCTTGCCCGTCATTCTTCCTCGCTCGCGATCGCGTTGAGCGCCGCCGCCGTCATGGCGCTGCCGCCCCGCCGACCGCGCACCACCAGGTACTCCAACCCCAGGTCGTTGTCGGCCAGCGCGTCCTTGGACTCCGCCGCGCCGATGAACCCGACCGGCACGCCCAGCACGGCGGCGGGCCGGGGCGCGCCCGCCGCGATCAGGTCCAGCAGGTGGAACAACGCGGTCGGCGCGTTGCCGATGGCGACCACCGCGCCGTCCAGCTTGTCGCCCCACAGCTCCAGCGCCGCCGCGCTGCGGGTGTTGCCCAGCTCGGCGGCCAGTTCCGGCACCCGCGGGTCGCCCAACGCGCACACGACCTCGTTGTCAGCGGGCAGCCGACGCCGCGTCACGCCCGCCGCGACCATCTGCGCGTCGCACAGGATCGGCGCGCCGGCCAGCAGCGCCGCCCGCGCGTCGCGCACCACGTGCGGCGAGAAGTCGACGTCCGACACCAGGTCGACCATCCCGCAGGCGTGGATCATCCGCACCACCACCCGCGCCACGTCCGGCGGGAACCGCGCCAGGTCTGCCTCGGCGCGGATGGTGGCGAAGGAACGGCGGTAGATCTCCGCGCCGTCCTTGACGTAGCTGGTCACCTGATCTCCTCGTAGGCGTCGCCGGTCGCGACGAACTCCACCACGTCGCCCGCCGGCCGCCCGCACCGGCGGGCGCAGCCCGACCAGTGCGCCCGACCCGGCGCGGTCCGGGTCTCGACCCACCGGGCGGCGTCGGCGCGCACGTCGGCCAACGACTTCGCGCACCCCGGCCGGCCGGTGCACGCGCTGACCCCGTGCCACGGCGAGTCCGGCGAGGTGAACAGGCCCGTGGTGTCGCTCCCGGCCGGCAGCACCACGCTCCGCCAGGGCGTCAGCCGCATTGGCACGCCGGCCAGCAGCCGGGCGTCCCAGCGCCCCAGCGGCACGCCCGCCACGACCACCGGACCGTGCACGCCGGGTGCGACGGGCGTCACACCCGGCTGGACCCGGGCGTCACCCGGAACGCCCAACGCCGCCGTGATCTTCCGCACACCGCCGTCCACTTCGGACAGCCGCCACGCCTCGCCGCGGAGCTCGCCGAACACCCGCGCGGCGGTCACCACCGCCGCGACCGGGTCGGCCACCCGCAGCCCTGAATCGTGGCCTGCCAGGAACAACGCGTCACCGACGAGCCCGATGTCACCCGCCAGGCCGCTGACCGCGCCACCCACCGTGACCAGGAACCGGCCGGGCAGGGACGCGAGCTCCGGCACGCCGCACAGCGCGGCGTCGATCGCGTCGACCAGCGCCTGGTTGTCCTCCAGCGGCGCGGCGACGATGTTGCGCACCCGCTCGTGCGTCATCGAGGGCAGCAGGCCGGCGTCGCGCAGCCGCGCGCCCAGTTCGTGCTCCGCCCCCGGCGCCAAGCCCCTGATCTGCAAGTTCGCCCGCGAGGTCAACTCCAGGACGCCGTCGCCCAGCTCGATCGCGGCGGACCGGAGCACGTCGACCTGCGCCGCGCTCAACGTCCCGCCGGGCACCCGCACGCGCGCCAGACCGCCGTCGGCGGCCTGGTGCACGTCGACGGCTCCGGGGCAGGCGTCCGGGTGAGTTCGATCCGCGGGCATGGACTGGATGCTAACTGCCGTTAGGGTGACCTCCGAACGGCGAAGCAGCAGGAGGAAGCCGGTGTGAATCCGGCGCGGTCCCGCCACTGTGACCGGGGGAGCCCCCGGGAGTCAGGAACTCCGCTCGCCGTCCCCCACGACCGGGGCGAGGACCCCCGAGGGATGGAGCCCGCACGTGATCCTGCTGTTGTCGACCTCCGACACGGACCTGCTGTCCGCCCGCGCGAGTGGCGCCGACTACCGCCTGGCCAACCCCGCCCGCACCGCCGCGGACGACCTCCCGGCACTGCTGGACGGCGTCGACCTGGTGGTCGTGCGCATCCTCGGCGGTCGCCGGATGTGGGAGGAGGGGCTCGACCGGCTGCTCGCCTCGGGCCTGCCGGTCGTGGTGCTGGGCGGTGAGCAGAACCCCGACGCGCCGCTCATGGAGCTGTCGACCGTGCCCGGCGGCGTCTGCGCGGAGGCGCACGCGTACCTGGCGCACGGTGGCGCGGCGAACCTCGCCCAGCTGCACCACTTCCTGTCCGACACGGTGCTGCTCACCGGCCACGGCTTCGCGCCGCCGGAGCCGACGCCCACCTGGGGCCTGCTGGAGCGGCGGGACGAGGTCGAGGGGCCGACGATCGCGGTCCTGTACTACCGCGCCCACCACGTGGCCGGGAACACGGCGTTCGTGCACGCGCTGTGCGACGCGATCGTGGCCAAGGGCGGCCGACCGCTGCCGGTCTACTGCGCCTCGTTGCGCACGGCGGAGGCGGAGCTGCTGGCCCAGCTGGGCACCGCGGACGCCCTGGTCGTCACAGTGCTCGCGGCCGGCGGCACCAAGCCCGCCACCGCCTCCGCGGGTGGCGACGACGACGCGTGGGACGTGGGCGCGCTGGCCGCCCTCGACGTGCCGATCCTCCAGGCCCTGTGCCTGACCGGCAGCCGTGCCGCGTGGGACGACAACGACGACGGCCTGTCCCCGCTGGACACCGCCACCCAGGTCGCGATCCCGGAGTTCGACGGCCGGATCATCACGGTGCCGTTCTCGTTCAAGGAGGTCGACGAGGACGGCCTGACCGTGTACGTCGCCGACCCCGAACGCGCGTCCCGGGTCGCGGGCATCGCCGTGCGCCACGGCAGGCTGCGGCACATCCCGCCGGCCGAGCGGCGCATCGCGGTGATGCTGTCGGCCTACCCGACCAAGCACTCCCGGATCGGCAACGCGGTCGGCCTGGACACCCCGGCCAGCGTCGTGCGGCTGCTGGCCGCGATGCGGGAGCGCGGCTACGACATCGGCGACGAGCTGCCCGGCGTGGCCGACCTCGACGGCGACGCGCTCATTCACGCCCTGATCGCCGCGGGCGGCCAGGACGCCGACTGGCTCACCGCCGAGCAGTTCGAGGGCAACCCCGTGCGGCTGCCGGCGGCCCGCTACCGGGGGTGGTACGCCACCCTGCCCGAGGACACCCGCCAGGAGATGGAGCGGCACTGGGGTGAGGCGCCCGGCGAGCTGTTCGTGGACCGGTCGAAGGACCCCGACGGCGAGATCGTGCTGGCGGCGCTGCGCTCGGGCAACGTCGTGGTCATGGTGCAGCCGCCGCGCGGCTTCGGCGAGAACCCGATCGCCATCTACCACGACCCGGACCTGCCGCCGAGCCACCACTACCTGGCCGCCTACCGGTGGCTGGAGGACGAGTTCGGCGCCGACGCCGTGGTGCACGTGGGCAAGCACGGCAACCTGGAGTGGCTGCCCGGCAAGACCGTCGGCATGTCCGCGGGCTGCGGGCCGGACGCGGCGCTGGGCGACCTGCCGCTGGTCTACCCGTTCCTGGTCAACGACCCGGGCGAGGGCACCCAGGCGAAGCGGCGGGCGCACGCCACCCTGGTCGACCACCTCGTGCCGCCGATGGCCCGGGCCGACAGCTACGGCGACATCGCCCGGCTGGAGCAGCTGCTGGACGAGCACGGCACCATCGCCGCGATGGACCCGGCCAAGCTGCCCGCGATCCGGGCCCAGATCTGGACCCTCATCCAGGCCGCCAAGCTCGACCACGACCTGGGCATCTCCGACCGGCCGCACGACGCCGAGTTCGACGACCTGATCCTGCACGTCGACGGCTGGCTGTGCGAGATCAAGGACGTCCAGATCCGCGACGGCCTGCACGTCCTGGGCCACGCTCCCACCGGCGGGACCAGGGTCAACCTGGTGCTGTCGATCCTCCAGGCCAAGCAGATGTGGGCGGGTGAGGTCGCCGCGCTGCCCGGCCTGCGCGAGGCGCTGGGCCTGGCGGAGGCCGGCAACGACCGGACCGCCACCGACCGCGTCGAGGAACGGGCCCGCGCGCTGGTCCAAGCGATGGAAGACGCCAATTGGGACGTGAACGCGGCCCGGACCCTCACCGACGACGAGGACGTGGCGCGCATCCTGGAGTTCGCCGCGCTGGAGGTCGTGCCCCGGCTGGCCCGCACCACCGACGAGCTGACCAACGTGCTGCACGCCCTGGACGGCGGCTACGTGCCGGCCGGTCCCAGCGGCTCGCCGCTGCGCGGCCTGGTGAACGTGCTGCCGACCGGCCGCAACTTCTACTCGGTCGACCCCAAGGCGGTGCCGTCCCGGCTGGCCTGGGAGACCGGGCAGGCCATGGCGGAGTCGCTGCTGGAGCGCTACCGCGCGGACACGGGGGAGTGGCCGCCGTCGGTGGGCCTGTCGGTCTGGGGCACCAGCGCCATGCGCACCGCGGGCGACGACATCGCCGAGGTGCTCGCGCTGCTCGGCGTTCGGCCCCAATGGGACGACCAGTCCCGCCGGGTGACCGGTCTGGAAGTGATCCCGCTCGACGAGTTGAACCGACCGCGAATCGACGTCACGGTTCGCGTCAGCGGCTTCTTCCGCGATGCGTTCCCGCACGTGGTGGCACTGATCGATGACGCTGTGCGACTGGTCGCGAACCTGGACGAGTCGGCGGCGGACAACTACGTCCGCGCGCACGCCCAAGCCGACCTCGCGGAGCACAACGACCCGCGTCGCGCGACAATGCGCATCTTCGGCAGCAAACCGGGCGCGTACGGCGCCGGCCTGCTCCCGTTGATCGACAGTCGGAACTGGCGCGACGACGCCGATCTCGCCGAGGTGTACGCGGTGTGGGGCGGCTACGCCTACGGCCGGGAACTCGACGGCGTCGAAGCGCGCCCGGCGATGGAGAGCGCCTACAAGCGCATCGCGGTCGCGGCGAAGAACATCGACACCCGGGAACACGACATCGCCGATTCCGACGACTACTTCCAATATCACGGCGGGATGATCGCGACCGTCCGCGCGTTGACCGGAAAAGCGCCCGCGGCATATGTCGGCGACAGCACGCGGCCCGATGCCGTGCGCACCCGGACGCTGCACGAGGAAACGAACCGGATCTTCCGCGCCCGCGTGGTGAACCCGCGGTGGTTGGCCGCGATGCGCAAGCACGGGTACAAAGGCGCGTTCGAACTCGCCGCGACCGTGGACTACCTGTTCGGCTACGACGCCACCACCGGCGTGGTCGCCGACTGGATGTACGAGCAGCTCGCGGCGACCTACGTGCTGGACCCGGTGAACCGGGACTTCCTGGAGCGGTCCAACCCCTGGGCGCTGCACGGCATCTCCGAACGGCTGCTGGAAGCGGCCAACCGGGGTATGTGGGAGCACCCGGAACCGGAGACGCTGGACGCGCTGCAAAAGGCGTACCTGGAAACCGAGGGCGACCTGGAGGACGGTCGCTGACCCACCGCCACCGCGCGGCGCGTCCGATAACGTCTCGGAAACGCGCCGATAATGAGGGGTACCCCTATATTCCGGGGCGCCCCCGCGCGTGACGAAACACCCCGGTGGCCGGCCGGTCCTGAATGGACGTCTCAGCACGTCCCGCGGGCCGGTCGGAGGTCACTCGGCCGGCCGGCGCACACCACCCGGCCGGCCGACTCGCGCAACCCGACCGGACCACTCCGCCGACCCCGGTTCGCGACTCGCGGTGGGGTGATGGCGGACATGTGCACACTTCCGGTGCAGACTGGTGCCGGGAGAGTGGGTTCGCGACTCGTGAATCTTTTCCGGGCCGTTCGGCGCGGAGATGAACCGAGCGTGTCCGACTGGTCTACGAACAGTGCCTGAACGGACTACGGCGCACACCGCTAGCAGAATCGGTCCAGCAAGGCAAACGTCGCAACGTCGGTAACAGCGCGGACACGAGAGCTTGACACAACTCCGTGGCGCGAACCACACTCCCCCAAAACCTGGGAGCGCTCCCAGAACGTTCACCGCCGATCAACTGAGGAGTTCTCGTGCGCTACCGTCGAGCAGGCTTGGCCAAAGTCCTGGCCTGCACCGCAGTGCTTGCCGCAGTCGCCACGGCCTGTGGCTCGGGAGGGTCCGGAGGCTCGTCCGACGGCAAGGTCGAGCTGACCATCGCGACCTTCAACGAGTTCGGGTACGAGGAGCTCCTCAAGGAGTACGAAGCCGCGAACCCGAACATCAAGGTCACGCAGCGCAAGACCGGCCAGGCCGCGCCGCACCACCAGAACCTGTTCACCAAGCTGGGCGCGGGCTCCGGCCTGGCCGACGTCGAGGCCGTCGAAGAGGGCTTCCTGAGCCAGGTCATGGCCAAGTCGGGCCAGTTCGAGGACCTCAAGGAGATCGGCCCGAAGGACGTCCGCGAGGACCGCTGGCTGCAGTGGAAGGTCGACGCGGTCACCACCAAGGACGACAAGCTCATCGGCTACGGCACCGACATCGGTCCGCTGGCCATGTGCTACCGCAAGGACATGCTGGAGGCCGCCGGCCTGCCGTCCGACCCCGAGGGCGTCAAGGCCCTGTTCGCCACCTGGGACTCGTACTTCGAGGCCGGTGACAAGTACGTCAAGGCCACGAACAAGCCGTGGTTCGACTCGGCCGCCCAGATCTTCAACCCGATGCACAACCAGAACGAGACCGGCTACTTCGACCGCGACGACAAGCTCGTGATCGAGACCAACGACGACAAGAAGGTCTGGGACCAGGTCACCGGCGCGGTCGCGCGCGGCCAGTCGGCCAAGCTCTCCGCGTGGAGCCCGGAGTGGCAGAAGGGCTTCAAGGAGTCGGCCTTCGCCACCAAGACCTGCCCGTCCTGGATGCTGGGTGTCATCGAGGGCAACGCCGGCCCGGAGCACAAGGGCAAGTGGGCCGTCACCGCGGCGTTCCCCGGCGGCGGCGGCAACTGGGGCGGCTCGTACCTGACCGTCCCGAAGCAGGGCAAGAACAAGGCCGAGGCCGCCAAGCTGGCCGCGTGGCTGACCGCGCCTGAGCAGCAGATCAAGGCGTTCAAGGCCAAGGGCACCTTCCCGAGCCAGACCCAGGCGCTGATCTCCCCCGAGCTGCTCAACCAGACCAGCGAGTACTTCGGCGGCGAGAAGGTCGGCCTGCTGTTCTCCGAGCAGGCGAACAAGGTCGCGGCGGCCCAGTACAAGGGCCCGAAGGACGGCGAGATCCAGGACAACGTCGTGTCCCCGGCGCTGACCTCGGTCGAGCAGGGCACCTCGCCTGAGGAGGCTTGGAACAAGGTCGTCGATGGGGCCAAGAAGGCTGCCAAGTAATGACGACCGAGCTTTCGGTTGCGCGCGGGCGGGGCTCCGAGCCCCGCCCGCCGCGGCGCGACGACAACGATGACATCGGTCCGGGCAAGCTGAGCTGGCGCTACCGGCTCACGAACCTCGACGTGAAGGTCTCGCCCTACCTCTACATCGCCCCGTTCTTCGTGCTGTTCGCCGCGGTGGGCCTGTTCCCGCTGCTCTACACGGCCTACATCTCGCTGTTCGAGTGGGAGCTGGGCGCGGACGAACAGCCCTTCGTGGGCATCGACAACTACACCACGCTGTTGGCCGACTCGCAGTTCTGGAACGCGATGGTCAACACGTTCAGCATCTTCGCGATCTCCACGCTCCCTCAGGTCGTCATCGCGGTGCTGCTGGCGGCGCTGCTCAACACCGCCCTGCGCGGGCGGACCGGCTGGCGGATGGGCGTGCTGCTGCCCTACGTGGCCAGCCTCGTCGCCCTGACCATCATCTTCGGCGACCTGTTCGGCGTGCAGTACGGCACGATCAACAACATCGTCGAGTTCTTCGGCTTCGACCGGATCGACTGGCAGGCCGAGCGCTGGTGGAGCCACGTCGCCATCGCCACCATGGTCAACTGGCGCTGGACGGGCTACAACGCCCTGATCGTGCTGGCCGCCATGCAGGCCATTCCGCGCGACGTGTACGAGGCCGCGTGGGTCGACGGCGCGAGCAAGGTGCGCCAGTTCTTCAGCATCACGCTGCCGATGCTGCGGCCCACCCTGATCTTCGTGATCGTCACCTCGACCATCGGCGGCCTGCAGATCTTCACCGAGCCGCTGCTGTTCTCGCCCTCGGCGGGCGCCAACGGCGGTGCGACCAACCAGTACCAGACGGTCGTGCTCTACATGTACCAGGCCGGCTTCCAGAGCCAGGACCTCGGCTACGCCTCGGCGATGGCCTGGGTGCTGTTCATCGTCATCATCGCGATCGCGGGGATCAACTTCCTGCTCACCCGCCGGCTCGCGTCCAGTGGGGAGGCGTGATGGCCACCATCACCGATCGCCCGGCGCCGAGCGCCGCTCCGCCCAGGCCCTCGAAGCGGAGGCGCTCGAAGGCGGTCTCGCTGTCCGAGCGCCGTCCGGGCTTCACCGTCTACGGGATCCTGATCGCCTTCATCCTCGGATCGGCGTTCCCGTTCTACTGGTCGTTCCTCGTGGCCAGCCACGACGACGCGACGTTCACCGCCGAGGCGCCCCTGCTGCCCGGTGGCCAGTTCTTCGTCAACGCGGGACGCGTGCTCGACACCATCCCGTTCTGGAAGGCGCTGGGCAACAGCGTCATCGTCTCCGGCACCGTCACGGTCTCCGTGGTGGTGCTCTCGACGTTGGCCGGGTTCGCGTTCGCCAAGCTGAGGTTCAAGGGCCGCGGCCCGCTGATGGTGTTCGTGGTCGCCACGCTCGCCGTGCCCACGCAGCTCGGCATCATCCCGCTCTACATGGTGATGGCGGAGTACGGCTGGTCCGGCACCCTCGGCGCGGTCATCGTCCCCAACCTGGTGACCGCGTTCGGCGTGTTCTGGATGCGCCAGTACATCGCCGACGCCGTGCCCGACGAGCTGATCGAGGCGGCCCGCATGGACGGGTGCAGCATGATCCGCACGTTCTGGCACGTGTGCCTGCCCGCGGTGCGCCCGGCCGCCGCCATGCTGGGCATCTTCACGTTCATGATGTCGTGGAACGACTTCCTCTGGCCGTTGATCGTGCTCAACGCGGACAACCCGACGATGCAGGTCGCCCTGGAGAAGTTGCAGAGCGGCTACTACGTCGACAAAACGCTCGTGCTCGCCGGGACCACGATGGCCACGGTCCCGATTCTGATCGTCTTCCTCGTACTCGGTCGGCAGATCGTCGCCGGGATCATGCAGGGTGCTGTGAAGGGGTAGCTGTGGAGTCGATTTCCTTTCCCGAGGGATTCGTGTGGGGCGCCGCGACCGCGGCGTTCCAGATCGAAGGCGCGACCACCGCGGACGGTCGCACCGCGTCCATCTGGGACACGTTCTGCAAGATCCCCGGCGCGGTGGTGGGCGGTGACACGGGTGATCCCGCGGCCGACCACTACTACCGCGTCGACGAAGACGTCCAGCTGATGGTCGACCTCGGGTTGCACGCCTACCGGTTCTCCACCGCGTGGCCCCGCATCCGGCCCGACGCGGGCCCGGTGAACCAGCCCGGCCTGGACTTCTACTCCCGGCTGGTCGACAAGCTGCTCGAGAACAACATCACCCCGTGGCTCACGCTCTACCACTGGGACCTCCCGCAGACCCTCGAGGACGAGGGCGGTTGGGCCAACCGGGACACCGCGTACCGCTTCGCGGAGTACGCGGAGTCGGTCGTCGGCGCGCTGGGCGACCGGGTGGAGAACTGGACCACGCTCAACGAGCCGTGGTGCTCGTCGCTGCTGAGCTACGCCGCCGGCGTGCACGCGCCCGGCCGCCAGGAGCCGGAGGCCGCCGTCGCGGCGGTGCACCACCTGCTGCTGGCGCACGGCCTGGCCACCTCGGTGATCCGGGAGCAGGCGCCCAGCGCCAAGATCGGCATCACGCTGAACATGTACCCGATCATCCCGGCGAACCCGGACGACCCGGGCGACCTCGACGCCGCGCGCCGGCTCGACGGCCTGCAGAACCGGATCTTCCTGGACCCGCTGTTCAAGGGCGAGTACCCGGCGGACATCGTGGAGGACCTGGAGCCCTACGGGTTCTCCAAGCACATCCGCGAGAACGACCTGGAGATCATCTCCGCGCCGCTGGACCAGCTGGGCGTGAACTACTACGCAGAGCACTTCGTCAGCAACACCCCCGAGCCCGAAGCCCCGGTCGTGGACAACGGCCGTCGCCCGACCGGGTCACCGTGGGTCGGCGCGGAGCACGTGTCGTTCCCGAGCCGGGGCCTGCCGCGCACCGCGATGGACTGGGAGGTGCAGCCGGACGGCCTGTTCAAGGTCCTCATGCGGGTGCACCAGGACTACCCCAGCATCCCGCTGTACGTGACCGAGAACGGGGCGGCGTACGTCGACTCGATCAACGAGGACGGATCGATCAACGACCCCGAGCGCCTCGGTTACATCGAGTCGCACCTCAGGGCGGCGCATGCGGCCATCGAGGCGGGTGTCGACCTGCGCGGTTACTTCGCGTGGTCGCTCATGGACAACTTCGAATGGGCCGAGGGCTACGCCAAGCGGTTCGGGATCGTGCATGTCGACTACGAGACCCAGGTGCGGACGCCTAAGATGAGCGCCATGTGGTACTCGCAGGTTGCCCGTGGCAACGCTCTCGCGGCGACGGTCGCTCCGTGACCGATGCCGTTGACCCACCCAAGACGCGACGACCCAACACCCGGCTGGAGGAGGTCGCTCGCGCCGCCGGGGTGTCCAAGTCGACCGTCTCCCGGGTGATCAACGGCGAGCCGTACGTCAGCTCCAGGGCGCGCGAGGCGGTGCACCAGGCCATCGGCAAGCTCGGGTACAGCCCGAACCAGGCGGCCCGCACGCTCGCGGGCAGCCGGGCCAACTGCATCGCCCTGGTCGTCTCGGAGCAGGGCAGCCGCGTGCTGGCCGACCCGTTCTTCGCCGGCGTGCTCCGCGGTGTGCACGCCGAACTCGCGGGCAAGCGGGTCCAGCTCGTCCTCATGATGAGCAAGGAGGGCGACGAGCAGGACCTGGTCAACTACCTCTGCGGCGGCCACGTGGACGGCGTGCTGGTGATCAGCCTGCACGGCCAGGACCCACTGCCCCGCACCCTGGCCGACGCGGGCCTGCCGACGGTCGTCGGCGGCAGGCCCCTCGGCGCCGGTGGAGTGCCCTATGTGGACTCGGACAACTTCAACGGCGCCATGGAGGCGGCCCGCTACCTGGTCTCTAAGGGCCGGAAGCGGATCGCCACCATCGCCGGTCCACGGGACATGGCGGTCGGTATGGACCGTTTGTCCGGTTGGAAGCGCGGGCTGAGCCAGGCACGGCTCGACACCGATCTCGTCGCGTACGGCGACTTCACCCCGGAGAGCGGCGCGGTCGCCATGGCCGACCTGCTCGAACGGGCGCCGGACCTGGACGCGGTCTTCGTCGGCGCGGACATCATGGCGCTGGGCGCGTTGCAGACCCTGCACGCGCACGGCAAGAAGGTGCCCGACGACGTGGCCGTGGTCGGGTTCGACGACCTGATGATCGCCTCCACCGCGGTGCCGCCGCTGACCACGATCCGCCAGGACGTGGAGCAGCTGGGGCGCACCATGACGTGGCGGCTCATGGCGGAGCTGGCCGGCGAGGAGAACCTGCCGCCGTTCCTGCTCCTGCCGACGGCGATGGTGGCTCGTTCGAGCGCCTGAGTCTCACCCGAAGGACTGCCGCGACCCGGACCACCGGTCCGGGTCGCGGCATTTTCGAAGCGATTCGACGGCCGCTTCGACGGGTTCGACGGCCGGATCTGATCACTCAGCGCACTTCACTCGGATGGCGTAAGCCTGATCCATTGCCGCTGACCGACGCGCCTGGTTACGGTCCAATCCTGCACCTTCTGGGAGCGCTCCCAGACAGGATGAACCGGACGCAGGACCCCTGACTTCGACCAGCCAGGGGGGAGGCGGAAACCCACTCGCCCACCGCCTCCTCCCACCCCGCGCAAAGGAGCGCAGCACGATGGCCCGACGCACCCCGCCCCCGGCGGCCCCGGCCCCAACGGGCCACGCGGGCGCCGGCGCGCGGGCCGCCGGGTCGGACCACCGGGCATCCGGACCCTTCGCGCGAATCGCGGTACCGGGCGGAGGGATCGGCGGGTTCGCGGTGCTCGGCAGCGCCGTTGCCGTGCGCACTGCCGAGCCGAGCCGCCGGGGAACCGGACAGTTCGTGCGAAACGCCGTCCCGGCAGGACATCCGGCGCACTCGCAGCCCCCGCAGCCGCACGCCTCGCGGCCGTCCCGTGCGCTGCCGGTCGACCTCCGGCCCGCGCTCCCCGCCGCCCCGGTCCTCACCTCCCCGGCGGCCGTCACCGCCCCCACCGCCTCGGCCGCGCCCGAGCCGGTCCAGTCCCGAGCCCGCGGAGTGAAGCGATGAAGCGGCTGCTGGCCCTGACCACCGCGGCACTGGCCGCGCTCGGCGTCGTGCTGGTCACCGCCGCGGCGAGTCCCGCGGCGCCGACCACCGCCGCCGTGCCCGCGCAGCCGCACAACTGGCGCAACGTGGAGATCGCGGGCGGCGGGTTCGTGCCCGGCATCGTGTTCAGCCCGGCGGAGAAGGACCTCATCTACGCCCGCACCGACATCGGCGGCGCGTACCGGTGGGACCAGGCGGTCGGCCGTTGGATCCCGCTGCTCGACTGGGTCGGCTGGGACGAGTGGGGCTACAACGGTGTCGCGAGCATCGCGCCCGACCCCGGGAACGCCGACAAGGTCTACGCCGCCGTCGGCATGTACACCAACAGCTGGGACCCGGACAACGGCGCCATCCTGCGCTCCGCCGACCGCGGTCGGACCTGGCAGCGCACCGAGCTGCCGTTCAAGATCGGCGGCAACATGCCGGGCCGCGGCATGGGGGAGCGGCTGTCGGTCGACCCCAACGACGGCCGGGTCCTCTACTTCGGCGCGCCCAGCGGCAAGGGCCTGTGGCGCAGCACCGACGCGGGCGTCACGTGGTCGCCGGTCGCGAGCTTCCCCAACCCCGGCAACTACGTCGCCGACCCCAACGACGCCAACGGCTACGCCAACGACATCCAGGGCGTGGTCTGGGTGACCTACGACCCGCGCTCCTCGACGGCGGGCAGCCCGTCCAAGACGATCTACGTCGGCGTCGCCGACAAGGAGAACACGGTCTACCGCAGCACGGACGCGGGCGCGACCTGGTCCCGGCTCGCCGGCCAGCCCACCGGCTACATCGCGCACAAGGGCGTGCTGGACACCGAGGGCGGCTTCCTCTACCTGGCCACCAGCGACACCGGCGGCCCGTACGACGGCGGCAAGGGCGACGTCTGGAAGCACGACACCGCCACCGGCGCGTGGACGCGGATCAGCCCCGTCCCCTCCACCAGCGCGGACGACTACTTCGGCTACAGCGGCCTGACCGTCGACCGGCAGAACCCGAACACGCTGATGGTCGCCACCCAGATCTCCTGGTGGCCGGACATCATCATCTTCCGCAGCACGGACGGCGGCGCGACGTGGACGCGGGCCTGGGACTTCACCGGTTACCCCAACCGCAGCTTCCGCTACAAGATGGACATCAGCTCCTCGCCGTGGCTGAGCTGGGGCGCGAACCCGCAGCCACCCGAGGTCACGCCCAAGCTGGGCTGGATGGTCGAGTCGCTGGAGATCGACCCGTTCGACTCCAACCGCATGCTGTACGGCACGGGCGCGACCGTCTACGGCACCACGGACCTGCTCAAGTGGGACGCCGGCGGCCAGATCACCATCAAGCCGACCGCCGCGGGGCTGGAGGAGACCGCGGTGCTCGACCTGATCAGCCCGCCCACCGGCGCGCCGCTGATCAGCGGCCTGGGTGACATCGGCGGCTTCCGGCACACCGACCTGGCCGAGGTGCCGGCGATGATGTTCCAGCAGCCGAACTTCACCAGCACGACCAGCATGGACTTCGCCGAGAAGAACCCGTCGGTGATGGTCCGCTCCGGCAACGTGGACGGTTCGCCGCACGTGGCGTTCTCCACCGACGGTGGCGCGAACTGGTTCGCGGGCGGCGAGCCCGGCGGCGTCACCGGCGGTGGCACGGTCGCGGCGGCGGCGGACGGCAGCCGGTTCGTGTGGAGCCCGGCCGGCGCGGCGGTGCACCACTCGACGGGCTTCGGCACCTCCTGGTCGCCGTCCACCGGCATCCCGGCGGGCGCGGTGGTCGAGTCCGACCGGGTGAACCCGAACAGGTTCTACGGCCTGGCGGGCGACACGGTCTACGTCAGCACGGACGGCGGCGCGACGTTCACCGCCGGCGCGACCGCCGACGCGGGCAAGCTGCACGCCGTGCCGGGTCACGAGGGCCACCTGTGGCTGGCCGGCGACGGCGGCCTGTTCCGCTCGACCGACGGCGGCCGGACGGTCGGCGCGCTCGCCGGCGTCACGTCGGGCGTCAACATCGGTTTCGGCAAGGGCGCGCTGGAGAAGACCTACCCGGCCCTGTACGGGGTGCTGACCATCGACGGCAAGACCGGCGTGTACCGGTCCGACGACGAGGGCGGCCACTGGGTGCGCATCAACGACGACGCGCACCAGTACGGGAACATGGGCGAGGCGATCACCGGCGACCCGCGCGTCTACGGCCGCGTCTACCTGGGCATTAACGGCCGGGGCATCCTCGTCGCGGAGCCGAGCGGCGGCACCAGCAGCACCAACACGCACCCCACGGACTCGTCGCCGACCAGCACGACCACGACGACGACCACCACCACCACGACCACCACTGGCACGACCACGGTCACCGACCAGCCGCCACCCGGCTGCTCGGTGCGCTACCAGGTCTCCAGCCAGTGGGGAGGTGGCTTCACCGCATCGGTGAGGATCACCAACACGGGTGCCACCTCGCTCACGGGGTGGAGCCTGCGCTGGGCGTTCGCGAACGGCCAGCAGATCACCAACAGTTGGAACGGCAAGGCGTCGCAGAGCGGCGCGGCCGTGACGGTGACCAACGAGGGCTGGAACGGGACCATCGCAGCGGGTGGCTCGGTGGACTTCGGATTCCAGGCGAGCTGGCAGGGCAGCAACGTCGCACCCACCGGCTTCCAGCTGAACGGCAGGTCCTGTTCCTCGGTCTGAGGACGACTTAGCGCAGCCCTCGTTTGGCCTGGCGGCGCAGCTGCATTATCCGGGCTGCGCCGACCAGGGCCACCAGGATCGCCCCGGCGATCGCCGCGAACAGCAGCGCCACGCCCAGCGGCAGCGTGCCCTCCGCGCCCAGGAAGTGGACCGTGGCGTCGGTGAGGTTCTGCAGGATGAACACCAGCAGCACGATCAGCACCACGATCGACGCCAGCACGGCGACCCACGTGCCGCTGATCCGCGTCGGCCTCAGCTTGGCCCGGGTGCCGGCCTTGCGCTCCGGCGTGCCGGTCACCGACGGCTCGACCGCGCCCGGCCCACGCGGACCCACCACGGGCGGTCCGTCCGGGATCGGGCTCGTCGGCAGCGCTTCGGTGCGGTCGTCGTCCCGCGGCGTGGTCATCCGGAGATTATCCGCCGCCGCGGGTCGGCCCGCCAATCAGCTGCACGGGCGGCTGTACTCCAGCGCGCCGACCGCGCCCACGTACTGCTGCCACTCCTCGCGGGTGATGTGGGTGGTCACGCCGTCGCACATCTCGCGCACCGCCGTGTCGAAGTCGAACTCCCAGGACCGCATGGTGCCGTTCGACTTCGACGTCACCACGTTGGTCGCGGTGGAGCCGAACCCCACCGCGTAGACGCCCTCGGTGAGCCCGTTGATCCGGCCCCGCTCGACCGCGCGCCGCGGGTCCGACACGTCCCACAGCGCCACCTTGTCCTGCGTGCCCACGGTGGCGAGCGCGTCGCCGAGCCGGTGGAAGCCCAGCGCCTGGACCGCGCCCCGGTGCGCCTTGCCGGACCACAGCTCGACCGGCTCGGACCGGTCCGTCACGTCGTACAGCCGGACCTCGCCCTTCGCCGAGCCGAGCGCCAGCGTGCGGCGGTCGTGCGACAGGGCCGCCGCGGTGACGTCCTGGCCGGTGTCCACCTCGGTGACCGGCTCCGGCAGCCTCGGGTCGGTCACGTCCCACAGCCGGACCACGCCCATGGCGTCGAAGGTGACCACGACCTCGCCGTCCGGGCTGTAGACGAAGCCGACCAGCGGCCGCGCGTGGCCGGGCAGCCGGGCCGCCTCCACCGGGTTCGCCGGGTCGGACCAGTCCCACACCGCGACCGCGGCGGTGTCCGACACGGTGACCAGCGTGCGGGCGCGGGCCGGGTCGAACGCGATCCGCTCCACCGGGAAGTCGAAGGTGCGCACCACCTCGGCGGTCACGTCGGTGACGTCCCAGATCTTCGCCGCGCCGTCCACCAACGTGGTGGTGAACGCCTGGCCCGCGTCGTTGACGGCGATCGAGGTCACCGTCTCGTCGGCGGGCCCGAGCACGTACACGGGCGTCTTCCGGTCCGGGTCCGGTTGCAGGTCGGGGTCGCTGAGGGCCTGGGCGGACGCGAAGGCGGCCCGGCCGGCCACGTTCAGCTCGCTCGACGCGTGGGCGCTGAGCACGCCGTTGCGCGTCTCGTCGTTCGGGTTGAGCTGGTGCGCGGCGATGGCGAGCTGGTCGGCGAGCTGCGGGTCGCTGCTGCGCAGCCCCTGCGACTGGTTGGCCACGTACCAGGCGGCCGACGACTTCCAGCCCGCCGCGGCCTCCTTCTGCGAGGTGATGGCGAGCACCACGGCGGTGCCCGCGAGCAGCAGCAGGACCGCCAGCAGCGCCACGAGCTGGCGCAGCCTGCGGGTGTGCCGGTGCGCGAGCAGCCGTTCCCGGTCGCGCGCCTGGAGGCTCTCGGCGAGGAAGTCGCGCTCCTGGGCGCTGGTGCGCACGCCGTCGCGCTGCGTCCACTCCACCGCGGTGTCCAGCCGCGAGCCCCGGTACAGCGCGTCCGGGTCGCGGCCCAGCGACTCCCAGGTGGCGGCGGCCTCGGTGAGCCGGCGCATGGTGCGCAGCCCCTCGCGGTCCTCGGCGAGCCAGCCGCGCAGCCGCGGCCACGAGCGGATCAGCGCCTCGTGCGCGATCTCCACGCTGTCGCGGTCCAGGGTGAGCAGGCGGGCGTGGGCGAGCCGGTCGAGCACCACGTCCACGTCCACGTCGTGGTCGAGCTCGGCGCGCGGCAGCCGCCGCTTGGTGTCCTCGGTGCCGTCGCCCAGGGCGGTGAGCCGCAGGAACACCTGCCGCGCCAACGCGCGCTGGTGCCGTTCCAGCGAGGTGTAGGTGCGTTCGGCGGTCTGCGCGATGGCGTGCTGGATTCCGCCGGCGGCCTCGTAGCCGGCCAGCGTCATCGTGGTGCCGCGCCGCCGCCGCCAGGTCTCCAGCAACGCGTGCGACATCAGCGGCAGCACGCCCGGCTGGCCGGTGGCGTCCGCGATGAGCCGGGACACCAGCGCGGTCTCCACCGTGCACGACGCCTTCACGGCGGGCTGCATGATCACCTGGCGCAGCTCCTCCGGGCCCATCGGCCCGAGCAGCAGCTGGCCGTCGGTCAACGCCTCCACCAGCGCCGGGTGCTGCGCGCAGTGCCCGTAGAAGTCGGCCCGCACCCCGATCACGACCTTGCACCGGGCGGTGAGCAGGGCGTCGACGTACGCGGTGCGCCGGTCGGCGTCCGGCCACAGCGTGAAGACCTCTTCGAACTGGTCCACGATCAGCAGGTCGACGTCCAGGTCCGGCTCGGCGGACTCGCTGGGCGAGGTGACCACGACCCGGCCGCCTACCCGCGGCACCAGCCCGGCGCGCAGCAGCGAGGACTTGCCCGCGCCGGAAGCGCCGAACACCGCGACGAACCGGCGGTGCGCGATGCGCTGCTCCAGCTCGTCCAGCAGGTGGTCGCGGCCGAAGAACCACTCGGCGTCCTCGGTGCCGTAGGCCGCCAGGCCCGCGTACGGCGGGTGGCCCTCGTCGGGACCGGCCTCGGGGCTGGGCAGCACCTCGGCGGCGACCTGCCGCCACCGGTCCTCCCACTCGGCCACGTCGCCCTCGCACGCGCGCACGTAGGCCAGCGTCACCGCGAGCGTGGGCAGCTTGCGCCCACCCGCCGCGTCCGACAGCGTGGTCGCCGAGTAGTGGGCCCGCGCGCCCAGCTGCCGGTAGCTGTGCCCGCCCGCTTTGTCCCGCAGCGACCGGAGGTCGGCGGCAAACCTGAGCAACGGGCTGTCACCGACGTCCAACGGGCGCTCTCCACGCGGCAACCGGTCCACCCCCTGGCAGTCTCACGACGATTGTCCGCACCGACAAACGTGCCGTCCAGGCTGTCAGACGAGCGCCCGCAGCGCGTCCGCTTCGGGAGACTGCATTCGGGTGAACAGGTCGAGCGCACTTCGCCAGTGTGTTCGCGCGTGCTCGGGTTCGAGGTGGCCGAGCAGGTGCAGCGTGTGCGCCTCCCCGGCCAGGTGACCGGTGCTCCGGTGCAGGTCAAGGGCTTGCCGCGCGTGCAGGACGGCCGCACCGGCGGGTGCGGTGCGGGCCAGCGCGGTGAGCGCCTTGGCTTCGACCACGCGGTACCCGGCCCGGCGCGCGATGGCCAGCGCCTCCTCGGCCCGGCCCAGCCCGATCAGCGCCTCGGCCTCCAGGAAGTCGTCCCCGGTCGTTGTGCACGGCGGCGAGCGTGGTCAAGTTGCCCTCCTCGGCCACCCGCGCGCCGATCTCGCGGCGCATGCGCAGCGCCTCGGTCAGGTACGCGGTCGCCCAGTCCGGGTCGCCGCGCGTGTGCCACAGCTCGCCGAGGTTGCCCTTGGCCAGCGCGATGGCCTGCGGCGCGCGGGCGTCGTCGCTGAGCCGCAGCGCCTCGGTGAAGTACTCGGTCGACTCGGCCAGCCTGCCCAGCTGCCACGCCACGATGGCCAGGTTGTTCAGGCCCGCGAGCCGGCCCGCGACCAGGCCGTTGCGGCGGTCGAGGTCGACGGCGCGGGCGAAGTGCTCGGCGGCCTCGGCGAGGTGCCCGGACTGGCGGTGGATGCCGCCGAGGTTGTTGTGCGCCGACGCCTGGCCGTCCGGCCAGCCGCCCTCCTCGGCCAGCCGCAGCGCCCGCGTCGAGTGCTCGATCGCGGCGGCGTGCTCGGCGCGCAGGAACCGCAGGTTCGCCAGGCTCAGCTCGGCTGCGGCCTGCGCCACCGGCTCGTCCTCGGCCTGGGCGGCGCGCAGCGCGCTGCTCGGCGGCGTGCAGCACGGCGGCCACCAGGTTGGCGCGTTCGGCGTCCAGCCAGGCCGACGCCTGGTTCTCGTGCTCGAACAGCGCGGGCGGCGGCGGTCCGGGCAGCCGGGACATGTCCGGGTACAGCACGGCGGCCGAGGCCAGCGCCCGGTCCCGGTACCAGTCGTAGAGGCGGCGGACGGCCTCGTCCCGCCGGTCGTCGGTCTCCTCGGCGGCCGCTCGTTCCCGCGCGTACAAGCGCAGCAGGTCGTGCGCCGAGAACCGGCCCGCGTCCTCGCGCAAGAGGTGCGCGTCGGTCAACGCGGTCAGCAGCTCGCGAGCACGCGGCACGGGCACGTCGGCCGTGGCCGCCGCCGCCTCGACGTCGAAGTCCCGACCGGGGATGAGGCCGACCAGCCGGAACAACCTCCGTGCCGGCGCGGGCAGCGCGCTGTAGGACAGGTCGAACGCGGCCCGCACGGCGGTGTCCTCGTCGGCGTGCAGGGCGGTGAAGCGGTTGCCGCGGCGCAGCTCGGCGACGTGGTCGGCGATCCGGCCGCCCGCGTGGTGGGCGGCGGTGATGCGCAACGCCAGCGGCAGGTGCGCGCACAGGGCGGCCAGCTCCGCGGTCGCCTCCGGCTCGGCCGCGGTGCGGTCCGGCCCGAGCAGCCGGCCCGGCAGCTCGACCGACTCGGCCGGCGTGAGCACGTCCAGCGCGATGCGGCCCGCGCCCTCCCGGGCCACCAGGCCGCCATCCGGTCCCGGCTGGTGACCACGACGAGGCAGCCGGAGCCGCCGGGCAGCAGGGGGCGGACCTGGTCGGCGCTCGCCGCGTCGTCCAGCACCACGAGCACCGCGCGGTCGGCCGGCGTGCTGCGGTACAGGGCGGTGGCCTCGTCCAGGTCCGGCGGCACCCGTTCGGGCGGCACGCCCAGGGCGTGCAGGAAGCGGGAGAGCACTTCGAGCGGGCGTCGGGGCGGCAGGGCGCCGTACCCGCGCAGGTCGGCGTAGAGCTGGCCGTCGGGGAACAGCTCGCGCGCCCGGTCCGCCCAGTACACGGCCAAGGCGGTCTTGCCGACGCCCGCCGTGCCCGCGATGGCGGAGATGACGACCGTCGCGCCCGCCCGGTCGTCCCGGGCCCGGACCGCCTGGCGGTCGAGTTCCCGCAGCGCCGCGCGGCGGCCGGTGAAGTCGGGGACGGCGGCCGGGGGCCGGCGCGGCACGACGGCGGAGGGCAGCAGCGGCGCGCGGTCCAGCGCCCGGTCGGCGCGCAGGATCTCCACGTGCAGGCGCTTGACGGCGGGGGAGGGCTCGATGCCCAGTTCGGCGGCCAGCGCCTCGCGCAACGACCGGTAGGCGGCCAGCGCCTCGGCCTGCCGCCCGGTGCGGTAGCGGGCGAGCATGAGCTGGGCCCACAGCCGTTCCCGCAGCGGGTGCTGCCCGGTGAGGGCGGACAGCTCGCCGCACAGCTCCGCTTCCTGGCCCAGGGCCAGGCGGGCGTCGACGTTGTCCTCCTGCACGGCGAGCCGCAGCTCCTCAAGCACGGTGACGCGCGGCCGGACGAGCTCCGGCACCGGCAGGCCGTCCAGCGCCGGGCCGCGCCACAGGCCGAGCGCGCGGGTCAGCCGTTCGGTGGCCACGTCGAACCTCTTGTCCCGCAACGCTTCCCGGCCCTCGGCGACCAGGTCCTCGAACCGGGTCGCGTCCAGGGCGTCCCGGTCGACGCGCAGCACGTAGCCGTCGGGTCGGGTGTCGATCACGGCTCCGCCGTCGCGCAGCAGGCGGCGCAGGTCGGAGAGGTAGGTCTTGAGGTTCGCGCCGGCCGAGCGGGGCAGGGCCTCCGGCCACAACGCGTCGCTGAGGGCGTCGGCGGAGGTGGGTGTGCCGTCGCGGAGCAGCAGGACGGCGAGCAGGACGCGTTCCTTGCGGCGGGAGGGTGCTATCAGCCGGTTCGCGCCGTCGCGAACCTCCAGCGGACCCGGCAACCCCGAAACGCACAGGACACAGCGTAGTGATTCCGGTACACGGCGGTGTGTACCCCGGCGTGTACCGGTGATCGGCAGGATGTGTGGTGCGGGGGCGGTGACCAGGGGGCACCGTCCCCCGCCGCTAGGCTCGGCGGGGTGCCCCGCCTGATCGCCCTGAACGGCCCACCGGGATGCGGCAAGTCGACGATCGCGCGCCGTTACGCCGAGGACCACCCGCCCGCGCTGGCGCTGGACGTGGACCGGGTGCGCGACCTGATCGCCGGTGACCCGGGCGAAGCGGGCCGCTTGGCGCGGGACATCGCCATCGCCGCCGCCCGCGTGCACCTGACGTCCGGCCACGACGTGGTCGTGCCCCAGTTCCTGGGCCGCCCGGAGTTCCTGGACCGCCTGTCCGCCCTGGCCGCCGAGCTCGGCGTGCCCTACTACGAGGTCGTCCTGCACGACTCCCGCGAGAACGCGATCCGCCGCTTCGCCGAGCGCGGCACCGTCCGGGCCACCCCCGCCGAGCTGTCCGCGATGTACGACAACCTGCAAACCGTCATCGCTGCCCGTCACCCCTACGTGATCCACTCCGTCGAGGGTGACCCAACTCACACCTACCACGCCCTGCTGTCCCACCTGAACGCAGAACTCGCGGGACCTGAGCGTTCGACTCTCGGGGCCTGAACGTTCGACTCACGCGAGAGTCCTACGTTCAGCACCCGCGAGTCGAACGCTCAGGACCCCCGAGTTCTGCGTTCAGGACAGGGCGGAGGTCACGTAGGGGTCGGGGTCGGCGAGGATCGCGCGGACGGCGGTGGTGGCGGCGCCGCGCATCGCGGCCTCCGCGCCCAGCGACGACGCGACCACGCGGACGGGCGACCACTCGGCGCTCACCACGCGACGGTCCAGCTCCGCGTGCAGCGGCTCCTGCAACCACGGCTCCAACCGCGCGTACGTCCCGCCCAGCACCACGGTCGGCAGGTCCAGCAGGTTCACCGCCCCGGACAGCGCCACGCCCAGCCACCGCGCCGCCGAGCGCACCGCCGTCGTGGCCGTCCGGTCACCCGCCGCGAGCCGCGCCAGCAGCTCGTCCACCCCCGGCACGCCCGCCGCGCGCACGATCTCGTCCTGCCCCGCCAGCCGCTCCAGGCACCCCCGCGACCCGCACGCGCACGCCGGCCCGCGCGGGTCGACCGACAGGTGCCCGATCTCGCCGCCGAACCCGGACACGCCCTCGAACAGCGCCCCGCCCACGACGATGCCCGCGCCGATGCCGATCTCACCCGAGATGTGCAGGAAGTCCGTCGCCACGTCCCCGTGCCACAGCTCGGCCAGCGCGGCCAGGTTCGCCTCGTTGCCCACCAGCACCGGCACGTCCAGCGCCAGCCGGCGGGTCAGCTCGCCCCGGATGTCGACCTCGCGCCAGCCCAGGTTCGGCGCGAGCCGCAACGACCCGCCCGCCACCTCCACCAGGCCGGGCACGGCCACGCCCACCCCGCCGATCGGCACGTCCTGCCTGGTCGCCGTGCGCACCGCCGTCGCCACCTTGGCCAGCACCCGGGCCGGGCTGGACGCGCGGTTGTCGCTGGGCCGCACCCACCGCGCCCGCACCCGCCCGGTGAGGTCGACCAGGCACGTGGCCAGGTAGTCGACCCCGATCTCGACGCCGAGCCCGTGCGGCCCGGTGGGGGACAGGTGCAGCGCCGTGCCGCGCCGCCCCGGGCCGGACCTGGCCTGCGCCTCGCCCTCGGCGACGAGCCCCGCGCCGATCATCCGGTCGACGAGGCTGGACACGGTCGCCTTGGTCAGTCCGGTGCGGGCGGCCACGGCGGCGCGCGACGACCCGGGGGCCTCGGCGATGGCGTCGAGCACCAGTGCGGAGTTGTGCCGTCGCACGGTGTGCTGGCTCGCGGGCTGTGGTCTGGACACCACTGGATACTAGCGGCTGAGTGCGATAAGTTCAGGCATCAAACTTATTGGAGGTGCCCTCGTGGACAAGTTCAGCTTCGGCCTGTGGACGGTCGGCTGGCCGGGACGCGACCCGTTCGGCGACGCGACCCGCCCCCCGCTCGACGTGCCGTTGGCGGTGCGCAAGCTCTCGGAGCTCGGTGCGTGGGGCATCACGTTCCACGACGACGACCTGTTCCCCTTCGGCTCGGACGCGGCCGAGGTCGGCAAGCGGGTCTCCGCCTTCCGGGCGGCGTTGGACGAGACCGGCATGGTCGTGCCCATGGTGACCACCAACCTGTTCACCCACCCGGTGTTCAAGGACGGCGGCTTCACCAGCAACGACCGCTCGGTGCGCCGGTTCGCGCTGCGGAAGGTGCTGCGCAACCTGGAGCTGGCGGCCGAGCTCGGCGCGCAGACCATCGTCATGTGGGGTGGTCGTGAGGGCTCCGAGGTCGACGCGGGCAAGCCCGTGGCCGCCGCCCTCGACCGCTACCGCGAGGCCGTCGACACGGTCGCGCAGTACTCGGTCGACCAGGGCTACGGCTTCCGCTTCGCGCTGGAGCCCAAGCCCAACGAGCCCCGCGGCGACATCCTGCTGCCGACGATCGGGCACGCCTTGGCGTTCATCTCGACGCTGGAGCACCACGAGCTGTTCGGCGTGAACCCCGAGGTCGGCCACGAGCAGATGGCGGGCCTCAACTTCGTGCACGGCATCGGCCAGGCGCTGTGGCAGGGCAAGCTCTTCCACATCGACCTCAACGGCCAGAAGGGCCCGCGCTACGACCAGGACTTCGTGTTCGGCCAGGGCGACCTGCTGTCCGCGTTCTTCCTGGTCGACCTGCTGGAGAACGGCGGTTACGACGGCCCCCGGCACTTCGACTACAAGCCGCTGCGCACCGAGGACTTCGACGGCGTGTGGGAGAGCGCCGCGGCCAACATGCGCACCTACAAGCTCCTGCGCGAGCGGGCGGCGGCGTTCCGCGCCGACCCCGAGGTGCAGGAGGCCATGAAGTACAGCGGCGTGTACGAGCTGGCCGAGCCCACCCTGAACGAGGGCGAGTCGATCGCCGACTTCCTCAAGGGCGAGGACTTCGACCCGTCCACCGCCGCCGAGCGCGGCTTCGGGTTCGTGCGCCTGGCGCAGCTGGCGACCGAGCACCTGCTGGGCGCGCGCTGATGGCGCTCGTCGCGGGCGTCGACTCGTCCACCCAGTCCTGCAAGGTTGTGGTGCGCGACGCGGACACCGGCGCCCTTGTTCGGCAAGGGCGTGCGGCGCACCCGACGGGCACCGAGGTGCATCCCTCCGCCTGGTGGGACGCGCTCCAGACGGCCATCGCGGACGCGGGCGGCCTGGACGACGTGGCCGCCGTGTCGGTGGCCGCGCAGCAGCACGGCATGGTCACGCTCGACGAGGCGGGCGAGGTCGTCCGGCCCGCGCTGCTGTGGAACGACACCCGTTCCGCGGGGGCGGCGGCCGAGCTCACCGCCGAGCTGGGCGGTCCGGACGAGTGGGCCGAGGCGATCGGCAGCGTCCCGGTCGCCTCGCTCACGGTGACCAAGCTGCGGTGGCTCGCGACCAACGAGCCGGAGTCCGTCGCCCGCACGGCGGCGGTCTGCCTGCCGCACGACTGGCTGACGTGGAAGCTGTCCGGCGGCACGTCGCTGGACGCGCTGACCACCGACCGCAGCGACGTCAGCGGCACCGGCTACTGGTCTCCGTCCACAGAGGACTACCGGCCGGACCTGCTCGAACTGGCCCTGGGCAAGGTCGTCGCGCTGCCGCGCGTGGTCGGCCCGGCGGACCTGGTCGGCGGTCGGTACGGCGCGGGCGCGGGCGACAACGCGGCCGCGGCCCTCGGCGTGCAGGCGCAGCCGGGTGACGTGGTGGTGTCCATCGGCACGTCCGGCACGGCGTTCGCGCGCTGGCCGAACCCCGTTGCCGACGGCACCGGCATCGTCAACGGCTTCGCCGACGCGGAAGGCGGCCACCTGCCGCTCGTGTGCACCCTCAACGCGTCACGGGTGCTCACGTCCACGTCGTCGGTGCTGGGCGTCGACCTGGCGGACCTGTCGGACCTGGCCCTGAGCGCGCCCGCGGGCGCCGACGGGCTCGTGTTCGTGCCGTACCTGGAGGGGGAGCGGACGCCGAACAAGCCCGACTCCACCGGTGCGCTGCACGGCATGCGGCTGGACACCATGACCCCGGGGCACCTGGCGCGCGCCGCGGTCGAGGGCCTGCTGTGCAGCCTGGCGGACGCGATCGACGCGTTGCGCGCGCTGGGCATGCCGGTCGAGCGGGTGCTGCTGATCGGCGGCGGGGCGCGCATGCCCGCCGTGCAGCAGCTCGCGCCCGCCGTCTTCGGCTGCCCTGTCCTGGTGCCGTCGCCGAGCGAGTACGTGGCCGACGGCGCGGCCAGGCAGGCGGCGTGGGCGGTCGGCGGCGCGGACACCCCGCCGCTGTGGTCGGACCTGGCGTCGACCTCGGTCGAGGCCGAGCCGACTCCGTGGGTGCGGGAGCGCTACGCCGCCGCCCGCGACCTGACCGTCAACCGCTGAACCGAGCAAGAAGGGGCGCCTCCGGCCGCGGGGGCGCCCCTTCTTCCCTTCTCACGGCGCGTCGCCGAGCACTTCCGCGACCACGTGCCGCTGCACGTCCGCCTGTTCCGGGCCGGTCGCGCCGGCCAGCGTGATGAGGGCCTTCCACAGCGCCCAACCCCGGGCCCGCGCCCACGTGGCGTCGTCCAGCCCCACCGCCTCGCGGAACGCCTCCCGGCTCTCCCCGGAGAACATCGTGTACGCGATCACCAGGTCGCACGCCGGGTCGCCGACCCCGGACGTGCCGAAGTCGATCACCGCGGTCAACGTGCCGCTGTCGTCGACCAGCAGGTTGCCGTGCGCGATGTCGCCGTGGAACCAGACCGGCGGCCTGGACCACTCCGGCGCGCGCAACGCGTCCTCCCACACCGCCGTCGCCCGTGCGACGTCGACACGACCGTCCAGCACGGCCAGCGCGCGCCGCGTCCCGTCGTCGTAGTGGCCCGGTGACGCGCCCCGGTGGAAGCTGTGCGCGCCCGCCGCCGGCCCGCCCGTCGCGTCCACGCGCTGCAACGCGCGGATGAAGTCGGCGACCGACAGCGCGAACGCCACCAGGTCCCCGACCCGCTCGGGTGACGCCGTGCGCCCGTCCAGCCACCGCCGCACCGACCAGGGGAACGGGTAACCCTCGCCGGGCACGCCCAGGCCCAGCGGCACGGGCACCGGCACCGGCAACGACGGCGCGAGCACCGGCAGCCACCGGTGCTCCTTCCCGACGGCCGGCACGTACCCCTCGGCGGTCGGCAGCCGCACCGTCATGTCGTCGCCCAGCCGGTACGTGCGGTTGTCCCACCCGTCCACCTCGACCGGCGTCACGGGCAGCCCGGCCCACTGCGGGAACTGGCGCGCGAGCAGCCGCTGGACCAGTGCGGCGTCGATGCCGGCGCGCCCGTCGGGGATGTCGACCACGGGCCCGAGCCTTCACACCCCCGGGCGGCCTCGGCAACGCATTTTCACCGCGGCGGCGGGTACCCGGTGGCCGACCGGACGCGGAGGTGCCCGTGATGAGGGCCGTGGTGCTCAACTGCTCGTTGAAGAAGTCGCCCGAGGGGTCCAACACGCAGTTGTTGGCCGACGTCGTGGTCGAGGCGCTGGAGCAGCGCGACGTCGAGGTGCGGACGTTCCGGGTGGCGGACCACGACGTGCCGCCCGGTGTCGTCACCGATCTGGGTGACGGGGACGAGTGGCCGGTGATCCACGAGGCGCTGCTGGACGCCGAGATCCTGGTCGTCGCCACGCCGACGTGGGTGGGGCACCCGTCGTCCATCGCGCAGCGCGTGATCGAGCGGATGGACGCGATGATCTCCGAGCAGGACGACGAGGGCCGCCCGGTCGCCTGCAACCGCGTCGCGGGCGTGGTGGTGACCGGCAACGAGGACGGCGCGCACCACGTGATCAGCGAGGTGGCCGGCGCACTGGGGGACATCGGCTACACCATCCCCGGCCAGGCGTGGACCTACTGGAACATGGGCCCGGGACCGGGCCCGGACTACCCGGACACCGACCACGGCCACGAGTGGTCGCGCAGCACGGGCCGAGCCATGGCCGCCAACCTCCACGCCGTCGCCACGGCGCTGGCCAGGTCCCCGATCCCCGCGCCGCCGTCGTCGGGCTGACCGCCGCTCAGACGTGCGACAGGGCGAAGGCGCTCAGGAAGCCCGCCACCGTGACCACGCCGACCAGCAGGTGGGCGTCGTCGAACGCCTCGGGGATCATGGTGTCGGCCACCATCGACAGGATCGCGCCACCGGCGAACGCCGTGATCGCGGCCAGCCACTGCGGCGCGGCGCCGGCCAGCAGGCCGTACCCGGCCATCGACGCCAGGCCGCTCACCACGGCGATGGCGATCCACAGGCCGAACACGTACCGCCGCGACCGGCCGGCCCGCCGCATGCCCGCGGCCGACGACAGGCCCTCCGGCACGTTGCTGATGAACACCGCCGCCACGGTCACCACGCTCACGCCGCCGCCGCTCAGCAGGCTCGCGCCGATCACCACCGACTCGGGGATGCCGTCCAGCAGCGCGCCGACCGCGATCGCCGTGCCCGACCCGCTCTGCTCCGACTCCGACGGCTGCAACCCGCCCGAGCGCTTCCGGTGCCGCGCGCCCCGCTTGGCCAGCGCCACGTTCGCCGCCGTGTAGACCAGCGCGCCCAGGGCGGCGCCCAGCGCCGTGGCCAGCAGCCCGCCCAGCTCGTGCGCCTCGGCGATCAGGTCGAACGACACCGCCGACATCAGCACGCCGCTGCCGAACCCCATCACGGCGGCCACCACGCCGCGCGGCACCCGCGCCAGGTAGCCCACCAGCGCCCCGACCAGCAGCGCCGACCCGGCCAGCAACCCCCACCCCGCCGCCTCCAGCACCCGACCTCCCCGTGTCGCACCCGGCCCGCGCGGGTACCCGACCGCCATGAGGATCGTCGTCACCGGCGCCACCGGCAATCTGGGCACCGCCCTGCTGCGCCGTCTCGCCGACGAACCGGACGTCGCCGTGCACGGAATCTCCCGCCGCGCGCCCGAGGTGGAACCGCCCTACGACACCATCAGCTGGACCCCGGTCGACATCAGCCGCGAGGGCGCGGAGGAACCGCTGGCCGAGGCGTTCCGCGACGCCGACGCGGTCGTCCACCTGGCCTGGCTCATCCAGCCGAGCCACGACGAACGGCTCCTCTACCGCACCAACGTCGCGGGCAGCGACCGCGTGTTCACCGCCGCCGCGAAGGCGGGCGTGCCGCACCTGGTCCACATGTCGTCCGTCGGCGCGTACTCGCCGGCCGCGAAAGACCACACCGTGGACGAGAGCTGGCCGACCGACGGCCTGGTGAACTCCTACTACAGCCGGCACAAGGCCGCCGTCGAGCACCTGCTGGACCAGGTGGAGCGCGACCACCCCCGGCTCGCCGTCACCCGCGTCCGCCCCGGTCTGGTCCTGCAACCGGACGCCGCCGCCGAGATCAAGCGCTACTTCCTCGGCCCGCTCGTCCCGCACGCCCTGTTCCGGCTCAAGCTGCCCGTGCTGCCCCTTCCGCGCGCGATGGTGCTCCAGTTCGTGCACGCGGACGACGTGGCCGACGCCCTCGCCCGCATCCTCACCACCCGCGCGGAGGGCGCGTTCAACCTGGTGTCCGAGCCGGTCATGACGCCGCAGGTGCTCGCGGAGGTCATGGGCGCGCGGCACGTGCCGATCCCCCCGGCCGCCCTGCGCACCGCGGCCCGGGTGAGCTGGCACCTGCGCCTGCAACCGACCTCGCACGGCTGGGTCGACCTGGCCCTCACCGTGCCGCTGCTGGACGCCACCAAGGCGTTCACCCGGCTCGGCTGGGCGCCCCGGCACAACGCGCGCGACACCCTCCGGCAACTGCTCGACGGCCTGGCCCGCAAGGAGGGCCTGGCCCCGAGCCCGCCGCTGCGGCCCTGACCCGCGTCAGGACCCCTCGAACAGGTTCGTCCAGCCCATCACCTGCGCCACCACGAACGCCACCGTCAGCAGCGTGATGACCAGCACGGCCACCAGCGTGATGATCGGGCCGCGCCGCGACGGCATCGGCTGCGGGTGCGACAGGCCGGAGGTCTGACCGGAGTCGGGCGGTGTCTCGCCGGGCGCGACCCCGCCACCGGGCTCCAGTCCGGGGGTGCGGGCCGGGTCCGGGTCGGGCGGTGTGGCAGTCATACCGAGTGGACTACCCCGTGTCGACGTGACTACCCGCCGCCGTGTGAACACCCAGCCGTACGGGTAGTCACCACGCATGAGCGGTGTCCAAGACGAGCTGCTGCGCACGTTGACCAAAGTCGCCAAGGCCCTGCGCGCGCAAGAGATCCCGTTCGCCCTCGCGGGCGGGTGCGCGGTGTACGCCAGAGGTGGGCCCGCGACCGAACACGACGTCGACATCCTGGTGCGGGAACAGGACGCCGGCGAGGCGGTGAGAGCGCTCGTGTCGGCGGGCATGCGCGCCGCGACACCTCCCGAGGACTGGCTGTTGAAGGTCTACGACGGCGATTCGCTGGTGGACCTGCTGTTCCGGCCCAACGAGGTCCCGGTGACCGACGAGACGCTGTCCCGCGCCGAAGAGCTCCAGGTCGGCTCGGTGGTCCTGCCCGTCATGCCCGCCACCGAGGTGCTGATCGGCAAGCTGCTCGTCCTCGACGGGCATCGCTGCGACTTCAGCGAGCTGCTGCCGTTCGCCCGCGCGCTGCGCGAGCAGATCGACTGGGAGCGCGTCCGCGAAGCCACCAAGCACTCGCCGTACGCCGAGGCGTTCCTCGTGCTGGTCGAACGCCTCGACCTGCTGCCCGCCCCGCTGACCAGGAGCGTCCCATGACCGCAGAGCAATACCTCGCCGCCCGGCTGCGCCAGGCGCTGGCCGAGGACCCGCGCACCACCGAGCTGGGCGTGCGGGTCACCGTGCGCGGCGACCACGTGCTGCTGTCCGGTGACGTGGCCAGCCCCGAGCGCCGCGCCGAGCTCGAAGCCGTGATCCACGACGTGGCCCCGGAGCTGACCGTGCTCGACGACGTGAAAGTGGTGCCGTCCGAAGCCCCGGTCGGCCGAGAGGAGCTTCGATGATCCGCATCGCCGCGGTGGGTGACGTGCACCTGGGCGAGGACGCGCGCGGGCGGTTGCGGCCCGCGTTGGAGGAGCTCGGCGACTGCGCCGACGTGCTGCTGCTGGCCGGTGACCTGACCCGGCACGGCACGGTGTCCGAGGCGCGGGTGGTCGCCGACGAGTTCGGAGGGCTGCCGGTGCCCGTGGTCGCGGTGCTGGGCAACCACGACCACCACGACGACAAGCCGCACGAGGTGACCGCCGTGCTGCGCGACGCGGGCATCACCGTGCTGGAGGGCGAGGCCACCACCATCGGCGTGAACGGCCACACGTTGGGCGTCGCCGGGGTGAAGGGCTTCGGCGGCGGGTTCGCGGGCAAGTGCGGCAGCGCGTTCGGCGAGCCGGAGATGAAGGCGTTCATCCGGCACACCACCGAGATCGCCGACTCCCTGCGCACCGCCCTGGGCACCCTCGACACCGACGTGAAGGTGGCGTTGACGCACTACTCGCCGGTGCCGGACACGTTGCGCGGCGAGCCGCCGGAGATCTACCCGTTCCTCGGCTCGTACCTGCTGGGCGAGGCGATCGACGCGAACGGCACGCACCTGGCCGTGCACGGGCACGCGCACTTCGGCAACGAGCACGGCATGACGCCCGGCGGCGTGCGGGTGCGCAACGTGGCACAACCGGTCATCCGATCGGCATACACCGTGTACTGCGTGGAACCCGCAGTGGTGGAGGTGTAGCCGCATGGACGAGGAACCGAGGAGCGAGGGCCCGTCGGTGGTGTGGGCCGGCCCGCCCGACGCGCCCGCCGTGGTCGTGCTCGACCCGGCCGGCGTCGGCCGGCACGGCGACCTGCCCGGCACGTGGCGGCCGTTGACGGAGCACCTCCAGGTGATGTGGTGCCGGCTGCCCGCGACGGACGAGCCGTGGCACGAGGTGGACGAGGTGCTGTCCGAGTTCGCGGACCGGGCCGTGCCGGTGCACCTGGTGGCGGGCGCGGCGGCGGGCTCCGGCGTCGGCGACCTGATCCGCCGGCACGAGGACCTGATCAGCTCCGCCCAGACCTTCGCCGCCCCCGTGCCGCTGGGGCACCCGGAGGTGGTGCTGGAGGTGCTGCGGGAGCTGCTGGACCGGGACGTGGAACCCGAGGTGGGCGAGCGGCCGGCGAACGGCAGCCCCGAGACGGGTTCGCTCCTCGGTGACGCGGCTTCGGCGCTGCGGCGTTCGGTGGGACAGCTGTTCGAGCGGCTGAAGGACGGCTGACCGCCGCACGCCATGCCCGGAGAGGCCCGCGGACCCGCCCGCGGGCCTTTCGCATGCCTGAGGGGGCGAGAGGGAGGGACATCTCGCCACGAACGGGCAGATGGTCAGCCGCACGGCGGCGGGCAGGGCGCGGGGGTGCAGGGCGCGGGCCAAGCGGTGCGGGTGAGCGGTGCAGTGCGCTGCGGCCGACGAGGAGCACGCAACTGAGGGTGACGGTGCGGGGAGTGGAGCCGAGAAGGAGCGGCCGGCCGGTGCGGCGGGGACCGAGCGGGAGCGGGTGGCCGGGGTGGGCAGCGGTGGGATGAGCGCAGGTGTGGTCCCGGCAGGTGGCAGTCGGGCGGCGCCGGCGGTGGTGGTCGGGCACGCGAAGAGCCCCGCGGCCGGGGCCGCGGGGCTCTTCGGTCAACCGTGTCCGGTCAGCTGCCGTCCACGGGCGGTCGGGGGCGGGGGATCGGGGGGTCCGACCAGCTCCGTCGCCACGGGACCGCCCGGGTGCTCATCGCAGCGGGTCTCCCGGACGGCCCGCGTCGGGCAGGTCGTGGCGGGTCTCACCGGCCTGCGGCGGGCGGCTCACGTCGCCGCGCCACGCGCCGGTCTCCGCGCCGCGCCCCTCGATGAACTCCTTGAACCTCTCCAGGTCGCCCTTCACCCGGTGGTCGACCAGGCCGACCGCCGCGCCGGCCTTCTCGGTCAGCGTCTGCGGGTCGTACTCCATCTGCACGTGCACCCGCGTGCGGCGGTCGTCGAGCCGGTGGAACGTCACCACACCACCCTGCGGCGGACCGTCGACCGTGTGCCAGGCGACCCGCTCGTCCGGGTGCTGCTCGGTGATCTCCGCGTCGAACTCCCGCGTCACCCCACCGATCTTGGTGACCCAGTGGGTCCGGGTGGGAGTGACCTGGGTGATGCGCTCGACGCCCTCCATGAACCGCGGGAACGACTCGAACTGCGTCCACTGGTTGTACGCGGTCGTGACCGGGACCTCGACGTCCACGGACTTCTCGATCGTCGTCACTGCAAACAACCTCTCCTCGGGAATCGAGTTCGCACCTCGGATACCCACCAACCCCGTTCCCACACACATGTTCACCGCATCGGTGGTGACGGACAGTAGCGCTTCCGAACGTGTTTGCTTCTCCTCCCACCGGCTAACTCTCCTCTGTGGACCAGTACCCCGACGCGGTTCTCTTCGACCGCGACGGCACGTTGATCAGCGACGTGCCCTACAACGGCGACCCGGACCGGGTGCGCCCGATGCCCGGCGCGCGCGACGTTCTGCGCCTGCTGCGCGCTCACGGGGTCCGCACGGGTGTGGTCACCAACCAGTCCGGCATCGGCCGCGGCCTGCTGACGCGCGAGCAGGTGGACGCGGTGAACGCGAGGGTCGAGGTCCTGCTGGGCCGGTTCGGCACCTGGCAGATCTGCCCGCACCACCCCGACGACGGCTGCCCGTGCCGCAAACCCGCGCCCACCATGATCCTCCGCGCGTGCGAGGCCCTCGGCGCGCGGCCCGAGCGCACCTGCTTCATCGGCGACATCGAAGCGGACGTCAAAGCGGCCCTGGCCGCGGGCGTCACGCCGATCCTCGTGCCGACCCCGGTCACCCTGCCCGACGAGGTCGACCGCGCGCCGCACACGGCGCCCGACCTCCGCTCCGCGGTGGCGATGGTCCTATGAGGACGCTCGTGGCCCGGCTCGACAACGACGGCGACGTGCTGCTCGCCGGTCCTGCGGTGCGCGCCGCCGCGCACGCGGGCGAGGTCGTGCTGCTGTGCGGCCACTCCGGCGCGCAGGCGGCCGAGCTGCTGCCCGGCGTGCAGCGGGTCGTGCGCTGGGACTGCCCGTGGATCGCCAACCCGGCCCCGGACGTCCGCACACCGGACATCGAGGGGATCGTGGCCCTGCTCAAAGGGGTCCGCGCCGACGTCGCCCTGATCCTCACCTCCTTCCACCAGAGCCCGCTGCCGCTCGCGCTGCTGCTGAAGCTCGCCGGCGTGCCGAAGGTCGTGGCCCGCTCCACGGACTACCCCGGCTCGTTGCTGGACGTCCGGCTGCGCGACGACCCGGACGTCCCGGAGGCCGAACGGGCGCTGGAAGTCGCACGGGCCGCCGGTTTCGAGCTGCCGCCCGGCGACGACGGCCGGCTGGCGATCGTCGACCCGCCGGAGCCGGACGAGATCGGCCCGTACGTCGTCGTGCACCCCGGCGCGTCCGTGCCCGCCCGCGCCTGGTCGCCGGACCGGTGCGCGCAAGCCGTCACCGCGCTCGCCGGGGCCGGGCACCGCGTGCTGGTCACCGGGGGCCCGAACGAGACCGAGCTGACCAGGCACGTGGCCGGCGCGCACGGCGTGGACCTCGGCGGTCGCACGACGTTCGCCGAACTGGCCGGGCTGCTGGCCCGCGCGGACGCCGTCGTGGTCGGCAACACCGGGCCCGCGCACCTGGCCGCCGCGGTCGGCACGCCCGTCGTGTCCCTGTTCTCTCCCGTGGTGCCCGCCCGCCGGTGGGCGCCGCACGGGCCGCACGTGTTGCTGGGCGACCAGGACGCTCCGTGCCGCGACTCGCGCGCACGCGAGTGCCCGGTGCCCGGCCACCCGTGCCTTGACCTGGTGACGCCCGACCGGGTCGTCACCGCCGTAGCCGAACTCGCGGGGGTGCGGACGTGAAGATCCTGCTGTGGCACGTGCACGGCTCGTGGACGAACGCGTTCGTCCGGGGCGGTCACGAGTACCTGATCCCGGGGCCGCCCAAGGGCATCGGCCTGGCCGGGCGCGACTGGCCCGCCGCGCGCGAGGTCGACGTGGCCGGGGCGGCTCTGTCCGATGTGGAGGCCGACATCGCGGTGCTCCAGCGGCCCGAGGAGGTCGGCCTGGTCCCGACCGGCATCCCGGTCGTGTACCTGGAGCACAACACGCCCAAGTACCCGAACCAGGCCCACCCGCTCAAGGACTGGCCGGGCACGATCGTCCACGTCACCCACTTCAACGACCTGATGTGGGACTGCGGCACCGCGCGCACGGTCGTCATAGAGCACGGAGTGGTCGATCCAGGACCTCTCTACACCGGTGAACTGCCCCGGGCCGCGGTCGTGGTCAACGACCCGGTGCGCCGCGGTCGCGCGGTCGGCACCGACCTGCTGCCCCGCTTCGCCGAGGCCGCGCCGCTGGACGTCTACGGCATGAAGACCGAGAAGCTCGGCGACATGGGGCGCGGCGACCACGACCTGGCGTCGCTGCACCGGGAACTGGCCCTGCGACGCCTCTACCTGCACCCGGTGCGGTGGACGTCGCTGGGGCTGTCGCTGATCGAGGCGATGCACCTGGGGATGCCCGTGGTGGCGCTGGCGTGCACGGAGGTCGTGCGCGCCGTGCCGCCGGAGGTCGGCGTGGTGTCCACCGACGTGGACGAGCTGGTGCGGGCCGTGGCCGAGCTGGTCGCCGACCCCGCGCTGGCCAAGCAGAGGGGGAAGCAGGCCAGGGAGTTCGCCTTGGCCCGGTACGGCCTCGACGCGTTCCTGCGGAGTTGGGACCGGTTGTTGACAGGAGTGAGCGGATGAGGATCGCGATGGTGTCCGAGCACGCCAGCCCGTTGGCCGCGCTGGGTGGCGTCGACGCGGGCGGGCAGAACGTGCACGTCGCCGCCTTGTCGGCGGCGCTGTCGGCTCTCGGGCACGACGTGGTGGTCCACACCCGTCGCGACGACCCGGGCCTGCCCGAGCGGGTGCGCACGGAGCAGGGCTACGACGTGGTGCACGTGCCGGCCGGACCGGCCCGCGCCGTGCCCAAGGACGAGCTGCTGCCGCACATGGGCGACTTCGCCCGGTTCCTGGAGCAGCAGTGGTTCGAGGACCGGCCCGACGTCGTGCACGCGCACTTCTGGATGTCCGGGCTGGCCTCGGTGCTGGCCGCGCGCAAGGTCGGCGTGCCCGTCGTGCAGACCTTCCACGCCCTGGGCACGGTCAAGCGCCGCCACCAGGGCGCGGACGACACCAGCCCGGCCGAGCGCATCGGCATCGAGCGGATGATCGGACGTGAGGCCGACCGGATCGCCGCGACGTGCGACGACGAGGTGACCGAGCTGATGCGCATGGGCGTGCAGCGGTCGCGGATCTCCGTCGTGCCGTGCGGGGTGGACCCGGCGCGGTTCCGGCCCGAGGGCCCGGTCGACCGCCGCCGCCACCCGCACCGGATCGTCTCCGTCGGGCGGTTGGTGCCGCGCAAGGGCTTCCAGGACCTGATCACCGCGTTGCGGTCGCTCCCGGACACCGAGCTGGTCATCGCGGGCGGCCCGGTGGACGTCGAGTCCGACCCGGAGGCGCGCCGGCTGGCCGCGCACGCGGAACGCCACGGCGTGCGCGACCGGCTGTGGCTGGCGGGGCAGGTGTCGCGGGACGCGATGCCGGAGCTGCTGCGCTCGGCCGACGTGGTCGCGTGCGTGCCCTGGTACGAGCCGTTCGGCATCGTGCCGCTGGAGGCCATGGCGTGCGGCGTGCCGGTGGTGGCCAGCGCGGTCGGCGGCCTGACCGACACCGTCGTGGACGGCGTCACGGGCGTGCTGGTGCCGCCGCGCGACCCGGCCGCGCTCTGCCGCGCCCTCCGCTCGCTGCTGCTGGACGAGGCGCGTCGGGAGGCGTGCGGGCTGGCGGGCCTGGACCGGGTCGGCGTGCGCTACACGTGGAACCGGATCGCCGAGGACACCGAACGCGTCTACGAGCGGGTCACGGCGGGTCGGGCCGTGGCCGTGGGAGGCACGCGATGACCGTCGAGACCCACCTGAACGGACTGGCCCAGTCGCTGGCCGGGCTGCGCGCCCAGGCGCCGCGGCTGACCCGCTGGGGCGGTGTGCTGGCCCGCAGGCTCAGCGACGGCGGTCGGCTGCTGGCGGCCGGCAACGGCGGGTCGGCCGCCGAGGCGCAGCACCTCACCGCCGAGCTCGTCGGCCGGTTCCGCGACGACCGGCGGCCGTTCTCGGCGATCGCGCTGTGCTCGGAGTCCTCCAGCGTGACCGCGATCGGCAACGACTACGGCTACGACCAGGTGTTCGCCCGCCAGGTCACCGCGCACGCCCGGCCGCAGGACGTGGTCGTGCTGCTGACCACCAGCGGGCGCAGCCCGAACCTGATCGAGGCGGCGAAGGCGGGCCGGGAGGCGGGCGCGCACGTGTGGGCGATGACGGGCCCGACCCCGAACCCGCTGGCGGAGGTGGTGGACGAGGTGCTGGCGCTGCCCGGTGAGCCCGCGAACGTGCAGGAAGCCCAGCTGGTGGCCGTGCACGCGCTGTGCGCCGCCTTCGAAGCGGCGCTGCCCGCGTCGGAACGGAGGGTGTCGTGAAGCTGGTCGTCGTCGGCGACTCGTTGTTGGACATCGACGTCGTGGGCACGGCCGACCGGCTGTGCCCGGACGCGCCCGCGCCCGTGCTCGACGTCCGGGAGGAACGCGCCCGGCCCGGTGGCGCGGGACTGGCCGCCGCCCTGGCCGCCGCGGACGGCGTCGACGTCACGCTGGTCAGCGCGGTGGCCGACGACGAGGACGGCCACCGCCTGCGCGGCGAGCTGGCCCGCGTCCCGTCCGTGCTCGGACCGTCGCCCGCGCCCACCCCGGTCAAGACCCGGCTGCGGTGCGGCGACCAGTCGATCGCCCGGCTGGACCGGGGCGGCGGCCCCGGCGTGCCGACGGCCACCGACGACATGCTCGACGCCGTGCTGGAGGCCGACTACGTCCTGGTCTCCGACTACGGCCGCGGCCTGGTCCGCGACGAACGGCTGCGCGGCGTGCTCGCCCGCCGCCCCGTCGTGTGGGACCCGCACCCGCGCGGCCCGGCCCCGGTGCCGGGTGCGCGCCTGGTGACGCCGAACGCGTCCGAGGCCAAGGCGTTCAGCGGTCACGCCGACCCGATGGACGCGCTCGACGCGCTGCGCGCCAAGTGGCGGGCGCGAGCGGTGGTCGTGACGCTCGGCGCGGACGGCGCGCTGCTGCACGGCGGCGGCACGCCGGTCGCCGTGCCCGCGCCGCGCGTCCCCGTGGTCGACCCGTGCGGGGCGGGGGACCGGTTCGCGGTGACGGTCGCCGCGCGGCTCATGGGCGGCGCGGCGATGGACGACGCGATCGCCGCCGGCGTCACGTCGGCCGCCGCGTTCCTGCGCGACGGCGGCGCGTCCGGCTTCCGGCCGGTCGACCGGTTGTCCACTGTGGACGCGGTACGCGCGCGCGGCGGCACGGTCGTCGCCACCGGCGGCTGCTTCGACCTGCTGCACGCGGGCCACGTCCGCACCCTGCGCGCCGCCCGGTCGCTCGGCGACTGCCTGGTGGTGTGCCTGAACTCCGACGCGTCCGTGCGCCGGCTCAAGGGCCCGGACCGGCCGGTCACCCGGGAGCAGGACCGGGTCGAGGTGCTGCGCGCGCTGGGCTGCGTGGACGACGTGGTCGTGTTCGAGGACGACACGCCGGAGCGCGTGCTGGCCGCCCTGCGCCCGGACGTGTGGGTCAAGGGCGGCGACTACACCGTGGAGTCGTTGCCGGAAGCGGACCTGGTCAAGGGGTGGGGTGGGCGGACCGTCGTCGTGCCCTACCACCGGGGCCGTTCCACCACTGAGATGCTGTCGAGGAGGGGCTGATGCTCGGCCAGGTGTTGGTGACCGGAGGCGCGTCCGGCTTGGGCGCGGCCGTGGTGCACGCGGTGCACGAGTTGGGCGGGCAGCCGCTGGTGCTGGACAAGGCCGCGCCGGCGTCGTCGGAGGTGGCCGACTTCGAGTCGGTCGACCTGTCCGACACCAGGGCGGCGGAACGCGCGGTGAAGGCCATCGCCGAGCGCAACGGCGGCCTGCGGGCCGTCGTCACGGCGGCGGGCACGGACGCGTGCGGCCGGCTGGACGAGGTGTCCGGCGCGGACTGGGACCGGGTGGTGATGGTGAACCTGCTCGGCACCGCAGCCGTGGTGCGGGCGGCGCTGCCCATGCTGGACGGCGGCCGGGTGGTGACCATCGCGTCCACCCTCGGCATCAAGGCGGTCAGCGACGCCACCGCGTACTGCGCCTCGAAGTTCGGCGTGGTCGGCTTCACCCGGGCGCTGGCGGCGGAGACCACGGGCCGGGTCGGCGTCACGCTGGTGATCCCCGGCGGCATGCGCACCCACTTCTTCGACGACCGGGCCGAGCAGTACCGGCCGCCGGACGACAGCAAGCTGAACCCGCCCGAGCGGGTCGCCGACGCGATCGTGTTCGCGCTGCGCCAACCCGAGGGGTGCGAGGTGCGGGAGCTCGTGGTCGCGCACGCGGAGGAAGGGTCGTGGCCGTGACGTCCCGGCCCGACACCGGGAGGCCGCTCGCCCGCGGGTGACCGGGTGCAGCCGCGGAGAAGGCGGAGTCGTTCGCGCAGGTGTGGTGGCGGGCGGCCCCGCGGGTCGTGCTCGGGTCGTCCGCCCGGGAGGACGTCGCGCCGGCCGGCGCGGAACCACCACGCGTCAACCTTCGTCACTCGCAGTGATGATTGGGAAATGCCCCTTTTGGGTAGATGGTGGCGGTGAGTCAGGCTGAGGAGTCACACCAGCGGAGGTTGGCCCGCAACCTCAACGAGTTGTTGCAGGAGCTGCGCGTGGCGCAGGCGGGCGTGCAGATCCTGTTCGGCTTCCTGCTGTCGATCGTCTTCACCGAGCGTTACGCGTCGGCCGACAGCTACATCCGCGCCACCCACCTGATCACCATCCTGTTCGCCGGCGGGGCCGTGGCGCTGCTCACCGCGCCCGCACCCTGGCACCGGCTGCTCTTCCGCCGCGGCCGGCGCGAGGACGTGATCGAGGTGGCCAACCGCTTCGCGATCGCCGGGCTGGCGTGCCTGGCCCTGGCCATGACCGGCACGATCCTCATGCTCGGCGAGGTGATCGTCGGCGGCTGGATCGCGATCCTGATGGGCGTGTTCGCGGCCCTGGTGTTCGGCACGCTGTGGTTCGCCTGGCCGTGGCACGAGCGCAAGCGGGACACCATCACCGACGGTGACGAGGACGAGGACGACGAGGACCGCATCGAGTGAGCGGTTCACGGCCGGTGAACGCACGGCGCTCTTCCGCCACTTTTAACTTATAGCGCACCCCCCGCCTTGCGGCAAGACCCCGGTGATGCCGCAGAATGCCACGGCCAAGGCCAGGACCTGCGGAAACCGGGGGCACGTGTCCATTCAGGGTTATGACGGAGAACTGCGCTCCGAGCGCCGCTACGTGGCGGACCTCCACCGGAGGCTCGACGTCGAACGGGCGCGCGTGAAGGAGCGGTACGACGCGGCGCTGCTGGGCACCGGCGGCACCGCGCTGGAGCGGGACGACGAGGTGCGCGCGCTGGCCAAGGAGGTGAAGCGGCTGGCCGTGGCCGACAACGGGCTGTGCTTCGGCCGGCTGGACTCCGCGTCGGGGGATCGCTCCTACATCGGCCGGATCGGCCTGTTCGACGAGGACGACGGGTACGAGCCGGTGCTGCTGGACTGGCGCGCGCCCGCGGCGCGCCCGTTCTACGTCGCCACCGCGGCCAACCCGGAGGGCATGCGCCGCCGCCGCCAGTTCCACACCCGCGGCCGCGAGGTGCTCGACTTCACCGACGAGGTGCTGGGCCGCCCCGACGGCGCGGAGCGCGGGGACGCGGCGCTGCTCGCGGCGGTCAACGCGCCGCGCGGCGAGGGCATGCGCGACATCGTGGCGACGATCCAGGCCGAGCAGGACGAGATCATCCGGCTCGACCACCCCGGCGTGCTGGTGATCGAGGGCGGGCCGGGCACCGGGAAGACCGTGGTGGCGCTGCACCGCGTCGCCTACCTGCTCTACACGCAGCGCGAGCGGATGGAACGGCACGGCGTGCTGGTCGTCGGGCCCAACCCCGCGTTCCTGAACCACATCGGCCGCGTCCTGCCGTCGTTGGGCGAGTCCGACGTGGTGTTCATGACGCCCGGCGACCTCGTGCCCGGCCTGCGCGTCACCGCCGAGGACGCGCCGGAGGTCGCCCGGCTCAAGGGCTCGCTGAAGATCCTGGACGTGCTCGCGGCGGCGGTGGCGGACCGGCAGCGGCTGCCGGAGGAGCCGCTGGTGGTCGAGCTGGGCGGCGTCCGGGGGCGGATCGACGCCGAGACCGCGCAGTGGGCCCGGGAGGAGGCGCGCACCAGCGGGCTGCCGCACAACGAGGCCCGCGCGGTGTTCGCCGAGATCGTCACCTACGTGCTCACCGAGCGCGCGATCGCCCGGATCGGCAAGGACTGGCTGACCCGGTCCGACCGCGAGTCGTGGGAGCGACTGCGGGCCGACCTGGTCAAGGAGCTCTCCCAGGACGAGGTGTTCACCGCCGCGCTGGACGAGCTGTGGCCGGTCCTCACGCCGGAATCGCTGCTGTCCTCGCTCTACGCCTCGCCGGAGCGGTTGCGGGCGGCCGGGGCGGACCAGGCGCTGTGGCGGGCCGACGGCGACGCGTGGACGGTGTCGGACGTGCCGCTGCTGGACGAGCTGGTCGACCTGCTCGGTCGCGACAAGTCCGACGACCGGGCCGCCGAGCGCGCGCGGGCGGCGGAGACGCGGTACGCCGCCGAGGTGCTGGACAGCCTCGTCGGGCGGCAGGACTCGATGGACGACGAGGACCACCTGTTCGCCACCGATCTGCTCTACGCCGAGGACTTGGCGGACCGCGTGCTGGAGCGCGACACGCGTGACCTGGTGGAGCGCGCCTCCGCGGACCGCGACTGGACCTACCGGCACGTCGTGGTGGACGAGGCGCAGGAGCTGTCCGAGATGGACTGGCGGGTGCTGATGCGGCGGTGTCCGGGCCGGTCGTTCACCGTGGTCGGCGACCTCGCGCAACGCCGCTCGGCGGCCGGCGCCACGTCGTGGGGCGCGATGCTGGAGCGGTACGCGCCCGGCCGCTGGGCCTACCGGTCGTTGACGGTGAACTACCGCACCCCGGCGGAGATCATGGCCGTCGCCGCCGCGGTGCTCGCCGAGTTCGCGCCCGACGTCACGCCGCCGGAGTCGGTGCGCGCGTGCGGCGTGCGGCCGTGGTCCAGGCAGGTCACCGGCGACGGGCTGACCGCCGCCGTGGCGGAGTTCGTCCGGTCCGAGGCCGGCCGGGAGGGCACCAGCGTGGTGATCGGGCCACCCGGCGTGCCGGGCGCGGTGCCCGCCTCGGAGACCAAGGGCCTGGAGTTCGACGCCGTGCTGGTGGTGGAGCCGGAGCACATCCTGGCCGACGGGCCGCGCGGCTGGGCCGAGCTCTACGTCGCGCTCACCCGGGCCACGCAACGGCTCGGCGTCCTGCACCAGGGCCCGCTGCCGCACGCGCTGCGCGGGTTGGTCGAGGTCGGCACGCCGGTGTAGCAGCGGTTCGCGGCCGGCCCCGGGAGCGGGGTCGGCCGCGAACCGGCGGTCACCCGGACTCGTCGGTCGAGTCGTGCGGCGCGCCCACCGGCTTGGACTGCGACGAGCCGCGCTGGCGCAGGTAGACGCTCAGCACCACCATCGACCCGATGGCCAGGAACTCCGACTGCCAGTTCTGCAGCGAGCGATTCCAGAAGTCGGGCGACAGCACGTACCCCCACCACGACACCGGGTCCTGGAACGTGTTGAGCTGGTCGTTGTTGTACTGGCTGCGCCCGGCGATCGACTGGGTCAGCCACGAGCCGACGAACAGCCCGAGCATCACCAGGCCGAGCGAGTTCGAGTACAGCTTGGTGCGCCAACCGCCCGCCTTCGCCCACGGCGGCGACTGCTCCTTCACGTGCGCGCCGAGCAACTGGTCCTCATCGGACTCCGCGCCCAACCGCTCGGCGGTCTTCGACTCGGTGGACCCCTTCTGCATCAACCACACCGTGGCGAAGATGAACAGGACGAACTGGAGGTACTCGGACTGCCAGTTCTCCGCCACGTCCACCGCGAAGTCCGAGGACGTCACGTACTGCCAGAAGCCGATCGGGTCGCCGCCGTCGGCCAACCGGTGGTCGTTCAGGTCGGCGTTGCCCGCGAACGCCTGGCCGACCAGCGAGGCCAGGAACAGCAAGCCGAACGCCAGCCCCAACCCGTTGTCCCGCAGGAACCTCTTCACAGGCCCACCAACCCGATGACGCTGAAGCACACCAACAACGCCAGCACGCCCAACAGGTACGCGTAGAACATCCCCCGCTGCGTCACGGCCCACCCACCTCGCACCGGTACGGCCGCTCGCCCTGCGACTCGCAGCCCGCGCCGGCCACCCGCCACCCCGACGTCACGTCGCGCAGGAACAGCACGTCGTCCGAGGTGCGGACGATCGCCGCGTCACCCCAGACCTCCACCGACTCGACCGTCCCGCCCGGAACGTCCAAGGACGAGCACTCCGCGTCTTCGCGGGCCTTCTCGGTGAGCAGGTCGCACGCCCGGTCGGAGTCGCCCGAGGACACCGCCGCGGTGAACTCCTCCGCCGCCCGCCGGGCCAGGTCGTCCGATCCCGTGCCGCACCCGCCCAGCACCACCACCGCCGGCAACGCCACGGCGGCACACCACCGAAAGCGGATCATGGCTGGACGATAACCCGTCACGGGCGGAGCAGCACCTTGACCGCGCTGTCCTGCTTGCGCTGGAAGATTTCGTACGCGTGCGGGGCCTGGTCGAGCGGCATGTGGTGGGTGGCGAAGGTGTCCACGCCGAGCGGGTCGTCGTCGGTCAGCAGCGGCAGGATCTCCGGCACCCAGCGCCACACGTTGGCCTGGCCCATGCGCAGCTGCACCTGCTTGTCGAACAGGGTCAGCATCGGCATCGGGTCGGCCATGCCGCCGTACACGCCGGAGATCGAGATGGTGCCGCCGCGCCGCACGATCTCGATCGCCAGCCGCAGCGCGTGCAGCCGGTCCACGCCCGCGGTCCGCATGAACGGCGCCGCGATGGCGTCCGGGAGCAGGCCGACGGCTTGGTGCGCGAGCTTCGCGACCGGCGCGCCGTGCGCCTCCATGCCCACCGCGTCGATCACCGCCTCCGGCCCGCGACCGCCGGTCAGGTCGCGGATGTGGTCGACCAGGTGGTTGTCCCGCACGTTCAGCACGGTCACGCCGTGGCCGCGGGCGCGGGCCATGCGCTCGGGCACCAGGTCGACGCCGATGACCTTCTCCACGCCGCGGTGCTGCGCGATGCGGGTCGCCATGTCGCCGATCGGGCCGAGGCCGAGCACGACCAGGCTGTCCCGCGTGCCCGCGTACTCCACCGCCTGCCACGCCGTGGGCAGCACGTCGGACAGGTACACGAACCGGTCGTCCGCCGGGCCCTCCGGCACCTTGATCGGCAGCGTGTTGCCGAACGGCACCCGCAGGTACTCGGCCTGCGCGCCGGGCACCTGCCCGTACAGCTTGGTGTAGCCGAACAGCGCCGCGCCGGAGCCGTGCTCGCGCACCTGGGTCGTCTCGCACTGCGACTGGAGGCCGCGCTCGCACATGAAGCACGTGCCGCACGAGATGTTGAACGGCACCACGACCCGGTCACCGGGCTTGACCGCCGTGACCTCCGCCCCGACCTCCTCGACCACGCCCATCGGCTCGTGCCCGAGGATGTCGCCCTCGTCGATGAACGGGCCCATCACCTCGTACAGGTGCAGGTCCGAGCCGCACAGCCCGGTGGACGTGATGCGGACGATGATGTCGGTCGGCTCCTTGAGAATGGGGTCCGGCACGGTGTCCACACGCACGTCCCTCTTGCCGTGCCAGGTGACGGCCTTCATCGGTGCTCCTCCCGCCGTTGTGGAACTGCCCGGAGCGTTCCCGGCACGGCGTGTGGCAAACACCGGCCCGGGTACCCGCAGCCCATGAGCGCACCACTACCCCAGGACCGGGCGGGCGCGCCGATGCGCGCGGTCGTGACCGGGTCCGACTCCGGCATCGGCAAGGCCGTCGCGGTCGCCCTGGCGGGCGGCGGGGTGGACGTCGGCATCACCTACCACTCCGACGCCGACGGCGCGGAGGCCACCGCGCGGGAGGTCCGAGAGCAGGGTGTCCGGGCGGTCGTGCGGCAGCTCGACCTGACCGACCTGCCCGCAGCCGCGTCCGTGGTCGACGAGCTCGCGGCCGAGCTGGGCGGCGTCGACGTGCTGGTGAACTGCGCCGGCACCGGGTCCGCGCAGAAGGCCGTGGACATGGACTTCGACACGTGGCGCGGGGTGCTGTCGGTCGACCTCGACGGCGCGTTCCTGTGCGCGCAGCGCGCGGCGAGGCACATGATCGAGGCCGGTCGGGGCGGCCGGATCATCAACATCACGTCGGTGCACGAGCACCAACCGCGGGTCGGCGCGGCGCCGTACTGCGCGGCGAAGGCCGGGCTGGGCGCGTTGACCAAGGTGCTGGCGCTGGAGCTGGCCGAGCACGCCATCACGGTGAACTCGGTCGCGCCCGGCGAGATCTCCACCCCGATGACGGGCCAGGAGGACGTGGACCCGCGCACCGAGCCGCGACCGGGCGTGCCGCTGGGACGTCCGGGCCACGCGAGCGAGGTGGCGTCGGTGGTGGCGTTCCTCGCGACCCCGGCGGCCGGCTACGTGACCGGCGCGTCGTTCGTGGTGGACGGCGGTATGACCCTCATGGGCCCGCAGGCGAGCCAGCTCCTCACCGACCGCAAGTGGCTCGAACCCTGACCGCTCGCCGGCTCAGCGCGCCGGTCCGGTCGCCCGGCGCAGGGTGGCCGCCGCCACGGCCAGGGCGACCAGCCGGAGCAGGTTGCCGCGGTGCCAGGTGGCGAGCAGGCGGCGGCGGTCGTCGTCGCCCAGCGGCTCGCCGCCGAGCAACCGCAGGTTGACGGTCTTGACCAGGTAGCCGGTGAGGGCCGCGGCCACTAGCGTGCTCGCCGCCGACGTGGCCGCGGCCCGCCGGTCGCCGTCGGAGCGCAGCAGCGCCACCGCGGTGGCCGTCAGCGTCACGGGTGCGGCGGGCGCGTAGTAGCGCAACGGGCTGCCGGGCGCGAGCAGGCCCGCGGCCCGGTCCGGCCCGGCGTCGGCCAGCAGCCGCGGCACGTCCACCGCGGCCTCGTAGAGGTTGCCGAAGAACCAGTGGGCCTGACCGAGCCGCGCCAGCGCGGCCCACGGCACCCGAAATCCCATGCGCCGATACTACGACCGGGCCTTGGCGGTCTTGCGGTTGTTCGCCTTGCCGATCGCCTCGACCAGCTCCTGCTTGGTCATGGTCGACCGGCCGGGCACGTCCAGTCGCTTCGCCAGGTCGTAGAGGTGCTGCTTGCTGGCGTTGGCGTCGACGCCGCCGGCGGTCTTGCCCTGCTTCGGCGTGCTGCGCGCGGCCTGCGCGTCGGACGGGCCCTTCTCCTGCTTGGGCTCCCAGTGGTCGCCGACCTTCTCGAACGAGTGCTTCAACGCGGCGAACGCCGTCCGGTGCGAGCGCTGGCCCTCGCCGTAGGTCTGCACGGCCGAGTCGTGCGCCTTGATCCACGTCCGCTGCGCCTTCTTCGACGAGCGCGCGATCGTGCTGGGCAACTCCTCACGTCCGGGCATGGCTGTCCTCCTCGGGGCTCCGCCTCGGGTTTCACCTCGGCTGCGGGGGTACCCGGAGGCCATGACGGACATGCGTGTCGATGCACTCGACGTCCACAGCCCGGTCGACGGCCAGCTGATCGGCTGGCTGCCCATCGCCACGGACGAGGACGTGGCCGGCTCGGTGCTCACCGCGCGTGAAGCGCAGCCCGGTTGGGCGGCGACACCCGCCGCCGAGCGGGGAGCCGCGCTCAGGGCCGCGGCGCAGGCGATCCGGGAGCACGCGGCGGAGCTGGCGAGCGCCCTGCACTCCGAGACCGGTCGCCCGTTCGCGTCCGCGCGGGACGGTGTGCTGGCCGGTGTGTCCACGTTGGAGCAGTACGCCGAGCTGGGCCCGGTCCACCGCGGCCGGTCGTTGCAGGGCTCGCACGACGCCGCCGACCTCATGGTGCCCGAGCCGCGCGGCGTGGTCGTCGCGCTCACCCCGTGGAACGACCCGGTCGCGGTGTCCTGCGGCCTGCTCGGGGCGGCCCTGGTGACCGGCAACACCGTCGTGCACAAGCCGAGCGAGCGCTGCCCGCACACCGGTGTGCTGCTCGCGCAGCTCATGGTCGACCACTTCCCGCCGGGCGTCCTCCAGAGCCTGACCGGCGACGCCTCGGTGGGCGCGGCGCTGGCCGCGTCACCCCACGTGGACGTCGTCGCGCACGTCGGCGGCACGGCCACCGGCCGCTCCATCGCCGCCGCCTGCGCCCGGACCGGCGCCAAGGCGCTGCTGGAGAACGGCGGCAACGACCCGTTCCTGGTCGACGCCGACGTGGACCCGGTCTGGGCGGCCGAACAGGCCGCGATCGGCGCGTTCACCAACGCGGGCCAGCTGTGCACGTCGGTGGAGCGGATCTTCGTGCACGCGGCCGTGGCCGAGGAGTTCGTGGCCGCGCTGTGCGACCAGGCGCGCCGCTGGAACGCCGACCCGCAGCCGCTGGTGGACCTGCGGATGCGCGAGCACGTGCACGCGCACGTCGCCGAGGCGGTGGCCGACGGCGCGCGGGCGCTGGTCGGCGGGGAGGTCCCGGACCGCGAGGGCGCGTACTACCCGGCGACCGTGCTCGACCACTGCACGCCGGACATGCGGGTGATGCGGGAGGAGACCTTCGGGCCGGTCGCGCCCGTGCGCGTGGTGCCGTCGTTCGAGGCCGGCCTGGCGGAGGCGTGCGTGGACGAGCACGGCCTGGCCGCGACCGTGCTGACCGGGTCGATGGCGCACGCGCAGCACGCGTGGCGGGCCCTGCCCGTGGGCACGGTCAAGGTCAACGCCGTGTTCGGCGGCGCGCCCGGCGGAGCGGCCCAGCCGCGGCGCCTGTCCGGCACCGGGTTCGGCTACGGCCCCGAGCTGCTGGACGAGATGACCGCGGTCAAGGTCGTGCACCTCGGCCAGGCTCAGATCCAGCCCTCGTCCCAGGCCAACCGGGCGGCCTCGTAGCGGGTGGTCACGCCCAGCTTGGTCATCGCCGACGACAGGTAGTTGCGCACGGTGCCCGTCGCCAGGTGGGCCTCGCGCGCGATCGTCGCCACCGTGCCGCCCCGCAGCGCGTGCCGCAGCACGTCCAGCTCGCGCGCGGTCAACGGGCACGCGCCCTCGGTGAGCGCGGCGGCGGCGATCTCGGAGTCCACGTACCGCCGGCCCGCGTGCACGTCCCGCAGGATCGAGGCGAGCTGCGCGGCCGGCGTCGTCTTCGGCACGAACCCGCGCACCCCCGCGCTCAACGCCCGGCGCAGCACGCCGGGCCGCGCGTGCCGGGTCACGATGACCACCGCGACGCCGTCCAGCCCGCGCACCGCCTCGGCGGCGAGCACGCCGTCGAGCCGGGGCATCTCCAGGTCGAACACCGCGATGTCGGGCCGGTGCGCCCGCACCGCCGCCACCGCGGCCTCGCCGTCGCTGGCCTGGGCGACCACCTCGACGTCGTCCTCCAGCTCCAGCAACGCCGCCAGCGCGCCCCGGATCAGGTCCTCGTCGTCGGCCAGCACCACGCGGATCACCGGCCCACCCCGGCCTTCCCGACCAGTTCGAACCCCTCCGACCCGGCCGGGCCGACCTCGACCCGCCCGCCCACCGTGGCGAACCGCTCGCGCAACCCGGCCAGCCCCGCGCCCGCGTCGTCCGCGCCCGCGAAGTCGGCGGGCACGCCGTCGTTGCGCAGCCGCACGCACACCTGGCCGTCGACCACGTCGATCAGCAGGTCGCAGCGCCGCGCCCGGCTGTGCCGCAGCACGTTCGTCGTGCCCTCCCGCACCAGCGCGCCGAACAGCGGCTGCAACGGCGGCGGCACGCCCGCCGCGTCACCGGAGACCGTGGTCTCGATGCCCGCCGCGCGCAGCACGCCCACCGCGTTGGCGATCTCCGTGCCCAGGCTCGCCCGCCGGTAGCCCTGCACCACCTCGCGGGTCTCCTTCAACGCGGTCCGGGCCAGCTCGGCGACCTCGCCCGCGTGCTGCCTGGCCAGGTCGTCGTCCCGGCCGATCAGCCGCTGCGCCAGCTCGCCCTTCAGCGCGATCGCCTGGAGGTGGTGGCCCTGGATGTCGTGCAGGTCGGCGGCGAACCTCAGCCGCTCCTCGGCCACGGCCAGCGCCTCGGCGGTCCGGCGGCTCTCCTCCTGCTTCACCGCCAGGTCCCAGATCCACAGCTGGGCCAGGTCGGCGAACACCAGCGCGACCACCATCGCGCCGGCCATGACCATCGCGGGCTGCGCGTCGGCGCCGCCGAACAGCCCACCGACGGCGACGGAGAGCACCGCCATCACCGCCACCACCGGCCAGCGGCTGCGCGAGGGCAGGACCGCGCCCACGTGCGCGACCACCAGGGCGGGCAGCATGGCCCAGGCGGGCAGGAAGCCGTTGGCGCCGCTGGTGACCGCCCACGCGACCAACGCCACCGCGAACGTCGCGGCGTGCTCCCACGCGGGGCCGTCGCCGCGGCCCAGCCCGCGCATGGCCTGCCGCATGTACCGCGCGTGCTGGCCGATCACCACGGCCACGGCCAGGACCAGCAGCACCGACTTCAGCACGCCGTAGGGGTGCGCGAACAGGTCCAGCACCGTGCCGAGGCCGACCACCACGCCGCCGGCCACCACGGTCCACCACGTGTAGCGGCGGAGCCTGTTCAGGGGAGTCACACCGATGAATCTACGAGCCGGGTCGCACCCCTGTCTGCTGACATCTGTCACATGGACCGGTGCGCCGCGGCACTGGGTGCGGCGCACGCAGGCGACCAGCATGGTGGTCATGGGAGAGACAGTGATCGACGTGGTGGGCCTGAGGTGCCGCTACGGCGACTTCGAGGCCGTGCGAGGGGTCGACTTCGAGGTCCGGCGCGGGGAGCTGTTCGCGCTGCTGGGCACCAACGGCGCGGGCAAGACCACGACCATGGAGACGTTGGAGGGGCTGCGCGCCCCGGCCGGCGGCACGGTGCGGGTGCTGGGGCTGGACCCGTTCCGGGACCGGGCGGCGCTGCGCTCACGCACCGGGATCATGTTGCAGGACAGCGGGTTCCCGGCCGACCTGACCGCGCGGGAGATGGTGGCGCTGTGGGGCGTCACGAGCGGTCGGCGGGTCACCGAGGACGTGCTGGCGCGGTTGGACCTGGAGCACCGGCGCGACGTGCGGATCAAGCAGCTCTCCGGTGGCGAGCGGCGGCGGCTGGACCTCGCGCTGGCCGTGCTGGGGCGACCCGAGCTGCTGTTCCTGGACGAGCCGACGACCGGGCTCGACCCCGAGTCGCGGCAGCGCACGTGGGAGGTCGTGCGCGGGCTGCTGGCCGAGGGCACGACCGTCGTGCTGACCACGCACTACCTGGAGGAGGCCGAGTCGCTGGCGCACCGGCTCGCGATCATGCACGAGGGGCGGGTGGCGGTGTCCGGCGCGCTGGTGGACGTGCTCGCCGCCCAGCCCGGGCGGATCGAGTTCGACCTGCCGGGCCCGCTCGACGTGGGCGCGTTGCCGATGGTGTCCGGTGACGTGGTGCACCGGCCGTCCGGCCGGGTCGAGGTGCGCACGTCCGAGTTGCAGGACGACCTGGCGGTGCTGCTGGCGTGGGCGGGGCGGGAGGGCCTGCGGTTGGGCCGGATCCGCGCGCACCACGCGTCGCTGGAGGACGTGTTCCACAACGCCCGCACGGGCAGGGAGGTCGTGGCCGCGTGATCGCCGCACTGGGCGTGGCCGAGCTGAAGCTCCTGCTGCGCAACCGGACCGCCGCCGCGCTGGCCGTGCTCATGCCGATGGCCGCCGGCCTGTACTTCGCGCTGGCCATGGACGGCGAGCAGACCGGCTGGACGATGGTCGTGACGCTGCAACTGCTGTTCTCGTTCGGGTTCACCGTGTACGTGACGGTGACGACCGCGCTGACCGCCCGCCGCCAGGACCTCTACCTCAAGCGGCTGCGGACGGGCGCGGCGTCCGACGTCGTGGTGCTGACCGGCCTCCTGCTGCCGGTGGTGGCGCTCGGGCTCGCGCAGGCGCTCGTGCTGCTGGGCATCAGCGTGGCGGCGGGCGCGCCGCTGCCGGCCCGGCCCGAGCTGCTGCTGCCCGCGCTGGTCGGCGGCGTGGCGCTGAGCTGCGCGGCGGGCGTGGCCACCAGCGGGGTCACCGGCACGGCCGAGCTGGCCCAGATCACCACCGCGCCGTTCTTCTTCGCCTTGATCGTCGGCGGCCTGTTCGGCTCGAACGGCGAGGTGGACCTGCCGGTGTTCCTCGTGCCGGGCACGGGCCTGGGCACGCTGGTGAACGCCGCGTGGGGCGGCCCGACCGACCAGGTCGGCCCGGCCGTGCTGGCGGTGGCCCTGTGGACCGTCGCCGCCACCGCCCTGGCCACCCGCTTCTTCCGCTGGGACCCGCGCGGGTAGCGGCCGGCCGGTCCTCGCACGGCGGAGCAAGACCACTCGATCGTGCAGACATCACCCGAGAACGGGCGCAGCGGCCCACGCACGGGAGGTGTCCGACACGATCGGGTGGTGTCCCACTCGGGGCTTGGACGCGAGCGGAGCAACTGCACGACGACGCTGCGCCGTGGAAACCCGCACCTGATCGTCGTCCGGGCGGCGCGTGATCCCGCCCGTGGCACAGTGGCCTCCCGGTCAGGGCCCTCCGGTCAGGGGGGCCGGGCACCACCTCGGAGGAAGGGACGCCCACGATGCAGGCGGAACCGCAGGAGCGGGTCGAACTGGTCTTCACCCTCTTCGACGTGAACGGCAACGGCCGGGTCGAGGCCGACGACTTCGACCTGATGGCCGGCCGCGTCGACGCGGTGGCGACCGACTCCGAGGAGGCGGTGCGCGCACGCGCGGCCGACGCGTTCCGGCGCTTCTGGGCGACGCTGGCCGAGCACCTGGACGTGGACGACGACGGCTCGATCACCCCCGACGAGTTCGCGGCGTGCGTGCTGTCGCCGGAGCGGTTCAACGACACCCTAGAGGAGTTCGCCGAGGCGCTGTCCGCGCTGGGCGACCCGGACGGCGACGGCTGGATGGAGCGCTCGCGGTTCCTCGACCTGATGACCGCGATCGGCTTCGACGCGGCGAACACGAACGCGCTGTTCGACGCGTTCGGCCCCACGCCCGAGGACCGCGTCGAGGTCCGCGCGTGGACCGAGGCCATCAAGGACTACTACCACCCGGGCAAGGCCGGGGTCGCCGTCGACCTCCTGGTCGACGCCGGCGACTGAGCGGCACCGGCGCGGGCGCGACCCCGGGTCAGGCCAGCACGACCTCCAGCTGCGGCGGCCCGGACAGCCAGCGGCGGGCGGCAGCCGTCACGTCCTCGGGCGTGGTGGCGGCCAACGCCGACAGCCAGCGGTCCTTCTCGGCGGCCACGTCCAGGCCCAGGTCCTGCCAGTAGCCGAGCAGCGACGCCGCCGACTCGCCGGAGGACCACAGCCTGCGGATCTCGGTGGCCGCGTGCGCGACGGCCGCCCCGTGCTCGGCGGGGTCGGGCGCGTGCCCGCCGACCAGCTCGCGCACCCGGTCGACGGTCTCGGCCACGTGCCGCTCGGGTACCCGCACCGACACCTGCCACCACCCGTGGTCCCGGCCGGCCCGCGCCAGCGCCCACGGCGAGTAGCTCCACCCGCGGTCGTTGCGGAACTCGCGCGTCAACCGCGACCGGTGGTGCCCGCCGACGACCCGGGCCGCGACGGCCAGCGCCGCGAAGTCGGGGTGGTCGCGCCGGGGCGTCCGCCACGCCATGCGCACCAGCGCGCTGCCGTCGCTGACCACGTCCAGCCGCCACCGCGCCGGTTCGGCCGACTCCACAGTGGACTGTCCATTCCGGTCCTGTGCGACCGGCTCGGGCAAGGAGATCGACCCGCCGGGCGGGCCCACGTGCGCGATCGTCACCTCGCCGGACCACTCGCCCGGGTCGTCCGCCGCCATCGCGTCCACCAGGTCGTCGTGCAGGTCCGGCCACGACGACGGCGGCGTGTGCAGGGCCAGGTCGGCGAGCAGGTCGGCCAGGGCCTCGCTGTCGTCCCGCTCCCACCGCCACGCCAGCGCCGCCTGCTCGCGGGCGTGCTCGACCAGCTCGGCCGGCGCGAGCGCGGACCGGGCCGCGGCCAGGGCGTCGACCACGTCCTGCGCGCGGTCGGTGTCCGTGACGACGTGCGCCACCACCCCGTGGCCGTCGGCGGACACCGACAGCAGCGCGCCCCACGTGGCCAGCAGCCGGTGCAGGGGCAGCCCGGCCACCGGCGTGACGGGCAGCAGCTCGGCGCGGACGCGCGCGCCCGCCAGGACCCGGGCGGCGGTGGGCCCTTTCACGCGCAGCCGCAGCCGCAGCCAGGTCAGCGGCGCCGAGGGGCGTGCCGGCGAGAACGTCACGGCCTGGGCCCCCTCGTCAGCACGCGGTGCGCGGAACCGGCCAACCCGGCCGCGGCGGCGCGCACGTCCGACCGGCCGACCCGCGCCAGCTCGGCCGGCACGGCGGCCAGCCGTTCCACGCCGCCGTGCACCAGTTCCGCGGCCACCGCCAGCAGCGGCAGGTCGACCGGGTCGGCCAGCCGCTGCCGCAGCGCGGTGGCCAACCGGCCCGCCGCCGCGGCCACCAGCACGTCGTCCAGCTCGTCGAGCCGCAGCACGTCCGCCACCTCGCCCGGCACCTCCGCCGGGTCCCGGTCGGCCTCGTGGTGCACCTCCACCACGAACGGCAGGGGAGCGGCCACGCCCCACGGGTCGGCGAACGGGCCGACGTAGGCCGCCACCTCCAACGCCTCCGGCAACGCGTCCTCCAGCACCCCGTCGTCCGGACCGACCAGCACGTCCGCCAGCACGGCGGCGGCCAGGTGGCCCGGTGACAGCGGCTCGTGCGGCAGCGACCAGGCCACGGCGGTGGCCTGGTGCGGCTGCTCCGGCGCGGCCAGGCGGGTCGGCGCAGCCGGCGTCACCCGGGGCAGCCCGGTGTCGTCGCGCCGGGCCGGGCCCCGGCGCGGCCGGGCCGTCCGCAGGTGCGCGACCAGCGGTTCCGGGTCGGGGGCGGACACGGCCAGCACCGCGTTGTCCGCGACGTAGTGCCGGGCGAAGAACCCCGCCAGCACCTCGGGCGTGACCCGGCCCAGGGACTCCAGGTCGCCGTAGCCGTTGTGCGCGAACTCGGGCTCGTCGTACAGCGCGGCGGGCAGCCACAGCCACGGGAACCCGCCCATGACCGCGCCGTCCACCGCGGCGGACAGCTCGTCGGTCACGATCGCCACCTCGCCGCGGATCCGCTCCTCGGTCCCGCCGGTGGCGCACAGCACCTCCAGCAGCCGGTCCAGCAGGACCTCGCCGCGCTCGGCGTCCACGACGCCGTGGTACAGCGTGAAGTCCGGCTGCGTGACGGCGTTGCACGTGCCGCCCACCGCCGTCAGCGCCTCCGCCGCGGGCGTCCGGTCACCGCACGCGACGTGCTCGGCCAGGTGCGCGAGCCCCGACCACGACGTGGTCTCGCTGCGCGACCCGACGCGCACCGCCAGCGCGGCGCCGACGACCTCGGAGCCCGGTGCGGTGTGGACGATCATGCGCAGTCCATTGTGGACCATTCGACTCGGCACACCCCGAGCGTAGACGAATTTCGTTCACGACCACCACAACGAACGTCTTCACCCGATCGGAGTGGTTGTAGTGCGAGCCGGGCTCGTCTACGTTCGAAGTGGTATGACGGCGAACGCACTGGGGTGTGGCACGTTCGACGCAGACCTCAGCGAACTCGAATTGGGGGAGTTCCGATGACGCTTTCCGTACCCGGTTTCGACGTGCAGACGCGCGTGCGGGCACGCGACATCCAGATGGCCGCGAGCGCGGACCTGAAGCGCCGGGTCCTGATGATCTCCGGCGCGATCGACACGAAGGAGCACGACATCGCGGTGTCCTTCGAGCTGCCCGAGGCGGGCCGCTGGCAGGTCATCAAGTCCGAGACCAACCTGACCGACGCACCGTGGCTGACCTGGCAGATGACCGCCGGCGAGGGCACCAGGTTCGTCAACGACGCGGACGCGATGGTCGTCTCGCGGCAGTTCGCCAAGACGTTCATGACGCCCGACCAGGGGCGCATCATGTTCTACGACGGCGAGGTGCGGCCCGGCGAGGCGGTGCTGAAGATGTTCACCATCGAATGCGCCAAGCGGCGCGGCAACGCCTCGCACGCGCGGTTCTCCCCGGCGCCGACGGAGAGCCCGAAGAAGGTCAAGAGCATGATCGAGGAGTACGTGGCGAACGGCATGCCGCCCAAGCCCGTGATCGAGGTCGTCATCCCGGTGACCCTCATCGGCTGAGAAGAGCGCCTCGGCACCGGCGGGCCATTCCCGCCGGTGCCCGGTCGTCACCATGAGAACACTGTTCCCCTATTTCGTCGCCGCCCGTGCGGTGAGCATCCTCGGCGACCGGGTCGCCGATGTCGTGCTGCCGCTGGCCGTGCTGGCGGCGACCGGCTCGGCGGTCACCGCGGGCCTCGTCGGCGCCGCGTCGCAACTGCCGCAGGTGCTGGCGTCGCTGCACGTGGGCGCGCTGGTCGACCGGGGCGAACGACGTGGCCTGATGGTGTTCGCCGACGTGCTGCGCGCGGTGGCGTTCGTGGCGATCGGCGCGGAGGTCGTGCTCGGCGGCGCGCGGCTGTGGCCGCTGGTCGTGCTGGGCCTGGTGGCGGGCGTCGGCGACGCGGTGTTCCACTCGGCGGCGGGCAGCTACCTGCCCAACATCGTCGGCGACCGGGACCTGATGCGGGCCAACGGCCTGGTCGAGGGCTCGGACGCGGCGGCGACGCTGACCGGGCCCGCGGCGGGCGGCTGGCTGCTCCAGGCGCTGGGGCCGCTGGTGGCGTTCCTGGTCAACGCGGGCAGCTTCGTGGTCTCCGCGGCGCTGCTGCTGCGGCTGCCGCGCAACCGGCCCGCCGCCGACGAGCACGGGGAGCAGGACGCCTCGGTGTTCGCCGGGCTGCGGCTGGTGCTGCGGGACCGGCAGCAGGCCGTGCTGCTCACCGGCGCGTGCTACATGCACCTGCTGGCGGCGGCGGCGTTCCTGCCGCTGCTGGTGCGGGCGGACGGTGAGCTGGCGTTCTCACCGGCCACCACCGGCCTGATCGTGTCCGCGGCCGGGATCGGCGGGCTGATCAGCAGCCTGGTGCTGGCCCGCTTCTGCGACGTGCGCCGGTGGCCGCTGCTGCTGGCCTGCGTGCTGGCCGTCAACGGCGGCGCGGTCGGCCTGCTGGCGCTGCTCGACGCGCCGGTGGCGCTGGCAGCCGCCGTGCTGGTGCTCGACGGCGCGTCCGCGCTGGCGTTCATCGTGGTCGCCACCACGCGCCAGCGGATCACGCCGGACCGGCTGCGTGGCCGGGTGATCTCGGCGAGCACCGCGGTCACCGCCACCGTGCGGATGGTGGCCATCGGCGGCGTCGGCGCGCTGGTCGACCTGGTCGGCCCCGGGCCGGTGCTGGTCGGGCTGGCAGTGCTCGCCGTGCCCTTCGTGCTCGTGCTGGGCGTCTCCGCGACGTCCACCGACCGGGTTGAATCGGAGCTGACGTGACCGTTTTCCTGCCCCCGCCCGAGGTGATCGGCTCGCCGCGCGGCCGGGACCTCACCGGACGCGGCCGGTCCCGGCCGCGACCGCGCACCGACGCGCTGCCCGCGCGAGCCGACGTCGTGCTGGTCGGCGGCGGCCTGGCGGCGCTCGGCCTGGCCGCGACGCTGTGGCACGCGGGCGTCGGCGACGTCGTCGTGGTCGACCGCGAAGGACGGCTCGGCGGCCGGTTCTTCCGCCGCGCCGACGTGCTCGGCCAGCGCACGCTGCGCTCGCCCTACGACCACCACCCCGGCGTGGAGGGCTACCGGGACTGCGAGCTGCTCGACTTCGCCCGGCTGCACTGGTCCGGCCTCACGGCGGTGGAGAAGCGGGAGGTCCGGATGGCGCAGGCCGGGCACCGCTCGGTCGTGCCGCTGGACGTCTTCGAAGCCTACTGCGACCACGTGGTCTCCACGCACGGCCTGGCGGACCGGCTGTGGCAGGGCGACGTGCTGGAGCTGCTGCCCACCGACGACGAGGTGGTCGTGCGCACGACGGCGGGCGACGTCACGGCGTCCTCGGTGGTGCTGTGCACGGGGGAGGAGCGCGCCGAGTGGCCCGGCCCGCTGCCCGGCCGCGCGCACCACTGGGACGAGCCGCTGGAGCCCGGCGCGGACACCACCGTCGTGGTGGGCGCGGGCCTGAGCGGCGCGCACGTGGTGGCGAACAACCTCGCCGCGGGCGGGCGCGTGCACTGGGTGCTGCGCAAGGCCGCCGAGCACTACCAGTGCGCCGACGTGAACGCGTCGTTCTTCCGCGCCGAGGGCCGGGCCCGCTTCCACGGCACCACGTGGGAGGACCGGCTGGAGATGATGCGCCAGCAGCGGGTCGCGTCGGTGATGTTCGAGTTCCGGCCCGGGTTGGCGGCGGCGGAGGCCGAGGGGCGCCTCGTGGTGCACCGCGGCGTCGAGGTCGCCGGGCTGCGCGAGGGCGCGGTCGACCTGGCCGACGGGTCCGCGGCCGGGGGCGACCGGGTGGTGCTGGCGCTGGGCACCCGCCCGAACGTCGGCACGGGCCTGCTGCCGCCGGACGTGGTGGGCCTGCGCGACGGCTGGCCGGACCTGGACGAGGCCACCCTGGCGTACCGCGCGGCACCCCGCGTGCACGCCCTGGGCGCGGCGGCGTGCATGGTGCTCGGCCCGGCCGCGCGCAACATCGACGGCCACCGGGTGGGCACGTCCCGGGTGGTCAACAGCGTCCTCGGGCAACTGGTGGCCACCGGAGCGGAGCGCGTCCATGCTTGAGCACCCGCACACGACGTTCGACCTGCCCGCGCTGGACGCCGACCCGGTGTCCGAGGCGGGGTTGATCCTGATGGGCCTGGACGCGAAGCGCCTGCTGGCCGTGCTGGGCACGGCCGCGCTGACCGCCGAGCCGGGTTCGGTGCTGCTGCTCGTGGACGAGGCGTGGCACCAGGGCGCGGTGCGCATCCCGTTCGACGTGGCGGTGGCGGCGGGTGCGGCGCGGTGGCGCGAGCACCGGTCGGCGCTGGCCGCGGCGGACGACGGCCTGCCGCGGTCGGGCGCGCCGCGCGAGGCGTGGGCCTCGGCGTACGCCACCGCGGTGCGGGCGGTCGGCGACCGGGTCGTGCCGACGATCCTGTCGTGCCTGGCCGTCGGGTGGTTCCGGCGCGAGGAACTGGACGAGGTGACCCGTGGACTCTGAGAAGGTCTTCCGGGCCTGGGGCCTGCCGGACGACTTCCTGGACCGCAACTGGCGGCGCGCGCACGCGACCGGGCGGGTGGTCGACCCGGCCGACGTGCCCGGCGGGCTGACCGAGGACGAGATCGGCGAGCTGCTCGGGCAGGGCCTGCGGGCCGACCGGGTCAGCGTCTCCACCCGGGGCCGGCTGCACCACCCCGCCGAGTTCACCACCGCGCGGACCATCGCGGGCCGGCCGGTGGCCGACGTGGTCGACCCGGAGCAGGTGCACCGCCTGCTGGACTCGGGCGCGACCGCCGTGCTGGCCAACGCCGAGCTGTGGGTGCCGCGCGCGACCCGGCTGGCGGAGGTGCTGGCCGAGGACTTCGGGTGCGAGGTGCAGGCGCACGTGTTCCTGACCGGCGCGGGGCACGCGGGCCTGGTGCCGCACGCCGACGGCGAGGACAACTTCCTGGTGCAGCTGGCGGGCTCCAAGACCTGGTCGGTGTGGGAGCACGACGGCGTGGGCGCGCAGCGGATCGACGCCTCGGCGCTGGGCGACCCGACCGCCGTGGTCACGCTGACGCCGGGGGACGTGCTCTACATCCCGGTCGGCTGGGTGCACGCGGCGACGGCGGGGGAGGGCGGCTCGACCCACATCACGTACCAGGTCGTGCCGGAGTCGCTGGTGGACGCGGTGCTCGACCAGCTGGGGGACGAGCTGGAGGAGGTCCTGGGCGACCGGCTCAAGCCGGCCCCGGGCGACGACCCCCTGCCCGCCGAGCAGGTCACGGCCCTCGTCCGCGACCTGGTCGAGCTGCTGGACCGGCGGGCGGAGGGCAACGGCTAGCAGGGCCGGGGCCGGCTGTCGCCGGTCGGGTGGCACTTCTCGTCGTCATCCGCCGGGCCGCACCCTCGCCGTCACCTGGCGGCGGTCGGGCGGCCCAGGGAGACCAGGTGGAACCCCGCCTCCGCGACCTTCTCCGCCGGCAGCAGGTTGCGGGTGTCCACGATCACCGGGGTGGTCATGGCGGCGGCCAGGTTCGGCCAGTCCAGCTCCGCGAACTCCGGCCACTCGGTCAGCACCACGAGCCCGTCCGCGCCGTCCGCCGCCGCCTCCGCCGAGTCGAGCACCCGCACCGGGCCGCAGTCCGCCGACACGCACGGGTCGTAGCCGGTCAGCCGCGCGCCCTCCTCCGCCAGCAGCGAGGCCACCGCCAGGGCCGGCGAGTCGCGCAGGTCGTCCGTGCCCGCCTTGAACGTCAACCCGAGCAGCCCGAGCCGCACGCCGTCCAGCGACCCGCCCACCGCGTCGCGCACCATCCCGACCACCCGGTGCGCCTGGTGGCCGTTCGTGCCGATCGTCGCCCGCAGCAACGGGAAGTCGACGTGCGCGTCCTCCGCCGTGGACAGCAACGCCCTGGTGTCCTTGGGGAAGCACGAACCACCCCACCCGGGCCCCGGCTCCAGGAACGACGCCCCGATCCGGTCGTCCAGCCGCATCCCCTCGGTCACGTCGCCGATGTCCGCGCCGACCCGCTCGCACAGCTCGGCCAGGCTGTTGACGTACGACAGCTTCATCGCCAGGAAGCAGTTGCTGGCGTACTTCACCAGCTCCGCGCTCGCGCTGCTCGTGACCAGTGCCGGCGCGCCCGTCCCCGCGTACAGCGCGACCACCCGGCGCGCGGCCTCCTCGGCCGCCGACCCGACCACGACCCGTTGCGGCCGCAGGAAGTCGTCCACCGCGTGCCCCTCGCGCAGGAACTCCGGGTTGGACACCACCTGCACGTCCGGCCGGCCCACCAGCTCCGCCACCCGCTCGGTCGTGCCGGCGGGCACCGTCGACTTGATCACCAGCACGCAGCCGGGCCGCACCGCGTCCCGCGCCTCGCGCAGCACCGCGTGCACCGCGCTCAGGTCGGCCGCGCCGTCCTGCCCGGTCGGCGTCGGCACGCACAGGAACACGAAGTCCACATCGGACAGCGCCTCCGCGTTGCCGAGCACGAACCGCAACCGCTCGGCCCGCAGCCCCTCCGCGACCAGCTCGCCCAGCCCCGGCTCGTGCGCGCCGATCTCGGCCCGACCCAGCGCGGCGACCTTCGCCCCGTCCACGTCCGCGCACACCACGGTGTGCCCGAGCCGCGCGAAGCAGGCCGCGGTGGTCAACCCGACATAGCCCGCGCCGATGACGCCGATCCTGGCCACGGTCCACCTCCCAGTAGCGATCGCGCGGCATCCAGCACCTCGTCCACGGTGATCCCGAGCAGCCCCGGGTCGGGCCGGTCGGCGAACGTGTCGCCGGTCGTCCCGTGCCAGAGCGCCCGGTGCGGTCCCGACCTCGGCCCCCACTCGGCGGGGGACACCGGTCCGAACAGCACCACGGACGGCGTGCGGTAGGCGGTGGCGACGTGCGCCACGCCGGTGTCACCGCAGATGACGAGTCGTGCGCCGGCCACGAGGTCCAGCAGTCCGGCCAGGTCGCCCGTGCGCGTGCGGCCCTGCGCCACCTCGCGCACCAAGGGCTCCTCGGCGGGGCTGCCGGTCACCACCACGTCCGGGCCCAGCGCGCGCGCCACCGCCGCGAACCGGTCCGCGGGCCACCGGCGTGCGCCGTGGCTCGCCCCGGGGTGCACGACGACGTGGTCGTGCCGCGGCAGCGGTGGCAGGTGCAGGTCGTCCGGGTCGCACGCGATGCCGAACTGCGCCAGCAACCGGCACCACCGCAGCACCTCGTGCTGGTGCGCGGGCCACGGCACGTGCACGCCGTGCGTGATCAGCCGCGCGGGGTGGGTGGCGCGCAGCAGCTCGGTGCTCTGCGGCCCGCGCCCGTGCAGGTTGACCGCGAGGTCCGGCGAGTCGTAGTCGATCGGCACGAGCCCTTCGGTGGGCTGGAGCCGGTCGACCGCGTCGATCCGGTCGACCACGTCGGCCAGCCAGCCGGGCGCGGCCAGGGTGATCTCGGCGTCCGGGTGGGCGCGCCGCAGCCCGCGCAGCGCCGGCACGGCCGTCAGCAGGTCGCCGAGGCCGAGGGCGCGCAGCACCAGCACCCTCACGACCGCACCACCCCCGACTTGCCACCGGACGACTTGGCGCGCGACACGCGGGAGCGGTCCGCCGCGGGGCCGCCACGGGTGCGCAGCCGGTCCAGCGCGTCCGCCACCGGCACGACCCGGCGGCGCTGCCGTCCCGCGACCGGCACGGCCCGGTGGCGGATCTCGCCGCGCAACCGGTGCGCGCACGCGGCGGGCGGGATGGCGATGCTCGTGACGACCATCTTCACCACCTCGTCGCGGGTGCGCGGTCCGGGCGCGATGCGCTGCGCGGCGAACCACCCGGTCAGCCCGGCCCACGCGGCGCCGAACGCGACCGCGGCCCTGCGCCACCCGCGAAGTCCGCAGAGGACGGCGAACGCGCCGGACGCCGTGGTGGCCGCGTGCCAGGGCAGCCGTCCGGGCACACCGCCCATCCGCTCGCGCCACTGCGGGCCCAGCAGCCGCCGCACCAACGCGTCGTCGGCGTTGCCGCGCTGCTGCTTGAGGCTGACGAAGAAGTCCGACTCCCGCACGGGGTGCGTGGTCACGCGGTCACCGTTGACGATCCGGTACCCGTGCGCCTGCACGCGCAGCGCCAGCTCGGCGTCCTCCCGGTACGCGCGGGGGAAGCGCTCGTCGAACCCGCCCGCGTGCACGAGCGCCGCCCGCCGGTAGGCCATGTCCGCGGTGATGTACCGCGCGTCGGCCAACCCGGCCGTGCCGCGTTCCCAGTCGGTCGGCCGGCGGTCCTGCGGCAGCGGCACCACGATCCGCGCCTGAGACGCGCCCACGTCCAGCCCCAGCTTCGCCAGATCGGCCGTCACCTGCTGCTTCCAGTCGTGCGGCGGCACCACGTCGTCGTCCAGGAACGCCACCCACTCGCAGCACGCGGCACGCCACCCGGCGTTGCGCGCGGCGGCCGGGCCGCGGCCACCGGTGCGCAGCACGCGCGCCGAGTGCGTCGCCGGCAGCGGTCCGGGTTCGCGCCGGTCGTCCACCACGATGATCTCGCGCGGCGGCGGGCCGACGCCGTGCTCCAGGGCGTCCAGCACGACCTTCAGGCTGTCCCGGCCGACGGTGGGGATCACCACCGCGTAGTCGACGCTCATGGCCGCCGCACCACGAACCGGCCGATGGCCAGCAGGTCCACCGGCGCCGAGCCGAAGCACTCCAGCGCGTCACGCGGGTCGTCCACCATGGGCCGCCCGGCCGTGTTCAGGCTCGTGTTCACCACCACGGGCACGCCCGTGCGCCGGTCGAACTCGCGGATCACGCGCGCCATCAGCGGCTCGGTGCCCGGGTCCACGGTCTGCACCCGCGCGGTGCCGTCCACGTGCACGACCGCGGGGACGCGGTCACGCCACTCGGGTCGCACGTCGTGCACGAAGAGCATGTACGGGCTGGGCAGCGGCCCGCGTTCGAACAGCTCGGCCGCGCGGTCGGCCAGCACCATCGGCGCGATCGGCCGGAACTGCTCGCGCCCCTTCACGTTGTTGAGCCGTTCCAGGTTCTCGGCCTTGCCGGGGTGCGCGAGCAGCGACCGGCGGCCCAGCGCCCGCGGCCCGTACTCGCTGCGCCCCTGGAACCAGGCCACCACCTTGTCCTCGGCCAACGCCTCGGCCACCGCGACGGCCACGTCGTCCGGCTCCTCGTACGCCACCTTGGCGTCGCGCAGGTAGTCCTCGACCTCCGCGTCGGTCCACGACCGGCCCAGGTCCGCGCCGGGCATGGCGGCGGCCGGCTCGCCGGCGTCGGCGACCACCTGCAACGCCGCGCCGAGCGCCGTGCCCGCGTCACCGGCGGCCGGCTGCACCCACACCTCGTCGAACGGCCCCTCGGCGAAGATCCGGGTGTTCGCCACGCAGTTGAGCGCGACGCCGCCCGCCATGGTCAGCCGCTTCTGCCCGGTCCGCTCGTGCAGCCACCGGACCAGGTCCAGCAGCACCTCCTCGACCCGCACCTGCACGCTGGCCGCCAGCTCGGCGTGCTCCCGCGTCACCTCGTCGTCCGGGCCGCGGCGCTTGGCCAGCGTCGCCCAGTCCAGCGGCGTGATGTGGAACCCGCCGTCCTCGGTCGCGCGGACGTGCTCGCGCAGCAGGTCCAGGTGCCTGGGCTCGGCGTAGGAGGCCAGCGCCATCACCTTGTACTCGTCGCTGGAGCGCAGGAAGCCCAGGTGCTCGGTCAGGTCCTCGTAGAGCAGGCCCAGCGAGTGCGGCAGGTGCTGCGCGGCCAGCGTCTCCAGCCGGTGCCCCCGGTAGCTGCCCGCCAGGTGCGAGCGGCACTCGCCGCGACCGTCGTTGACCAGCACGGCGCAGTCGCCGCCGAACGGCGCGGCCAGGCCGGTGGACGCGGCGTGCGCCACGTGGTGCGGCACGAACCGCACGATCGCCGGGTCCAGCCCCGGCAGCGCGGTGGCCAGGAAGTACGGCGCGCGGCGCGCGTACTCGGTGCGCAGGTCCTCCCACGGCACGTCGTTCGGCTCGACCAGGTCCGGGTCGTAGGAGTAGGCGACCGCGTCGAGGTCGGCGGGGGTCAGCCCGGCGTGCTCCAGGCACCACCTCGCGGCCTGCTCGGGCTGCTCCCACGCGGAGAACGGCACCGGCCGCTTGCCGTGCTTGCGCCGGGAGAAGCGTTCCTCCTCCGCGGCGGCCACCACCTCGCCGTCCACCACGAGGGCGGCGGCGGGGTCGTGGAAGACCGCGTTGATACCGAGCACGCGCACGGCTTTCCCCTTTCGCTCCAACTCCTGTGTGGACTGTCACCGGCGTGGGCGCCGCTCGGCTGTGGACCGTCGCGGACCGGTGTCGTCCGACTACCCGACGAGGTGCCGGTCAAACGACCGCCGCAGCCCCTCGTCCAACCCGATCTCCGGTTGCCAGCCCAGCACCCGCCGGGCCAGCGAGATGTCCGGCCGGCGTCGTCGCGGGTCGTCGGTCATGGCGTCGACGTGCTCGACCTCGGACGTGCTGCCGGTCAGCTCGATCACCTTCCGGGCGACGTCGAGCACCGTCACCTCTTCGGGGTTGCCGAGGTTCACCGGACCGGGGTGGTCGCTCTCGGCCATCGACAGCAGGCCGCGCACCAGGTCGTCCACGTGGCACAGCGACCGGGTCTGCAAGCCGTCGCCGTGCACGGTCAGCGGCTCGCCCGCGCGGGCCTGCCGCACGAACGTGGGAATCATCCGGCCGTCGTCGGGGCGCATCCGCGCGCCGTAGGTGTTGAAGATGCGCACGACGCCCGTGTCCACGCCGTGCTCGCCGCGGAACGCGAAGGTCATGGCCTCGCCGAAGCGCTTGGCCTCGTCGTAGACGCTGCGCGGGCCGACCGGGTTGACGTTGCCCCAGTAGGTCTCCCGCTGCGGGTGCTCCAACGGGTCGCCGTAGACCTCGCTGGTGGAGGCGATGACGATCCGCGCGTCCTTGCGCCGCGCCAGCTCCAGCGCGTGCAGCGTGCCGAAACCGCCCGTTTTGAGCGTGTCGACCGGCATGCGCAGGTAGTCGACCGGCGACGCCGGGCAGGCCAGGTGCACGACCAGGTCGACGTCGCCGAGCAGGTCGAGCGGCTTGGCCACGTCCTCGACCACCACGCCCAGCCGCGGGTCGTCCGGCAGGTTGTCCGGCGACCCGGTCCGGAAGTCGTCCACGCAGACGACCCGCGTGCCGCGCTTGAGCAGCGCTTCGCACACGTGCGACCCGAGGAACCCGGCCCCGCCCGTCACCACCGCCCGTTCGAATCCCATGACCTGGGCCTACCCCCGGAGCAGAGGAGTAACCACCACTTCCCGGGGTACTACTCCCCGGTGTCCCAGACCACCGTGGTGATCGCCACCCGTGACCGGGCGGACGACCTGGTGCGCACGCTGACCCGTCTCGCGGAGCTGCGCGTGCCGGTCGTGGTGGTCGACAACGGCTCGTCGGACGACACGGTGGCCCGGGTGCGGCGCGGGTTCGACCAGGTCGAGGTGCTGGCCCTGGGCCGCAACGAAGGCGCGTTGGCCCGCAACCGCGGCGTGCGGCACGCGACCACCCCGTACGTCGCGTTCAGCGACGACGACTCGTGGTGGGCGCCCGGCGCGCTGCCGTGCGCCGAGGAGCTGTTCGCCCGGCACCCCCGGCTGGGGTTGGTCGCGGCGCGCACGCTCGTGGAGCCCGAGGGCCGGCTGGACCCGGTGTGCGAGCAGATGGCCCGGTCGGCGCTGGGCCGGGACGACGACCTGCCCGGACCGTCGGTGCTGGGGTTCGTGTGCTGCGGCGCGGTCGTGCGCCGGACGGCGTTCCTGGAGGTGGGCGGGTTCCACCCCGTGCTGTTCTGGCCCGGCGAGGAGCGGCTGTTCTCGTGGGACATGGCCGCGTCCGGCTGGGCGTGCTGCTACGTGGACGACGTGGTGGCGCACCACCAGCCGTCGTCGTTCCGGCCGCCGTCGGCGTGGCGGCGTCGCGTGGAGATGCGCAACGACCTGCTCACCACCTGGCTGCGCCGCCCGGCCCGGGTGGTGCTCGGCGAGACGTTCGCGCTGGCCAGGCGCGGTCTGCGGGACCGGGACGCGGGAGCGGCCCTGGTCGCCGCGCTCCGCAGGCTGCCCGGGGCCGTCCGCCACCGCCGCCCGCTGCCCGCCGAGGTGGAACGACGGGTCGCGCTCATCTCCTGACGCCGGTCACCCGGCGGGCGCGTCCCGCTCCACGACGACCTCGCCGGCGTGGTCCACCCGGTAACCGACGCCGCGCACGGTGGTGATGATGGACGCCGCCTCGCCCAGCTTGTGCCGGAGGCGCCGCACGTGCACGTCCACCGTCCGGGTGTCCACGGTGCTCGTCGTGCCCCACACGCTCGCCATCAGGGCGGCCCGGCGGTGCACCCGGTGCGGGTTGGCGCACAGGTGGTGCAGCAGGTCGAACTCCAGCCTGGTCAGCTCCACCGGCACGCCCCGGTGCAGCACCCGGCGGGAGTCGACCAGCACGCGCAGCACCGGTCGGGCCCGCGCGACCGGCAGGTCGACGACCACGTCCGAGCGCGGCAGGTCCAGCGCCGAGCGCAGCGCCTCGGCCAACCGCCCCGCCGTGTCCGCCACGCGCGCGGCCGGTGCGGAGACGCGGATGAGCACGGTCACCTCGACGTCCGCCGCGTCGAAGCCCGTCACCTCGGGCAATGCCGTCACGGGGTGATCGGACCAGTGGGGCGTGACGCGCGTCAACGGCTCCCAGCCCGTGGGAGGCGTTGACAGCGGGCATGATGAGACCCATGAGGACCACCACCCTGAACAACGGCGTGACCATGCCGCAGCTCGGTTTCGGCGTCTTCCAGGTGTCCATTGAGGACACCTACGACGCGGTGACCGAGGCGTTGCGGGTCGGCTACCGCAGCATCGACACGGCCGCGGCCTACCGCAACGAGGAGCCCGTCGGCCGCGCCGTGGCCGACTCGCCCGTGCCGCGCGACGAGATCTTCGTGACCACCAAGCTGTGGAACTCCGACCAGGGCTACGACGAGGCGCTGCGCGCGTTCGACGCGAGCCTCGGCCGGCTCGGCCTCGACCGGCTGGACCTGTACCTCGTGCACTGGCCCGCGCCCGGGCAGGACCGCTACGTCGACACCTGGCGCGCGCTGGGCAAGCTGTACGCCGACGGCCGCGTCCGGGCGATCGGCGTGTCCAACTTCCAGCCCGCGCACCTGGAGCGGATCGTGGAGGCCACCGGTGCGGTGCCCGCGGTGAACCAGGTCGAGCTGCACCCGTGGCTCCAGCAGGCCGAGCTGCGCGCCTTCCACGCCCGGCACGGCATCGTGACCGAGGCGTGGAGCCCGCTGGCGCAGGGCGCGCTGCTGTCCGACCCGGTCATCACCGGCATCGCGGCCAAGCACGGCCGCACGGCCGCCCAGGTCGTGCTGCGCTGGCACGTGCAGCTGGACAACGTGGTGATCCCCAAGTCGGTGACGCCCGGCCGGATCGCGGAGAACGCCGCCCTGTTCGACTTCGAGCTGGACGAGGAGGACATGGCGGCCATCAGGGGACTGGACCGGGGCGAGCGCACCGGTCCCGACCCCGACTCGTTCGGCTGAACACGGCCGAAGATCGGACCACCGAACGACCTGACCGCCGCTAGACGCTCACCGGGCCGCCGGTACGCCAGTACACGCCGTCGTCCCGGCTGAGCAGCCCTTCGTCCACGAGGTACCGGCGCACGGTCACGTGGTCGACCTCACCGCCGTCGCACCACCGCTTCAGCACCTCCACCACGTCCCGCTCGGGGTACCGTCTACCCGGCTCGAACGCGGTGCTCACCTGTTCGAGCACCGCCCGCCTGCGTCCGCGCTGCGCGGGGAGCTTCACCAGCCGCCCATCCCGCACGAACGGGTCCTCCTGGACCCGGTTCGCCTGTTCGACCCGGGTGGCTTCCTTGAACAGTTCCTCGCGCAGTCGCAAGCCCGACCCGTCGGTGACGACGAGTCCCGCCGACCGCAGTCGGCGCAACGAGTTCTCGACCCGCCGAACGTCCAACCCGGTCGCCTCGGTGATGTCCGCGGTCGTGCGGGCGCCCAGGACCAGCGCGGCGGCCACGCGCAACCGCTCGGGTTCGGCCAGCAGTCCGATCAGTGAATCAGGGGTCACGCTCCGAGCTAACCGAAGCCCGCGGTCTGGTGCACGCGCCTTTCGGGCGGACCTTAATAGCCGTGCGCACTGATCACCTCTTCCCCCTGGCGTCGGTGGAGCCGGTTTTCGGCATGCCGATCGAGAACGCCCGCAAGTTCCAGCAGGTGGCCGCCGAGCAGGACCTCGTCATCGACGTGCGGGCGACGAACCCGCACGCGGTGGCGTGGCTGCGCGAGGGCGCGCTGCCCAAGCCCGAGGCGGTGAAGGCCAAGACCATCGACGACCTGGACGTCCGGCTCGGCGCGGCCCGCCGCCACCGCGGCCTGGTCGGCTACTTCCGGCCCGAGTTACCCCGCTTCGACCTGCACGACCGGCTGCTGCGCCGCTACGACCAGCGGCGCGCGGAGTTCGAGGCGCTGCGCGACAAGATGGCCCGGTTCGAGCGGCGCGGGGAGTTCGTGGTGCGCGACGGGGTGGTGCACGGTGTCGACCGGGACGGCGGGCTGCGGCCCCTGACCGGCGATCACGACGTGTTCGACATCCACGCCTCCGGCGGCGCGTACCTGAGCAGGCGGCGCTACGACCGGGCCGTCGCGACGATGATGTCGATGGACATGGGCGTCACGCACGGCGCCCACATGTACTGGGAGCCCACGACGAAGTCCGACCTCGCGATGTTCGAGTCGATCGCCCGCAGCGGCGACCCCAAGCTCCGCTTCCACCCGGACGGCACCATGACCGCGGGCGCCTACCGCCGCTTGAACGCGGGCACCAGCGCGATCACCACGCCCGCCAAGGCGGCCCGCCCGTACGCCAGGGTCTCCCACGTGGGCAGGCCCAGGACGGTGGTGTCCTCCGCGTCGGTGATGAACAGCTGACCGTAGAGCAGCAGGAGCAGGACGCCGTAGCACCGCGCGTGCTGGTGCCGCCACGCCAGCAGCACGCCGGCCAGGCCCGTGCACACGTACAGGGTGTGGACGGCTCCCTCGCCCATGGGCAGGAACGGGATGGAGGCGAAGACGATCTGCAGCAGGCCGACGAGGAGCGCGAGGAGTTGCGCCCGGCTGAACGACGGGGTCTCCGCCTCGGACCCCGGTCGGGCCTTCTTCCCGGTACGCCGTTCGGTCACGGCAGCCTGGTTCCGCATGACACCGGGTTACCCGCGCCCGTTCGGCTCATCCTCGCCCCCCGGTGACCTCCCCTTTCGGGGCATATCGCCCAACACCGTGCGGCGTTACGGCTAACCGGCCGGTCGCACGCAGGTCAGCGCACGACTAGCGCAGCAGCGGGTCGATCTCCGCCGCGGCGTCCGCAATCGCCTGATCGGGGCGGCGCTCACCGGTCAGCACCCGCGTCGCCATCGCGGCCACGGCGCGGGAGATCTCCGGGTACTTCGCGCCGTACGCGGTGGGTGTGCGCGCCGACCGCAGGCCCGCGGCGAAGCCCGGCACGTTGGGGTCCCACTGCCAGGCCAGCTCGTCCACGGTGTCGGTGCGGTTGGGCAGCGCGCCCAGGCCGCCGCCGAACTCGGTGGCGTTGTCGGGGTGCTCGGCCAGCCAGGTCAGCACGTCCCACGCCCGCTCGGCGCGGGCGTTGCGCCCGACCACCCCCGTCTGACCGCCGAGCAGGCCCGCCGCGCCCGCCGCGCCGTCGGGCAGCGGGGCCGCGGCCCAGTCCAGGCCGGCCTGGTTCAGCTCGGGCGCCGCGGCCGGTCCGGTGATCACCATCGCGCAGCGGCCCTCGGCGAACCGCTGCCGGGCGTCGTCGTCGGTCCAGCCCAGCGCGTCGGCGGGGGTGCTCCGGTCGGTGTTCACCAGGCCGTCGAGGAGGGCGAGGGCGTCCAGGGAGGCTTGCCCGCCGATGTCGGTGACGTCGCCGCCCGCCTGCCACAGCAGCGGCAGGAACGTGGCGGTCAGGTCGTCGTCCTTCGCGCCGAAGCACAGCCCGGAGCGCTCGGTCGAGGTCAGGGTCCGGGCGGCGGTGCGCAGCCCGTCCCAGGTCGTCGGCGGGTCCGCGAGGCCGGCCGCGGCGAAGTGGTCGCGGTTGTAGACGAGCGCCGTGGTGGTGGTGCGCAGCGGAACGCCGTGGACACGCCCCTGGTGGGTGACGCTCTCGCGCACGGCCGGGAGGAACCGGTCTTCGAGCTCCCACCGGTCGAAGCGGTCGGTGAGGTCGGCCAGGGCGCCGCCCTCCGCCAGCCGGGGCAGGTCGGCGGCGTCGACGGCGGCGATGTCGGGGAACACGCCGGACGCCGTCGCCTCGGCGAGCTTGACCCGGAACTCGGGGTGGGACAGGGAGGTGCGCTCGATCCGCACGTCGGGGTGTTCCTGGTGGTACCGGGTGAGGAGGCTGTCCACGGCCTGGTCGGCCATGGGGGAGTGGTTGAGGTAGTCCCACCAGGTCAGTGTCACCTGTTCAGGGGTCTCGGTCTGCTCTGCGTTGCAAGCACCGGCGGCGAACAGGGCCACTGCGCAGAGCAGTGCTCGTGCACGCATTCCGCTCCACCCTTCGGGGTAGGCGACCTTTACGGGCTGCGCTCGTCCTACTCTGCTGCGTGAGGCGGTGTCAAGATCAGAGGTGGTTCAGACCTCCGGTGGGCGGCGTGGCGGAGGCCGGCCCGGGTGTCGTGCCGGGCGGGGGCGCGGCCCGCCCGCCCGGTTCGTCCGGCGCGGCGGGCCGGGCCGGCTCGGGCAGGAGGTCGGCGAGGTAGGTCGCCGCCAACTCGTCGTAGATCGGTGTTGAGCTCACGTTCCGGCATCCTGTCCGGCCGCGGGCCGCCGCGCTGCCCCTCTCACTCCTGTGGGTTACGTTTCGCCGGGAAGCAGCCGGTCCGCGCCCGCACGATTGCGGAGACGGTTTCCCCTGGTCACGGGTGCCGCCGGGTGGGCGACGCCGGGCCGAGGGGCGGCGGTCCCGACCGGGCGAATGATCCGGATCACGCGGTCGTCCCCGAAGTCGGCGGTTGAACTCCGGTAACAGGGGTAACCCAGCCTGCGATGAGGGCTTAGGCGGCCACCGCCCCCCCACTGGCCGCCTGACAAGTCCCGGCCGGGCTCCCCTCCCCCCCAAGAGTCCGGCCGGGCACCTCATCCACGATCTTCTTGTCCCGCCGCGATTTCCCGTTCCGGGTCACCCGGAACGCCTGTGAACGGCCGGACCGGCGGCACCCGGCGCGCGGGTGCGCGGTTCGCCGGCTGGCACAGCTCGGGTGGCCGCGGCGCGTCCGGTGTGGACATCGTGACCGGGCGGCCCGGCTCGACCACGATCGGCTCGCCGTGGTGGCTGGTGCGCAGCGCGTCGCCCGCCACGATCCGGTAGGTCACCGACCCCGGGCCGACCTCCACCGCGAAGCGGGTGCCGCGGAACGACATGTGGAACGCCATCCCGGTCAGCCCCGGCGGCAGGCGCGGCGCGAACGACAGCTCGCCGTCGTGGTCGCGCATCCCGCCGAACCCGGCCACCAGGGCTACCCACGCGCCCGCCAGCGAGGCCATGTGCAGTCCGTTGTGGACGTTGCGGTGCAGGTCGTGCAGGTCGGTGAACGCCGCCTCGGCCAGGTAGTCGTAGGCCAGTTGCAGCGCGCCCACCTCGGCCGCCAGCACCGCCTGGGTGCCGGCCGACAGCGACGAGTCGCGCACCGTCCTCGCCTCGTAGTAGGCGAAGTTGCGGGCCTTCTGCGCCGCCGTGAACGCGTCACCGCGCACGTGCATGGCCAGCACCAGGTCGGCCTGCTTGACCACCTGCTTGCGGTACAGGTCGAAGTAGGGCCGGTTGAGCAGCAGCGGGTACTCGTCGGCGTCGGTGGCCTCGAAGTCCCACTCGGCGTGCGAGGTGAACCCCTCGTTCTGCTGGTGCACGTCGAGCAGGTCGTCGAACGGGATCAGCATCCCGTCGGCGGCCTTGCGCCAGTCCTGCGCCTCCTCGGGGGTCACGTCGAGCCGCTCGGCCACGTCCGGGTGCCGCTCGCACGCGTCCGCCGCGCCGCGCAGGTTCTTCTGCGCGATGAGGTTGGTGTAGACGTTGTTGTCCACCACCGCCGAGTACTCGTCCGGCCCGGTCACCCCGTCGATGCGGAACCCGCCGTGCTGGTCGTGGTGGCCCAGCGACGTCCACAGCCGCGCCGTCTCCACCAGGATCTCCGCGCCGCACTCGCGCTCGAACGCCCGGTCACCGGTCGCGTTCACGTACTGGAGCACGGCGTGCGCGACATCGCCGTTGACGTGGAACGCGGCCGTGCTCGCGGGCCAGTACGCCGAGCACTCCGCACCGCTGATCGACCGCCACGGGAACGCCGCGCCGCGCTGGCCCAGCACCTCGGCCCGCTCCCGCGCCTTGGGCAGCGTCGAGTGCCGCCACCGCAGCGCGTCCCGCGCCGCCTCCGGCACGGTGTAGGCCAGCACGGGCAGCACGAACATCTCGGTGTCCCAGAACGCGTGCCCGTCGTAACCGGGCCCGGTCAGCCCCTTGCCCGGGATCGCCCGCGTCTCGCCGCGCACCGCCGCCTGCATGATGTGGAACAGCGCGAACCGCAACGCCTGCTGCAACTCGTCGTCGCCGTGCAGCTCGATGTCGGCGACCTCCCAGAAGTCGTCCAGGAACCGCCGCTGCTCGGCCAGCAGGCCCTCCCACCCGGTCTGCCGCGCGCCCGCCAGCGCCGCCTCCACCTGCGCCCGCAGCGCGGGCACCGAGCGCTGCGCGGACCAGCCGTAGCCGAGGTACTTCACCAGCCGCAGCTTCCCGCCCGCAGGCACGTCCACGGCGGCGGTGAAGCGGGCCAGGTCACCCTCGGCGCGGATCTCGGTGCGCACGCCGTCGTCCACCTCGAGCTCGTGGTCCATCGCCGCGGCCATCCGCAGCCCCGAGTTGCGCGCGTGGTGCGCCAGCACCGCCCGGTAGTCCTCGGCGTGCGCGAAGTCCGCCACCAGCGGCTCGTTCAGCGCCGCGGCCACCCGCGGGTCGTCGCCCTCGTTCTCCACCGGCTCGTTGGCCAGCAAATCGGACTGCACGACGAGCTGCACGTCCTCGCTCGGCTCGACCTCGTAGAGGATCGCCGCGACCGCGCGCTGGGTCAGCGACACCAGCCGCTCGGTGCGCACGGTCACCCGCCGTCCGGTCGGCGACTCCCACTCGGTGCAGCGGCGCAGCGTGCCGGTGCGGAAGTCCAGCTCCCGCTGGTGCGCGTGGGCGCGGCCGTAGCGCATGTCCAGCGGCTCGTCCTCGACCAGCAGCCGGATCACCTTGCCGTCGGTGACGTTGACGACCGTCTGCCCCGCCTCCGGGTAGCCGTAGCCGGACTCGCCGTAGGGCAGCGCGTGCTCCTCGTAGAACCCGTTGAGGTAGGTGCCGGGCAGGCCGCGCGGCTCGCCCTCGTCCAGCGTGCCGCGCAGACCGATGTGCCCGTTGGACAGCGCGAACACCGACTCCGTGCGCCGCAGCTGGTCCACCGCGAGACCGTCCCAGCGCACCATCCAGGGGTGGACCTCCCAACCGCTCACAGCAGCTCCGAGAGGTCTTCGACCACGACGTCCGCGCCGTGCGCGAGCAGCGCCTCCCGCTGACCGGTCCGGTCCACGCCCACCACGTGCCCGAACCCGCCCGCGCGCCCGGCCCGCACGCCCGACAGCGCGTCCTCGAACACCGCCGCGTGCGCCGGGTTCACGCCCAGCAGCCGCGCGCCCACCAGGAACGAGTCCGGCGCCGGCTTGCCCTTGAGCCCGTCGCGGCTGATCACCACGCCGTCCACCAGGGCCTGCACGAACGGGCTCAGGCCGGCCGCGTCGAGGACCTTGCGGGCGTTGGCCGACGACGTCACCACGCCGATGCCCAACCCCTCTCCCTCCACCGCGCGCAGGTACGGCGCCGTGCCCGCGTAGGGGGTCACGCCTTCGTGTCGGATGATCGCCTCCAGCAGGTCGTTCTTGCGGTTGCCGACGCCGTGCACGGTGTCGGCGTCGGGCGGGTCGTCGGGCTCGCCCTCGGGCAGCGTGATGCCGCGCGAGGCGAGGAACTCCCGGACCCCGTCGTAGCGCGGCCGGCCGTCCACGTACTTGAGGTAATCCGACTCGGCGAACGGCGGCTCGCCGCGCGGGCGCAGGAAGTCGTCGAAGGTGCGCCGCCACGCGCGGCGGTGCAGCACGGCCGTGCTGGTCAGCACGCCGTCGAGGTCGAAGAGACAGGCGGTGATCGCGTCGGGCAGTCCCAGGGCCATGGTCGTTGTCTACCCCTTCCGGGTCCGGGGTACCCGCTGGCGGAACGCACACCGTCGGAGGGGTCGGGCCATGGGCAAGCCACGCGTGCTGGTCGTGGGAACGGGCTTCGCGGGCTACCACTGCCTGCGCACGCTGGAACGCGTGCTGCCCGCCGACGCCGCCGAGCTGGTCGCGGTCAACCCCACCGACTACATGCTCTACGTGCCGCTGCTGCCCGAGGTCGCGGGCGGTTCGCTCGACCCGCGCCGGGTGGCCGTGCCCCTGCGGCCCAAGCTGCCGCGCACCCGGCTGGTGCAGGCGCACGTCACCGGGCTCGACCTGGCCGCGCGCACGTGCACCGCCGTGGACGTCGAGGGGCGGGAGCAGGTCCTGGAGTGGGACCGGCTCGTGCTCACGGCGGGCTCGGTCACCCGGCTGCTGTCGATCCCGGGGGTGGCAGAGCACGCGTTCGGGTTCAAGTCGGTGGCCGAGGCGGTGTTCCTGCGCGACCACGTGCTGCGGCAGGTCGAGCTGGCCGAGCAGGCGACCGACCCGGCGGAACGGGCGGCGCGCGCGACGTTCGTCGTGGTCGGCGCCGGGTACACGGGCACGGAGCTGGTGGCGCAGGGTCAGCAGCTCACCCGGTCGGCGTTGCGGGGGCGACGCGGCCTGGCGGAGTCGGAGATCAAGTGGGTGCTCGTCGACATGGCGCCGCGCGTGCTGCCCGGCCTGGACGAGCGGCTGTCCGGGCCCGCGGCGCGGGTCCTGCGGGGCCGCGGTGTGGACGTGCGGCTGGGGACCAGCGTCGAGGAGGTCACCGCGGAGTGCGCGAAGCTGACCGACGGCAGCGAGATCCCGACGCGCACGCTCGTGTGGTGCGTGGGCGTGCGGCCGGACCCGTTGGTGGAGTCGGTCTCGCTGGCCACGGTGAAGGGCCGGGTCGTGGTCGACCCGACGCTGGCCGTGCCGACGCACCCGCACGTGTTCGCGGCCGGTGACGTGGCGGCCGTGCCGGACGTGTTCAACGGCGGCCGGCCCACCCCGATGACCGCGCAGCACGCCGAGCGGCAGGGCAAGCTCGCGGGCCGCAACGTCGCCGCGTCCCTCGGGTACGGCGACGTGGGCACCTACCGGCACCGCGACCTCGGGTTCGTGGTCGACCTGGCCGGCGCGCAGGCGGTGGCCAACCCGCTGCACGTGCCGCTGACCGGCCTGCCCGCGAAGGCCGTGGCGCGCGGCTACCACCTGCTGGCGATGCCGGGCAACCGGCTGCGGGTGGCGGTGGACTGGCTCACCGACCTGCTCGCCCGCCGCCAGGTCGTCCAGTTCGGGCTGGTCCCGGAGGCGGGCGTGCGGTTGGGCGAGGTGGAGAAGATCGGCGTCGCCGACCGGCGGTGAGCCCTAGGCGGGCTTGAGCGGGTCGTGGCCGATGGACATCAGCCGGTGCCGCCAGTGCGCCTCGCCCGCCGTCGGCTCCAGGTCCTCGCGCCGCTGCTCGCGCACCCGTTCCACGACCTTGCGCATCACCTTCACGTCCTCGGTGGTCAGGTCGGTGCGCCGCTTGCGCAGCACCCGCAGCACCTCCTGCCCGGTGGGCGTGCCGGCCTGGTCGGGCAGGGCCTCGCTGTCCTCGTCCGCCGAGCGGGTGCGCAGCCAGTCCTCCAGTTCGTGCGAGGTCATGTTCACCACGCGGTGGAACTCGTCCCACAAGGTGTCGGTCATGGGGGAGAGGGTTGCCGCCGCGGTGAGCGGTGAAACCGGGCGTCTTTGCCGAACCCGAACATTCGCCGCACGCTCCCCACACCGTCACCGGTGATCGTGGTGGTCATGAACTCATGGACTCGCCTCGCGGTCGTCGCGACCGCCGCGCTCGGGCTCACCTCGACCGGCGTGGCCGCCGCCGCCCAGGACTACGCGCCCATCACGATCGGGCCGGAGAAGGTCAAGCAGCTGTGCGAGCAGCGCGCCCCGAAGGTCGAGGAGCGCATCACCCGGCTCACCACCCGCATCAACGGCGGGGCCGATTTGCACGGTTCGACGGCGTGGCTGCGCGCGCAGGCGCAGAAGGCGCGCGACGCGGGCAACACCGCCCGCGCCGAGCGGCTGGACCGGCGGCTGGAGCGGCGCGACGGGCAGGTGACCAAGCTCGCGGACGCGCAGCGGCGCGTGGACGAGTTCCAGGCCGCGCACTGCGGTGTGAAGTGAGGGCCGTGATCGCGGCGGTCGTGCTGCTGTTCGCGGTGGCCGGGTGCCGCGCCGACGACGCCGCACCCGTGGACCCCGGCTTCGACGGGATCGAGTCGACGCTGGACGGCGTCGAAGCCGAGGTCTCCGAGCCGTAGCCAGGGGTGGTAGCGGTCGGCCACCTCGGTGATGCGCCCCTGCCCGTCGAAGGTGAGGCGTGCCGCGCGCGGCTGCCCACCGTGGAACTACTCAGTCGAGGTCCGGCGTGTACTGGCCCTTCGCCATCGCGACCGCCGCGTCCAGCTCGTCCTGAGAGGCGGTGCCCGACCCGGCCACCACCGCCGCCCACGCGTCGATGGACCCGGCGTTGAACCGCTGGGTCTCCGGCGCGTTGGCGGCGGCGACCGGGTCGAAGCCCTCGTGCACCCCGCCCGCGAGGTACAGGCCCAGGCCGAGCAGCGCGCCGTCCCAACCGGGGCCGACGTACAGCGCGCCCGCGCCGCTGCCCGCCATCGCCTTGGGCACGGTGTGCTCCAGCTCGACGGTGGTCCGCTCGTCGTCGTCCTCGGTGAGGCGCAGTTCCACGACGCTGGACGGTGCGCCCCACGTCAGCCGCAGCAGCTCCGGCGGCGCGCAGGTCAGGATCTCGCCGCTCGCGTTGCCCTCCACCTGGAAGGTGCCACCTTCGCGCAGGTCGCCGCCGACCGGCAGGAACCAGCGCTTGAGCCGGTCGGGGTCGGTCACCGCGTCCCACACGTCCGCCGCCGCGGCGTCGTAGGTGCGGCGCAGCAGCACGCCGACGGTCTCGTCCGAGCCCGCGCTCACCTCGCGGTGGATCGCCTTGAGCTGGTCGGCGATGTCGATCACTGTCGCTCCTCCTTGAGTCGCCTCTCGCGCTTGCCGCGCGCGAGTTCGGTGGCCAGCGCGTCGAGGTGCCCGCTCCAGAACCGGCGGAACCGGTCGAGCCACTCGTCCACCTCGCGCAAGCCCTGGTCGTCCACCGCGTAGAGGCGTCGGGTGCCCTCGGCGCGGACGCGGGCGAAGCCGTTCTCGCGCAGCACCCGCAGGTGCTGGGAGACGGCCGGCTGCGAGATGCCGAACTCCCGGCGGACCACCTCCGTGACCGCGCCGGAGGTCTGCTCGCCGTCGGCGAGCAGCTCCAGGATGCGGCGACGGACCGGGTCGCCGAGTACGTCGAACGCGTGCACGACCAGTATCTTTCAGGATGGGCTTATATAAGTCAAATCTAAGGTTCAGGAATTGTCGGTGGTCGGTGGCACTATCTCGAACGGATGTTCGGTACGCGTTCGAAGGGAGCCATGCGATGCGTGTTCGACTCGATCCCCGTCAGTGGCCCGGCCGTGTCATCCCCGAGACCGACGCCGAGATCGACACGGCGGTCGAGGCGCTCTGCCTGCGCGCCACCTGGCCCGACGCCCACCGCGCCGCCGTGCGCCGGGTCGTCGAGCCGTGGTTCGGCGAGGGGTGGAGCGTCGATGCCCTGCTCGCGGCGGTCGACCGCAGGCCGGACGGCACCAGGCAGGGCAGCCCGCGCCACCGCGACCAGGTAGCGCACGACTTCCTCCGTGCGCGGCTGCGGTCGTGGTGGCAGGGGGGCGCGCGGCGAGCGCGCCCCCCGGTGGCGGGCATGACGCTGGGCGCGTGGTGGCGGATCAACCGGCGCAACGCCCGGCTGACCGAGCCGCGGCCCCGGCGTCCGCTGGGCACCGCGGGCACGTTGGCCCGGGAGCAGTCGCGGGAGCGGGTGCGGGCGCGGTTGCAGGACCCGGTGGAGCGGTCGCGCGCGTTGGCGCGGCGGCGGCAGGAGGTGCTGGACAGCTTGTTGGTGCCGGGGCAGCGGGTTCCGACGTTCGACGACGCCCGGAAACTGCTGGCCGACGTGCGGCTGCCCGCGCACCCGGTGTGCAGCCGGTGCGGATGCAGGCAGGGGGTGCTGCCGAACGCCGCTTGACGCGTCCTTAGTCTGTGGTTCCCGACACGGTGAATTCGGCCGACGGGTCGTGTGCTTTCGGGTCGAGCTCGTGGCGAGGCGTCGTGACTTCGGGTGGCAACGCCCGTGACGCCCGACCTGCCGACCGAGCGGCGTGCGCCCTGTCGTGACGCGTCCGGTCGACGTCCCTGTTCCGCAAGCTGTGGCCGTAGGAGTTGGCAGTGTCCTGGTTGTTCACCATCGTCCTGTGCGTGGCGGCGTTCCTGGCGGGCGCGGCCGTCGTCTGGCTGCGCCTCAAGCCCGTCATCCGCGACCTGCGCGCCCGCCTCGAAGAGCCGGCCGCCACCCCCACCGCTGACTCCGCTGACTCCGCCGACTCCGACACGGCTCCCGCCGCCGACAAGGTCCCGGCCGCCGCCGCCGTCTCCGCCGTCTCCGCGAAGCCCTCCGCCGCCGACACCCCTGCTGTCGAGACCCCCGCCGCCGAGACCGCCCCGGTTGCCCCTGCCGCCGAGGTTCCGGTTTCCGCTGAAGCTCCGGCCGCCGAGACCCCTGCCACTGCCGAGGTTCCTGCCGCCGAGGTCGCTGTCGCCGAGACTCCGGCCGAGGTTCCGGTCTCCGCCGAAGCCCCTGCCGCCGAGACCCCTGCCGCCGAGACCCCTGCCGCCGAGACCGCCCCGGTCGCCGCTGCCGCCGCGGTGATCCCGGCCCCCGCCGCCGTGCCTGAGCCCGAGGTCGTCGCGGTGGCCGAGGCTGCCCAGGAAGCCGAAGCCGTCCAGGAACCCGTGGCCGCCGAGACTCCCGAAGCGGTCCAGGAGGTCGAGGTCGCGTCCGAGTCGGAGGCGGTCGAAGCGTCCCGGACCGTCGAGGCCCCTGCTGCCGTCGAGGTTCCGGCCGTCGAGATCCCGGCAGCCGAGACGCCCGAGGTGGCCGAGCCCGTCGCCGTCGAGTCCCCTGCGGTCGAAGCCGCCGTCGTGCCCGTGGCGGCAGCGGCGGAGGAGGCGGTCGAGGTCAAGGCGAACTCGAAGTCGATGATCTTCCACACGCCCCAGTCGCCGTACTACAAGCGCATGAAGGGCGATGTCACGTTCCGCTCGGTCGCCGAGGCGGAGCGCGCGGGCTACACGCAGTGGACGCCGAAGTCGAAGGTCGCCTCGGCCGCCCGCTGAGGTCGGCCGCCCCCCTCGGCCGACCCCGCATCCCGATCAGGGGAATAGCCCCGCACCGCCCGGGTATCCACCGATCGGGGTGACCTGATGCCAACGTTAGACGGGCCGGGCGCCGGCGGGATCGCGCTGGCGCTCGACCGCACCGACGTCGACGGCGCGGCGGTGGTCCGACCGGCCGGGCGGCTCGACCTGACCACCTACCGGGAGCTGCGGGACGGGCTGCTCAAGTGCGCGGCGGACGAGCCGACGGCCCTGGTCGTGCGGCTCGACGACCGCTTCGAGTGCGCCACGCCCGCGTTCCTGTCCGTCTTCGCCACCGTGCGGCTGCGCGTGGCCGAGTGGCCGGGCATCCCGGTGCTGCTGGTCGGCGAGTCGCCCGGTCAACGCCGGGCGCTCGCGAACAGCCTCGGCGCGGTGCCGCGGTTCGCGGCGCTGGACGACGCCCTGGCCGCCGTCGAACGCCCGCCCGAACGCACCCGCGACGAAACCGCTCTGCCGAACTCGCTGGTCAGCGGCCTGCTGGCCCGCAACTTCGTCCGCGCTGCGTGCGAGCGCTGGCACGTCACCCACCTCGTGCACAACGCGGTCACGGTGGCCACCGAACTGGTGGAGAACGCCGTCCGGCACGGCCGCTCCGCGCCGACGCTGCGCCTCGACCTGCGCGACCGCCGGCTGGTCGTCGCGGTGCACGACGACAGCCCGGACCAACCCCGCGAGCCGAAGTCCGAGCCACGACGCCGAGGCGGTTGGGGCCTCACCATCGTGTCGTCGCTGAGCCGCAAGTGGGGCAGCCACCCGTGGCCGCGGGGCGGCAAGATCGTCTGGGCGGTGCTGGAGGACCAGGCCACCGCGAACCCGCTCAGCTCGCCTCGCCGACCGCCGTCACGATCGTGAAGTGGTCGATCAGGTCGGTCAGCGCCAGCGGCTGCAACACGGCCTTCGTGGTCGCCACCAACCGCAGCTCCGCGCCCGCCGCCGCGCACTCGGCCCGCAGCACGATCAACAGGTTGATCCCGGTCGACCCGAGGAACGTCACGCCGGACAGGTCCAGCACCAGGGCCTGGCTCACGTCGTTGAGCCGGCGGCGGACGAACTCCTCCACCACCGGCACCGTCGCCATGTCCAGCTCGCCGGTGACGACGACCACCGCCACGCCCTCGGACACGTCGCGCGCCGCGAGCGTGACGGCGTCGGTGAAATCGTCCATGTCCACCCCTGGGTGTGGTCGGCAGGTGCGGCTGTCTGCTCAACCGCACCCAGCCTAGGCCCAGGGGAGATGTGAGCGCCCGTCAGGACGCGTGCAGCTCCTTCTCGAGCTGGGCCTTGCTCATCCCCGACGCGCCCGACACACCCGCGTTGCGCGCCTGGGTCAGCAGTTCCTCGCGGGTCGCCTCACCCGGTCGGTCACCCATGTGCCGGGCCCGGCTCTCCGCGAACGCCCGCCCCAGCTCCTCGCGCCGCCGGTCGTCCAGCCGCTCCCGCATGCCGGGCAGCACCGACGACTCCTCCTCTTCGACGTGGTGCGTCACGGACTCGACCAGCTCACGCAGCACGTCGTCGAACGCGGGGGACGTCGGGTCGGTCCCGGCCAGCTTGGCCAGCAGCTGCTCGGCCTCGGCGTGCTCCTCCTGGCTGTGCTCGACCTCGTCGGTCTCGCCCGCCTCGTCCTTCGCGACCGGGTAGACCTCCGCCTCCTCGGCCCGGCTGTGCGCGGTGAGCACGGACACCAGCACGGGCACCAGCAGCGGGCGCTTCTCCGGGTGGTCCTTCAGCTCGGCGAACAGCCGCTCCACCTCGCGGTGGTCCTGCATGATCAGATCGACTACGTCGGGCATGTCGTCCTCCGTCACGTGTGGTGGCGCAGGAGTAGTACCCGGGAATCAGCCGACCACGCGCCGGATGACGTTGACCGGTCCGATGGACTCGATGTCCTGCACCTTCACCGGCACGCCCTCGGTGGACGCGTGCACGGCGCGCAGGCCGTCGATCGCCATCGCCACGTGCGTCTGGCCCGTGTAGTAGATGATCAGGTCACCGGCCTTGACCTCGTTGCGCGACACCGACCGGCCGATGAGGGCCTGGCTGTAGGTGGTGCGGGGGATCGCGATGCCAGCCGACCGGTACGCCGCCTGCATGAGGCTGGAGCAGTCCCAGGTGTTCGGGCCGTTCGAGCCGAACACGTAGTCCTTGCCCCGCTGGGCCAGGGCGAACGCCAGCGCCTGCCCGGCTTGGCCCGACGGGACGGGGATCGCGCTCATGTCGCCCGCGTTGTTCAACGCCGCCCGCTGGGCGGGGCTCAACGACCGGTACGCCTCGCGGGCTTCGGTGATCTGCCCGTCCAGCGCGGCCTTGCGCTGGTCGATGTCGGCGATGGCCTGGTTGGCCGCGTCGGCCGCCTCACCGGCGCGGCGGGCGGCGTCGTTGGCCAGGTCGACGGCCTTGCCGAGCCCGTCCAACGCCTCCGCGTTGTCGCCCGCCAGCACGCCCAGCGCGGACATGCGGTTGAGGAAGTCCTGCTGCGAGTCGCTGACCAGCAACGCCGACAGCTGGCTGAACCGCGCGCCCTCGAACGACGCCTCGGTCAGCAGGTCGACCTGGCCGCGCAGCGCCTCCTGCGCCTGCTGGGCGGCGGTGAGGTCGCGGTTGGCCTGGTCGAGCGCGCCCTGGGCGTTGGACAACGACTCCTGCGCCCGCAGGTGCTCCTCGTTGAGCGCCTCGGCCTCGTGGGAGAGGTCGAGGTACTTCTTCAGCGCCTCGGACGCGTCCGGGTCCGCGACGGCCGGGGGGAGGGGCAGGGTGACGCCGAGCAGCACCGAGACAGCGGTGGCCGTCAGGGCTGCGCGGACGGTGCGCTGAGCGGTTTTCGACGCCACGGTTCGCGCAATCCTCCTTGAGCCGGGTGGGGCCCGAACGGGTCACACCCGCCCAGGTCTCGGACAGGTTACGGAACCGGTCGGTGCGAGTCCATAAGGGGTCCGGTTCCGTGACCTGCCGACTCAGGCGACGGCGGCGGAGTGGGTGAACTCGCCCGCCCGGACACCGCGCATGAACATCTCCCACTCGCCGCGCGTGTAGCGCAACGCCGTGCCGTCGTGGCGGGCCCGCAGGATGGTGCCGCCGCTGGGCTCCGGCAGCACGGCGAGCGCGCTGTCCGCGTCGACGGCCCCCGCGAGCAACCGGCGGAGGAAGTCGTCCCACCGCACGGCGTCGAGCGTGATCACCGGGCCGTCGCCCCGGTCCTTGGTGTCCCGCACCAGGACCACGTCGCCGTCGAAGCAGACCTCGACGCACTCGCCCGACGCCGTGCTGAAGCTGCTCTTGAACCAGCCGCGCGCCAGGGCAGAGGAGGTGAAAGACATCAGTGCCGCTCCATCTCGTGGTAGACCGCGTCGATGAACTCGCGCGAGTCGCGGTCGTCGAGCGCTCGGTCGAACGTCTCCGCGAAGCTCGCCGTCGATTCGAGTATTACTTGGCGTTTGTCGATGATGACACCGCTGATCGCTGTCTCCTGATAGACCAGATCCGAGAGCCGGTTGGAGCTGAACGACATGATCCGCAGCGCCGCGCCGAGCAACGGGTGCGCCCCGGCCGTGAAGGGGATGACCCGGACACGAACGTGATCAGCCTTGTGCTCCAAGACTTCCAGCACGTGGGCCAGTTGTCCTTGCATGACACCGGGTTCGCCGACCCGTTGGCGCAGCGCGGCTTCGCCGAGCACGACGTCGAGCAGCAACGGGTGGTCGCCGTCGAGCCGGAGTTGGCGCGCCAGCCGGGTTTCCAGCCTCGGGCCGACGTCGACCGGTCGGATGTACGGGGTGCCGGCCTGCATCACGGCGCGCGCGTAGTCGGCGGTCTGCAACAGACCCGGGACGATGTCCGGCGCGTACTCGTAGACCTTCTCCGCGCCCGCCTCCAACCCCAGCAACCGCAGGAAGTCGTCGGAGTACAGGCGCGCGTAGTCGTACCACCACTCGCGCCGCTCGGTCCGCGCCCGCATCGATTCCAGGTCGGCGCGTTCGTCGTCGGGCAGCTCGTAGGCGTCGGCGAGGTCGTGCAGCTTCGCCGCGGTGAGGCGGCGCTTGCCGGACTCGATCGCGGAGAGGTTCGTGCCGCCGATGCCCGTCGTCTTGCCGATCGCCGCCGCCGTGAACCCGAGCCGTTCCCGGTGTTCGCGCAGCCTCAGGCCGAGCTCCCACGCCTGCACCGTGCTGGAGGTCGGGGCGTCGTCGCCCATGTCCTTCATCCCGTCGTTCTGTGGTCGCGGCGACACAGAGCGTAGCGACAGTCCACTCGTTCGATGAATCGACACTCCGATAAGTATCACGATAGCTTCGGTGGGACCGCCGTCCCGTTGGAAGTGATCACTTGATGGAACTCAAGCCCGCGTTGCGCAGCCGCCTGCTCGGCCTGGAACTGCGCCGGGTGCGCGAGGCCAACGGCCTGACCGTCGCCGAGCTCGCCGCCAGGACGCGGCAGTCGCCGCAGCGGATCCGGGAGCTGGAGAACGGCGTCGCCGAGTCGCCGACGCCCGACCCGACCATGTGGTGCGCGTGGGGCACGGAGGCGACGAGCGTGATCAACGTGCTGTGCCGCGCCGCGGAGCGGATCGACGTGCTCGCGCCGTTGGGTCTCAACCCGGTCTTCGAACGGCTCGACCCCGACCGCTGCACGGTCTACGTGCTGGAGGGCGCCGCGATCGACCGCACCGACGTCACCGTGCGGGTGATCCCGCGCAGCGCCGGGTACTGCCCCGGCGTCGAGCACCCGTTGACCCGGTTCACGCTCGCGGACGGCCCGGCCGTCGTCTTCTACGCCTACCTGCACCGCGCGATGTTCACCGAGGAACCGCGGCACCTGAGGTCGGCCTACGAGCTGTTCGAACGCCTAGCCGAGCTGACGCGCGCCTAGGTCGAGCCCGGTGAGGTCCGTCCGCCCGCCGGGGTGGCGGACCGCGCGGCCCGCGGCGGCTGTGGCCAGCCTGCCCGCGACCTCAGGGGTGTCGCCGCGGACCAGGGCCACGGTCAGCGCGGCCACGAACGCGTCACCGCCCCCGGTCGTGTCCACGACCTCCTCGTCGGTCAACGGGATCACCGCCGACCCGTCGTCCCACGTCAGCACGTTCGCCTCGCCCGGCACCTCCAGCGCGACCACCGACGGGCCGCGCGCCAGCAGCTCGCGCCCCGCCCGCACGGCGGCGTCCACGTCGGTGATCGAGCGCCCGGTCAACGCCTCCGCCTCGCCGTGGTCGGCCCGCACCACGTCGGCCGCGGCCAGCAGCTCGGTCGCGCGCCCGTCCGGCGCGCCGTCCAGCACGACCAGCCCGCTCGCGGCCCGGACCGCCGCCAGCGCCGCGTCGGCCGGCTGCTCCAGCTGCACGACCACCGCGTCCGCCCCGGCCAGCGTCGCCGACGCGGCGCGCACGTCGTCGGCCGTCACCAGGGTCGCCTCGGGGATGTCCTCCAGGTACCGGTACCCGCCCTCGCACACGACGTCCACGATCAGGGCCGTCCGGACGCCCGCCCGGCAGGTCACGGCGGTCGTGGCTACGCCGTCCGCGTCCAGCCGCTCGACCAGCAGGCGGCCCTCCCGGTCGTCCCCGACGACGCCCACCACCGCGGCCGTTGCGCCGAGCTGCCTGGTGCCGCGAGCGATGTTCGCGCCCTTCCCGCCCAGCACTTCGCGCCGCTCCAGGACGTCCGCGTGCCCTCCCGATCCGGGCACTTCGGGTACCACGAGCACCAGGTCACGGGCTATCTGACCGACCACCGCGATCCGCATGGTCAGGCGGTACCCGACGACCACCAGTTGAAACGGATCGTTGACGTGGCGTCACCGGTAATGCGATCGTAATTCTGGGAGCGCTCCCAGTCCCCTGGTTCACAGATCACCGTCGATCTGAAGGAGAAGGTCCTTGCGACTCAAGCGCTTTGGGGCGTTGGCGGTTGCCGCGCTCGGTGTGGTCGGTGTGACCAGCGTGTTCGTCCAGAGCGGCGTGGCGCTGGCACACGGTTCCATGACCTACCCCCCGAGCCGCACGTACGCCTGCTACGAAGACGGCAGGGCGAACAGCGGCGGCGGCGACCTGAACCCGGCCAACCCGGCGTGCGTCGCCGCGGTGCAGATCGGTGGCAAGCAACCGCTGTGGGACTGGTACGGCAACCTGATCAGCCAAGCGGCCGGCAAGCACCGCGAGATCATCGCCGACGGCGACCTGTGCGGTCCGACGACCAAGTACGACGCCTACAACCTGGCCCGCAACGACTGGCCGGTGACCAGCCTGCGGGCCAACGCGTCGATCACGTTCAAGTACAACGCCTGGGCTCCCCACCCGGGCCGCTGGGACCAGTACGTCACCCGCGACGGCTTCGACGTCACGCAGCCGCTGAAGTGGTCGGACCTGGAGCCCGCGCCGTTCGACAGCGTGGTCAACCCGCCGCTGGGCAGCGGCGAGTACTCGTGGAGCGGCACGCTGCCGAACAAGACCGGCCGCCACATCATCTACTCGATCTGGCAGCGCAGCGACAGCCCCGAGGCGTTCTACAGCTGCTCGGACGTGAACTTCACCGGCGGCGACAGCGGCGGTGACACCCAGGCGCCCACGGCTCCCGGCACGCCCGTCGCGACCGCCACGGCCAACTCGGTGTCGTTGAGCTGGTCGGCGGCGTCGGACAACTCCGGCGTCAGCGGCTACACGGTCTACCGGGAGGCGGGCGCCACCGACGTGGCGGTCGCGACGGCCTCGGGCACGACGGCCACCGTCACCGGTCTCGCGGCGGACACCGCGTACCAGTTCTACGTGGTGGCGCGGGACGCGGCGGGCAACACGTCGCCGCCGTCCGCGGTCGTGTCGGTGCGGACCGCCACGGGTGGCGGCACGACGCCGGGCGCGTGCTCGGTGACCTACAGCGTGCCCAGCCAGTGGTCCGGCGGCTTCACCGCGAACGTGTCGGTGAAGAACACGGGCACCAGCGCGGTCAGCGCGTGGCAGTTGGTCTGGGACGTCCCCTCGGGTCAGGGGATCACCCAGGCGTGGTCGGCCGAGGTCGCCGTCGCGGCGGGCAAGGCCACCGCGAAGGGCGCCAGCTGGAACCAGAACATCCAGCCGGGCCAGACGGTGAGCTTCGGGTTCAACGGGACGTCGCAGGGGGCACCCGCGAACCCGACGTCGTTCGCCCTCAACGGCGCTTCCTGCGCCGCGGCCTGATGTTGGGGCGGTGCGCGGCCCTGGTCGCGCTCCTGGTGGGGTCGGTCGCCTGCTCCTCGGCGGCGACCGACTCCGCCGGCCTGGTCGGCTCCAACGGGCTGGGGGCCAACGCCCTCGGCCCGCCCCTGGCCACCTCCGCCGAGGTCGGCCAGTGGGTCGAGGAGAAGACCGGGCAGTGCGACGAGGTGGCGCCGCGGACGATGCAGGAGTTCACCGAGTTCGTCGGCCCGCTGCGGGCGAAGCTCTACGCGCCGTACGTGGCGGAGTGGGCGACGTGCGAGGCGGGGCCGTACGAGCGGCTCGGGCTGGTCGTGTTCCAGCGCGAGAAGCTGAAGGACTTCCAGCAGGCGTGGCAGGGCGCGATGGCGAGCGGCGAGGTGTCGGACAACCCGGACTTCGGGTTCGGCAACGGCTTCGCGCTCAGCGGCACGCTCGGCCTGGAACTGCTGGGACTGCACGAACTGCGTTGCACACCGGTGGTGACCGGTGCGGACGTGGGGCACACCCTGCCCGCGGAGGCGGACGGGTGCACCTACGTCCAGAAACCGGGCCACCACCACTAGAGGCGGCTCGTCAGCGTGGCGCGGCGGTGCTCTGACGCACCACCAGCGTGGTGGCAAGCTCGATTCGGCGGTGTTCGGGCTCTTCACCACGTGCCAACGTGATGGCGAGACGGGTGCCCGCCGCGGCCATGTCCTGCAGCGGCTGCCGGACCGTGGTCAGCGGCGGGCCCACCCACTGGGCGACCGGGAGGTCGTCGAAGCCGATGACGCTGAGGTCTTCCGGGATGCGCAGGCCGGCCGCGCGTGCGGCCTCGTAGACGCCGAGGGCCTGGAGGTCCGACCCGGCGAAGACGGCCGTGGGCGGGTCCGGCAGGTCGAGCAGCGGCGCGAACTGGGCCCGGCCGGACTCCACGTGGAAGTCGCCGTAGCGGACCAGCGCCGGGTCGTAGGCCAGGCCGGCGGTCTCCAGCGCGGCGCGGTAGCCGTCGACGCGGGCGCGGCTGCACAGCACCCGCTCCGGGCCGCCGATCATGGCGATGCGCCGGTGGCCGAGCTCGATCAGGTGCCGGGTGGCGGTGAGGCCGCCGTTCCAGTTGGTGGCTCCTATGGAGGGCGTCTCCAGCTGGGGTTCGCCGATGGGGTCGACCACGACGACCGGGATGTCCCGCGCGCGCAGCTTCGCCAGCTGCGAGGACGTGAGGTCGGAGAAGACGGAGATCACGGCCAGGGGCTTGCGGGCGATCACGCCCTCCAGCCAGCCGTGACCGGGCGTGAGCCTGCCCTGGGACTCCGACAGCACCAGGGCCAGGCCCTGCTCGGCGGCGACCTGCTCCGCGCCGCGGATGATCTCCAGCGCCCAGGCGCTCTCCAGCTCGTGGAACATCAGTTCCACCAGGTTGGACCGACGCGACCGCTCGTCCGCCCGGCGCTGGTAGCCGTGCCGTCGGATGATCGCCTCGACCCGTTCCCGGGTGTGCGGTGCGACGTCCGCGCGACCGTTCATCACTTTCGAAACAGTCGGAACCGAGACCCCGGCCTCTGCCGCGATGGCGGCAATGGTGATCTTGCCCGAGGCTGTGCCATCCGAGGGTGACGGGTCGGCTTTGGTCGGCATGAGCGCAGTCTACGGCAGCCCCGCCCAGTTCCGGCCGTTTGACGCGGGGGAGCGGTGGTGGGGTGTTCGTCACTCGGAGTGCGCGTAACAGGGTCGAAACAATCGACGTTGGGATCGAAACTGTCGAATGTCCGGTTGCTCCCACCCGACCGCACCCCCGAGGTTACCGCAACGTATCGGCGTGCTCACGGCCAAATGAGATTTCCCCGAACGTCGAACTCGGGGTACCCGAGCGTTCGACTCACGAGACCTGAGCGTTCGACTCACGCGTGCTGAACGTAGGACTCTCGCGAGAGTCGAACGCTCAGGTCCCGAGTGTCGAACGCTCAGGACCAGTGAGTTCCACGTTGGGGAGGCTCGGGCCCGCTGGGAGAGGAGTGGCGGGCCCGAGCCGGTCGGGTCAGTCCCGGCGACGCCGGCCGCCGAACGAGAGACCGTCGCGCACCGCCCGGTGAGCGGGCTTGGGCGCGAAGTCCTCGTCGAGGATGGTGGCCGCACCATCACCCTCGAACCACCCGGGCACCCAGGAGTACCGGTCGGTGTACCCCCAGACCGTGAACGACAGGCAGCCCGGCGTCCCCAGGCACGCGTCGAGCGCCGTGCGGTACACGTTCGCCTGAGCCTGGAGCTTCCACGGGTCGGCGGGCAGCGGCATCCGCACGTCCGCCTCCGTCACCGCCGTGCGCAGGCCGAGGGCGTCGAACCGCCCCAGGTTCTTCCGCATCGTCAGCGGCGCGTGGTCCGCGGTGAGGTGGCCCTGCACGCCGACGCCGTGGATCGGCACTCCCTGTCGCACCAACTCGCTCACGAGGTCGTACATGCCATCGCTCTTGGCGTTGACCTCTTCGACCTCGTAGTCGTTGTAGAACAGCAGCGCGTCCGGGTCGGCCTCGTGCGCCCACCGGAACGCGTCCGCGATGTAACCGGGACCGAGCGCCCGCAGCCAGGCGGTGTCGCGCAGTGTCCCGTCGTCCTCGAACACCTCGTTCACCACGTCCCACTGCCAGATCCGACCCCGGTACCGCCGCACGGTCGTCTGGACGTGGTCCTTCAGCACGGCGCCCAGCTCCTCCGGCGGCACGTCCGCCAGCCACGCCGGGTTCTGGTTGTGCCAGACGAGCGTGTGCCCGCGCACGCGCTGCCCGTTGGCCTGCGCGAACGCGACCAGCGCGTCCGCCCGGTCCCACTCGTACCGGCCGCGCACGGGCTCCAGCGCGCCCCACTTCATCTCGTTCTCGGCGGTGACGGTGTCGAACTGCGCCGCCACCCACGCGCGGTACTCCGCGTCCTCGGCCAGCGCCGTCAGGTTGACCGCCGTGCCGAACGCGAGGTCGTGCCGCGCGGCGAGCTGCCGCAGGGTCGGCTCCGCTGCCGCCGCGGGTGCGGCGGCAGCGGTGTCCACGGCCGGAACGGGTGCGACGTCCCGCATGGAGCGTTCCTCCAGCCGAGGGGTGGACTACTTGCCGAAGCCGGCCGTGAGGCCGCTGAGCAGGAACCGCCGACCGATCAGGTACACCACGAAGATCGGCAGCACGGACAGCGTCACGGCCGCGAGCAGCGCGGGCACGTTCGTGCCGAACTGCCCCTGGAAGTCCCACAACCCGAGGGTGAGCACCCGCGACGACTCCGACTGGGTGAGCACCAGCGGGAAGAGGAACCCGTTCCACGCGTTGAGCGCGGTGTAGACGACGACCGTCATGATCGCCGGCCGCGCCAGCGGCAGGACCAGCGACACGAGCACCCGCATCGGCCCGGCGCCGTCGATGGCCTGCGCCTCGTACAGCTCGCGCGGCACGTCGCGCAGGCTGTTGACCAGCACCAGCATCGCCACCGGCAGCGCGAACGCCGCCGTCGGCAGGATGATCGCGGTCAACGTGTCGTACAGCTGCATCCGGGTGATCATCAGGTACACCGGGATGATCGTCGCCTGCGCGGGGATCGCCAGCCCCATCAGCAGCAGGGTGAAACCGCGCTGCACGAACGGGCTGGTGTTGCGCACCACCGCGTACGCGGCGGGTACGGTCACCAGCACCACGATCGCCACCGTCGCGACGGTCACGATCACGTTGTTCAGCAGGTACTGGCCGAAGCCGCCGGTCAGCACCGTGACGTAGTTGTCCAGAGACAACGAGTCCGGCATCTCCCACACGCTCTTGCCCAGGTACTCGGCGCGCGTGCGCAGCGACACCGTGACCAGGTAGAGCAGCGGTCCGACGACGATCGCCAGCCACGCCAGGGCGAACAGCCCGGCGGGCCAGTTGGGACGAGACTTCACGACCCCTCCTGCTGGCTGCTCATCTGGCGGAACCCGCTCCAGCGCATGACCGCCAGCGACAGCGCGGTGCCCAGGACGACCAGCACGACCGCGATCGTGCTCGCGTAGCCCATCTCGAACCCGCTGAAGCCGGTGATGTACATGTGCAGCGGCAGGATGCGGGTCGCGGTGCCCGGTCCGCCGTTGGTCAGGATCAGCACGGTGTCGAACGTGGTCAGCGAGCCGACCAGCATCAGCACCGACGACGTGACCACGGTGTACCGCAGCTGCGGCAGAGTGATGTGCCGGAACTTGCTCACCCGCGAGGCGCCGTCGATGGTCGCCGCCTCGTACAGCGAGGCGGGCACCGCCCGTGCCGCGCCCTGGTAGAGCAGGGTGTGGAACGGGATGAACTGCCACGAGATCACGAGCACCACCGTGTAGAGCGCGATGTCGGGGTCGCCGAGGAACAGCGGTCCGCCGACGAACGCGCCGAAGTTCGGCTCGAGCAGCGCCTGCCACAACAACGCGATGGCGGCCGTGGACAGCAGCAGCGGCAGGAAGAAGATCGAGCTGAGCACCGCCCGGGACCGCTGCTTGCCGGCCGCCCAGACCCCGATCAGCAACGCGATCGGGGTCTGGACGAGCCACGACACGACCATCAGCACCAGGGTCCGCCACACCGAGGCGCGAGCCTCGCTGTCTTCGAGCAGCCGGGACCAGTTCTCGCCCCCGTTGAACGCCGGCGTGCCCAGACCGTCCCAAGCGGTGAAGCTCAGGTAGATCACGAGCAGCATGGGCAACGCGGCGAACAGGGCGAAGAACGCGAACGCCGGCACGGCATACCAGGCCGAAGGCCGCTGGGACGACATCAGCGCGCGGCCACCGCGTCGACGAACTGCTGCGGCGAGACCTTGCCCAGGAAGAACTCCTGGAGCTGCGTGAGCATGAAGGTCGCGTCATCGGCGGGCAGGTCCTGGTCCCAGGACAGCTGGAAGTTCTTCGAGTCCAGCACCAGCTCGTAGATGAACGACGCGTACTCCGGGTTCGGGGACTTCTTCAGCTTCTCCTCGGCGCCCACGACCGGCGGGACGTCACCGGCCTCGACCAGCGCCTCGATGTAGGAGTCCTTGTGCAGCTCGGTGGTGACGAACTTCTTGGCCGCGTCCAGGCTCTTCGAGTCCTGGGTGGCGGAGTAGAAGTTGCTCACGTTGCCGACGAGGTTGCCCGCGTCGCCCTTGCCGCCGGCGATCGACGGGAACGCGATCCAGCCCAGGTCGCCGTTCTTCACGAAGTCCGGGCTCTGGTCGAGCTGGTTGGTGTACTCCCACGACCCCATGAGGTGCATGGCGGCCTTGCCCTGCGCCAGGATGGTCGACGCGCCACCGGCGTCGTAGCCGACGGAGGCGAAGTTGCTGCCGAACGCGCCGCGGTCGATCAGGTCCTTGAGCTTGGTCATGGACTCGACCACGGCCGGGTCCTTCCAGCCCTCGGGGCCCTTGTCCCGGATGTTCTTGAACACCTCGGGGCCCGCCACGCGGTCGAGCACGTACTCGGCCCACATCAGCTCGGTCCACGCCTGCGTGCCGGCCAGGGCGATCGGGGTGATGCCCTTGGCCTTGAAGGTGTCGACGGCCGTGAGCAGCTCGTCCCACGTCGTCGGCGGCTTGGCGCCCGCCTCGGTGAACACCTTCTTGTTGAAGAACAGCAGCACCGGCTGCATGCCGCGCATCGGCACGCCGTAGTACTTGTCACCGAGCTTGGCGCCGTTCAGCACGCTGGGGATGAACGCGTCCTTGGCGGCCTTGTTCTCCTCGAGCACCTGGGTGAGGTCGGCCACCTTGCCGGCGTCGACGTACTCCTTGAGGTTGCCACCACCCCAGTTGAAGAACAGGTCCGGGGCCTGCGGGGAGCCGATGGCCACCCGGAGCCGCTGCTTGTACGGGTCGTTGCCGAACGTCTCCAGCGAGGCGTTGCCGCCACCCGCCTTGAACGAGTCGATCGACTTGTTCTCGATCTTGTTGAGGACCGGGTCCTCGAGCGCCCAGATCTTCAGAGCGCCTGCGCTCGACTCGCCCGGACCGGACGTGCCACACGCGGACACCACTGCTGTCACGGCGACCAGCCCCATCGCGATGAGGGGACGCACCCATGAACGGCGGGACATGCGACCGCCACCCTTCTGCCACGCTGCGGATTTGTTCGTGGCATCGAAACATTTCGAAACATCCACGACTTGCGCAGACCTTAGGCCCGTGTCCAACCGGTGTCAAGCGTCACCATTCGGCGCGTCCGAGTGTTGTTTCTGCACGTCAGGAGGTCACTCTTGTGTTTCGATCGAGTTTCGATACTATCGGCCCATGCGTCGAGCCACGTTGGCCACGATCGCTGCAGCAGCGGGGGTGTCTCTCCCGACGGTGTCCAAAGTCCTCAACGGGAAGGACGACGTCGGCGCAGAGACCCGGGCCCGCGTGCGGCAGCTCCTAGCCGAGTATGACTACGTGCCGGTCGGGTCCCGCAGGGCCTCCGGTCACCTGCTGGTGGACCTCGTGTTCACCGCCCTGGACAGCCCCTGGGCGGTGGAGATCATCCGTGGCGTCGTCGACACCGGGCTGCACGTCGTGGTGTCGTCCACCGACAAACCCCGTCAGCACACGTCGTGGGCGGCGTCGCTGGTCGAGGCCAGGCGCGCGGGAGCGCTCCTGGTCACCTCCCAGCTGACCGCCGCCGACCGCCGGGTGCTGGCCAACTCCCGCATCCCGGTCGTGGTCATCGACCCGGTCGACCTGCCGCAGCCGAACGTGCCCAGCGTCGGCGCCACCAACTGGGCGGGCGGCCTGGCCGCCACCGAGCACCTCCTGCGCCTGGGCCACCGCCGGGTCGGCGTCATCGGCGGACCGGCCGGCATGCTGTGCAGCCGCGCGCGGGTCGACGGCTACCGCGCCGCGCTGGACCGCGCGGGCATCGCGTTCAACCCCGAACTGGTCAAGCACGGCGACTTCAAGCACGAGGGCGGGTTCCGCCGCGCGGCCGAGCTGCTGGCGCTGCCGGACCGGCCGACGGCGATCTTCGCCGGCAACGACGAGCAGGCATTAGGCGTGATCGAGGCGGCCCGCGTCGTGGGCCTGTCCGTGCCGCACGACCTGAGCGTGGTCGGGTTCGACGACCTGCCGGTCGCGGTGTGGTCCTCGCCCGCCCTCACCACCGTGCGCCAGCCACTGACCGAGATGGGCCGCCACGCGGGCCGCATGCTCGCCGACCTGATCGCGGGTCGCCCCGTGGAGACCGAACGGGTGGAACTGGCCACCGAACTCGTCGTCCGATCGTCAACGAAGGAGCCGCCGTGCTGAACCCCTGGGCCGATCCCGGAAAGCCGACCGGTGAGCGGGTCGCCGCCTTGCTGGCCGAGCTGACCCTGGAGGAGAAGCTGGCCCAGCTGGTGGGCGTGTGGGTGGGGATCTCCGAGGGTGAGGAGGTCGCGCCCGCCCAGCACGAGTTCGCCGAGCCGCTGCCGCCGTGGGACGAGCTGACCAAGCCCGGCCTCGGCCAGCTGACCCGGGTGTTCGGCACGGGCCCGGTCGAGCCGCTGGTCGGCGCGAAGGTGCTGGCCGAGACGCAGCGCAAGCTGGTCGCCAACACCCGCTTCGGCATCCCCGCCATGGCTCACGAGGAGTGCCTGTCCGGCTTCACCGCGTGGCAGGCCACCGTCTTCCCGACCCCGCTCGCGTGGGGCGCCTCCTTCGACCCGGACACGGTCGAGCGGATGGCACGCGAGGTGGGTCTCGCGATGCGCGACGTCGGCGTCCACCAGGGGTTGGCGCCGGTGCTGGACGTGTCGCGCGACCCGCGCTGGGGACGCACCGAGGAGACCATCGGCGAGGATCCGTACCTCGTCGGTCTCCTCGGTGCCGCCTACACCAAGGGCCTGGAGTCCAGCGGCATCGTGGCCACGCTCAAGCACTTCGCGGGCTACTCGGCCTCGCGCGGCGGGCGCAACCACGCACCCGTGCACATGGGGCCGCGCGAGTTCGCCGACGTGGTGCTGCCGCCGTTCGAGATGGCGCTGCGCCTGGGCGGCGCCCGCTCGGTGATGAACTCCTACGCCGAGGTCGACGGCGTGCCGCCCGCCTCGGACCACGCCCTGCTCACCGACCTGCTGCGGGAGCAGTGGGGCTTCACCGGCGTGGTGGTCGCGGACTACTTCGCGGTGTCGTTCCTGGAGACCGCGCACGCCATCGCGGGATCGCCGGGCGAGGCCGCCGCGCTGGCCCTGGCCGCCGGCATCGACGTCGAGCTGCCCAGCGTGCGCTGCTACGGCGAGCCGCTGGCCGAGCTGGTGCGCTCCGGCCAGGTGGACGAGGCGCTGGTCGACCGCGCGGTGACGCGCGTGCTGACCCAGAAGTGCGAGCTCGGCCTGCTGGACGAGGGCTGGCAGCCGGAGTCGCCCGCGGTGCTGCGCGGCGAGCCGGTCGACCTCGACCCGCCCGCGCTGCGCGACCTGGCCCGCACGATGGCCGAGCGCTCCGTGGTGCTGCTGGACAACGCGGCCGACCTGCTGCCGCTGCGTGACGCGGGCAAGGTCGCCGTGGTCGGCCCGTGCGCGGACGACCTGCTGGCGCTGATGGGCTGCTACGCCTTCCCGAACCACGTGGGCGTGCAGCACCCCGAGGTCGCGCTCGGTGTCGAGATGGACACGATGCTCCAGGCCGTGCGCAAGGAGTTCCCGGACGCCGCGGTGACCACGGCCAAGGGCTGCGACGTCGACGGCGACGACCGGTCGGGCCTGGAGGACGCCGTCGCGGTGGCGCGCGAGGCCGACGTGGTGCTGGCCGTGCTGGGTGACCGGGCCGGGCTGTTCGGCCGCGGCACGTCCGGCGAGGGCTGCGACGCGGAGGACCTGAACCTGCCGGGCGTGCAGGGCGAGCTGCTGGAGCGGCTGCTCGCGCTGGACGTGCCGGTGGTGCTGGTGCTGCTGACCGGCCGCCCCTACGCGCTCGGGAAGTACGTCGAGCCCGCCGCGGCAGTGAATGCGCGGCCCGCCGCGGTAGTCCAGGCGTTCTTCCCCGGCGAGGAGGGCGCGGGCGCGGTGGCCGGCGTGCTCAGCGGGCGGGTCAACCCCTCCGGCAAGCTGCCCGTGCAGGTGCCCCGGGGCCCCGGCGGCCAGCCGACCACCTACCTGCACCCGCCGCTGGGCGGTCCGGGCGGGGTCAGCTCGGTCGACCCGTCGCCCGCCTACCCGTTCGGCCACGGCCTGTCGTACACGACGTTCGAGCTGTCCGACTTCACCGGCGGCGCGCAGTTCCCGACCGACGGCGAGGTCGAGGTGTCGTGCCTGGTGCGCAACACCGGCGACCGGTCCGGCGCCGAGGTCGTGCAGCTCTACCTGCACGACCCGGTCGCGAGCGTCACCCGCCCGGTGCGCCAGCTCGTCGGCTTCGCGCGGGTCGAGCTGGAGGCGGGCGCGGCCACGGAGGTGACGTTCCGGCTGCACGCCGACCGCACCTCGTTCACCGGCCGGGACGGCAAGCGGGTCGTGGAGACCGGCGACGTCGTGCTCCAGGTCGGCTGCTCGAGCGAGGACATCCGCTGGGAGCACAAGATCGCCCTCACCGGCGAGCAGCGCGTGGTCGGCCACGACCGCGTGCTGGTGACCCCGGTGACCACCACCGCACGTTGACCCGCTGACCACGACGTCACGACGAGGTGACCCATGAGGTTGGTGCCCTTGCTGGTGCCGCTGGCACTCCTCGTGCCGGCGGCACCGGCGGCGGCGACGCCCACCCCGGACGGCCCGTCCCGGGTCGAGGGGTACGTCGTCGACGACCCGGGACCGGGGCGCTTCCCGCTCGCGTCCCGGGGCGGGGTCGCCGCCCTCGTGGTCAGCGACGCCGACCACCCCGGCGTGGTGCGCGTCGTCGGCGACCTGCGCGACGACCTCGAACGCGTCACGGGCGTGCGGCCGGAGATCACGTCCGTCGGCGGGGCGGACGACCCGACCGCGGTGCCGCGCGGCGACGTGGTCATCGTCGGCACGGTTGGCCGCAGCCCGCTGATCGACGGCCTGGTCGAGCGCGGCAAGCTCGACGTGTCCGGCATCGAGGGCAGGTGGGAGACCTCGCTCCAGCAGGTCGTGCACAACCCGGTGCCGGGCGTGCGGCGCGCGTTCGTCATCGCGGGCAGCGACCAGCGGGGCACGATCTTCGGGGCGTACGACGTGTCCCGCGAGATCGGCGTGTCGCCTTGGCACTGGTGGGCCGACGTCCCCCCGGCCCACCGCGCCGAGCTGCACGTCCTGCCGGGCAGGCACGGCCAGGGCACGCCCGCGGTGAAGTACCGCGGCTTCTTCATCAACGACGAGAACCCGGCGCTGGGCACCTGGGCGCCGAAGCACTTCGGCACCGGGCACGCGCCGGGCTTCCCGGCGGGCTTCAACCACCACTTCTACGCCAAGGTGTTCGAGGCCGCGCTGCGGCTCAAGGCCAACTACGTGTGGCCCGCGGTGTGGGGCCGGGCGTTCGCCGAGGACGACCCGCTCAACCACGCGACCGCCCAGGAGTACGGCGTCGTCATGGGCACCTCGCACGAGGCGCCGATGATGCGCGGCATCGAGGAGTGGAACCGGCACGCGCGAGCCGGAGCGGGTGACCCGTACGGCGGCAACGGCGGGTGGAGCTTCCGCCGCAACCGCGCCGCCGTCGAGCGGTACTGGACCGACGGCGTGCGGCGGATGAAGGACGAGGGCTTCGAGGGCGTGGTGACCCTCGGCATGCGCGGCAACGGTGACGTGAGCCTGCCCGACGGCGACGGCATCGAGCTGATGCGGGAGATCCTCGCCTCGCAGCGGGAGATCCTGGCCCGGGAGGGCATGGCGGACGTCCCGCAGGTGCAGACCCTCTACAAGGAGGTCCAGCGCTACTGGGAACAGGGGCTGCGGCCACCGGACGACGTGACCGTGGTGTTCGCCGACGACAACTGGGGCAACATGCGCAAGCTGCCCGACCCGTCGTTGCCCGAGCGCGCCGGCGGCTACGGCCTCTACTACCACTTCGACTACGTCGGCGGCGGGCGCAACTACAAGTGGGTCGACACCAGCCTGCTGCCGAACGTGTGGGACCAGCTGCACCAGTCCTACGAGTACGGCATCGACCGGCTGTGGGTCGTCAACGCGGGCGACGTGAAGGGCAACGAGCTGCCGTTGCAGTTCTTCCTGGACTACGCCTGGGACCCGCACCGCTGGCCCGTGGAGAAGCTGGGGGAGTGGGAGAAGCGCTACGCGGCGCAGAACTTCGGCTCCCGGTGGGCCGGGGAGGTCGCCTCGGTCCTGCGCGAGTACGGCAAGCTCCAGTCCGACCGCAAGCCGGAACTGCTCAACCGCAAGGCCACCGCCGCCGGGACCGCGATCACCTACGACGACCAGGCGTCGCCGTTCAGCCTGACCGACTACCGCGAGATCGACCGCGTCACCGAGCAGTGGCAGCGGTTGGCGGACGAGGCCGAACGCATCCGCAGCACGCTTCCGCAGTCCAAACAGGACGCCTACCACCAGCTGGTGCACTACCCGGTGAAGGCGACCGCGAACCTGTACGCGCTGCGGCTGGCCGAGTTCACCAACCTGTTCTACGCCAAGCAGGGGCGTGCGTCGGCCAACGCCCTCGCCGACGCCACCGACGCCCGGTTCGCCGAGGACCAGGCGATGTCGGAGTACTACAACACCGTGCTCGCGGGCGGGAAGTGGAACGGCTTCCAGACCCAGCCGAAGATCGGCTACGGCGACGTCGCGCGGTACGGGCCCAACGCGCCGTGGCAACAACCGGAGCGCGACAACCGGGTGCTGCCGGACGAGGTCTTCCCGGCGGTGAAGCGGGTCTCGCTGCCGCAGGTGGCCGAGCTGGGCGTGGCCGTCGACGGCTCCGACCAGTGGTGGCCCGCGGCCGGCGGGTCCCCGGTGCTGCCCGCGTTCAGCCCGCACCAGTCCCAGCCGGGGCAGTACGTCGACGTGTTCAACCGAGGCGCGGTCCCGTTCGACTACCGGGTCACGTCCGGGGCGGCGTGGCTGGAGGTCGACCGGCCGCACGGCACGGTGGCCGAGCAGGTCCGGTTGGACGTGCGGGTCGACTGGTCACGTGCGCCGAAGGGGCGCACCGAGGTGCCCCTCACGATCACCGGCGCCGGCGCGGAGGTGACCGTGCGGGCGGTGGTGGAGAACGACCTGGTCGACCCGCGGGGCTTCGTGGAGGCCAACGGGTACGTCTCCATCGAGGCGGCCCACGCCACCCGGGTCGTCGACGGCGACGGCGTGCGGTGGAAGCGGATCCCGGACCTCGGCCGCACCGGCGACGGCATGGAGCCGTTCCCGGTGACCGCGCCGAGCCGAGAGCCGACGGGGCCGCGCCTGGAGTACGAGCTGACCGTGCGGTCCGACGGGCCGGTGACCGTGTGGGCGCACCTGTCGCCGCGCAACCCCGTGCTGCCCGGCCCCGGCCTGCGGTACGCGGTGTCGTTCGACGACCAGCCGCCGCAGGTCGTCGACATCACCGCCGCCACCGGCGCGAACGACACCACCATGAACCGCCAGTGGGAGCGCAACACCTCCGACAACGTCAACCGAACCGCCACCGGGCACCACCTCACCGCGGGCGTGCACACGCTCAAGGTGTGGGTGGTCGACCCGACCGTGGTGGTCCAGAAGCTGGTCGTGGACACGGGGGGCCTCAGGTCGAGCTACCTGGGACCCCCGGAGAGCCGCCGAGTCCACTGACCGGGCTGGGGCGTGAGGGGGACTATGGCGGTGGCCCCCCTCACGCCCCGCCTTAACTCACAGGTGAGCGCGCAGGTGCCGCAGCTTGCGCTCGTCGTGCACGCGGGGCGTGGTGTGGCCGCTGAACGGGAACACCGCCATCTCCTTCGGCGCGGTGATCTCGTTGTAGGCCGCGTACACCGTGGACGGCGGGCACACCTCGTCCATCAGGCCGACGCTGAGCAGCGACGTCGCCGTGATCCGCTTGGCCAGCAACGCGCCGTCCACGTACCGCAGCGTGTCGAGCGCGGTGGGGATCAGGTCGACGTGCTGCGCCAGGAACTGCGCGATCTCCGCGTACGGCTCCGCGCCGGTGATGGTGATGGCGCGCTGGAAGTCGCACAGGAACGGGACGTCGGCGTGGCAGACCTTCACCGCGTCGCCGTTGAGCGCGGCGGCGGCCAGCGCCAGCCCGCCGCCCTGGCTGCCGCCGGACACCGCGATCCGCGTCTCGTCCACCCCGTCGAGGGACGCGGCCACCTCGACGGCGCGCGCGGCGTCCACCATCAGGCGCGTGACGTAGTAGGTCTCGGGGCTGGCGATGCCGCGCGTCATCACGCCGGGGTGCTCGGGGCCCGCGAACCCGGAGTCCGGGGTGGCGCCGAGCGTCCACCGCCCGCCCTGGCCGCGGGTGTCCATCACGAACACCGCGTAGCCGACGGACGGCAGCAACGCGTGCTCCGAGGGCAGTCCGCGCCCGCCGCCGTACCCGATGTAGCAGACGACCGTGGGCAGCGACTCGACGCCGGACCCGGCGGGGCGGATGTACCAGCCGCGCACCCGGTCGCCGCCGTAACCGGAGAACTCCACGTCCCAGACCGACAGCGGGCCGTAGGCGTCGGCCGCGTAAGGGGTGAGCACCGGCGGCAGCGCGGCGGCGCGGGCGTCCTCCAACCGGGTCTTCCACCACAGGTCGAGGTTGTCCGGCTCGGCGGTGTCGGTCCGGTACAGCGCCAACTCCCGCTCGGAGAGGTCGAACCAGGGCACGGCGGTCCCCTTTCACATTATCCGTTAAGCGCTTAATTACCCTACCGGGCCGGGCCGGGGGTGCGGCGGTCTAGACTTATTGATCACCGACCGAGGAGGCGCGGGTGGTAGGGAAGCGTCCGACCATCTCGGACATCGCCAAGGCCGCGGGGGTGTCCACCGGCGCGGTGTCGTACGCGCTCAACAACCGGCCGGGCGTCTCCGAGCCGACGCGCCGTCGGATCATGGACATCGCCGACCGCCTCGGCTGGGTGCCGAGCAGCGCCGCGCGGTCGTTGAGCGACGGTCGGGCCAACGCGATCGGGCTGGTCGTGGACCGGCCGGCGCGGGTGATCGGCGTGGAGCCGTACTTCATGCAGTTGATCTCGGGCATCCAGGGTGCGCTGGCGGGCGGGCCGACGTCGTTGCTGCTCCAGGTGACGGACAACTCGGCGGCCGAGCTGGCGGCGTACCGGCGGTGGTGGGGCGAGCGGCGGGTCGACGGCGTGCTGCTGGTCGACCTGGTCCAGAACGACCCGCGGGTGGAGCTGGTGCAGGAGCTGCGGCTGCCGGCGGTCGTGCTCGGGGAGCCGGTCGTGCCGGAGCTGCCGTGCGTGTGGACCGACGACGAGCTGGCCGTGGAGGAGGTGCTGGAGTACCTGGTGGCGCTCGGGCACCGGCGCATCGTCCGGGTCGCGGGGCCGACGAAGTTCGTGCACACCCAGACCCGGTCGCGCGCGTTCACCACCGCGGCGGCGCGGTTGAACCTGCCCAACGCGCGGGTCGTGCACGCGGACTACTCCGACGAGGCCGCCGCGCGCGTGACCCGGCGGGTCCTGACCAGCGGCACCGTGCCCACGGCTCTGGTGTTCGACAACGACGTCATGGCCGTGTCCGCTCTGGGCGTGGCGCACGAGCTGGGCCTGTCGGTGCCCGACCAGCTGTCCCTCGTCGCCTGGGACGACTCGGCCCTGTGCCGCCTGGTCCGCCCGGCCCTGTCCGCGGTCCGCCGCCCGATCGCCGAACGCGGCGCCGCCGCCGTCCGCCTGCTGCTGGACGTGATCAACGGCGCCCCTGCCGACCAGGTCAAGACCTCCGACCCCGAACTGGTCCCCCGCTCCAGCACCTCCCACCCTCCCGCCTGACCCCCGCGCGCGCGAGTCGAACCCTCAGGCCCCGCGTGTCGAACGCTCAGGTCCCGCGTGTCGAACCTTCAGGTCCCGTGAGTCGAACGCTCAGGTCCCGTGAGTCCTACGTTCGGAACGCGTGTGTCCTACGTTCGCGTCGCGGCACGTGGTGATGCGCAAAACCCCAGGTCGCGTGTTCTGAGCGTTGAACTCAGGGGTCCTGAACGTAGGACTCTCGGGTCCTGAACGTAGGACTCTCGGGACCTGGAGGTTCGACTCTCGGGGCACGAGGGTTCGACTCGCGCGAGGTGGGGGTTGGCGGAGGGGCGGTGGTGGGGGAGACTGGGCGGCAGGCGTTCTGGGAGCGGTTCCAGAAGGTCCGTTCAGGTGTGCCCGGCGGTAGGTGCGCGGGTGGGGGAGAGGCCGGGATTCCGGCGAATGACAGCGTTGACACTTAAGCGGTTAATTGCTTTGGTGTTGGGGCCTGCCGCAGGCAGGTGCGCTGCCCTGCGCTCGCTACGTCAACGTCGACAACTACGCGAGGTACATCCATGCGCAAGCGATTCGCCTTGGTCGGCGCAGCCGTCGCCACCTTGGTCCTGTCACTGCTGACGGTGGTGCCGGCGCACGCCGCGGCCGGGTTCACCGTCAGCAACGGGCGTCTGCTCGACGCCAACGGCAACGACTTCGTGATGCGTGGCGTGAACCACGCGCACACCTGGTACGCCGACCGCACCACCCAGGCGCTCAAGGACATCAAGGCCACCGGCGCCAACACGGTCCGCGTGGTCCTCAGCTCGGGCGACCGGTGGACCCTCAACTCCGCCACCGACGTCGCGAACGTCATCAGCCAGTGCAAGGCCAACAAGCTCATCTGCGTGCTGGAGGTGCACGACACCACCGGCTACCAGGAGCAGAGCGGCGCCGTGAGCCTGGCCCGCGCCGTGGAGTACTGGAAGAGCATCCAGAGCGCCCTGGCCGGCCAGGAGAAGTACGTCATCCTCAACATCGGCAACGAGCCGTGGGGCAACACCGGCTACACCGGCTGGACCCAGGCCACCAAGGACGCCATCACGTCGCTGCGCGCGGCGGGTTTCCAGCACACGATCATGGTGGACGCGCCGAACTGGGGCCAGGACTGGGCCTTCACCATGCGCGACAACGCCGCCTCGGTGTTCGACGCCGACCCGCAGAAGAACACCGTGTTCTCCATCCACATGTACGGCGTGTTCGACACGGCCGCCGAGATCAACGACTACCTGAACCGGTTCGTCACGGCGAAGCTGCCGATCGTGGTCGGAGAGTTCGGCTTCGACCACTCCGACGGCAACCCGGACGAGGACACGATCTTCGCCACCACGCAGTCGCTCAAGCTCGGCTACCTCGCGTGGTCGTGGTCGGGCAACGGCGGCGGCGTCGAGTACCTCGACATGGTCACCGGCTTCAACGCCGCCCAGCTCACGACGTGGGGCCAGCGCGCGGTCAACGGCGCGAACGGCATCAAGGCGACCTCCCGGCAGGCCAGCGTCTACGACAGCGGCACCGGCCCGGACACCACCGCGCCGTCCACGCCCGGCACCCCGACCGCCTCGGGCGTCACGGCCACCGGCGCCACGCTGTCCTGGACCGCGTCCACCGACAACGTGGGCGTCACCGGCTACGACGTCGTGCGCGTCAGCGGCACCACGGAGACCGCGGCGGCCGGCACCGCCTCGGCGTCGGCGACCATCACCGGCCTGACGGCCGACACCACCTACACGTTCGCCGTGTACGCGCGGGACGCGGCGGGCAACCGCTCGACCCGTTCCGGCACGGTCAACGTGACCACCCAGTCCGGTGGTGGCGGCGGTGCCTGCGCGGTCACCTACAAGATCGCGGGCCAGTGGCAGGGCGGCTTCCAGGGCGACGTGAAGATCGCCAACACCGGCACGGCCGCGGTCAACGGCTGGACGCTGCGCTGGACCTGGGCCAACGGTCAGACGGTCAGCCAGTCCTGGGGCGCGACCACGACCCAGTCCGGCGCCACGCTGAGCGCGACCAACGTGTCCTACACCGGGAGCATCCCGGTGAACGGCTCGGTCAGCTTCGGCTTCATCGGGTCGTGGAACGGCACGAACCCGGCGCCCACCGGGTTCACCCTCAACGGCGCCGCCTGCACGACGGCTTAGGAGGCGGCGATGTCGAGGAAGACGGCGATAGTCGCGCTGTTGGGCGCGTTGGCCACGCTCGTCGGAGTGCTGCTGGCCGCGCCCGGGCAGGCGGTCGAGGCCGCCGCGCCGACGCGGATCATGGCGCTGGGCGACTCGATCACCGGGTCGCCGGGGTGCTGGCGGGCGCTGCTGGACCGCGACCTGCGGGCGGCGGGGCACACGAACATCGACTTCGTGGGCACCCGCGCGGGTGACGGCTGCGGTTTCGCCTACGACGGCGAGAACGAGGGCCACGGCGGCGCGCTGGTCACGACGGTGGCCGACCAGAACCAGCTCGTCGGGTGGCTGAGCGCCACCAACCCGAACGTGGTGCTCATGCACTTCGGGACGAACGACGTGTGGAGCAACCGGTCGACCGCGACGATCCTGGCCGCCTACAGCAAGCTGGTGGACCAGATGCGGGCCAACAACGCGAGCATGAAGGTGCTCGTCGCCAAGATCATCCCGATGGCGGCGAGCGCGTGCGCGGAGTGCCCGCAGCGGGTCGTCGACCTGAACGCGGCGATCCCCGGCTGGGCGGCGGGCAAGTCCACCGCGCAGTCGCCGATCACCGTGGTCGACCAGTGGACCGGGTTCGCGACCTCGAGCGACACCTACGACGGCGTTCACCCGAACGCGTCCGGTGATCGCAAGATCGCGGACCGGTGGGTCCCGGCCGTGGTGTCCGCGCTGAACGGCACCACGCCCACCTCCACCACGACGAGCACGACGAGCACGACCACCACCACGTCCACCACGACGACGACCACGACGGCGACGACGACCACGTCCGTCCCGCCGACCGAGTGCGGCGTCCTGATCAAGGTCATCAGCCAGTGGCAGGGAGGGTTCTCGGCGGAGATCGAGATCCGCAACGGTCGGACCTCGCCGACCAGGAGCTGGCGGCTCCAGTTCGACCTGAAGCCCGGCCTGGCGGTGACCCAGGGGTGGAGCGGCACGTTCAGCCAGAGCGGCACCACCGTGACGGTCACCAACGCCTCCTGGAACGGCGCCATCGCGCCCGCGACCTCGATCAAGATCGGGTTCAACGGTTCGGGTGACGCCACCGGCTGGGTGCCGCCGAAACCGCTCTGCTCGCTGACGTGACGGGACCTCGCGGTTGTGCCTGCCCCCAGGCACAACCGCGAGACCTGTAATGTGACTCAGGTCACATCGGGACGCGTAGGGAACGCCGCGACGGCTCCGTCCACAGGGTGCAAGCGCCAAGATGGGCGCACGAACACCTAGGAGTCCGACATGGCGAAGTTCCTGCTCCTCATGAACTACGGCCCGGCCGCCAACTGCGACGTCCCCATGGACCAGTGGGCGCGCGAGGACATCGCCGCGCACATCCGGTTCCAGCAGGACCTGGGTCGGGAGCTGGCCGAGAACGGCGAGCTGGTCGACGCCCAGGGCCTCGCGGGCCCGGAGCTGGCCAAGACGGTGACGTACACCGGCTCCGGCGCGCCCGTCATCACCGACGGCCCGTTCCCCGAGTCGAAGGAGCTGCTGGCGGGCTACTGGCTGGTCGACACCACGCTGGAACGCGCGCTGGAGATCGCCGCCCGGGCCTCCGCCGCGCCCGGCCCGAACGGCGTGCCGATCGGCCAGCCGATCGAGGTGCGGGAGCTGATGTCCGCGCCCGCGACGACCGACCTGTGAGCGAGACCGTCGAGGACCTGCTGCGCCGGTGCGCGCCGCAGGTCCTCGGCGTGGTCGCACGCCGGTTCGGCGACTTCGCGCTGGCCGAGGACGCGGTGCAGGAGGCGTTGCTGGCCGCCGCGCGGCACTGGCCCGCGGACGGCCTGCCGGACAACCCGCGCGGCTGGCTCGTGCAGGCCGCCGTGCGCCGGATGACCGACCTGATCCGCAGCGAGGCCGCGCGCCGCCGCCGTGAGGACGAGGTGTTCCGCGAGCCGCCGCCGGGTGATGCGGTGGACCGGGACGACACGCTGGTGGTGCTGTTCCTGTGCTGCCACCCGGAGCTGACGCCCGCGTCGGCCATCGCGCTGACGCTGCGCGCGGTGGGCGGCCTGACCACGGCGGAGATCGCGAACGCGTTCCTGGTGCCCGAGGCGACGCTGTCCCAGCGGATCACCCGGGCCAAGCAGAAGCTGCGCGGCGCGAGCTTCGCCCTGCCCGGCCCGGACGAGTTCGCGGCCCGGCTGCGGTCCGCGCTGCACGTGCTGTACCTGATCTTCAACGAGGGCTACACCAGCAGCGTCGGCGGCGCGTTGCACCGCACCGAGCTGTCCGGTGAGGCGATCCGGCTGACCCGGGCCGTGCACGCCCGCCTGCCGTCCGATCCCGAGGTGGCGGGCCTGCTGGCGCTGATGCTGCTCACCGACGCCCGCAGGCCGGCGCGCACCGGCCCGGACGGCGAGCTCGTCCCGCTGGCCGAGCAGGACCGGTCGCGGTGGGACCGGGCGCTGATCGTCGAGGGCGTCGACCTGATCATGGGCGCGCTGGAGCGCGGCGCGATCGGCGAGTACCAGTTGCAGGCGTCGATCGCGGCGATCCACGACGACGCGGCCCGCGCCGAGGACACCGACTGGCCGCAGATCCTGGGCATGTACGGGCTGCTGGAGCGGATGACCGGCAACCCGGTGGTGTCGTTGAACCGGGCCGTCGCGGTGGCCATGGTGCACGGCCCGGCCGAGGGCCTGGCGCTCATCGACGCGCTGGACGAGCGCCTGCCCGGTCACCACCGCCTCGACGCCGTCCGCGCCCACCTGCACGAGATGGCGGGGGACGTGCCGCGTGCCGTGGCGCACTACCGCGCGGCTGCGGCGCGCACCACCAGCGTCCCGGAGCAGCGCTACCTGATCGACAAGGCGGCACGGCTCGCGCCGCCGGTATCCTCGACGGGGGGTGGTGCGTCGTGACCGAGCGCAAACCGGCCGGGGTGGGCTTCGAGACCTGGATCGAGCGGCAGATCCGCGAGGCGCAGGACCGCGGCGAGTTCGACGACCTGCCGGGTGCGGGTCAGCCGTTGAAGGGGTTGCACGAGCCGCACGACGAGCTGTGGTGGGTGAAGGAGAAGCTGCGCCGCGAGGAGGGCACCGCCCTGCCGCCGACCTTGCTGCTGCGCAAGGAGGCGGCCGACGCGCGCGAGGCCGCCGGTCGGGCCCGCACCGAGGCCGAGGTCAGGTCGATCCTGGCCGACGTCAACGCCAGGATCGTCGAGGCGATCCGCAAGCCGCTGTCCGGCCCGCCGCTGAACCTCATGCCGTTCGACGTGGACCACGTCGTCGCCGAGTGGCGCGCCGCTCGCTGATCCCCGGCCCGGCCGCGCGCGGCAAGACGGTTCGCGGTCGGCCTGCGCGAACCGTCTGTCCACTTCGGACTTGACCTCATCTGGTCCGGGCGAGTGACGCGCGGTCGGACCACCGGCGCCGCGCGCGCCCCTGACGGCGGCTCCCGTGTTGGTGCCGTCGATGTCACTCTGGGTACCCCGCAGCCACATGCCAGATGGATCCCCTCCACCGCTCTAGTGGAATTGCGAGGTGCGGCGATGGCAGAACCCCAGCGCGTCCCGGCACACATCGGGGTCGAGGACGTGGAGCGCTTGGAAGCCGAGACCGAACGCCTGCGCGGGGTGGACTACCGGCAGGGCGGTGGCGCGTGCCGGGACGCGGCGGTCGGCTGCGCGGCGTGGCACGACCACTACCTGGACGCGGTGGCCACCGGTGCGGTGCGCAGACGGCTGCTGGTCGCGTTGGCCGACCTGCACAACCTGGCCGCGTGGACGTGCTTCGACACCGGCCGGGAACGTGCCGCCGCCCGGCACTGGAACCGGGCGCTGGGCATGGCGTGCGAGGCGGGCCACCACGACCTGGAGGCCAACATCCACTACCGCGTCGGCCGGATGCGGCTGCACGGCGGCAAGCGGCGGGCGGCGCTGGAGGCGTTCGCGTTCGGGCTGGTCGCGGCGCGCCGGGCGGGGTCGCGGCGGGCTGTCGCGATGCTGCACGCGAACCAGGCGTGGGCGTACGCGGCGCTGGGTGACCGGCGCGAGGCGACGCGGCGGCTGAACCTGGCGCACGACGAGTTCGCCCGCGCGTCCGGCCCCGCGCCGGGGTGGGCGCGGTTCTTCGACGAGCCGGACCTGCGCGGGTTGACCGGTGTGGTGCTGACCGAGCTGGCCCAGACGGTCGACCCGGCGCACGCGGGGCCCGCGATCGACTCGCTGAACGCGGCCGTGGCGGGCTACTCGGACGGCATGGCGCGCAGCCGCGCGTTCAGCCTCATGGCGCTGGCCGCGAACCACCTGGTGGACGGGGACTTCGACCAGGCGGCCGAGACGGGCGAGCGGGCGCTGGCGGTCGCGGGCGCGGTGGCGTCGACCCGCGTCGCCGACCGGTTGCGACCGCTGCGCCGGCTGGCCGACCGGCACCCGGGCAACGCGCACGCGCGCACGCTGTCCGCGCGCATCGCCGCGTTCACGCCGCCGGTCTGACGCCCGCGGGTCTGATGCCCGCCGGTCCGGCACTGCCGGTCTGACGCCTGCGGCTCCGCCTTACCCGCGCGGCTCCGGCACCGGTTCCGCCATCCACACCGCCCCCGACCCGGCCTCGGGTCGGGGGCGGTGCCGTGTGCTCTGGGCCGGTCGCGCGATCGAATTCGACTCGAATTCGATGGCGCGTCGAATCACGCGGTCGAACGGGGATCGAACGAAGTTACGTCGTTGACGTGTGGCGGACACTTTCGCAATACTCTGTTCGCACTTCTGGAACGTGTTCACACTTATGAACAAATTCGCCGGGGAAGGCCCCTCGTCATGCGGATACTCAGTACTGCGCTCGTGCTTTCCTGCGCCCTCGGCGTGATCGCGGCGGCACCCGCGCACGCAGGTCATGACCTGGGGAGACAGGTTCTCCAGCCCGGTGACGGCTGGGCGTCGAGCGGCACCGGCACGACCGGTGGGTCGGCCGCGACCACCGAACACGTCGTGCGCACGGCGGCGGAGCTGCGGGCCGCCCTGGCGGCGCCCGCCCCGCGCCTGATCAAGGTGCGCGGCGTCATCGACGTCAGGGCTGATTGCGCAACATATGCCACGGACGGCTACACGCTCGCGGGCTATTTGGCCGCATACGACCCCGCCGTTTGGGGGCGCGACACCGAGCCGAGCGGACCGCTGGAGGACGCCCGCGCGGCGTCGGCCCGCCGCCAGGCGGAGGCCATCGCGTTCAACGTCGGTTCGGACACCACGATCGTCGGCGACGGGCGGGGCGCGGGCATCACCGGCGCGAACGTCCGCGTCCACGGCGCGAGCAACGTGATCATCCGGAACCTCACGTTCCGCGACACCCGCGACTGCTTCCCGCAGTGGGACCCCACCGACGGCGCCACCGGCAACTGGAACTCCGCCTACGACGCGGTGTCCCTCCAGCGCGCCACCAACGTGTGGGTCGACCACAACACGTTCACCGACCAGCCGTTCCCGGACAGCGCGGCGCCGAGCTACTTCGGCCGCCCCTTCCAGCAGCACGACGGCTCGCTCGACATGACCAGCGGCACCGACCTGGTCACCGCGTCGTACAACCTCTTCGAGGACCACGGCAAGACGATGCTCATCGGCTCGTCGAACACGTCGACCACCGATCCCGGCAAGCTGCGGGTCTCGGTGCACCACAACGTGTTCCGCAACGCCGAGGAGCGCCTGCCGCGGGTCCGGTTCGGCCAGGTGCACGTCTACAACAACCTGTACGAGCCCGGACCGACGTTCGTCTACGCCTGGGGCGTCGGCGTGCAGTCGAAGCTGTACGTGGAGAACAACTACGTCAAGCTCGGCAACGGCGGCGCGGTCGAGGACCTGATCCACAACTGGGGCGGCACGGCCATCACCGAGGTCGGCACGCTGGTCGACGGGAAGCCGGTGGACGCGCTGGACGCGTTCAACGCGGCGAACCCGACCGCGCAGCTCGCCGGCGACGCGGGCTGGACGCCCCAGTTCACCCTGGGCCTGGAGCCGACCACGCGGGTGAAGAACCTCAAGGCGGGCGCGCAGCAGCGCGAGCGCTACCACGTGGCCAAGGGCACGGACTTCGACACGGTGCAGGCCGCGATCGACGCCGCCCCGCCGGGCACCACCATCACCATCGGCAAGGGCGTGTACCGCGAGGTCCTCCGGGTGCCCGCGACCAAGCCGGACCTGACGCTCAAGGGCTCCACCGGCACCGCGCGCGACGTCGTCATCGACTACGACAACGCCAGCGGCACCAAGAAGCCCGACGGCACCACCTACGGCACCACCGGCTCGGCCACCGCGACGATCGAGGCGGACGGCTTCACCGCGCGCGACCTGACGTTCAGCAACTCGTTCGACCGGGCCGCGCACCCCGAGATCACCGCCACGCAGGCCGTCGCGGTGAAGGCGACGGGCGACCGCCAGTACTACGACCGGGTCCGCTTCCTCGGCCACCAGGACACCCTGTACGCCGACACCCGCGCGGTCGGCACGCGGGCGCGCCAGTACTACCGGGGCGGTGAGATCGCCGGCGACGTCGACTTCATCTTCGGCCGCGCGACCGCCGTGTTCGACCAGGTCACCATCCGCGCGCTGGACCGGGGTGGCGACCGCCCCGATGGAACTCCGGCGGGGTACATCACCGCCGCCAGCACGCGCCGCGACAACCCCCACGGCTTCCTGATCATGAACTCCACCGTCCTGAGCGACGCGCCCGCCGGCACCTACTACCTCGGCCGGCCGTGGCACCCCGGCGGTGACCCGGACGCCATCGCGTCGGTCGTCATCCGCGACACCAAGCTGCCCGCCGCGGTGAAGACCGCGCCGTGGACCGACATGTCCGGCTTCTCCTGGCGCGACGCCCGGTTCGCCGAGTTCCGCAACTCCGGCCCCGGTGCGACGCCCGGCGCGGACCGGCCGCAGCTCACGCAGGACCAGGCTTCGCAGCACACCCTGCGCGCGTACCTCGGCGACTGGAACCCCGCATGAGAACACGCACGTGGGCGCCCTACGCCCTGATCGCGCCGACGCTGGTGCTGATGGCGGTCTTCCTGGTCTACCCGATCGGGAGCGTCGTCTACTACAGCCTCCAGCGGTACAACGTCACCCAGCCGTGGAAGAACGGCTGGGCGGGGTTGGACAACTTCAAGCAGATGCTGTTCGACGACCCGCTGTTCTGGCAGAGCCTCGCGTTCAGCGCCAAGTGGGTGTTCGTCGAGGTCGGCCTGCAACTGCTGCTCGGCCTGGTCCTCGCCCTGATCGTGAACGAGACGTTCATCGGCCGGGGCGTGGCGCGGGCGCTGGTGTTCTCGCCGTGGGCGGTGTCCGGCGTGCTCACCACGGGCATCTGGATCCTGCTGCTCAACCCGTCCACCGGCATCTTCCAGCAGCTCTCCCAGTGGGGCATCGGCTCGCCGGGCACCTCCGTGCTCGGCAACCCGGACACGGTGTTCGACGCCCTCGTGGTGACCGAGCTGTGGCGCGGCGTGCCGTTCTTCGCCATCCTGCTGCTCGCCGACCTCCAGAGCATCCCCAAGGACCTCTACGAGGCGGCGTCCGTGGACGGCGCGAGCCGGTGGCGGCGCTTCACCAGCGTCACCCTGCCGCACCTCAAGGACGCGATCATCCTGTCGACGCTGCTGCGCGCGGTGTGGGAGTTCAACAACGTCGACCTCATCTACACCCTGACCGGTGGTGGTCCGGCCAACCAGACCACCACGCTGCCGCTGTACGTGGCCAGGCAGGCCGTCGACTCGCACAACTTCGGGTACGGCTCGGCGCTCACCGTGGCCGGGTTCCTGATCCTGTTGTTCTTCTCGATCGCCTACCTGCGGTTGTCGAAGTTCGGGAGTCGTGCATGACCGAGACGTTGACCCGACCGCCGGTGGACACCCCGCCGCCGCCCCGGCAGCCGACCAAGCGGCGCCGCCGGGCCGTGGCCGAGGAGCCGGGCAAGCCGTGGATGATCCACGTGCCGCTGGTGCTGTACCTGCTGTTCACGCTCATCCCGTTCTACTGGATGCTGGTGTTCGCGGTGCGGCCGAGCGGTTCGACGCAGCTCGTGCCGTGGCCGATCTCGTTCGAGCACTTCGACACGGTGTGGAACGACATCGGGTTCGGCATCTTCTTCTACAACAGCGTGATCATGGGCTTGGGCGTGCTCGTGTTCGTGACCATCCTGTCGGTGATGGGCGGCTACGCGCTGGCGCGGTTCAAGTTCCGCGGCCAGCGGGTGTTCCTGCTGGCGATGCTGTGCAGCCAGTTCATCCCCGGCGCGATGATGCTGATCCCGCTGTTCGTGATCTTCAAGGGGTTGGGGCTGCTCAACAGCCTCACCGGCCTGATCATCGCGGAGGTGGCGTTCCAGCTCCCGCTGTCGCTGATCCTGATGAGCGGGTTCATCCGCAACATCTCGGTCGAGCTCGAAGAGGCCGCCATGGTGGACGGCTGCTCGCGCTTGCGCGCGTTCTTCGCGGTCGTCCTGCCGCAGCTCAAGCCCGCCCTGGTGGCGGTCGGGTCGTTCGCGTTCATCGGCGCCTGGAACCAGTTCCTGTTCGCGCTGATGTTCGCGACGAAGCAGGACAAGTTCACCCTGCCGGTCGGCCTGAGCTACACGTTGGGTGAGTTCAACACCGACTTCGGAGCACTCGCCGCCGGTGGCGTGGTCGCAGCCGTACCGGTGGTCCTGGTTTTCGCCGTCGTGCAGCGGTTCCTGGTGCAGGGGCTCAGCGCCGGGGCTGTCAAGGGATAGGGAGCATCATGAGAAAACTGCTGGTCGCCGTGGCCGCCGCCGCGCTGGCGCTGTCCGCCTGCTCGTCGGAGGGAGGCGGCGGGAGCGACGGGAACGTCACCATCACGTTCTGGGACAACAACGGCGGCCCCGCGCGTGAGCCGATCTACAAGGAGCTGATCTCGCGCTTCGAGGCCGCGAACCCGACCATCAAGGTCGAGTACGTCGGCATCCCGAGCGCGTCGGTGCAGCAGAAGTACGACACCGCCATCGCGGGCGGCGAGACGCCCGACGTCGGCGGCGTCACCACCTCGTACCTCGCGCACCTGGTCGGCCAGGAGGCGCTGGCGCCCCTCGACGACCGCATCAACGGCGGCGCGCTGAAGGACAAGCTGCTGCCCTCGCTGGTGGAGACGGTCCGCCAGACCGCGCCGGACGGCAAGCTCTACATCGTCCCGTCGTCGGCGAACATGGACATCATCTGGTACCGCACGGACTGGTTCAAGGACGCAGGGCTGGAGGCGCCGAAGACCTGGGACGAGTTCATCACCACGGCCACGAAGCTGACCGACACGGCCGCGAACAAGTACGGCTACACCATCCGCGGTGGCGCCGGCTCGGTGTTCCAGCTGATCACCGAGGCGTACGCGTACTCCGGCGTGGACAACTTCTTCAAGGACGGCAAGAGCACCCTCAACGACAAGGCCAACGCCGAACTCGTCGACAAGATCGCCGACCTCTACAAGAAGGCCACGCCCGAGGCCGACGTCAACAACAGCTTCACCCAGATGATCGCCCAGTTCACCGGCGGCTCGGTCGCGATGATGCACCACAACCTGGGCTCCTACAGCGACGTCACCAAGGCGCTGGGCGACAAGGTCGCCGCCATGCCTCTGCCGGTCGGCCCGAGCGGCAAGCGGACCGTGGTGCCCAACCCGACCGACGGCTTCGCGGTGTTCAAGAACAGCGAGCACCAGGACGCGGCGTGGAAGTTCGCCGAGTTCCTCACCTCGGCCGACTCCAACAGCTACTGGAACGAGAAGGTCGGCCAGATCCCGGCCAACACCGACGTGCGCGGCGCGGCGTGGATCGACAAGGCCGCCCACGTGAAGATGGCGCTCGGCGTGCTGGAGGACCCGGCCACGGTGCTCGTCCCCGCGCCGGTCTACCTGCCGCAGTACTCGTCGATCACCAAGACCGACAGCGAGCCCCAGTACCAGAAGGTGCTCCTCGGCGAGCTGAGCGGTCAGCAGTTCCTGGACGAGATGGCGAACAAGCTCACCGAGGCGCAGAAGGAGTGGGAGGACCGCAAATGATCGAGCGCGTCGAGGTGTCGGTGTTCACGACCACCGCGTGGACCGCGGTGGACCCGCACGGGCACCGGCACCCGAGCGCCGAGCACGAGGTCCGCGAGGCGCTGCTGGAGATCACCGACTCCGACGGTGCCGTCGGGCGGGTCCAGGTGCACCCGGACCAGCTGCGGCCCGCCGTGCTCGACTCGATCGTGAAGCCCGTGCTGATCGGCGCGGACCCGTGGGACCGGGAAGGGCTCTGGCGCAAGATGGCCCGCAAGCAGCGCGGGTCGCACGGCCGGTTCACCGACCGGGCGCTGGGCTACGTCGACACCGCGTTGTGGGACCTGGTGGGCAAGAAGGTCGGGCAGCCGGTGTGGAAGCTGCTCGGCGGCGCGCGCGAGCGCGTCCCCGCCTACGCCAGCACCATGTGCGGTGACGAGATCCCCGGCGGGCTGAGCACGCCCGGCGACTACGCGGCGTTCGCGAAGCAGCTGGTCGAGCGCGGATACCGGGCGATCAAGCTGCACACCTGGATGCCGCCGGTGCCGGGCGCGCCCAGCGTGCGCGCGGACATCGCGGCGTGCGAGGCGGTGCGCGAGGCGGTCGGGCCGGAGATCGCGTTGATGCTGGACGCCAACCACTGGTACTCCCGCACCGAGGCGCTGGAGCTGGGCCGGGCGCTGGAGGCGCTGGACTTCTACTGGTTCGAGGAGCCGATGGAGGAGGCGTCGATCAGCTCCTACCGGTGGCTTGCCGAGCAGCTGTCCATCCCGGTGATCGGGCCGGAGGTGGCCTGGGGCAAGCACATGACCCGTGCCGAGTGGATCACGTCCGGGGCGTGCGACATCCTGCGCGCCGGCCCCACCGACGTCGGCGGCATCTCGCCGACGATCAAGGCGCTGCACCTGGCCGAGGCGTTCAACATGGACTGCGAGATCCACGGCGACGGCTCGGCGAGCCTCGCCGTGCTCGGCGGGACCGACAACGGTCGCTGGTACGAGCGCGGCCTGCTGCACCCGCTGCACGACTTCGACCGCGTGCCGCCGCACCGGCTCGCGATCGCCGACCCGCTCGACGCGGACGGGCACGTCACCCTGACGTCCTCTGCCGGTCTGGGCGACGAGTTCGACGTCGAGCACATCCGCGCCCACACCGTGGAGAGGTGGTGAGTCCGGTGTAAGCCTTCGGTCGCCGCCACGTGGTCAACCGCCGCCGGTTCCCTTTTCATCCACAGTTGCATGGAGGAAACCGCATGTCCCGCAAGATCTCCCGCGCGCTGCTCGCGACGACGGCCCTGGCCGCGTCCGTGATCATGGCGCCCTCGGCGACCGCCGCGTCGTACAACCTCCAGGGTTGGGCCACGCAGTGCGGCGGCACCACCGGTGGTGGCAGCGCCTCGCCGGTGACCGTCAGCACCACCTCGGCGTTCGTCTCCGCGGTCGGCTCTTCCAGCGCCTCCGTGATCCGCGTGTCCGGCACCATCTCGCTGTCGAGCATGACCAAGGTGGCGTCGAACAAGACGATCATCGGCGTCGGCTCGGGCGCCACCATCACGGGGCACGGCCTGAACGTGTCGAACGCGTCGAACGTGATCATCCGGAACCTGAACTTCACCAACTGGGCGGACGACGCGATCAACGTCCAGTACTCGACCCGGGTCTGGATCGACCACAACAGCCTGCGCAACGGCTACGACGGTGCGATCGACATCAAGCGCGCGTCCGACTGCGTGACCGTGTCGTGGAACAAGGTCAGCTCCCACGACAAGACCATGCTGCTGGGTCACAGTGACGACAACGGCAGCGAGGACCGCGGCAAGCTGCGGGTGACGTACCACAACAACTGGTTCGACGGCACCAACCAGCGCCACCCGCGGGTCCGGTTCGGCAACCCCGTGCACGTCTACAACAACTACTACGGCGGCGTGACGTCGTACGGTGTCGCTTCCACGGAGGAGGCGGGCGTGCTCGTGGAGGGCAACTACTTCGAGAACACCCGCGACCCGTTCCACCGGGGCGAGGGCAGCTCCGACCCGGCCAACCTGGTGGCGCGCAACAACCACTTCGTCAACTCGGGTTCGGGTGACCAGGGTGGCAGCGTCAAGTCGATCCCGTACGGCTACACCCTCGACAGCGCGAGCAGCGTGAAGTCGATCGTGCAGAACGGTGCCGGTGTGGGCAAGGTCGGCTGACCTGGCTGATCTCGTTGGTACGGCTGAACGCGTAGTGCGGTGAACCGACGGCCCCTGGCGCCCTCTCCCAGCCAGGGGCCGTCTCCGCGCGGTCAGCCGGTGAACGCGCGGCGGACGGCGTCGGCGGCCATGAACACGGCGACGACGAGCAGGACGGCGGCGAAGAGCCGTTGCAGGGTGGTGGCGCGGACCTTGGCGGCGAGCCGCTTGCCGTCCCAGGCGCCGAGGAGCGCGGTGGCGGCGAACGGGCCGATCAGCGTCCAGTCCAGGAGGGCGATGTCGCCCAGGCGGGTGGTGAGGGCGACGGTCGCGTTCGCGGTGATGACGAGGAGGCTGGTGCCGACGGCGGCCGTCATGGGGACGGAGAGGATGCCGACGAGGGCGGGCACGGTGAGGAAGCCGCCGCCCACGCCGAGGAAGCCGGTCATCGCGCCCAGGCTCGCGCCGAGGCCGGTGGTGTGCAGGACGCGGGTTCGGGTGGGGCGGGTTCGGGTGCGGGTGTGAGTTCGGGTGGGGTGGGTGTCGGTGGGGCGCGTGTGGGTGGGGTGAGGGCGGTGGCGCAGCATCGAGAAGGCGGCGAGGGCGGCGATCAGGGCGAAAGCGCCGGTCAGCGCCGGTGCCGGGACGTGCGGGGTCAGCACGCCGGCCGCCGCGGCGGGGAGCGTGCCGGCGAGGGCGAACGCCGTGCCCAGCCGCCAGCGGACCGCGCCGGACCGGGCGTGCGCGATCAGGGCGGTCAGCGAGGTGGCGGAGACGACCAGCAGGCTCGCGGTGGTGGCGTGGTCCGGGGTGAAGCCCAGCAGGTAGATCAGCGCGGGCACGGCGAGCACGCTGGCGCCGCCTCCGAGCGCACCCAGGGCCAGCCCGACGACGGCCCCGGCGATCAGGGCGAGGATGAGCGGGGTCACGGTGTCGTCGGCACGCCCGCGTGCGTGGCCTCGGTCCAGTCGCCGTCGAGGTGGACGACGTCACGCCCGGCGCGGTGCAGGAGGCTCGCGGCGACGCCGGCCCGGTAGCCCGAGGCGCAGTGCACCCAGACCTCACCGGGCGGCACCTCGTCCAAGCGGGCGATCAGGTCGTGCAGCGGGATGTTGACCGAGCCGGTGACGTGGCGCTCGGCGTGCTCGTCGGTGCGGCGCACGTCCAGCACGACCGGTCGGTCGGCCTGGAGCAGGTCGGACCAGGCGGCGCGGCGGTAGGAGACCACCGGGTGACCGGGAGCGAGGCCGTCGGTCGGGTCGCCGATCGCGGCGTCGGGGCGGTCGACGCCGATGCGGGACAGGTCGCGGATCGCCGCGCGCACGTCCTCCTCGGAGCCGACGAGCGTGACCGGCTCGCCCCACGGCAGCGTCCAGCCCAGGTAGGTGGTGAAGCTTTGGCCGTACTCGACGCTGACCGTGCCCGCCAGGTGCCCGGACGCGAACGCGACCCGTGAGCGCAGGTCGACGACCCACTGGCCGGCGGCGATGCGGGACGCGAGTTCGGCGGGGCGGAGCGGTTCGGGCAGCGAGAGGTCGGGCGCGCCCGGCCCGAGGCGGTTCAGCGGGGCCATGTGCGAGTAGTACGACGGGTAGGCGGTCAGGTTCGCGATCAGGTCCCGCACGAAGTGCTGCTCGTCGTCGTCGATGAGGACGTGGTTGGAGCGGCGTTGCTCGGCGATGGTCGACCCGTCGCTGACGATGGCGGGCCCGGAGGAGCAGAAGCTGCCGAACCCGTGCGTCGGGTGGAGGGTGGCGTCGTCGCCGGCGTGGTCGGCCAGCGCGCGGGCCGAGCGGTACTGGGCGTGGGTGAGGTCGGTGGTCCGGTCCGGTGAGACCAGGTCGGTGCGGCCGACCGAGCCGAACAGCAGGTTCCCGCCGGAGAACACGGCCCGCCGACCGTCGTGCTCCACGAGGTAGGCCAGGTGGTGCTCGGTGTGACCGGGGGTGGCGACGGCGGTGACCGTCATCGCGCCGACGGTGAACTCGTCACCGGGGTGGACGGGGTGGCGGTCGAACGACACGTCCTCGGCGGCGGCCACGAGGTAGGTGGCGTGGTGGCGGTTCGCGAGCGCCAGGCCGCCGGTGACGTAGTCGTTGTGCACGTGGGTCTCGGCGACGTGCGTGATCCGGACGCCCAGGCGGGTGGCCAGGTCCTCGACGCGGTCGAAGTCGCGCTGCGGGTCGATGACGAGGGCCGCCTCGCCGTCGTGCACCAGGTAGCCGCGGTCACCCAGAGCTGCCGTGGTCATCGTTTCGACGTGCATCACGCGCCTCACCTCCCCTATTTGTCCGTACATTAAGTCCGGGCCCGCGGGTGAAGCAAGGTGGTGTGACTAATGTCCGTACATTTGAGGGTTCAGTGTCGGCGGGTGGTCGATTCGGTGGTCACGGCGTAGCGGTCGCCGCGCACGAGGGTGTGCCGCCACTCGACCGGGCGGCCCCCCGATCGGCCGAGGCGGTGGATCGACAGGCACGCGACGTCCGGGCCGCAGTGCAGGAGGGCGCGCTCGGTCGGGGTCGGCACGACGGCCTTGATCGTCTCGCGGCTGTGGTCGAGGCGGATGCCGGTGCGCTTGAGCAGCACGGAGTAGAGGCTGGTCCGGGTGAAGTCGGCGTCCAGGAGCGGTGCGGCCAGGTCGGCGGGCAGCCACACCCGGTCGATCGCCAGGGGCTCGTCGCCGGCCAGGCGCAGGCGTTCCAGGTGGAGGAGGGGGGTGGAGCCCTCCAGACCGAGCTGGTCGGAGATCACGCCGTCGGCGCGGGTGTCGAGGACGCGGACGACGCTGCGCTGTTCGAGACCGGCGGCTTCGACGGAGGCGAAGAGGCTGTAGACGGTGTCCAGTGGTTGTTCGACGTCGGCGGCGGGGGTGACGCGGGGTTGGCGACCGCGTTCGGCGACGACCAGTCCGTCGGCGCGGAGTTGGTGGAGGGCTTGGCGGACGGTGTGGCGGCTCACGCCGTAGTCGTCGACGAGGGCCAGTTCGCCGGGGAAGCCGGTGGTGAACTCGCCGGAGCGGAGGCGGGTGATCAGGTCGTTCTGGAGTTGCCGCCAGAGGGGGGTGCCGCCGGATCGGTCGAGTGGGCGGGCGGCCATGGTGGCTCCTGGGGGCGGGGGCGGGGTGAGGATGGGCGTGGGGGTGGGGTCCGGTTGAGGCAAATGTACGGATGTTGGGGCGGCGCGGTGCGAGTCCGGCTCGATTTGACATGGGGCTCTTACGGGCACTCCTGCCGGCTTCGACCAGCCTGAAGCACTCGAGCCCATGTCAATCGAGCCTTGTGGGCTGGTGGCGGGTCCGGCGCTCAGGACGAATTGTCGGGCCGGTTGCCGGAGTAGTGGGCCAGTTGGATGGCCGCGCCGTTGTCCCAGGAGAGGGCGGTGTGCAGGTCGGCGGCGTGGGCAGGACGAGCGGCGCGGCGGTGGCCACCGCCGCGCGGCACTGCGCGATGAGTCTCGCTACGGCTCCTTGGCAGGGGGTTAGTAGGTGTGAGAGCGCTCTCGCGGCGAAGCTGGGCATGTGGTTCAGACCGCGTCAACCACTGTTTCCGCAGGGGAGCGCCGCCCCGGGGGACGGGGCGGCGCTCACCGGATCACGGGTTGACGGTGATCGTGAAGGTGGACGTCCGGTTGCGGATGTTCTCGTTGTTGTTGCTGAACCTGAGGTTGTTGAAGGTGGCCGAGCCCACTGCCGGGCCTTGGCCCGCTTCCGGCATCTCGTTGGCCCACACGCCGATCCCGGACTTGTGCTCGAACTGGTCGCCGCTCAGGCGTGCGCCGGAGATCGAGACGTTCGTCAGGACGGTGTCCTGGATCGGGTTCTCCGGTGTCGTCCCGTTGTACTTGGTCTGGAACATGATCCCGGCGTAGGTCGGGTCGATGATGTCGACGTCGTTGACCCGGATGCCGCGGAACGGCTTGGAGGCCGAGAACATCCAGATCCCCGGGAACGTCTGCCCGTTCCAGAAGTGGCCGCCGGTGCGCACCAGCGTGATGCCGCTGAACGTCGTCGGCTCGGGGCCGAAGCCGTTCATCGGGTAGCCGAAGTCCAGCGAGCTGATCGTGACGCCGGAGTAGGTCAGCGTGTCGGCGATGTAGATGTTGCGGAACGTGTTGAGGAAGCCGCCGTAGACGGCCAGGCCCGCGGCGCGCCACGTGGTCAGCGACGACAGGTTCTCGTACACGTTGTTCTTCTCGTCGGCGCCACCGGCGTCGATCGCGGAGAACAGGGCGAAGCTGTCGTCACCGGTGGAGCGGGCCTCGATGTTGGCCACCCGGTTGTCCGTGCTGCCGTTGGTCATGTTGACGCCGTCGGCGAACATGTTGCGGATGCGGGAGTCCTTGATGGTCATGAAGTCGGTGTTCGCGCCCCAGTAGAGGCACACCATGTGCTCGGCCCAGATGTTGTCGATGGTGATGTTGGAGACGTTGGCGAAGTCGAACACCTTGCCGGGGCCGTCGATGCGGGAGGTGTAGTTGCCGAAGAACGCGAACCCGCTGAACGTCGAGCCGTTCACCGACTGCTCGGCCCGGAAGCCCGCGTCGGTGTTCTCCTGCGTGGTCGGCACGACGAACCGGGTGAACCACGGGCCCGCGCCGATCACCCGGACCGGCTTGCCGTAGACCTGGAACTTCTGCGCGGTGGTGTAGGTGCCGGCCGGCAGGTAGACGCCGAGCAGGGTGCCGCTGGTGTCCATGCGGAACCGGTCCAGGGCGTTCTGCACGTCCTGGTGGCCGAACCCGGTCGGCGTGATGTAGCGCGCCGGGTCGGGGTTGGCCTGCGCCACGGCGTGCTCGAAGTCGACGAAGTCGATGGCGTAGTTGGTGGTGTTGGCCGCGTCCTTCTGGAGCTTGATCTTCGTGCCGGCGGGGAACGTGCCGTTGAGCATCACGCTCGCCTCGTCGTAGATGTGCCGCGGCCCGCCCGCGCCCGGCGAGTTGCCGGGGCTCGCCTCGTTGCCGTAGAGCCAGATGTGCCGCGAGGTCAGGTCGATCGCCTTGTGGAACGACCCGTTGACGTAGACGTTGAGCGTGGAGTTGATGCCGCCGCCACCCGCCGAGTCCGGGATGGAGAAGCGGGTGACGAGGGTGTTGGTCGAGCCGCTGGTGGTGAACTCGACCGACGACCCGGTGCTGTTCAGCGTCACCGCGCGCCGCCCGGACGCCTCGCCGGCGAGGTCGCCGATGGTGCGGTTCGGGCCGATCTTCTGCGCGCCGCCCGCGGTGACGGCGTCCTCCGCCTCCACGTGCTCCCACGGCACGTTCGCGCCGCGGCCCACGAACAGCGACTGGGTGGTGACGTTGTTCGCCTGCCGTGCCGCGATCTCGTTGCCGTCCACCGCGATGTCGGTCTTGAGGGTGTACTTGCCGTTCGCGGCGGCCCAGGTGCCCAGGGTGATCGGCGGGGCGGACTGGCCCGGCTGGATCGCGCCGGTGTAGCTGCCGGTGAACGTGCGGACCGCGGTGTTGGTGGCGGCGTTGACCAGGGTGAGCGTGACGCCGTGCGCGCCGGTGGTGGTGGCGATCGAGCCCTCGTTGCGCAGGGTGAGGGTGAAGGTCGTGTTCTGGCCGTTGGCCGGGTTGTTCGGCGACCAGCTCAACGCGCCGACCAGGTCCGAGCTGGGCACGGGCGTGACGACGAGGGCGGTCGGGTGCAGCAGGGCGTTGTTGGCCTCGTTCTGCTCGACGACCTTCTTCGTCTCGTCGACCTTCGCGGTGTAGGAGTAGGAGCCGGAGCCGCGTGGGCCGATGTTCGCGGTGACGGTCGCCGAAGCCCCGGCCGCGAGGGCGCCGACCTGGGCCGTGCCGACGGCGTCGGAACCCAGGAAGAACGTCACGTCGGTCGCGGCGGACGCGGCCGTGCCCGCGTTGCGCACGGTGGCGGACAGGGTGATCGGGGTGGTCTCCACCGGGCTGGTCGGGCTGAACGAGGTGCCGGTGACGGTGAGGTCCGGGTTGGGCGCGGCCACGCCGAACACCTGGAACTCGGCGACCTGGCCGCCGGGCGCGCCGGTGTTGGACGTGATGCGCAGCTGCACGTCCGCGACCCGGGCCGACAGCGGGATGGTGACCGTGTTGCCGGAGGCGGGGTTGAACGCGTAGTCGCGCGCGGACACCAGGGTGGTGAAGCCCGAGGCGCTCTGCTCGCGGCCGAGCACCTGGACGTTCTGCGTGCGGGCGCCCCACGCCGACGCCGGGTTGAGCTTGAGCACGACCGAGCTGATGTCGGCGTTCGAGCCGAGCTGCGTGGTCAGCGTGCCCGGGTGGGACGCGGCCTCCCAGTACGTGGTCACGTCGTCGTCGTTGGCGTTGCCGGCCACGAAGGTGAACACGTGCGAGCTGGCCGTGATCGGCTTGCCCTTGGCCAGGTTCGCGCCGGAGCCCGGCGAGCCGGGGCGGGTGACGGAGTTGCTGGGCGGCGACTGGTTGCCCGCCGCGTCCTTGGCGATCACGTGGTAGGTGACCGCGAGGCCGTCGGGCTGGGAGTCGGTGTGGGTCAGCACCGTGCCCGCGACGCTGGTGCGCAGCGCGCCGTTGGCGTAGACGTCGTAGCCGGTGACGCCGGTGTTGTCGGTGGACGCCGACCAGGTCAGCCGGACCTGCCCGGACTGCGGCGAGGTGTAGGCGAGGTTCGTCGGCGCGGTGGGCGCCTGCGTGTCGCCCGTGGTCGGGCCGTGCACCTCGAACTCCGAGATCTGACCGGCGGGCCAGGCGGTGTTGCCGGTGATCAGCAGCCGCACGTACCGCGTGGTCGCGGCGGTGAACTGGATCGTCACCGTGTTGTTCGAGGTGGGGTTGAACGTGTGCTGCGCCGCCGGGACGAGGTCGCCGAAGTTCTGGCCGTCGGTGCTGTGCTGCACGGCCAACGTCTGCGTGCGCGCGCCCCAGTTCGCCGTGGGCAGCTTGAGCACGACCCGGTCGACCTTGACCGCCGCGCCCAGGTCGGCCCGCAGCCACTGCGGGAACGCGTTGTTGGCGCTCTCCCAGTAGGTGGCCTGGTTGCCGTCACCCGCGTTGGCCGCCTGGTAGACGTCGGCGTGGCTGCTGGCGCTGTAGGTGGCGGCGAGCTTGGCGGTCACGTCGGCCGCCGCGCGGACGTCGATGTCCCGCACCGGCGCGCCGTCCACGCGCACGTAGCGCACCAGCGTGGGGTCGACGTCGAACGTCTGGCGGTCGCCCTCGCGCGGCGCGGACGGCACGAGGGTGGCGAAGCCCCTGCCGTCGAGGCTGGTCTGGACGGAGAACGTGGACTCGTCGTTCGGCAGCGACAGCCGGACCTGGTCGACGCGGGTGGGTGTGCCGAGGTCGAGCACCCCGGCGGACGGCGCGGCCTGAGCGGCAGGGGGGCTCAGGGTGAACGCGGTGAGGGACAGGGCGAGCAGGGAGGCGGCAAGGCGCGAACGGGCGCGTGTCGTCGTTGACATCGTCGTGCAAGGCCCTTCTCTTAGGGCAATTCCAGGCTTCTTGTCAGAAAGTTCCGCGTAGTTGTCGATTTCTTGCGTAACCGGTTCGCAGCGTTGCAGAGCGCCGGCCGGAAAGTCAACGGTCAGCCGCCCGAGTGGGCCATCCGTACCAACACGGCGAAGGCCGCCCCCGGCGTGGGGCGGCCTTCGGTGGGCAGGGCGTCGGAACTCAGGAGGTCCTGCGCCGGGTGGCGAGCAGACCGATCAGACCCACCAGCCCGAGCGGTGCTCCGACCAGTGGCATCAGCGGCATCCCGGCCACCAGGCCGATGCCGTTGAGCAGCGCCCCGAGGATCGGCAGCCCCCTCCACACCGCCACACCGTTCCCCTGCTGTCGCTCCACCTCTGCTCCTTCCGCTCGACTGCGGCGCAAGCTAGCCGCGCCGCCCGCCGTCCCCGCCAGGGCCGGTGGCGTTCACGCAGTTCAGGACAGGTCGTCCGGGCTCCGTTCCGGGCCGGTGCGGGCCTCTAGACTGGTGATCATCTGGAGGTGGCGGTGAGCGACCCGAAAGCGGCGTTCGCGCAGGCGCTCGCGCGGTTGCGGGGACGGGTGGCCGACGTGTCGGACGAGGCGGTGGCCCGGCGTGCGAGCGCGGTCGTCCTGCCCTCCGGCCGGCGCGTCGCGGTGAACGCCCGGCGGCTGGGGGAGTGGGTCGGCGGCCAGTCCGTGCCCCGGGACTTCGACGGCGTGCTGGCGGTGGCCCTCGCGACCGGCGGCGTGTCGAAGCCGGCCGAGCTGCGCGAGCTGTGGCGGGCCGCGCACCAGGACCGCCGCGCGACGCCGAAGTCCGGGCGCGTGGTCGTGGGGCGTCCGCCCAGCGACGCGGCGGCGCTGCGCGACCGCGCCGAGCTGGCCGACGCCATCGACGCCGCCCTGCGCGCGCCGGACGTCCGACAGGTCCTGCTCAGCGGTCCCGGCGGGGTGGGCAAGTCGCAGTTGGCGACCGCGGCGTTCCACCGGGCCCGCGCCGAGGTCCTGGTCTGGGTGGGCGCCCGGACCCGGCAGTCCGTGCTCGCCGGCTACGCCCGCGCGTGGCGCGCGCTGGCCAAGACCGCGGGCTCGGACGACGAGACGCAGGCCGACCTCTTCCTGGCCTGGCTCCGGTCCACCACCACGTCGTGGCTGGTCGTGCTGGACGACGTGGACGACCCGGCGGACCTGGCCGGCCTGTGGCCCGCGGGCGACGCGGGGCGCAGCCTGATCACCACGCAGCGGCGGGACGCGTCGCTGCTGCGACCCGACACGCGGCTGGTCCCCGTCGGCATGTTCGACCCGGACGAGGCCGCCGCCTACCTGTCCGCCCGTCTGGCCGTCGACCCCCGGCACGACCCGGACCACCTGGCCGCCCTCGCCGATGCGCTCGGCCGCTTCCCGCTCGCGCTCTCGCAGGCCGCCGCGTTCCTCATCGACAGCGGCACCGACGTGCCCTCCTACCTCGCCCTGCTGGCCGACCGCAGGCAGCGGGTCGCCGACCTGTTCCCGCCGACCTCGCCCGCCGACGAGCACCACGACACCGTCGCGGGCAGCGTGCGGCTCGCGGTGGAGCGGGCGGCGTCACTGGCGCCCAACGCCGTGGACGTGCTCGGCCTGGTCAGCGTCCTCGCACCGGACGGCATCCCCGAGGCCGTGCTGCTCGACGACGGCCGCAACCTGCCCGCGCTGCGCGCGTTGCACCGGCTCAACCTCGTCACCCACCACGGTCGGGTCGAGGCGCACGCGCTGGTCCAACGGGCCGCGCGCGACCTGGTCCCCGACCTCGCGCCGGTCGCGGTGACCGCCGCCGACGCCATCGAACGCGCGTGGTCGACCGCCGACCCCGACACCGCCGCGGCGCTGTACCGCAACGCCGAGGTGCTGCGCTCGGTCGCGGGGGAGCACCTGTGGCACGGCGGCATGCACCCCGTCCTGCGCCGGCTCGGCCGGCACCTCGCCGAGATCGGCAGGCCCGCCGCGGCCCGTGACCTCGCCGCCGACCTCCTGACCCACGCGACCGACCCGCGGGACGTGGTCATCCTCCGCACCCAGGTGGCCGAGGCGATCGGCGACCTGGGCGACCCGGCGACCGCCCTGACCCACTTCGGCGAGATCCGCGCGCTCGCCGAACGAACCCTGGGCGCGACCGACACCGACACCCTGTGGGCCCGCTTCCACCAGGCCACCTACCGCTTGGAGACGGGGCTCATCGAGACCGCGCTGGCCGAGCTGACGTCCCTGGTCGACACCTGCGGCCTGCCCGCCGCCCACCCGTTGCGCGTGGCCGCCGAGGACGACCGGGTGCTGTGCCTGGGCCTGTCCGGCGACTTCGCGGGCGCCCGTGACGCGGCGAGCGCGTTGGTCGACGTGCTGCGGGAGGAGCTGGGGCCGAGGGACAAGCGGACGTTGCGCGTGATGCTGGGCCTGGGCCGGTGGATCGGCGAGACCGGTGACGCCCGGCTCGCCGTGGCCACCTTCCAGGAGGCGGTCGACGGCCTGGAGGCCGTGGTGGGGCGCGCGCACCACGACACGTTCATCGCCCGGCACAACCTGGCCTACTGGCGCGCCGTCGCGGGCGACCTGCCCCGGGCCCTGACCGAGTTCGACACCGCCGCCGCCGACGCCGAACGAGCCCTGGGCGAATCCCACCCGACCACCCTGACCTACCGCTCGAACCTGGCGTTCTGGCGGGGGATGGCCGGCCACCCCGGCGCCGTGGACGACCTGACCGCCCTGCGCCACGCGGTCGAGCGGACCTTCGGCCCCGACCACCCCCGCGCACTGCGGATCAGGCAGCAACGGGCCCACCTGCTCCACCGCGCCGGTCAGCGCGACCGGGCCGTCGCCGAACTGCGCGAGGTGCTGGCGGAGATGTCCGAGGTGCAGGGCGCGAACCACCCGCGGACCAGGGAAGCCGCCGACCTGCTGGCGGGCTGGGAAGCCGAGCGCTGACCGGATCGCGCCGGCCCACGCGCACCCACCGACGCGCCGGTGCACGAATGCGACCTGGCTCGCCCGCGTAACGCCACTCGAAGTGCCCGGTCGGGTCACGACTGTTTGTGCGGGTGTCGATTCTTTCCCGCAAAAGGTCCAGGAATTCGGCCCCGGGATTCCGCGGCCGTTCTGCGTCAAGTGACCTTGTCGGTCGACGTTCCTGCTGGTAGTGGGCCCACCCCAGTGGTCGGGCCGGTTGCTTTTTTGCGGTTGCCAAGACTGTGAACAGTCGTCATCATTTGGCGTGCCGAGTCGTGGTCCTCCGAGAGGCAGCCCCATTGCGATGACCGGACGAGCATTCACGAGCCATTCCCGGGCTCGGTCGCATTCGCTGGTCGCACCGCCCGGAAATCCGGGACGGCCACCTCTTGTTCCCGGGACCGGGGGCTCGACAGGCTCCACGACGACATCAGCGAACCGGAGGAAGAGCCGATGACCGCACCCACCGAAGACCGGGGAGAGCTCGCGCACCCAGAGCTGGGGAACGTGGCCGAGTGGTACGAGGTGTTCCGCCTGTACGCGGCGACCGCACCGGTCGGCAACCCGCACTTCAGCGGAGCGCACGCCACCGCCGCGCCGGTCACCCCGCAACGCCTCGCCGAAGGGCTGGCCTGGTTCGAGTCCCGGCACGGGGCGCTGGTCGGACCGGGGCTGCTGCCCGACCTGGCGACGATGCGCGCGGCGCTGGGCGCCGGTGTCCAGGTCGAGGCGGGCGTGGAGGTGCACCGGCACTCGCGGGTGGCCGGGGACGACGGGGGGAAGGCGCCGGCCGCCGGGGAACCGGACGTCGTCGCGCTCGGACTGGCGGGGACGCCGGGGGTCGTCGAGTTCGTCTACGGGGACGTCGTCACGCAGGACGAGGGCTCTCCGTGCCACAACTTCTGGCACTGGCTCAACGGCACCTCGTGAGGCCGTACGGGGTTCGATCGCAGGCTCGCAGCGGGGGAGACGTGTGGTGGACAGGGCTTTAGGGGACAGAGGGAAGCGACGACGCGATCGGGTCCTGCTCCTCGCGCGGCTGGTGGCGGTCGGCGCGGTCGGGCTGGTGGCGGTGTCGGTGGTGTCGCACGTCGGCGGCGCCGCCGCGTCGTCGCACCCGCACAGCTGGTTCACCGCGGTCGTGTACTGCCTGCTGGGGGAGCGGGTCGTCGCCCACGCCCCGCGCAACGCGGTCGGCTGGTGCCTGCTCGCGACGGGCGTGTGCGGCGCGCTGGCCGCCGGGGCGACCTTGGTGCCCGACCAGCGCTGGCCTGCGTGGGTGGGGGCGTGGGCGTGGTGGCCGACCTACTCGCTGCTGCCGGTCGTGCTCCTGGTGTTCCCCACCGGTCGCCCGCCCGGCCGGCACTGGTGGGCGGCCGTCGGGATCGCGGCGGCCGGCGTGCTCCTGCCCGTCGTCGGCCTCGGGTGGGCCGCCTGGGGCGATCCGGCCGCGTTCTGGCAGCAGGTCTTCACCGGGACCGCCCGCAGGGGCGCGCCGGTCGTGGTCGCGGCGATCGGGTTCGCGGCGTTCGTCGTGGCCCTGTGCGCGGCGATGGCATCTCTGGCGGTGCGCGGGTGGAGGACCCCGCCGGGTGCGGAACGCCGCGTGGTCTGGTGGGTGTTGGCCGGCTCGGTCGTCTTCGTGCCCGCGCTCGGCCTCGAGTTGGCGTTCGGAGGGGCGTGGGGGGCGTGGCTGGCGGCCGCGGCGGCGTTCCCCGCGGCCGTGGTGATCGCGATCATGCGCTACGGCTTGTACGACATCGGGCTGATCGTGCACCGCACCCTGCTGTACGGGTTCCTGGGCGCGCTGCTCATCGGCGTGTACTCCACCGTCGTGCTGATCACCACGACGGAAGCGCCCACCGAGGAGAACGTGATCGCCACCGTCGTGGTGGTCGCGCTGCTCGCGCCCCTCTACAAGGTGCTGCTGCGCGGCGTGAACCGCGCGTTGTACGGCGCCCGGTCCGACCCGTACGGGGCGCTGGTGGAACTCGGCCGGACGCTCGCGCACCCGATGCCGCGGCACGAACTGCTCCCGGCCGTCGCGGCCTGGGTCGGCAAGGGCTTGAAGCTGCCGTACGTGGCCGTGCACCTGGACTCGTCCGGCTCCGCGCCGACCGCTGAGCACGGCACGCCGATCGGGGCGGCGAGCCACAAGGTCGTGCTCAAGCACCAGGGCCGGGAGGTCGGGCTGCTCGTGGCCGAGGCGCGGTCGAGGGGCGAGGCGCTCGGCCGGCGGGACGTCAGGCTGCTGGAGGACATGGCCGGGCAGGCCGCCCCGGCGGTGCACTCGGCGAGGATGGCCCTGGCGCTGCGCGAGGCCGACGCGAAGTTCGAGCGCGAGCGGCGGGAGGAGCTGCGCCGGATCGGCAACGACCTGCACGACTACATCGGGCCGAGCGTGGTGGGCATCGGCAAGCAGATGGGCGTGGCGCTGCGGACGATGGACCGGACCGACTCCCGCGCCCGCACGCTGATCGAGGAGGCCGCGCGGGACCTGGCGGCGCTCACCGGCACGGTGCGGCGGGTCGTGCGCGACGCGCGGGCACTCGACCTCGGGCCGAACCTGGCGCAGGCGGTCCGCCGACGCACGGAGCGCTTCGCGGACGAGGTGGACGTCCACGTGACCACCGTCGGGCAGCTCGACGACGTTCCGCCCGTGGTGGGCCGCGCCGCGTTCCTCATCGCCGGTGAGGCCCTGCTCAACGTCGTCCGCCACGCCCACGCCTCGCGGTGCCGGATCTCCCTGACCCGGACCGGTTCCGGTCTGGCGGTGAGCGTGGCCGACGACGGCCGGGGCATGCCGCAGGAACCCCCGTTCGGCATCGGGCTGGCGTCCATGGAGGAACGCTGCACGGGGCTGGGCGGCGAGTTCTCCGTGGACGACCTCGCGCCCGGCACCCGCATCACCGCCCACATCCCGTTCGATCCGAATTGAGCTGCGCGGGTGGCGGGGCGGCGGCGTGGCCGTCGTCCCGCGCACGCGTTGGGAGCGCCACATGACGCAGGCCGGGTACCGGGTGCTGCTCGTCGACGACCACCCGATCTTCCTCAAGGGACTGAGGGGCGAGCTCGAAGGTGCCCCGGACATCACCGTGGTGGGTGACGCCGGGAACGCCGAGGACGCCGTCGTGTCCGTCGGACGGCACCGCCCCGACGTGGTCGTCATGGACCTCAGGATCCCGCGGGCCCCGGACACCGAGCCGGTGATGTGCGGACCTGCCGTCATCCGCCGGATCGCCGAGGTCGTACCCGACAGCAGGGTGCTGGTGCTGTCCATGCACGAGGAACCCGAGCACGTCTTCGCGGCCGTGCGGGCGGGCGCCCACGGCTACCTCCGCAAGGAGGAGCTGGAAGTCGTGCAGGCGGTGCGCATCGTAGCCAAGGGCAAGATGGTCTTCGACCCGAAGGTCTGGCAGGCCCTGCTGACCATGTCGGTCGCCGCGGCGGGCGGCGAGCTGCCGCTGCACCTGACCCGGGCCGAGTACAAGACCCTCCTGCTGGTGGTGCGAGGGCTGACGAACGCCCAGATCGCCACCGAGATCGGGTTGTCGGCGAAGACGGTGGCCAACCGCGTGCTGGAGATCCAGGGCAAGCTCCAGGTGCGCTCGCGCCAAGAGCTGGTCGACAAGGCCCGCCGCCACGGCATCGGCGGCACGGACGCGTGAACCCGGAAATGCGGGAAGGCGCGCTGCTTGTTCCCGGGAACCGGGGATGGGCAGTGTTGCCGACATGGTGAACGCGACTGCACGACACCCCCTGTACCGCATCGCGCTCGGTGTGGACATCGAGGGCTCCACGACCCGCGGCAACCTGGAGAAGGCGGCGCTGCGGCAGGTCGTGTACGAGGTGGTGATGAACTCGTTGGCGCTGCACGGCGTCGGAGAGGACGACATCGACCGCTTGGTGGACCTCGGGGACGGGGTGCTCGTGCTCATCCGGCCGTCGGACCGGACGCCGAAGACGTTGCTGCTGGGGTCGGTGGTGCCGCAGCTGAGCCGGTTGCTGGCGCTGCACAACGCGCACCGGCCGGACCTGCCGGTGCGCTTGCGGACCGTGGTGCACGCCGGCGAGGTCCACTACGACGAACGCGGCCAGTACGGCGAGCTGCTCGACGTGTCGTGCCGCCTGCTCGACGCGCCCCGGCTCAAGCTGGCGCTGCGCGAGACGGCCGAGCCCTTGGTCCTCGTGGTGTCCGACGACCTGTACCGGGCTGTGGTCCACCACGGCTACGAGGGGATCTCGCCGTCCGCCTTCGCACCCTACGTGAACGTGCAGATCGGGTCCGCGCCCCGGCAGGGGTGGGTGCACGTGCCCGACTCGTCCGCCACCTGAAGCCCGGCCGGGTGGCCACCGGCGGTCGACCGGTGTGGCCGCGCACCGGATCGGCGTCGACGCCAGGACCCGCCGCCCGAGCTGATCGGGTGGCGGGTCCTGGTGGTCGACGAGGTCGTGGGGGCTCAGGTCCTGCGCACGATGATCCGCTGCAACGCGATGAACGCCAGCAGCAGTGCACCGATCACGATCTTGGTCCACCACGACGACAACGTGCCCTCGAACGAGATCAGCGTCTGGATCGTGCCCAGCACCAGTACGCCCACCACCGAGCCGATCACGAACCCGACCCCGCCGGACAGCAGGCTGCCGCCGACCACCACCGCGGCGATGGCGTCCAGCTCCATGCCCACCGCGTGCAGGCTGTAGCCCGACAGCATGTAGAGGCTGAACAGCAGCCCGCCCAGCGCCGAGCAGAACCCGCTGATCACGTACACGCCGATCTTCACCCGCGTGGTCGCCAGACCCATCAGCCGCGCCGACGACTCGCTGCCGCCCACCGCGTACACTGTGCGCCCGAACCGCGTCAGGTGCAGCACGTACACCGCCGCCAGCACGGCCACCAGCGCGATGACCACGCCGTAGGTGATCGTCACGCCGCCGGGCAGCTCGATCGAGCCCGTGGCCAGGTCCCGGAACGCCGGGTCCTTGATCGACACCGACTCGACGCTGATCACGAAGCACAGCCCGCGGGCCAGGAACATGCCGGCCAGCGTCACGATGAACGGCTGCACGCCGAACCGGTGGATCACCCAGCCCATCGCCAGCCCCAGCCCGGACCCGGCGGCGAGCACCGTGATGACCACCAGCCACGCGGGCCACCCGGCCTGGAGCGCCGCCGCCGCGATCATCGTCGACAGCGCCACCACCGACCCGACCGACAGGTCGATGCCGCCGGTCAGGATCACGAACGTCATCCCGACCGCCAGCACGATCAGGAAAGCGTTGTCGATGAACAGGTTCGCCATCACCTGACCGGAGGCGAACCCCTCGTACCGCACCGAGCCCACGCCGAACGTCGCCACGAACACCACGAACGTGGCGATCACCGGCAGGAACCGCTTGGGCACGCGCACGAGCCCGCCACGCGCGCGGGCCGGCACCGCGACCGACTCCGGCTCCACGACCACTGACTGCTTCACGCGGGCACCCCCTGCCTGACCCGAATCCGAACCGGCGCCTGCATCAGGCACACCGCGATCACCACGACCGCCTTGAACACCAGCGTGATCTCCGGCGCGATGCCGATCGTGTAGACCGTCGTGGTCAACGTCTGGATGATCAGCGCGCCGAGCAGCGTGCCGGTCAGCGAGTACCGGCCGCCCGCCAGCGACGTGCCGCCGATCACGACGGCCAGGATCGCGTCCATCTCGATCCACAACCCGGCGTTGTTGGCGTCCGCCGCGCTCACGTTCGAGCTGATCATCAACCCGGCCACGGCCGCGCACAGCGCCGCGAACACGTACACCGTCCAGATGATCGTCCGCGCCCGCACGCCGGCCAGCCGCGACGCCGACGGGTTCACCCCGACCGACTCGATCAGCAGCCCCAGCGCGGTCCGCCGGGTCACCAGCGCCACCAGGCCCAGCACGGCCAGGCTGATCAGGATCGCGATCGGCAGCACCAGGAAGCCCGCGCCCACCTGCCGGTAGGTCGGCGAGTCGACCGTGACGATCTGCCCCTCGGTGATCAGCATCGCGACACCGCGCCCGGCCGTCATCAGCACCAGCGTGGCGATGATCGGCTGGATGCCCAGCACCGACACCAGGAACCCGTTCCACAGCCCGAGCACCGCGCACAGCGCCAGCGCCAGGCCCATCGCCACCCACGGGTTGCCGCCGGCGGCGATGTGCGTGCACGTCACCGCGCCCGCGATCGCCGCCACCGCGCCGACCGACAGGTCGATGCCGCGGGTCGCGATCACCAGCGTCATGCCCAGCGCGATCAGCAGCGTGGGCGCGCCGTTGCGCAGGATGTCGATCAAGCTGCCGTACAGGTGCCCGTCCTGCAACCGCAACGAGAAGAACGACGGCGTCACCACCACGTTCAGCACGAGCAGCGCGACCAGCGCCAGCACCGGCCAGAGCAGTCGGTTCTTCACGACACCACCGCCGTCTCCGCCACCGCGTCCACGCCGTCCGCGCCGCCGCCCGCGATGAGCGCCATCACGTCGTCCACGCCCGCTCCACCGTCCAACTCGGCCACCTTCTGCCGGTCGCGCATCACCACCACGCGGTCGGACACGCGCACCACCTCCTCCAGCTCGGCGGAGATGAACAGCACGGCCATGCCCTCCGCGGCCAGGTCCGCGACGACCTTCTGGATCTGCGCCTTCGCGCCGACGTCGATGCCGCGCGTCGGCTCGTCGAGGATCAACAGCTTCGGCTGGGTCACCAGCCACCGGGCCAGCAGCACCTTCTGCTGGTTGCCGCCCGACAGGTTCCCGACCGCCCGGTCCGGGTCGGCGGGCCGGATGTCGAGCAGGTCGATGTACTTGGCCACCAGCTCGTCGGCCAGCTTGCGCGGCACGGGCCGCGCCCAGCCGCGCGCGGCCTGCATCGCCAGGATCAGGTTGTCGCGCACGCTCAGGTCCGCGACGATGCCCTCGGCCTTGCGGTCCTCCGACGAGAACGCGATGCCGACCTCGATCGCCGCCCTGGGCCCGGTCAGCCGCAGCGGCTTGCCGTTGACCAGGACCCGGCCCGAGTCGGCCTTGTCCGCGCCGAACAGCAACCGCGCGACCTCCGTGCGGCCGGAGCCCAGCAACCCGGCCAGCCCGACCACCTCGCCCGCCCTGATCTCCAGGTCGAACGGCGCGACCGAGCCCTTGCGCCCCAGCCCTTCGGCGACCAGCAGCGGCTCGCCGGGCGTGCCCGAACGGCGCTCGATCTCCTCCAGCACGCCCATCTCGCGGCCGAGCATCGCCGACACCAGGTCGATCCGGCTCAGCGCGGCGGTCATGTGCTCGCCGACCAGCCGGCCGTTGCGCAGCACCGTCATCCGGTCGGAGATCTCGTAGACCTGCTCCAGGAAGTGCGTCACGAACAGCACCGCGACACCCTCGTCGCGCAGCACCCGGATGATCCGGAACAGCTCCGCGACCTCGTCCGCGTCCAGGCTGGACGTCGGCTCGTCCAGCACGAGCACGCGCGCGTCGACCGCCACGGCCCGCGCGATGGCGACGAGCTGCTGCACGGCGATCGGGTGGCTCTCCAGCACCGAACCGGGGTCGATGTGCAGCCCGATGCGCGCCAGCAGCTCCGCCGCCCGCGCCCGCATCGCCCTGCCGTCGATGCGGCCGAGCTTGCGCGGCTCGCGCCCGAGCAGGATGTTCTCCGCGACGGTCAGGTTCCCGCACAGGTTGACCTCTTGGTACACCGTGCTGATCCCGGCGGCCTGCGCCTGCGCGGGACCGTGGAACGACACCGGCTCACCCGCGTAGCGGACCTCGCCCGCGGCGAGCGGGTGCACGCCCGTCAGCGCCTTGATGAGCGTGGACTTGCCCGCTCCGTTCTCACCCATCAACGCGTGGACCTCGCCGGGGAACAGCCGGAAATCCACCTCTTGCAGGGCTTTCACTCCGGGGAACTCCACCGAGATGCCCCGCATGTCGACGACCGGCTCGGTCACCGGACAACTCCCCTCACGACAAGACCCTCACGACCCTCACGACCGGATCCTCACGTCAACGACGGATGCGGCCCCGCCACCACACCCGGAGGGTGGCGGGGCCGCGGCTTGTGCATCAGTACTTGCGGTTGGGCAGCTCGGTCTTGGCCTGCTCGGAGGTGAACGTGGTCTCCTCGGTCACCACGCGCGGCGGGACCTCCTCGCCCGCCACGACCTTCTTCGCGAGCTCCATCAGCTGGTCGCCCAGCAGCGGGTTGCACTCGACGATGAAGTTGATCTCACCGGCGGCCAGCGCGGTCATGCCGTCCTTCACCGCGTCCACGGTGATGATCTTGATGTCCTTGCCGGGCACCTTGCCCGCGGCCTTGATGGCCTCGATCGCGCCCAGGCCCATGTCGTCGTTGTGCGCGTAGACCACGTCGATCTGCGGCACCGACTTCAGGAACGCCTCCATGACCTGCTTGCCGCCGGACCGCGTGAAGTCACCGGTCTGCGTGGCCACGATCTTGAGGTCCGTGCCCGCGATGGCGTCCTCGAAGCCCTTCTTGCGGTCGATGGCGGGCGCCGCGCCGGTCGTGCCCTGGAGCTCGACGACGTTCTTGGCGCCGGCCGCGTTGGCCTTCAGCCACTCGCCGGCCTTCTTGCCCTCTTCCACGAAGTCCGAGCCGAGGAACGTCTTGTACAGCGACGTGTCGTCGGAGTCGACCGCGCGGTCGGTGAGGATCACCGGGATGTTCGCGCGCTTGGCCTCCAGCAGCACGGCGTCCCACCCGGTCTCCACCACCGGGCTGAAGGCGATGACGTCCACCTTCTGCTGGATGTAGGAGCGGATCGCCTTGATCTGGTTCTCCTGCTTCTGCTGCGCGTCGGAGAACTTCAGCTCGATCCCGGCCTTCTCGGCGGACTCCTGGACCGACTTGGTGTTCGCGGTGCGCCAACCGCTCTCGGCGCCCACCTGGGCGAAGCCCATGGTGATCTTGCCGTCGCTGTTGGCGTTGGTGTTGCCCGACGACCCCGCGTCCCCGGATCCACCGGACCCGCACGCGGTCAACGCGGCCAAAAGGACCGCGGCGGCGGCGGTCGTGATCTTCTTCAACACTGGTCTTCCTCCGTGTGAACCCGAGACACTGACGGGAACGGCGAACCGCGTGACGGTGGTCACCTGGGGCACAAGAGTGAACGCTCACAATCGGCCAGTCAACCCCCCGGAAACGTCAACTTCGCATCCTTGACACGTTCGTTAGGGCCGACCTATGTTAGCGCTCACTTTTGTGATGCAGCACACCCGTACCTCCGGATGCCCCTGTTCCGCCGCGGCTTCGCGCCGCGCGCAAGACGAGAGCGACGCCTTATGGTCACCGTTCGTCATCGCCCACGCACCCTCGTCGCCACCCTCGTCGCGGCGGTGGCCGCGGCCGTTTTGAGCGCTCCGACGGCGTCCGCCGCCGACGGTCTCGTACTCCACTACCCCCTCACCGAAACCCAAGGGGCCGTCGCTGCCGACACCTCGGGCGGAGGTCGCAACGGAACCGTTATCGGTGACGCCACCCCGGGCGGTGCTGAAGGGCTCCAGTTGGGCGGCGCCACCGGCCACGTGAAGCTGCCCGACAACGTCCTGCGCGGGCTGACCGAGGTCAGTGTCTCGATTCAGGTCCGCCTCGCGCCCGACCAGGCGACGCCCTACTTCGTCTACGGCCTGGGCAACTCCTCGGGCACCGCGGGCAACGGCTACCTGTTCACCACCGGCAACGCCTACCGGTCGTCCATCGCGACCGGGAACTGGTCCACCGAGCAGACCGTGACCGCCGGGCGCAACCTCGCCCGCGGCGTCTGGAAGACGCTCACCTACACGCTCGGCGGCGGCACCGCCGTGCTGTACGAGGACGGCGTGGAGGTCGGCCGCAGGACCGGCGTCACCACCACTCCGGCGATGATCGGCGGCGGCACGACGACCGCCAACTACATCGGACGCTCCGTCTACAGCGGCGACCGCTACCTCAAGGGCGCGGTCCGCGACTTCCGCCTCTACGACCGCGCCCTCACCGCGGCCGAGGCGCACGCCCTCGGCTTCATCCCCGACGACGAGAAGGGTCGACGAGACCTGGCCTCGATCGACCTCGGCGACACCTCCGCCGTGACCGCGAACCTGACCCTGCCGACCACCGGCCCGTACGGCTCCGCGATCACCTGGCGGTCCAGCGACCCGGCGGTCGTGTCGACCGCGGGCGTCGTCACCCGTCCCGCGCCCGGCAGCGCGCCCGCGACCGTGACGCTCACCGCGACCGCGTTCGACCAGACCCGCGACTTCACGGTCACCGTCCGCCCGGAGCTCACCGACGACGAGAAGGTCGCCGAGGCCGACGCCGCGCTCGTGGTGTGGGACGAGGACGACATCCGCGGCAACATCACCCTGCCGACCACCGGCCTGCACGGCACCACGATCACCTGGAAGAGCAACAAGCCCGGGGTCGTCACGCCCACCGGCGAGGTCACCCGGCCCGCGTTCGGCGACAAGCCGGTGAAGGTGCAGCTGACCGCCGAGATCCGCGCCGGCGAGGAGACGACCCGCAAGAAGTTCAAGGTCACCGTCACGCCGCTGCCCGAGCAGCAGGCGTACGAGGGCTACCTGTTCGGCTACTTCACCGGCGAGGGCTCGGCCACCGGCGAGCAGGTGTACTTCGCCGCCAGCCGCGGCAACGACGCGCTCAAGTGGGACGAGCTGAACAAGGGCAACCCGGTGTTGACGTCCTCGTTGGGCGACAAGGGCGTGCGCGACCCGTTCGTCATCCGGTCGCCCGAGGGTGACAAGTTCTACCTCATCGCCACCGACCTGAAGATCCACGGCAACGGCAACTGGGACCTCGTGCAGCGCAAGGGCAGCCGGTACATCGAGGTCTGGGAGTCCACCGACCTGGTCAACTGGGGGCAGCAGCGGCACGTCCTGGTGTCGCCGGAGACCGCGGGCAACACGTGGGCGCCCGAGGCGTACTACGACGAGTCGATCGGCGCGTACGTCGTGTTCTGGGCCTCGAAGCTGTACGCGGAGAACGACCCCGACCACGCCGGCAACACCTACAACAAGATGTTGTACGCGACCACGCGCGACTTCCGCACGTTCAGCGAGCCGCAGGTGTGGGTCGACCCGGGCTACTCGGTCATCGACTCGACCGTGATCAAGCACGGTGACGAGTACTACCGGTTCACCAAGGACGAGCGGAACAACACGTCCTCCACGCCGTGCAGCAAGTTCATCCTGGCCGAGAGGTCGACTCAGCTGCGCGACACGTCGTACGACTTCGTCGCCGACTGCATCGGCAAGGGCTCGATCAACCAGGGTGAGGGCCCGACGGTGTTCAAGTCCAACACCGAGGACCGCTGGTACCTGTTCATCGACGAGTTCGGCGGCCGCGGCTACGTGCCGTTCGAGACCACGGACCTCGCGTCCGGCAAGTGGACCCTCGCCACCGGCTACCAGCTGCCCAGCCGACCGCGGCACGGCACCGTCCTGCCGGTCACCAAGGCCGAGCTGGACCGCGTCCGCGCCGCCTTCCCCTGACCCGCGGGGGGAGCGGGCCCGGCGCACCGTCGGGCGGCCGACGTGCCGCCCGACGGTGGTCACCCGGCCGGGTGAGTACGACTTTTCAGTGGTGACGCCGCGTCCCTGCGCTGGTGGGAACGGTCCCTGGTGGACAATGGACCACGAGCACCTTCGCGGTGAACCGGGCGTGTTATCGCTAACATCACGTTCGAAGGTTGCAGTGTCGACAGGGGAGATGGGGCGGTAGTGGAGCACAAGACCTCGCGCGATCCCGCGATGACGGACGTCGCCCGGCTCGCCGGGGTCTCGCACCAGACGGTGTCGAGGGTGCTGAACGGGCACCCCAACGTCCGGGAGCAGACCCGGCTGCGCGTGCGCGCCGCCATCGCCGAGCTGGGCTACCGGCCCAACAAGGCGGCCCGCGCGCTGGTGACCGGCCGGTCCCAGCTGATCGGGGTGGTGGCGCAGAACTCCACCCTCTACGGGCCGGCGTCGCTGCTGGCCGCGTTCGAGGCCGCGGCGGCCGAGGCCGGGTTCGCGGTGAGCGTGGGCCGGGTGAACGTGCTGGACCGCAACTCCATCTCCGACGCCGTGGAGCGCCACCGCGACCAGCGGGTCGCCGGGATAGTGGTCATCGCGCCGACGGCGTCGGCCAATGACGCGGTCGGCGACGTGTCCGCGGGCATCCCGCTGGTCACCGTGGACGGCGACCCGGAGCGCTCGACCCCGCTGGTGACCGTCGACCAGGCGGCGGGCGCGTTCGCCGCGACCACGCACCTGCTGGAGGCGGGCCACCGCACGGTGTGGCACGTCTCCGGCCCGTCGGACTGGTTCGACAGCCTCGGCCGCATAAGGGGTTGGCGGTCGGCGCTGGAGACGGCGGGCCTGGAGGTGCCGCCCGTGGTGCCTGCGGACTGGAGCGCGGCCTCGGGCTACCGGGCGGGCCAGATGCTGGCCCGCATGCCGGAGGTCACCGCGATCTTCGCGGCCAACGACCACTTGGCGCTGGGCATCCTGCGCGCGATGAGCGAGCGCGGTCGCCGGGTGCCGCACGACGTGAGCATCGTCGGGTTCGACGACGTGCCCGAGGCGGCGTACTTCATCCCGCCGCTGACGACCATCAAGCCGGACTTCCACGCCGTGGCCAAGGAGACGCTGGAGCTGCTGCTGGCCCAGGTCGGCGACGGCGACGTGGGCGCGCCGCAGCGCAACGTGGCGCCCGCCCTGGTGAAGCGGGACAGCGTCGCGCCTCCCGCGCAGTGACCCGCCGGCGGCGGCACGCCCGTCGTGCCGCCGCCTGGCCGTTCGAGGTGGCCTGTCCGTCGTGCCGCCGCCGGGCCGTCCGGGGTGGCCGTATACCGTCACACCGCCCCGCCGTGGCGCCGCTCGGAGCGTCCCGAAAACGTTTCGTGCGATTTCCGCGCATCTGCGGCCCCGCGCGTGCCCCGATCGCCCCTAGGCTGGGGTGGAGCGGGGCGGGCCTGCCCCGCCGCCGATCTACCCGCTGTTGTGCACGCTCACCACGTCTTTAAGGCCACGTTGCGGGCAGGTCTTGACGTCGCGAATGTTAGCGATAACACTGCTCATCATGGCGAGCGATCCATTGGTGGTGGGTGTCGACTTCGGCACGTTGTCCGGCCGCGCGGTGGTCGTGCGGGTGCGCGACGGCCTCGAACTCGGCACCGCGGTGCACGACTACCGGCACGGGGTGCTGGACCGGGCCCTGCCCGACGGGCGCCCGTTGCCCCCGGACTGGGCGTTGCAGGTGCCGCAGGACTACGTGGACGTGCTCAAGCACGCGGTGCCCGCGGCCATCGCCGACGCCGGGGTCGACCCGGCCGACGTGATCGGCATCGGCACCGACTTCACCGCGTGCACGATGGTCCCGGTCAAGTCCGACGGCACGCCGCTCAACGAGCTGCCCGAGTTCGCGGACAACCCGCACGCGTACGTGAAGCTGTGGAAGCACCACGCGGCCCAGCCGCAGGCCGACCGGATCAACCACCTCGCCGCGCAGCGCGGCGAGAGCTGGCTGCCCCGCTACGGCGGCCTGATCTCCTCGGAGTGGGAGTTCGCCAAGGGCCTCCAGCTGCTGGAGGAGGCCCCCGAGGTCTACGCGGCGATGGACCACTGGGTCGAGGCCGCCGACTGGATCGTCTGGCAGCTCGCCGGCACCTACGTGCGCAACGCGTGCACGGCCGGCTACAAGGGCATCTACCAGGACGGCTACCCGTCGCGGGAGTTCCTGTCCGCGCTCAACCCCGACTTCTCCGACTTCGTCACCGACAAGCTGGAGCACCAGCTCGGCCAGCTCGGCGACCGCGCGGGCGGGCTCACCGAGCAGGCCGCCGAGTGGACCGGCCTCAAGCCCGGCATCGCGGTCGCCGTCGGCAACGTCGACGCGCACGTGACCGCGCCCGCCGCGCGCGCCGTGGAGCCCGGCCAGATGGTCGCGATCATGGGCACGTCCACGTGCCACGTGATGAACGCCGACGTGCTGGCCGACGTGCCCGGCATGTGCGGCGTGGTGGACGGCGGCATCGTGCCGGGCCTGTGGGGCTACGAGTCCGGGCAGAGCGGCGTGGGCGACATCTTCGCCTGGTTCGTCGAGCACAACGTGCCGCCGGAGTACCACGAGCAGGCCAGGGCGCGCGGCATCTCGGTGCACGAGCTGCTCACCGAGCTGGCCGCGCAGCAGCGCATCGGCGAGCACGGCCTGATCGCGCTGGACTGGCACAGCGGCAACCGCTCGGTGCTGGTCGACCACGAGCTGTCGGGCGTCGTCGTCGGGCAGACGCTGGCCACCCGCGCCGAGGACACCTACCGGGCGCTGCTGGAGGCCACGGCCTACGGCACGCGGGTGGTCGTCGACTCCTACACCGACGCGGGCATCCCGGTCACCGAGCTGGTGATCGCGGGCGGTCTGCTGCGCAACCCGCTGCTGATGCAGATCTACGCCGACGTGACGAACCTGCCGCTGTCGGTCATCGGCTCCGAGCAGGGCCCGGCGCTCGGCTCGGCCATGCACGCCGCCGTGGCGGCCGGCGCCCACGCGGACATCCACGCCGCCGCCAAGGCGATGGGCTCGATCAAGCGGGGCGCGTACCTGCCGATCCCGGAGAACGTCGAAGCCTACGAGCGGATGTTCGTGGAGTACCAGGAGCTGCACGACTACTTCGGCCGCGGCGTCAACGAGGTCATGCACCGGTTGAAGGCGCGCCGCCGCGCCGCGAAGGGGGAGTGACCGGTGTCCGCCATCCAAGACCTCCGCCGCACGGTCGCCGACCTGCACCGCGAGCTGACCCGCTACGAGCTGGTCATCTGGACCGCGGGCAACGTCTCGGCCCGCGTGCCCGGCCAGGACCTCATGGTCATCAAGCCGTCCGGCGTGTCCTACGACCAGCTGACCCCCGAGGCCATGGTCGTCACCGACCTGCACGGCAACCTGGTGGAGGGCGACTACTCGCCGTCCTCCGACACCGCCGCGCACGCCTACGTGTACCGGCACATGCCCGAGGTGAACGGCGTGGTGCACACGCACTCCCCGTACGCCACGGCGTGGGCGGCGCGCGGCGAGCCGATCCCGTGCGTGCTGACCATGATCGCCGACGAGTTCGGCGGCGACATCCCGGTGGGCCCGTTCGCGCTCATCGGCGACGACTCGATCGGCCAGGGCATCGTGGAGACGCTGCGCGAGAGCCGGTCACCGGCCGTGCTCATGCGCAACCACGGCCCGTTCACGATCGGCAAGGACGCCCGGTCGGCGGTGAAGGCCGCGGTGATGCTGGAGGACGTGGCCCGCACCGTCCACTTCGCACACCAGCTCGGCACGCCGAAGCCGATCGAGCAGCACCACGTCGACAGCCTGTACGCCCGTTACCAGAACGTCTACGGGCAATGAGCCCACGAGGGGAGACCCGCATGTCGCCTGCTGGGAAGCCGCAGGTCTGGTTCCTGACCGGGAGCCAGCACCTCTACGGCCCGGAAACGCTCGAACAGGTCGCCCAGCAGTCGCAGCAGATCCAGCGGATGCTCACCGAGTCGGGCCGCATCGCCGCCGAGGTGGTGTGGCAGCCGGTGCTGACCGACACCGCGGCCATCCGCGACGTGATGCTCGCGGCGAACGCCGACCCGTCGTGCATCGGCGTGATCGCGTGGATGCACACGTTCTCGCCCGCCAAGATGTGGATCACCGGGCTGGACGCGCTGCGCAAGCCGCTGCTGCACCTGCACACGCAGCTCAACGAGGCGCTGCCCTGGTCGACCATCGACATGGACTTCATGAACCTCAACCAGGCCGCCCACGGCGACCGCGAGTTCGGGTTCATCCAGACCAGGATCGGCGTGCCGCGCAAGACCGTGGCGGGCCACGCGAGCGACCCGCTGCTGGCCGAGCGGATCGACGGCTGGGTGCGCGCCGCGACCGGCTACAGCCACCTCAACGGGATGAAGCTGGCCCGGTTCGGCGACAACATGCGCGGCGTCGCGGTGACCGAGGGCGACAAGGTGGAGGCCGAGCTGCGCTTCGGCGTCTCGGTGAACACCTACGGCGTCAACGACCTGGTCGAGCTGGTGGACGCGGTCGAGGACTCGGAGATCGACGTCCTGGTCACCGAGTACGCCGACACCTACCGGCTCGCGGACTCGCTGCGCAAGGGCGCCGAGCAGCACGAGTCGCTGCGCTACGCCGCCCGCATCGAGGCCGGCCTGCGCCGGTTCCTCACCGACGGCGGCTTCGGCGCGTTCACCACGAACTTCGAGGACCTGGGCGGGCTGCGGCAGCTGCCGGGCCTGGCCGTGCAGCGGCTGATGGCCGACGGCTACGGCTTCGGCGGCGAGGGCGACTGGAAGACCTCCGCCCTGCTGGCCGCGGTGAAGGCGATGGGCGCGGGCACGGGCCGCGGCACGTCGTTCATGGAGGACTACACCTACCACTTCGGGCCGGGCGAGCCGAAGATCCTGGGCGCGCACATGCTGGAGGTGTGCCCGACCATCGCGGCCGACCGGCCGTCGTGCGAGATCCACCCGCTGGGCATCGGCGGCCGGGAGGACCCGGTGCGGCTGGTGTTCGACGCGGCGGCGGGTCCCGCCGTGGTCGTGGGCCTGGCCGACCTGGGCGAGCGGTTCCGGTTGGTGGCCAACGAGGTCGAGGTCGTGCCGCCGGACGAGCCGCTGCCGAACCTGCCGGTGGCGCGCGCGGTGTGGAAGCCCGCGCCGTCGCTGTCCACTTCGGCCGAGTCCTGGCTGACCGCGGGAGGCCCTCACCACACCGTGATGACGCAGGCCGTGGGCTCGGATACGCTGCGCGACTTCGCCACCATGGTGAGCACCGAACTGGTGGTCATCGACCAGGACACGACGACCGCGTCGTTCGGCGACCGCCTGCGCTGGAACCAGGCGTACTTCCGACTCGCGCAGGGCCTGCGCTAGCAGGCCCTGGGCTTGCACCACCATCTAGGGAGAGAAGAAGAAACAATGAGGTTTCCGCGGATCGCCGCCATCGCCGCGGCCGGTTTGATGCTCGCCGCCTGCGGGTCGGCCGAGAAGACCGTCGACCAGCAGTCCGGGTCGTCGGGTGACGTGCTGGTCGGAGTGACCATGCCGACCCGGTCGTCCGAGCGCTGGATCCACGACGGCGACAACATCAAGAAGGCGTTGGAGGAGAAGGGCTACAAGGTCGACCTCCAGTACGCCGAGAACGACATCCCGACGCAGGCCAACCAGCTCGAGAACCAGATCACCAAGGGCGCGAAGCTGCTCATCGTGGCCTCGATCGACGGCACCGCGATCACCTCGCAGCTCCAGCAGGCGCAGGACGCCAACATCCCGGTCATCGCCTACGACCGGCTGCTGCGCAACACCGACAGCGTCGACTACTACGCCACGTTCGACAACTTCAAGGTCGGCGTGCAGCAGGCGACCTCGCTGCTGACCGGCCTGAACGTGATCAAGGTCGACGGCACCCCCGGTGACGCCAAGGGCCCGCTGAACGTCGAGCTGTTCGCCGGTTCGCCGGACGACAACAACGCCACGTTCTTCTTCAACGGCGCGATGTCGGTGCTCCAGCCGCACATCGACAAGGGCACCCTGGTGGTCAAGAGCGGCCAGACCGACTTCAAGACCGTCGCCATCCTGCGCTGGGACCCGGCCACGGCCCAGAAGCGCATGGAGGACCTGCTGACCTCCACCTACGGCGGTGACAAGGTGCACGGCGTGCTGTCGCCCTACGACGGCCTGTCCATCGGCATCCTGTCCGCGCTCAAGAGCAGCGGCTACGGCACGAGCGGCAACCCGTACCCGGTCGTCACGGGCCAGGACGCCGAGGTCGCGTCGGTCAAGTCCATCATCGCGGGCGAGCAGTACTCGACCATCTACAAGGACACCCGCGAGCTCGCGGCGACCACCGTGAAGATGGCCGACGCCGTGCTCAAGGGCGGCAAGCCCGAGGTCAACAACGACAAGGACTACGACAACGGCAAGAAGGTCGTGCCGTCGTACCTGCTCGAGTCGGTCATCGTGGACAAGGGCAACTACCAGAAGGTCCTCGTGGACAGCGGCTACTACACCGCGGATCAGCTGAAGTAGGTTTGCACACCATGTCCGACGAAATCCTGGTGATGCGCGGCATCACCAAGCGGTTCGCCGGGGTCACCGCGCTGCACGACGTCACGCTCGCCGTGCGGCGCGGTGAGATCCACGCGATCTGCGGTGAGAACGGCGCGGGCAAGTCCACGCTGATGAAGGTGCTCTCCGGTGTGCACCCGCACGGGTCGTACGAGGGCGAGATCGTCTTCGAGGGCGAGCCCTGCTCGTTCGGCGGCGTCCGCGACAGCGAGCGGCGCGGCATCGTGATCATCCACCAGGAGCTGGCGCTGTGCGGCCAGCTGTCCATCGCGGAGAACCTGTTCCTCGGCAACGAGCGGGCCAAGCGCGGGTTCATCGACTGGAACCGCACCAACCACGCGGCGGGCGCCCTGCTCGCCCGCGTGGGCCTGCGGGAGAACCCCACCACACCCGTCCACGACCTCGGCGTGGGCAAGCAGCAGCTGGTGGAGATCGCCAAGGCGCTGGCCAAGGACGTCAAGCTGCTGATCCTGGACGAGCCGACCGCGGCGCTGAACGACGACGACTCCGCGCACCTGCTCGACCTGCTCGACGGCCTGCGCGACGAGGGCATCACCTCGGTGATCATCTCGCACAAGCTCAACGAGGTGACCCGGATCGCCGACAGCATCACGATCCTGCGCGACGGTCGCACGATCGAGACGCTGCCCGCCCGGGACGTGACCGAGGACCGGATCATCTCCGGCATGGTCGGCCGCGACCTGGAGCACCGCTTCCCGCCGCGCACGCCGAAGATCGGCGACGAGGTGCTGCGGATCGAGAACTGGACCGTGCACAGCCCGTCCCAGCCGGACCGGGTCGTGGTCGACGACGCCACCCTCGTGCTGCGGCGCGGGGAGATCGTCGGCCTCGCCGGCCTCATGGGCGCGGGCCGCACCGAGCTCGCGATGAGCGTGTTCGGCCGGTCCTACGGCGTGGGCGTCTCCGGCCGGGTGGTCAAGGACGGCCGCGAGATCGACACGCGCACCGTCCGCAAGGCCATCGAGCACGGCCTGGCCTACGTCAGCGAGGACCGCAAGCGGTACGGGCTGAACCTGATCCAGGACATCAAGCTCAACGTGTCCGCGGCCGGCCTGGACAAGCTGGCCACGCGGGGCTGGGTGAACGAGAACGAGGAGCACTCGGTCGCCGAGCGCTACCGCGCTTCGATGAACATCAAGGCACCCAGCGTGGCCACCACGACGTCGTCGCTCTCGGGCGGCAACCAGCAGAAGGTCGTGCTGGCGAAGTGGATGTTCACCGACCCGGACGTGCTGATCCTCGACGAGCCGACCCGCGGCATCGACGTCGGCGCGAAGTACGAGATCTATTCGATCATCAACGACCTGGCCGACCAGGGCCGCGCGGTGCTGGTGATCTCCTCCGAGCTGCCGGAGCTGCTCGGCCTGTGCGACCGGGTGTACGCCCTGTCCGAGGGCCGGATCACCGGTGAGCTCGACCGCGCGGAAGCCACCCAGGAACGCCTGATGCACCACATGACCCAGGGACAGACCTCATGACCACCAAGACGGCGGCCGCGCAGGCCGGCGCGCCGCAGCGCAGGTTCACGTTCAACCTGCGGCAGTCCGGCATCTACATCGCGTTCGCGTTGATCGTGGTGCTCTTCACGGTGTTGACGAACGGTGCTCTGCTCACACCGCAGAACATCTCCAACATCATCGTGCAGAACTCGTACGTGCTGATCCTGGCCATCGGCATGATCCTGGTGATCATCGGCGGGCACATCGACCTGTCCGTCGGGTCGGTGGTCGCGCTGACCGGCGCGATCTGCGCGGTGCTCACCGTGCAGATGGGCCTGCCGTGGCCGCTGGCCGTGCTGATCACGCTGCTCGCGGGCGCGGTGATCGGCGCGGCGCAGGGCTACTGGGTGGCGTTCTTCGGCATCCCGGCGTTCATCGTGACGCTGGCGGGCATGCTCGTGTTCCGCGCGCTCACCCTGACCGTGCTGGGCAACCAGGGCATCGGCCCGTTCCCGGACCAGATCCGCACCCTGGCCAACGGCTTCACCGAGGGCTACCTCGGCAACGTCGGCCTCGGGCCGCTGGGCGGCGCGGACCTGGTCAGCCTGCTGGTCGGCGTCGCGGTGGTGGCCGGGTTCGCGTTCAACCAGTGGCGCAACCGCAAGGCGCGGCTGAGCTACGGCCAGGTCGTGGACCCGTTCCCGATCTTCGTGGCGAAGATCGCGCTGGCGGCGGCCGTGGTGCTGGCCGTGGTCGTGCAGCTGGCCCGGTTCCGCAACCTGCCGTGGGTGCTCGTGCTGCTCGCGGTGCTGGCGCTGGGCTACTCGGTGATGGCGAACAAGTCGGTGTTCGGCCGGCACATCTACGCCATCGGCGGCAACCTCCAGGCGGCCACGCTGTCCGGCGTGAAGGTCAAGCAGGTCACGTTCTGGGTGTTCGTGAACATGGGCGTGCTCTCGGCGCTGGCCGGCGTGATCTTCGCCGGTCGGCTCAACCAGGCGGGCCCGACCGCGGGCAACGCGTTCGAGCTGGACGCGATCGCGGCGGCGTTCATCGGCGGCGCGGCCGTCCAGGGCGGCGTGGGCCGGGTGGTCGGCGCCATCACCGGCGGCCTGATCATGGGCGTGATCAACAACGGCATGTCGTTGATCGGCGCGCCCAGCGAACGGGTCATGCTGGTCAAGGGCCTGGTGCTGCTGGCCGCCGTCGCCTACGACGTGTGGACCAAGCGCCGCGGCCGCGCGTGACCACTCTGTTGGATGATTACAAAATAATTCTCTAGCGCGACAATTCCCGACATGTCGCTGCGCGTCGTGTCGGTCCTGTCCGCCGTGCTCGCCCTCGGCTTCACCGCGGCTCCGCCCGCGGTGGCCGAGGGCGCACGCGTCGACTACCGCGAGTGGCGGTCCGCCCAGCTCGTCCAAGGTGAGCACGAGGGCACCGCGCCCGTCCCCGGCGGCCTCGCGATCCGCCGCCCGCTCGGCGTCCTGCACCACGAAGGCCGCGACTACGACTACGCGCGGTGGACGTCCCCGCGCCGGGTCACCGGTTTCGCCGCCACCCAGGCCGTCGCCTCGTGGAACGCCGACACACCGCCCGGCACGTGGCTCCAGGTCGAGCTGCGCGGCGACGACACCCCCTGGTACGTCATGGCCCGGTGGGCGCTCGGCGACCAGGACATCGAGCGCACGACGGTCTCCGGCCAGTCCGACGAGCACGGCTCGGTCGACGTGGACACCTTCCTGGCCACCCGGCCGCTGCGCGCCTACCAGCTCCGCGTGACCCTCCACCGGCTCACCGGCACCCGCACGTCACCGCTGCTGCGCATGGCCGGCGCGATGACCTCCGCCATCCCGGACCGCTTCACCGTGCCCACCAGCGCACCCGGCGTCGCCCGCGGCGTCGAGCTGCCCGTGCCGCGCTACTCGCAGAACGTCCACGAAGGCCACTACCCCGAGTACGACGGCGGTGGCGAAGCGTGGTGCAGCCCCACGTCCACCGAGATGGTCGTCGAGTACCACGGCCGAGGCCCGAGCGCCGACGATCTGTCCTGGTTGGACCCCGGCCACGTCGACCGGACCGTCGACCACGCCGCCCGGCACACCTACGACCACGACTACCGCGGCGCGGGCAACTGGCCGTTCAACACCGCCTACGCGGCCACCTTCGGCTTGCGCGGCCACGTCACACGCCTGCGCTCACTGTCCGAACTGGAGGGCTACATCGCCCGGGGCGTGCCCGTCATCACCTCGCAGTCGTTCCGCGAGGACGAGCTGACCGGCGCCGGCTACGGCACGGCGGGCCACATCATGGTCGTCATCGGCTTCACCCAGGACGGCGACGTGATCGCCAACGACCCGGCATCCCCCTCGAACGACGCCGTGCGCCGCGTCTACGACCGCGCCCAGTTCGAGACCATCTGGCTGCGCACCAAGCGCCACCGCGCCGACGGCTCGGTCGCCTCGGGTTCGGGCGGCATCGCCTACATCATCACCCGTTAGCCCGAAAGGCCGTACGCGCCAGGTCTTGACGCGCAATCCGTTATCCGATTCACTACCGGATAACCCTGGGAACGCTCCCAGGCCCACAGCTCGGTGGCGGCCCGTCACGTCCCTCGGCGGGCCGCCGCTGCTCCAACCACCACCGAAGAAGTCGCACCAGATCTCCGCCGCCACCAGGAAAGCGCTTACCAACCCAGGAGATCACCCCATGAAAGCACTTCTCGCCGTGTCAGCGTTGACAGCGGCGCTGCTCCAGGTCTCCGCGCCGGAGGCCCTCGCGGCCTGCGGTGACGGCACGTACCACGCCGAGGTGACCGGCTCCGGCAGCAGCTTCACCGCCCGCCGGGGCAGCAGCACGGTCTACACCGGCAGCAGCCTGCGCGCCGCGATGCAGGCCGCCAACGACAGCCTCACCGCCAACCGCACCTCCAAGGAGCGGATCGTCGTCCGCGCCTCCGGCTCCATCCCCGCCGGTGAGCGCTACTCGATGCGCAGCTACACCACGATCGACGTGTGCGGCACCATCAACGTCACCGGCACCGGTTCCGGCGACTACGCGCCCGTCTATGCGCGCGGCGTCCGCGACATCGAGGTCCAGAACCTCACCCTCACCGGCACCCCGCTGTACGGCATCTTCATGCGCAACGTCACCAACGTGGTCATCGGCAACGTGAACATGCGCCTCTCCCGGGGCTTGGGCGTCCGCATCGACAACCGCGGCGACACCAGCCAGTGGACCCGCAACGTCCGCATCGACTACGCCTACGTGCAGGGCGCCAGCAGCCACGCCGTGGAGACCTACGGCGTCGACGGCCTGACCATCGGCACCGTCGTCGCCCGCAGCGTGGGCGAATCCGGCCTGCTGCTCAACCAGACCATCAACGCCACCGTGGGCACCGTCGACGCGGAGAACGCGGGCACCGGCACGGGCTACGCCGCTTTCCGCACCGCCAACCGCAACGGCCGCATCGGCGACAGCTACCCGACCAACGTCCGCGTGGGCCAGGTCATCGCCCGCGGCGGTGGCCGCGGCATCTTCTGCGTCTCGGAGAGCGGCGGCCTCCAGATCGACCGCATCACCATCTCCAACACGGGTAACAACTCGATCCTCATCGAGAACTGCTACAACGTGAACATCGCCGCCCAGAGCGGCAGCGTCACCGGTGGCGGCGAGATCCGCCTGGCCGCCCGCTCGGAGTTCCCGATCACCCGGGACATCACCATCCAGAACCTGACCGTCACCAACTCGGCCATCACCGAGAACCCCTGCGGCACGAACACCACGTTCCGCAACAACACCCTGGTCAACAGCCGCCAGAGCATCTGCTAATCCTCACCTCACCACCCCCGACCCGGCCCCCGTCGAACCGGACAGCGGCCGACGAGGCCCGATGTGACATGGGTTCGGGTGCTTCAGGCTGGTCGAAGCCGGCAGGTCCGGCGGGACGCTTCTCCCCGCCGGACCTGCCGGCTTTGGCCTGCCTGGAGTGCCGTGAAGGCCCCATGTCACATCGAGCCGGACCAGACCATCGTCCTGTGAACATCCCCCCATATGCCACGCCAGAGCGCGAAAGAGTTGCGGTCCGATCACGCACCCTTCCCACTCCTTGACACGACGCTGTGGCCCGCGACACAGTACCGCCCGTTTTGAAGGGTCAAACATCCGTCGAAGTGTCCGATCGGATGCTCTGCGTGACTGCCACGGCGCGGAGTCGAGCGGGACCGGGGGAGGGGGAGCAGACCATGGCACGTCCCGGCTATCCGGTGACGACCTGCCAACCTGCCCTCACCCGCCCTGCCCTCGTCAAGCCTCTCGCACCCCACCCGGCCTGCCCTGCCGACTGGGCCCGCCGTGCCCGCCCCACCGGTGATGCGGAACCTGCTGGACCCCGAAGTCACACCGGACGTGGTGATCGCGTGAATGATCCACTTGCTGTAGGTGTGCACCGGGAAGTGCGCCACCACGGCCTCCGCCCGTGCACGGACGTCACGGCGGCGGGCCAGAACCACTCACCGCCGCCTCCGTCGTGGACGGTGGACCAGCCGGCCGGCGTGACCGGCGATCGGGGCGTGCCGCTGCCCGGCGTGATCACCAACCGAGTGATCACCAGCCGGGGCAGTGCCCCGATCGGCTTGACAGAGCAAGACCTGAACGAATGGGAGTCTCGGTAATGGGCGTTCGGACAACGGCGGCGCGGGCAACCGCGGCGCTGGGTGTGGCAGTCCTCCTCGCGTCGTGCGGCAGCGGAGGGGACAAAGGCGGCGAGCAGCCCAGCGGTGCGCTCGAAGGTCGGGGCGAGGTCACCTTCGCCACCGGCAAGGACACGTCCGGCAACATGCAGAAGCTCGTCGACGAGTGGAACGCCTCGCACGCGAACGAGCAGGTCCGGATCATCGAACTGCCCGAGTCCGCCGACGCCCAGCGCCAGCAGATGGTGCAGAACGCGCAGGTCAAGTCCGACGCGTACACGATCCTCAACCTCGACGTCGTCTGGACCGCGGAGTTCGCGGCCAACCGCTGGGTCGTCGAACTGCCCACCGACCAGTTCGAACTGGACAAGTTCCTCCAGCCCGCGATCAAGACCGCGCAGTACCGCGACAAGCTCTACGCCGCGCCCGTCTACTCCGACGGCGGCCTGCTGTACTACCGCAAGGACCTGCTCGACGCGGCGGGTCTGAAGCCGCCGAAGACGTGGGCCGAGCTCACCACCGCATGCCAGGCGGTCAAGGCGACGCAGCCCGCGATCGGCTGCTACGCCGGTCAGTTCGAGAAGTACGAGGGCCTGACGGTCAACTTCGACGAGGCCGTGCACTCCGCGGGCGGCGACGTGGTCGACTCCTCCGGCAAGCCGGTGGTCGACTCGCCCGAGGCGAAGGCCGGGCTGGACGCCCTGGTCACCGGCTTCCAGCAGGGCATCATCCCGCAGAAGGCCATCACCTACAAGGAGGAGGAAGGCCGCCGCGCCTTCCAGGCGGGCGAGCTGCTGTTCCACCGCCAGTGGCCGTACCAGTGGAACCTGGCCGGCAAGACCGACGGCTCGTCGCAGGTCGCGGGCAAGTTCGACGTCGCGCCGCTGCCCGGCCTGAACGGCCCCGGCAGCTCCACCCTCGGCGGGCACAACTTCGCCATCTCCGCGTTCGGCAAGAACAAGGCCACCGCGCTGGACTTCATCAAGTTCTTCACCAGCGAGTCCTCGCAGCGCTCCAACCTGCTGGCCACCTCGCAGGCCCCGACCCTGTCGAGCCTGTACGACGACGCGGAGCTGATCAAGCAGTTCCCGTACCTGCCCACGCTGAAGGAGTCGATCCTCTCCGCGAAGCCGCGCCCGCAGGCCGTCCGCTACGGCGACGTCACGCAGGCGATCCAGGAAGCCGCCTACGCCGCGCTCACCGGTGAGAAGACCAGCGACGTGGCGCTGAAGGACCTGCAGGCGAAGTTGCAGGAGCTCCTGAAGTGACGGCGGTCGCCCGCCGCGCCCGGGGTGCGACCTCGGGCGCGGGGCGACTCGCCGCGGCGCTGCTGTCACCGACGTTCGTGGTGCTCGGCCTGGTGGTCGGGTACCCGTTGGTGGCGGCGCTGCGCGAGTCGGTGTTCCGGGAGGGCACCGACCTCGACGAGAGCGGTTTCGTCGTGGAGGGCTCGCGTTTCGTCGGCGTCGACAACTACACCGCGATCTTCGCCGGTGACTCGGCCGCCCGGTTCTGGAACGCGTTCGGCAACACCACGTTGTTCACCGTGATCACGGTCGCGCTCGAGGTCGTGATCGGTGTCGCGATGGCGCTGGTGATGCACCACGCGATCCGCTGGCGCGGCGTCGTGCGGGCCGGCATCCTGGTGCCGTGGGCCGTGCCCACCGCGGTCTCGGCACTGCTGTGGCGCTGGATCTTCCAGGCCGACGGCGTGGCGAACGCCATCATCGGCCAGCAGGTCCTGTGGACCACCGAGGGCTGGCAGGCGAAGTTCGCGGTCATCCTCGCCGACGTGTGGAAGACCGCGCCGTTCGTCGGCCTGCTCGTGCTGGCCGGGTTGCAGATCATCCCGAACGACGTCTACGAGGCGGCCCGGGTGGACGGCGCGTCGCCGTGGCGGCAGTTCTGGCGCATCACCCTGCCGCTGGTGAAGCCCGCGCTGCTGGTGGCCGTGCTGTTCCGGGTGCTCGACGCGCTGCGCATGTTCGACCTGCCGTTCGTGCTCATCGGCAGCCGCAAGGAATCGGTGGAGACGTTGTCCATGGTCGCCTTCGACGAGGCGTCGAGCCTGCGGTTCGGCCCCGCCGCCGCGTACGCGACGATATTGTTCGTCTACGTGGCCGTGACCGCGTTGGTGTTCGTGCGGCTGCTGGGCGCGGACGTCATCGGCGCCGCTCGGGAAAGGGCGCGCAAATGACCGCCACCCAGGGCAACAACTCCTTGCCGCGCAAGGTGCTGACCTTCGCCGGACTCGGCCTGATCCTGGTCTACTGCCTGGCCCCGTTCTACTGGATGGCCGTGTCGGCGTTCCGCCGCCCGTCCGACCAGTTCGAGCTGACCGCGCTGCCCGCGCCGTTCTCGCTGGACAACCTGACCGCGGTGTTCTCGCCCGGCGTCGGGTTCGGCCGGTCGCTGCTGAACAGCCTCGTCGTCGCGGGCACCACCACGGTGCTCACGCTGATCATCGGCGTCTCGGCGGCGTACGCGCTGGCCAGGTTGCACTTCCGGTTCAAGAACGCGGTCGCGGCGCTGATCATCGCCACGTCGATGTTCCCCGGGATCTCGCTGCTGGTGCCGCTGCTGGCGTTGTTCACCGACATCGGCTGGATCAACACCTACCAGTCGATGATCGTGCCGAGCCTGTCGTTCGCGCTGCCGCTGGCGGTGTGGAACCTGACCGCGTTCTTCCGGCAGATGCCGGAGGAGCTGGAGCAGGCGGCGATGATCGACGGCTGCACGCGCGGCCAGGCGTTCCGCAAGGTGATCCTGCCGCTGGCCGCGCCCGGCATCTTCACCACCGCGATCATCACGTTCATCGCGGCGTGGAACGAGTTCATCATCGCCCTGTCGATGGTCAACGACAGCTCGATGCAGACCGCCACCGTCGCGATCTCCCGGTTCACCGGGGCGTACGGTTTCGACCAGCCGTTCGGCACGCAGATGGCCGCCGGCGTGATCGTGACCGTGCCGCTGGTCGTCGTGGTGCTGCTGTTCCAGCGGCGGATCATCGCGGGCTTGACCGCAGGAGGCGTCAAGTAGCCACCTCGCGGTGTCAACGGCCGGTCGCCACGTGTTGGGAGAGCCGTGGCGACCGGCCAATTAACGTGTCCTACCAACCTGTTCTACCCACGTGTTCTATCAACGGGTCCTATCCCCGGCCCCGCCTCACGGCAGCCGCCACTGCTGGGCACCCGTCCCGTTGCAGTCGTGGATCTGGAGCTGGACGCCGTTGACCGCGTTGCTGTTCGGCACGTCGAGGCACTTGCCGGACGGCGAGTTCACCAGCGTCGACCCCTTCGGCCACCACTGCTGCGCGCCCGTGCCGTTGCACGTCCACAGCTGCACCTTGGCCCCGTTGACCCGAGCGCTGCCGCTGACGTCCAGGCACCGCCCCAACGCGCGCACCGTGCCGTCCGACGCCAGGGTCCACTGCTGGGCGGCCGAGGAGTTGCAGTCCCACAGCCGCACGGGCGCGCCGTCGGTCGGGCCCGCGGGCTCGGCGTCCACGCACTTGCCCGCCGACCCGACGATCGCGCCGGACCTGGCCGGGTTCGGCCCCACGTCGAACGACGGCGGCGCGTCACCGGCGCCGCTGCCCCAGCTCGACGCGGCCGTGCCCAGCGTGAACTCCAGCGACCCGCCCCGCGCCACGAACGACGCGGGCAACCAAGCCCTGCCCGACGCCGCCCCGTCGACCTTCAGCGACTGCACGTACTTCACGCTGTCGGAGGCGTTCGGCGCGGTGATGGAGATCGTGGCGCCGTTGCCCCGCTTGATCGTCGTGCTCGGGAACTGCGGGCTGGCCAGCACCAGCTCCGCCCGACCCGGAGCCTGCGGGTACAGGCCCAACGCCGCCCACACCGCCCACGACGACATCTCGCCCAGGTCGTCGTTGCCCACCAGGCCCTCGGGGGTGGGCAGGAAGATCGACGTCAACGCCCGCCGCACCACGTCCTGCGTCTTGTGCGGCGCGCCCGCGTACACGTACGCCCAAGGTGTGTTGAGCGTCGGCTCGTTGCCCAGGTAGGCGTAGGGCTTCTTGGGGCCCGCGTTCAGCTCCGTGAAGAACGTGTCCAACCTGGACACCACGGCCGCGTTGCCGCCCATCGCGTCGAACAGGCCGCGGTGGTTGTACGGCACCATCCACGTGTACTGTGCCGCGTTGCCCTCGACGTACTCGTTCTCCTGGGTCGGGCTGAAGCCCGGCCACGTCAGGTCGGTGTTGCGCGGCTGCACGTACTTGCTGCCCGAGTTGAACAGGTTGCGCCAGTTCTGGGCGCGCCGCAGGAAGTTCTCCGCCGCGCCGGTGTCGTTCAGCCTCGCCGCGAACTGCGAGATGGCGAAGTCCGCGCTCGTGTACTCCAGCGTCGTCGCGGCCGAGCCCCACACGTCACCGAGGCCCGTCGGCACGTAGCCGTAGTCGTTGAACTGCAACCACCCCGGCCGCTGCCGGATGTCGTTGACGCCCGCGACCATGCGGCGCAACGCGTCCGCCGTGTCGAAGTCCGTGCCGCCGAACGCGTGCGCGGTGGACACGATGATGGCCATCGGGTCGCCGTTCATCACGCCCGTGCCGCCGTTGGCGACCGTCCAGCGGTCGAAGTACCCGCCCTGCGCGGCCTGGTTGACCGCGGACTGCGCGATGTCCGCCGCCTCCCTCGGGCCGAGCAACGCGATCAGCGCCACCTGCGACCGGTAGACGTCCCAGCCGGAGAAGTTCGCGTACTGGGTCCTCGTGGTCGTGTGGGTCTGCCGGTCGAACCCGGTGTACTGGCCGTTGACGTCGCTGAACACGTTGGGGTGCAACAACGAGTGGTACAGCGAGGTGTAGAGCGTGCGGAGCTGGGTGGTCGTGCCGCCGGTGACGTCGATGCGGCCGAGCCAGCCGTTCCACGTCGCCCGCGCCGCGGTCCGGACCTCGTCGAACGACCGGGTCCCGGTTTCGGCCGCGAGGTTGGCCTTGGCGTTGTCCAGGCTCACGAACGAGATGCCGACCCGCGCCGTGACCGTCGTGGCGTTGAACGACACGAACGCCGAGGCGGCGAACGGCTGCACGTCCTGCGCGGCCGTGGACGGCGTGGGCACGTGCTGCGTCCCGGCGGTCTTGGGCGAGGGCGCGACGCTGCCCCGGCTGCTGCCCTCCACCGCGCGGCCACCCGGCGTCACCCGGCCGTCGGCGATCGTGGCGGTGGTGGCGAACGGCTGGTCGAACGTGACGTGGAAGTGCAGGCGGTAGCGGTTGCCCGCGCCGCAGAACCCGCCGCTGTCGGTGTAGCCGGAGAGGCTGTCGGTCCCGACGGTGATCGAGCCGCCGGCCGCGTTGAACGCGCGGGCGGCGTCGACGTTCAGCGAGGCCCGTTGGCCGGCGGGGTAGGTGAAGCGGGCGACGCCCGACCGCTGGTTCGCGGTCAGCTCGGTGCGGATGCCGTTGTCGAAGCGGACCGAGTAGTAGCCGGGGGAAGCCTGTTCGTTGGCGTGCGAGAACGTCGAGTAGGCCGCGGGGGTGGTGCCCAGCGACGGCATGAACGGCACGTTGCCGAAGTCGCTGCACCCCGGGCCCGACAGGTGGGTGAGGCTGAAGCCGCGGATGCGGTTGTCGTCGTAGTGGTAGCCGCCGTGCTGGTGGGTCACCGTGTCGGGGCTCCACTGGAGCATGCCGAACGGTGCGACGGCGCCGGGGAAGGTGTTGCCCGCGCCGCCGCCGTGCCCGAAGTCGGGGCCGCCGGGTTTGGTGCCGACGAACGGGTTGACGTGCTGGGCGTGATCGGTGATGGCGTGCGCCGTGCCGGTCACGACCGGGACGGCGAGCGCGGCGAGGGTGAGTGCGGCGACAGCCGCGGAGCGGAGACGCATCTGGAACCTCCGGCAGGGGGAGGAGGTCTGACAACGTTGTCAGGTGCCGATTCTCCCACCGGTGGAACAGCTCGGGAACCCGCTGCGCGGCCGAACGCCGTTGGGCCGGCGTTGTCCGCCGGACAACGCTCGAATGCGAAAGTCTCTATACCTTCAGTGTAGACAAAAAGTTCACCTTCACCCCGCATTCGGCTCGGTCGGCTGTGATGGCTCGGCTGGTAATCGCACCCCTCGGGGCACCGGGACACCCGCCGGCCACAGCTCGACCGCCGACTCCCGCTCCGTCCCCGAGAGGTCGACCTCCGACAGGTCGACGACCCCACCCGCGAACCGCGCGCCGTCGAACGACACCGAACCCCCGGCGAACCGGGCGCGGTCGAACGAGACGACCCCGCCGGTGAACGCGGCCCCGGCGAACGACAGCCGGCCGGTGATCGTGGCGTCGGCGAAGGTGACCCGGCCGGGCGCGGTGAACGTCGCACCGGAGAAGTCGCCGCCGTCGAACACCGCGCCGGTGAAGTCGAAGTCGTGGCCGCGCCAGGTGCGCGGGTCGCCGTCGGCGAGGTGCAGGTTGTCGCGGATGAGCCGGATGACGGTGAGCCGGACGTGGCGCTCCTGGCCGGGGTCCGGCTGCGCCGCGTCGACCGTGCCGTAGGGCTGGCGCAGGTAGGCGCAGAGCACGTCGATGCAGCCCTGGCGCGCTTCGGGTGCGTCGTTGGCCAGTGCCGCGAACGCGTAGACGCCCGCGGTGCGCACCGAGGCGTCGGGCGCGCCCAGCAGCTCGGCCGCCTTGGCGTAGCGGTCGAGCAGCACCTTGGCGTCGTCGCGGTGGGAGTCGACCTCGTTGAGGCGTTGCCGCCGGTACGCGACCGTCAACGCCACGACCGCCCCGACGCCGCCGACCACGGTCAACACGACCTTCACCGCGTCGAGCCGCTCCTGGACGCCGGTCGGCCGTCCCAGCACGCCCCACAGGGCCACCCCGACCCCCACCGCGACCGCCGCGGCCAGCGCCAGCAGCAGTGCCACGTGCACCAACAGCGGCATCGCGGGCGTGCGCGGCCGGCGTCCCAGGGCCATCGCGGCCCTGTCACCTCCACCTGCCGCCAACACCACCGCCACCACGCCGAAGAGGCACACGGCCCAGTGCCGCCCGACCCACTGCCCACCCACCGCCGCCACCTGCGCCCACCACCGGGGCGCCAGGCTGACGACCGCGGCGATCAGGGCCGCTGCCGCCAGCCCTTGCCGCACTCGCGGTCTCCGGCGAAGACCGAGGACGGCCCGGCTCACCTGCAAGGGTTGCTCGTTCATGACCGCCATGGTGACGCAACCGACCGCGTGCCGACCCCCGAACACGAACCCCGAACACGATCGCCGAACACCGCCGGCGACCTCGGCCGGACGGGGCCGGACCCGTTCCACCTCGCAGCGGTCTTCGAACCGAGGCACCGAACCAGTGTTCACTGCAGACAGTCTCAGGGCGGGCCCGGTCAGTGCAGCTCGGCCGCCGCCGCGCGGAAGACGGCGTCGGCGACGCGAGCCAGTGGTGGGGAGTCGAGCTTCCACTGCTGCCAGTGCAGCAGCACGTCCACCGGCTTGTCCGGGGCGAGGTGCACGAGCCGGCGGTGGGTGGTGATCTGGTGCTCGGTCAGCAGCGCCCACCCCGCGCCGGCCACCACGGCGTCCTCGAACACGTGCCCGTCGGGCAGGTGGTGCCGGTGCGCGGAGGCGTTGCGGCCGGACAGCTCGCGGCAGAAGCGGTCCTGGAGGTCGTCCTTGTCGTCGAACACGATCACCGGCGCGTCGTGCAGCGGCTGCCCGTCGGCGAGCCACCGCCGGACGAACCGCCTGGTCGCCACGGCGTGGTAGCGGATGCTCCCGAGTGGACGGACGGCGCAGCCCTGCACCGGTCGCGGCGACGACGTCACCGCGCCGACGACGAGGCCCTGGCGCAGCAGCTCGGCGGTGTGGTCCTGGTCGTCCCGCCGCACGGTCAGCACCAGGCCCTCGTCGGCGGCCAGTTCCTTGACCACGCGGCGGAACCAGGTGGCCAGCGAGTCGGCGTTGACCGCGACCGGGATCGGCGTCGGGTCCTCGACCAGGCCGAGCGCTTCCCGCGCGTCCCGGTCCAGCAGCGCCTGTTGCCGCCCGTACCGGGCGATCACGGCGCCGGACTCGGTGAGCCGCGCGGGTTTCGCGCGGACCAGCAGGACGCGGCCGGTGCGCTGCTCCAGCAGCTTGATCCGCTGGCTCACGGCCGACGGCGTGACGTGCAGCGCCTTGGCGGCGGCGTCGAACGTCCCCTCGTCCACGACGGCCAGCAACGTCCGCACGCACTCGGGATCGAGCATCACGAGTGCTGATGATACGTAAGAAAAGGTAGCTGGCCTAATCCGCGGCCCGTTCCTACCGTCGACGCCGTGACGTACGCGCTGCTCGCCGGGCTCGGCACCGGACTGTCCCTCATCGTCGTGATCGGCGCGCAGAACGCCCTGGTGCTGCGCCAAGGCGTGCTGCGGCAGCAGGTGCCCGCCGTGGTGGCCATCTGCGCCGGTTCGGACGCGCTGCTGATCGCGCTCGGCGTCGGCGGCGTCGGCGCGGCGTTCACCGCGTGGCCGACCGCGTTGGCGGCGGTGCGGTGGGTCGGCGCGGCGTTCCTGATCGGTTACGGCGTGCTGGCGGCACGGCGGGTGCTGCGGCCGTCGGCGCTGCCGCTGGAGCGCACGGCCGGCGCGGCGTCGGCGGTGGTCGTCACCTGCTTGGCGCTGACGTGGCTCAACCCGCACGTGTACCTGGACACCGTGCTGCTGCTGGGCACGGCGTCCACCGGGTTCGGCGGCGACCGGTGGTGGTTCGCGGTCGGTGCGATCACGGGCAGCGTGCTGTGGTTCAGCGCGCTCGGGTTCGGTGGGCGGTGGCTGTCGAAGGTGTTCACCCGGCCCTCGGCGTGGCGGGTGCTCGACGCGGCGGTCGCCGTGGTGGTCACGGCGACCGGCGTCTCCCTCGTGTTCTGACCTAGACCCGGCTCGGTCGGGCCTTGGCGCGGGCCGTGATCGGCACGTGCTTGTAACCGGACACGAAGTTCGAGATCAGCTTCTCCGGCTTGCCCGCGGGTGCGAAGTCCTCGAAGCGGGTCAGCAGCTCCTCGAACAGGATCTTCAGCGTCACCCGGGCCACGCTGTGCCCGATGCAGTAGTGCGGGCCGATGCCGAACGCCAGGTGCTTGTTGGGCTTGCGGCGGATGTCGAAGCTCTCCGAGTCCGGGAACTCGTCCTCGTCCCGGTTCGCCGAGCCCAGCCACACCACGACCGCGTCGCCCGCCTTGATGGGCGTGTCCCGGATGACGACGTCACGCGTGGCGTAGCGCAGCATGTGGTTCACCGGCGACGCCCACCGCAGCGCCTCCTCCACCGCCGTGGTGGTGGCCGACATGTCGGCCGCCCAGTCGCGCACCACGTCGGTCTCCAGGAACTCGGCCATCACGTAGTTCGGCGCGTGCGGCGTGGTGACGTTCGCGCCCAGCAGCAGGCTGTAGCAGTTGGACACGATCTCGGGCGGCGTCATGTGCCTGCCCTCGAACCGGGTGGAGATCAGCACGCTGAGCAGGTCGTCGCCGAGGTTGTCGCGCCGGTGCCGGACCAGGTCCTGGAAGTAGGCGAACAGCTCGTGGTGCGCCATCGACAGGGTCGCGGACTTGCTGCCCGCGTCCTGGTACTCCGGGTCGTCGGCGGCGATGCAGATGGTGGTGAGCCTGCTCAGCCACGCCCAGTCGGACTGGGGCAGGCCCATCATCGTGCCGGTGACCGACATCGGCATGGCGAACATCGCCTGCGCGAAGTCGAAGGCGCCGCCGTCACCCAGAGGCAGCAACAGGTCGAGCACCAGGCCGCGGATCATGTCACGCTGCCGGTCCACCGCGTTGACCGCCAACGCCTTCTTCAGCCTCTTCTGCATCACCGTGTGCCGGGGCGGGTCGGTGGCCGCCAGCTGCTGCCCGCCTGCCGGGTCGTCCATGCCGAGCAGGCTGAGCATGGTGCCGCGCTCCGAGGTGAACAGTGCGGTGTTCCGAAGCACGAAGTCGGTGTCGTCGAACTTGACCACGGACCAGAATCCGCGGTCGTCGTCCACCTGAAGCCAGCTCAACCCGTCCAGTCCGCGCAGTCGGCGCCACTCCGCGCGGGCGTCGCCGTCGCTGTAGAGGTGCGGATCGACGAGGTCGGTCGAGCCCACGTGCACCGGGCATCCGGACGTGGTGGTCATGGCCCGTTTTCCTTTCGTTCGAGCGTGCGCGTTCATTCCGCGCCGGTCTCGGTCCGCGGTGCGGGGAAATCCGGCCAGCAAAAAATCACCGCCCACCGGCTGCGAGCGGCTCGTCGATGTGGAGCGATTTGCGCGTGCGCCGTCGAACGCGCAGGTCAGACCTGGTCCGTGTGAATCCGTGAACCAGGTCCTGACAATCGCGGGAAATCCCCCAGGATGCTCCCGATAGTCCCCAGACCCCAGCGCCGGACTGTATGCAGCCGACGGTGATCGAGCTAAGCACGAGGTCACGAGGGTGTCAACCCTGTCTCAGAGTGACGGTGTCGGTAACTGTTAAACCCGAACGGAGGCAAGGGTATTTACGTTCCGCTATCACGTTTGGACGATCGTCGAAAGGCGCTGGTACATACGTGTTCTCGAAGTCTTCGGGGCGACTTTTCGGGATCTCTTGACGCGTCGCGTGGAACGCACCTACGTTGAGCCACGGCCGCCAGGAGAACTGCGGGGACTGGCTGGCAAGTCTGGGGACGTTGAGGGGTAATCGTGGGGCTGTCGCCCGATTCGGACATTTGTGCTGCGCTTTTTACCGCCGCGCCGCCTTTTCTGTCAGAAGGGGAAAACCTCCTGGTCGGGGGCGGGTCGACGCATGTCTAGTCCGCCGACCACGCCGAGGACCTGGCACGAGGCGACGCCGACCCAGCAGGGATTGTGGATCCTCGACCGGATCGAACGGCTGAGGCCCACCTACCTGCTGCCGTCCGTGGTCGAGTTCACCGGCCCGGTGGACCACGGGCTGCTGGTGGCGTCGGTGCAGCGGGCCATCGCCCGGCACCCGGCGCTGCGGTCGAGGTTCCGCCTGGACGCGCGGCACCGCCGGGTCGAGTACCGCACCGACGCCGAGCCCGCCGAGGCCGGGTTCATCGACGCCGCGGCCGACGGCTGGACCGGTGAGGAGCTGGACGACCTGGTCGAGGTGCTCTGCTACACGCCGTTCGACCTGGCCGAGGAGGCGCCGACGCGCGCCGAGGTCATCCGGGTGGACGACCGCACCACGCTGCTCGTGCTCAACGTGCACCACATCGTCTTCGACGGCTGGTCGCGCGGTCTGCTGATGGACGAGATCGCCGCCATCTACCGGGGCAAGCTGCGCGGTGCGGAGGTCGAGCTGCCGCCCGCCGCGCACCCGGCGGACGTGCTGTCCCAGCCGGACCCCGACGACCTGGCCGAACGCGTCGCCGACGTGGTCGAGCGGCTGCGGGGCGCGCCGATGGGCGTGGCCCTGCCCTACGACCGCGACCCGGCGTCGGAGGAGCTGTCGCTGCTGGGCGCGGACAGCGCCACGCACCTGGACGCCGACCTGACCAAGCAGCTCGTGGACGTCGCCACCACCGAGGGCGCCACGCTCTACATGACCGGTGTCGCGCTGCTCGCCGCGACGCTGGCCCGGATGAGCGACCAGCGCGACTTCCTGTTCGCGGTGGTGTGGCCGGGTCGGGACGACCCGGCGACCGCGGACGTGGTCGGCATGTTCATGACCACGCTGGTCGTGCGCATCGGACTGGACGAGACGACCACGTGGCGGGAACTGCTGCGCGACGCCCGGTTCGCCGCGATGGAGACCTTCGTGGACGCGGACGTGCCGCTGGACGCGATCGCCGCCGCGCTCGACCCGAACCGCGACGTCAGCAGGCCACCGCTGACCCCGGTGCTGGTGCAGCTCAACGCGGTGCCGGACGGGTTCGAGCTGGCGCCGGGCGTGCCGGGCCGCTACCGGCCGCTCAAGCCGCAGTACAGCAAGTACGACCTGGCCCTGTTCGTGCGCCTGGACCACAGCTCGGGCGCCGAGCGGCTGGAGCTGTCCCTGGACCGCCCGGCCGACCTGTTCGAGGGCACGACCCTCGTCGACCTGTTCGCCGGCCTGCGCCGCAGTGCCGCCGACCTGGCCCGATTCCCGGAGGAACCCGTGTTGGAACCCACCACCGCCGTTGACGGCATCGCTGACGACCCCGCCGCCCGCCTGGACGCCGTGCGCGCCCTGTGGCGCGAAGTGCTCGGCGTGGAAGAGGTAGCCGACGACGTCAGCTTCTTCGAGGCGGGCGGCGACTCGCTGCGCCTGGTGATCCTGGTCGAGCGGCTGAACCAGGTGTCCGGGCACGCCCTGCGCACCGTGGACCTGTTCCGCGCGGGCACCGTGCGCGCCCAGGCCGAGCTGCTGGCCGGCCCGGCGGCCTCGACCTCCTCGACGGCGGGCTCCAGCCGGCAGCGCCTGCTGGACGCCGCCCGCGCCCGCCGCGGCGAGGCACGGGCCTGACCACCACCACCCGGTAGTTCCGCTCTGCGTTGGAGGGGCAGGCAGGCGATGACGTTCAACCAGTACGCGACCGCTGTTCTCGGTCCGGAGGTCGACGCCTCGGCGTTCGCCACCAGCAGTTTCATCGGGCTCGGCGGTGACTCGTTACGCGCCATGCGGCTGGCCGCGCTGGTGCAGGAGCAGCTCGGCGTGCGGATCCCGGTGGCCGCGCTGCTCGGCGACGCGCCGCTGGCGGAGGTCTTCGCCGAGGCGGGCGTGGTCACCGCGCCCGCCGAGCCCGCCCCGTCCGCCGCGGTGGACGACGTGCCGACGGAGTCGTTGTCCCACGCGCAGCGCGGTATGTGGCTGATCGAGCGGCTCACCGGCGGCTCGCCGTACAACCTGGTGTTCACCTGCTTCGTCCGGCCCGGCACCGAGGGGCGGCTGGACGGCGGGGTGTTCGAGCGGGCCGTTGCCGCGACCGTCGCCCGCCACCCGGGCCTGCGCACCGTGTACCGCGAGGTGGACGGCGACGTGGCCACCGAGGTTCTCGGTCACCACACGGCCGAGATCGCGGTGGTGGAGCACGACGGCGAGGGGTTCGAGGAGCACGTGCGGGCGCTGGCCGCCGAGCACGGCCGGCTGCCGTTCGACCTGGCCGCCGCGCCCGCGTTCCGGTTCCTGCGGGTGACCGGGTCGGGCCAGGACGCCGTGGTGCTGATGGCGCACCACATGGTGCTCGACGGGTGGGCGGTCGGCCTGCTGCTCAAGGAGATCTGGGCGCACTACGACGCGTTGGCGCTCGAACGGACCGCGCCGTTCACCGGGACCGCGCCGTCCACGCAGGCGTTGTTCCGGCACCAGGAGCAGGCCCGCACGAGCGGCGAGTGGGACCGCCAGGCCGAGTTCTGGATCAAGCACCTGGACGGCGTGCCGACCGTGCTGGAGCTGCCCGCGGACTGCCAACGGCCCGCGTTGCAGGACGCCGCCGGCGACCGCACGACCGTCGACTTCGGCGTGGACACCAGCGCCGCCGTCGTCCGCCGGGCCCGCGAGCTGGGCATCACGCCGTTCGCGTTCCTGCTCGGCGCGTACGGGTTGACGCTGAGCCGGTGGACCGGCGCGCGCCGGCTGCTGGTCGGCGTGCCGCTGACCGGCCGCGGCACCTCCGAGCTGGAGGACCTGGTCGCGGTGGCGGGCAACCTGGTGCCGGTGCGCGTCGACGTGGACGACGACGCGCCGGTGGCGGACTACCTGCGGGCGGTGCACCACTCGTTGGCGCAGAGCATCGACGCGGGCGCGCTGCCGTTCGAGGAGCTGGTGGCGCGGCTGGGCGTGGAGCGCAGCCTGGGCTGCCACCCGCTGGTGCAGGCGACGTTCGGCATGCACGACCAGCTCGTGCCGCAGCGGTTGGACGCGGCCGGGTTGCGCATCCGGGTCGAGGAGGGGCACGGCGGCGGCTCGCAGTTCGACCTGTCGCTGCTGATCCGGCAGTCCGAACCGTCGCTGGCCGGGCACCTCGAGTACGCGACCAGCGTCTGGCAGGTCGCCGAGGTCGAGGGGTTCGTGGCCGACTTCCAGACCGCGGCGGCGGAACTCGCCGCGGCCGACGGGCCGCTGGAGGAGGTGCGCTGCATCGCGCCGGAACGGCGGGCGGCGCTGGACCGGATCAACGAGACCCGCCGCGACTTCCCGGTGGCGTCGCTGGACGAGCTGTTCCGCGACATCGCGCGCAGCACGCCGGACGCCGTTGCGGTGCGCGAGGGCGACGTCGAGCTGACCTACCGGCAGCTCGCCGGCGCGGCGGCGGAACAGGCGCGGCTGCTGCGCGAGGCGGGGGTGCGACCGGGAGACCGGGTTCTCGTGGGCGTGGAGCGGTCGGTCGCCGAGATCGTCGCCGTGCTGGGCGTGGTGTGGGCGGGCGCGGCCTACGTGGGCGTCGACCTGAGCTTGCCCGCCGCGCACACGGAGAAGATCGTGGCCAAGGCCGCGCCGGCGGCGGCGTTGATCGCGCCCGGTGCCGCGGGCCGCGTGCCCGGTGTGGCCGTGGTGTCCATTTGGGACGAGACGTGGACCGCCGGTGAGGTCGACGTGCTGCCCGCCGACCCCGACCGGTTGGCGTACGTGGCGTTCACCTCCGGCTCCACCGGGCAGCCCAAGGGCGTCGCGATCCCGCACCGCGCGGTCGTGCGGCTGGTGCACGAGGCCGACTTCGTCCGGCTGGGCGCGGGGGAGCGGGTGCTGCGGCTGTCGCCGCTGGCGTTCGACGCGTCCACGTTGGAGCTGTGGGGCGCGCTGCTCACCGGCGCCACCCTGGAGGTGTACCCGGCGGGCCTGCCCACGCCCACCGAGCTGGGTGACTTCCTGCTGGAGCGCGAGGTGACCGTGGCGTGGCTGACCGCCGGGCTGTTCCGGCTGGTCGAGGAGTTCGCGCCGGATTCGTTCGCGGGCCTGCGCCAACTGCTGTCCGGCGGTGACGTCGTGCCGCACGACCACGCCGCCCGCGTGCTCGAACGGCACCCCGGCCTGGTCATCACCAACGGCTACGGCCCCACCGAGAACACCACGTTCACCACGACGTACTCGGTCAGCGACCCCGAGGACGTGGACGGACCGCTGCCCATCGGCACGCCGCTGCCCGGCACCCGCGTCTTCGTGCTGGACGAGCGGGGCAGGCGGGTGCCGCCCGGCGCGGTCGGCGAGCTGTACGCGGCGGGCGAGGGCCTGGCCGTCGGCTACCTGGACGACGAGGCCGAGACCGCGCGGGCGTTCGGGCACTTCTCGCCCGAGGTCGGCGAACGCCTCTACCGCACCGGCGACGTGGTCCGCATCGACACGCGGGGCAGGCTGCGGTTCCTGGGCCGCCGCGACGACCAGGTCAAGCTGCGCGGCTACCGGGTCGAGCTGTCGGCGATCAGCGACGCCCTGGTCACCCACCCGGACGTGCAGGACGCCGTGGTGGCCGTGACCGGGGACAACAGCGCCGACAAGCGCCTGGTCGCCGCCGTGGTGCTCAAGGGCGAGGTCGGCACCGCCGACCTGCGCGACCACCTGTCCGAACGGCTTCCGGTCTACATGGTGCCGGTGCTGTGGGCGGTGGTGGACCGCGTCCCGCTGACCGGCAACGGCAAGGTGGACCGCCGCGCCCTGGTCGCACAGGCCGCACCCGCCGGGCAGCGCGCGCCGAAGCCCGTCGTGGCCGACCGGGGCGCCGACGAGGGCCTGGTGCCGCTGTTCGTGGAGGCCATCGGCGGCGAACCGACCACCACGGTCGACGCCGACACCGACTTCTTCGTCGTCGGCGGCAACTCCATGGGCGCGGTGCGCCTGGTGAAGCTGGTCAAGGACCGGCTCGGCGTCACGCTGCGGCTGCGCGACTTCCTGCGCACCCCCACCCCCGCGGGCCTCCGGCAACTGGTCGACGAGGCGGGCGCGAAATGACCCCCGTCGCGGTCATCGGGATGGCCGCCCGGCTGCCCGGCGCGGACGACGTGCGCGCGTTGTGGGCCCAGCTGCGGGGCGGCGTCGAAGGCATCTCCCGCTTCGACCCGGAGGACCTGATCCGGCGCGGCGCGGACCCGGACTACGTGCGGCGGCCGAACTTCGTGCCCGCCATGGGCACGATCCGCGAGCCGTACCACTTCGACTGGTCCTACTTCGGCTACAGCCGGGCCGAGGCGGCCAACATCGACCCGCAGCAGCGGGTGTTCCTCCAGGCCGCCACGGCCGCCCTGGACGACGCGGCGATCGACCCGACCCGGTTCCCGGGCTGGATCGGCGTGTACGCGGGCGCGGACAAGGTCGCCGCCCGCGCCGACGACCAGCTCAGCGAGCTGGCCCAGTACATCGGCACGGAGAAGGACTTCCTGGCCACCCGCGTCGCCTACAAGCTCGGGCTGCGCGGCCCGGCGGTGAACGTGCAGTCGGCGTGCTCCACCTCGCTGGTGGCCGTGCACTTGGCCGCGGCGGCGCTGCGCGGCGGCGAGTGCGACGTGGCCCTGGCGGGCGGCGTCGCGGTCACCGGCAAGGGCGAGTGGGGCTACCTGTACGAGCCCGGCGGCATCCTGTCCGCCGACGGCCACTGCCGCCCGTTCGACGCCAACGCCGACGGCACCGTGCCCAGCGAGGGCGTCGGCGTGGTGGTGCTCAAGCGCCTCGACGACGCGCTGCGCGACGGAGACCGGGTCGACGCGGTGATCCTCGGTTCGGCGATCAACAACGACGGCGCGGAGAAGATGGGCTACACCGCGCCGTCCATCCCCGGCCAGAGCGACGTCATCCGCTACACCCAGAAGGTCGCCGACGTCGACCCGGCGGACCTGGACTACGTGGAGGCGCACGGCACCGCGACCAAGCTCGGCGACCCGGTCGAGGTGTCCGCGCTCACCGACGTGTTCCGCGACTCCACCGACGCCACCGGCTGGTGCCACCTCGGCGCGGTGAAGTCCAACCTCGGCCACACCGGCTCGGCGGCGGGCGTCGCGGGCCTGATCAAGACCGTGCTGATGCTCAAGCACGGCGAGCTCGTGCCCACGTTGCACTACGGCAGCCCCAACCCGCTGCTCGACCTCGACGCCACCCCGTTCCGGGTGGTCACGACCGCGCAGCCGTGGCCCGACCGCGGCACCCGGCTCGCGTCGGTCAGCTCATTCGGCGTGGGCGGCACCAACGCCCACGTGATCGTGCAGGGAGCACCGCTGCGCACCGCGCCCGTCGCCCGCAACGGCGCACGGGTGCTGGCGCTGTCCGCGGCGTCCACCGACGCCCTCGGACGGATGCGCGACGACCTCGCGCGAGCGCTGCGCGGCGAACCGAAGCTCGACCTGCCCGAGGTGGCCCGGACGCTCGCCGACCGGCGAGCGCACGGGCACCGCCAAGCCTTCGTCGCGGGCGACCCGGCCGAAGCCGCGGCGCTGCTGGAGCAGGCGGGGGAACCCGCGCCGCCCGGCCGGCTCGACAGGGTCGCGTTCCTGTTCCCCGGCCACGGCCCGCTCGGGCACGCCGCGGGCGAGGCCGCGCACCGCCTGCTGCCCGCGTTCCGCGGCTACTTCGACGAGATCCGCGAGGCCGTGCGCGACCGGCACGGCATCGACCTCACCCCGGTGGTCAGCCGGGAGGCCGCCACCGACGAGTGGTTCGCCGACATCGTCAACCACCAGCTCGGCCTGTTCGCCCTGGGCTACGCGCTGGGCCGCCAGGTCGCCGACTGGGGCGTGCGGCCGCACGCCATGTTCGGCAACAGCATCGGCGAGTACGCGCCCGCCACCCTGGCCGGGCTGTGGTCCCCGACCGACGCCGCCGAACTGGTGTTCCAGCGCTCCAGCGCGATGGCCGCCACCGAACCCGGCCGGATGGCCGCGGTCAACGCCTCCGCCGAGGAGGTGCGGCAGCGGCTCGGCGACGACAGCGGCGTGGCGGTCGCGGTCATCGGGCCCGGCGGCGTGGTGATCTCCGGCCCGCGGGCCCGGATGGACGCGGTGCTCGACGGCGACGCGCTGCGCGGGCTGGACGTGCGGCCGCTGAACATCAAGCAGGCTTCGCACTGCGCCGCGATGGAACCGGCCGCCGCCGTGCTGGCCGAGGCCGTGGCGGCCACCCCGAGCACCCGCCCGAAGCTGCGGTTCGTGTCCAACACCAGCGGCGACTGGGCCGACCCCGACGCCGTCACCGGACCGGGGTACTGGGCCGAGCAGCTGCGCCGGCCGGTGCTGCTCGACGGCGGCATGGCCACCGTGCTGGCCGCCGGCTGCGACACGTTCCTCGAACTCGGCCCCGGCACGTCGATGACCGGCGCCCTGCGCCGGCACCGCGACTGGGACACCGGCCACGTCACCGTGCCGCTGCTGGGCCGGCCCGAGGACGGCGAGCGGGGCCTGCTGCGCGCCCTGGCCACGCTGTGGGAGCGCGGCGCGGACGTGGTGCTGGACGAGGTGCGCGACGACGTCTTCCCGGTGTCGCTGCCGACCTACTCGTTCACCCCGCACGACCCGCAGCTCGACACACCCGAACTCGAACCGGCTGCCCCCAGGGGGAAACCCGGGGCCACACCGACGCGCAAGCCCGCGGGGCAGCCGGTTCGGTCCACTGTGGAACGCCTGTGGTGCGCCGCGCTCGGCGTGCCGTCCGTCGCGCCGGACGACGACTTCTTCGCCCTCGGCGGCGAGTCGCTGATGGCCGTCGACTTCATGACCAAGATCCGCGAGGCGACCGGCCTGTCGGTCACCGTCACCGAGTTCACCCGCAACCCGACGTTCGCCGCGCTGGCCGCGCTGGCCGAACAGGTGGACGCGGCGGCGGTCGTGCACGTGGTCGACGCCGTCACGTTGCGCGAGGGCGTCGGCCGGCCGATCGTGCTGGTCGCCGACTCGGCGGGCAGCGTGCTGAGCTACCGGCAGCTCGCCGAGGAGCTGGGCGACCGGCCGGTGCACGGCCTGGAGCCGCGCGAGGCGCTGCACACCCGGGTCGAGGACCAGGCCGCGCACCACGTCGACGCGTTGCGCCGGGTGCAGCCGCACGGGCCGTACACGCTGGGCGGCTGGTCGTTCGGCGCGGTGCTGGCGCACGAGATGGCCCGGCAGCTCATCGCGCAGGGCGAGACCGTGGACGTCGTGGTCAGCCTGGACGCGTTCGTGCAGGGCTGGAAGGGCATCCCGATCGGGCTGGACCCGGAGTTCCTCTACAGCCACGCGCACATCCAGGTCAGCGCCCTGCTCGGGCTCGGCCTGGTCGGCGCGCAGGTGCGCCGCAACCCCGCGTTGACCGCGCTGCTGCGCACGAAGGCCAAGGTGCTGGCCGCGTACACGCCCAAGCCGGTCGCGGCGCGTGCCGTGGTGTTCCGGGTCGGCGCGGACCAGCGCGCCCGACAGCGCCTGACCAAGCGCCTGATCCCGCTGTACGGCGGTGGTGTCGAGGTGCGCGCCGCCGGCGGCGACCACTGGTCGATGTTGGCGCGGCCCCACGTGGGCGAGCTCGCCGAAGGGCTGCTCGCAGCCTTGTCCAACGCCGAGAGGGTGCAGTGATGGCAGGAAAACCCGCAGTGACGACCACCGAGGCCACGTCGGCGGGGAAGGCGACGGCCGAGCAGGCCGCGCGCACCGGCTCGACGCCGGTCGACCAGGCCGACCCCGCGGACCAGGCACCCGACGGCCAGGCGCCCGCGGACCAGGCGCCGGTCGAGCAGGCCGCGCCGGAGAAGCCGCTGTTCCGCAACCGCGACTTCCAGGCGCTGTGGATCAGCCAGTTCCTGGCCGCGGTCGCCAAGGAGTCCGCGGAGATCGCCTACCCGCTGCTCATCCTCGCCACCACCGGCTCGGCCACCTACGCGGGTGCGGTCGGCTCGGTCGCGCTCGTCGTGGCGGGCCTGATGTCGATCCCCGGCGGTTCGCTGACCGACCGGTTCGACCGGCGCAAGATCATGATCCTCACCGACGGCATCCGGCTCGTGCTGCTGGCGCTGTTCAGCGTGCTGGTCTTCTCCGGCGTCACGAGCATGCCGCTCATCTTCGCCATCGTGATCATCTCGTCGGCGTGCCTCGGGGTGGCGAACCCGGCGGGCCTGGCCGCGATCAAGCAGCTCGTGCCGCCCTCGCAGCTCACCCAGGCCACCGCGCAGAACCAGATCCGGTTCTTCGGCGCGACGGTCGCGGGCCCGCCCATCGGCGGCGCGCTCTACGGCATCGCCCGCGCGCTGCCGTTCGTCGGCGCGGCCATCGCGTTCCTGGCGTCCGCGGTGATCCTGCTGTTCATCAAGAAGCCGATGCAGGCGCCCCCCGCCCCGTCCGGCGGCGGCAAGCGCGGCGCGTGGGAGGGCTTCAAGTTCATCGCGGGCCAGCCCATCATCCGCATCCTGATCCTCTGGGTGATGGTCTCGAACATGGCGTTCAACCACTCCGGCATGTTCCTCGCGCTCATCGCCACCGCGGAGAGCCGGGACGCCTCGGAGGCGGTCATCGGCACGACGCTCGCCATCGCGGGCGCGGGCGGCCTGGCGGGCTCGCTGATCGCCCCGATCGTGCTGCGGTTCGTCAAGCCGTCGCTGATCATGGCCTACGCGATCTGGATCGGCCCGGTCGCCGCCGTGCTGCTCGCGGTCGTGCCCGGCACCATGCCGCTGGGCATCATCGTGGCCTGCATCTTCCTGCGCGCCGGCGTGGTGAACGCGTTGTTCTTCGGCTACATCGCCGCGCTCGTGCCGGACGAGAAGCAGGGCCGCGTCATCGGCGCGATCATGTTCATCTCCATGATCGCCCAGCCGATCGGCATCTTCGCCATCGGCGCGATCTTCGACCTGGCGGGTGCCACCTCGGTGTTCATCACCATGGCCGTCGCCGGCGTGGTCGCCGCGGTGCCGACGCTGTCCAAGCAGATCCGCAAGCTCCCCGCTCCCGAAGAACTGACCGCCTGAGTTTCGGAGGACAAGCACATGACGACCGAAGCCCACCCTGCGCAGGCTCAGCAGGCCGCGGCGGGGCACTGCCCCGCGCTGCCGCCGGAGTTCTTCACCCAGCCCGGCGCGAACCCCTACCCGGCGTTCGCCGAGCTGCGCCAGAAGTGCCCGGTGCGGCAGATCAACCACCCGCCGGGCGCGGAAGCCTACGTGGTGGCCGACTACGACACGGTGTCGAAGCTGTTCGGCGACCCGCGCATCTCCAAGAGCGTCAACAGCGGCCCGAAGTGGTTCCGCGACGTGCTCAACGAGTCCAGCCCCATCCTGATCAAGAACATGCTGACCGCCGACCCGCCGGAGCACACCCGGCTGCGCAAGCTGGTCAGCCGCGCGTTCGTGCCGCGCCGGATGGAGCTGCTGCGCCCCCGCATCCAGGAGATCACCGACGAGCTGATCGACGCGTTCCCGGAGACCGGCGAGGTCGACCTGTTCAACGACTTCGCGCTGGCGCTGCCGATGAAGGTGATCTGCGAGTTCCTGGGCGTGCCGGTGGAGGACCGGCCGGCGCTGCACGAGTGGGGCCTGATCCTCAGCGGCGCGCCCTACGCCGACGAGGAGTCGAACGCGCGGCTGAAGTGGGCCAGCGAGAAGACCGAAGCCTACCTGCTGGACCTGCTGGCGCAGCGCCGGGAGAACATCGGCGAGGACCTGGTGTCCAGCCTCATCCGCGCCACGGACGAGGACGTGTTCACCAACGACGAGCTGGTGTCCACGCTCATCCTGCTGATCATCGCGGGCCACAAGACCACCGCGAACCTCATCGGCAACGGCACCCAGGCCCTGTTGCAGCACCCCGACCAGTTCGAGCTGTTGAAGAACGACCCGGGCCTGGTGGACAACGCGATCGAGGAGTTCCTGCGCTACGAGGGCCCGGTCTACCGGGGCACCCTGCGCCTGGCCGCGCAGGACATGGAGATCAACGGCGTGCCGATCCCCAAGGAGAGCTTCGTCCACCTGCTGCTCAACTCGGCCAACCGCGACCCGGAGGTGTTCGAGGAGCCCGACCGGCTCGACATCACCCGCCAGGGCATCCGGCACTTCGCGTTCGGCCACGGCGCCCACTTCTGCCCCGGTGCGCCGCTGTCGCGGGTGGAGGGCCAGGTCGCGTTCACCACGCTGCTGCGCCGCCTGCCGGGCCTGGCCCTCGCGGTGAAGCCGGACGAGCTGGAGTGGGTGTTCGACAACTCCGCCAGCCGCGGCCTGGCCAAGCTGCCGGTCACCTACGACCGCAGGCTGCCGCGGTGACCGCGCGGCTGGTGTGCCTGCCGTTCGGCGGCGCGGGCGCGTCGTTCTTCCGGCCGTGGTCGGTGATGGCCGGCGGCCGGCTGGAGGTCGTGCCCGTGCAGCTGCCGGGCCGGGAGCGCCAGATCGACCTCGACCCGTACACCGACGTGCACGAGGCCGTGGACGGGCTGCTGCCGGGCCTGCTCGCCGAGCTGGGCCCGGACCCGCGGGTGGTGCTGTTCGGGCACAGCCTGGGCGCGGTGCTGGCCTACGAGTTCGCGCACCGGCTGCTCGCGGCGCCGGGCGTGGAGGTGCTGAGGCTGGTCGTCAGCGGCTCGCCCGCGCCCGGCGTGCGGCGGGAGCTGACCGCCACCGGCCTGGCCGACGACGACGAGTTCCTGGCCCGGGTCAGGCAGATCGCCGGTTACACGCACGAGGCGCTGGACGACCCGGAGATGCGGGAGCTGATCCTGCCGACCCTGCGGGCCGACGTGGAGATGCACGAGAGCTACGTGCCGTCCACCGGGGAGCCGTTGGCCGTGCCCATCACCGCCGTGCGCGGCGCGGACGACACTCTGGTGTCGGCCGACGAGGCGGCGGGCTGGGCCAAGGTCACCGGCCGCGACTTCGAGCTGGTCGAGGTGCCCGGCGGGCACATGTACCTGGCCGACTCGGCGCCCGTGCTGCTCGACCTGATCGACTCGACCGTCCACTGAGGGGGAACACCGTGGCGCACGCGCCGGACTGGGGACTGGGGCGCGGCCGGGGCACGGGCACGCTGACCGTGCCGCTGCCCGCCGACACCGACGTGGCCGAGTCGGGCTGGCGGGCCGCGCTCGACGCCACCGTGCGCGCCTACGACGGTGAGCACGCCGCCGAGCCGACCACCGCGGTCGGCCTCGGCGACGGTTTCCCGCTGGCCATCGCGGTGACCGGCGGCGAGCTGCGCGCCGTGTACGACCGGGAGCACTTCGCGCCCGAGATCGTCGAGCAGTTCACCCGGCACCTGGTGTCCGTGCACCGGGACGGCGTGCTGCTGGACGACGCCGAACGGGCCCGGATCGCCGCGCTGGGCCGCCCCGGCGTGGAGCTGGTCACCACGCCCACGACGATCCACGAGGCGTTCGCGCGGGTGGCGGCGGCCCGCCCGGACGCCATCGCGTTGTGCGACAACGAGGTCCGGCTCACCTACCGGGAGCTCGACGAGCGGGCCGACCGGGTCGCCGGCGGGCTGCGGGCGCTGGGCGTGCGCGGCGGCGACCACGTCGGCGTGTGCCTGGAGCGCTCGGCCGAGCTGGTCGTGACGCTGCTCGGCGTGCTCAAGGCGGGCGCGGTGTACGTGCCGACCGATCCGGCGTACCCGGCCGAACGGCTCGCCTACACGGCGGCCGACGCGGCGCTGGGCGTGGTCGTGACCAGGCTGGCGGAGTTCCCGCGCGGTGACGGGACCACCGTCGTCACGCCGGACGAGCTGACCGGCGACCCCGCCGGGGCCGCCGCGGGCCCGGACGACCCGGCGTACATCATCTACACGTCCGGGTCCACGGGACGGCCCAAGGGCGTCGTCGTGCCGCACCGCAACGTGATCGCCCTGGTCGACGCGACCCGCGACGAGTACGGGCTGGGCCCGGACGACGTGTGGACGTTGTTCCACTCCAGCGCGTTCGACTTCTCGGTGTGGGAGATCTGGGTCTGCCTGCTCACCGGCGGCCGGCTGGTCGTGGTGCCCTACTTCGTCTCCCGCGAACCGGACCGGTTCCACGAGCTGCTGGTCGCCGAACGCGTCACCGTGCTCAGCCAGACGCCGTCGGCGTTCGCGCAGCTGCTCGACGTCGACGCGCGGGCGGACGGCCGGCCGGCGGTGCGGCTGGTGGTGTTCGGCGGTGAGCCGCTGGACGCGCGGATGCTGCTGCCGTGGTTCGACCGGCACCCCGGCTGCCGGCTGGTGAACATGTTCGGCATCACCGAGACCACCGTGCACGTCACGCACCAGACGGTGACCCGGGAGCTGGCCGAGGCCGCGACCCGGTCGGTCGGCCCGGCGCTGCCCGGCTGGCACCTCTACGTGCTGGACTCCGCGGGCCGGCTGGTGCCGCCCGGGGTCGCGGGCGAGATCCACGTCGGCGGCGCGGGCGTGGCCTCGCACTACCTGAACCAGGACGAGCTGACCGCGCGGCGGTTCGTGCCGGACCCGTTCACCGGCGGCCGGATGTACCGCAGCGGCGACCTCGGCCGGCTGCGGCCCGACGGCGCGCTGGAGCACCTGGGCCGCATCGACAGCCAGGTCAAGATCCGCGGCTTCCGCATCGAGCTGGACGAGATCCGCTCGGTGCTGCTGGAGGACCCGGACGTGCGCGCGGCGGCCGTCGTGGTGCGGCGGGAGGACCCGGCCGACGCCGCGACCGCCCGGCTGGACGCGTACGTGGTGCTCACCGGCGGCGACCCGGCGGGCGTGCGCAAGCGGGCGGCGGGCATCCTGCCCGACTACATGGCGCCCGCGACGGTGACCGCGCTGGACGCGCTGCCGTTGACCACCAACGGCAAGCTCGACGTGGCCCGGCTGCCCGCGCCCGTCGTCGCGACCGGCACCGACGACCCGCCCAGCGAGGGCCTGGCGGGCAGCCTGCGCGAGGTGTGGCGCGAGGTGCTGGGCGTGCCCGTCGGGCTGGACGACGACTTCTTCGAGCTGGGCGGCAACTCGCTGGTGGCGGTGCGCATCGGCGCGGCGCTGCGGGCGCGCGGCCTGCCGTCGGTGCCGCTGCGCGAGCTGTACCGCAACCCGACCATCCGGGACCTGGTGGCGGTGCTGCGCCAAGTGGACGCGGGCAGTTGAGTCGCGCTTGAGCGGAATGTCTGGGGGAGAGCGATGAGCCGGTCCGCCGCGACGTCCGACGTCGACCTGCTGCGGGAGGCCGACCGACCGGGGTTCACCGAGCACCTGCACTTCGGCGCGGTCCGCTGGGACCTCGTGCACCCGTTCCCGGCCACGGGCCGGGGGCGGCGGGTGGCCGACGAGGTGGTCGGGGTGCTGCGCGAGCTGGTCGACCCCGAGCAGGTCGACGTCACGCGGGAGCTGCCCGCGGGCGTGCTGCCGGCGCTGGGCGCGCGGGGGCTGCTGAACCTGGCGGGTGGACCGGAGACCGGCGGGCACGGCCTCGGGCAGCGCGAGGTGTTCGACGTCGTCGAGGCGGCGGTGGCGTTCTGCCCGGCGGTCGGGCTGGCGATGGCGGTGGACAACGCGCTGGGCTACAGCGCCTACCTGCCCGTGCTGCCGGACGGTCCGCTGCGCGAGTGGGTGCGCGACCGGGTGGTGGCGGGCGTGGTGTCGTGCACGGCCGACACCGAGCCGTCCGGCGCGCACAACAGCGGCCGGTCGACCACGGCGACGCCGGTGCCCGGCGGGTTCCGGCTCGACGGGCGCAAGATCCACGTCGGCAACGCGCCGGAGGCGGGCGCGTTCGTGGTCACCGCGACGCTGGGCGACGAGCTGCGGCTGTTCTTCCTGGACGCGGCCACTCCCGGCGTCACAATCACCGCGCGGCACGACTTCCTCGGCCTGTCCGGGTTCCCCAACGGCAGCGTCGAGTTCGACGGCGCGTTCGTGCCCGCCGAGCAGGTGCTGGTCGAGCCGGAGCACGCGGGCAGGCTCACCCCGGTCGCCACCCGGCTGGTGGTGCTGGGCCGGATGCACCTGATCGCCGCGCCGTCGCTGGCGTTCGCCCGGCTCGCGGCGCGGTTCGCCGCGTCGTTCGTCGCGCGGCGGGCCATCGACGGCCGCCCGCTGGGCGACTACCCGGAGATCCGGCGGCAGCTCGCGGTCGCGGCGGCGGACGTGTTCGCCACCGAGACCGCGGTGGAGTGGTCGTTGGCCGATCACGTGCGGGTCAACCCGCTCTACGAGCAGTTGGCGGCGAAGAACATCGCGTCGCTGGCGTCGTGGCGAGTGGTCGACCGGGCGTTGTCGATCATGGCGGCCGAGGGGCTGGAGACGGCGGGCAGCAAGGCCGGGCGCGGCGCGGACGCCTCGCCGCTGGAGCGGGCGTTCCGGGACGCGCGGGCCATGCGGGTGTCGGGCGGCATCGACTTCCAGCTCGACAACTGGGCCGGACGGCACCTGCTCACCGGCTACTACGAGGGCGGGGCGGTGCACGACGTCGTGCCGGACCTCTCGACCTTGACGCTGTCCGCGCGCAACGCGGGGCACGCGCGGTTCGTCGCGGACCAGGCCCGGCGGCTCGCGTCGACCTGCGCCGAGCTGACCGCGCGGCACCCGCGGGAGGAGCTGTTCGAGCGCGAGCGCACGGTGATCCTGCTCAGCCGGGTGGTGAACGAGCTGGTGGCGATGGCGCTCGTGCTGGCCCGCGCGTCCACCGAGGACCGGCAGGACGTGGCGGACGTGTTCTGCACCTCGGCGTCGTTCCGGGTGCACGACTCGTGGCACCAGCTCGGTGCGGACGAACCGGACTACGCGGCGGTCCTGCGGGAAGGGGTGGCGCGATGACCGTCCCCGAGCTGGTGGCCGCGCAGGTCGCGGCCCGGCCCGACGCGCCGGCCGTGGAGTCGGCGCAGGTGCTGACCTACCGGTCGTTGGACCGGCGGGCGAACGCCCTGGCCGCGCGGCTGCGCCCGGCGCTGCGCGGCGCCGACCCGGTGGTGGCGCTGGTGCTGGACCGGGGGCCGGACTTCGTGGTGGCCATGCTCGCCGCGTGGAAGGCCGGTGCCGCGTTCTGCCCGGTAGACCCGACCGCGCCCGCCGACCGGGTGAAGTTCGTCCTGGACGACGTGGACGCGTGCGCGGTGGTGCGCGAGGTCCCGCACGAGGAAGCGGACGGGGAGTTCCCCGCGCCGTCACCGTCGTCCACCGCGTACGTGCTCTACACGTCCGGCACGACCGGCACGCCCAAGGGCGTCGAGGTCACGCACGCGAACCTGGCCAACCTGGTGTCGTGGTTCGTGACCGCCCTGGGGTTGACGCCGGACGACCGGGCGAGCCACCTGGGCAGCGTCGGGTTCGACGTGTCGCAGATCGAGGTGTGGCCGTACCTGGCGGCCGGCGCGTGCGTGGTGCCGCACGAGCCGCCGGTGGTGGCCGCCGACGTGCCGGGGTGGCTGCGCGACCGGCGGATCACCCGCGCCATGCTCGTGACGCCGCTGGCCGAGACGGTGTGGGCGCTGGGCGAGCCGCTGCCGTCGTTGCGGTCGATGATGATCGGCGGCGCGGCCCTGGCCCGGCCCCTGCCCGAGCTGCCCTACCCGGTGCACAACTTCTACGGACCGACCGAGTGCACCGTGCTCGCCACCGCCCACCTGCTGTCCACCGGCGACGGCAACGTCATCGGACGGCCCATCGGCGGCGTCGACGTGGAGATCATCGACGGCGAGATCCACATCCGCGGCGCGGCCGTGGCCCGCGGGTACCGGGGCCGCCCGACGGTGACGCGGCAGCGGTTCACCCCCTCCGGCTACCGCACCGGCGACCGCGGCCGGTGGCGGCCCGACGGCACGATCGAGTACCTGGGCCGGCAGGACCGGCAGATCAAGGTTCGAGGCCACCGGATCGAGCCCGGTGACGTCGAGGCCCGGCTGTGCGCGGACCCGTTGGTGGCCAACGCGGTGGTGCGCGGCACTTCCGACGGCCTGCTGGCCTACCTCGTGCCGCGGCCCGGCGCCGCGTGGGACACGTCGGCCGTGCTGGACCGGCTCGCCGGGTGGGTCGCGGTGACGCCCGGCGTGGTGTGGCTCGACGAGTTCCCGTTGACCGCCAACGGGAAGGTGGACGTCGACGCGCTCCCGCAGCCCGCGCGGGCCGTCGAGTACGTCGAACCGGTCGGCGAGGTGGAGCGCCGGATCGCCCGGGTGTGGTCCACCGTGCTCAAGGTCGACGAGGTGGGGTTGCACGACAACTTCTTCGACCTGGGCGGCAACTCGCTGCTGCTGGCCGCGCTGCGCGCCGGGTTGCAGGCCGAGCTGGGCACGCCGGTGCCGATGACGGTGCTGTTCGCCCGGCCGACCGTCGGCGAGCTGGCCCGCGCGCTCGGCCCGGCCGAAGGCGGCGCGCCGGACGGGGACGCGCCGGACGGGGACGACGCGGTGGCGCGGGCCCGGCGGGCACGGGCGCGGAGGCGGGCGTGACCGACGACGGCATCGCGATCGTCGGCATGGCCTGCCGGTTCCCCGGCGCGGCGGACGTGCGGGAGTTCTGGGCCAACCTGCGCGCCGGCGTCGACTCGATCTCGCGGTTCGCGCCGGACGGCACGCCCCACCACGTGCCCGCGCGGGGCGTGCTGCCCGGCGGCGAGGGCTTCGACTGGCCGGTGTTCGGCTACAGCCCCGGCGAGGCGGTGCGGATCGATCCCCAGCAGCGGGTGTTCCTGGAGTGCGCGTCGGCCGCGGTGGACGACGCGGGCCTGGACCCGGCCCGGTTCGACGGGCTGGTCGGGGTGTTCGCCGGGTGCGACGCCGCGCCGCTGACCGACGTGCGGGGCGGTGACGACGCGGCGGCCCGGATCATCGGCGCGGACAAGGACTTCCTGGCCACGCGGGTGGCCTACAAACTCGGGCTGCGCGGCCCGGCGCTGACCGTGCAGACGGCGTGCTCGACGTCGCTGGTCGCGGTGCACCTGGCCGTGCAGGGCCTGCTGGACCACGAGTGCGACGCGGCGCTGGCGGGCGGGGTGTCGCTGGTGCTGCCGCAGGCCGTCGGCTACACGTACCGGGAGGGCGACATCCTGTCGCGGGACGGGCGGTGCCGCCCGTTCGACGCGCACGCCTCGGGGACCGTGCCCAGCGCCGGCGTCGGGGTGGTCGTGCTGCGCCGGCTCGCCGACGCGATCGCCGACGGCGACCACGTGGTGGCCGTGATCCTGGGTTCCGCGGTCAACAACGACGGCGGCGGCAAGATCGGCTACACCGCCCCGTCCGTGCCCGGCCAGGCGGCCGTGATCCGGCTGGCGCAGGCGCGGGCGGACGTGACGGCGGCGCAGGTCTCGTACGTGGAGGCGCACGGCACCGGCACGCCGGTGGGCGACCCGGTCGAGGTCGCGGCGCTGGCCGAGGTGTTCCGCGGCGCGACCGGGCCGTGCCGGCTGGGCGCGGTGAAGTCCAACATCGGGCACACCGGCGCGGCGGCCGGTGTCGCCGGGCTGATCAAGACCGCGTTGATGCTGGCCCACCGCGAACTCGTGCCGACCGCGCACTTCACCCGGCCCAACCCGGAGCTGGGGCTGGACGGCACGCCGTTCGAGGTCGCCGTGCGGCACGAGCCGTGGTCCGGACCGCTGTGCGCGGGCGTCAGCTCGTTCGGCATCGGCGGCACGAACGCGCACGTCGTGCTCGGGGCCGCGCCGGAGGGGGAGGTCGAGCGTTCGGCCGGGTCACGGGTGCTGCTCGTGTCCGCGGCGAGCCCGTCGGCGTTGACCGCGCTGCGCGGCTCGCTGGCCGGGGCGGTGGACGACGTCGGTTCCGCCGAGCGGACGCTGGCCGCACGGCGGCGGTTCCGGTACCGGGCGGCCCACGTGGTGCCGGACGCCGCGTCGGCCGCCGAGGCGTTGCGCGCTCCCTTCGACGCGGTGGAGGCCGCGGAACGGCCGCGGATCGCGTTCCTGTTCCCCGGTCAGGGCGCGTTGCGGCGGGGGATCGGCCGGACGGCGTACGAGCGGCTGCCGGAGTTCCGGCGGGTGGTCGACTCGTCCACAGTGGACCTGACGCCGCTGTTCTCGCCCGAGGTGGACCCGGAGTGGTTGCGGGACACCGAGGTGCAGCAGGTGGCGCTGTTCGTGCTCGGGTACGGGTTGGCGGCGCAGCTGCGGGCGTGGGGCGTGACGCCGGTGGCGATGCTCGGCAACAGCGTGGGGGAGTACGTGGCGGCGGCGGTGGCCGGGCTGTGGACGTTCCCCGACGCGGTGGCGCTGGTGGCGGCCCGGGGGCGGGCCATGCGGGAGGCGCCGGCCGGGCGGATGCTCGCGGTGTTCGGCGACCCGGGGCCCGTCGGTCCCGGCCTGGTCGTGGCGGTGCGGTCACCGGGGCAGGTCGTGGTGTCCGGCGAGGTGGACGCCGTCGCGGCGCTGGAGGGGGAGTTGCGGCGGCGGGGCGTGGCGTGCCGGGTGCTGGACACCGGTGGTGCGTTCCACTCGCCGTTGATGCGGGACGCGGCCGTGCGGTTGCGGGAGGTCCTGGAGTCGACGCCGACCGCCCGCCCGCGGCTGCCTTTCGTGTCGAACGTGACCGGCGACCGGGCCGATCCGGACGAGGTGAGGTCGCCGGAGTACTGGGTGCGGCACCTGTGCGCGCCGGTGCGGTTGGACCTCGGCGTGGCGGCGGTGGCGGGCGTGCCGACGGTCGTCGAGCTGGGGCCGGGGACGTCGATGACCCGGCTGGTGCCGGGCGCGATCCCGATGCTGGGGCGCGAGCCGGACGACGTGCTGCACGCCGTGGGGCGGTTGTGGGAGCGGGGCGTCGAGGTGGCGTGGGCCCGGACGGGCGCCCGCAAGGTGCCGTTGCCGCATCACCCGTTCGAGTCGAGGCCGATCACCACGCCGATCGACCTGCCGGGTGGCCTGCGGTGGCCGTCACCGGTGCCGTCGCTGGCGTCGCGGCCGGACCTGCGGGCGCGGTTGGCGCGGTACTGCGCGGGGTTGCTGGGTCGGTTCGCGCTGACCGGCCTCCCGGCTGATGGGCCGCTGCCCCGGCTGGCGTCGTTCGTGCGGCGGACGTTGGCCGAGGAGGGGTGGCTGACCGACGGCGGTCCGGTGGCCGACGTGGAGGAGCGGGTGTCCCGGGCGCTCGCCGAGCACGACCACCTCGGCGAGGTCGCCGGGTTGCGCGACCTGGTGCGCCACTGCGTCGAGTCCTACCCGGACGTGTTCAGCGGTCGCCGCGACCCGGTGTCGGTGCTGTTCCCGGACGGGGACGACGGGTTCGTGAGCGCCGGGTACGCGGCGAACGACGTTTCGGTGAGCGACGCCGAGCCGTGCCTGGCGGCCCTGGCGGCGGCCCTCCGCGCCGGCCGGGTGCGCCGCGTGCTGGAGGTGGGCGCCGGCCGCGGCGACTTCGCCGACCGCCTGCTGACCGACGCGCCGGACGCGCTGTCGTACCACGTGACCGACGTGAGCCCGTTGCGCGTGCGGCAGGCGATGACCCGGTTGCAGCCGTTGGCGGGGCGGCACGACCTGCGGTTCTCGACCTTGGACATCACCCGGCTGCCGGACTCCCCGGGCACCTACGACGTGGTCGTGGCCCACAACGTCGTCCACGTGGCCCCCGACCTGCGCCGTGCGCTGCGCGGCCTGACCCGCCTGCTGACCCCGACCGGCTGGCTGGCCTTGGTCGAGGTCACCCGCCCGGACCGCTGGAGCCACCTGATCTGGGGCCTGGCCCCGGGCTGGTGGACCGCCACCGACGGCCGCGACTCACCTCACCTGGACCGGACCTCCTGGCTGACCGCGCTGACCGAGGTGGGCCTGAACGCCACCCACGCCACCCCACCGGGCAACCCCGACCACACCGTGCTGCTGGCCACCCGCGCCGCCCTGCCCACCGACCACTCGACACTCCCGCCGTCGGCGGTCATCTCCACCAGCGAGTCGGGCCGATCGTCGGCGTCTGCCGACCACTCGACACTGAGCGAGACGGCCGGCGAGGGCCAGGCGGGGAGCGCGGGCCGGTGGGAGCGGGTGCTCGCCGAAGCCTGGTGCGAAGTGCTCGGGGTCGGGGAAGTGCGCGCAGCCGACGACTTCTTCCGGTTCGGCGGAGAGTCGTTGATGCTCGTGCACCTGCTCGGCCGCGTGCGCGACCGCACCGGCATCCAGGTGCCGTTGACCACTTTCTCCACCCGCGCCACCTTCGGACGCCTGGTCGAGCTCGTCCACGACACCCCCACGACCGCCGGGCTCGTGCCGCTGAACGACGTCACCGACGGCGTACCCCTCTTCCTCGCCGCACCGGGCACGGGCACCTCCGCCGCCTACCGCGAGCTGGCCGCCCGGCTCGACCGGCCCGTCCTCGGCCTCGAACCGCCCGGCCCCCTCCCCACCATCGAGGAGGTCGCCGCCCACCACGTCGACCTCGTCCGCCGCCACCACCCCGAAGGCCCCTACCTGGTCGGCGGCTGGTCCACCGGCGTCACGGTCGCGCACGAGATGGCCCGCCACCTCCCCGTTGCCACCCTGATCGGCATCGACGGCCACGTCCCGGACACCCAGGGTCGAGCGCTGGGCGCGGTGCCCGACATCGTCGCCGGCGCCACCCGCCACTACGTCGAACGCAACCAGCCGGACGTCTACTACGCCACCCTCCGCGCGATCCTCCGCTACACCCCCGGACCAGCGCCGACGCGCGCCGCGCTCTTCCTCACCGAGCGAACACCGCGCGCCGCCCTCACCCCGATGTACGCGCACGTCGACATCCACCCCACCCCCGGTGACCACTGGAGCGCGCTCGAACCACCCCACGTCGACCACCTGGCCGCCGGTATCCGCCGAGCGCTGAACGGAGCCCCATGACCGTCCACGCGCTGATCGAAGCCCAAGCCCGGCGCACCCCGGACGCCGTGGCCGTCGAGGGCACGTCCAGCCTCACCTACGCCGAGCTGGACGACCGCGCCGACCGCCTGGCGGGAGCCCTCCGCGCCCGGGGCGTCACCAGGGACACCCTCGTCGGCGTCCACCTGCACCGCGAACCGGACCTGGTCGTGGCGCTGCTGGCCGTCCTCAAGGCGGGCGGCGCGTACCTGCCCCTGGACCCGCGCCACCCGGCCGAACGCCTCGACGCGGTGAAGGCCGACGCCAAGCCGGTCGTGGTCATCGCCCGCGACCCCGGCCCGGACGTCGTCCTGCCCACCGACGAAGGCCCGCGCGGCACCTCGCACGTGGCGCCCACCGACCTGGCCTACGTGCTGCACACCTCCGGCTCGACCGGCCGCCCCAAAGGCGTGATGGTCGAGCACCGCAACGTCGTCCACCTCGTCGAGGCGGTCCGCGAACCGTTCCGGCTCGGCCCGGGAACCCGGTTCCTCCAGTTCGCCGCGATGACGTTCGACGCCTCCGTGCTGGAGGTCTTCGCCCCGCTCGCGGCCGGCGGCACGGTCGTCCTCCCACCCGCCGTGGACGGCCCCGAACTGGTGGACTTCCTGCGCGACCGCCGGATCACCACCCTGTTCTCCCCGCCGTCGCTGCTCTCCGTCCTCCCCGAAGCCGACCTGCCCGACCTGCGCGTGCTGTCCGTGGGCGGCGAGGCGTGCTCGCGGGAGGTCGCCGAACGCTGGAGCCGCGGCCGGATCTTCCTCAACGGTTACGGCCCCACCGAGACCACGGTCTTCGCCACCCTCGGCGACACCGTCCCGTCCGACCGGCCACCACCCCTCGGTCACGCCCTCCGCGGCGTGGACACCTACGTCTTCGACGGCCTCCGCCCGGCCGACGTGGGCGAGCTGTTCATCGGCGGCCCCGGGGTGGCGCGCGGCTACCTCGACCAGCCCGGCCTCACCGCCGCCCGCTTCGTGCCGCACCCGGTCACCGGGCAGCGCCTCTACCGCAGCGGCGACCTGGTCCGCCGCGGCCGGGACGGGCTGGAGTTCCTGGGCCGCGTGGACGACCAGGTCCAGGTGCGCGGCCACCGGGTCGAACCGCGCGAGGTCGAGCACCAGCTCGGCCTGCTGCCCGGCGTCCGGGACTGCGCGGTCGTCGTCCAGGGCCACGACGCCGACGCGCGGCTGGTCGCCTTCGTCGTCGGCCCCACGACCGGCCTCCGGGACGCGCTGAGCCGCAAGCTGCCGCACTACCTGGTGCCGTCGGTGGTCGTGCCGCTGAACGCCCTGCCGCTCACCGCCCACGGCAAGGTCGACCGGGCCGCCCTGCGCGCGTCGACCGTCGACCGGCCCGCCGACCTGCCCTACGAGGAGCCGGTGGGCGAGGTCGAAGCGCGGCTGGCCGAGTTGTGGGCGACGGTCGTCGGCGTCCGCCCGGTCGGCCGGCACGACGGGTTCACCGCGTTGGGCGGCACGTCCCTCATGGCCACCCGCCTGCTGGCCCGCGTCCACGACGAGTTCGCCGTGCACGTCCCCGTGCCCGAGTTCTTCGCCGCCCACACCGTCGCCGGCGTCGCCCGCCTGATCGCCGACGGCCACCCCGACGACCGGCCCCGGCTGACCACCGGCGGCCCGAACGACGAGGTCTCCGCGGGCCAGCGCCGCCTGTGGTTCCTCACCCAGCTCGACGCCGCCGCGAACGCCGCCTACACCGTGCCCGCCGCCACCCGCCTGCGCGGACCGCTGGACGTCACCGCGCTCCGCGAGGCGCTCAACGCCGTCGTGGCCGACCACGACACCTTGCGCACCGGCTTCCACCTGCGCGGCGGCGAGCTCGTCGCCGAAGTGGTCGACACCGCCGAAGTCGACCTGGCCGTCGAGCACGGCACCGCGAACCTCGAAGCCGCCGCCGCCGAACCGTTCGACCTGACCGCGCCACCACTGCTGCGGGCGACGCTGTTCCGCCTCGCCGAGGACGACCACGTGCTGCTCGTCGTCCTGCACCACCTCGTCTCGGACGGCTGGTCCCTGGACAACTTCGACCGCGCGCTCGCCGCCCACTACCGGGGCGTGACACCACCGCCACCGAAAGCGGGGTACGGCGACTTCGTGCGCTGGCAACGCCGACTCCCCGAAGCCGCCACGCCCTGGCTGACCGACGCGCCGCCGGTGCTGGACCTGCCGACCGACCGGCCACGCCCCGCCGCACAGCGCTACCGGGGCCGCCGGACCACCCGGATGGCGTCGGCCGACCTGCGCCGCGCCGTCGAACGGCTGGCCCGCGAACACGCCACCACGCCCTACGCGGTGCACCTCACCGCGTTCGCCGTCCTGCTGCACGCCCTCACCGGCCGCCGTGACCTGCTCGTCGGCTCACCGGCCGCGGGCCGACCCAGCCCCGACCTCGAAGACGTCATCGGTTTCTTCGCCACCACCGTCGTGCTGCGCCTGACCCCGACCCCCGGCACGACCTTCGCCGACGCGCTCCGCGACACTGCGCGCACCGCGCTGACCGCCTTCGAGCACCAGCACGTCCCGTTCGACCGCCTGGTGGACGCCCTGGTCCCGCACCGCGACCCCGCACGTCCGCCGCTCGTCCAGGTCGTGCTCGCCCACCAGGGCGCACGCCGCACCGGACCCGACCTGCCGGGCCTCACCGCCGAACCGCTGCCGCTCGACAACGGCACCGCCAAGTTCGACCTGGTCCTGGAGCTCGAAGAGGTCGGCGACGCGCTGTCCGTCACCGCCGAGTACAACACCGACCTGCTCGACAAGTCCACTGTGGACGGCTGGGTCGACGCCTACCTGGACCTCCTCGCCGAAGCGACCACCGACCCCCGGACACCGATCCGCTCGCCGGGAACCCGGTGCCTGCACGAGGACTTCGCCGCCACCGCCGCCCGCCACCCCGACCGGATCGCGGTGACCGACGGGACGCGCTCGCTCACCTACGCCGAGCTGGACCGCGCCGCGAACCGCCTGGCGCACCGGCTCGTCGGCGCGGGACCGGTGATCGGCGTGTGCGCCGAGCGCACCGCGGACCTCGTGATCGCGGTGCTGGCGGTGCTCAAAGCGGGCGCGGCCTACCTGCCGCTCGACCCCGAGCACCCGCCCGCGCGGCTGCGCGCCGTCCTGGCCGACGCCGGCGTCACCCTCCTCGTCGGCCACGAGCGGTTCCGCGACCTGGCCGAGTCGTTCGTCCCGGTCGACGCGCCCGACGGCCCCGACCACGCGCCCGACGTGCGTCCCGCCGAGGCCGCCTACGTCATCTTCACCTCCGGCTCCACCGGCCGGCCGAAGGGCGTCGTGGTGCCGCACCGGGCGGTGAGCCGGCTGTTCCACGTCACCAGGCCGGGTTTCGCGTTCGGCCCGGACGACGTGTGGACGCTGTTCCACTCCGCCGCGTTCGACTTCTCCGTGTGGGAGTTCTGGGGCGCGCTGCTGCACGGCGGACGGCTGGTCGTCGTGCCGCGCGCCACCGCCCGCGACCCGGAGGCGTTCTTCGCCCTGCTGCGCGCCGAACGCGTCACCGTGCTCAACCAGACGCCGACCGCGTTCCGCCAGCTCGTCACCGCCGCCGCGACCGCCGGGTTCCCGGCCACCTCCCTGCGGCTGGTCGTGTTCGGCGGCGAGGAGCTGAACCCGGCCGTCCTGCGCCCGTGGTTCGACCACTACGGCGACACCGCACCGCGCCTGGTGAACATGTACGGGATCACCGAGACCACCGTGCACGTCACCGCGCGCACCATGACCCGCGCCGACGGCCCGTCGTCCAGCCCGATCGGCCGCCCGCTCGCCGACCTGGACGTGCACGTGCTCGACGACCGGCTGCGGCCGACCACCGAAGGGGAGATGTACGTCGGCGGGCCGGGTGTGGCCCTGGGCTACCTCGACCGACCCGGCCTCACCGCCACGCGGTTCGTGCCCAACCCGTTCGGACCGGGCCTGCTCTACCGCACGGGCGACTACGCGACCCGCCTGCCCAACGGCGAACTGCTCTACCGGGGCCGCCGCGACGCCCAGGTCCAGTTCCGCGGCCACCGCGTCGAACTGGGCGAGGTCGAAGCCGCCCTGCTGGACGAGCCGGGCGTCACGGAGGCCGCGGTCGTCGTGCGCGACCAGGCGGGGGAGCAGCAACTCGTCGCCTACGTCGTGGGAACCCCGCCGGACCGCGACCGCCTGGCCGAACGACTGCCCGGCTACCTGGTGCCCGCCGCGTTCGTGCTGCTCGACACCCTCCCCGTGACGGTGAACGGCAAACTCGACCGCCTCGCCCTGCCCACACCCGCCACGACACCGACCCCCACACCCCTCACCCCCGACGAGCAACGCCTGGCGGACGTGTGGGCACAGGTGCTCGGCGTGTCCGGCATCGGCCCCGACGACAGCTTCTTCGGCCTGGGCGGCGACTCCATGCTCGCCGTCCGCGCCGTCGCCGCCGCCCGCGACGCCGGCCTGGACCTGTCCGTGGGACAGCTCTACCGCTCACCGGTCCTGGCCGACCTCGCCCGCTCGGCCGAACCCGCGCCACCCCCGCCGACCACCGCGGCACCGGACGACGTGTACCCGGTCTCCGCCATGCAGTACGGAATCCTGCTGGAGTGCCTGTCCACCGGCGACCCGACGCTGTACCACGACCTGGCGAGCGTCCGCCTGGCCGGCCGCCTCGACCTGGCCGCGCTGCGCCGCGCGCTGGACGGGCTGACCGCCCGCCACGACGTCCTGCGCACGTCGTTCAACCTGGACGACGCCACCCAGGTGGTGCACCCCTCGGCGCGCATCCCGCTCGACGTCCTGCCGGACGAGGACGTGCGCCGGTGGTGGAGCCGCCGGTGGGCGGAACCGTTCGACCTGACCCGCGCCCCACTGGCCCGCTGCCACGTGCACGACGCCGCCGACGGCACGTTCCGGTTGTCGGTGTCCGTGCACCACTCCGTGATCGACGGGTGGAGCTTCGCCACCCTGATGACCGACCTGCTGCTGGCCTACGACCGGGAAACCGGTGCCCCCGCACCCCCACCACCTCCGCTGCCCCCGTTCCGGTTCCGCGACTTCGTCACGTCGGAGGACACCTCGGACACCTCCGCGGCCTACTGGCGCTCGGTGGTCGGCGACCCGGTGCCGGGGTTGCCGTTCGGCTCGGCGGGGGAGCCGGGCGCCGAACCGGACGTGCGACTGCCCGTCCCCGCCGACGTCGTCACCGGCGTCCGCCACCTCGCGGCACGGCTCGGCGTGCCGCCGAAGAGCGTCTACCTGGCCGCCCACCTGTCCGCCCTGGCCAAGCTGACCGGCTCCGACGAGGTCGTGACCGGCCTCGTCGTGTCGAACCGGCCCGCCCTCGACGGCGTCGAGCGCCTGCTCGGCCTGTTCCTGAACTGCGTGCCGCTGCGCGCCAGGACGACCGACCTGGAGTCCCTGGCCCGCGCGGCCTTCGACGCCGAACGCGCCCACCACCCGCACCTGCGCTACCCGCTGGCCCGCCTCACCGCGGACCTCGGCCGGCCGCCGTTCGAAGCGGTGTTCAACTACACCGACTTCCACGTCCTCGCCGACCTCGACCGGCTGACCGGCGTCGAGGCGCTGGACTGGTGGTTCTCCGACCGGACCGACTTCCCGGTGACCGTCGAGGTCGTCCTGAGGCCGACACCGGAGCTCACCGTCCGCGCGCACGACCCGGAGATCGCCGCGGAACTCGCCGATCTGGTCATGTCCGCGCTGTCCGCTCTTCGCTAACGTCGGCCCCGCAGTTGTCCAGCCTGGGAGGAAACCCGCAATGGAATACCGCACTATCGGCCAGGACCCGAAGACGCGCCGGGAGGTGAGCGTGCTCGCCCTCGGCGCGATGCTGATGGGCACGGCCACCGACGAGGAGACGTCGTTCGCGATCCTCGACCGGTACGTCGAGGCGGGTGGCACGTTCATCGACACGTCGAACAACTACGCGTTCTGGTACAACGCCAGCCAGGGCGGGGAGAGCGAGGCGCTGCTCGGCCGGTGGCGGCGCAGCCGGGGCGTCGGCTCCGAGGTCGTCATCGCCACCAAGCTGGGCGGCCGGCCGAACGCCGCCGGGCTCGCGTTCGCCGACACGGCCAAGGCGGAGAACGTCGAGGGCCTGTCCGCCAAGGTGATCCGCGAGTCGGCCGAGCGCAGCCGCGAAGCGCTGGGCGTGGACAAGCTCGACCTGCTCTACGCCCACGTGGAGGACCCGCTCACGCCGTTGCAGGACACCGTCGAGGGCTTCGCCGAGCTGGTCTCGGAGGGCACCGTGGGCCTGCTCGGCGTCAGCAACCACTGGTCGTGGCGGGTGGAACGGGCCCGCACCCTCGCCGCCGCGGCCGGCCTGCCCGGCTACGAGGTGCTCCAGTACCACCACAGCTACCTGCGCGCCCGCACCGACCGTCCCGGCAGGCGTTCGCCCGACGGCAACCAGGGCGTCGTCAGCGGTGACCTGCTGGCCTACCTGCGCTCCGAGCCCGGCCTGACCCTCGTCGCCTACTCGCCCCTGCTGTCCGGCGGCTACGTGCGCGACGACAAGCCCCTGGGTCCGGACCACGACCACGCCGGCACGGCACCCCGCCTGGCCGCCGTGCGCGAGGTCGCCGCCGAAACGGGCGCCACGGTCAACCAGGTCGTGCTGTCCTGGCTGATCGGCGGCGACGTCCCGGTGATCCCCCTGGTGGGCGCCTCCTCGGTCGCCCAACTGGACGAGAGCCTGGCCGCCGTCGACCTGCACCTCACGGCCGACCAGCGCGCCCGCCTGGACGCCGCCTACTGACCTCTCGACCACTCGGGCACCACCCGGTGCCCGAGTGGTCCGCCTACGACCGTCCGGCGAAGAACTCCCGGATGTCCCCGACCAGCAGCTCCGGCACCTCCATCGCCGCGAAGTGCCCACCCCGCGCGAACTCGCTCCAGTGCTCGACCGGGTGCACCCGCTCCGCCAACGGCCGCACCGACCGCACGATGTCGTGCGCGAACACCGCCACCCCCACCGGCGCCGGGCACGGGTCCGACACGAACCCCGTCTCCTTCGCCAACCGCGCCGACGACCCCGCCGTCCCGGTGAGCCAGTACAGCATCACGTTCGTCAGCACCCGGTCCACGTCGATCCGCGACGCGGGGTCCACCCACTCCACGAACTTCTCCGCGATCCACGCCAACTGGCCGACCGGGGAGTCCGTCAACGCGTACGACACCGTCTGCGGCCGGGTCGCGTGCAACACCTGGTAACCGGGCCGGTCGCGCATCATCGCCTTGATCCGGTCCAACCGCCGATCGTCCTCTTCGGACAGCTCGACCCCCTCGACCGGCGGCGTGGGCAGGTAGTTCAGGTGCACCGCCACCACGTTCTCCGGCGCCACGACGGCCATCGCCCTGGCGATCGAGGACCCCCAGTCACCACCCTGCGTCCCGTAACGCCGATACCCGAGCCTGCCCATCACCTCGGTGAACCCCCGCGCCACCCGGTACACGTCCCACCCCCGCGAGGTCGTCGGCCCGGACAGCCCGAACCCCGGGATCGACGGGATCACCAGGTGGAAGTCCCGCGACAACGGCTCGATGACGTCCAGGAACTCCACCACCGACCCGGGCCACCCGTGGACCAGCACGAGCGGCAACGCGTCCTCCCGCTCCGACCGCACGTGCACGAAGTGCACCCGCTGGCCGTCCACCTCGGTCGTGAACTGCGGCCAGGCGTTCAACTCCGCCTCGCACCGCCGCCAGTCGTACCCGTCCACCCACCGGTTTACCAGCGCACGCACCTCCGCCAGGGGAAACCCGTAGTCGAACCCGGCATCCGGCAACTCCTCCGGCCACCGCGTCCGGGCCAGCCGATCGGCCAGGTCGTCCAACTGCGCCTGCGGCACGTCCAGGGTGAAGGGCTCGATCATCACAACTCCGTTGGTTGCACCAATGTTGGTTCAACCAACATAAACGTTGGCCTAACCAACGGTCAACCCGGTTACTCTCTACCCATGGCCACCTGGGACGACGTGCGACGCATAGCCATGGCCCTGCCCGAGGTCACCGAACGCCCCACCTACGACAACCGCCCGGCCTGGCGCGTCAAGGACAAGCCGTTCGCCTGGGACCGCCCCCTGCGCAAGAACGACCCGGCCGTCCCCTCCGGTCCGATCCTCGCCGCCAGCGTCCCGGACCTCGGCGCGAAAGAAGCCCTCCTCGCCGACGACCCGACCGTCTACTTCACCATCCCCCACCTCGACAACTACGCCGCCGTCCTCGTCCACCTGGACCCCATCACCACCGACGACCTGGCCGAACTCCTGACCGAAGCCTGGCTGTGCCGCGCCCCGAAAACCCTGGCCGAACAATTCACCGCCACCCACCACCCCCGCTGACTCCACCGGCACGCCCTTTCCCAGTAGAAGGGCTTCGTGTCATCACGCCGACCTGGCTTTGCCCTACCGCGCGTGTCAAGGAGGGCTCGTGCGAGCGATACCCGCGGCCTTCACTGATGTCCGTCCTTGACGCGTGTGGTAGCCCGGAGGGGGGTCGGTGGGATGACACGAAACCCGACCCACGACGAAACAGGGACTTTTCGCAGTGGTTGGGGTCATCCTGCTGATCTGCCCGTCCGGCGAGGACGCTTTTCATCTTTTTCTTGTCTTTTCGTGGCGCCCTCAGAACGCATACCGAACCCTCAAGTACGGCGCACTCCGCTCCACCACCCCGAGCAACTCGTCCAACAACCCCCGCTTGAGCCCTCGCCGATACCTGACGTTCACCCCACCCCCCTCACTGCGCTTCACCTCCTGCAACTCGGGCCGCCACAACACCTCCTCCGCCCGCGGGTGCCACCGCAGGTTCACCTCGTGCAGCGCCTGGTTGTGGGTGAGCATGATGATCTCCGCCGCCAACTGCTCCCGCGTGGCCGCCGAGCACGCGTCACCCAACGCCTCCAACAGCTCCCGCCAGTCCTCCAACCACCCGTCGTGCACCACCACCGGGCTGAGGTTCACGTGCACCTCGTACCCCGCCGCCCGGAAGTCGTCCAACGCGGCGAGCCGCTCGCCGATGGAGCTGGTCCGGATGTCCAGCAGCTTCGCCGTCCGCTCGGGCATCAGCGAGAACCTCACCCGCGTGCGCCCCTGCGGATCCCACTCCAACAGCTCCCGGTTCACGTACTTCGTCGCAAAAGAAGCCTTCGCCGTGGGCAGCCCCCGGAACAGCTCCACCAGATCGCGCACGTTGTCGCTCACCAGTGCGTCCACCGAACAATCAGAGTTCTCGCCGATGTCGTACACCCACGCCGAGTCGTCCACCTGACCCGGCTCGTCCATCGGCCCCTGCCGCCCGACGTGCCGCTTCACATACCCGGTGATCTGCTCGATGTTCGCGAAGACCGTGATCGGGTTCGAGTACCCCTTGCGCCGCGGCACGTAGCAGTACGCGCACGCCATCGCGCACCCGTTCGCCGTCGACGGCGCGATGAAGTGCGCCGACCGGCCGTTGGGTCGAGCGCTGAGGGATTTCTTGACCCCCAGCACCAGCGCCTCCTGCTTGATCCGCACCCAGCGCCGGGCGTTGGCCTCGTCGCCGTGCAGCTCGGGGATGCGCCAGTGGCTGTCCACTTCGACGCGTTCCGCCTCGGGGAACCGGTTGAGCACTTCCCTGCCGCGCGGGAGGTCGGCGGCGGCGGGCTCGACGTAGATGCGGGTGGGGGAGACGAGAAGAGGGGTGCTCACGGCTCCAGTGTCCGAACGGGACCGACAAGATCGCACGTCAGGCCGGGTCGTGTGGGGCGACTCACTGCTCGGCTCGGTGGTTGGGCCCGGCTCGGTGGGTGCGAGCGGCTCAGGGGTTGAGTCCGGCTCGATGTGACACGGGGCCCTCACGGGCACTCCAGGCACGCCAAAGCCGGCAGGTCCGGCGGGGAAAAGCGTCCCGCCGGACCTGCCGGCTTCGACCAGCCTAAAGCACCCGAACCCACGTCAAATCGAGCCTCTGCGGTATGGCTGCGGATCCGATGTGCAATTGGATTGGGTCAGTGGACGAAATGCTGACTCGGTTTACCAGGTGCTGTTGATGAGGCCGGTTCCCATGTAGATCTGGTCGAATCCGTTGCCGTCGTTGTCGTCGGTGTAGACCACGGTGATCTGGCCCCAGGCGTCCACGCCGAGCGCGGGTTCGTCCTGCCTGCCCGTCGCCGTCGACACGGTGACCTGGGGCGGCAGCCGGCCCTCGACCGTCCCGTCGGCGTTGAGGCCCTGCGTCACCACGTCCTGGGCCTCCACCGACGACACCACGACGTTGAGCTGGTCGTCGATCCCGATCTGCGGGTCCGTTCCCGGCAGCAGCGCGTCCGCCTCCGTCCGCGCCGCCCCACCCGCCGCGAACGAGCGCACGCCCACCTGGGCCGTGCCGGTGTGATCGGTTTCCCACGCGACGACGTGGTCGCCGTTGAAGTTGGCCGCCACGACCGGTCGGCGTTGTTGACCGTCGCCGTTGACGTTGGCGACCCCCTGGGCCACCTTCACCCCGCCGGACGGGGTCAGGACCTTGCGGCCGATGTTGTAGGCGCCGTTGCCGTCGCCGTCCTCGTCCCACACCACGATGGCGTTGCCCGCCGCGCCCATGGCCACGTCCGGCCGCTGGTGGGTGCCGCCCGAGGTGTGCACCTGGGCCTCGTAGGTCTTCGACGTCACGGACGCGAACCCGGCCACCCGGACCGTCGCGTTCGTGGAGGTCTGCTTGTCCTCCCACACCACGGCGAAACCGGTGCCGTCCGGGTCGGCGGCGACGGCCGGGTTCAGCTGCTGGCCGTCGGTGTTGGCGTTGGCCCGCGCCGATCCGGTGACGGTGCCGCTGGTGTTCAGCACCCGCACCTGGATGTTGTAGTAGCCGTTCCCCTCGCCGTCGTCGGCCCACACGACGACCGCCGTGCCGTTGTCGTGCACGGCCACGTCCGGCTGGACGTGCCGCCAGTTGCCCGTGCCGCCGGTGGACAGCTTCTTCTCGTAACGGGACACGCCGTCCTTGAACAGCCGGACCCACACGTCGCTGTGCACGGGGTCGGTGGGCGTGGCGTCGTCGCGGTCGTCCTCCCAGACCGCGGCGGTCCAGCCGTTGCGGACGGCGGACACGGCGGCGTTGTCCTGGTCGCCGGTGGCGGTGCTGTTGGCGGCGGCCCACGTGACGGCGGCCGACGCGGTACCCGCGCCGAGCAGCATCAGCGCCGCGACCGCCGGCGCCGCGCCCATCGTGATCAGCTTCTTCATCCCGCTCACATCCCTCATGGCGCCTGCAATCCCGGGTTGCCGGCCTGGACGACGTAGCTCTGCAAGGTCCGGACCGGGTAGTCGCGCGTGGTGACCCGGTCCACGAAGCGGAAGTCGACGTTCAGCTGGGTCGCGGTGGTGACGGTCCGGACGTAGCCGCGCAGGTTCTTGTAGAACTTCACGTGCGGGTTCAGGCTGGACACGCCGGTGTCGGTGGCGCTGCCGTCGCCGCCGGAGGTGACGGACGTGGTCACCAGCTCGGTGCCGACGACCCGGTCCTGCGCGGCGTAGTCGTTCATCAGGTTGGCCGCCCACGACCGGTGCACGTCACCGGTCAGCACGACGGTGTTGCGCAGCCCCGCCGCGTCCCAGCCGCGCTGCAACCGGCCCCGGTTGGCGCTGTAGCCGTCCCACGAGTCCATCGACTTCGCGCCGTCGGCCGACGCGAGCTTCTGCGCGAAGAACACCTGCTGCCCCAGGAAGTCCCAGGTGGCCAGCTTCTGCCGCATCCCGTCGAGCAACCACGCCTCCTGCGTGGCGCCGATCAACGTGCGGGCCGGGTCGTCGGCCTCCGCGCACACCTTCGTGCCGTCGCCGCACGCCTGGTCGTCGCGGTACTGGCGGGTGTCGAGCATGTGGAACGTGGCCAGGCCGCCCCAGCGGACCCGGCGGTACAGCTGCATGTTCTCCGCCACCGGCGCCTGCGCCGGGCGCAACGGCATGTGCTCGTAGTACGCCTTGTACGCCGCCGCGCGGCGCGCCTTGAAGTCACCGGCCGGGGACGTGTTCGCGCGCACCAGGTTCGCGTAGTTGTTCTCGACCTCGTGGTCGTCCCACACGACCAGCCACGGCGCGGCGGCGTGCGCGGCCTGGAGGTCGACGTCGGTCTTGTACTGCGCGTGCCGCACCCGGTAGTCGGCCAGGTTCGCGATCTCCGCCGACGGCGCGAACTGGCGCACCTTGGTGGTGGTCGCACCACCCTCGTAGATGTAGTCGCCCAGGTGCAGGATGAGGTGCGGGTTCTCCTCGGCCATGCGCCGGTACGCGGTGAAGTAGCCCTCCTCGTAGTGCGCGCAGGAGGCGAACAGCATGGTCAGCGAGGGGCTCGTGCCGACCGCGGGCGCGGTGACGCCGCGGCCGACGGGGGAGATGTGCCCGGCGGCGCGGAACCGGTAGAAGTACTCGCGGCCGGGCTCCAGCCCGGTCACCTCGACGTGCACGCTGTGCGCCCACGACTGGACCGCGGTCGCCGAGCCGCTGCGCACGACCTGGGTGAACCGCTGGTCCGTCGCGACCTGCCACTCCACCGGGACCGAGGCGCTGCCCATGCCGCCGAGGCCGTCGGCGTTGAGCGGGCTGGGCGCGAGGCGCGTCCAGATGACGAAGCCGTCCGCGGCGGGCTCACCGGAGGCGACGCCGAGCGTGAACGGGTAGGAGATGGCGTTCGCGGTGGTGGGCGCGAGGACCGTCACGCCGGCGCTCGCGATGCCGCCGGCGATGAGCGTTCGTCGGGTCAGTGGGGACATCGGCTCTCCTTCGTGCAGGGCCGGGAAGAACGCGTTCCGGTACTGCGTACACGCCGAAGGTGATCAGTGGCCATCCCCGGCGTGTACGCCCGGTGGCGCGGCCGGAGCCCCGTCGCGCCGCGGCCCGGAGGCGTCCGACCACGACAGTGCAGGTGAAGCCCTGTCCAACTAGTGGATGTATTGGTTACCGAAGAACCCGGGGAATGGCACCGAGTCCATCCGATCGGGAATTTCCATGGCGGTCACGCCCCCGCGCCGCCACCCGTGCTCTCCCGGACCTCCAACGAGAACGGCGTCCGCACGTGCTCCGGCGGCCGTTCCGGGTCGTCCACGCGCCGCCGCAGCAGGTCCACCGCCGCCCGCGCGATCGCCGCCTTGTCCGGCGCGACCGTGGTCAACGACGGCAGGCTGTACGCGCCTTCCTCGGTGTTGTCGAACCCGACCACGGCCACGTCGTCGGGCACCCGCACGCCCCGCTCCGCCGCCGCCCGCACCGCGCCGACGGCCAGCAGGTCGTTGAAGCAGAACACCGCGTCCGGCGGCTCGTCCGCCGCGAGCAGCCGCGCCATCGCCACCGCGCCGTCCCGCCGGTGGTAGTTCAACGCGGTCGCGACCAGCTCGTCCCGCACCGGCAGGCCGGCCTCGACCAACGCCTTCCGGTAACCCTCCACGCGTTGCGCCGCCGTGCCGCGGTGGGGGTGCGCGCCGATCGCCGCGATCCGGGTGCGGCCGAGGCCGACCAGGTGCGCCACCGCCGCCCGCGCCGCCTCCACGTTGTCGATGCCGACGTGGTCGATCGGCAGGTCCACCGAGTGCTCGCCGAGCATCACCACCGGGATGCCCGGCGCCAGCTCGCCGAAGTCGCGCGCCTGCAACGCCTCCGGGCTCACGATCGCACCGTCGATCATGTGCGGGCCGAGCGAGGCCAGCGTGTCCCGCTCACCCTCGCGCGTGCCGAGGGTCTGCTCGATCAGGACGTTCCACTCCCGCTCCTGGGCCGCGCCGAGCACCAGCCCGGCCAGCTCGGCGAAGTACGGCACGACCAGCTCCGGCAGCACGAGGGCCACGAAGCCGGTCCGGCCGCGGCGCAGGTTGCGCGCGCCCAGGTTGGGGCGGTAGCCGGTGGCGGTCAGCGCCTCCTCGACCCGGCGGCGGTTCTCCGGCTTCACGAACGCGTAGCCGTTGACCACGTTCGACACCGTCTTCACCGACACGCCGGCCAGCGCGGCGACGTCCTTGAGCGTGGCCAAGCGGCGCCTCCGGTGCTCTGCGTTCTGCGGATCGATGGCCGGACGGGGCCATTCTCGGGAACGACCGGGATCGTAGCCGGCCGGGGCACCGCTTTACAACGTTGTACCAACGATGTAAGAACTGCAAGTGACCCAGGTCACGAGTACCAGAGCACCCACGTCACCGCACACCCTGCCGATCGTGGAGCCACCATGCGCAAGCTGTTGTCCGGCCTGACCGGACTGCTGGTCCTGAGCACCCTCGTCCTCGCGCTGCCCGGCACCGCCGCCGCGGCCGTCTGGCAGCCCAAACCGGCGCCCCTGACGACACCGTGGACCGGCCAGGTGTCACCGACCAACGCGCTGCCCGAGTACCCGCGCCCGCAGCTGGTCCGGTCGGACTGGCTCACCCTCAACGGCGTCTGGGAGTTCGCGGGCGCGCCCAACCTGTCCTCGCCGCCGTTCGGCCGCCCGCTCGCCGAGGGCGTGCTGGTGCCGTACCCGATCGAGTCCGCGCTGTCGGGGATCAAGCGGCACGAGGACCACATGTTCTACCGCCGCACGTTCACCACGCCGTCCGGCTGGAGCGGTCGCCGGGTGAAGCTGAACTTCGGCGCGGTCACCTGGGAGACCCGCGTCTGGGTGAACGGCGTCAGCGTCGGCACGCACACCGGCGGCTTCGACGCGTTCTCGTTCGACATCACCGACGCCCTGCGCGCCGGAGACAACGAGGTGATCGTCGGTGTACGGTCGGCTGTAGACGGTAGCCTGTATCCAATCGGCAAACAGCGCCGCAGCCCCAGCGGGATCTTCTACACGGCCGCATCCGGCATCTGGCAGACGGTGTGGCTCGAACCGGTGGCGGCCAACCACATCACGCGCCTGGACACCACCCCGGACGTGCCCGCGGGCGTGCTCGACCTGGTCGTGCAGGGCACGGCGGGCCAGCAGGTGCGCGCCGAAGTGCTGACCGGCGGGCGCGTCGTCGGCACCGCCACCGGCACCACGGGCGCGCACCTGCGCGTCCCGGTGCCCAACGCGCGGCTGTGGTCACCGGACGACCCGTTCCTCTACGACCTGCGCGTCACCCTCGGCGGCGACGTCGTCACCGGCTACTTCGGCATGCGGTCCCTCGGCAAGGCGATGGTCGGCGGCGTGATGCGCCCGCTGCTCAACGGCAAGTTCGTGTTCCAGCTCGGCACCCTCGACCAGGGCTACTGGCCGGACGGCATCTACACCGCCCCCACCGACGCCGCGCTGCGGTTCGACCTGGAGCGGCAGAAGGCGCTCGGCTTCAACATGGTGCGCAAGCACATCAAGGTCGAATCCGCCCGCTGGTACTACCACGCCGACCGGCTCGGCCTGATGGTGTGGCAGGACATGCCGTCGCTCGACGCCGTGGACGACGTGCCCAACGGCCGCGCGAACTTCGAGTCCGAGCTGCGCCGCGTGGTCGACCAGCTCAAGGGCATCACGTCGATCGTGCAGTGGGTGCCGTTCAACGAGGGCTGGGGCGAGTACGACGCCGGCCGGATCGTGAACCTCGTCCGGTCCATCGACACCACCCGGCTGATCAACCACAACTCGGGCTCCAACTGCTGCGTCTCCGACCCCGACCCGGGCAACGGCGACATCATCGACGACCACGCCTACCAGATGTCCGGCGCCACCCGGCAGCCCGACGCCAACCGGGTCGCCGTGCTCGGCGAGTTCGGCGGCCTGGGCCGGCGGATCGTCGGCCACGAGTGGCAGCCGGGAGCCGGGTTCGCGTACGGCGAGCTGTTCCCCGACGAGACCTCGCTGACCGGGCGGTACGTGGAGATCACCAAGGAGGTCGGCCGGTTCGTGCACACCCGCGGCCTGTCCGCGTCCGTCTACACCGAACCGTACGACGTGGAGAACGAGGTCAACGGCTTCTACACCTACGACCGCCAGGTGCTGAAGGTCTCCGAGGCGCGGGTGCGCGAGGTCAACCAGCGGGTGCTGGCCCTCGCCGTGGGCACCGAGGTGGGACGCGGCGAGGCGATCTCGCTGCGCGTCACCACGGCCGGCTACACCGACCGGCACCTGCGGCACCGGGACGGGGTGGCGCGCACCGACGTGATCACCGACGACCTGGGCCGGCTGGACGCCACGTTCTGGGCACGGCCCGGGTTGGCCGACGCCGCGTGCCTGTCGTTCGAGTCGCGCAACTTCCCCGGGCGGTTCCTGCGGCACTCGGCGTTCCGGGTGCGGTCGGACGCCAACGACGGGTCGGCGGCGTTCGCGTCCGACGCCACGTTCTGCGTGCGTGCGGGCGCCGGCGGCACGGTGCTGGAGTCGCGCAACCTGCCCGGCCACTTCATCCGGCACTACCAGGAGGGCGTGTACCTGGCGCGGTCCGGCGGGACGAACCCGTGGGACAGCGCGACGAGCTTCGCGGCCGACACGACCTGGGCGGCCGTCGTGCCGCTCTGGCGCAGCGGCGCGGACCTGCCGCTGGACCAGGCGCGGTCCTTCCGGGTGACCACCGCCGGCTTCACCGACCGCTACCTGCGCCACCAGGACGGCCTGGCCCGGACCGACGTGGTGAACCAGGGCAGCTCGGCGTTGCTGAAGGCCGACGCGACGTTCGTCGTGCGGCGCGGGTTGGCCGAGCCGTCGTGCTACTCGTTCGAGTCGCGCAACCTCCCCGGCCAGTACCTGCGGCACTCGGCGTTCCGGGTGCGGTTGGCGGCGTCGGACGGCACGGACCTGTTCCGGCGGGACGCGACGTTCTGCGCCCAGCCCGGCGTCGGCGGGGTGCGGTTGGTGTCGGTGAACGAGCTCGGTGCCAGCGTGCGGCACTACGCGGAGGAGGTGTGGGTGGCGGTCAACGGCGGTGCCCACGCGTACGACAACCCGACGTCGTACGACGCGGACGTGAGCTGGGCGGTGAGCGCGCCCTGGACGCCGTGACGCAGGAGTGAGTCCTTTGTGGACCCGCACGGCGGTGCTGCTACCGTGCGGGTCCATGAGGGGTTGGGCCGTGCTCGGCACGGTGCTGCTGTGCGTTCTCGCGCCGGTCGCGATGGTGTACGGGTTGATGGCGTTCACCCCGACGGGCAGCTGTGACTACTCGGTGTCGGGCGTGTGCTCGTACGGGCGGATGCCGATGATCGTCGCGTCCGGCGGGACCGCGCTGGTGTGGGCCGCGTCGGTGGTGCTGACGTGGGCGGGGACGCGCGGGAGGCCCCGGGTGTACGTGCCCTACGCGGCGCTGGCCGTGATCGTGCTGCTGGTGGTGCTGGCCGGGCGGGTGGCCGGGTAGACCGATCGGGCGAGCCAGACCAGCGTCACGCCGACGACGACGTGCAGGGCGCTGGTGAGCGGGGTGTCCGGCAGGCGTGCGGCGAAGGTGAAGACCGGGAGGGCGACGGCGTACGTCCACACGGGCACCGGCGGGTGCACGTGCGACTTGATCATGCTGATCGCGAACAGGACCGCGCCGGCCGCGAACATCACCGCACTGCCGGTCAGGACTGCCACGCTCGGCGCCGCGAGCGTCGGTTGGTCCAGGTGGAACAGCACGATGTTGAGGGAGTAGGCGGCCCCGCCGAACAACCCGAGCCCCACGAAGCTCACCACGTACCCGACCGTGCCGAGCGTGGTGCGCGGCTGTCTGAGGAAGAGGGCGGTGACCAGCGGCGCCGCGAGCGCCGGCGACAGCCCGATCACGAGACTGGTGGTCGTCGTCTCCCCGACAAACCCCTCCACCGCCCCGGGCAGGGCTATGGACAGCCCGGACAACACGCCGCAAACCGCACCGAACCGCATCAGGAACGTCATGCCGGCGACGCTATTGCCGCTGGTAGCGGCCGCGGGAGTGCAGCCCGGCCACTGTCGGAGGTGCCATCCGGCACGTGCCGCGCGCCTCCACGAACGGGTGAACTACAACATCCCCATCAATCAAAACCCTGTTTCCAGTGCCCTCAGACGTCGGTTGAAACAAAGACGACGCCCCCAACCCCCCGCCTGCTCACCCACACCACCCCGCCCTGATCCGCCTCCTCCCACCCGACCTACCCCCACCCCTCCGACCACGCCCCTTCCAAACACCGCCCCGCCCTCACACCTGCCGCCCGCCACCCACGACCCGGCCTCACCTGATCGCCGCCACCGGGGCCACCGGGGCCACCACCACCGCAGCCGACCTCGCCGCCCTCGACCTCACAGCCGCCACCCGCCCTCACCACCTCCCAACACCGCTACCGCGAGACACAGCGAGCCGATGCCGAACTCGCCGTCACCCGCCCCGAGCTGCCGCCGCCACCGCCCGCGGGTCGTGGCGCCGCCAGCCGCCTGCCGTCGCCGGCCCCTGCCATCACCCGCCCGCCGCCCACCTCCTCGCGCCGCCAGCAGACCGCAGCCCGCAGCCGCCCGCCGCCCCCAGCCGCCGTGTCCCGCCGACCGCAGCGCCATGTCACACCGACCGCCGCTGCCGACCATCGCGTGACTGTTTCTCGACGCGATCGTGGTCAAATCCGTGATGGGCAGGTCGCCACTAGGCCGGTCTGCACCGCCGCGATCCTTCACCGTGGACGGCCGCAAGGACGTGCTCGGATTGTGGATGGGCACCGGCGGCGAGGGCGCCACCATGGCCGACCGCGTCCGACAGACCCACGCCTACTTCCACAACCGCACCGACGAACAGACACTCACCACCGCCGCACCCTGGACCTCACCCTGGCTACCCGAGCGTTACGGACAAGACTTCTGGTCAGGCGCTTAGCTCGAACGCCGAGACCTACTGATCAACGACGCCGGACACACCGATCACGAAATGGACCAGTCGGGGCTGGAGGGGTCTGTCAAACGAGCGGTGTAACTCGGGTTGAAGAGGGCTACTTGCGTCCGGCGGCCAGGCGGCCGTCGAAGGCGATCTCGAAGGCGTTCAGC